>JADJVL010000011.1 GCA_016710635.1 Holophagaceae bacterium | reverse complement strand
CCCTTCAGCCTGGTGCTCTGCGACCTGGAGATGCCCGGGGAACGGGGCATCGATCTCGTGAAGGCCCTGCAGCCGCGGATGCCCGAGATCGCCGTGGTGATCGTGAGCGGCCGCAATGACATGTCCATCATCACGGATTGCCTCGAGCAGGGCGCCTACGGTTACGTCTTCAAGCCCTTCCAGGTCCGGGAGATCCTGGTGCAGATCCGGGGCGCCCTGCGGCGGCAGCGCCTAGAGAAGGACGCCAAGGACCGGGAAGGCGAGCTCTACCGCCGGGTCCTCGAGCAGACCCAGGTGATCCGCGAAAGCCGCGAGGAGGTGGCGCTGCGCCTGGTCTCCGCCGCCGGCTTCCGCGACCTGGAGACGGGCATGCACGTGCGACGGATCGGACTCTACGCCGCCGAGATGGGCCAGCTCCTCGGGAAGCCCGGCGAATGGGTGGAGCACATCCGCCTCGCCGCTCCGATGCATGACATCGGCAAGATCGGCGTTCCCGACGCCGTGCTGCAGAAGCGTGGCCCCCTCGATGCGGACGAGTGGACGGTGATGCGCCGGCACACGCTCATCGGCGCCGCCATGCTGAAGGACTCCAAGGTCCCCTTCATGCAGATGGCCGCCCGCATCGCGGCCTGCCACCACGAGAAATGGGACGGCTCGGGCTACCCGAGGGGCCTGGCGGGGGAGACGATCCCCCTTGAGGCCCGCATCACCGCCATCGCCGACGTCTTCGACGCCCTGTCCAATGCCCGCCACTACAAGGCCGCCTGGGGCGAGGCTGAAGTCCTGGCGGAACTGCAAGCCTGCAGCGGCGGCCACTTCGATCCCGTCCTGCTGGAGCTCTTCCTCGAGAACCTGGTGGTGTTCAAGGGGATCCTCAAGGCGAACCCGGACCAGGAGCAGCACCTGGACCTGGAAGCCCCGGACCCCGCCTGAGCGGCGCCGACGGGCCGGAAGCCCGGTAGCCTGGACCCATGGCGAAGATCGGATTCGAAACGGCGAGGCCGGCCCAGGTCCGGCGCCTGGGACGGGTGTTCTACACCGCGGGCCTCCGGATGCAGAAGGCCCTCGCCCGCTGGGTGGCCGAGGAGGGCCGCCCCGACCAGCTGCTCCTCCTGGAGCACAATCCGGTCTTCACCCTCGGCCGCAACGCCGTGGAGACGGACATCCACGTCAGCCCCTCCTTCTGCGAAGGTGAAGGCGTGGAGATCGCCCGCACGGACCGGGGCGGCGAGGTCACCTACCATGGCCCCGGCCAGATCGTGGCCTATCCCATCTGCAACCTGCGGGGCGGCCGGGAGGACCTGGGCCGCCTCGTGCGCGGGCTGGAGGAGGCCATGATCCGCACCGCGGCCCACTTCGGCGTCGCCGCGGACCGGCTCAAGGGCGCCCCTGGCATCTGGGTCGATACGGCCTCCTACAAGCCGGGCGGCGGCCTCGAGAAGCTCGGCGCCATCGGCCTGCACCTTTCCCGCTGGATCACCACCCACGGCCTGGCCTTCAATGTGGCCCCGGACCTGAACCACTTCCGCTGGATCACGCCCTGCGGCTTCACCGACAAGGGGGTCTGCAGCCTGGCATCGCTCCTCGGAGAAGGCGCCCCCAGCCTCGAAGAAGTCCAGACCGTGCTGGAGCGCCGCCTCCTGGGCATCCTCGCCCTCGAAGCGGCGCCGGCCCGGGACCCGAGCCGCAGCGTGAACGCCCTCACCTGGCGCAGGGGTTCCGCCGGCCCGGAGATCCTGATGATGCTGCGGGTGCCCGAGCACGGGGCGTGGTGGCAGAGCGTCACCGGGATGATGGAGCCCGGCGAGACCCCGGAAGCGACCGCCCACCGGGAAGTCCTGGAGGAGACCGGTCTGACAGGGACCTTGAAGCCCCTGCCCTTGCGCCACTCCTTCTGGGTCGACCCCGCCATCGTGCGATTTCCCGACGACGAGCCGCGGTTCAACACGGAAACGTGCTTCCACATGGAGGTCGCCCGGGATGCCCAGGTCCGGCTCGCCCCGGAGGAGCACCTCGAGTACCGGTGGTGCGGCCCCGATGAAGCCCACGCCCTCATGAAATGGGAAGGGAGCAAGGGCGCCCTGAGGCTGTTGCAGCGGGAGCTGTCCGGAAGCTGAGGCTTTCATCTCATCCCGGGTTTGCTACGGTGGAAGGTTGGGAGGTCCCATGTTCCCCGCCTTCACCGAAGACCAGCTGGCCATCCGCGACGCCGCGCGGGATTTCGCCGTGAACGAGATCGAGCCGGGCGCCATGGCCCGGGATCACGCCGCCGAATTCCCAAGCGACATCATCCGGCAGCTCGGGGAGATGGGCTTCATGGGGATGACCGTGCCCGAGGCCTATGGCGGCGCCGGCGTGGACTACCTCAGCTACATCCTGGCCCTGGAGGAGATCGCCAAGGTGGACGCCAGCGTGGCGGTGACCATGAGCGTGAACAATTCAGTGGCCTGCGCCCCCATCCTCGTTTTCGGCACCGAGGCCCAGAAACAGAAATACCTGAAGCCCCTCGCCTCCGGCGAGGTCCTGGGCGGCTTCATGCTGACCGAACCCGACGCCGGCTCGGACGCCGCGGCGCTCAAGTGCCGCGCCACAAAGGTGGAGGGCGGCTGGCAGCTCAACGGCGCGAAGGCCTGGATCACCAACGGCGGCGTGGGCCGCTACTTCGTCACCATGGCCGTCACCCACCCTGAGCTGGGCAAGAAGGGCATCAGCGCCTTCGTCCTCGATGCGGAGCGGCCCGGCGTCCACATGGCCAAACCCGAAGAAAAGATGGGCCTGCGCTCCTCCAAGACCGTGATGGTCACCCTCGAGGACGCCTTCGTGGCGGATGACGACCTGCTGGGCGGGCCCGGCGACGGCCTGAAGGTGGCCCTGCACGGCCTCGACGGCGGCCGCATCGGCATCGCGGCCCAGGCGGTGGGCATCGCCCAGCGGGCCCTCAATGAATCCATCGCCTACGCCCGGACCCGCCACAGCTTCGGCAAGCCCATCGGCGAGCACCAGGCCATCCAGACCTACCTCGCGGAGATGGAAGCCCGGGTGCAGGCCTCCCGCCTCCTCGTCTACAAGGCCGCCATCATGCGCAACGAAGGCCAGCCCTGCACCCTGGAGGCGGCCACCGCCAAGCTCTTCGCCACGGAGAGCGCCGTGTGGGTCTGCGACCGGGCTGTGCAGATCTTCGGCGGCTACGGCTATTCCCGGGAATACGTGGTGGAACGCCTGTACCGCGATGTGCGCGTCACCACCATCTACGAAGGCACCTCCGAGATCCAGCGCATCGTCGTCGCCCGCAGCCTGCTCAAGTAGCCTGCAGGGCCCTGGACTGGCTCAGGATCAGCTGGAACAGGTCCTCCACCGCGCGCGGATCCAGGCCCCGCTCCTCCGCCCACCGGCGCCGCTCTTCCAGCAGGCGGGCTTCCCGGTCCGGATCGAGGATGCCGACCCCCAAGTCCCCCTTGGCGCGGGCGGCCCGGAGGGCGAGCCGGGCCCTGCGCTCCAGGAGCGCGAGCAGCTCCCGGTCCACGGCGTCGATGAGGTCCCTTGTGCTCCTCAGGTCCTCCGCCGGCAGAACGGGCGAGGCGATGTCCAGCGTGCCGGGCCCTTGGCTGGGACTGCCCTCCGAATCCTCCTCGAGGGCCCGGTCCACGGACTGCAGGGCCCCCAGCAGGCGTCGCCGGGCAGCCCGGGCGTAGGGGTTCTCGAGCTGGAGCACCCGGAACAGATGCCCCGCGTCCCCCCGCACCAAAGCGATGCTACGGGCCAGGGCCTGGAAGCTGGGGGGCGGCGCCTCGACGTCCTCCCCCGCGCCGGAGTCCAGCAGTCCCTTGGCCACGAAGAAGGCGAGGGCGTGGGTGGTGGCCATGGCCCGGTCGTGGGCGTGGGCTTCCTGCTCGATCACTTCGCAGCCCAGCCGCTCATAGAGCGACCTCGCTTTCGCGGCCAGCTCCGGATGCAGGGCATTCGGGCAGACCACCACCCGGAGCGGCCGCTCGGCCTGCGCCAGGCTGACCGGTCCGAACAAGGGATGGGTGGCCACCCAGGGGCAGTCCCGGCCCAGCGCCGCCTCCATCACCTCCACGGGCCGGACCTTGACGCTGCCCACGTCCATCACCCAGTGGCCTGGTCGGAGGTGCGGCCGGAGTTCCCGGAGGACTTCCGGCAGCCGAGGGACCGGGGTGGCGAGCACCAGCAGGTCCGACCGTGCCATGAGCTCCGCAAGCCCTTCGCAGGCGAAGGGCTCCGGTGGGCGGCGGGCCGTGTCGTAGGCCGCCACGGCCCAGCCCTGCTCGCCGCAGAGGCCCGCGAAGGCCGCGCCGAAGCGACCGAAGCCGATGATCCCGACCCTTTCCATGCGTCCTCCCGGGACTGCGCTTGCTTGGTGAAGCCTATCGGGACGCCCAGACTCGGCCAGCCCTAAGGGGGGTGCGGAGGCGCCGGGCCGCCGATGCCAGGGCGCGGTTCGGCGAATTTTTCAACAGTTGATGAATCAAGCCTTGTCCTCGCGGCGCGAGGTAGGCATCCTGCCCTGTGGACCCAGTCCCCGGATAAACCCACCGCCGCAGCCCAGCGTAGGCTCTCCGTCCCACGACAGGTCTTTTTGAATTAACAAAGGAGTGACGATGGCCTTCACCCGCGCGATCCCCTCGATGCTCGTCTGCTATGGCCTGGTGGCCGGTGCCCCCGCCGACGCCCCGAAGCGGATCAGCCTCCAGGAAGCCATCCAGACCTCCCTCGAGAACAACCTCCAGGTCCAGGTGGCCCGGGAGGTCCGCGAGGCCACGCGGGCCAACGTCCTCGTGAACTCCGGCTCCTTCGACTGGAACCTCACCGGCAGCCTCAGCGTCGCCCGCACGGAAGACATCTCCCTCGGCGTCTCCAAGTTGTTCGGCTTCGGCGGCAACCTGAGCGTGAACTACAAGCCGAGCTACTTCTCAAGCCGCTCGACGGTGGAATACAACGCGGCCCAGGCTGCGGCGACGAGCGTCACCCCCTTCCCCTATGACGGCAACCTCAGCGCCACCTTCACCCAGCCCCTGCTGAAGGGCTTCGGCCGCGACACCACGGAAAGCCTGCTCATCGTGGCCCGCAAAGGCGCACAGCAGGCGGACCTGACCTTCCAGAAGTCCATCATCGACCTCGTGGCCAACACCGAATCGCTCTACTGGGACGTGGTCTACGCCCAGAAGAACCTCGACAACAAGAAGGCCGCCCTGGCCCTGGCGCAGAAGCAGCTCAAGGAGAACCAGATCCGGGTGCAGGTCGGCACCCTGGCGCCCATCGAAGTGACTTCCGCCGAAGCCTCCGTGGCCCTGAAGGAGCAGGAGATCATCGCCGCCGAAGCCCAGTGGCTGAACGCCAAGGACGCGCTGCTGCGGGCCCTCTACCCGACCACCGAGCGCCCCTCCGGCCTCGAGCCGACGGATGCCCCCAGCATCAAGGCCATGGACATGGAGGAAGCCGCCGCGGAAAAGATGGCGCTGGAACGCCGGGTCGAGCTCAAGAACGCCCGTCTGGACGTGGAGAGCAAGCAGGTCCTCGAGACCGCCGCCCGCAACCGGCTCAAGCCCCAGCTTGACCTCAGCGTGGGCTACAGCGGCGCATCGTCTTCCCGGGACGGCTACAGCGGCGTCCAGTCCGACCTCCTCGGCTCCAAGTATCCGGGCTACAACGCCAGCCTGACCTTCGCGGTGCCCGTCGCGAACCGCGCCGCCCGTGGCAGCGAGAACCAGGCCCGCGCCAACCGCCGCAGCAGCGAACTGAGCCTGCGGGACCTCGAGCTCGGGATCGTCCTCGAAGTCCGCACCGCCCTGCGCACCCTCGACGCCAGCGAGAAGGGCGTGAAGGCTTCCGAGAAGACACGTATCTTCCGCGAGAAGAATCTCGAGGCCGAGCAGAAGAAGTTCGAGAACGGCATGAGCACCAACTTCTTCGTCCTCCAGCGCCAGGACGAGCTGGATCAGGCCAGGGCCAGCGAGCTGCAGGCCCAGATCGCCTACGCCAAGGCCGTCACCAGCCTGGAGAAGTCCGTGGGCAACCTCCTCGAGGCCCGCAAGCTGGAACTCCGCTAAGCCCGACGCAGGCCTCGCGAACCCTGCCAAACACCCTTCGCCCGTCTGGATTCTGGATGTCGTCCAGGAACTGGACGGGCGATTTCGCGTCCCGGCCAGGAGAGGCTGAATCGGCGCCCTGGGATTACCGCCCCCCAGGACTCTGCCGGAAGCCAGATCCAGGCAGGCGCCCAAAGTATTGGCACCGGACTTGGGATGGGTAGTGGAGGCCGCCGCGGTTTCAGCGCTGACTCCGCGTGGCACATGTCTGGCTTTGAAGCCTGGGAAGAAGCTGCAGCCAATCCAGCCATCGGCCTCTTCCCCAGTGAGCTGACATGGATGACCGGCGGAAAGATTTATTACAAGGTTCCGGAGCGCTGCCCCAACCCGACTTCCGGCTGCTCTTCGAATCCGCGCCAGGCTCCTACCTCGTGCTCACGCCGGATTTGAGGATCGTCGCGGTCAGCGATGCGTACCTGCGGGCCACCATGACCACGCGGGCGGACATTCTCGGAAAGGGACTCTTCGAGGTGTTTCCTGACAATCCCGAAGACCCCGCGGCCAACGGCGTCAGGAATCTCGGCGAATCCCTGGCCCGCGTCCTGAGGGAAGGCGCCCCGGATGCGATGGCGGTCCAGAAGTACGACATCCGGCGGCCGGAAA
This sequence comes from Holophagaceae bacterium, assembly GCA_016710635.1. Taxonomy (GTDB): domain Bacteria; phylum Acidobacteriota; class Holophagae; order Holophagales; family Holophagaceae; genus JADJVL01. The sequence continues at coordinate 172,848 of JADJVL010000011.1, read as the reverse complement.
GCGAAGGGGGCGGCTTCGAGGTGCGCTACTGGAGCCCCATCAACACGCCGGTCTTCGACGCGGGCCGCCGGATCGCCTATCTCATCCACCGGGTGGAGGACGTCACCGAGTTCGTAGGTGTGAAGCAGCGCGGTCTCGAGCAGGAGCACAAGGCTCTGGAACTCGAGGTGCAGGCGGAGCGCATGGAATCCGAAATCTACCTGCGGGCCGCCCAGGTCCAGGAGGCGAACCGCCGCCTCGAGGCCCTGAACGGCAACCTCGAGCAGGCCCTGTCGGATCTCCGGGAGACGGAAGCGGCCGCCCAGGCGGCCAACCTCGCCAAGACCAACTTCCTCGCGACCATGAGCCACGAGGTCCGCACGCCCCTGATCGGCATCACCGGCATGCTCGAGATCCTGGCGATGAGCAAGCTGGATCCCGAGCAGCGGAATGCCATGAGCATCATGGAGCACTCCGCCAAAAGCCTGCTCCGGATCATCGGAGGCATTCTCGACTTCTCGAAGATCGAGGCCGGGAAGCTCGAACTGGCTCCGGAGACCTTCTCGCTCCGGGCCCTCGTGGACGAAGTCTCGCAGGGATTCGCCCGGGCCGCTTCCAGCAAGGGGCTGCGCTTCACCCAGGAAGTGGACGAGGAGATCGCGTCGGCCCACGTGGCGGACCCCTTGAGGCTGCGCCAGATCCTGAACAACTTCCTGAGCAACGCGCTGAAGTTCACCGACCGGGGCTACGTCTCCCTTCGGGTACACCTTCGTGGCGCCGGCCCTGGCACCCAGTCCCTGGAGTTCCTGGTCCGGGACACCGGAATCGGAATCTCGGCGCCGGACCAGGCCAAGCTCTTCGAGGCGTTCTCCCAGGCCGGCTCCAGCATCTCCAGGCGCTTCGGTGGAACGGGGCTTGGCCTCGTCATCTCCCGGCGCCTGGCGGAAATGATGGGGGGAACCCTTGAGATTCGCAGCACGGTCGGGGCAGGCACGGCGCTGTCGTGCTTCGTCACGCTGCCTGTGGGCGATCCGCGGGACATTCCCAAGGAGGAGCTTCCCACCCACACCGCTTCGGCCAGCGGCTTCAGGCCGGCCCCCAGCGTTGAACAGGCCGAGCGGGAGGGAACGCTCATCCTGCTGGTGGAGGACCACCCCATCAACCGCACGGTGCTCACCCACCAGTTGAACCAGGCGGGCTACGCGCTGGAGACCGCCGCGGACGGAGAGGCCGGCTTCGTGAAATGGATGGATGGACGCTTCGCCCTGATCCTCACGGACCTTCACATGCCGCGGATGGACGGCTACGAACTGACCCAGGCCATCCGCTACGACGAAGGGAAGCGTCGCATTCCGCGCACCCCGATCCTCGCCTTGACCGCCAATGCGCTGCAGGGCGAGGCGGAGCGCTGCCTGGCGGTGGGGATGGACGATTACCTCACGAAGCCCATGAGCATCCCGGCCCTCGCCCTGAAGGTCCACCAGTGGCTGCCGGACCGACGCGTGCCGGGCCTGATCGCCGGGACCATGGGTGCCAACGCGGGCGCTTCCGGGGACGGTGGTCCAGCCCTGGATGTGCGCGCCATCAGTTGAGCCGACGACGGAAGCCCCGGGAACCCTGATGTCTCGGCGTCGGCTCGGGATCCGCGAAATGCCCGCCATGCCCGCGGGGCAGACGCCGCCACGCCAGGAAGGTCTTCCGAACTCCGTGAGGCCGCATTCGAACTGTGCCGACCGGCGGGCCCTGTGCGAAAGTAGTGAACGCCGTCCCAATCGGGTTTCCAACCTGCTGCAACGACCAACCATGGCCAAGAATTCCGATTCCCTCCTCCCGGACAGCCCCTGGATGGATCCCCTGGATCCCTTCCTTGGCGTGAGCCCGCAGATCCAGTCCCTCCGCGCGGATGCCCTGAAAGTGGCACAGGGCAATGGTCCCGTGCTCATCCAGGGGGAGACGGGGACCGGCAAGGGCGTCCTGGCGAAATGGCTGCACTGGGCGGGCCCACGGCGGGAAGCCCCTTTTGTGGATCTGAACTGCGCCGGACTGAATCCGGATTTCCTGGAAACCGAGCTCTTCGGACACCGCAAGGGCGCCTTCACCGGAGCCGACCAGCCCAAGCGCGGCCTCATCGAATTGGCGGACCAGGGCACCTTGTTCCTCGATGAGATCGGCGACATGGAGACCGGCGTCCAGGCCAAGGTCCTGAAGGTGATCGAGGAGAAGCGCTTCCGGCGGCTTGGAGAAGTCCAGGACCAGACCGTGGACATCCGCCTGGTGGCCGCGACGCACCAGAACCTCGAGAAGTCCATCCGCCTCGGCCGCTTCCGCCGGGACCTCTTTTTCCGCATCAGCACCTTCACCCTCAGCCTGCCGCCGCTCCGCCAGCGACTGCAGGACCTGCCCGTGCTTTCCGCCCTCATCCTCGCGGAACTGAGCCGTGAGCTGGGCAAGCCCGGCCTGACCCTCGCCAAGCTTTCCATCGAGGCCATGGAAGCCCATCGCTGGCCCGGCAACATCCGGGAGCTCCGGAATTCCCTCGAGCGGGCGGCCATCCGCTGCGAAGACCGCGAAATCTGGCCGGAGGATCTCGGCCTCGCGGGGGGATCCGCGGAAGCCACGCCAGCCTACGGAACGCGGCTCAGCCTCGCGGAGCTGGAGAAGCTGCACATCAAGCGCGTGCTGGAGGAAGAGGGTGGACGCGTGACCGATGCCGCCAAGCGGCTGGGGATCCCCAGGAGCACCCTCTACGTGAAGATCAAGGAACTGGGCCTCGGGGGCGAATAGTCGCGCTGGTTGGCAGGATGGTGCACAGGCGGCTCCAGATCAGCACCCATGAAAGAGGCGGACCGTCGAGGTCCGCCTCTTTCATGAAAAGCCTTGCGTCCGGCGACCTGCGGAAAGGCCCTCCCAGGTGCCTACCGGCAGTTCGCGTTACCGGTAGGCCGGGATCCCGGTGACTTCCTGCCCGATGATGAGGGTGTGCATGTCATGAGTCCCCTCATAGGTGTACACGCTCTCGAGGTTCGCCATGTGGCGCATCACCGGGTACTCGTCGAGGATGCCGTTGGCGCCCAGGATCGTGCGGGCCTTGCGGCAGATCTCGAGGGACACGTTCACGTTGTTCATCTTGGCCATGGAGACCTGGGCCGGGGTGTAGGTCTTGGCGTCCTTCATGCGGCCGAGCTGCAGGGCGAGGAGCTGGCCCTTGGTGAGCTCGGTGACCATCCAGGCCAGCTTCTCCTGCTGGAGCTGGTAGCTGGCGATGGGCTTGTCGAACTGGATGCGGCTCAGGGCGTAGTCCAGGGCGCACTGGTAGGAGGCGTCCGCGGCGCCCAGGGCGCCCCAGGCGATGCCGTAGCGGGCCTGGGTGAGACAGCCGAGCGGGCCCTTCAGTCCCTTCACGTTCGGCAGGAGGCTCTGCTCCTCGTCCACGATCACGTCCTCGAGGATCAGCTCCGAGGTCACGGAGGCGCGGAGGCTCCACTTGCCGTGGGTCTCCGGGGCCGAGAAGCCCTTGGTGCCCTTTTCCACGAGGAAGCCGCGGATGCCGTCCTCGGTCTGCGCCCACACGACGGCCACGTCGGCGACGGTGCCGTTGGTGATCCACATCTTGGTGCCGTTGATGCGCCACTTCCCGCCGGGCTCCTTCACGGCCTTGGTGAGCATGCCGCCGGGATTGGAACCGAAATCGGGTTCGGTCAGGCCGAAGCAGCCGATCTTCTCGCCCTTGGCCATGAGGGGCAGCCAATGGCGCTTCTGCGCCTCGGAGCCGTACTCGTAGATGGGCCACATCACCAGGGAACCCTGCACCGAGGCGAAGCTGCGCAGGCCGGAGTCGCCGCGCTCCAGCTCATACATCAGGAGCCCGTAGGCCACGGAGGAGAGCCCGGCGCAGCCGTACTCCTCGGGGAGCGAGGGGCCATAGAACCCGAGATCCCCCATCATCGGGATCAGGTGGGCGGGAAAAGTCTGGTCCTGGGCATGCTTCTCGATGATGGGCAGGACTTCCGCGTTGACGAAATCGCGGGCGGCTTCGCGGACCATCTTCTCCTCGTCGGAGAGCAGGCCCTCGAATCCCATGTAGTCGGTCATGTGCTTGAAGGTGGCGTAGGCGCCGGCCATGGTGGTCTCCTTGCCCTGCAGCCGCGGGCTTGCGGGTGCCGCGCGCGGCCCCGGTGGGTGGTCTCCGCCCTGCAGCAGCGGGCGGCGCGGGCCCGGCCCGCTGTCCTGGATTCTAGCCTTTCCAGGGCATCGGAAGCCAGAGGCTTGGCGCGTCCAGGAATGACACTTCGACGGATGAATTGAATATCGTGTGTCGAATCAACAAATGGTTCGTGGTCATTCAGGAAAAGCGGCACCCGGTCAAGGGATCAGGGGACTTCTCCAAGGAGCTGGTGGTCGCTGGGCGGCGGCACCGTGTGGCAGTGCCGGCAGCGCGCCTCGTAGGCTTCCGCGGCGCCCACCAGCACCTGTCCTCCGCTGCGGACCAGCCGCTGGCTTCGGCTCGCCGGGGCCCCGCACACCATGCAGATGGCCTGGAGCTTCGAGACGTACTCGGCCTTGGCGAGGAGGGCGGGCATCACGCCGAAGGGGGCGCCGGCGAAATCCTGGTCCAGTCCCGCTGCGATGACCCGTACGCCACGGTCCGCGAGGCGCTCCAGCAGCTCCACGATGGGATCGTCCAGAAACTGCACCTCGTCCACGGCGATGACCTCCACCAACGGGTCGAGGCGGCTTGCCAGTTCCGCAGTGCTGCCCACGGGAACGGCCTCGTGCTTCTGCTGGCTGTGGCTCGCCACGGCGGAGGCGTCATAGCGGTCATCCAGGGCAGGCTTGAAGACCTGGACCCGGCGCCGGGCGATGGTCGCCCGCTTCACCCGCCGGATGAGCTCTTCGGACTTGCCGGAGAACATGGGCCCGCAGATCACCTCGATGGAACCCTGTCTGGGGCTGTGCTCCACCATCAGCGCGACACCTTGGCCTCCGCCTTGGCCTCCGCCTTGGCCTCCGCCGTGGCCTCACCCGTGGAGCCCGGCAGGAGCGGGTCCGGAATCTTGGTGAAGTCCTCCACCGGGTTGTAGGGGGACTCGAGGGGCCGTCCCAGGCTCCGCGCCAGCTCCACCCCCCCGTTCTTCGGGTCCGCGAGGCGGAAGGACCAGGCCTGCTGGAGGGCCGTGGAGTGGTCCGTGACGATGCGCACGTCGGCGGCTTCAAAACTCGCCAGGCCCGCGTTGAGGGAGCCCCGGTTCCGGGGGACGTAGCCGAGGGCGAGGGGGAGAAGCAGGAAGACGGCGGTCATCGGCCAGAGGTACGGCCAGGGCCCCGTGGCCTCGGCCTTGGCTTCCGCCGGCTTCTTGGAAGAGGCATCGGTCCAGGGCCGGATGGGCTTGGGAACCTCCCGAGCGGCGATCTCCAGGAGTCCCCGCTCGTAGAGGTCCGCGATGTACTTGCAGGTGTCGAGCTCCTCGTAGCGGCTGATCTGGAGCACGTCGTTGATGCTCTGGGGCTCCCGGAAGTACGTGAGCACCGTCTCCTGCTCATGGGCGAGGCCGGAGGTGCCGCTCCCGCCGCCGCCCTGACCTTCCAGGATGCTGGAGAGCTCGCGGTCGATGTCCAGCTGGATGCCTTGGCCCTTGGTGGAGAGCTGCATGGGCGTGTCCAGGGAGGGCAGCCGCTTCTGGACCTCGGGCCACTCGTCCTGGATGCGGGCGGCTTCCATGAGCACCGTATCCACGGGGATCGCGGGGAAGTGCTCCCGATCCAGCTCCTGGGGCAGCATGGAATCGAAGCGGTAGTCGCCCTCGACCCACCGGAAGGTGCGGTAGATGATGGCCATCGCCTGATTGAAGAGGGCGTCCTGGATGTCCTGGGGGGACACCTTGCCGCTCTCCAGCAGCAGGTGCCCCATGCGCTTCAGGGTCTGGCGCTGCAGCTGCACCATCTCCATCAACTCCTCGCCGCTCAGGCGGCCGAGGCGGACGAGCATGGTGCCGAGGCGGTCCTCCATGCGGACCTGATTCGAGTCGCAGCCGACGATCTCCCCCTGCTCGAAGAAGACCTTCACGAACTCCTGGCCGCGGGAGAGGACCAGGGTGCCGCTCTTCCCCTGGATCTTGATCATGTTGAACATGGAGAAGAGGTCGAAATCCCTCAGGCTGCCTTCGAGGGCCATGTCAGTTCCTCCTCGGGAGCAGTTTCAGCCAGGACCGCGCGAAGAGCAGCACCAGCAGCCCGATCCCAAGGGGGAACAGCACGCTGGAGGGGTCCGTGAGGATTTCGCCGGGGTAGCGGACCGTGCGGCCCGCGCTGAGGACGAGGGCCAGCGCGAAGGTGAAGAAGGCGAATTCGCCCAGGCCTTCCTGGGTTTCGCCCATGAAGACCCGGTCCGTCCCAGGCAGCGCGCAGGTCAACACCTGGTGGATCCGTTTCTGCCACCCCTGGAACTCGGAGACCTCGTCGAGTTTCTTGCGGCGCGACTCGCCGTGCAGCCCGTCCTTGAGCACGAAGAGGTGGTGGCACTTCGGGCAGACGCCCGGATCCGGGCTGTCGGTGGTGTGGAAGGGCTCGCCGCAGCGGACGCACTGGCTGGGATGCGCCAGGAACTGGAGCTGCTTGAGGCGGTACAGGAAAAGGCCGAGCCCCAACGCGGGCAGGAGTATGGCGAAGAGGATGGAGGGCTCCCGGATGGCGGAGCCCCAGGTGTTGGCTTCCTTCCCCTGGAAGAGGCGGCGCAGGGCTTCCAGGCGGACCGGCGTGTCCTCCATGGGCATCGGGAAGGCACGGGCCTCCTTGCGGGCCTGGTTCACGCTCATCAGCCGGTGGAAGGAATCCGCGGCGACCCGCCGGGCCTCCTCCTGCTTGGCCTGCCCCAGCACCGTATCCAGCCGCTCATAGGCGCGGATGCTCTGGTTGATGAGGATCTCGGCACTGCGGGGATCCAAGGTGAAGGCCTCGTCGAAGCGCTTGGCCGCGCCTTCCTTGTCGCCGGTCTGGTAGAGACCCACGCCAAGATTGTTGAGCACGGCGGCCTGGTCCGGATGCCGCGTGTGGAGGCCTCGGAAGATCTCAGTGCCATCCTGCCAGCGCTGCTGCTGATAGGCGCGCCAGCCCCGCAGGAATTCAGCGTCAGGGGGATCCAGCACCTTCGCGAGCCCCTCGTCGGTCTTGCGGACCTGGGGCTGGAGCTGAAGGGTCACCAGGCTGGCCACCGTCGGCTGGGCGGCCTGGGGCTCCACCAGGCCGAGGATCGGGTGGATGAACTGCAGCACGATGACGAGCAGGGTGGCCTTGACCTCCACGGAGGTCATGAAGGTGGCGAGGATCAGGATCCAGATCATGGCGGCGACGCTTGGATCCAGGCGAAGCACCACCGGCAACGCGAGTCCGAAGGCTCCGAGCAGCCCGATGATGAGGGGGCTCATGCCGCGGCGGGCGAGGTTGTCTTCCCACTGGTAGCGGAAGACATGCCGGTACCGGAGCGCCAGCGTCACAACCCAGCCCCAAAGCAGGACTGCGGCCATGACGCGCATCCAGTCAAGGTGCTGCAGCAGCCACAACCACCGCTGGCCATCGTCCAGCAGGCGCTGGCGGCTGAGGGAGATCACGTCCGGCAGGCTGGAGACGTAGCCTTGCGGGCCCTCCTGGCGCTTGATGGTGATCCGGGCCCCGAGGAGGGTGGGATGGCCTTCCGCCCAGCGGTCGAGGATGTCCAGGGTGTGGAGGGCGAGGTCCCGCTTGCCCTGCCGGCCTTGGTCCAGGGCCCAGATCGCCATGCCCTGCACGAGGGGCATCACATCGAGGGTGCCGTAGGTGCGGCGCATCTCTTCTACGTCGAGGATGGCGCGCTGCAGTGAGAGCTCGTCGCCGGAGAGCAGGGCCAGCTTCAGGCGTTCCGCCCGGTGGGCGAGGGCCACCGCCGGAGCGAGTTCCGGCGTCGAGGCCGCCGGCGTCGGCGTCTTGGATTCCGTGGCCGGGAGAGTCTCGGCGGGCATCGTCGCAACGGGGACGCGGCCGGCCTTCGCCGGGGCCCCCTGGGACCAGAGCAGGCCGCCGGACAGGGCCACAGCCAGGAAGCCCTTGAGCCTGCTCATGCGCCCGCTCCGCGCGCAGGGGCCGCAGGGACCAGCCCCAGGTCGCGCATCCTGAGATTCTCGAGGACCTCGTCGAGTTGGAGGGATTCCTCGGGGGTGCGGTTGCCTTCGGTCTTCCTCTTCAATTCCTTCAGCAGCGCCAGGTAGAAGCGGCCGGCCTCCGGGTTGGGCATGGCCCCCCGGCCCATTTGCGGGTGGGCGACGCCGAAGGCCAGCAGAGCCTGCTCTGCGATCAGATGAACCAGCGCTGTGAGGGACGGTTCGGGAACCGCAGGCGCCATGGATGCCTCAGAGAAGTGCCGTGAGACTACCACAAGATTATGCAAAGGCGGAGGATGCCCGCCCCATTGGGGGTGTGATTCAGGTCGCGGCATGATTCGTGCGAAACTCGGGTGCCTTCTACCTAGGAAAGGGTGTTCCATGGGCATGCGACTTCGACTCCTCCTCCCCCTGCTATTGCCGGCTGCAATGATCTCCCTGCACGCCGATTCCACCGGCCGGATCAGCGGCAAGGTCACCAGTTCAGATGGCAAGCCCATCGTTGGCGCCGTGGTGGCGCTCAAACGGCTCGATATCACCTGGCTCAAGGAGATCAAGACCGACGCCAAGGGCTCGTTCTTCCAGGTCGGCCTGGAGCCCCGCGAATTCGAGGTCACCATCTCGGCGCCGGGCTACATCAGCCACCGGGAAATGGTGCGCATCCCCCTGGCCGACGTCGCCAATCGCAACGTGGTGCTCCGGACCACCTCTGAAGGTCCCGCGGCGGGCACCACCGCGGCCCCCGCCCCCGAGGACGCGGCCATGAAGGCGGAAAACGACGCCACCGAGGCCTTCAACGCCGCGGTCGGTTTCTACTCCAACAAGGACTACGCCCAGGCCGTCGCCCCTGCGGAGACCTCCTACAAGTCCTTCAAGGATGCCCTCGCGAAGTCCACGGACGAGGCGGCGAAGCCCGAACTGGCCGAAAAGCTCCAGAAGGCCAACCGTCTTCTCGGAATGATCTACTTCAATGCAGGGAAGAAAGCGGATGCCAAGGGTCTGCTCGAAACCCACCTGGAAACGACGCCCAAGGACCCGGTCGTCATCAGCGCCCTGCTGAACATCTGCAAGGAACTGAAGGACAAGGAAGGCGAGGCGAAGTACCAGGCCATGATGGACACCCTGGAAGGCCCCCGGCCCGAAATCCCCTACAACGAGGGCGTCACGGCCCTCAACGCCGGCAACTACCGCGGCGCCAAGGAAGGCGCGCTGAAGGCCCTGAAGGTGAAGGCGGATTATGCGGACGCCTACTACATCCTGGGCATCGCCGAATTCGGCCTGAACAACCTCAAGGCCGCCAAGGAATCCCTGCGCAAGTACCTGGAACTGGCGCCCACGGGCTCCAAGGCCGGGGAAGTGAAGGAGATGCTGAAGGAACTCCGGTAACGGAATCCTGCCAGCAACGGAAAAGGGCGCCCGGCGGGCGCCCTTTTCCGTGACCGCCTCCATCGAGCTAGGCCTTGAGGGTCAGGGAGACCGGACAGTGGTCCGACCCCATCACCTCGGCATGGATCGCCGCCTCCTCCACGCGGTCCACCAGGCCTTCGCTCACCAGGAAGATGTCGATGCGCCAGCCGACGTTCTTGGCGCGCGCGCCACCCCGGGCGGTCCACCAGCTGTAGAGGCCCGGGACACCAGGGTTCCGCTCCCGCAGCACGTCCCGCATGCCGGCCTTGAGGTAGCTGCGGAAGCCCTCACGCTCCTCGGGCGTGAAGCCTGGGTTCTTCATGTTGTCCTTGGGACGGGCGAGGTCGATTTCCTCCGGCGCGACGTTCATGTCCCCGGCGAGGACGAGCTGCTCCCCCTTCTTGTGGCGGGCCTTCAGGATCTTCGCCAGGTCCTCGGCGAACTTCTGCTTGAAGCCCAGGCGCACGAGCCCCGCCGAAGCGTTCGGGAAGTAGCCGGCGATGAAGGTGAGGTCGCCGTTCCGGCTCACGATCATGCGGCCTTCCGCGTCCACGTCCGGCAGGCCAAGTCCCTTCGCGTGCGTCCAACCGTCACCGCGGCGGGAAAGGGTTGCCGAACCCGCGTAACCCTTCTTGGCGGCGCTGGGGAACCAGCAGATGTCATAGCCCGCCTCCAGCTGCTTCCGGACATCGAGGTCGATCTCGTCCCATTCGCAACGGATCTCCTGAAGGTTGAGGATGTCGGGATCGGCCGCCTCCAGCCATTCCATGAAGCCCTTCTTGAGCACCGCCCTGAAGCCGTTGACGTTCCAGCTGATGAATTTCATCCAGGTTTCCTCGTCCGAAGTGCTCCAAAGACTATCCCGATTCCCCTCCGAGGAGTCCTCCCTCGTCCCGGGTCCGATTCCTTCGCCAGCTCTTGACCTGCGCAATATGGGAATCCAGCCGATTCGGGCAGACTGCAGGGGCCCTCCGGCGGTTCCTGTTCCCGCCGGTCGGGTGGATTCCCTTCCGAATGCAGGTGAAGCTCCGGGTTCCAGATGAACGCGCATGAATCGGACACCTTTTCCCTGGGCGGCCCTGCCCCACTCCTTGCCAAGGCCGGAACGGCGGCGCCTTCCCGATGGCTGCGCAGAAGGAACCTGCTGCTGGCGGCCGTGGCCATCGTCCTCGGCTTGGCCTTGGCGCTCGCCTGCGGCACCAAGGGGGCAGCCCCCGGGGACGCGCGCGCTCCGCACGGCCCGTGCCCGTGGTCCTCGCGATGGTGCGCAAAGGTGATTTCGATGTAAACCTTTCCGGTCTCGGCACCGTCACCGCCCAGAACACCGTGACGGTCCGGAGCCGGGTGGACGGCCAGATCCTGCGGGTCGCCTTCACCGAGGGGCAATTCGTCCACGAAGGCGATCTGCTGGTGGAGATCGATCCGCGCTCCTTCCAGGTCCAGTTGACCCAGGCCGAAGGCCAGCGCGCCAAGGACGAGGCCGCCCTCAAGAACGCCAGGGCCGACCTGCAACGCTTCCGCACCCTCCTGGACCAGGGCATCCTGCCTAGGCAGCAGCTCGATTCGCAGACCGCGCTGGTGGACCAGTTCGAAGCCGCCGTCCGGAGCGACCAGGGCCAGGTGGACAACGCCAAGCTGAACCTCGCCTACTGCCGGATCACAGCCCCGATCTCCGGCAAGGCGGGGTTGCGGCAGGTGGACGCGGGCAACATGGTGCGCGCCGCGGATCCCAACGGCCTTCTCACCCTCACCCAGGTGCAGCCCATCACCGTCCTCTTCAGCATCCCTGCCGATGCCATCCCCCAGGTCGCCGGCCCCCTGCGCGCCGGCCGGCGGCTGGCCGCCCAGGCCTACGACCGGGACTTCAAGGCCATCCTGGCCAGCGGCCATCTGCTGGCGGTGGACAATCAGATCGACGCCACCACGGGCACCTTGCGGCTCAAGGCCCTGTTCCCCAACGAGGATTCGGCCCTCTTCCCCAACCAGTTCGTCAACGTGCGCCTCACGGTCGAAACGCTGAAGGGCGCCACCCTCGTGCCCACCGCCGCAATCCAGCGCAACGCCCAGGCCAGCTATGTCTACGTCCTCAACAAGGCCGACGGCACCGTGGAGCTCCGCCCCCTCGTGATCCGTTCCACCGAAGGCGACGAGGCGGTGGTCCTCAAGGGCCTCGCACCTGGGGAGCAGGTGGTCATCGAGGGGGTGGAGAAGCTGCGTCCCGGCAGCAAGGTCAGTGTGGTGGGCCCTCCGGAGGCCGCGGTCCCGGGCAAAGGCAAGCCGTGAAGGGCCACGGGTCCCCTCCCGCCCTTGACGCCACGCCGGCGCTTCGAGGCGTGCGGTGAACCCCTCCCGCCCCTTCATCCTGCGGCCCATCGCCACCTCGCTGCTCATGGCGGGGCTGCTGCTGGTGGGGTTCATCGCCTTCCGGCAGCTGCCCGTCTCGGCCCTGCCCCAGGTCGACTACCCCACCATCCAAGTCGTCACCTTCTACCCGGGCGCCAGCCCGGAGGTCATGGCCTCGGCCATCACCGCACCCCTCGAGCGCCAGTTCGGCCAGCTGCCGGGCCTGAACCGCATGTCCTCCGCCAGTTCCGGCGGGAGTTCGATCATCACCCTGCAGTTCGTCCTCGACCTCAACATCGACGTGGCCGAGCAGCAGGTGCAGGCGGCGGTGAACGCCGCCGGGACCTACCTGCCCCGGGACCTGCCGAACCCGCCGGTCTACAGCAAGACCAATCCCGCCGACGCGCCGATCCTGACCCTGGCCCTCACCTCCAAGTCCCTGCCCCTCTCCAAGGTCCAGGACTTCGCCGACACCCGCCTCGCCCAGAAGATCGCCCAGCTCCCCGGCGTGGGGCTCGTCAGCATCAGCGGCGGCCAGAAGCCCGCGGTGCGCATCCAGGCCAACCTCTCAGCCCTGGCGGCCTATGGCCTCACCATGGCGGACCTCCGCGCCGCCGTCGCCCAGAGCAACGTGAACCAGGCCAAGGGCAGCTTCGACGGCGAGCACCAGGCCTACTCCATCGGCGCCAACGACCAGCTGCTTTCCAGCGAGCAGTACAAGCCCCTGGTGGTCGCCTACCGCAATGGCGCGCCGGTCACCCTCGCGGACGTGGCCGACGTGGTGGACGACGTGGAGAACGCCCGCCAGGCCGCCTGGATGAACCAGGAGCCCGCCGTCATCCTGAACATCCAGCGGCAGCCCGGCGCCAACATCATCGCCGTGGTGGACCGGGTGAAGGCCCTGCTGCCCCAGCTCCAGGCCTCCCTGCCCTCCTCCGTGCACCTCGCGATCCTCACGGACCGCACCACGACCATCCGGGCCTCGGTGGCGGAGGTGGAGTTCACGCTGATGCTCACCATCGCGCTGGTGGTGATGGTGATCTTCCTCTTCCTCCGCACCGTGGCGGCCACGGTGATCCCCAGCGTCGCCGTGCCCCTCTCCATCGTCGGCACCTTCGCGGTGATGTACCTCCTGGGCTACAGCCTCAACAACCTCACGCTGATGGCCCTCACCATCTCCACGGGCTTCGTCGTGGACGACGCCATCGTGATGATCGAGAACATCATGCGCTACATCGAGGAGGGCGATGCGCCCTTCCAGGCGGCCCTGAAGGGTTCCGAGCAGATCGGCTTCACCATCCTCGCCCTGACGGTCTCCCTCATCGCCGTGCTCATTCCCCTCCTGTTCATGGGCGACATCGTGGGCCGTCTCTTCCGGGAGTTCGCCGTCACCCTCAGCGTCACCATCCTGGTCTCGGCGGTGGTCTCCCTCACGCTGACGCCGATGATGTGCGCCAAGCTGCTCAAGCACCAGGACGCCAGCGCCCAGGGCCACTTCTTCCAGGCCTCGGAGCGGGCCTTCCAGAGTGTCCTGGACTTCTATGCCCGCACCCTGACCTGGGTCCTGCGGTACCAGAAGGCCACGCTGGCGGTCGCCGTTGCGACGCTGGTGGCCACGATCCTGCTCTACCTCGCCATCCCGAAGGGCTTCTTCCCGGTCCAGGACACGGGCGTGATCCTCGGCATCTCCGAGGCTCCCCAGTCCATCTCCTTCGAGGCCATGGCCGGGCGGCAGCAGGCGCTGGGCAAGGCCATCCTCCAGGATCCGGCGGTGCAGAGCCTGACTTCCTTCATCGGCATCGATGGCACGAACACGACCCTCAACAGTGGCCGCATCCAGATCAACCTGAAGCCCCTGAAAGAGCGCGGCCTCAATGCCGGCGAAGTCATCCGCCGGCTGCAGCCCGCCCTCGACCAGGTGGGCGGCATCCAGCTCTTCATGCAGCCGGTGCAGGACCTCACCGTGGAGGACCGGGTCAGCCGCACCCAGTACCAGTACAGCCTGGAGGACGCCGACGCCCAGGAGCTCAGCGTATGGACCCCGCGCCTGGTGGCGAAGCTCAAGGACCTCCCCGAGCTCCGGGACGTGGCCAGCGACCTCCAGGACGCCGGGCTGCAGGCGCGGCTGGTCCTGGACCGGACCACCGCCTCCCGGCTGGGAGTCACGCCCCAGATGCTGGACGACGCCCTCTACGACGCCTTCGGGCAGCGGCAGATCTCCACCATGTTCACCCAGTTGAACCAGTACCACGTGGTCCTCGAAGCCCAGCCCGGGCTCCAGACCCGGCCGGAGGACCTGCAGCGGCTCTTCGTGCGGGCGCCTTCCGGCGGGCCCGTGCCCCTCAGCGCCTTCACCCGCCTGGAGACCGCCACGGCGCCCCTGGCCATCAACCACCAGGGGCAGTTCCCCGCGGTGACGGTCTCCTTCAACCTCGCCAAGGACGCGTCCCTCGGCGACGCCGTCCGGGCCATCGAACGGGCGAAGCGGGAGATCGACCTGCCCCCGAGCATCAAGGGGGCCTTCCAGGGCACGGCCCAGGCCTTCAGCGCCTCCCTCGCCAACACGCCCTGGCTCATCCTGGCGGCGGTCCTGACGGTCTACATCCTCCTGGGCGTGCTCTACGAGAGCTACGTCCACCCCATCACGATCCTCTCCACCCTGCCCTCCGCGGGCGTGGGGGCGCTCCTGTCCCTGATGCTCTGCCGCACCGACTTCAGCGTCATCGCGCTCATCGGCATCATCCTCCTCATCGGCATCGTGGAGAAGAACGCCATCATGATGATCGACTTCGCCCTCGACGCCGAACGCAAGGAGGGTCAGGCGCCGCCGGAGGCGATCTACCGCGCCGCCCTGCTGCGCTTCCGGCCCATCATCATGACCACCCTGGCCGCCTTGCTGGGCGGCGTGCCCCTGGCTCTGGGCTCGGGCGTGGGCTCCGAACTGCGCCGGCCCCTGGGCATCGCCATCGTGGGCGGCCTGATCTTCAGCCAGATCCTCACCCTCTACACCACCCCGGTCATCTACCTCGCCTTCAGCCGCCTCGCCGCCCGCCTCCGCGGCACCGCCCCCGCGGGTGAGGCGGATTCCCCATGAGCCTGTCGGCCCCCTTCATCCGCCGCCCCGTGGCCACCACCCTGCTGACGGTGGCCCTGGCGCTGCTGGGGGCCATCGCCTACCAGTTCCTCCCCGTCGCCCCCCTGCCCCAGGTGGAGTTCCCCACCATCCAGGTCCAGGCGGGCCTGCCCGGTGCCAGCCCGGAAACCATGGCCTCCTCCGTGGCGACGCCCCTGGAGCGCCAGTTCGGTCGCATCGCCGGCGTGACGGAGATGACCTCCGCCAGCTCCCTGGGCCAGACCAACATCACCCTCCAGTTCGATCTGGGCCGCAACATCGACGCCGCGGCGAGGGATGTCCAGGCCGCCATCAACGCCGCCCGAGGCGACCTCCCCGGGAATCTGCCCAGCAACCCTTCCTACCGGAAGGTGAACCCGGCGGATTCTCCCATCCTGATCCTGGCCCTCACCTCCAAGCTCGTCCCCCGGGAGCAGATGTACGACATCGGCTCCTCGGTGCTTCAGCAGAAGCTGGCCCAGATCCGGGGCGTCGGGCAGGTGGGCGTCTGGGGCGGCGCCCTGCCGGCGGTGCGGGTGGACGTGAACCCCACGGCCCTCAATGCCCATGGCCTGAGCCTGGAGGACGTCCGCGCCGCCATCACCACCGCCAACATCAACCGGCCCAAGGGCGATCTGTCGAACGCCACCACCACCTGGTCCCTGGACACCAATGATCAGCTCATGGAGGCCAACCAGTACCGGGAGCTCATCCTCACCATCAGGAAGGGCGCGGCCCTGCGCCTGGGGGACGTGGCCCGGGTGAACCAGACGGTCGAGAACGTCCGCAGCGCGGGCCTCACCAACGGCACGCCCGCCATCATGGTCGCCGTCTTCCGCCAGCCGGACGCCAACATCATCGAGACCTGCGACCGGGTGCGGGCGGTGCTGCCGGAGCTGAAGGCCGCCCTCCCGCCCACCGTGGACCTCAACGTGATGATCGACGCCACGCGGACCATCCGCGCCTCGGTCCGGGACGTGCAGTTCGCCCTGATGGTCTCCATCGGCCTGGTGATCCTGGTGGTCTTCGTCTTCCTCCGCAGCGTGCGCTCCACCCTGATCCCCAGCGTGGCCGTCCCGATCTCCCTCATCGGGACCTTCGGCGTCATGTACATGCTGGACTACACCATCGACAACCTCTCCCTCATGGCCCTCACCGTGGCCACGGGCTTCGTGGTGGACGACGCCATCGTGGTGGTGGAGAACATCACGCGGCACCTGGAGGCGGGCATGGCGCCCATGGAGGCGGCCCTCCACGGCGCCCAGGAGATCGGGTCCACCGTGGTCTCCATCAGCATCTCCCTGGTGGCGGTCTTCATCCCCATCCTGCTCATGGGCGGCATCGTGGGGCGGCTCTTCCGGGAGTTCGCCGTGACCCTTTCGGCGGCCATCCTCATCTCCATGGTGGTCTCCCTGACCACCACGCCCATGATGTGCTCGCGGCTGCTTCGACCCCACGCCGGGGAGGTCCATGGGCGGCTCTTCGCGTGGAGCGAGCGGCGGTTCAAGTGGATCCTGGGGCACTATGAATCCTCCCTGGCCTGGGTGCTGCGCCACCAGCGGCTGACCCTGGGGGTGACCTTCGCCACGGCCCTCGCCACCGTGCTGCTCTATGTGGCCATCCCCAAGGGCTTCTTTCCCCAGCAGGACACGGGGCGCATCAACGGCTCCATCCAGGCGGCCCAGGACGTCTCCTTCCAGTCCCTCGAAAAGCTGATGACCGAGTTCGTGGACATCGTGAAGCGGGATCCGGACGTGGAGAACGTCACCGCCTTCATCGGCTCCGGCAACAGCGGCCGCATGTTCGCGTCCCTGAAGCCCAACAATCAGCGCAAGCTCACCGCGGACCAGGTGATCGCCCGCATCCGGGGGAAGAGCGCCCACCTGCCCGGCGCCTCCCTCTTCCTCCAACCCGTGCAGGACCTCCGCATGGGCGGCCGCGGGGCCAGCTCCCAGTTCCAGTACACCCTTCAGGGGGACGACGCGGGGGAGCTCTTCGAATGGGCGCCCAAGGTGCTGGCGAAGCTCCGCACCCTTCCGCAGCTCGTGGATCTCAATACGGACCTGCAGAACCGGGGCCTGGAGGCCACCCTGGTGATCGACCGGGCCACGGCGTCGCGCCTGGGGGTGACGGCGCAGCAGGTCGACAACACGCTCTACGACGCCTTCGGCCAGCGCTTCGTGTCCACCCTCTACACGTCCCTGAACCAGTACCACGTGGTGCTGGGCGTGGACGCCCAGTACTGGCAGAGCCCGGACGGCCTGCGGAACATCTTCGTGCGGTCGAAGACGGGCCAGCTGGTGCCCCTGGCGGCCTTTTCCTCCTTCACCCGCAGCAACACAGCCCTGTCGGTGAACCACCAGGGCCAGCTGCCTTCCGTCACGCTCTCCTTCAACCTTCCCCCGGGCGGCGCACTCGGGGACGCGGTGGCCGCCATCGACAAGGCCCAGACCGAGATCCGGCTGCCGGGCACCATCCGGGGCTCCTACATGGGCACGGCCCAGGCCTTCAAGAGTTCCCTGGCCAACCAGCCCCTTCTCATCGGGGCCGCGCTCCTGGCGGTCTACATCGTCCTGGGCGTCCTCTACGAAAGCCTGATCCATCCGCTGACCATTCTGTCGAGCCTGCCTTCCGCCGGGGTCGGCGCTCTGCTGGCGCTGATGGCCCTGCGGGTGGAGCTGAGCGTCATCGCCTTCATCGGGATCATCCTGCTCATCGGCATCGTGAAGAAGAACGCCATCCTCATGATCGACTTCGCCATCCAGGTGGAGCGCAACGAAGGGAAGCGCCCGGAGGAGGCGATCTTCCAGGCCTGTCTGCTGCGTTTCCGGCCCATCACCATGACCACCATGGCGGCCCTCCTGGGCGGCCTGCCGCTCGCGCTGGGCATGGGCACCGGCGCCGAGCTGCGCCGCCCTCTGGGCATCGCCATCGTGGGCGGCCTCATCTTCAGCCAGATGCTCACCCTCTACACCACGCCGGTGGTGTACCTCTACATGGACCGGTTCCAGCTCCGCTGGGCCGCGTGGCGCAAGCGGCGCTTCCCGTCCCGGGCCGCGGGGCCAGTGTTGCCTGAAGCCGGCCCCTGATGTGGTTCAGGCCTTCAGGGCCTCGTAGGCCGCCGCATCGAAGCCGATGACCGTGCCCTTCGGATGCACCAGGATGGGCCGCTTGAGCAGGTTGTTGTCCGAGACCATGAGCTCGATGGCTTCGGCCTTGGTGAGCTTCCGCTCCTTGAGACCCAGCTCCTTGTACTTCGGGCTCTTCGTCCCCAGCATGGGCGCGGGGTCGGCGGGCAGCAGCTGTTCCAGCTCTTCAGATGTGAGCGGCGTCTTGTAGTAGTCCCGCACGACCACCTCGATGCCCAGCTCCGCGAGCTTCGCCTTGGCGTTGCGGCAGGTGGTGCAGGAGGACTTCATCCAGAGGGTGGGCTTCGTTCCGGTTTTCATCGCTTCCAGGCCTCCACCAGTTCAGGGCAGTCGTAGATCGCGGCCGGGCTGATGACCGGCATCTCGCCAGGCACCCGATTCCCATAGCGCTCGTGCATCTTTTTCCGGACGACGGGATTCGACAGGTCGAAGTCCCGGAGCCTGGCAAGCTGACCGACCTCGATGCCGAGCCCTTCCTTGTAGACCTTCCAGACGAGTTCCGAGCAGTAGATCCTGCGGTCATCCCACTCGAAGGTCAGATCGTAGGGCTTGCCAAGAAACCTCCGGCCGGCCTTTTTCATCCGCGCCATGGCTGCGGGGGTCAGGCGCGAGTCGGCATCCCGCAGCCGTTTCGCCACCGCGCGACCGCCGGTGCCACGCTGGATCCAGGCTTCGATGGGGGTCGCCCGGACAGGTTGGACGGCTTCCAGGACCATCCAGCGCCCGCGATCCCGGAACACCAGGCCCATGTGGCTCCATTTCGATCGGGTGGCCAGTTGGATCGCCTGGCTCTGGGAGGAGCGGGAGGTCTGGAAGACGATGTCGCCTTCCCGCCAAGGTTCCTGCGCGCCAAGGCTGAGGCCGACCCAGAGCGCCAGCATCGCCGACGACTTCACAGCTCCGCCACCAGCCGGTCCAGCAGATCGTCCGCATGCCAGCGCAGCAGGCCGAACACCAGGAAGCAGCCCCAGCCCTTCACCCTGCCTTCCACCCTTAGGTAGGCGCCCTTGTCGTCGGGCCGGAGGATAAGGATCCCCCGTTCTTCCGCAGCGAAGCGACGGCGGGTCCAGAGGAGGCGGAGCTCGCCGGCCTCCTCTTCCACTGCCATGAAGGGCGCTGCGAAGGCGAGGTGCCTGAAAGATGCGGGCTGCCGCAGCCGTGCGGCGAACTCCCCGTAGGGCGCGTCCGTGACCAGCTCGTCCTCGAAGGCCGCGACGGGCACCTTCACTTGACGATGAAGCCCGGCAGGGCGTCGTCCGGCGGCGCGACGAGGTAAGGCTTGGAATTGTTGTCGCTGGCGGCCAGGAGCATGCCGTGGCTCTCAATGCCCATCATGGCCCGGGGCGCCAGGTTGGCGACGACGACCACGCGCTTGCCGACGAGATCCGCCGGCGCGTAGGCCTCTTTGATGCCGCCCAGAATGGTGCGCTGCTCGAAGCCCAGATCCACCTTCATCTTGATGAGCTTCTTGCTCTTCGGGACCTCTTCGGCCTCGAGGATCAGGCCGACGCGGAGATCCGTTTTCGCGAAGGTGTCGTAGTCGATGTTCTCTTTCACCGGCGGCACGTCCAGGGCGGGCGCGGCGGCCTCGGCGGCGGGAGTGACGGGGGTGGCGGCTTCTTCCATGGCTTTCATCTCCAGATCCTTGTCGAGGCGGGCGAAGAGGGGTTTGGGATCGCGCACAGGCCCGAGCGCGGGAGCGAAGGGATTGAAGTCGAGGAAAGTTCTGGCGGCGACCTGACCCTCCAAGCCCAGGCTCTCCCAGAGATTCTGTGCCAGCTCCGGCATGACGGGGAGCCACAAGCAGGCGCTCGAGGCACCTGCAAGGTCCCTCAGGACGGCAGAGGTTGGCCAGCACGGCGTCGAAGCTTGGCGGCGTGGGCGTAGGGTCCTCTGGCTAGCAGATTCCAGGGGTCAGCCTTGACTATGTAGCCATCGAGCCCGCGCAGATAGGTCCACAGTTCCAGCGCGAGCGCCTTTCGTTGAAGTCGTGCTGGCGAGCCGCGGCGAGGTAGCCGTTCTGCGCCACCTTTCGGGTCAGCATCTTTTCCGGCCAGGGTGGTCTTGTTGGCAATCCTGAAATCAGGTCCATTGGCGGGCACCACGTCCCATTGCGGTAGTGCTGGAGCATGGAGATGCTCCGCGACGCCAGATTGCCCAGGCCGTTGGCCAGATCCGCATTGAGCCGGTCCATCAGCGCCTCGAAGCTGAACTCCCGGTCGTGGCCGATCTGCATGTCCCGCATGAAGAAGAAGCGCATGCCGTCGTTGCCGAAGCGCAGGAGGGTGTCGGGGCGCACGATGTTGCCCTTGCTCTTGCTCATCTTGTCCTGGCCCATGAGCCACCAGCCGTGGGCGAGGATGGTCTTCGGCAGTTCGAGGCCCATGGCCATCAGGAAGGCCGGCCAGTAGACGGCGTGGAAACGCAGGATGTCCTTGCCGACGATCTGCAGGTCCGGCGGCCAGACGCCCTCCGTCGCCCCCGTCAGGTAGTTCAGCAGGGCGTCGAACCAGACATAGACCACATGCTTGTCATCGCCCGGCACCGGGATGCCCCAGGTGATGGAGGTGCGGCTGATGCTCAGATCCTGGAGGCCGCCTTCCACGAAGCGCTTCACCTCGTTGAAGCGGAATTCGGGCTGCACGAAGTCCGGATGGGCGGCGAAAAAGTCCAGCAGGGGCTTTTCGTACTTGGAGAGCCGAAAGTTGTAGGTCTCCTCCTCCAGCTCCACCAGCTGGTGGGCGAGGCCCTGGGCCTGCAGCTCCTTGGCCTGGGTCTCCGTCACGAAGGCCTCGTCGCTGACGCTGTAGAGGCCCTTGTAGGTGGCCTTGTAGATGTCGCCGGACTCCAGCAGCTGCCGGAAGCGCGCCTGCACGACCTCCCGGTGGTCCGCGTCGGTCGTGCGGATGAAGCGGTCGTGGGTGAAGCCCATGCGCTGGAAGACGTCGTAGTAGTTGGTGACAACTTCGTCCGCCAACGCTTTAGGCGTGATCCCCCGGGCGGCGGCGGCCTTTTCCACCTTCTGGCCGTGCTCGTCCGTGCCCGTGAGGAAGAAGACCTCCTCCCCCAGCATCCGCCGGAAGCGGGCGATGACGTCCGCCAGCACCGTCGTGTAGACGTGGCCGATGTGGGGCCGGTCGTTCACGTAGTAGATGGGCGTCGTCAGGTAGAAGGGCTTGGACACGGGATCTCCGAGCCTCCCAGTGTACAGGCTCGCGCCGGCAGGCCGGAGGCCTCGAAACGGGGAAGGGGCGCCGGGCGCCCCTTCCCTGCTCCCGTGAAAGCGGCCTGCGGGCCTCAGGCCTCGGTGACCGTCGCCTTCTTGATGCGGTCGTTGGCGCGGATGGCCTTCACCACCGCGTGGTCCTCCGTCCTGCCGAAGACCGTGTGCACGCCGTCCAGGTGGCTCGGCGCGCTGCCGTTGCAGATGAAGAACTGGCTGCCGCCGGTGTCCTTGCCCGCGTGGGCCATGGAGAGGGCGCCCAGGCTGTGCTTGTGGGGATTGCCCGCGGTCTCGCACTTGATCTTCCAGCCCGGGCCGCCGGTGCCCGGAATGCCGCCGACGCCTTCGCGGGTGTTGGGGCAGCCGCCCTGGATCACGAAGTCGGGAATCACGCGGTGGAAGGCCAGGCCGTCGTAGAAGCCCGCCTCCACGAGTTTCACGAAGTTCGCGACGGTGCCCGGCGCTTCCTTGGGGAAGAGCTCGAGGTTGATGTCGCCTTTGTCGGTCTGCAGCAGGATGCGGGTCATGGGATCTCCGGGGCAAAGGATCAGGATAGATGGGAATCCCGGAAACCTGAACGCGCAATCCCGACCGCAGGGTCCCCGGCCGGGCCCGTCGCCCCAGGAAGGGCCGGTCCGCGTTCCGTGGATGGCCCATCGGGCGCGCCGGGGCTACCATGAAGGATTCGGAGGCGGCATGAAGGCAGTGCAATGCGGGGCGATCCTGGCGGTTGGCGTGCTGGCCGGATGCGGCATGCGGACGCCCACCCTTCCGACCCGGAACGTGCCCCCCGGCGTGGTCATGTTCCGCTTCACCCGGAAGGTGAAGGGGCCGGTGGAACTGACCCTCGACGGCGTGCGCGTCCCCGTCTCCCAGAAGATCAAGGCCGGCCAGCACCTCGTGGTGAAGGGCCTGGCGCCGGGACGGCACAAGTACTTCCTGATGGGCTCCAAGGAAGCCTTCGGCCCGGACCAGGGGGAATTCGAAGTCCGCCCCGGCGGCGGCCTCTATCTGGTCACCTTCAGCACGAATTTCGACGCCGTCCTCTACGGGAAGGGCGAAGCCGCGCCCGCCGCGGAAGGGATCCCCGGCGTCCAGGCCTCCCTGGAAAAGTAGCGTGCCCGTTCTGGCCCGGACCCGCGCCAGGGACCGCGCCCTTTCCGGCCACGGAACCCTCATGCGCCAATGCCTGGAGGCGGGCCTGCCCGTGGCCAGCAGCTGCAGCGGGCGGGGCGCCTGCGGGCGCTGCATGGTCGCCGTGCTGGAGGGCTGGGGCGCCCTCACGCCCATGGGAGCCCACGAAAGCCTCGTGCTTCGGCGCAACGGCGCCGGTGAGGGCGTGCGCCTGTCCTGCCAGTGCCGGCTGGTGGAGGTCCATGGCCCCGTCGTCATCAGCGTGGGCTACTGGTGAGGCTCCGAGGCCTGGCCGCTGCCGGGGCGACGGCGCTCCTGGGGACCGGCGCCTTCATCGCCTGGAAGAGCTGGGCCGTGGCACGGGAACTGGTGGATCCGCCCTTCTACCGGCCCCAGCCCCTCGCCCGGGTGGACGGGACCTACGCGAGCCTCGCCAGGGGTGGCGACGGGGATCCCGGTGGCGCCTGGCACTCGGAGCCGGTGGGCGACCTGCAGGTCTGGACCCTCCGACGCGCGCGGCCGTCCCGGGGCATCGTGCTGCTGCTGCATGGCTTCGGGGATGATCGCTGGGGCACGAGCCCCGCGCTGAAGTGGTTCCCCGACCTTGACGCCGCCATTTTCACCTACCGCCGGCGGGACGATGCCATCCGCGCCGGTCTGACGGTGCCGCCGGTGACCTTCGGCGCCCTGGAACACCGGGAAGTCGTGGCCGTCGTGCGCCACCTGGAAGGGCTGGGATGGCGGCGGGACCGGATCCTGCTCATGGGCCGCAGCCTGGGCGCTTCCGTGGGCCTGCTGGCGGCCTCAAGACTTGAAGCGGAAGGGGGCGGTCCCCTCGGCGGCCTGATCTGGGAAGGCGCTCCCGCAAGTTCGAGGGATTTCGCCGAGCGGCTCGTCCGGGGCCCCCGGGACCGGGCCTGGCACGTGCTCGCCCCGGCCATCGGCGGCCTCGCGTCCGCATGGGCAGGCCGGAAGGGCGCCTATGACCCGGAGGCCACGGACCTGCAGGCGCAGCTCCGCCCTTCGTTGCAGACTCCCTCCCTTTGTTTCATGGCGACACAGGACCGCCTGGCGCCCCTGCCCACCCAGCGGCTCCTGGCGGCGCGCTTCGCCCGGATCCGGACCGTGGAGGTGCCGACCTGGCACCTCCACTGCTCGGAAGTGCTGGGACCCAGATATGCGGAGGAGATCCGGCGCTTCACCGGCGAGGCGCTGGAGGGGAAGCAAGTCCAGGCGCTCAAAGGATAAGGGCCTCCGAAGAGGCCCTTTCCATGAGGAGCGGTGAGGACTACTGGTCCAGCATGATCTTTTCGACCATCTTGGGCGCCATCTTCTTCACGATGGGCTCGAAGACCTGACTGACCATGGTCTGGTCGTACTGGATCTCGCCGCCGGTGCCGGCCACCTTGACCCCCACGTTGCTCACCTTCGAATCGTCGCCGACGGCGCCGATGATCTCGCCGGTCTCCACGTCGATGACGCGGGCGTCGAGGCGGCCGGAGAACTCGGCCTTGCCCACCTTCACGTCGCCCGCCACGGCGCCGAGGGCGCTGTTGCCGGTGACCTTCGCCACGCCGAGGCCCGTGAGCCAGCCCGTGGAGAAGCCGCCCTTCTTGAACGCGAAGCGGGTGATCTTGCCGGTGATCATGTACTTCACGCCGAGGAGCTTGCCGACCCGCACGGCGGAGGCCGGATCGACCTCGCCGCTCTGGCCGAAATTGATCTCGGCGCGGATCTTTTCGAGGGCCTCGCGGTCGATGAGGCGGATCTTGCCCGCGCCGGCCTCGCTGAGCTCGGTGACGAAGAGGTCCTGGATCACGCTGGCGGTGCGGCTCTCGGACTGGCCGGTGGCGCCGCCGTACCAGGTCCAGCCCTCGTAGGCGTTCTTGGCGACGGGGAACTCCAGGACGGCCACGCGGGGTCGCTTGGATTTCTCGACCTGCGCATGGACCGGCGCGGCCAGGGTCACGAAGGCCAGGGCGGCGAAGAACAGGTTTCGGATGTTCATGGGACTCCTTTCAAGGGTCATCATTCAGCAATGCTGGATTGAGCAAGCAGGATTGATCACTGCATGGATGGTGCCATCCAGGAACCGGTTTCAGCCCTCATCCTCATCAATGAGCTTGTTCCGGAGTTCCTTGCCGAGCTTGAAGTATACGACCCGCTTGGGCGGGACCTTGATGCTCTGGCCGCTCCTCGGATTGCGGCCTACCCGGGCCCGGCGGTCGCGGAGCCGGAAGGAGCCGAAACCCCTGAGCTCGACGCCCTCGCCGTTCCGGAGG
This sequence comes from Holophagaceae bacterium, assembly GCA_016710635.1. Classification (GTDB taxonomy): domain Bacteria; phylum Acidobacteriota; class Holophagae; order Holophagales; family Holophagaceae; genus JADJVL01. The sequence goes on along the minus strand of JADJVL010000011.1, from coordinate 148,090 downwards.
GAGGCGACGATGGATTCGAGGAAGGTGTTCACCAGGAGGTCCGCCTCCTTCTTGCCCAGTTCGAGCTTGTCCATGAGCTGCTTACTGAGGTCGGCCTTGGTGAGGGTGTCCATCGTGTCCATGGGGACCTCGGGGTTGGGGTGCGGGCGGGGAATGGCGGTTCCCATAACATCCCCATCTGGGGTCGGTCGTCAAGGGGACAAAGGCCCCGTTTCCTGGGAAATGCGCCTGGATCCAGGGGTGGCCCTGAGTTACGCCGCTTCGCGAAGCCGGATTAGGACCCCATGGGTCTGTTCCGGAGCCTCTCGTGCAGGGCGCGGCCCGGCACCGCCCAGGAGCTTTCGGACCTCGCCCCTAGCTCATCAGCCAGTCGAGCAGAAACCTTGGGCCCTCGCCGCTCGGTCCATAGGGGCGGTAGTCCCGCTCCTTGCTCGACCAGGCGCCGCTCAAGTCGATGTGGGCCCAGGAAGGGTGCTCCACGAACTCGCTCAGGAAGAGGCCCGCGGTGATGGTGCCGCCCCAGCGGATGCCGGTGATGTTCTTCAGATCCGCCAGGGGGCTGCGGAGCTGGTCCCGGTACTCCCTCCACCAGGGGCAGGGCTGCCAGATGCTCGCCGGTGGCGTTGCCGGCGTCAAGTAGGCGTTCCACCAGCTTCTGGTCCGTGCCCATCACCGCGTTCACCCCGTCGCCCATGGCGATCAGTGCCGCGCCGGTGAGGGTGGCCAGATCGACGATGTGGTCTGGCTTCCATCTCGCAGGCCCAGTGCAGCAGGTCCGCCAGGACGAGGCGGCCCTTCGGCGTCGGTGTTCAGGACCTCCACGGTCTTGCGGCTGCGGCTGCGGAGCAGTCGCCGGGCATCTTGAGGCCTCGCCCGAGATCATGTTCTGACCAGGCCCGGAGGCCGTGACCTTCACCCGGGGGGCCTCGAGCTGGGCGCAGGCCACCAGGTCGCCAGGACGATAGCCGCGCCGGTCATGTCGTCCTTCATGGTCCCATGCCGGCGGCGTCCCTGATGGAATACCCGGAATCGAAACAGACGCCCTTGCCGACGAGGACGATGTGCCGTTTCGCCTTCTCCTTGGGGGTGAACGAGCTTCGACCCGGGCGGCCGGGCCGAGCCCTTCCCCCACGCCGAGCACGCAGCCGAAATTGCCCTTCGAGGGCGGGGACGTCCAGCACCTCGATGTGGAGCTTGTGCCGCTTGGCCAGCTTCTGGGCGGCTCGGCGAAGTTCTCCGGTAACAGGTCGCCGGCGGGGCTGTTCGCGAGGTCGCGGACCCGGTGGCAGGCCGCGATGCTGGCTTGATCTGGACCTGGCGGCGGCGGGCCTTGCGGGGTGTCCTCGCCGTTGCTGAAGACCTCGATGGAGGCGAAGTGCTTGGCTTCGGGCTTCGAGCCCCTGAAGGCCACGAGATCGTAGTCAGCGAGCAGCGCGCCTTCGAGGACGGCGGCGGCCTGCACTGTCATGGAAGGTTCGAGAGAGAGGGCGCCACCACCGATCTTCTTCCAAATTCTTACTTCAGGCGGTGCCGCGCCGCCGCGCCTACGGCCTTGCGCACTTTGTTGAGGCTGACTGCTCCTCTTTGCCCATGCCCACCAGCACCACCCAGCGCGCGTCCTCACGCCGTTGGGATGATGGAGGGGCACCACTTCCAGGAAGTCGGCCTTGAAGTCGCCCTCGTCCGTGGCCTGCCGCGCCACCTGCTGATGGCCAGGGGCAGCCGGTGCCGCTCGCGGCCCGAGAATACGGGCACGATGAGGGCGTCGCCGCTGAAGTCCTTGCCCGTCGATGAGCCGATTTCCACGGTTGCTGAGTCCTCCGACCCTTGAGGCTACTGGTGATGGCAGGAATGGTAAATACGGTTTTGGCGTGTTATCCACCTGAAACCTCTTGAATTCTAGAAGAGAGAGTGCCCTTCGACCCAAATCCCGTGTTCCGCGGTCTGCACTAGGATCAGGAGATGCCCTGCCCTGCGCCTCCTCCCGGACCACCGGGCCGAGTTCCAGCTGCCCAGGGCGTGGCCGGCCTGCGCCCCCGGCCCCGCTGCGGGCCGGCGCGGCGTGGCTCCATGCCGGCATGGCCGGAGGCTGGGGCTGGATCTCCTGGCGCCGCCTGGAGGCGAGTTCTGGCCTCACGCTGGACCGGGGAACCGCTGGCGGACGACCTTTGCCGGAATGGAGGCCGAGGATCCCCTTTCGAAATCCTGGAGCGGTGTGGCCTCGGCGTCGGACGCGCCCTGCTGGGCGCCTCAGTTTCGAACTGGCCTGCCACGAAGGCGGCCTGCCCCACCAGCCACCTCGGGAAGGGGCGCTAGGCCTGTTCTGGCGGACCGCGCCGGAACTTCTCGCCGTAAGCGGACAGGGGGCGGAAATCTGGTCCTGGGTTGCCCCGGCGGTTCCGGAACCCTGGGAAGCCCGGCCCGAATGGCCTGCGCCCTTGGCCGGGCCGCCTTGGGCCCTGGCGCCGCGGGGGCGAGGCCCGCCATCGCGCCGAGGTGGAATTGATCCAGAGCACCATCCGGGACGGTGGTTTCTATGTCGCGAACCTCTGCGTTACTTCGACGGGGCGCTGGCCGGCGATGCCGTCACCTTCGCCCTCGCGGCCCTCCGCCGCCTGCCCGTCCTTCGGGCCTGGCTGGACCTGGGCGGGGGAAACCCTGCTCTGCCTGAGCATGGAGCGGGCGCTTTCCCTGGACTCCGGGTCGCCTGCGCTGCGAGCCCATCAAGGGCACCGTCCCCCACCTCGGCGATGGCGCCTCCGACGAAGCGGCCGCCGCGCGGTTCGGACGGATCCCCAAAGAAAGGGCCGAGCACGTCATGATCCTCGACCTGGTTCGCAACGACCTGGGCCAGGGTGGCCGCACGGGTTCGGTGGAGGTGGTGGAGGCTCTGGCGGTCCGCCCCTTCGGCAGCGTCCAGCACATGGTGAGCGCCGTGGAAGCCGGCCTCGCCCCGGGCACGGGCCTCGCGGCGATCCTCCGGGCCACCCTGCCCGGAGGCAGCGTCACCGGCGCTCCCAAGCACGCGGTCTGCGCCCACCTGGCCCGGACGGAAGCGGCTCCGCGGGAGCTTCTGCAGCGCCCTGGGGTGGATCGGCCCCGGGGAACCATCGACCTGGCGATGCCCATCCGCACCGCGCACAACTGCGCGGGGGAGGCCGTCACCTACTGGGCCGGGGGCGGCATCACGCGGCTCAGCGACCCGGCGGAGGAATGGAAGGAAGTCTGGCTCAAGGCCCGGGCCATCCAGCCCTGAGCCTCGGCGCCAGGGAATCCTTCAGGCCGCGGAAGCCTCGCGGATGATCTCCTCGAAGCGCTCGAAGAGATGGGCCCGGGGCCCCTTCGGCGACTTCTTCAGCTTCATGCCCGGCTGCTCCGGCGTACGGCCGCCTTGCCCCCTGGTTGCAGGGCGGGCAGGGAGCCCCCAGGTTTTGCCAGGTGGTCGGGCCGCCTGGCAGACCGGGATGACGTGGTCACGGTGGTGGCCTTGGCGTTGCACCCTTCGTAGGCGCAGATGTGGGTCCTGCTCATGACCCGGCGTCCAACCAGCCATGAGCAGAGCTTGATTCGGCGCAGGCCTGGGCGGGAAGATGTGAATGAGTTGTCTTAGCCCCCAGGACGGTATGCCGTGTCGAATGCGGCGGATCCAGAGAAGGCGCGGCCCGCGACTACGGAGCAATTCCTGCGCGGCCGGCTGACCTCCTGCATGGCACGTAGCTGTCCACGGCGATCACGTCGCTGGGCCCAGTCGCTCCCTCTATCGACATCGTGAACTCCGGATCTGGCGTTGCGGTTCCTTTATTTTAGGCCCTTTCCCGATGGGCGCATGGGGTTTTTCAGAATTTTCTTCGTCCTGGAAGCTAAGGGCCTTTGCGAGTCTCGGTCTCGCCCAGGGCTTCCACCTTGGAGAGTTTGCGGGCCATCTGCTTGCTCCGGTCACCCACGACGCCGAGCTTGGAGCTGGCCTCGTCCAGCTTCTTCTGCACAGCCTCGACGGCCTCCCCGAACTTGCCGAACTCGGTCTTCACCGCGCCCAGGGTCTTGGCGATCTCCGAGGTGTTCTTCGAGATCTTCAGGGACCGGAAGCCCATCTGCAGGCTGTTGAGGAAGGCCGTGAGGGTGGACCGGGGCCGCACCTTCACGTTGGCCTCGTACTGGCCCGCCTCCAGGTACTGTTCCAGGAGCATGGCCAATTGCGCCTCGCCCATGACGCCCCGGGTCTTCACATTCGTGAGGGCGCGCTTGGGGCCGCCCACATCCGCGGCGAGGTCTGCATCTCCCCAGGCCCTTCTGCACCTGCTCCAGGCGCTGGGGAGACCAGGTTGAAGCTTTCGCCCAGGCGCTTCTCCAGGGTCTCGTGGAGCTTCGTCCACGGTGCGGCGCATCTCCTCCAGCTTGGCGTCGTTGGCTTTCTGGATCGCCTCGAGGCGGGTCTGCACCTGCTCCTGCACGCTTTCAGCTGCTCGCCCTGCTCCAGCCGGGCGGCGCGCAGGGCCTCCTGGATGGCGGCGGAGAGTTCAGTGAAGCGCGCCGCGAGGGCCTCGCTCTGGGCCATGCCCAGTTCGGCCTTGGCCTTCGCGAGATCCTGCCCCAGGTCCAGCAGGGCCTGCAGCAGAGGCGCGCCAGGGCCGTTGAGGTGTCGCCCTGGATGTCCCGGCGCTGGCGGGCCACTTCCTGCCGCAGGGCTTCCATGGGGGCGGGATCCGCGGGCCGCGGCCGCAGGGCCGCCCAGGCGGCGACCGCGGCCGCGGGGAAGGCAAGGACTGCGAAGAGGAGGGGGCAAGGTTCATGGCTTCATCATGCCGTGGGGGAGTGTCAGGAAGTGTCCACCGGGCTCGCCGGCCTTCGCCTTCCACCTCCAGCTCGAGGTGGGCCACCCATCGGTCGGCCATGGGACCGTCGCTGCCGGCCCATTCCACCACCAGGAGTCCTGGGGCAGCACCTGCTCTTCGAGGCCCAGGCCCACGCGCCGGCTCCCCGAGGCGGTAGGAGTCGAGATGGAAGACCCGGCCCTTCGGAGATGAGTAGCGGTGCAGCACCGCGTAGGTCGGCGACGCCACGGCGTCGGGATCTCCCCCCAGGCCCGCGAGGAAGCCCCGGGTCCAGGTGGTCTTGCCGGCCCCCAGCTCGCCCCGGAGCAGCCAGGTGCCCCCGGGCGGCGTCCGGGCCGCCAGCTCGGCGCCGAGGGCCTCCGTGGCCAGGTCATCCCCAAGGAACCGTTCGGTCATGCGGGCCTGCCCGCATAGAGATCCCGGAGCAGCCTTGGCAGCTCCTCCGCCAGGTCCCGGGGGAGAAGCGGTCCCGGGCCCAGCCGGTCCGCGCACCTCCCGTGGAGCCAAGCCGCGGACCAGGCCGCGGCGTCCGGCGCCAGCCCTTGCGCCCACAGGCCCGCGACCATCCCGGAGAGGAAGTCGCCGGTGCCCCCGATGGCAAGGCCCCAGTGCCCCGTGTCATTGATCAGGAAGCGCGGGCGCAGGTCCGTCCAGTGCTCCCGGGACAAGGTGGGAAGGCCCGGTGGGAATTCCGTAGCGGTGATGGATTGGTGCCCCTTGAGGAGGATCACGGGCCGGGTGCCGGCCGTGCCTTGCTCGAAGACCTCCCGCAGCCGGTCCAGGCGGTCCGAGGTGGTGCGGAGCTTCGGCGCGCCGAAGAGTCGGGCGAACTCGCCTGCGTGGGGGGTGAGGACGGTGTGCGGGCGGTCCATCCAGCGCCAGCCTTCGCCGGCCTTCAGGGCCGACGCGTCCAGCACCAGGGGGCCCGTCCACTCGGGGATCTCGTCCACGCCGCCGGGGCCCACCAGCAGGATGTCCGTGTCCTCCGGCACCCGGCCGTCCCAGGCGCGCACCATCGCTTCCGGGATCTGGGCGGCGATCTCCGCGCGCACGGCCTCGTCCGGCAGCACCGTCACCAGCCCCGCGCCGGCCGCGAGGGCCCTGAGGGCCGCCAGTACCGCCGCCCCGGACATGCCCAGGCGGCCGGCGCGGATGGTGACCCGCCCTTGGTGAGCTTGCTGGCGCTCCAGTCGTGGCGGGGCAGTTCCGGCCCTTCGACGATCCAATGGGCGGGGCTTTCCGGCGCGAAGGAATCCGGGGCGGGCAGGCCCAGCTCGATCACCGAGACGAGGCCGCAGGCCCCGCGCGCCGGATCGAGGCCGTGGCACAGCTTCCGGAAGCCGAAACAGGCGGTGCGCGTGGCGTAGCTGCCGGCGCCATCCCCTGGGTCGTCGGGGCGCAGGCCCGAGGGCTGGTCCAGGGCGAGCACCTCGCAGGCCTTCCACCGCGCTTCCCAGAGCGCCACCCACGCCGCCGCCACGCCTTCCAGGGGCCGGTTCACGCTCAGCCCGGAACATCCTGTCCACGAACCAGGGCGCCTCGGCCAGTTCCGCCAGATCCCCGGGCCGTTCCGTGAAGTTGACGGTCCCGCCCTGGCCCCAGCGGGAGCCTGCAGCCCGGCGTCGCCCCTTCCAGTTGGGCTCCGGCTCCAGGGGCCCACACCCGCACGTGCTGGCCGCGCTGCTTCAACAGGCGCGCCACCGCCAGGGCATCGCCGCCGTTGTTCCCGGGCCCGGCGACGAGTTCCACGGGAACCTCCGCGGGAAGCAACGCCACCGCCCCCGCGGCCGCCCGCTCCTGCAGTTCCAGGCTGGTCACGCGCCCCGAATCGATGGCCACGCGCTCCAGGGCGCGCATCTCGGCGGCGGTGAGGACGGGGATCATGGGGACAGTCTAGACCGGCTTCCCCGTGGCACGGCGAAGGGCCCTGACCTCCGCGCGGAAGCCAGGGCCCTTCGGTCGCGCAGAGGCTCAGTACCGGTACTGGTCGGTCTTGTAGGGCCCTTCCGGCTTCACGCCGATGTAGGCCGCCTGCTCGGGCCGCAGCTCGGTGAGCTTGGCGTCGAGGGTGGTGAGCTGGAGGCGGGCCACCATCTCGTCCAGGTGCTTGGGCAGGGTGAAGACGCCAATGGAATAGTCCTTCTGCTTCGTCCAGAGCTCGATCTGGGCCAGGGTCTGGTTGGCGAAGGAGGAGCTCATGACGTAGCTGGGATGGCCGGTGCCGCAGCCCAGGTTCACCAGGCGGCCCTTGGCCAGGATGATGATGCGCTTGCCGTCGGGGAATTCGACGTGGTCCACCTGGGGCTTGATCTCCTCCCAGGCGTACTTCTCCAGGCTGGCGATGTCGATCTCGCTGTCGAAGTGGCCGATGTTGCACACGATGGCGTTGTGCTTCATGCGCCTGCATGTGGTCGTGGGTGATGACGTGCAGGTTGCCGGTGGCGGTGACGAAGATGTCGCCCTTGGCGGCGGCTTCGTCCATGGTGACCACGCGGTAGCCCTCCATGGCCGCCTGGAGGGCGCAGATGGGATCGATCTCGGTGACCCACGTTGGCGTGCAGGGCCCGCAGGGCCTGGGCGCTGCCCTTGCCAACATCGCCATAGCCGCAGACCACGGCGATCTTGCCGGCCACCATCACGTCGGTGGCGCGCTTGATGGCGTCCACCAGGGACTCGCGGCAGCCGTAGAGGTTGTCGAACTTGCTCTTGGTGACGCTGTCGTTGACGTTGATGGCGGGGAACTTCAGCTCCCCGCGCTTGGCCATTTCATAGAGCCGATGGACGCCGGTGGTGGTCTCCTCGGTGACGCCCTGGATCCGTTTCAGCTGTTCCTTGTACCAGCCCGGCTGGGCGGCGTTGCGGGCGCGGATGGCGGCGAAGAGCACGGTCTCCTCCTCGCTGCCGGGCTTGTCCAGGAGGGACGGCTCGTCCTCCGCCCGGGCGCCCAGGTGCAGCAGGAGCGTGGCGTCGCCGCCGTCGTCCAGGATCATGTTGGCGCCATCTTGAAAATCGAAGATGCGGTGGGTGAAGTCCCAGTACTCGGTGAGGCTTTCCCCCTTGAAGGCGAAGACCGGGATGCTCGCGGCGGCGATGGCGGCGGCGGCGTGGTCCTGGGTGCTGAAGATGTTGCAGCTGGCCCAGCGGACCTCGGCGCCCAGCGCCTTGAGGGTCTCGATGAGCACGGCGGTCTGGATGGTCATGTGCAGGCTGCCGGCGATGCGGGCGCCCTTGAGGGGCTGGGTCGCGGCGTACTGCTTGCGGATGGCCATCAGGGCGGGCATCTCGCCTTCGGCGATGGCCATCTCCTTGCGGCCCCACAGGGCGAGGGCGAGGTCGGCGACGTGGAAGTCGGGACGGGTGGCGACGGTCATGAACGGCTCCTTGAACGGCCGGGCACGGCGGATCGACTCATCCAACACGGGCCCGGGGGGTTGTGGGATGAGCGCCGTTGATCCTGAAGTCCGAGCCTGGGACGGGCGTCTCGCAGCGCTCCTCGGACCCGGAAATTCTACCGTAGCCGGATCCTTCCGGCAGCAGGAAAACCGGGACGGCCCTGGGACAATGGCGCCATGTTCCGCTTCCTCTTCCGGCTACTGCTGCCCTGCTCACCCTTCCCGGGCATCCCGGTCCACGAGGCCGCCCACGCCCTGGCCTGCCGGGCCACCGGCACCCGGATCCACGAGATCCGCTGGTTCCGCCTGGGCCTGGTGATGGGCTCCGTGACCCACGACCGCCCCCGGTCCCCCTGGGCCTGGATGCTCATCGCCTCGGCGCCCTGGTTCGTGAATTCCATCCTCGGCTTCGGGATCGGCTGGGCGGCCTGTGGGCACCTGTCCAGGGGGTTTCTTCGCTGGGCCGCCCTGTGGCTCGCCGTGTCCATCGCCACCCACGCGTTTCCGAGCATCGAGGACGCTACCGGGCTGTTGGAGAGCCTCTGGAAGGAGCATCCCGGCTGGGCCGCACGACTCGTCGGCACGCCCCTGGGGGCCGTGATGGTGGCCGGCGCCTTCGGCTCCTTGTACCTCCTGATCGATCTGGTCTGGGGACTCTCGATCGGATGGTGGTTGCCCCGGTTGGTGGTGGGGTGAGTGGCTCTCCATGAATGCTGCTTGTCCATCGACGGGTCTCAAGTCCCAGTCCGAAGGAACACCGATGGATGCTCAAGAAAGAGCACCTCGGTTTGGCATCGGGGACGCCCTGCCCCGATGTCAAACCGAGGTGCCCGGTGCTGGCGGCGCAAGTGGACACGCCTTTCGACGCGCCGCGCGCACTGCCAAACAGGTTGACGAGAGTATGTGGAAGGAGCGGTCGTCAGGTCTCCAGCCCCCTCCCGGCCATCTCCTGATTCATGTTCCTTGCGCGCTATCGCTTGCTCGCACCTTCCCAAACCACGATTCGCCAAAAGCAGGCGAATCATGGTTTGAAAAGGTGCCTGTTCGAAGGTCAACCCCATTCAAGGGCACGACCTCGTCAATTCCAGCCCCTTGGCACGCAGCGTCGAATCCGAACCAGACCCGATCCGGCTGTTTGAAAACGAGCACCTCGGTTTGGCGTCGGGACGCACTTCCCCGATGTCAAACCGAGGTGCCCGGCGCCGCAGGCGACGTGCAGTCTGGAGAGCCAGGAGGAAAGGGCTGGCGACAAGAAGTGAAGGGAGCACGGCCAATCGGCCTACCGCACCGTCTCCCGGGCGATCATCAGCTCTTCATGCGTCGGCACCACGGCCACGGCGATGCGGGAATCGGCCGCGCTGATGAGGCGCTCCCCCTGCCCGTCCCGGTTGGAGGTCTCGTCCAGCTTCACGCCGAGGTAGGTCAGGTGGCGGCAGACTTCCGCCCGCAGGCGGGAGCTGTGGGTGCCGATGCCGGCGGTGAAGGTGATGGCGTCCACGCCGTCCATGACGCTGACGTAGCTGCCGATGAACTTGCGCACGTCGTAGGTGAGGATGTCCCGGGCGAGGATGGCCCGTGGGATGCCCGCGTCCGCGGCGGCCTCGATCTCCCGGAAGTCGCTGGACACGCCGCTGATGCCCAGCAGGCCCGACTTCTTGTTGAGCAGTTCGGTGATGGCCTGGTAGTCGAGGTGCTCCTTGTCGATGAGCAGGTCCACGATGCTGGGGTCGAGGGTGCCGCAGCGGGTGCCCATGATGACCCCCTGGAGCGGCGTCATGCCCATGCTGGTGTCCATGCTGTGGCCATAGCGCACCGCGCACACGGAGGTGCCGTTGCCGATGTGGCAGGTGATGAGCTTGAGGCTCCGCAGGGGTCGCGCCACCAGGATCGCGGTCCGCGCTGCGACATAAGCGTGGCTCGAGCCGTGGAAGCCGTAGCGGCGGATGCCGTACTTCATGGACAGCTCGTAGGGGATCCCGTAGGTGCGGGCATGCTCCGGCATGGTGTGGTGGAAGGCCGTGTCGAAGACGGCGATGTGGGGCACGTCCGGCAGGGCCGCCTTGGCGACCCGGATGCCCAGTGCGTTGTTGGGGTTGTGGAGGGGCGCGTAGAGGGCGTAGGCCTCGATGTCGGCAAGGACCTCCGGGGTGATGAGGGTGCTCTCGCCGTACTTCGGTCCGCCATGCACCACCCGGTGGCCCACGGCGTGGATGCGGGCGCCGCTGCCCAGCCGGGCCTCCAGGAGCTCGATCATGGCCGCCAGGGCTGCCGCATGGTCCGGCAGCTGCACCTCCTGCACGCCGGATTCCGCACCCACGGACCAGGCCAGCCGCCCGTCCACGCCGATGCGCTCCACCAGCCCCTCCAGGATCAGGGACTCGTCGGCCATCTCGAAGAGGTTGAACTTCAGGCTGCTGGAACCGGCGTTGAGGACCAGGACGCGCATGGCGGCTCCTTCGTGGACCCCAGTCTAGGGCCGGCCTTCCCGATCAGGATCACGGTCCGGATCACGGCCGGCGAGGAAGGCCGCCAGGGCTTCCGGATAGAGCGCCATCTCCGCGGCGTAGACCCGCTGCTGCAGCGCCTCCGGCGCCTCTCCGGCCACGACGGGCACCCGGGCCTGGGCCAGGATGCGGCCGTGGTCATAGACCTCGTCCACGAGGTGCACCGTGGCGCCGCTTTCCGTTTCCCCCGCCGCCAGCACCGCCCGGTGCACGTGCATGCCGTACATTCCAGGACCGCCATGCTTCGGCAGGAGGGCCGGATGGATGTTGAGGATCCGTCCTTCCCAGGCGCGGGGGATGCTCAGCTTTTTGAGCCAGCCCGCCAGGCACACGACCTCCACTCCGGCGGCGGCGCAGGCGGCGAAGCAGGCCTCGGAGAAGGCCGCGTCCGAGTCGAAGGCCCGCCGCTCAAGGACGAGGCCCCGCAGACCCTCGGCTTCCAGTTTTGCCAGGCCCGCGGCCCTGGCCGAGGAGGCGATGGCCAGCACAGGCTCGCCGGGCACGCGACCCTCCCGGCAGGCCTGCAGCAGGTTCAGGGCATTGCCGCCGGTCCCGGAGAGGAAGAAGGCGAGCCGCGTCACGGGCGCCGCGCCTGCAGGCAGGTGAGGACCGCCACGTCGGCGATGTCCTGCCAGGAGCAGCCGCGGCTGAGGTCGTTGCCGGGCTTCGCCAGGCCCTGGAGCAGGGGTCCCGTGGCCGAAGCCCCACCCAGGCGCTCCGTGGCCTTGTAGGCGATGTTGCCGGCGTCGAGGTCGGGAAACACCAGCACGGTGGCCCGGCCCGCGACGGGGCTGCCCGGGGCCTTCTTCGCGCCGATGGCGGGCAGGAGCGCCGCATCCAGCTGCAGTTCGCCGTCCGCGGGGATCTGCGGCGCACGCGCCTGGAACAGGGCCAGGGCCGCCCGCACCTTGTCCACCCGGGGATGCTCCGCGGAGCCCTTGGTGGAGAAGCTCAGGAAGGCCACCCGGGGCTCCAGCCCCAGGCTCGCCGCGCTGGCCGCCGCGGAGATGGCGATGTCCGCGAGCTGCTCCGGGGTGGGGTCGGGCACCACCGCGCAGTCGCTGTAGACCATGGCCCCGGCCTGGCCGAAGGCCGGGTCGGGATGGACCATGAGGAAGAAGCTGCTGACGGTGCGCAGCCCCGGCGCGGGGCCTAGGGTCTGAAGGCAGGCCCGCACGGTCTCCGCCGTGGTGTTGAGGGCGCCGGCCACGAAGCCGTCGGCGTGCCCTTCCCGCACCATCATGCCCCCGAACCACAAGGGCTCCCGCACCGCCTCCAGGGCCAGCGCCTCGCTGATGCCCTTGGCCCGGCGCGCCTCCCAGAAGGCGCCGGCCAGCTCCCCGGAGAGCTCGTCGTCGGCGGGATCCCGGAGCGCGGCGGCGGCGAGGTCGAGGCCCAGTTCCCCGGCCCGGGCCAGGATGGCGGCGGGGCGTCCGAGGAGCGTCACGGCGCATAGATCCTCCTGCAGCAGGGCGGCGGCGGCCCGCAGGGTGCGGTCGTCCCCGCCCTCCGGCAGCACGAGGTGGCGGCGGGCGGCCTTGGCCTTGGCCCGCAGGCCTTCGAAGAGGGCGGCGTGGTTCGCGTTCGTCATGGCCGCCTCAGCGCCGGGCCTTGCGCGCCAGGCCCGGCGGCAGGGGATCGGCGAGGAAGACCTGGGGATCGATGCCGGTGCGGTCCTGGAAACCCTGGCCCAGGCTCTGGGCGCCGCTGCTGGGCTCGTCCAGGTAGACGCTCTCCACCCGGTGCAGGGGCACGTAGCGGGTGCCCAGGGCCACCTGGTCCGCCTGGCCGTTCTTCACCAGGCTGAGGATCTCCTCCCAGGGCGCCAGGTCCACGCCGCGGATCACGAGGCCCGCCGCCTCCAGGCCGAGGATGCGGCCCCAGAACTTCTGCCGGGGGTTGTGGAGGACGGCCACCACGAGCTGGCCGCGCAGGAAGGGCATGGAAAGCGGCATGGGGACCTCAGAGGAAGAAGGCGAGGAGGCGGTAGTTGGGACTGGGCAGGCCGGCCTCGCGCCGCCGCACTTCATCGGCGTCCTGGACCGACCAGCCGAGGCCTTTGCGCTCCAGGGTCACCTGCCGGGAGGCCACGCCGCCGGGGGCCTGGATGCCCAGGTTCCGGGGAAGCTGGTAGGGCACCAGGCCCTTCACCCGCATGAACTCATCCAGCTCGTCCCGGTACGCCCACCGCACCCGGTAGTCCACCTGGCAAAGGAGCGGGCCGTTGTAGTCCCGGGCCGTGGTGACGCCACTGACCTCCGCCACCTCGAGGCGGCCCGCCAGCAGCTTCAGGGCCCTGCCCTCCACCCGGCCATAGCCGAGGGCCTTCGCGGACCACTCGCGCCCGGTCCAGAAACCCATGAGGCGAAGCTGGGCCTCCTCGTTCGACCCCGGCGCGGGGGCCGGGAGGTGGGCCTCCAGGGTGCGGGGATAGCCGAGCTGGGACTGCAGCAGACCCCGGGCGTGGAAGGCGAAGACCGCCGGGGCGGGCTCGGCGCGGCCCAGGACCGAGAGCCCCGGCCCGAAGCGGAGGGTGGCGAACCAGAGCACCGGCAGCGCCGCCAGCAGACCGATCCGCACATAGCGGCGGCGGTTCGGGTTCGGGGGCTTGCGGAAGCTCGGCGCCATCCCTTCATCATCCCCGAACGGCGGGCAAAGCGGATTCAGAGAACCGGACCCTCCACCAGGAGCCGCGCTTCCGTGAAGGCCTCCAGGGCGAAGCGCGGACCTTCGAGCCCCTGTCCGGAGGCGCCCAGGCCGCCGAAGGGCGCGGCGTCCAGGCGATAGGTGGGCGGCAGGTTGAGGAGCACGCAGCCCGCCCGCAGCACCTCCCGGGCCCGGGCCCAGCGCCCCAGGTCCCGGGTGTAGACCGAGGCCCGCAGGCCGAAGCGGGTGGCCGCCGCCCGGTGGAGGCCCTCCTCGAAGTCCCGCACCGGGCTCAGCACGGTGACGGGTCCGAAGAGCTCCTCGCAGCACAGGGGATCCTCGTCGGGCAGGCCCGTGAGCACCGCCGGAGGCAGCAGCCGTCCCTGCCGCGCGCCCCGCAGCAGCACGGTGGCCCCCGCCGCCACGGCCCGGTCGAGGCCGGCGTCCAGGCGCATCGCGGCGGCCTCGTCGACGAGGGGTCCCACCACGGTCCGGGGCTCCATGGGATCCCCCACCGCCAGGGCCCGCACCGCCGCCACGAAGGCCGCCGCGAAGGCCTCGAAGTCCCCGGCGGGGACATAGATCCGCTGGGCCTTGCAGCAGCTCTGCCCGGCGGAGGCCACCGCGGCGGGGGCCAGAGCCTTCGCCGCGGTGGCCGGGTCCACGCCCGAGTCCAGCACCACCGCCGCATTGCCCCCCAGTTCGAGCACCAGGGGCTTGCCGCGCAGAAGGCCGCGCAGGTGCAGACCCACCCGCTCACTGCCGGTGAAGCTGACCACGGCGATGCGGCCGTCCAGGGCCAGGGCTTCCGCCTGGTCCGGGGGCACCTCCGCCTTCTGGATCAGCGCCGGCTCGGCGCCGGCCTTGCGGGCGGCCTCCTGGAAAGTCTCCAGCAGGAGGGCCGAGGTCCGCGGCGCCTGGGGGCAGGGCTTCCACACCACGCTGCAGCCCGCGCCCACGGCGGGGGCGAGCTTGTGGAGGGCGAGGTTCACCGGGAAGTTGAAGGGCGTGATGGCCAGCACCGGTCCCAGGGGGAAGCGCGCCAGCACGGCCCGGCAACCCTCGCCGCCGGCCATCAGGTCGTAGGGGATGGCCTCCTCCCCGAAGACGCCCACGGCTTCCTCCGTGGCCCGCAGGGTGAGCAGACCCCGCTGGACTTCGCCCTTCGCCTGGGTGATGGGCTTTCCCGTCTCTTCCGTGACCAGGCGGGCGAGCTCCGGCAGCCGCTCGGCGACGCCCTCCTCCCAGAACCGCAGCAGGCCGCTCCGCGCAGCCCGGGACGACCGCCGCCAGCCTTCGAAGGCCCGCAGCGCCGTGGTCAGCGTGTCTTCCAGGAAAGGGTCAGGTCCGCTCATTTCCGCTTGATCCCCATGATGGCCTTGAAGCGCGCCACGCCCTGCGCGGCGCTGCCGGGGCCGGGCTGGTGGAGGACCGCGACGATCTCGCCGTTGCCGCCGACGGTCCAGACCCCCGCGCCCCCCGGACCGGGTCCCGCCTGGAACCACCAGTCCTCCATTTCCGCCAGGTCCTTGAAGTGGAAGGAGCGGCTGCCCAGGGTGCGGCGGCACCGCGAGAGCAGTTCCGACTGCTCCGGATCGTTGAGCCACCGGAGAAACCCTTCCGGCGAGGTGCGCAGCAGGTCGCCTTCTCCGAGCCAGGCGGGGGTGAAGGCCGGCAGGGTCTCGCCCCGGGGCAGGCGCCCGCCCAGGAAGGGGTGGAAAGCCTCGTCCAGGCGGGCCCGGGCGACGCCTTCCCCGTAGACTTTCCGCCACTCGTCGGCGCTCAGGGCGATCCACGCGAGGAAGGCCCGGGTGCAGTCCCCGCGAAGCGCCCCGTCCAGGTCCACCCGGCCGTGCCCCTTGGCCCCGGCGCCGTCCAGCGCTTCCGCGGCGCCTTTGCACTTGTAGGTCAGGCCCCGGGCGGCCCACTCGTTGCCCTCGAACTTGAGCCACACGAGCCTGGCCAGGACGCCCATGGCGGCTTCGGCCTTGGAGGTCCCGTAGCCGTGGACCTCCCCATCGGTGCCCGACACCGCCAGGCCTTCCCCGGCCTGCAGGGGCGGCGGCCCGGGCACAGGTGGACGCTGCGGCGCCTGGGCCGGGAGCAGCGCGCCCCAGAGCGCAACGGCACAAGCCAGCGGACGCAGCACCATGGGGACTCCTCCGGCGCAGTCTATCGCGACCGTCCCGGCCCGGCGGCCCTGGCAGACTGTTGCCATGAGCGAATGCCGGGTGCTGACGAACCTCAAGGGGCTGCTGAGCCCGGATCCCCGCGCCGCCTGGGCCGTGGACCGCATTCCCGACGCGGCCCTGGCGCTGGAGGGCGGCCGCGTCCTCTGGATGGGCCGCCGCACCGACCTGCCCGCGGCCTTCGCCGGGGCGCCGACCCTGGACGGCGGCGGGGCCTGGGCCTGCCCGGGCTTCGTGGATCCCCACACCCATCTCCTCTTCGGCGGCGACCGCAGCGGCGAGTTCAACCGTCGCCTCCACGGTGTGCCCTATGCCCAAGTCGCCGCGGAGGGCGGCGGCATTCGCGAGACCGTGCGCGCCACGAGGCTGGCTACCGTCGACCAGCTGGTGGCGGATGGCGAAGCCCGGCTGCGGACGCTCCGGGACCGGGGCGTGGTCCACCTGGAGGCCAAGACCGGCTACGGCCTGGAGCTGGAGGCCGAAGCCCGCCTGCTGGAGGCCTACGGCCGGCTCCGGGCCGCGGGCTGGTCCCTGGACATCACCCTCCTGCCGGCCCACGACATCCCGGCGGAATTCGGCGGCGACGCGGAAGGCTACGCGGCCCTGGTGGCGGACGAATGGCTGCCCGAGCTGGTGCGCCGCCAGCCCGGCGTGGCCCGCTACGCCGATGTCTTCGTGGAGACCGGCGTCTTTTCCGTCGCCCAGGGCCGGCGGATCTTCGAAGCGGGCCAGCGCCTGGGCCTGCAGCCCCGGGTGCACGCCGACGAGCTGAGCTGGACCGGCGGCGCCGAGCTGGCGGCGGAATTGGGGGCGGCCTCGGCGGACCACCTGATGTTCTGCAGCGAGCAGGGCATGCGCGCCATGGCGGCGGCCCGGGTGCGGCCGGTGCTGCTGCCCGCGACGACGCTCTTCCTGGGCATGCGGGACTGGGCGCCGGCCCGGGCCATGATCGGGGCGGGCTGCGAGGTGGCCCTCGCCTCGGACTTCAACCCCGGCTCGAGCCCCTGCCTCGATCCCCTGCTGGTGCTGCGCCTGGGCTGCCTGCAGCTCCGCATGACCTTCGAGGAGGCCTTCACCGCCCTCACCCTGCACGCCGCCCGCAGCCTGGGCCGGGAGGACCTGGGCCACCTCCACCCCGGCGCGAAGGCCGACATCCTGCTCTGGGACCTGGGGGATCCCCTGGAACTCGTCTACTGGGTGGGAGAGGCCTTCCGGCCACGGTTTGTGCGGGCTTGACCGGGCTCCGGGCCGCCCGCCGCCGGCTTGCCTTGGCCCGGACCCGGGAAGGGCCTACATTCGGAAGGCCCTTCCACCCTGAGGAGTCCCCCATGACCACCCTGCGCGCCCGCAGTTCCCTGACGGCCCTTTCCGGCCTGTCCGCGCTCCTCGTCCTGGGTTGCGGCGGCGGCGGCCAGGGCAGCCCGGCTTCCACCGCCCCGAAGGCCATCGCCAGCGCGGAGACCCTGCGGCTCACCGAATCCTTCCTCCAGGTGGAGGGCCGGCAGTCCCAGCCCGGGTCCATGCCCTTCACCGCCCTGGCCCAGCCCGGCTCCGGCCTGCCTGCCGCCGCCGCCGCCGCCGCCGCCGCCGAAGGCTGCCCCACCTTCGTCATCGAATACCCGGACCCGAACACCATGAAGGTCACCTTCGAGTTCGCGGGCTGCCCCAAGGAGGTCGCCGCCGCCATCACGGGCCGCATCCTTCTGACCATCACCTTGTTCCCGTCCACCTGGACCGTGGTCTATGACGACCTCACAGCGGTCTCCGGCACCCAGCGGTGGCAGATGGCCGGCACCAAGGGCGTGGCGAAGGACGCGGTCAAGAAGGAGTCCCGGATCCAGACCCAGAACTTCACCGTGTCCTATACGGACAGCGCCAACCCGTCGGGCAACCGCAGCTTCGCCTACGGCTCGGACCTCACGGGCTCCTGGGCCGCCGCCGGCGAGTACCGGGTCTGGGGAACCTACACCCTGACCGCCAACGGCGAGGCGCCGGTCACCGCCACCATCGCGAAGGACCAGCCCCTGGTCTTCACCGCGGGCTGCTGCTATCCCACCGCCGGCAGCATCCACTTCACCAAGGGCGAGGCCAGCGCCGACGCCACTTTCCAGGCCCCCTGCGGCACGGTGAAGGTCCAGCCCGCCGGCGGCGCCGCGGAGACCCGGACCCTGGCGGCCTGCCGCTAGCCGCGCCAGAAATAAGCAGCCAGACGCAGGAAGCCCCGGGCACTCCCCGGGGCTTCCTGCGTTGAGATGTTTGGATGCCCGCAGCCTACTGGGGGCTCATCCGGTTGGCTTCCTCCACGATGCGGTAGATGCGTTCCTTGGCGCGCAGCTTGACCTTCTTCAGCTCGACCTCCTCCAGGGACTCCCGGGCGGAAAGGCGGGGCTTGGTCTGCAGGCTCACCAGCCGTTCGTCGGCGTGCTTGTGCTCTTCCATGAGCCGCCGGAACTCGTGGTGCTCCTTCATCAATCGGTCGCGCATGTCGGGACGCAGGAAGTCCATGGGCACTCCGGAAAAGGGACCGTCCCGGGTTCCAGGGGACGGCGGGGTTGAACAGAGGCGTCCTTGTGTGGCCGTAAGGTAGTCCCTTCCCGGGGATCGTCAAGCGCGAAAAATCTCAGGTTTTCCGAGGCTTTCGGGCCTGCCATCCTGGTCGCCATGACCCTTCGCTTGGATGGCTTGGAGTTGCGTCGCGCCGACGGGGTCCGGCTCCTGGCCCCGACCTCCTTTTCCCTCGAAAAAGGGGACCGGATGGGCCTGGTGGGGGAATCCGGCAGCGGCAAAAGCCTGCTGGTCCAGGCGGTTTTCGGCGTCCTGCCCCCCGGGACGGTCCAAGGCGGCGGCTCGGTGACGGCTTTCGGCGTCCGGATGGACCTGGAGGGCGCCGCCCGGGACCGGATCCGGGGCGACCGCCTGGCCTGGGTGCCCCAGGATCCCCTCCAGGCCCTGAACCCCTTCCTGCGGGTGCAGGACCACCTGAACCTCCTGCCGGGGGTGCACCGGAAGGAAGCTCGCGCCGCCACCCTGACCCGCCTCGCCCCCCTCCTGGAGCGCCTGCGCCTGCCCCGGGACCGGGCCTTCTTCCGGAAATACCCCGGCGAGCTGAGCGGCGGCCAGCGCCAGCGCCTCTGCCTGGCCATGGCCCTGAGCTGCGATCCCGAGCTGCTCATCCTCGACGAGCCCACCACCGCCCTCGACCCCACGGTGCAGGCGGAATTCCGCAGCCTGATGCTGGAACTGCAGGCGGAGCGGGGCCTGGGCTACCTCTGGATCACCCACGACCTCGGCGTGGTGGCCTCCGTCACCGACCGCCTGCTGGTGCTCTACGGCGGCGAGGCCATGGAGGCGGGACCCACGGCGCGGATCATCGCCGCGCCGCGCCATCCCTACACGGAGCGCCTCCTCAGCGCCGCGCGCCGGGAGCCCGCCCTGGAAAGCGGCTTCCTGCCGGCGCCGGGACAGCGGCCGGAGGGCTGCCCGTTCCGGCCGCGGTGCCCGAAGATGGTGGATGGCTGTGCGGCGTGGCAGCCATGGCAGGGCCCTGAGCAGGACGGCCTGCGCTGCGAATCCGCGCTGGCCGATGCAGGCCCGGCGTGAGAAAATGCCCTGCAAGGCTCCGTGCATGCGGACCCCGAACGAGGTTCCGATGCTCACCTTGCCCCTGATGACCGCCCTGACTTTCGACGATGTCCTGCTGCAGCCGGGCTTCTCCGAGGTGCATCCCAATGCCGTGGACCTGAGCACCCAGCTCACGAAGGGCGTGCGCCTCAACATCCCCCTGCTGTCGAGCGCCATGGACACGGTGACGGAAAGCCGCATGGCCATCGCCCTGGCGCAGATGGGGGGCATCGGCATCATCCACAAGAACCTGCGCATCGAGCGCCAGGCCGAGGAAGTGGACAAGGTGAAGCGCAGCGAGTCCGGCATGATCACGGATCCCATCACCATCACCCCCGACGCGCCCATCCGGGACGCGGAGGCGCTCATGGCCAAGTTCAAGATCAGCGGCGTGCCCGTGGTCGAGAACGGCAAGCTGGTGGGCATCCTGACCAATAGGGACCTGCGCTTCGAGACCCGCTGGGAGATCCCGGTGCGCGAGGCCATGACCAAGGACAAGCTGGTCACCGTGCCCGTGGGCACGACCCTGCACGAGGCCCGGGCCATCCTGCAGAAGCACCGCATCGAAAAGCTGCTGGTGGTGGACGAGGCGGGCGCGCTCAAGGGCCTCATCACCGTGAAGGACATCGAGAAGAGCATCGAGTACCCCAGCGCCTGCAAGGACGGCCTGGGCCGCCTGCGGGTGGGCGCGGCGGTAGGCGTGGGGGCGGACCTGCTGGAGCGGGCGAAGGCCCTGGTGGACGCCAAGGTGGACGTGCTCTGCCTGGACAGCTCCCACGGCCACAGCAAGGGCGTGCTGGAGGCGGTCCGCAAACTGAAGGAGGCCTTCCCCGACACGCCCCTCATCGCCGGCAATGTGGCCACCTACCAGGGCGCGAAGGACCTCATCGAGGCCGGCGTCGACTGCATCAAGGTGGGCATCGGGCCGGGCTCCATCTGCACCACGCGCATCGTCACCGGCGCCGGCATGCCCCAGATCACGGCGGTGGCGGAAGCCTCCCGGGCCTGCCGGGAAGGCGGCGTGCCCTGCATCGCGGATGGCGGCATCAAGTTCAGCGGCGACATCGCGAAGGCCGTGGCCGCCGGCGCTAGCGCCATCATGATCGGCAGCCTCTTCGCCGGCACCGACGAGGCCCCCGGCGAAACGATCTTCTACCTGGGCCGCACCTTCAAGGCCTACCGCGGCATGGGCAGCCTCGGCGCCATGAAGTCCGGCTCCAAGGACCGCTATTTCCAGGAGGGCAAGGACGACACCAAGCTCGTCCCCGAAGGCATCGAAGGCCAGGTCCCCTACAAAGGCAAAGTCGCCGACCTCGTCACCCAGCTCATGGGCGGCCTGCGCGCCGGCATGGGATTGAGCGGAGGCAAGGACATCGCCGATTTCCAGCAGAAAGCCACCTTCGTGCAGATCACCGGAGCAGGCCTCAAGGAGAGCCACGCCCACGACGTGATGATCACCAAGGAAGCCCCGAACTACCGGATGGATTGAGGCCGGCCGTTCGTTGACGAGGCCGTTGCCATCGACGAGGCCGTTGCCATTGACCTTGCCGTTGACCTGGCCGTTGACCTGGCCGTTGACCTGGCCGTTGACCTGGCCGTTGACCTTAAACAAGGCACCCTTTCCAAGTGCAGATCGCCCGCCCTTGGCGATCTGTGCTTGGGAAGGGTGCAAGCAAGCGATAGCGCGCTAGGTGCAGCCAGGTCGCCGGTTCGGGGTCTGGAGAATCGCAACCCCAGACCCTGGTCTTGCCATCCCCGAGGCCAGGAAACTGAACCCCCGACCCAGCCTGCCGCGCTATCGCTTGCCTGCATCCTTGTTCGCCATGGTCCGAAAAACCCGGACCACGGTGAACAAGGATGCCTTGTTGAAGGTCAACGGCAAGGTCAAGGTCAACGGCAAGGTCAAGGTCAAGGTCAACGGCCAGATCGAGGTCAACGGCTGGGTCAACGCCAAACGTCTGATCGAACTCAACAACCACCCTCAACCCCGGTAGCCTGGAACGATCCGCATTCACGAGGCCCTGATGTCCCTCCTGATCAAGAACGCCCGCCTGCTCGATCCCTCCCAGTCTCTCGATGCCCTGGGCGCGCTGCTCGTCCTGGAAGGCGTCGTGGCGGCCATCGGGCCAGACGCGGAGCGCGATCCGCTTTCCGTCGGCGCCGAGGAGGTGCTGGACGCGGGGGGGAAGCTCCTCACGCCCGGGTTCGTCGACTTGCATGTCCACTTCCGCGAGCCCGGCCAGAGCCGCAAGGAGACCATCGAGACGGGCTCGAGGGCCGCCGTGGCCGGGGGCTTCACGACGGTCTGCGCCATGCCCAACACCCGGCCCGCCAATGACAGCGTGGCCATCACGGAGATGATGCTGACCCGGGCGAACAAGGCGGGGCTCTGCCGCTACTTCCCCATCGGCGCGGTGACCAAGGGGCTGGAAGGCGAGGAGCTGGCGGACTTCGGCACCCTGAAAGAGGCGGGCTGCGTGGCCTTCAGCGACGACGGCCTGCCGGTGATGAACGCGGAGGTCATGCGCCGGGCCCTGGAGTACACCGCGTGGCTGAAGGTGCCGGTGGTGGCCCACGAAGAGGACAAGCACCTGGCGGGCAAGGGCTACATGCACGAAGGCGCGGTGAGCGCCTCCTTGGGGTGTCTCGGCATCCCATCGGCGGCGGAGGAGGCGATGGTGGCCCGGGACCTCGTGCTGGCGGAGCACACCGGCGGCCACCTGCACCTGGCCCACATCAGCACCGCGGGCAGCCTGCGGATGATCCGGGAGGCGAAGGCGCGGGGCCTGCATGTCACCTGCGAGGTGACGCCCCACCATTTCGCGCTGACAGACAAGGAGCTGATGCGCTTCGATTCGGACTACAAGATGAACCCGCCCCTGCGCAGCGACGCGGATCTGGCGGCGGTGCTGGAGGCCCTTGCGGACGGCACCGTGGACGCCATCGCCACGGACCACGCGCCCCACGGCTGGGACGACAAGGAAGTGGAACTGCCCATCGCGGCGTTTGGCGTCATCGGGTTGGAGACCGCCCTGCCCCTCACCCTGGAGCTGCTGGTGAACAAGGGCGTGATCACCCTGGCGAAAGCCATCGCCCTGCTCACCTGGGAGCCCGCGAAAGTCTTCCACCTCGACGAAAAAGGCCTCGGCACCCTCCGCCCCGGAAGCCCCGCCGACTTCACCCTCGTGGACCTCGACGCCAAGATCCAGGTGGATCGAGCCTTCATCCAGAGCCGCAGCTACAACACGCCGTTCAAGGGGTGGGAGCTGCCCGGGAAGGTGGTGGGGACTTGGATGGGCGGGAAGCGGGTGTGGGGATGAGGGGTTCCATCCGGCTGGATTTATGTTTGGTTTGCCCTCCTGGACAAAAAACATCATGCGTATTTGCTTTTACTTCCAATCATCCGTCCCGGATTATGCGGCGTACGAGCACTCTCGTACCAGTCGCATAATCAGGGGTTAGGCGCCATCCTGATGACGAGCCTCGCCTCCAAATTCGCCCTATCAGCGCAGGTCTCATTCGTTGTCGGCATGCTGATTCTGTTCATTGGTTTTGTTAAGTTGATCTCGTTTGGCGGGCACTCAAACAGCCAGGTCATCGAAAGGCACATGCCTTTTGCTTGGGGGTTCATAGTTACTACTGCTGCTTCAATTATTCTTGCCATCGTGGCGACTGTAATGAATTCCCGGGCTAAACAAAAATGACCAGCATCCCGCGCCTAACCCGTCGTTCAAGCGGACCCGACTACGTCGGGCCGCTTAACTTTTTCCGTTAGGCCTTCCCCGAATGAGCCCTTCAAATCCATTGCAAGTCCGCGAAGAGAATCTATGGAGGACGCTGAATTCTGGGCTAGTGATACCTGATGGGCGGCATGGGCAATTCCCAAACCACCAAAAGAATACCTATTTACAAATCAAACAAATGGCCGAAAAGGTTGAGAACTTATATCGACTTTCAGGTGTCAGCCTGAATAACTCTTCCAGCCTTTTTAAGTTAATCAAAGACTCTAAATCATTCTCTGACGCCTGGCTTGTAAACGAAACGGATCTCCTAGGTATTACTACCCTATTCCGCGTCTGTCACGCATACCGTATATCAATTGCAATACTTGGGTTGGAAAATGAACCAAACATCTCCCACCACCTTGAGAAGTTAGCTTCGGGGAATTTGGATCTCCTCTGCCGCAAGGCTTCCGCCGCAAAGAATTATTTGTGGGAGGTAGAGATGTTTACAACATTCAAAGAAAAGAACTGCTCCCCCACATTCGCAGAGCCCGATCTGAAAATCGAAGTAAGTGGAATCCAAGTGGGGGTTGCCTGCAAAAAAATCCACTCAGAGAAACACATCCAAAACATCATGTCCGAGGCCGTAGCCCAGATTGCAGCCATAAAAGGACCGGGTATCGTCGCCCTCAACATCGACGACTTATACCCTCCAGAGGCCATTCTTAAAGCAAATGACGCTTCTTCTATTAGTGAGATTCTAAACAACGGGAATCGCAAATTCATATCTCGACATGAGCGACATCTGCGGAAATATTTGGAGTCGAGCAGAATCTCTGCTTGCATTATTTCTTCAAGCTTAGTGGGGGACGCGCTTTCAGATTCTCCTCGAATAAATAATTTTTCTGAAATGACTTGCTGGTCCATCCCTAACATTGGAAAGGAACGTCAAAGGATTGCAGATGGCATCTTCTCTAAATTCAAATTCAATGGCAACGCCTGAAGGCCTAACCCGTCGTTCAAGCGGACCCGGCTGCGTAGGGCCGCTTTACTTTTTTCCTTAGACCTCGCTCATGTCCACACTACAGAAACGACTTCAGTCCTTTCTAGATTCCGTCCCAGATGGAACAAAGAGCTACTATGCCTTGACGATTCTTCTTGGCATTGACATTACGCCTCAATTTTCGTGTTTTTCTGGGTGGATTGGATACACAAACGACACTCCCCCTCGCGAAATTAGGCAGGCTTCCTTTGTAATTCCAGACAGGATGCTCGCGGCCTGGAAGGTAATAGATGAGCCGGGCATGGTGGTGAACACATCAGATGACCTGGCCCTGTTCTTTGTGTGTGGGGGCCATGCTGTTGTTGAAAAACAGTTGGCTGAAAGCTTTGTACCTGAGTTGATAGCCCCGTTTGTCGCCGTGCAAGAAGGCGAGTGGGGTTACATCAATCCGAAACTATTGCCTCAGTCCGCAATGCAACCGGCGCCGACACCGAAATTAAGAATGAGCATTATCAAACGAGATGAGTTCAAGTGTCGAATTTGCGGAAGGAGCCCTAAGGATTACGGCGATCTCGAACTCCATGTTCATCACATTCGACCATGGGCGGCTGGAGGTGTCACAGAGGAGCGGAATCTAATTACGCTCTGCCACACCTGCCACAATGGGTTGGATCCGCACTTCGAGCACTCCCTTTTTAGGCTTATTCATCCGATTGAGGCTACTGAGCGTGCAGTCATATATCGTCAAAAGCTGGCTGAATACCAAGCTTTTGTGGCACAACAATCTGAAAGTGGAGATGTCTAACCCTTAGCTCAACTCGGACCCCGCCTGCATTGTCTTCCGCTCTTTCTCTTCATCCCGCTTCCTCGGCTCCGCTCAGCGTCTCGGTGCAGGCGGGGCCAGTTAGCTCATTCGTTAGGGCTCATCGATGTTTTTTGAGGAAATGGCTTCCTTCCTTCGCAATAACGTAGAACCGTTACCACCCCAACATCCGTACGGAGAACGCTTTCGTGTCTCTGGCGTGATGAAGGATGGAACTAAATTGCCCTGCATCGTGTTTGAAAGTGCAAACAAAACCGTCGATCTAGCAATTCGAAGATTTGCTCAAACACGAAAAACTTGGGGCAAACAAACCGAGTATCGATCAATCGTTTCTAATTTTGTAACAAAGGGCAATACCGTGAACGACTACGATCTTGCAGATATTTCAATAAGTCCGCACGCCATCCCGCTTCACCTTTTCACCCAAATCGTCGGTGAGACATCCATGAGCTGGACAGAGTTCTATGCGGTGATGTCCGATGGGGTTGAATTCCGATTTGGCACTTCATTTCTTACTGAGTTCTTCGACATGCCACAGGGCTACTCAGCAACCGATATTTCTAAAATCGCGCCTGCAGTTCGTGGTCAACAGCCAAGAATGGAGCGTATCTATCGTGAAAAGCCGTTCTTCACTTGCTACGCAGAATGGCTATGATCGCCCAAACCTCTCGTTCAACCCGGACCCAACCGTGTCTTTCTTCCGTCATGCTCTAGTTGTTCGGCCCACGGTTGGACCGGAAACTTCATTCGTTAGGCGGCACTATGTGCCTCTGTTCTGAATCGTCGGATTTGCTTTACTTCGAGAGCGCCGTGGATGCGTTTAGAACTCCGCTTGCGAAGATTCAATCAGGCCCATGGGTCGACCTTTGGCAATGCTCTGAATGCCACCAACTCTGGCGCATTGATATCTGGGATAAGTACCAAGTTCAATTTGCAGCCAAAGTCCCAGACAGGGAAAGCTGGATCGAATTCGACACTGTCCCACTTCAAAAGCGCCTGCTAATCGATTCGCGAGGCGGGTTCGGCGGTCAGGGCTGCTCATGGGCACAATGTGATCAACCCGCCATCAAGGGCACCGTTCTTTGTGTTGATCATTTGTATGCAATGGGCCATCGCAGGTGAGTGCCTAACTGACGTCCTCCCCAAATCTAGACCACGGATAGTGGGAGGTCTGGATTTGTAAGAATCTCGGCGGGGATCGCGAAGGGAGCCGAGGACGACCATAGCGAAACCCAGCGGAGCGCGTATTTGGCTGGCGTAAAGGCTTACGAGCATCGCCCTAGCGCCTTCGCTCAAGTGGACAAGGCCCACATAGCAATTTCCATCATCGCCCGCAGTCGCAGGCCTTGAATCCCCCCATCCGCACGTCCGCCACCGTATGCGACACTTAGTCCTCAGCCCAGCCACCCGAGGACCGTCATGACCGCAGACTCCGGCAAGCCTCCGAAGAAGGAAAAGAAGAAGCCGCGCTCGGCGGCGGAGAAGGCGGAGGCGGTGCGCTACAGCAAGATGATGTACGGGCCGACCACGGGGGAGATGCGGACGACGGCGAAGAAGGTGGACTACGGCGCCGCCTACCTGAAGCACCCGAAATTCCAGAGCCTGATGGCCGCCTTCAAGAACGGGTCGAACTTCCAGTTCACCGTCGCGGACAAGGGCCGCAGCCTCACCATCTCCACCGACGGCACCCACATCCTCTTCGAAGGGAAGGTCCTGTTCTATTCCCGGGACCTGAACAAGTACGAACGGAACCTCCTTCTGGACCGGCAGCTGATCAAGCAGTACCAGACCATCGAGGCCTTCGTGCACCTGGTCTTCGCCGTGCCCCGCAGCCTCCCCGAGCTCGGGGCTCCGGTGCTCACCTACCGCAACAACGGACTCTTCCTCGGCGGCGAAGAGCTGGGCGCGGGACTGCCCGAACAGGGCCCCAACATCATGATCGGCGCCTACAAGATCGCCGTCGCCAAGACCAAATAGCCGTTCATTCCATTGAGTTGAAGGGCTCCCGGGTCCAGATCCTCCGATCCGCAAGCGCCCGCGCAGCACGAGTTGACCTCCACCGACGGGTGTTCCCATGACGCCGACCCTGCTCGCCCTCGCCCTGACCCTGCTCCCCCAGCCGGGGACCAGGACCTGCCGGCCCTCTTCAAGCGCTTCCGCACCGCCTCCGACGCCTCGGCCCCGCTCCGCGTGCCCAAGACCCCCATCCGTTTGTATGCGACGGACGAGGCAAACACCAAAATCTGCTTCATAAGCGACGACGCCATCTACATCTTCGCCGACGGCCGCGTCACCCGTCCGCTTTACGCCAAGGCCTTCAGCGTCCGGTCCGTCAACCGGATCACCTACCGGCGCAACGACGCCGGCGGCGCCTTCCTCATCTGGACCGACGACGAGCAGACGCTCTCCATCGCCGGCTAGCCCCGCGCCCATGCTCACCTTCCACGCCCCCGAGCACGCCGGCCACGCCCCCGCCCACGAGTTCTTCCGCGGCGAGAAGGTGCCCTGCTTCGAAACCCCCGCGCGGGTCGCCTTCGTCTGCGCCGAGCTCACCGCCCGGGGCCACGCCCTCCGCGCCCCAGACGCCGACAGCCGCGCCCTCCTGGCCGAAGTGCACACCCCCCGCTACCTGGCCTTCCTCGAAGGCGCCTGGGACCAGTGGCTGGCCCTGGACCCCGGCAACGCCGCCCGCCAGCCCTTCCCTTCCGTCTGGCCCATCCGCACCCTCCGCAGCGACGTCGAGCCTGCCAACTTCACCGCCCGCCTGGGCCTCTATTCCATGGACAACGGCTGCCCCCTCGCCGCCGGCACCTGGCGCGCCGCCAAGGCCGGCGCCGACGCGGCCCTCAGCGCCGCCCGCGCCGTGGACGCCGGCGCCCCCGCCGCCTTCTGCGCCACCCGGCCCCCGGGCCACCACGCCGGCCCGGACTTCATGGGCGGCTACTGCTTCCTGAACAACGCCGCCGTCGCCGCCCAGGCCCTGCGGAACCAGGGCGCCGCCCGGGTCGCCGTCCTCGACGTGGACTACCACCACGGCAACGGCACCCAGGCCATCTTCTACGCAAGGCCCGACGTCCTGGTGACGAGCCTCCACGCGGACCCGCGCCTGGAATACCCCTTCTACCTGGGCCACGCCGACGAGACCGGAGAAGGCCCAGGCCAGGGCTGCAACCTGAACCTGCCCCTGGCACCGGGTTCCAGCGCCGAAGTGTGGTTCGAAGCCCTGGAGGCGGCCTGCGCAAAGGTCCAGGAGCACCGCGCCGAAGCCCTCGTCGTCTCCCTGGGCCTGGACACCTTCGCCGGCGATCCCCTCACCACCTTCGCCTTGGCCTCCGAGGACTTCCGCCGCCTGGGGGCCCGGCTGCGGCGCCTGGGCCTGCCGGCGGTCTTCATCCTGGAAGGCGGCTATGCCGCCGCGGAACTCGGCATCAACGCCGTCAACGTGCTGGACGGGTTCGAAGGGGCCTGAGCCGGGGCGAACCGCGTTCCATTGCCGCGGAAGCGCGGGCTACCCTCAGCCTTCCCGACCCCGGAGCCGCCCCATGGCCGTACGCCGATTCCCGATCCCCACACTGCTGCCCGCGGCGGTCTGCTCCGCCGTGCTGTTCCTCGGCGCCTGCGCCCGGCGGCCGGTGACGGCGCCAAACCCTGGGGCCCCGGCCCTGGAAGCGCCGTCGTCCTACCAGGTGGTCGACCTGCTGCCGGCCTTCTGGGAAGTCTGGTCCGAGGCGGAGGGCCGGCCGGCGGAGGAGCAGGCGCGGCTGCTCCAGGAGCGGCTCGCGGCGCGCCATCCCGAGGTGTACCGGGCGGGCGTGATCGGCCTCGATCCCGGGAAGCCGCTGGAGGAGGAATTGCGTGCGCGCTGCGGCCTCTGGGTCCCCATGATGGCGCCGCACCTGGGCACCATGCGCCGCCTCTCCGGCAGCCTCGCGGCGGACCTGCCGCGCTTCGAGCGCAGCTTCAGGGCCGCCTTCCCCGACCTGGACTATCGGGGTGAAGTCTACTTCCTGAATTCCCTGGGCGGCTTCGACGGCGCCACCCGCACGGTGAAGGGCCGCACGGCGCTGCTCTTCGGCGTCGACATGATCGCCTTCGTCTATGGACCGGAAGCGGATCCGCAGCCCTTCTTCCACCACGAGCTGTTCCACATCCACCACGCCCAGGTCCAGGGGGAGCCGGAGGACCGCCGGCTCTACCAGCGGCTGTGGCACGAGGGACTGGCGGAGCACGTCGCCAAAACCCTGAACCCCGCGGCCTCCGACCTCATGATCTTCGGCCTGCCGCCGGAAATGCCGGCACAGGCCCGCAAGGCGCGGCGGCGGCTGGCGCGGGAACTGGGGGAGCAGCTGGATTCCACCTCCCGGGAGGTCTACGCGAAGTATTTCCTGGGGAGGACGGCGCAGGACGGCCTGCCGCCCCGGGCAGGCTACTACGCGGGCTACCTCGTGGCGGAGCGGATCGGGCGTGGCCGCTCCCTGCGGGACCTGGCCCGGCTGCGGGGCCCGGAGCTGCGGGCGCTCGTGGCGCAGGCCCTCCGGGACCTCGAGGCCTCGGACTGAAACGGTTCCGGAGTGGGCTCCCGCACCCCTGGTCAAGGCGCGCGGCTTGCCTCACGATGCCCGCAGCAGCCACCCGAGGACCCATGCAGCCCATCGTCGACTTCATCCTGGAACTGGACAAGCTCAAGGGCGTCGCCCGGAAGACGCGGCCCCTGGGCCTGGACCGCTACGAGAATTCCGCCGAGCACAGCTGGCAGATCGCCCTTCTCGCGGCCTCCCTGGCGCCCCACGCGGAGCCGGGAACGGATCTCTCTCGCGTCATCGCCATGCTGCTGGTCCACGACATCGGCGAGATCGACGCCGGGGACACCTTCGTCTACGCCGACGCCGACTGGTCCGCCCAGAAGGCCGCGGAGACCGCCGCCGTGCGGCGCATCTTCGGCCTGCTGCCGGAGGGCCAGGGCGCCGCGTTCCTGGCCCTGTGGCAGGAGTTCGACGACAACGCCACCCGGGAGGCCCGCTTCGCCCACGCCGCGGACCGGGCCATGCCCGTGCTCCTCAACCTCGCCAACCGCGGCCAGAGCTGGCGGGAGAACGGCATCAGCCACGACCGCGTGGTGCGCCGGGTGGGACCGCCGATCCGCGCCGGCTGTCCCGCCCTGTGGGACTACCTCGAAGCCCGCCTCGACGCGGCGCGGGCCGAAGGCTGGTTCGGGGCGAACTGAGGCTGGTTCGGGGTGGGCTGAGGCGCTTCCCGCTACCGTGAAGCGGGAGCCCTCCGCCATGGCCCGACCTTCGTCCCGCAAGCACCTCCGCGCCTCGGACCTCCAGGGCGCGGCCCGGCTCGCCGCCGCGGGCACCGCCGAGGCCGCCCGCCTCGCCGAAAGCGCCCATGCCTCGGTGCTGGCGGCCCTCGGCCTGGCGGCGGGCGCGACGCCGGGACGCACCCGGGGCCTCACCGGCCTGATCTACCACGCGATCCACCGCGTCACCCGCCTCGTGGGACGCAGCACCGAGTCCACGCTGGAAGCCCTGCGGCCCGCGCTGGAGGCCGCCGAAGCCGCCGGCCCTGGCTCCCCGGAACGCGACGCCGTGCTGGCGGCCCTCAACGGCGTCCTCGGGGACCGCCTCGCCGCCGATGGCAATCCCCTCGCCCTGCCCATGACCCTGCGCCACAGGTGCGTGGACCTGGACGGAACAGCCCTGGCCGCCCTGCCAGGAGCGAAGGGCCGGGTGCTGCTGCTGATCCACGGCCTGTGCATGAACGACCTGCAGTGGCGCTCGGAGCGGGACGGCCGCGTCACCGACCATGGCGCGGCCCTCGCCCCGGCCCTGGACGCCACCCTCCTGCACCTGCGCTACAACTCGGGCCTCCACGTCGCCGAGAACGGCCGCGCCCTCTCGACGCAGTTGGAGCGGCTGGTGGAAGCCTGGCCCACCGCCCTCGAGGAGCTCACCGTGCTGGCCCACAGCATGGGCGGCCTGCTGATCCGCAGCGCCCTGCACGCCGCCGGGCAGGAAGGCCGGAACTGGCCGGCACGCCTGAAGCGCATCGTCTTTCTCGGCACGCCCCACCACGGCGCCCCCCTGGAGCGGGCGGGCAACCGTCTGGAAGCCCTCCTCGGCGCCGCGCCCCTCACCGCCCCCTTCGCCCGCATCGGCCAGCTGCGCAGCGCCGGCATCACCGACCTGCGCTACGGCCACCTCCTGGATGCGGATGGCGAGGGCGGCGACCGCTTCGCCAGCCGCCCGGACGCCCGCACGCCGGTGCCCCTGCCCGCCGGGGTGGCCTGCTTCGCCGTGGCGGGCACCACCGCGCCGGGGCCGGGGCTCTCCTTGGAAGACCCCATCGGCGACGGGCTCGTGCCGGTGGCCAGCGCCCTCGGCCGCCACGCGGACGCCGCCCGCACCCTGGCCTTTCCCCCGGAACGGCAGTGGCTCGTCCATGGCACGAACCACTTGCAGCTCCTGGGCCGCGCCGAGGTGACGGCGCAGCTGCTGGCCTGGCTGGCGCCGGGACCCTGACCCCGGGCATGGCAAGGGCGGAGCGGAAAACCGCCCCGCCCTGGAACCGTTGCTGAAGACGGTCCTACTGGACCTTGCCGACCACCGTGACGCAAGGCGAGGGTGGATTGTTCAGGGTGTTCGAATCGGAGAGGACGCTGTAGGCGTAGCCAGGGTAGGCGTTGTTCACGAAGGAACCCGCGGCGGAATGCAGGTAGGGCAGGTAGTTGAAGGAGAGCACCTTGGGGTTGCCCGGCGCGCTCATCAGGGAGTTCCCGCCATTGGAGACCACGGCCTTGTCGGCGAAGGTCTGGCCCGCGCCGTAGCCCTTGAGGATCGACCACTTGTAGTCCCCGGTGGAGGAGTTGTAGCAGATCATCGAGTTGCCGTTGTTGTCGAGGTAGCTGCGGTCGTAGGCGACGCAGATGTTGTCGTAGGCGAGGGTGTAGGCCTGTCCCGACGCGGTCATGTCGAGGCCCTGCACCACGGCGACGATGGTCTGGCCCGCGGCCACGGTCACGCCCACGGAGCTGGACGGATAGCCCTGCCCGCCGGCGGTGCTGCCGCCGCAATCCGAGAAGTAGTTGGTGGCGATGGCGGCGGAGTTGTAGGAGGTCGTGTAGATGATCAGGTGTATGAAGGTGCTGCCGGGGTTGGCCAGGGTGAAGGTGACGCACTGGGAGGAGCCGGTCCCGTTGGTGAAGGTGTAGGCGTCGTAAGGGAAGGTGCCGCCGAGGCTGCCGGGCCAGCCCTTGGTGAGGCCGCAGGTCCAGGTCCCGCCATCCCGGCTGATCCGGGAAGCCTGGGTCCCGGAGGTGCCCGGATAGCCCGCGGAATTGCTGCCCATGGTGCCGGTGATGGTGGTGCAGGGGTTGCTCACCACAAAGGCCGCGGTGGTGGCCTTGGGCCTGGGCCGGCCGGCGTCGTTGCTTTGGGCCCAGCCGGTGGCGGGGGCGGCCAGGGCGCAGAGCGTCAGGACCTGGAGCGTGCGGTGGAACATGGGGCCTCCTCGTGGGGGTGATGGGTGATGGGTGCTCGGGGTATTGCCGCAGGATGGAACACATAGTGTGTTTCGTTGCCGCTTTTCTGCGATGAGGCCCGTGACCTCCATCACCCGAAGCACCAGTCCTGGTGGAAAACACATGGGAAATTACCAGCCTCGGCGCTCTCCGAACCCCCGCTCTGGAATACTCCTCCCATGGCCCTCTCCCCGAACGCCTGGCGCTGGTCCGGCCTCATCGCCCTCTGGGCCCTGGTCACCCTCATCGGATTCCTGATGCTGGTCCAGGCCATGCTGGTGGTCTTCGCGCCCTTCGGGAACTGGCAGCGGCCCCGGGTCGCCAAGGTGGAGATCACCCTGGTGGACCGGGACGAGGAGGGCCGCATCACCGGCAAGGTGTGGGCCCGGGAGGACGGCACGGGCCGCACCCTGCGCCTCACCCGGGAGGAGGCCGCCTCCCTCGCGCCGGAGGAATCGGTCTGGATCCTCGAGAACTATTTCGCCGGAGGCGCCCGCCCGGACCAGTTCCTCCTCACACCGGTGCGCCTCCTGATGGAATACCCCGAACCCCTGCTGCTCCTCGCCCTCTGGGCCGCCCGGCGCCTCCACCGGCGGCAGCGCCAGGCGGAAAAGGAGGTTCCGGACATTCCCCGGAAGGTGTGGAAGGACGAGTTCCACACAAAGGCGGAACGCTTCGCCCCCCACGACGACCCGCCTCGCACCTGAACCCATTCCGGAGCCCTCCATGCCCCTGCTGCTGCCCCTCTTCCTCCTGTCCCTGCAAGCCCCGGCGCCCCAGCCTCCGGCACCGCCGGTCCACGCCACCGGCCCCTTCGAGGTGAAGGTCGAACCCGCCAAGGAGGAACTGGGCCCGGGCCTCGGCCGCATGTTTCTGGACAAGGCCTTCCACGGGGATCTAGAAGCCGCCGGCAAGGGCCAGATGCTCACCGCCGCGACGGACACCAAGGGCTCCGCGGGCTACGTGGCCATGGAGCGGGTGACCGGCTCGTTGAAGGGGCGCAAGGGCTCCTTCGTCCTGCAGCACAGCGGCACCATGGCCCACGGGTCCTTCCAGCTCTCCGTCACCGTGGTGCCGGATTCCGGCACGGAGGGCCTCCAGGGCCTCGCCGGGAAGATGGCCATCACCATCACCGGCGGCAAGCACTTCTACGATTTCGAATACACCCTGCCGGAAGCGGCGGCGAAGTGATCGCCTTCCCGGCCCCGCCCCCCGCCCTGTTGCGCCAGGCCCCCGCGCAACAACCTTCCTTTCCACCCGAAATGATTGCGGCGTGGTCAGCCTTCCAGGCGGCCCTGCGCGCCGACGATGCCGGGGCCCTCGCCAAGGTCACCCGCTTCCCCCTGCGCAGCAACGAGTTCGGCGGTGCCATCGCCACCCCGGCGGCACTGAAGGCGAAGTGGAAGACCCTCTTCCCCCCGGCCACGAAGGCCTGCCTCCTGGCGGCCACGCCGGAGCGCACCGAAGGCGCGAAGGATTCCTTCGAAGCCTTCTGCGAGGTGGGCGGCTACCCCATCCGCTTCATCTTCACCCAGCGGAACGGCGCCTACCGCCTGTCGGCCCTCGACAACATCAACGAGTAGACCCCCCATGCTCGTGCTGGAAACCCCGCGCCTCCGTCTGCGCCACCTGGACCCCGCCGACGCGCCCTTCCTCCTCGAGCTGCTGAATGATCCGGAATGGCTGCGCCTCATCGGCGACCGGGGCGTCCGGACCCTCGAGGATGCCGAACGCTACCGCCGCGAGGGTCCCGCCGCCATGATCGCCCGCCACGGCTTCGGCCTCTTCGCCGCGGTGCTGAAGGAGACGGGTGAGGCCGCCGGCATCTGCGGCCTCCTGCAGCGGGACGGGCTCCCCGCCCCGGACCTGGGCTTCGCCTTCCTGCAACGGTTCACCGGCCGCGGCTACGCCCGGGAGGCGGGGGCCGCGACCCTCGCCTGGGGCCGGCGCACCTTCGGCCTGGGGCGCATCCTCGCCATCACCACGGGGGAGAACGCCGGCTCCATCCGGGTGCTGAAAAGCCTCGGCATGACACTCCAGGGCCCGGTGCGCCTGCCCGGAGAGGATCGGGACATGGCCCTCTACGCCTGGGCGGCGCCGGAGCCGGCCCGCATCCTGATCCTGGGCAACTCGGGTTCCGGAAAATCCACCCGCGCGAAGGGTCTCGCCGAAGCCAGCGGCCTCCCGCACCTGGATCTGGACACGCTCGTGTGGGAGCCGGGCCGCATCGCCGTCCCCCGGCCCCTGGACGCGGTGCGCGCCGACCTGGAGGCCTTCGCCGGCGCTCACCCGGGCTGGATCGTCGAAGGCTGCTACGGCGAGCTCATCGAGGCCCTCCTGCCCCGCTGCACCGAGCTGGTCTTCCTCAATCCGGGCCGGGACGCCTGCCTCGCCAACAACCGCCGGCGGCCCTGGGAGCCCCACAAGTACGCCACGCCAGAAGCCCAGGAGACCATGTTCGAGGGGCTGCAGGCCTGGGTGGCGGGCTACTACGAACGGGACGACGCCTGGTCCCTGCGGGCCCACCGGCGGCTCTTCGACGGCTTCGAAGGTCCCAAGCGGGAGGAGACCGGTCCCGCGGACCGGTGATGCCCCCTCAGCCCTTGCCCAGGTTCTCCAGCTGCCAGAGGTCGTGGTCCTTCAGCTGCAGGAGCGGCGACAGGGCCATCTCGCCGGTGCGGCCGATGCTCCTGCGCAGATAGCGCAGCTCCGCGATCTTCTCCTCCAGCTCCGGGTCCTGGGGGATGGGCAGCCCATTCTCCCGCAGCATGAGGATCCCCTTGGCCCGCAGGGACAGCTCGGTGCAGAGCCGCAGGTAGCACAGCATGTCCGCCAGCATCGGACCCTCGAAGTGGTCCTTGAACACGCTGAGGTAGCGGCCGGGCCGGGTTTCGGCGAAGCCTCCGGACTGGATGGCCTCCAGCAGGTCCGCGTGGAGGTCGAAGCCCCGACCCAGCCAGGCCCGGAGGGACTTCTCGCTCCATTCGAAGGCCAGCAGGATGAGGGGCGGCAGGACCACCAGCACCGCCACCGCCGACCACATGGGCGGCAGGAGGAAGGCGTTGAAGGCCGCGTGGATGGCCAGGGCGGCGCCGAAGCCCGGCAGCGCCAGGGCCCAGGCCCGGGACTCCTTGCGGTCGTGGGCGGCCTTGGTGGCCATGGCCAGGACCGCGGTGGTGCCCCCGTGCATCACCGCGGTCCCGAAGCCCCGGACGATCCAAAGGGCCACCGTCGCGTCGGGCAGCGCCAGGAAGTAGTAGATGTTCTCCACCAGGGCGAAGCCGGTCCCGATGGCGAAGCCGTAGATGGCCGCGTCCACCAGGAAGCCCGCCCGGCCGGCCCGGAGGAAGAGGAGGATGGGCAGGCCCTTGAGGCCCTCCTCCACGAGGGGCGCCACGAAGCGCCGCAGCAGGACGGGATCGAGGTGCGCCGCGTCCACCAGCCCCCGGTTCACCCCGTAGCTGCCGCCGGCGGCGAGGAGGCCGAAGGCGACCATCCACAGCACCCACCGCATCCGCACGAGCTTGAAGCTGTCCAGGCCCAGCAGCCCCGCGAGGAAGCAGGCCACCGGCAGGAAGCCGAGGCCCACGCGCAGGATCGCGCCGGGGCTCATGAAGAAGTCCGTCCCAGGGGGAGCACGCGTTCTACCGCAGCACTTTGAGGGAGGCCATGAGTTCCGTGTGGTTGCGGCCGTTTTCCCGGGCCACGGCGTAGCCAAGGGACAGGGTGGATTCGAGATCCGAAAAGAGCGTCAGGGAGAGGTCCAGCTGCAGGCCGGCGTTCCGGAGGTTGCGGCGGTAGTCCCGCTGGGTGAGGTCGGTGCCCAGGTAGGAAGTGAAAAGGGCCACCCGCGCCCAGTTGGCATAGAGCCCGTAGAAGCCCAGCTTCCGGAAGTGCATCGGGGGCAGCGCCCATTCCAGCATCACGCGCCCGAAGTCGTTCCCGCCGATCTCGTTGATCTCCAGCCCCGGCAGGCTCGCGCTGTCCCGGAAGCGCTTGACCTCCTGGTAGTCCACGTAGTTGTTCCCGAAGCCGCCGAAGAAGAACTGGGAGAACGGGTTGGCCCGGTCGCCGGTGGACTTGCCCGCGGCGGTCCGCAGCCAGAGGGACGAGTGTTCGAGGGGCAGGACCCCGCCGATGTCGAAGGTGCCCTGGAAGCGGGGGAACACATCCCCGTTCACCCGGCTGGCGAAACCCGAAAGACTCCACTTCACGCCCCGCTCGTCCTCGATGGCCCCGACGGTCCGGCGCAGGTCCTGGTAGTCGAGGCGGACCCCGAAGGTCGCGTATTCCCGGTAGGGGGAGCTGACGTTCTGGAATTCGGGCACCGTGTCCAGGTTGCCGTAGTAGGCCCCGGTGACGGTGTAGCTCATGACCCTGGGCCGCTCGAAGAGGAGGAAGTCCTTGTAGGACACCGACAGGGCGTCACCTTTCCGGCCCACTTTGGTGGGACCGAAAAGGTCGTAGAAGTCGGTCCCGTTGTGCGCGGCCCGGATCTTCCAGGACTGGAACTCGTAGCCGGCCTTCGCGTGAAAACGCTCGGAGCCCTGCAGCTTCGAATCGGGAGAATAGGCGAGGGTGAGGTCCGCGGAGTGGCGGCCCAGGAGATCGGAGAAGTTGAAACGGAATCCGGCGGCCACGCTGTTCTTGTAGCCCTCGAGGACCGGGTAGAGGTTGGCGAGCCGGAAGACCGCGCCGGGCTTGTAGGGCCCCAGGTAGGTGGTCACCTTGTCCAGGTCCACCCGCAGGGGCGAGCCCGCGTTCCAGGTCTTCACCACGGGATGCCGATCCACCACTTCCTGGCCGAGGTAGTGGACCGCGTTGACGTCCTCCCGCACCGTCGCGGCAAAGCGCACGGGCTGGAAGCCCTTGGCCCGGTAGCGGTAGGCCAGGATGTCCCCGCTGGGGCCGGCCATGGGCCGGAAGTAGCCCGTGTCGGCGTTGGTGAGGGCCTCCATCTTCTTCGTCTCCCGGTCGTAGCGGAACACGTTGGAGACGCCGGAATAGTAGGACGAGCCCAGCAGGTAGCGGCCGTCCGGGGTGAAGACGAAGTTCGACGGGGAATTGTTGTCGAACTGGTGCAGGGTCTCGAAGTCCCCCTTGCCCGCCAGGAGGTCCTTGATGCGGAAGGCCACCAGCTTCTGGGCGCCGTTCACCTCGATCATGGCGCCGGTGAGCAGGGTGCCGTCCGGGGAGATGTCGAGGTCGATGAGATCCCGCCCGTACGCGAAGGCGAGGACCTCGTCGTAGTCCCCGGTGGCCGGGGTGATCCGCACCAGGGCCGAGCGGCCGTTGTTGTGGCGGACGCCCCAGAGGCCGTGGTCCGCGGGGTTCACCGCCAGGTCGCCGATGCGGCCGCCTTTCACGACGATCCGCTGCCGGCCCGTGGCCAGGTCCAGCTCGTTGATGTCCCGCCAGGCCCGGTGGTTGCTCGTCCAGTAGAGGCGGCCCGCCGTCCCGTCGTAGGCCAGGGAGGTGACCATGTAGAACGAGGGTCCGAAGACTTCTACCAGGGGCTTGACGCGGCCGCTGGCCAGGTCGAGGGAGACGATCTGGGCCGGGTGCGCGGGGCGGTTGAGTCCCAGATAGAGGCATTGCCGGGACGGATCGTAGAAGCTCCGGGAGACGTTCCCGAGGGGGGCGGCGGTGACCGGCGCGTCCCGGGTCACCGGGAACTTGCGGATGAGCTCGAGGTTGCCCTGCTGCCACTGGCGCTCCCAGGCGATCCAGGTCCGCCATTCCGACTGCAGGGACGTGCCGAAGACCGTCTGGAACTGGTCGTCGAAGCTGGGGTGGCTGCCCTCCTTCCGGTCGAACCAGGCGATGACCTTTTCCGGGCCATGGCGCATGCCCAGGTAGGTGACGAAGCGGGTGCCGTAGAGGTAGCTGTTCTGCCCGGTCTGGAAGTCCACGGTGGTGCCTTCGGATTCCAGGCCGATCACATCGTAGAAGTAGGCGTCCTCCAGGACCATGGTGCGGAAGACCATCTCGTCGTAGCCGCCCAGGGAGCGGCCCGCGCCGCCGGCCATCCAGGTCTCCAGGAAGGTCGCGATGCCTTCGTGGTACCACCGCGGGGCGTACCAGCGGGGCGCTGACAGGTAGCTGTAGAACATGGAGAGAGGATTGTCCTTGGTGGCCTCGACCTTGCCTCGGAAGAAGCGGCGGAAGGCCAGATCCCGCCCCGCGGCCTTGTCCGAGGCGACGACGTGGGCCAACTCGTGGTGCATGATCCAGTTCATGCGCTCGTTGGTCGGCATGGTGTCGTAGGTGTACACGAAGGGCTCAACGCCCAGGCTGATGTAGTTCCAGGGGAGCGCCGAGGTTCCGCCGTGGCCGAAATCCCCCCAGTCCTGCATCCGGATGGAAACGGGTTCCGAGGGCCGGTAGTCGAAGAGCTTCCGGTGGAAACTCATGGAATTCTCGAAGCAGCGGGCCAGGTGGAAGGAAAGATCCTCGAGGCCACCGCTGGGATAGACGAGGTTCAGGGTTTCGGTCCGCCGGGACTGGAGGTTCTGCCCGGCCAGGGGAAGCCCCAGCAGGGCCGCGCAGGCGGCGAATCCAAGGGAACGGGACTGGCGCATGAGGACCCTCTAGGTGGGCGCGTTCCTCCAGGGCGAAGGCCCTGGTCAGGTTTCAACTTGCGGGTTGGGTGCGCCCCATTCTTGGGTGGCCCCTGGCTGCAGGCAAGGGTTACCTTCGTGGCCGATAAGAAAAAAGCGGCCTCCCATCGGGGAGGCCGCTTTTGGAGGAATGGCTTGGTCTGACTCCAAGACGCGTTGAGGGTGGAGGATCCACGGCCTGGACGGGGGTTGGTCCCGGCCGATGGGCTCGAGTCCACCGATCCGCGCCCCGGCATCACTCCTTGGAGTGTTCCTTGGCCTGTTCCTTGGCCTGCTCCTTGGCCTGCTCCTTGGCCTGTTCCTTGGCGTGCTCCTTGGCCTGTTCCTTGGCGTGCTCCTTGGCCTGTTCCTTGGCGTGCTCCTTCGCCTGCTCCTTGGCGTGCTCCTTCGCCTGCTCCTTGGCGTGCTCCTTCGCCTGTTCCTTGGCGTGCTCCTTCGCCTGCTCCTTGCTCATCTCCTTGGCATGCTCCTTCGCCTGTTCCTTGCTCATCTCCTTGGCATGCTCCTTCGCCTGCTCCTTGCTCATCTCCTTGGCATGCTCCTTCGCCTGCTCCTTGCTCATCTCCTTGGCATGCTCCTTCGCCTGCTCCTTCGCCTGCTCCTTGCTCATCTCCTTGGCATGCTCTTTCGCCTGCTCCTTGCTCATCTCCTTGGCATGCTCTTTCGCCTGCTCCTTGCTCATCTCCTTGGCATGCTCCTTCGCCTGCTCCTTGCTCATCTCCTTGGCCTGCTCCTTCGCCTGCTCCTTGCTCATCTCCTTGGCGGATTCCTTGGAGGCGAAGTCCTGGCCTGGCTGTTCGCCGGGCTGGCTGGTGCCGGTGGATTGCGGGCCGAGCTTCACGTCGCCCTCGGTGATCTGCTTTTCCTGATGCTTCTGGACCGCGCCGATGGCGCCGCTGGCGTCGGAAGCCGTCGGCTTGGGTCCCCACACCGCGTAGCCGCCGGCCAGGATGGCCGCGCCGCCCACGATGGAAACCAGGATCTTGGTGCGCTTCTCAGTGCTCATGTCGTTCCCCCCAGATGAGCCGGCTTGGCCTGGCTCGGTTAACAGGACTTACAGGACTGCCGGTGCAAAGTTGGGCGGTTTTTTGCCCAAGGGTTCAGTTTTCTGGAATCGTGGCCCGAAGATACTCCCCTCCGGGCGACCGCAACAGCACTTCATGGGGCTTGTTGAATCCCGGCCTCCGCTTAAAGATGAACAGCCGCGTCCTTCCGGGGCCACCAGCTTCCGACCCCTGCCCCACCTGGAGGGCGCCGCGGCGGTTCGAGGCCTCCAGGTCCGTCAGTGCGGGCCTGGCCTCCACGCACTCCAGGGCCTTCGGATCCCAGACCAGTTCGAGCGTGTCCGCCTTGCGCGGGGCAGCCTGACCCGAAAGCGGAAGCGAGACCTCCAGGGCAAAGCGGTCGCCTTCCCGGCGCAGGAGCAGGCCAGGCCCTTCGGCGCGGGCGGGGACCGTTGCCAGTACGCGCCAGCTGCGGAGGTCCCGGGCGCCCATGGTGCCCGCCACCGCGGCGGGCTCTGGTCCGAAGGGAACGGTGGCCCGGGACCGCTCAAGGAAGTAGGCGGACGCGGCCACCGCGAGCAGGCCCGCGGCCACCGCCAGGAAGCGCCAACGGCGGAGCCGGGGCAGGTTCCGGCGCGATGCTTTCAAGGGCGTCGCGGAAGCCCCCTGCCGCCTTCGCAGTTCCCGCAGGATCTCGCCCTTCATCCCCTTTGGAGGATCCACCAGGGGCAGACCGTCCAGGGCTTCCACAGCCTCCCGGAGGGCCTGGACCTCCTCCCGGAGCCCAGGGGCGGCGGCGATGAGACCGTCGAGCTCGCGGCGCTCGGCAGCGTCCGCGGCGCCTTCCGCGGTGCGGTGGAGCAGTTCCACGGTCCGGGGAGCGAGGGGGATGGGATCAACCGACATGGCCCAGGGCCTCCAGGTTTTCCCGCAGCAGCTGGCGGGCGGAGAAGAGTCGGGACTTCACGGTCTTCTCCTCGAGGTCGAGGGACTCGGCAGCCTCCCGGTAGGAGAGCTGCAGAAGGTGGCAGAGCACGAGCACGGCGCGGTACTTCTCGTCGAGGGCGGCCAGTGCGCTGTGCACGGCCCGGCAACGCTGGCGGGCCATGGAGGCCTCCTCGGGGTCGGCGCCGGAAGCCGGCAGGAGGGCTTCCTCGTCCAGGGGCACCCAGGCGCGGCGGGCTTGCAGGTG
The DNA here is from genome assembly GCA_016710635.1 of Holophagaceae bacterium. Classification (GTDB taxonomy): domain Bacteria; phylum Acidobacteriota; class Holophagae; order Holophagales; family Holophagaceae; genus JADJVL01. Next base: position 107,020 of record JADJVL010000011.1, on the reverse strand, counting down.
GTTGATGGACTCGTTCATGGCGATCCGGTAGATCCAGCTGAAGAACTTGAGGTTGGCGTCGAAGGAGTGGAGGTGTTCGAAGGCCTTGAGGAAGGACTGCTGGCAGATCTCGCGGGCGTCCTCCCGGTTCCAGACCTTGTGGATGACCGCGTTGAAGATGGGCTTCTGGTAGCGGTCGATGAGGACGCCGAAGGCATCCAGATCGCCGCCACGGCAGCGCTCCACGATCGCGGCGTCCGATGCCTCCTCAAACATGAACTACAGTCCCCCATGGAATAAGTTGGTCGGCAAAAGACCGCAGGGCCGGGCTGGACCCCCCAAGGCCGATGGGCTCAGACGATCTCGAAGATCTGGTCGAAGCCCGAAAGCCTGAAGACGTCCCGGATGTGGCCGTTGACGTGGATGAGCCTGAGGCCCTGGCCCCGGCCGCTCAGCTCCTTCTGGGCCGCCAGCAGGATGCCGAGGCCGGCGCTGGAGATGTAGTCGAGCTTGGAGAAGTCCACGGTCCGGCCTTCCTGGAGCCCCAGGAACGCGCCCTTCGCCCGTTCGACCTGGGAGGCATCGAAGCGTCCCGCCAGCGCGATCTCCCCGCCGGCGCCTTCCGTGATCTCAAGCATGGTTCACTCCAGTTTCTTGTAGAGCCGGATCGTTCCGGTGCGGTGGTCGTGGTCGTACTCGATGCGGTCCACCAGCTCCTTGACCAGATGGATCCCGAGCCCTCCAGGGGTGCGGGAGCCGAGGGGGGCGGCGGGGTCCACCGCGGGGGCGTCCACGCGGATATCGAAGCTCGGGCAGTCCGGATCCGAAAGCTGGATCCGCAGGTCCGGCGCCAGCACCTCGAGCTCCACCCCGATGCTCCCCGCGCCGCCGGGGTTGTACTTCACCATGTTGGTGAAGAGCTCCTCCAGCACGAACTCCAGGAGGAAGCGGCGCGACTCCCCGAGCCCGCTCTCCAGGAGGAACCCGTCCACGAGGCCGAAGACGCCCTCCAGGGACCGGACCTCCCGGGGAAAGGTGGCGGCGGCAAGGGTCATGGGGAACCCGCCGGGCCGAAGTATCGGAAGCAGACCGCCGTGATGTCATCGGCCTGGGGCGCCCCCCTCGCGAAGCCGTCCACGGAATCGAGGACGGCCTGGATGGCGGCCTCCGGGCTCGTGGGTCCCAGCCCTTCCAGCGCAGCCGTGAGCCGGGCCAGCCCGTAGAGGTGCTGGTCCGGATCCACCGCTTCCGTCACGCCGTCCGTGTAGAGGAGGAAGCACTCCCCCGGCGCCAGGAGGACTTCCTGGAGCGGGTACTTGAAGGTGGGAAAGACGCCGAGGGCGAGGCCCGGAACGGCCTCAAGGGAGGTTGCGCCGCCCTGGGGCGACAGGATCAGGGGCCGGTCATGGCCCGCGTTGCTGTAGCGCAGGCGGCCGTCCGCGAGGTCCAGGAAGCCGCAGAAGGCCGTGACGAACATGGTGGGATCCGTCTCCTCGTAGAGGCGGGCGTTCACCGCCGCCATGATGAGGGCCGGGTCGTCCAGGAAGGCCGCGTTGGCGCGGAAGAGGGTCTTGGTCAGGGCCATGACGAGGGCCGCCGGCACGCCCTTGCCGGAGACGTCCCCGATGCAGAAGAACAGCCTTCGTTCGTCCCAGAAGTAGTCGTAGAGGTCCCCGCCGACCTCCTTGGCGGGACGCAGCGTCGCGAAGAGCTGGAAGGCGCCCTCCGAGGGCGTTTCGTGGGGCACCAGCCGCTGCTGGATGGTCCGGGCGATGGCCATCTCCTGCTCGAGGGCCCGCTTCTTCTGGACCTCCTCCGCGAGGCGGGCGTTGTGGATCTTGGCCGCGGCGACGTGGGCCAGCACCGTCACCAGCCGCAGATCGTCCTCGTCGAAGGACTTGCGGGTGAGGAAGGCGTCGAAGTAGAGGAGGCCGATGACTTCCCCTTCCGCCTCCAGGGGCGTGACGATGGCGCTGGTCACCCCGCTGATGATGAGGCTTTTCGACGCGAGCTCCGGCGAGCCCCCGTTGTCCCGCAGAAGGATGGCCTCCCGACGCTCAAGGGCGGCCTCCACCAGGGTGTGGGAGAGGTGGATGTCCGCCTTGGACGCCCGCCCCTTCCGCGTGCGGACCACCACCGGCTCCACGGCCCCGGAGGCGTCCCGCAGCAGGACTACGCCATGCTCGGCCTCCAGGAACTCGAAGAGCTTCTCCACCAGGTCTTCCAGCAGCTGTTGGGCGGTGACGTCGCGGATCAGCCCCAGGGTCAATTCCTGCAGCACCGACATGGCCCTGGGCCAGCGGTCGGCGCCGGGCTGGGCGGGGGCGAGGAGCCCGCTCCGCAGCATGGCGGCGGGCATCACCAGGGTGCCCCGGGACAGGTCCGGCGCGTCCTTGTAGTCGATGACGACCTTGGACGACGCGTCCTGAAGGACCGTGGCCTTGACGCTGCCGAAGTGGATGACGTCCCCGGATTTCAGGGATTGGCGGCCGGTGACGGGCACGCCGTTCACCCGGGTGCCGTTCTTGGAGCCGAGGTCTTCCAGGGTCGCGGCGCCTTCCACCAGCGCGAAGCGGGCGTGCAGCCGGGAGAGGCTCTCGTCCAGGAGCGTCAGATCGTTGGTCGGGGCGCGGCCCACCGACACCACCGGCGATTCAGGCCCGAGGGTGATGGGCGGATGCCCCGCGACGTTGATGTGGAGCCGGATCATGGATTGGGATTGGGTGCGGCCAGGATGCTAGCACGAATTTGTTTTTACAAGCGCAACCCATGATCGGCCTGCCTGCCGGACTTGCGGGCCAGGGACGCGGACGGCCTCAGCCCGCCGCGTCCCGCCCTCCGGCGAGGTACATCAGGATCGCCCCCGCCGCCGCCACGTTGAGGCTGTCCACCCCGCGATGCATGGGGATCCGGACGAGGCGGTCGCAGCGTTCCCGCCAGGCCGGGTCAAGCCCCGGACCTTCCTCGCCCAGGACCAGGGCCGTGCGGCGGGCCGGCGCCCAGTCGCGCGCCTCCATGGAGCCTTCCCCCAGCGCCGCGCCGACGATCTCCGAATCCGGCGCCTCCCGCCACGCCGCCAGCCGGTCCGCCGGGTCCTCCCGGCGCCAGACGGGGAGCTTCCAGAGGGCGCCCATGGAGACGCGCACGGTGCGCCGGTTCCAGAGGTCGGGGCCCGGCCCGGCCAGCACGCCGTCCATGCCCAGGGCGGCGGCGCTGCGGATCAGCAGGCCCAGGTTCTCCGCGTCCCGGGTCTGGGGCAGCACCAGCAGCCGGGCGCAGGCCATCAGCTTGCGCTCCGACGCCTCCGGGGGCACCGCGACGAAGGCCATGACGCCCCGGTGGAAGGCGAAGCCGGCGTGGGCGGCGATGGCCTCCTGTTCGGCGATCAGCAGCTCGGTCCCCGCCGGCAGGCGCTCCGCGAAGTCCAGGGCCGCCGCTGGTGAGGCCAGGACGGAGACGATGCGCAGGCGGCCTTCGGCGGCGGCGGCGAGGGCCTCCGCCACCAGCGTCCGCCCTTCGCAGAGGAAGCAGGCCCCCTGCCCCGGCAAGTCCCGGGTCCCCGCGGCGCGGAGGTCGGCGTAGGGCGCGAAGCGGGGATCGGTGGCGAGGTTCATGGCTGCCATTCTCCGGTCGTCCCGCCCAGGACCCAACCGGGAATGCGGTCAGCGGAAGCGGCGGATTGTGCGAAAATCCGACCAAACCCGCTCCCTTCGTCGTCACCCTTTCCCTGCGAGGCGGTCCATGGCCCTGCGCAAGCTGCCCCGCCACCTCACCTGGCTCGAATCCTTCGCCGCGGCGGTGGAGACCGGCACCCTGGAAGGCGCCGCCCAGCACCTGGGCGTGGCCCGGTCCGTGGTGAGCGAACACCTGCGGGCCCTGGAGGACGCGGTCACCGGCGGCGAGAGCCTCATCGAGCGGGGCCCCGGCAAGCGGTTCAAGCTGACGCCCCGGGGCGAGCGCCTCTACGCGGCGAGCCAGGCGCCTCTCCACGCCCTGGACCTGAAGCGCCTCCAGGATTCCGCCTCCCTCGAACCAGGGCTGCGCCTGGGCCTCAACCCGACCCTGTCCTCGGTGCTGCTGGAGCCCCTCGCCGCGGAGATGGCCCGGCGGGGCATCAAGCTGGAAGCCAGCTTCAGCGGCGCCTTCGACCTGGTGCGGCAGGTCCAGACCCGGCAGCTGGACCTGGCCCTCGGCTTCACGCCCCTGCCGCCCCACCGGGGCGTGGAGCCGGAACTCCTGGCCCACCTGCCCTTCGTGGTGTTGGCTTCGCCCCATTCGGCCCTCGCCGAAAGGTTCGCCGCCCGGCGGCGCCTCAAGGTGAAGGACCTGGCGGGCCAGGCCTTCGTGGACTGGCTGCGGGACGATCCCTACGGCGGCGCGAATTCCGCCCGTTTCGCCGGGGCGGGGATCCGGGTGGCGGAAGTGGCGCGGGTGGAGAGCTTCCTCCAGCTCTATCCGGCCCTCCGCGCCTACAAGGCCGTCGCCATCGCCCCGGACCTGCGGCGGCTGGCGCCCTTTCCCAAGGACATCCTGGCCTGGGAGCTCGCGGAGGAGGATCCACAGCCCGTGGACGTGGTGGCCCTGGCCCCCAGCGGCGGGAGCAGTCCGGAGGCCAGGGCCTGCCTGGCCTTCCTGAAGCGGCGGCTGCGATGAAGGGGGCCTGGCGACTTATTCGTAATTCCGCCGTTTGATTCGATCTTTTATGGATTTCCGATTGGTGGCGGCCGGCCTACCTTGGGAGATCGAGGACCCCATGACCGTGACCCAGGCCACGCCGACGCAGGCGGCGATCGACCGGCTGCCCACCCACCTCCGCCGCTTCGTGGTGGCCCAGGACTACGAGGCCTACACCCCGCGGGACCACGCGGTGTGGCGGCACATCCTCCGCCGTCTGACCGGGCACCTCAAGGACAAGGCCCACGGCAGCTACCTCCAGGGCCTTGAAGCCACCGGCATCGGCATGGAGCGCATCCCCAGCCTGGACGAGATGAACGCGAAGCTCGCCGGCATCGGCTGGAGCGCCGTGGCGGTGCGGGGCTTCATCCCCCCCGCGGTGTTCACGGAACTGCAGTCCCTGCGCGTGCTGGCCATCGCCGCGGACATCCGCACCTTCGAACACGTCGCGTACACGCCGGCCCCGGACATCATCCACGAAAGCGCAGGCCATGCGCCCATCCTGGCGGACGCCCGCTACGCCGAATACCTCCGGCGTTGCGGGGTCGCGGGCTTCAAGGCCATCGCGTCGGTGGAGGACGAGGCGGTCTTCCAGGCCATCCGCAACCTCAGCGTGGTGAAGGAGGATCCCGCCGCGACGGCGGAGGACGTCGCCCACGCCGAGGAGCGCCTGCACGCGGCCTCCGCCAGCCGGCGCTACGTGAGCGAGAACACCCGGGCCTCCCGCCTCTACTGGTGGACCGCCGAATACGGCCTGGTGGGGGAACTGGCCGCGCCGAAGATCTATGGCGCCGGACTGCTCTCCTCCATCGGCGAAGCGGAGCACTGCCTTTCGGAGTCCGTGCGGAAGGTGCCCCACGGCCTGGCCTGCGCCGACACGGAATTCGACATCACCCGCATGCAGCCGCAGCTCTTCGTGGCGCGGGACTTCGAGCACCTCTTCGAGGTCCTGGAGGCCTTCGAGGCCACCCTGGCCTGGAAGCGTGGCGGCGACCATGGCCTGGAGGAGGCGTTGCGAGCCCGCACCCTCAACCACCTCGTCCTTTCGGACGGCCTGGAGCTCAGCGGCAAGGTGGCCGGGCTCCACCACGGCCGACCCGTCGCCCCGGACCTCGCCACCGCCCTTGCCCGGATGGAAGGCCCCATGCTCCTTTCCCGGGAAGGGAAGGCGGAGGGCCGGCCCTGGGCCGGTGAGGCCCTGGTGGCCTTCGGCCGGGGCGCGCTGCCCGCGCGCGGGCCCTTCAGCCTCGAGCTGCCCAGTGGCCTCTTCCTGACGGGGCACAAGGTCGGGGACCACGAAGTCATCAACCTGCGGGCGCACCTGGATGGACGGCCCCTGGACGTGCCGTCCTGGACGCTGCTCTTCCTGAGCGCGGGCCTGCCCTCGGTGGCCGGCGGGCCGGCGGATCCCGGCGCCTGGGACGCCTGGTTCGGCGCCTGCAACGTCTTCGCGGAAGGCGAAGCGGAGGCCGAAGCCCGGGCCCGGAAGGCCGAAGCCCTCCCGGAGCGCCTGGCGGCGGCCTATGCGGCCCTGGCCCGGATGCGGGCGGACGGCGGCCTGGACTCCGCCGCCGTTGGCCGCATTGCCGAGGAGGCCCGGAAGGCCGATGATTGGCTGCTGCTGGAGGAGGCCGAAGAGCTCCTGCAGCCCGCCGCGGGAGCCCGCCCCACCGCAGGAGCGCACCCATGACTACCCCGACCGGCTGGATCCAGCAGGAGAACGCCCTCTGCCGGGAGATCCGCACTTCGGATTTCCTCACGGCCTACAACATGGTGAGCGTCCTGGTGGGCCCGGCGGAGGCCTTGAACCACCACCCGGACCTGGCCTTCGGGTGGGGCTATGTGCGGATCCGGCTCACCACCCACGACGCCGGCGGCGTGACGGGCAAGGACCACGCCCTGGCGGCGGCCATCGACGAAGCCCTCAAGCCCTTCGGCGTCTGAGGGGTTGCCCCTAGACTGGGATTTTGAGGAGTCGCGGTGGACAAGGCGCAGCTCGAAGCGGCCGTGCAGGCCCTTCCCTACTGGTATCACCGCATCGAACTGACGGACGGCGTCGTGACCCCGGGCTGGGCGCCCCTCCAGCCCCACTTCTACGACATCCCCGAGCGCCTGGACGGCCTCCGGGTCCTGGACGTGGGCGCCTGGGACGGCTACTGGTCCTTCGAGGCCCTGAAGCGGGGCGCCCGGGAAGTGGTCGCCATCGACGACTTCTCCGACTTCCTCGGCCGCCTCGGCAACGAGGACCGGCGGGCCTGGGAGAACTTCGACCTCTGCCGGGAAGCCCTGGGCCATGGAGAGGACCGCTGCCGGCGCCTGGAGCTGGACGTCTACTCGGCCACGGAGTCGGTCCTGGGCCGCTTCGACGTGGTCTTCTGCTTCGGCGTCCTCTACCACCTGCGCCATCCGCTCCTGGCCCTCGACCGGCTCGCGGCCCTCTGCGACGGGGAGATCTTCGTGGAAAGCGCCATCCTGGACGACTTCAGCCCCTACAACGGCGGCGTCGGGAAGGGCTATCCCGGCGGCCAGATGGTGATGGAGTTCTACCCCGGCGACGAGTACGGCGACAACCCCACGAACTGGTGGGTGCCCACCCTCGACTGCATGGGCAACATGGTCGCCGCCGCGGGCTTCGAGGACATCAGGATGTGGAAGCTGGTCCAGGAACCTACGGTGATGGCCCACATGCGCGGCTTCGCCAAGGGCCGCAAGACCGCGAAAGGGTGAGGCCCGCGGCCTAGCGGAAAAGCCAGCGCTTGATGGCGTGGACCGTGGTGTCCCGCCCCAGCTCGGCGATGCTCTCCGCCAGCGGAATGTCCTTGGGGCAGGCGTTCACGCAGTTCTGCACATTGCCGCAGTCCGCGATGCCGCCGTTGCCCATGAGGGCCTCCAGGCGCACCGCGCGGTCCACCTTGTCCACGCCCAGCAGGTTGGCCAGGCGGGATTCGTGGAGCACCACCGCGCCGATGAAGGGCACGCCCCGGGCTTCGCTGGCGCCGTAGTTCGGGCAGGCTTCCAGGCAGGCCCCGCAGGCCACGCAGGCCGCGAGGTCCTGGACCCGCGAGGGATCGCCGATCCGGGTCTCCCCAAGGGTGGCGTCCATGTGGAGCAGGTCCGCCCGCACCCGTCCCCGGTCCACCACCAGGTCCCGCACCACGGGGAATTTGGAGAGGGGCTCCACAGTGACCAGGCCATCCTTGTCCGCCAGGCCTTCCAGCAGGGTGCCGCAGGCGAGGCGCGCCCGGCCATTGATGAGCATGGCGCAGCTGCCGCAGGCTTCCTCCAGGCAGGAGGCTTCCAGGGCCACCGGGGGCACTTCCGAGTTGCGCTCCATGAGGGCGCTCAGCACGGTGTGCCCTTCCTCGTGATGGATTTCGCGGACCTCCCAGCGGGAGGCCTGTCCGGGGCCGTCCTGGCGGCGGATGCGGAGCCGGGTCTTCACGCGCCCACCCCTTCCGCGGCGATCCGGGGACCGGCGCCGGTCCAGGCGGCGTTCAGGACCACGTCCGGTGGCGCCGTCCTCCGGGCCGCGGCGGTGGCAACCACGCTGCGGGCCCAGGCCAGGGAGGCGGGCAGATCCAGGGCGGCGAGGGTCCCCGCGTTGGCCACCAGGCTGCGATCCTTGACCCACAGATCAGATTCGACGCGTGCGGCCAGTCCTTCCAGCGCGTTCACGGCCTCCAGCGATCCGCCGGGGCCCAGGGCGAGGGTCAGCTCCTGGGAGAGTTCGGCGAGCAGGCCTCCCGGCGAAGTCGAGCCATGGGCGGCGTGGACGGCCCGCAGACGCAAGACCGTCGCTTCCTGGGCCCGGAGGGCCTCCGCAGGCTCCGCCTCCCGGACCTTTGCGCCTGCGGCGCTCCGGCCCGCGACCTGGGCCTGATGGAGCCAGGCCAGGGCCTCGTCCCCAGGCAGCGCCCGCGCCCCGAAGCCGCCACTGGCGGCCTCCCCCGCGGCGAGGAGGCCGGGCAGGTCCGTGGCCATGTCCTCGTCCACCCGCAGACCGCCGAGGCTGCCCACCACGGCGGAACGCAGGGGCAACAGCTCCCCGGCGGGGTTCTTTCCTGAAAAGGCCGCCGCGAGCCTGGGGAAGCTTCCACCCCAGCGCTTCCACGCGGGCTTGCCCAGGCCGCGCAGGTCCAGCGTGTCCTCCGTGGCCTTGGCCCCCTGGACCAGCAGCAGGGGCGGCACCGCCAGGTCCTTGTCGGGGCCCGGCACGGACGGATGCCAGGCCAGCCGGTCGGCGTCCTGGAGGCGCGCCCCGTGCCGGTGCGCGAGGCCCACCGCGGCGCCATCGCAATCGAGGGCGCAGGCGGTGGGCTTGACCAGCCACCCCGCGCCGCCGGCCGCCAGCACCACCGCGTCCGCAGAGAAGGCCCGGGCTTCGAGGGTATGCAGGTGCACCGCCACCGCGCCCCGACAGCGGCCTTCATCATCAAGGATCAGTTCCGCGAGGTGCCAGCCGTCGGCGCGCTCCAGCCGTCCCGCCCGCTCGAAGCGGCGGACCTGACCGTCGAGGGCGTGGATGAGCTGACGGCCGAAGGCCGCGCCGGCGCTAAGGGTCCGGGGCCGGGAGGAGCCGGGCAGGCTCTGGCGGAGGAAGCCCGCGCCGTCCCGATCGAAGGGCAGCCCCTGCCGGGCGAGCCACTCCGCCAGGCCGCCCGCGGCCTGGGCACGGCTTCGGGCCATGGCTTCCGAGGTGCCGGGACCGCCATGGGCCAGCGCGTCCGCCACGTGGATTTCGACCTCGGCGGACCCTTCCGCGGCGTTGAAGCCTCCCTTGAACGCCGAGCTGGGGCTGCGGGTGGCCGGAAAGCGGGAGAGCAGGACCACCGAGGCCCCGCGCTCCAGGGCCGACAGGGCCGCGGTGAGGCCCGCCATGCCGGCGCCGATGACCAGCACGCGGCAAGGATTGGACGCGGAACCCGCGGCCATCAGCGGGGCAGCCCCTGGACGGGAGCGGAGGCCGGGCCGGAATCTTCGCCGAGCAGGCGCGAGAGCCGGGGCTGGGGCTTGAACTGGAAGAGTGCGTAGCAGCCCAGCCCCGCCACCAGCAGGAAGACCGGCACGGAGACGAACCTCAGCACCGCCCGCTGGCTGCGTTCGCGCACGGCGAGGCCCCACACGATGGAGGCGCTCCAGAGGCCGTTGGCGAAATGGTACGCGGCGGCGATGATGCCCAGGATGTAGAGGGGGCGGACCCAGGGACGCGTGTTGAAGAGGTCCGACATCCAGGCGTAAGTCGGCAGGCCCTGGCTGTGGATGCGGGTCTCCCAGACATGGAAGACGAGGAAGGCCAGGAGCAGGAGCCCCGACACCCGCTGCATCCAGAAGCGCCAGGTGCCGCCCTGGTTGTAGATTCCCAGGCTCAGGGTGCGCCGGCTCTGGGACGCGATGAAGATGCCGTAGCAGGCGTGGTAGGTGATGGGAACGAAGACGAAGCCCCAGGTCAGGATGGGCATCCAGGCCGAGTTGTCCTTCACGGACTGCATGTGGTCGTAGGCCGCGGGGCCGAGGCGGGCCCGGGCGTTTTCCAGGAGGTGGAGGACCACGAAGCCGCCCACCGGCAGCAGCCCCATGAGGCTGTGGATGCGGCGCAGCAGGAAGTGGTGGCGGGAGGAGGCCATGGGTTCAGGCTATAGGCATTGGAGCCGGTTCTCCAGCGGGCATCGGCCCAGGCAGGCCCGAGCGGGCCGGGACCGGGACTCCGCCTCGGCTGGCGGCGCGCCTAGACGCCCCCGCCGCCGGCCACCGCGGGGCGCTCGATGAGCTTGCCCTTGAGGTAGTCCCGGTTCATGCGGGCGATGTTCTCCAGGCTGATGCCCTTGGGGCAGGCGGCTTCGCACTCCCCGTGGTTGGTGCAGGTGCCGAATTCCTCGGCGTCCATCTGGGCCACCATGTCCCGCACGCGGATGAAGCGCTCGGGCTGGCCCTGGGGCAGGAGGCCCAGGTGGCTCACTTTGGCGCTGACGAAGAGCATGGCCGAGGCGTTGGGGCAGGCGGCCACGCAGGCGCCGCATCCGATGCAGGCCGCGGCGTCCATGGCGAGGTCCGCGTTCTCCTTGGCGATGGGCAGGCCGTTGGCGTCCTGGGCGGTGCCCGTGGGCGCGCTGATGAAGCCGCCGGCGGCGATGATGCGGTCGAAGGCGCCGCGGTCCACCACCAGGTCCTTCTGGACCGGGAAGGCCTTGGCGCGCCAGGGCTCGATGGCGATGGCGTCGCCGTCCTTGAAGCTGCGCATGTGGAGCTGGCAGGCGGTGGTGCGCTCCTTGGGGCCGTGGGGGCGGCCGTTGATGACCATGGAGCAGGTGCCGCAGATGCCTTCGCGACAGTCGTGGTCGAAGGCGATGGGATCCTTGCCGTCCTTGATGATCTCTTCGTTGACCACGTCCAGCATCTCGAGGAAGGACATGTCGGGGCTGATGGCCTGGGCCTTGATGGTCTGGAAGCCGCCTTCGGCCTTGGCGTTCTTCTGTCGCCAGACCTGCAGGGTGAGGTTCATGTCATGGCTCATCTCAGCTCCTCACTTGTAGCTGCGGGTGGCGAGGTGGACGTTCTCGAAGGCCAGGGCCTCCACGTGGCGGATGGGCGCCTTGCCCTCGCCGGTGTACTCCCAGGCCGCCACGTGGGCGAAGTTCTCGTCGTCCCGCTGGGCCTCGCCGTCCTCGGTCTGCCATTCCTCCCGGAAATGGCCGCCGCAGCTCTCCCGGCGCTCCAGGGCGTCCAGGCACATCAGCTCGCCCAGCTCCATGAAGTCGGCCACGCGGCCCGCCAGCTCCAGGGACTGGTTCAGTTCGTCGCCGGTGCCGACGACGCGCACTTCCTTCCAGAAGCGGGCGCGCAGTTCGGGGATGAGCTGCAGGGCCTTCTTGAGGCCGGCCTCGTTGCGGGCCATGCCACAGTGCTCCCACAGGATCTTGCCGAGCTCCCGGTGGAAGTAGGTGGGGGTTTCCTTGCCGTTGACGGCCAGGAGGCGCGCGTTGCGCTCCTTCGTCGCGGCCTCAGCGGCCTTCACGTCCGGGTGGTCCGCGGCGACCTTGGCGCCCTTGTTGGCGGCCAGATAGTTGCCGATGGTGTAGGGGATGACGAAGTAGCCGTCGGCGAGGCCCTGCATGAGGGCCGAGGCTCCCAGGCGGTTGGCGCCGTGATCGCTGAAGTTGGCCTCCCCCAGCACGAAGAGGCCGGGGACGGTGCTCATCAGGTTGTAGTCCACCCAGAGGCCACCCATGGTGTAGTGCACCGCGGGATAGATGCGCATGGGCGTTGCGTAGGGGTTTTCGTCGGTGATGCGCTCGTACATCTCGAAGAGGTTGCCGTATTTCTCCTCGATCTTGGCCTTGCCCAGGCGCGCGATGGCGTCCTTGAAGTCCAGGTACACGCCCCGACCGCCGGGGCCCACGCCGCGGCCTTCGTCGCAGACCTGCTTGGCGGCGCGGCTGCTGATGTCCCGGGGGGCGAGGTTGCCGTAGCTGGGGTACTTTCGCTCCAGGTAGTAGTCCCGGTCCTCTTCCTTGATGTCCCCGGGCTTCTTCCCGCAGTCCTCGGCCTTCTTGGGCACCCAGACGCGGCCGTCGTTGCGCAGGGACTCGGACATCAGCGTCAGCTTGGACTGGTGGTCGCCGGTGACGGGGATGCAGGTGGGGTGGATCTGGGTGTAGCAGGGGTTGCCGAAGGCGGCGCCCTTCTTGTAGGCGCGCCAGATGGCGGTGCCGTTGCAGCCCTTGGCGTAGGTGGCCAGGTAGAAGGCGTTGCCGTAGCCGCCGGTGGCGAGGCAGACGGCGTCCGCCAAGTGGGATTCGATCTCGCCGGTGACCATGTCGCGGGTGACGATGCCCCGGGCCTTGCCGTCGATGACGATGAGCTCCTGCATCTCGTGGCGGGTGTGCATCTTCACCGTGCCCAGGCCGATCTGGCGCTCCAGGGCCTGGTAGGCGCCCAGCAGGAGCTGCTGGCCCGTCTGGCCGCGGGCGTAGAAGGTGCGGGACACCTGGGCGCCGCCGAAGGAGCGGTTGTCCAGGAGGCCGCCGTACTCGCGGGCGAAGGGCACGCCCTGGGCCACGCACTGGTCGATGATGTTCACGCTCACCTGGGCCAGCCGGTAGACGTTGGCCTCGCGGGCCCGGAAGTCGCCGCCCTTCACGGTGTCGTAGAACAGGCGCTGGACGCTGTCGCCGTCGTTGCGGTAGTTCTTGGCGGCGTTGATGCCGCCCTGGGCGGCGATGCTGTGGGCGCGGCGAGGGGAGTCCTGGTAGCAGAAGCACTCCACCTCGTAGCCCAGCTCGCCCATGGAGGCGGCCGCGGCGGCGCCGGCGAGGCCGGAGCCCACGACGATGACCTTGTACTTGCGCTTGTTGGCCGGGTTCACCAGCTTCATGTCGAAGCGGTGCTTGTCCCACTTCTGCTCGATGGGGCCGTCGGGGATGTTGGCGTTGAGTTCCATGGTCCGCCTCAGAGCTTCACGAAGCCCGCCAGCACGGCGAGGGGGAAGGAGATGTTGGCGCCGACAACGAGGAGTGCGACCCCAAATGCCAGACGATCCCGCAGGGTGTTGTAGCTGGGATGGGAGAGGCCAAGGGTCTGCAGCATGCTCCACACGCCGTGGCGCAGGTGCCCGAAGAGGCAGACCATCGCCAGGATGTAGAAGCCCGAGATGACGGGGGACTGGAAGCCCTGGACCACGTTCTGGAAGACCTTGCCTTCCTCGAAGGGGCCGATCTTCCCGAGGGTCAGGTGCAGGAGGTGGAAGACCAGGAAGGACAGGACGATGAAGCCGCTCACGCGCATGCTGCGCGAGGCCAGGGTCGAGGCCTGGCTCTTCACTTCCTTGTAGGCCACCGGGCGGGCCTCCATGTTCATCTTCGTCAGCGTGACCGCCGCCCAGATGTGCAGCAGGGCCGCCACGAGCAGGCCGCCCCGGGCGATCCAGATGCCCGCGCCGTGGAGCATGGTCCGCAGGAAGTGCCCGTAGGCGTCCAAGGGATGCTCGCCGCCGTGGGCCGGCAGGTAGAGCTGCAGGTTCCCGGCCATGTGACCGACCACGAAGCCCACGAGCATGATCCCCGTGACCGCCATGACGATCTTCTTGCCGATGCTGGATGCGAGGAAGCTGGCTTCCTTGGGCATGTCCGGCCCTCCCCCTGTGAATGTATGACAGGCAGCCAGTCGCCGAACGCCCGAACCAGGCAAGTCCAGATCCTCGCGTCCCCCCATGCGTCGCTGGCCATAAGGCCAAATCAATGTAGGGATACCACGCCGGGTGCGTGACTCCAAGCACGAAAGCGCCGGGGCCGGGAAGCTGCCCGAGGCCTGCGAAAGGCCCGCAGGACTTGTCTTTCGGCCCTTCCGGAGGTAGAGTCCTTCCCTATCTGTTGACAACTCAAGACCGCCTGCGCGGGCCCTGGAATCATTCAAGCCCGGTGCAGTTTCTTCAATTGATGACCGCCCTTCCCCTGGGCGGACGGAGGTACGGAATGTCCATATCGATCGCAGGAATGATCATGGCCCCGGTGCACCGGCTCCTCGACGCCCTGTCCTCGAACAGGCTGGCCAAGGGGGCCGTGGTGGCCCTCCTCGCCCTGTGCTTCGGCACTCCGGCCTTCGCCGGCGGCGAGGCCGATCTCGTGATTCCGCCCCTCGAGGGCCACTTCATGGGCATGACGGGCCACCAGCTCCTGCTGATCGGCCTGGGCATCTGCGTGCTGGGCATCGTCTTCGGCCTGGTCCAGTACGGCCAGATCCGGGACCTGCCGGTGCACAAGTCCATGCTCGAGATCTCCGAGCTGATCTACGAGACCTGCAAGACCTACCTGATCACCCAGATCAAGTTCATCGCGCTGCTCTGGGGCTTCATCGCCATCATCATGCTCTGGTACTTCAAGTTCATGTCCCACATGGGCTGGAACCAGGTGCTGGTGATCCTGTTCTTCTCCATCGTCGGCATCCTGGGTTCCGTCGCCGTGGCCTGGTTCGGCATCCGCATCAACACCTTCGCCAACTCCCGCACGGCCTTCGCGTCCCTGGGCGGCAAGCCCTACCCGACCATGGAGATCCCCCTCAAGGCGGGCATGTCCATCGGCATGCTGCTGATCTCGGTGGAACTGTTCCTGATGCTGGCGATCCTGCTCTTCATCCCCGGCGAGGCCGCGGGCCCCTGCTTCATCGGCTTCGCCATCGGCGAGTCCCTGGGCGCCGCGGCCCTGCGCATCGCCGGCGGCATCTTCACCAAGATCGCCGACATCGGCTCCGACCTGATGAAGATCGTCTTCAAGATCAAGGAAGACGACGCCCGCAACCCCGGCGTGATCGCCGACTGCGTCGGCGACAATGCCGGCGACTCCGTCGGCCCCTCCGCGGACGGCTTCGAAACCTACGGCGTCACCGGCGTCGCCCTCATCACCTTCATCCTGCTCGCCGTCAACGAGAAGTCCGCCGGCCCCAATTTCCAGGCCATCCAGGTCTCCCTGCTGGTGTGGATCTTCGTGATGCGCGTGGGCATGGTCATCACCTCGGCGGGCTCCTACTTCCTGAACGGCTTCTGGTCGAAGATGAAGTTCGGCGCGGCCGCCAGGTTCGATTTCGAAACCCCGCTGACCACCCTCGTGTGGCTGACCTCCATCGTCTCCATCGTGATCACCTACGTCCTGTCCTGGCTGCTCATCGGCAACCTGCCGGACCACCTGTGGTGCAAGCTTTCGACCATCATCACCTGCGGCACGCTGGCGGGCGCCTTGATCCCTGAGCTGGTCAAGAAGTTCACCTCCACCAATTCCGGCCACGTCCGCGAAGTGGTCACGGCCTCCAAGGAGGGCGGCGCTTCGCTGAACATCATTTCGGGCCTGGTGGCGGGCTACTTCTCCGCCTACTGGATGGGCCTCACCATCGTCGGCCTCATGGGCGCGGCCTACTACGTCTCGACCTTCGGCCTCGGCAGCTTCATGGAGGCTCCTGCGATCTTCTCCTTCGGCCTGGTGGCCTTCGGCTTCCTGGGCATGGGCCCCGTCACCATCGCCGTGGACTCCTACGGTCCCGTGACCGACAACGCCCAGTCCGTCTACGAGCTTTCCACCATCGAGGAGATCCCTGGCATCGAGGCGGAGATCCAGAAGGACTTCGGCTTCAAGCCTGATTTCGAAAACGGCAAGATGTACCTCGAGGAGAACGACGGCGCGGGCAACACCTTCAAGGCCACCGCCAAGCCCGTGCTGATCGGGACGGCCGTCGTCGGAGCCACCACCCTGATCTTCTCCATCATCCAGATGCTCAACGCCAAGTTCGGCGCCGTGCTGCCGATCATCCCAGGGCAGATGGCCGTCCAGCAGGGCCTCTCCATCATCAATCCCCTGTTCCTGCTCGGTCTCATCACCGGCGGCGCGGTCATCTTCTGGTTCTCCGGCGCCGCCTGCCAGGCCGTGGCCACCGGCGCCTACCGCGCCGTGGAGTTCATCAAGCAGAACATCAACCTGGATGCCGGCGCCACGAAGGCCTCGGTGGAGGATTCCAAGAAGGTCGTGGAGATCTGCACCAAGTACGCCCAGAAGGGGATGTTCAACATCTTCTTGGCGGTGTTCTTCTCCACGCTGGCCTTCGCCTGCGCGAACCACTACTTCTTTATCGGCTACCTGATCTCCATCGCCGTCTTCGGCCTCTACCAGGCCATCTTCATGGCCAACGCCGGCGGCGCCTGGGACAACGCCAAGAAGCTCGTGGAAACCGAACTGAAGGCCAAGGGCACGCCCCTCCATGACGCCGTCATCGTCGGCGACACCGTGGGCGATCCCTTCAAGGACACCTCCTCCGTGGCCCTGAATCCGGTCATCAAGTTCACCACCCTCTTCGGCCTCCTGGCCGTGGAACTGGCCATCACTCTCCCCGAGTCCACCGCCCACATCGCGGCGCTGATCTTCTTCCTCATCTCCACGGTCTTCGTGTGGCGTTCGTTCTACGGCATGCGGATCCCCACGGTGGAGACGAAGTAGTCCGACCGGAGCTTTTTCGAAACGGGCCCCCAGGATTTCCTGGGGGCCTTTTTCTTGTCGTGAGGCCAATTGACTTGGCCGACATCTCCCGCCTAACGCAGTTCTGCATTTCCATTCAGCAACACGCGCATTCAGGCAGCACCTGGACTCCTCGATCGGGCTGAGGTGCAGGCGTTCCCCACTCGATCAGCCGGCATTGGTCGAGCTATCATCTGCAGGGGGAAGCACCATGCCCAGCTGGTTGAACCTGAGGTGCGAAGGTCCTGAATGAGAAGTATTCCCCGCTCCTATTTGTTGCTGGCTGTTCTGTTCATCTTTGGATGCAGCCGGAAGAGTGCCTTCAGCATCGGTCCCCAGCTCGCTTCGATCCCACCAAACGGATCGCAGCGATTCTGGGTGGTGGGCGCTTCCGGGGACTCTCGCCACGATTTCGAATGGGACCTCCCCCAGGCTCCAGTCGGAGCCAGGATTTCCGCATTCGGCGTCCTGACGGCTCCCCCTCATCCAGGCTCGTTGGTAGTTCGTGCCACTCGGAAGGGAAGATTCACAACGGAAGCTCTCCTCCTCAGGGTGCGTGTTGAACCCGCTCCTGGAGGAGGATTCCAGAAGATCCAGGACATGGCCGAGCCGCGCTTCGGGCATGCAGCGACACTCCTGAAGGATGGCAGGGTCCTGATCACCGGCGGTTACACGCGCGCCATCGGAGAGGCCGGGTGGTGCCCTACCCGTGGCATCGAGATCTTCGCTCCAGCCGAAGGCCGCTTCCATGCAGCCGGCAGCCTCGTGGCACCCAGGGCGAACCACCAGGCCGTACTCCTCCATGACGGACGCGTGCTGATCGTCGGCGGGAGCAAGGAAGGTTGGAACTCCGTGTCCATCGCCGAGATCTACTATCCCGCCACGGGCGATTCCCGACATCTGGGCAGTACCCTTGACCACTACGACCGCATGTCCGCCGTGCTCATGGAGGATGGCGACGTCCTCATTGCAGGCACACGGCTCATGTTCGACCCCGACCACCGCCGGCTGGGCGGGTTCTCCGCGGAAATCTTCCACCCCACGAAGGCAGGAGGGACCTTCGAGCGCCTCGGCCCGCCCTCCATAGGAGCAGGGCCCCTCTTCCCCCTTCCAGGGGGAAGGATTCTTCACCAGGACGCCGCCGGGCACCTTGAAACGTATGACCCAGGATCTCGCGCCTTCACCTCCCTGGGGCGGAGGGAGTGGGCCGAAGGGAGAATGCTCGCCATGGCGAACGGGGACCTGGTGAGCCTGCAGGGAGCCGGGATGGACACGGCCTACCGCACGCCCAGAGCCACCTTGAAGGCAACCTTCCTTCGAGCGTTCCAGGAGCTTCTCCCCGATGCCACGGTCTTGGCTCTGCAGGATGGCCGGATCCTGGCGCTGGGGGGTGCATGGAATTCGCTGGAACCTGCTCAGGCGGATACCTGGCTCCTCGATCCACGCACTGGTGAGAGCCAGCGCGGCAACTCCATGCATCAAGCCCGCATCGAGGCGACCACCTGCCTGCTGAAGGATGGAAGCGTGCTGGTCAGCGGGGGACGCACAAGCTCGTGCGGATCCACGGCGTTGTCGAGGGCCGAAGTCTTCGTGGCCCGCTGAGTCCTGGCAAGGAGGCGACATCCGTTCACGCTCTTCATCCACATTGGCCTGGTGCATCGCCGGGGGCCTCGTCGCATCGCTGCTGCTTCTTCCATCCGTGCGACGGCGCCGGCCCTCCGGACCACCGAACGGCGAACTCCCGAACCCGAAGGCCGCCAAGGCCACCTCGAATGCGCCGAGCCTCGTGGGAATCCCCGACAAGACCACCGTGGAGTGCGGGGACCTCGTGCCACTCCGCTATCGCGGCATCGTGCCGTCCCTGGTGGAGATCAAGCCTCCGGGTGCCCGGGAAGAGGATCCATGGCTCCCCGGCGAGTACGTGCTCGTCCCGGATCGGCCGGGGCCTTGCGTCATCCGGCTCCGCAGGAAGGACTTTCCGCAGGCAACAGGGACGCTGACTCTGGATGTGGTGCCAGATCGCGGGGGTGGAATCTATGGACTGGACGTGGAGCAGAAGCCCACCACGGACTACCAGGCCATCGCCCTCGCTGATGGAACCGCGCTCGTGGTGGGACTCAGGTTCGGGAAATACGTGAACCGCAACCCTCTTGCAGCCCGAATCGTTGATACCGTGAGCGGGGCCGTGACGGATGTCTCCCTGCCCTCCGCGAGCCACGTCGGGGGGGCCGTCTGCCAGCTTCCGGACGGACGTGTCCTCCTTGCGGGTGGGGGAAATCCCGGCCTCGGCGCCTATTACGCCCCCGACCTCGTGGAATTCTTCGACCCGCAGACCCGATCCTTCACGGCCGCTCCTCTGAGGTTGCCCGCCCCGCTCAAGGAGGGAAGCGGAACCGTGTTGTCCGATGGCTCGGTGCTCCTGCAGGATGCCGGGACGGGCGGAAGATGGCGCTACGACCCCATGACCGGCCTCGCGACCGCGCTGGCCCTGCCCTTGCCCAGGGGATGCCCATTCCCGCTCGTTCCCCTTCCCGATGGAGGTTTCCTCTTCCATGGCAGGGATGGGAGTGAGGACGTTGCCGGAATTCTCAGTGCGAAGCTGACTTCTCCGCGGATCCTTTGCCGGCTTCCGAAGGATCAACTGGGAACTCCACTGGCGGTTTCCCGGAAGGGAGAAGTCCTTTTCAAATCCGGATGGGGCAGGCAAGCGAAGCTGGGCCTGGTGGGCGCCAACGGGTTCCGGGAAATTATGCCGATCGGGCTCGGAGCTTCCGGCGGATTCGTCGCCCTGGCCGACGGGAGGATCTTGACCGTGGGCCACCGCTCACGCTGGCCTGAGCAGGGAGACCAGGTGTTCCTGCGCTACATCGACCTCAAGCTGGGAAAGCTGCTGGACGGCCCTGATCTTCCCGAGGATCTGCCGCTTCTGCCCCTGCAGGATGGCCGGGTGCTCCTCGGCACAAGCCTCATCTTCGATCCCACAATGGGAACCATGAAGCCCAGCCACTGGATGGGCGAGCACCAGGGGAGCCGGAGCGGGCACCGCCTCACCGCCGCGGGCCAGGGTGAGCTGTGGTTCACGGGAGGAATCAACGAGCGCTTGGGACCTTCGAGGCAAGCGCTCCGATACGACCCCGTCTCCCACGCCTTCGAAGCGGCGTCCGCACTGGCCGAGAGCCGTGCTGGGCACACCGCGACCCGGCTCCGTGACGGCCGGCTCCTCATCGCCGGGGGCGGAGATGGCATGCAGTCCCATGCGAGCGCGGAGATCCTGGACCCCGCGACGCGGAGCTTCATGCCCTGCGCATCCTTGCGGCAGCCCCGGGAAGGCCACTCCGCAACCCTCCTTCCGGACGGCAGCGTCCTGATCGTGGGCGGATCACCCGGTGTCGAGGCTGAGCGCTACTCACCCTCACGAAACGCCTTCGTGCGTGCCGGGGGCATTCTCGAGGCCCGAACCGCCCACGCGGCGGCCCTCACACCGACCGGCGCTATGGTCGTCGGGGGAAGGTCCGGATCCAAAGCCTTGGCCATGACCCTGGTATTCGACCCCCGCTCCAATACTTTCAGCAGGGCGCGGGATCTCCCGTCCCCGCGGTGGGATCTCACGGCCACGCCACTCCGGGACGGGCTGGTGTTGGTGGCCGGCGGCGCTGACGGCACCAGGTCCGCGCGTTCAGACGCTGAGTTGTTCGATCCCGCCACGGGGTCCTACCTCCCGCTTCCGCCCATGCGCGATCCCAGGGCCGGGCACGCCGCTGTGCTGTTGCAGGATGGCCGGGTCATGCTGATCGGAGGGCGTTCCTCCATGGGGCGCCCGCTGCGATCAACGGAATTCTTCGACCCAGGCCTTCGCCGCTTCCTGCCGGGTCCCGCACTCCTGCAAAGCCGCGCAGCGCCCGCAGCAGCGCTGCTGCCCAGCGGCGGCGTGGTGATCGCGGGCGGGGACGAAGATGGATTAGGTTGCTCTGTCGAGAGGTTCCGGCCAGCGGCACTATCGGCATCCACCCTGACTGCAAAGTAAAGTTCAAACCGAGGGCATTGTAAGACCCTGATCCCAATCTGCGGTGACGACCCCCACGAGACCAACCCCCTCACCAGCGTGTTTCTTCCCCGCCGGTCACTTTCACGACGTTGCTCCGCATGAACCCGCCCTTCCCCTTGGAGGCCATCTCGATCTCCTGTTTCAGGGCCGCAGGTACGGGGAGTAGTAACCCGACCTCGATGAGCATGCTGTGAGCGGCGCCAAAATCGCCAACCCAGCCGGCTAACCTGATTGCTACGAAGCCGCCTTGGTGATGGTGGAAGTAGAAGTGACTTAACAGGTCCGTATTGAAACGGATCCCTCCCTCCTCATCCGAAGAGAGAATCTTGATCAACCTGTTCAGATCCTCGGGCGGATCAGCTTTCAGCCTTGCTAGGGCCTCGGTTACCAGGCGATCCGAAAGCAAGGCCTTGAAAACGATCTCCTCGGGGAAGTAGTCCGTGAGATTCGCGGGCTTCCCGCCTCTGGAGAGATCAATGGTGGTGTATCGGTTGCCGCCACTGGAACCGATCCCGTTGCCCTGGAGCAAGTAGGACCGCTCATGGACCGTAACCAGCGGGCCGACAACAGAGAGCAGGGATATTCGGTCCCAAACTTCACCATCCTTCGGGTTCTCCACTCCTCGATCCTCGGGAGTCAAGCCTTCGTCCTGGGCGAGGTAGACGGGCTCCCCCCGGGGAATGGGACGGATCAAGAGGCGCTGGGTACTCCAACTAATCTGATGCCCATAGCGTGTCGCATTCCAGATCGGGCGACCAATCCTGGGTTTTGCCGTGGCCAGCATGGTGATCATGGCAGCAGAAACAAACATCGTTGACTCCGGTTCTGGAGGTGCGATCTGTGAGCGTGGCCATTCTCGGCCCCCATGAATTCCTACTGGATTGTGGACCCGTGATGCTGGACCCACGCCTTCACCAGCGCCTCGAACCGCTCCCCCCGCGCCTCGAAATTCCGGAACTGGTCGAAGCTGGCGCAGGCGGGGCTGAGGAGGACCTGGTCGCCGGGCTCGGCGAGGGCGAGGGCGTGGCGCACGGCGTCGTCGAAGGCGGGGACCACATCGTGGGGCAGCGCGCCCAGGTCCCGCTGGAGCTGGGGCACGGCCTCGCCGAGGAGGACGAGGCGGCGCAGCTTGCCCTGCAGAGCCTCGATCAATGGCGCATAGCTGGCGCCCTTGTCGGTGCCGCCGAGGAGGAGCACGAAGGGACCGGGCAGTGCCCGGATGGCGATCAGCGTGGCATCGACATTCGTTCCCTTGGAATCGTTGTAGGCCTTCACACCGTTCTTCTCGCCGCAGAAAGCGATGCGATGGGCGAGGCCGGGATAGGTCTTCAGGCCTTCGCGCAGGGCTGCGAGGCCCGCGCCGCCGTGCCGGGCCAGCAGCACCGCCGCCAGGGCGTTCTCCACGTTGTGGTCGCCGGGGATGAGGAGCTCGTCGCGGTGGACCAGCGCCTCGACGCCGCCTCCATCCGCGCGCATCCACAACTTCCCTTCCCCGTCGCACCAGGCACCGGGACCGCCCGGATCGCTCCAGCCGAACGTCGCCAACGCCCCCTGCCCCGGTGCGCCCTCGCCGAGCTCCGAATGGGCGGCGGGCAGCACCCGCAGGTCCGCGGGCGATTGATGCCCGAAGATCCGCTGCTTGGCGGCGAGGTAGGCCTCCAGGCTGCCGTGCCGGGCGAGGTGGTCCGGCGTGAGATTCAGGAGGGCGGCGCCCTCCGCGTGGAAGTCCGCCACGGTCTCCAGCTGGTAGCTGGAGCACTCCAGGGCGTACACCATGCCGGCCGCGGCGTCCCCGATGGCTTCGATGAGGGGCGTCCCGAGGTTGCCGCAGGCTTTCGCAGGCAGACCCGCTGCCCGCAGCAGGTGGGCCAGGAGATCGGTGGTGGTGCTCTTGCCGTTGGTGCCCGTGACCGCCAGGAGGCGGGAGCCGTCGGCCCGGTCCCGCAGCACGCGGTGGGCCAGTTCCAGCTCCCCCAGGACCGGCACGCCCTTCTCCTTCGCGAGGCGGATGAAGGGGATGGACGGACTGATGCCCGGGCTCAGCACCACCGCCTCGGCTTCGTCCAGGATCCCCTCGGGGTGCGCCCCCCAGACCGCGAGCACCCCGAAGCCCGCCAGGGCAGCCTCGGCGGCCGCGTCCGGCTCGCTGCGGGAGTCCGTCAGCACGGTCCTGAGCCCGGCCTTTGCGAGATGGCGGGACACGGCGAGGCCGCTCCGGCCCGCTCCCACGACGACGTGATGGCCCATGGCGCCTCCTTCACATATCTTCACACGGCCCTCCAGGCTCGCTTTTTCCGTTTGCGGCTATGCTGGGTCTCCCCCCCAGGGAGCAATGAATGAGGGATCCCCTCCTCGAGCGCATCCTCGCAGGCGAGTGGCCTCTGGTCCCCTACGCCCACGAGATCCACGGCCTGAAATCCGGCCAGGTGGAGGCCCGGGAGATCCTCACCCGGATCCGGCGCCCCAGCGGCGAGGTGAGCAGCCTCTGGACCATGTTTCCCGACACCATCGAAAACCACGCCAAGCGCGTGGAGATCGACATGCTCTGCCTGGAGACCAGCTTCCGCGGCCTTTCCGCCACGCCCTTCAGCCAGCAGCTCCAGTTCATCAACCTGGAACCCCTCACCCTCGAAAGTCCGGACTTCTGGAAGCGCGTGGAAGGTTGGTTGGGCAACATCTCCTACCCGCCCCACCAGATCGTGCTGGAATTCACGGAGAGCCACTCCATCCACGACCTGAACGAGCTCCAGTCCTACGCCCGGCGGCTGCGGGAGATGGGGCTGCGCATCGCCGTGGACGATCTCGGCGCCGGCGTCGCCTCCCTGACCCACATGGCTCGCCTCAGTCCCGACTTCATCAAGGCCGACAAGAGCCTGGTGGAGCAGTGCCACCGCCGGCCCTACCAGGCCGCCCTCCTGAACGCCCTGGCGGTCTTCGCCGAGCGCATGCGGGTGGGCTACATCGCCGAGGGCATCGAGACCCAGTCGGAGCTGCAGGCCATCATCGACGCCGACGTCCCCTGGGCCCAGGGCTTCGTCTTCGGCGAGCCCGAGCCCCTCCTCACCCCCGCCGTCGCCAGCTAGCTGATCGCGCGCCGTGGACGGGGAGTGGTTCAAGGACTGGTTCGACGAGGACTACGCGGCCCTCTACGCCCACCGGGACGAGGAGGAGGCCGAACGGGCGGTGGCGACCCTGCTGCGGGCCGCCCCGGACCTCGCTTCCGGCCCCGTGCTGGACCTGGGCTGCGGCACGGGCCGCCACCTCCGGGTGCTCCGCCGCACCAATCCCCTCGCCCTGGGCATGGACCTCTCCGCTGCCCTGCTGGATCTGGGCCGGGGCGAGCTCCGGGGCAGCCTCGTCCGGGGGGACATGCGGGCCCTGCCCTTCCGGGATCGCGGTCTGCGGGGCGTGTGCATGTGGTTCACCCCCTTCGGCTACTTCAGCGACGAAGCGAACATGGCCTTCGTGCGGGAGCTGGGCCGGGTCATTGCTCCGGAAGGGCTCCTGCTGCTGGACTACCTGAACGCAGCCCATCTGAAGGCCCACCTGGTGCCCGAGGACGTGATCGAACGCGGCGGCCTGAGGGTCCACAGCCTTCGGACCCAGGATGGCGACCGGGTCGTGAAGCGCATGCGCATCGAACGCCTCGACAGCGGCGCCGTGCGCGAAGTCTCGGAAAGCGTGCGGGTCTACCGCCCCGAGGAGCTGGTAGCCCTCCTCGCGGCGGCCGGGTTCGGCGTGCGCAGCGCCTTCGGCGACTACGGCGGCGGCCCCCACTCGGACAGCGCCCCGCGCTGGATCGGCGTCCTCGAGCGGAAGCCCTGAGGGTTCCTGGCTACCATGGGGCTTTGACCGTGGAGCGAGACATGGCTTTCCGCAGCGTGCGCGACTTGGACGTGAAGGGTTTGCGGGTCTTCCTGCGGGCGGATCTGAATGTGCCCCTGAAGGATGGCGTCACGGCGGAGGACCCCAAGACCGTCGCCGACGCCACGCGCATCACCGAGACCCTTCCCACCCTCCGGTTCCTCCTCGGCCAGGGGGCTTCCGTGGTCCTCGCCTCCCACCTGGGCCGGCCGAAGGGGGAGGGCTTCGAGGCGGCCTTCAGCCTCGCCCCGGTGGCAGCCTGGCTGCAGCAGGAGGGCTTCGCCGTGAAGCTCGCCTCCGGCGTCACCGGCGCCGCCGTGGAGGCGGAGGCCGCCGCCTTGGCCCCGGGTGAAATCCTGCTGCTGGAAAACCTCCGCTTCGACAAGGGGGAGACCAAGAACCGGCCGGACTTCGCCGCGGCCCTCGCCAAATTGGCCCAGGCCTATGTGGACGATGCCTTCGGGGCGTCCCACCGCGCCCACGCCTCCGTGAGCGGCATGGTGGCCGATTTCCCGAAGGACAAGGTGGCCGCCGGCTTCCTCATGGAGAAGGAGTTGAAGGCCCTCGCCAAAGTGGCCCACGACCCCGAAAAGCCCCTCGTGGCGATCTTCGGCGGCGCCAAGGTCAGCGACAAGATCGACCTGATCCGCAACTTCATCGGCCGCGCCCAGAGCATCCTCATCGGCGGCGGCATGAGCTTCACCCTGCTGAAGGCGAAGGGCGTGGGCATCGGGACGAGCCTGGTCGAGGAGGACAAGGTGGACCTGGCCAGGGAGCTCATCGCGGAAGCCGAGGCGAAGGGCACGCAGCTCCTGCTGCCCCTGGACCACGTGATTTCGAAGGAGTTCCGGGGCGACGCGCTGGCCAGCCTCACCCAGGACGAGAACATTCCCGGCGGCATGATGGCCCTGGACATCGGCCCGGAGACCGTGGCGGCCTACCTGGAGGTGATCCGCGGGGCCCGCACCATCCTCTGGAACGGGCCCATGGGCGTCTTCGAGATGGAGGCCTTCGCATCGGGGACCTTGGCCATCGCCGAGGAGCTGGCGGAGGCCGCCGACCGCGGCGCCTTCGTGCTGGTGGGCGGCGGAGACAGTGTGGCGGCGGCCAACATGGCCGGCGTCGCCGCCCGCATGGGCCACGTGAGCACCGGCGGCGGCGCCAGCCTGGAGTTCCTCAGCGGCCTCACCCTGCCCGGCGTCGCGGCGCTGGAAGCCTGAAGCCGGAGGCGCGGCCCGCGTGCCATGATGGTCCCCGAGATCACCCACCAAGCCTGAAACGGGAGGGGCGGCCCATGCGCTGCGTCGTCGCGAACTGGAAGATGAACATGCTGCAGGGGGAGGCCAGCACCTTCTGCGACACCTTCCTCGAGGGCTACACCCCCAAGGACAACGTGCAGGTCGCCGTGGCGCCGCCCTTCACCCTGCTCACCGCCGTGCACGACATGCTGCGGGAGAAGGGGATCATCACCATCGCCCAGAACGGCCATTACGCCAAGCGAGGAGCCTTCACCGGCGAAATCGCCATGGCCCAGGTGAAGGATGCGGGCGCCAACGGCGTCATCATCGGCCACAGCGAGCGGCGCCACCTCTTCGGCGAGACGGACGAGGTGGTCGGCAAGAAGCTGGTGAAGGCCCGGGCCAAGGGACTGCTGCCGGTGCTCTGCGTGGGCGAGACCCTTCAGGACCGGGACAGCGGCAACACCTTCATGGTGCTGCGCCAGCAGTTGCAGGTGGTGGCCCAGGCCGGCCCCGGCCCGCTCTGGGTCGCCTACGAGCCGGTCTGGGCCATCGGCACCGGCCGGCGGGCGGACCTCGCCCAGATCCAGGAGGCCCACGCCTTCATCCGGGAAGAGGTGCAGGTGGCCTTCGGCGTGCCCGGGACCAACGTGCCCATCCTCTATGGCGGCAGCGTCACGCCGGACAATTTCGGCGAGGTGCTCGGCGTGCAGCACGTGGCCGGCGCCCTGGTGGGGGGCGCCAGCCTCGATCCGGCGAAGTTCCTGCAGCTCGTGGGGATCGCCCAGAGCTGAAGCGGCCGGCCCGTCAACCCGCGGCCCCGGCCCACTTCGCCACTATTCCTTCCGAGGCTCCACGGGCTGCGTCTCGGCGGGGGTCGGCGCCTCCTGGCGGGGTTCCTCCCGCTCCCGCCGCACGCCGTAGAAGCTCGGCGAAGGACGGGGCGACCAGCCGAACTGGTCCTGGAGCTTCCAGACCACCACGCGGCTGAAGGCCCGGGCCTCCTCCTCCCGGATGCGGCCGTCGTCCTCGGCATCGGCCCGGCTCAGGGGATCCATGGCCTCGATCACCTCCTGGCTGTCCACCTCGAAGGAGGCGAGCGGGGCCTGGGCGCCGGAGGAGGGCTGGAGGAGCTCCACCACCGCGTTCACCCGCCGGGGCGCGTAGCCGAGGCGGTCCGCATGATGGCGCTGGTTGGCCGCGGCGTGGGTGCCGGCCCATAGGCCCCACCAGAAGCCTTCGAAGCCCGCATTGCGGTTGCCGGCGATGGCGTTCAGGGTCCCCACGATCACGCCGGTGGTGACGCCGACGGCGACGGGGCTGGGATCGGCGGAACGGCGGCCTTCCCGGACATCCGTCAGGGTCACCCGCAGGGTGGCGGCGTTGGCCGGGCCCTGGACGCCTTCGGGGATGACCATGGCCCGGGTCGCGAGGCGGGCGCGGATCGCCGCGGCGTACTCCTTGCCGATCTCCTCCCGCCGGGGCACGTCCCGCGGCGTTTCGAAGACCACGGCGATGGGGGCGGGCTGCTGCCGGAAGGCTTCGACCTCGGGCCTCACGCAGGCGGTGAGCAGCAGCAGGGCAGGAAACAGGAGGAAGGCTTTTCGCATGGCGGGCTCCAGGTTCAGGGTGAGGTTGGGGATCGGGTCTGGCAACCGCTCATCAAGGCCCGTGCCAAGGTGGACTAGACTGCACTCAGGAGTGCCCATGCTGATCCTCATGGAGCCGGCCTGTCCGGCGGAACACGTCCGGGCGGTCCTGGAACTGCTGGAAGCCTCAGGCATCCGCGCCCAGCTCCAGGATTCCGGGGAGAGCGTCAGTCTCATCGCCCCCCACGCCTCCAAGGTCTTCAAGGCCGACCGGCTGGAGACCCTGAAGGGCGTGCGGCGCGTGGTGCCCATCACCTCGCCCTTCAAGCTCGCGAGCCTGGACGCCGCCGCAGGACGCACCGTGGTGGAGGTCCGGGGCGTGCGGATCGGCGGCGGCGAACTGGTCCTGGTGGCGGGCCCCTGCGGTGTGGAAAGCCGGGAGCAGCTCTTCACCACCGCCCGCTACGTCGCCGAGGCCGGCGTGAAGCTGCTGCGGGCGGGCGCCTTCAAGCCCCGCACCAGCCCCTACTCCTTCCAGGGTCTGGGGGAAGAGGGGCTGCGCCTGCTGGACGAAGCGCGCCGGGAGTTCGACCTCGGCATCGTCACCGAAGCCACGGAGGTGGAGACCTTCGACGCCGTGGAAGCCTGCGCGGACCTGGTGCAGCTGGGGGCCCGGAACATGCAGAACTTCGCCCTCCTGAAGCGGGCCGGACGCAGCGGGAAGCCGGTACTTCTCAAACGGGGCCCGGGCGCGACCCTGGAGGAGTGGCTCTATGCCGCGGAGTACATCCTCGGCGAGGGAAACCGCAACGTGATCCTCTGCGAGCGCGGCATCCGCACCTGGTCCGCGCACGCCCGCAACACCCTGGACATCTCCGTCGTTCCCGCCGCCCAGGGGCTGACCCACCTGCCCGTGATGGTGGATCCGAGCCACGCCACGGGCCGGCGGGATCTGGTGATCCCCTGTGCAAGGGCTGGCGTGGCCGCCGGCGCCGACGGCATCCTTGTGGAGACCCACTGCCAGCCGGAGAAGGCCCTCAGCGACGGGCCCCAGGCCCTGCTGCCTTCGGACTTCATCCGCCTGGTGGACGAGTGCCGCCGGGTGCACGCGGCCCTGCAGGTGCAGCACGCCGGCGCGGGGCTGGCGTTCTAGGCACCCCGTGGGCCTGCGAGGGGGACAGGACGGCGTTTCCGCGCTAGGATGGTGGGTTCGGAGCGTCCATGTCCTCGCTGCTCATCACCCTGAATGTCATCATCTCGCTGCTGCTCATCGGCACGATCCTGCTGCAGCCCGGCACGAAGGGCGGCGGCCTCGGCTCGGCCTTCGGCGGCGGCGGCGCCAACACGGCCTTCGGCGCCCAGGGCGCGGCGCCGATCCTCTCGAAGATCACCTACTGGCTCGCGGGCGCCTTCTTCATCACGCTGCTCTGCATCGAGTACCGGATCATCGTGGAGAACCGCTCGGTGCTGGAGAAGCCCGTGGCCACCAAGGCCGCGCCGGCGAAGCCCGTGGCGCCGTCCTCCGTGCCGGCGCCCGCCCCGGCTCCCGCTCCGGCCCCGGCGCTGCCGCAGAAGTGAAAACCCAGCGTTGACGGGCCTTCATCCCGCTGCCATGCTGGTTGTTCATGCCCTCGTGGTGGAATTGGTAGACACGCCACCTTGAGGTGGTGGTGGCCACAAGCCGTAGCAGTTCGAGTCTGCTCGAGGGCACCAACAGGAAGCGCCGCTCACGCGGCGCTTTTTCGTTCCGGGATCCAGGGACCGGTCCTGAAACCGCAGGCGCAAAGGTAGTCTGGACCCATGACCTGGCCCTCCTCGGCAACGCTGCTGGCGCCCCTCGCGCCCTGGTTCGACGGGAACCGGCGGGAGCTGCCCTGGCGGGCGGCGGACCTGGACGCCGCCCATCCGGACCCCTACGCCGTGCTGGTGTCGGAGCTGATGCTGCAGCAGACCCAGGTGGCCACGGTCCTGCCCTACTTCACCCGCTGGATGGACCGCTGGCCGACGGTGGAGGCCCTCGCCGCCGCCTCCGACGAGGAGGTCCACAAGGCCTGGGAGGGCCTCGGCTACTACCGCCGGGCACGGCTGCTGCACGCCGGGGCGAAGCGCATCGCCGGGGAGGGCTGGCCATCGGATCTGGCGGGCCTGCGCGGCATCCCCGGCCTGGGCGACTACACCGCCGCCGCCCTCGCGGCCCAGGCCTTCCAGCAGCCCGAAGCCGCCCTGGACGGCAACGCCTTCCGCGTCCTCGCACGGCTCCTCGGCCTGGAGGGGGATCCGCGCCCGAGGGCCCGGGAGCTGCGGGACTGGCTGCGCCCCGCCCTGGCCGCCCTGGGCCCATCGCGGCTCACCCAGGCCCTGATGGAACTGGGCGC
Source organism: Holophagaceae bacterium (assembly GCA_016710635.1). GTDB lineage: Bacteria > Acidobacteriota > Holophagae > Holophagales > Holophagaceae > JADJVL01. Next base: position 77,266 of record JADJVL010000011.1, on the reverse strand, counting down.
CACCGTCTGCGCGCCCCTGCCCCGGTGCGGCGGCTGTCCCGTCGCGGACCGGTGCGCCGCCCTGCGGCTGGAAGCCACCGGCCGCATCCCGCCCGCCCGTCCGCGCGCGCAGCCGGCGACTTCCGAATTCTGGCTGGCCGCAGTGGAAGCCGAAGACCGCTGGCTGCTGGCGGAACCAGCGGGCCAGGGCCTGCTGGCGGGTCTCTGGCGCTGGCCCTCGACGCCCCTACCGGAGACTGGAGCCGACGCCGCCGCGGAGCCTATAGGAACCTACGCGGCGGCAGAGCTTTCCGCCTGGCCGAGCTGGACCCAGGTCTACACCCACCGCCGGGAGCGCGTGCACCCGCTGCGGATCCGCCTCCAGGAAGGCTTCGACGCCCCCGCGGGCTTCGCGTGGACTGATCCCGGCAGACTCGGCGAACTGCCCATGGGACGAAGGGATTCCAGGCTCAGGGAGCTGCTCCCGCAGCCTGGCGCGGCACCCCTCCTGCCGGTTCCGCTAGGCCTCCTGCTGGGCGGCCTCAGACGCGGTGGGTCCCCTTCGCCGTGAGGCCGACCGGCAGCACCGGCAGGCCCAGGGCGGCCAGGGCCTGAATGGCCTCCTCCCGGCGGCCCTCCTTCACGACGAGGATGCAGCAGCCCCCGCCGCCGGCCCCGCAGGGCTTCATCCCGTCGAACCAGCCCTCCCTGCGGCCGAGGCTGCGGACGCTCCGCATGGCGTCGGTCTCCACCGCCGGGGACAGCCTCACCCTGGCCCGGCCCTCGCGCTCCAGCAGCCCCGCCACCGCCTCGGCATCGGCGGTCACGGCGGCGGCCATCTCCAGGGCGATGTCCCGGATGTCCAGCAGGGCTGCGCGGGTGGTCGCGTCCCCTTCGATGAACCGCTTGTAGGCCTCCCAGTTCGTCAGCCCGGAATGGTGGGGCGCGCCGGTGTAGAAGACCAGGAGGCGCTCCATGAGGGAGGCGTGGGGCGTCAGCCGTTCCCAGCGCGGCGAAGGGCCGTCCCAGTGCAGGGCCAATGTGCCGCCCAGGGCCGCAGGGTAGTAGTCCTGCCAGCCGGTGGGCGTCTGCAGTTCCATGGCCTCGAGATCCCGCAACCCGGGCACCTGGGCCGCCAGTTCGACCCCGGCCTCCAGGCCCAGGGCGGCGCCCAGCAACCCCACGCCCAGACAGCTCGACACGCCCAGTCCCGAACCCCGGGGCACCGGGCTGCGGAGCCGCAGGAAGCGCGGCCGCCGGGGGGCCGACGCGAGCACCCGCCAGACCCATGAGAGCGGCTCCGGCGCCGTGTCGGGCCACGGATCCGAGGGAAAGGCGCAGCCCAGGTCCACGCTTTCGATCCGCGCCGCGCCCTCCGGCGAGGCTTCGATCTCGATCCAGAGATCCACCGCCGCGTTCACCGTGACGCAGCCGGGGAGCATGGCGTAGATCGGCCACAGGTCCAGTGTTCCGCCCGCCAGGTCGATGCGGACGGGAACGCGCCAGCTTTCGGCGGCAGGCCGGGCTTCAGAGCCCAAGATCAGCCAGTTCCTGCTGAGCGGTGCGGGCCTCGGGGGTTCCCGAGAAGCCATCCACCAGCTCCTTGTAGGCCCGCACGGCGGCGGGCTTCAGGTTCTGGCGGCCCAGGCACTGGGCCCGCTTGAGCTTGGCGGGCAGGAACTGGTTGGAGCTGGGGGACTCGCGGATGAGCTGTTCGAAGACCACCTGGGCCTTGTCGAAGGCCTTCTGGTTGTAGTGGGCGAGTCCGAGGAAGAACAGGGCGTCCGGCTTCTTGGCGCTGCCCGGATGGCTCTTGATGAAGACGTCCAGGCTGTCGGCGGCCAGGGCGTAGTTGCCCCGGTTGTAGTCCAGCACCGCAGCGCTGAAGGCCTTTTCGTCATCGGCGGTGACCGCCACGGGGGCGCCGTCGGTCTTGGGGGCGCCACCGGCCTTGGGGGCGTAGTCCATGCGGCGGTTCAGCACCCGGGTCGTGTCCTGGAGCTGGCGGAGGGTTTCCGCCACATCCGCCTGGAAGCGGCGGTCCAGGCCCCGGGCCTCAGCCTCGGCGGCCCGGTCGGCGTCGGCCTTCCGGTTGCCTTCCTCCACCTGCTGCTTGAGCTGGAAGATCTGGACCTTCACGTCTCCGAGTTCCTGCTCCACGCGCTTGAGCTGGTCTTCGGACTGGCAGCCCACGCAGACGGCCATCAGGGAGATGGGAAGGGCCAGGGCGGGCTTGATGATGCGCATGGAGCCTCCGGAAGGGTTGCTTGATCGTACCAAGGGAAAAGGGCGGAAGCGTCCCGCCTCCGCCCTTTCGCCGTGGCAGTCCCGCTACTGCAGCTTGAACTCGCCGCGGCGGTTGACGAACCAGCTCTCGTCGTTGCTGCCGAGCACTTTCGGCTTCTCCTTGCCGTAGCTGATGGTGTTCACGCGGCTTTCGGAGACGCCGAGGCCGACCAGGTAGCGCTGGGCGGCGGTGGCGCGGCGCTCCCCGAGGGAAAGGTTGTACTCCACGGTGCCGCGCTCGTCGCAGTGGCCCTCGACGAGGACCTTCGAGGTCGGGTACTTGCGCATGAAGTCGGCGATGGCCTGGAGCTTCGGCTTGTCGGCCTCGCGGATGTCGGACAGGTTGAAGTCGAAGTTGATGTCCTTGAGGACCAGGGACGCGGCGCGCTGCATCTCGGCGATGTTCACCGTGCTGACCGTCGACGTGGTGTCCGCGGGTTTGGTCTGGGTCGGACCGGCATCCGTGGTGGTCGTCGTGACCGGCGGCGGCGTCGGCGGGGCGACGGGCGCCTCCTCCGGCTTCTTGCAAGCAAGGCCGGCGGCGAGGGCCAAGGACGGCCGCGGGGAGAAGGAGTCGTGCGCTGCGCATGGCGGGGAGCCTCCGGCGGGAGTGTAGCAACGGGACAGGGATGAGGTTAACGGAAATTTCCGCCCAACTCCGGCGGGGTCAGCGGGAACGCGTCCATCGGGGGCTCTGGCAGCCCGTCAGCTCGGTCAGCTTCGAGAGGGACTTGCCCGAAAGGTCCGTGGTCCAGAGCTGCATGTTGCCGCTGCGGGTGCTGGCGAAGACCAGCCGGCGCTCGTCCGGGGACCAGGCGGGACCCTCGCTGCTGAAGATGCCCGTGGTGATCTGGTAGGCCTTGCCCTCGCCCAGCTTGTGCACGAAGAGGTCGAACTTGCCCTCGAAGCGGCTCACGTAGGCCACCATCGCGCCGTTGGGGCTCCAGGAGGCGCTGGCGTTGTAGTTGCCCTCGAAGGTCAGCCGGCGGACGTTGGAGCCGTCCTCCTCCATGAGGTAGACCTGGGGGCCGCCCTCCCGGTCCGAGGTGAACGCCACCTGGGTGCCGTTGGGATTCCAGCTGGGCTCCGTGTTGATGCAGCCGCCGTCGGTGAGGCGCTTCACCCGGCCGCTGTCCACGTCCAGGATCATGATGTCGCTGTTGCCCCGCCGGTCCCCCTGGACGAAGGCGATGCGCTTGCCGTCGGGGCTCCAGATGGGACTGTAGCAGTGGCCCTGGGGGGAGACGGTGGTCGGGTAGAGCTTCGAATGGGCCTGGCCCCGCTTCCGCTCGCCCCAGATCTCCGGCGTGCCGCCCTTGTAGGTGATGTAGGCCAGGCGGCCGTCCGGGGCCACGGTGGGAGACAGGGTCAGGCTGCCCCAGCGGGTGAGCTGAAGCAGGCCGGCGCCATCCCGGTCCACCTGGAAGATCTCCTTCACCCCTGGCGCCGTCTGCCGCACGAAGATCACCCGGGTCGAGGCGACGCCCTTCTCCCCGGTGAGCCGTGCCACCAGGTCGTCCGAAATGGTGTGGGCGATGCGGCGCAGCTGGCTGTCGCGGCCGATGTAGCGCTTGCTGAACACGGGCTTGCCCGCCTTCACGTCCACCACCTGGATCTCCACCGAGACCTCGTCGCCGGCGCCCTTTTCGACCTTCGAAGCGAGGAGCCAGTCCGTGGCCAGACGGGCCCAGGCCGGATAGCTGGCGGCGTCGGTGCTGCCGGGCACCACGCCGGTGATGAGGGCGAAGGGGCCGGCCTCCTCCAGGTCCCGGTTGAGGGGCGCCTTGAAGTCCTTGGCCACCAGGTCCTCCCCCAGGCCGGCAAGGGCGGGAGGGGCGATGGCGAGGCCCAGCCGTCCGCCCTTCTTCGTCTCCAGCTCGACCTCCACCTGGGTCTTCTGGGGGGGAACTTGGGGCTTGGGCTGCTGGACGCCGGTTCCTGCGGTCAGGGGAAACAGGGCGACGGCGCAAAGGCCGGCGATCCAGATGCGTGTCATGGGTGCTCCGGGAAGCCAAAGTTGGTATGCGCCAGGATAGCAGCGAGGTTCCGGCGGCCCTCGGCCCTGGGGTCAGCCCCGGCCTTCGTCCTGGGGCCCCGGGCGCCATGCCCCCGCGGCCAGCAGCGCGGCGAGGATGCCCAGGCCCGGCCAGAGCAGGGTCCAGGGGCTGACGAGGAGGAAGGCCCGCCCCGAGGCCAGCATGGTGCCCCAGGAGGCCAGATCCGGCGCCAGGCCCACGCCCAGGAAGCTCAGTCCTCCTTCCACGAGGATCACCGCGCCGAGGCCTACGGTGGCCTGGGCCAGCAGCAAAGGCGCGAGGCGCGGCAGCACGTGCCTGAACAGCCGGTGGCCCGCACCAGCCCCCATGAGCTGGACCTGCAGGAGGCTCGCGTCGGCGCGGAGCACGTCCAGCCGGTTCAGGGCGAGGCGGGCATAGGGAATCCAGCCGCCCAAAGCGAGGGCCACCACCAGGCTGCCCAGACCCGGCCGCAGAAGGGCCAGCAGCAGGAGGGCCAGCAGGGTGGCCGGCACGCTCGCCAGCAGATCCGCCAGGCCCAGGATGGCCCGCCGCAGGACGGGCGCCCGGTGGGCGGCCAGGGCCAGGGGCAGGCCCAGGGTCATGTGCAGGGCGGTCAGGGCCGCCGCCAGGGTCAGGGAGCGCGCTCCCCCCAGCCACCAGCGCCGCAGCAGGTCCCGGCCCAGCTCGTCGGTTCCGAAGATATGGCCCAGGCTGGGCCCCTGCAGCCGGGCCCCCAGGTCCACGCTGCCATCGCCGCCGAACAGCCAGCCCAGCAGCAGGGTGGCGAAGACCAGCAGCGGCCAGCGGACGGGCCGGGCCACACTCTGGCGGGGGGCTTTCGGCGTCATCGCACCCTCGGATCGAGCAGGCCCTGGAGCCATTCCACCCCGAGCTGGGTGGCCACATAGGCGCCCGCCCCCCACAGGACCGCTCCCTGCACCAGGGGCAGGTCCCGGCTGGCCAGACCGCCCAGCAGGATCTGCCCAAGCCCCGGCAGGGCGAAGATGGCCTCCGCGAGCACCGCGCCCCCCAGCAGGCCGCCGAGCTGGAGGCCGAGCACGGTGAGCCAGGGGCCCGAGACGGCGGGGAGGAGCCAGGCCCGCCAGCGCAATCCCGGGGGCACGCCGGAGGCCCGCCACCAGCGGAGGCCGGGACTTTCGCGGACCTCCTCGAGCTGGGCGGAAAGCACCCGGGCCTGGTGGCCGGCGAGGGGCACCGCCAGGGTGAAGGAAGGCAGGATCCAGGAGGCCCAGCCCTGGACGCCCGCCACGGGAAGGCCCGGCACGTGCTGGGCGACGGCCCAGAGCAGGAGCGGTCCGAGGACATAGACCGGCGAAGCGATGGCGGCGGCCTGGAGCGTCCTGCCCCGGCCCCGCCGACCCGCGGCGAGGAGCCAGGCCAGGAGCATGGAGAGCAGCAGAGCGAAGCAGGCCAGCCTCAGGCTCACTGGCAGGCCGCCCAGCAGGATGTCCGCCACGGGCCGGTTGAAGCGCAGGCTCGTCCCGAGGCGGCCATGGAGCAACTCGCGGGCTGAAGCGCCCAGGGCCTGGAGGACCGGCAGATCCAGGCCCATGAGCTTCCGGAAGGCCGCCACTTCGGCTTCGCCCGCCCATTCCCCCGCCGCGATGCGGGCCGGGTCCTCCGGCAGGAGCCGCGGCAGGACCTGGATGAAGAGCCACACGCCCACCAGGGTGGCGAAGGCGCGGCAGGCGGCGAGGAAGGCGCGCATGGCCGCCTAGGCTTTCCGGATGTCCGGCGGGAGGGCCGCCGGGGCCCCCGCGCTCCGGAAGAGGTCCGGCAGGATGGCGCGGTTGGCCTCCGGCATCGGCAGCCGGCCCACTTCCCACGGCGTGAACCAGCCCCAGGCCAGGGCGGTGCGGAGTGGTCCCCGCCCACGGCAGAGGAAGGGATGCAAGGTCACCTCCCGGTCTGGATACCTGTGGTTTCTGGGCTCCAGCGCTGCCAGGATCTCGGCTTCCAGTTCCAGTTCCTCCGCCAGCTCCCGGTGCAGGGCCGCGCCGGGAGTTTCGCCCGCCTCCACCTTGCCGCCGGGGAATTCCCACAGCCCCGGCAGGACGGAGGCTGCGGGATCCCTACGCTGGAGAAAGCAGCGGTCCCCGCGCATCAGCAGCCCCAGCGCCACGTCGAAGCGCCTCATCCGCCCAGGTCCTCTTCGTAGGCCAGGCGCGCCAGCCGGTCGGCATAGCGGCGGCGGAGGGTCTCGATCCACACGCGCTTCAACTTCGGATAGGCCGGCCGCAGGTGGACGTCCACCCAGCAGTGCAGGTCCAGCACGGACGCGCAACCTTCGAGGCTTTGCAGCAGCGCGTCCCGCAGGCCCTCGTCCACCTGCTGGCGCGCCTCCACCGGCGCGAAGCTCAGGCGGTGGACCGGCGACACCCCCAGCGCGTCCAGGCGCTCCCGGTGCAGGGCGGTGCCGTAGCCTTTGTGCTGGGCGAAGCCATAGCCTTCGTAGAGCCCGTCCAGCTCCCGCATGCGGGCGTCCCGGTGGGTCTTGGCGAGGATGCTCGCGGCGGCCACGGCGCAGCTGGTGGCGTCGCCCTCCACCAGCAGACGCTCCAGCAGGCCCGATTTCGGCGCCTGGTTGCCGTCCACGAAAAGGATTCGCGGCTTGGACTCGAGCCTGTCCACCGCCTGGCGCATGGCCATCAAAGTGGCCTCCAGGATGTTCTCCCGGTCGATGGCGAGGGAATCCACTTCCGCCACCGCCCAAGCGGGAAGGATGGTCTTCAGCTCGGCGGCCAGGACCTCCCGCCGCTCCGGCGCCACCTGCTTGCTGTCATGCATCTCCAGCAGCACATGGCGCCACTTGCGGGCGGTCTCCTGGTCGAGGACAGCGCACGCGGCGACCACGGGCCCGGCCCAGGCCCCCCGCCCCGCCTCGTCCACCCCGCCCCAGCGGATTCCAGGCGGGACGTTGCCCAGGTCCCAGTCGAGAAGGTTCATGCGCGGAGCTCCAGGCTCCAGGGTACAGGCTGGGGGCCTACCGGCGCTGCCAGAGGTCGAAGGGCCGCGTGCCCACGAGCAGGTTGAGGATGGCGCCCCGGCTGCGGAAGGGCTGGCCATCCGGTGCCGTCTCGGCGCGGCCCGCCGCCAGTTCCACATAGAAGCGGCCCACCTCCGTACGCAGCGCCAGGCCATAGCCCCGGACCCGCACGCCCTTCTGCAGGGCCGAAGGGGATTCGGCCCCCAGGGTGCCGAGGTCGTAGCGCGGTTCCAGCTGGGCCTGCAGGCCCAGGAAGCTCGCCATGCGGATGGGAAGCCCAGCCGCAGCAGGCCGAAGTTGGGGGAGAGGAAGCCGGCGCTGCGGGTGCCCAGCAGGAAGGATGGTCCGCCCAGGGAATACCAGCGGTCCAGGGGGAGCTTCCACCCGAGGCCGCTTTCAAGATCCAGGGAGGCGCCGAGCCAGGACGCCAGCGGCACGATCCTTCGGGCCCGGACATAGGCGTGCTGGTAGCGCGCCTGGGGGCCCGGGCCCCGCGGCCGGCCTTCGCCGGCGGACACGCGCACCAGGGTGCCCGAGGTCGGGAAGGAATAGCGGTCCAGGCTGTCCCATTCCAGCGAAGCCTGGAGCCCGTCGGCGCTGGGGATCGTCACCTCCGCGATGCCGGGGAGGAGCGTGGTCCAGCGGCGGCTGGCTTCCAGGCGCCAGAGGCCCTGGTCCCGGCTGCCGAAGCGCTGGTAGAGGCCGATGCCCAGTTCGCGGCTCCGCAGGGTGCGATCGGCGAGGATGCCCGAGAGGGGCGCGAGGGTAGCGGGCTCCTCCAGGCTTTCGGGCAGGAAGCGCTGCTCGAAGTGGCGGGCGAAGACCAGCGAGCCCGCCCGGGGGGCGAAGTGGAAGGCGCGGCGGAAGTCCAGGTCCACCCGGTCCTGGAGCCGGTTGGTGCTGGCCTGGAACTCCAGGCTGTTGCCGCTGCCCAGGAGGTTCTTCACGAAGGTGCCGAGGCCGGCGTGGAAGCCCCAGGTGCTTTCGTAGGCCAGGGAGACGTCGAAATCCACCCGCGACTTGGACAGGGGCGTGAGGGTGAGGGCCGGACCCTCCGGCGTCATCGTGCCGCCGTAGGCTAGCTCTTCCAGGTTCAGCCGGGACTCGGCCACCGCGAGGCGCTGGAAGATGGCGCGGGCGTTCAGGGGTGCGCCCTCCAGCCCCACCATCAGCCGGCCCAGGTAGCGGCGGTCTGCGGCGTCCACGCCCTCGCCGGCGATGTCGACCCGGGCCACCTTGGACTCCAGGCAGCGCACCCGCAGCTCGCCACCCTCGAAGCCGCTGCCGCTGAAGTCCACCAGGGGCCGGTAGGCGAGGGTGGCCTCCACCAGGATCCGGTCCAGGGCGTGGCCAAAACGCGCGGGATTGAAGCGGCCCCCCACCGCCACGCCGGCCTCCGCCAACTTCGCCTCCACCAGGGCACGCCATTCGGCGGGCGCCTCGACGGTGATCCTGCGGATGGGCTCGTAGGGCGTCACCGCGAGGCGCGTCGCGCCCTCCCCGAAATCCAGCGAGCCTCCCGCGGCGAGACCCGCGGCCTGGACGCGGCGCAGCAGCCGGAAGCAGGCGCGACGGGTCTGCACTTCTGCGGCGTCGGAATCGAGCTTCCGGATTCCCGCGATCAGGTCCGGCGGCGCCTCGATGTTCAGGGTTCCCGCGCCTGCGTCCAGCTTGGCCTCGGGCCCGTAGAGCTGGTCCTCGAGGTCCGCCAGGCGGGCGTCAAAGCTGGCCCGGCCCAGGGCCACGGCTTCCGGCACCTGGCGGCTGAACTCGAGATACGAAACGCCGCGGGTGTCAGGGCGCAGCACCAGATCCGCGGAGAGCCGGGACAGGCGGGTGCGCTCCTCGATGGTGACGTCCAGGGTGCGCAGGATGACGGTGAAGAGGGAGGTGGCCCGCACCTCGTCGAGCTGGCCGCCGGTCTCCACCGCCAGCACCACCGCGGCGCGGCCCGCCACCGGCGCCAGTCCCTGCGCCATCTCCCGGGCCTGGAGGACCGGCAGGTTCTCCACCAGGAGGCCGTCCACGTGCTGCTTTCCGCCATACACCACGGGCCGAAACATGCCCGGGATGCTCATGGAGGCGCGCACCACGTCCACGAGGTTGCCATGGTCCGGCGCGTCCGCCACGCCGTCCTGGAGGTTGGTGGAGACCGATCTCAGGGGCGTCCGCAGCTTTGAGAAGTCCGTGCCCGCGAAGATCATTCCCCGGCTCAGGAGCCACTGAAGGCTCCGCTTCAGTTCGAGGCCCGAGCTCGAGCCCGGCGTGAAGACGAAGCCGTCCCGCCGGCTGTACTCGGCGGTGAACACGGTGGCGGTGCGGCTCTCCTGTTCCCAGAGGGTCTCGCCATAGGCCCGCCGCTGCCGGTCCAGCAGGGCCGCGCCCAGGTCCATGCGCTGGAAGAGCTCCTGGATGGCGGCGCCGGAATAGCCGCAGCCGTGCAGCGCCCCGATGAAGGCCCCGGCGCTGGTCCCCGCGATGGCGTCGGCCTCGAGGCCCTCCTCCTCCAGCCGCTGCAGCACGCCCACGTGGGCGATGCCCTTGGCGGCGCCGCCCCCCAGGGCCAGGGCCAGGCGCCGCTGCCCCTGGAGCCGCGCCTCGGGGCGCAAGGTGAAGCGGTAGTCCGGCGCCTTGATCTCGAGGCGCACCGTGTCGCCGGCCACGAGCGAGCCTGCGGCGAGGAAGGCGGTGAGGAAGGCGGCACGCACAGCATCAGCCTACAGCCTCCCAGCGTTCCTACCTGCTGCGGGTGATTGGGGGCCATGGACTCTGCTTCGACCTCACCAGTGGTCTTGTCCTGTCCGTTCCCTTCAAGCGGTACCTGAGTCCGGCGCGGCGGCGGTTGACCGCGCCGGACTCAAGCGCAAGCAAGCGATAGCGCGCCAGGCTGGGTCGGAATGAAGCCTCGGTGGAGGATGGCAAAAGCAGCCGGAGTGCGGCCTTTGCTTCCCGGCCCCGCGCGGAGCAGATCGGCATCAGCCTCGCGCGCTATCGCTTGCGAGCACCGCTCCCAAGCACGGATCGCAGAAGGCGCGATCCGCACTTGGAAGCGGTGCCTGTTTCTAAAACCCCGGCGGTTCGGAGTGTCCATTACATCCGGGACCGACGGTCGGTGTCGCTGTTGACCTTGACCTTTCAGTTGACCTTCAAAAGGTGCTTGAGTCCGGCGCGGCGGCGGTTGGCCGTGTCGGACTCAAGCGCAAGCAAGCGACAGCGCGCCAGGCTGGGTCGGAATGAAGCCTCGGTGGAGGGTGGCAAAAGCAGCCGGAGTGCGGCCATTGCTTCCCGGCCCCGGGGCGGAGCAGATCGGCATCAACCTCGCGCGCTACAGCGCGTCAGGCTGGGTCGGAATCAAGCCTCGGTGGAGGGTGACAAAAGCAGCCGGAGTGCAGACCTTGTTTCCCGCCACTACTCGGCGGGAACGGCGAGTCCATTCTCAAGACGGTCCTCCAACCAACGGGCCACGGAAGCCCCGCTCAATCCACCCGGTAGTGGCAGCCGCGGCTTTCTTTGTTCATCTGGGCGGCTTTCAGGATCAGCCGGGCGCAGATGATGCCGCTGCGCAGCTCAAGGAGGGAGCGGCTGAGGGCGGCGCTGCGGTAGAAGCGGTCGATGCGGTGGTAGAGGTAGCCCACGTCCTCCCGGGCCTGCTCCAGGCGGGCCTTGCTCCGCACGATGCCGGCGTAGTTCCAGAGGGTGGTGCGGATGAGGTTCCAGTCCTGCTCGATGAGAAGGGGATCCGTGGCTTCCGCGTGCTCCGGTGGCGTCCAGGGGGCGAAGCCGTCCGCGGCGGGGAGGGCCAGCCCGCCGGCCTCGGCCACCATGGCTTCCGCCGCGCGATGGCCCCAGAGCAGGCCTTCCAGCAGGGAGGTCGAAGCCAGGCGGTTGGCGCCGTGGACGCCCGTGCAGGCCACTTCCCCGGCGGCGAAGAGCCCGGGAAGGCTGGTGCGGCCGTGCAGGTCCACCAGCACGCCACCGCAGAAGTAATGGGCCGCGGGGACCACCGGCACGGGCTGGCGGGTGGGCTCGAGGTCCTCGGCGCGGCAGATCGCCATGATGTTGGGGAAGTGGGTCTCGAGGTCGAGGCGCGCCGCCACCGGGCGGAGGTCCAGGTAGACGCAGGGCTCGCCGCTGGCGGCCATCTCCTGGAAGATGGCCCGGCTCACCACGTCCCGGGGCGCCAGCTCCATGTGCTCCGGGGCGTACTTGGACATGAAGCGCTGGCCCTTGCGGTTCACGAGGTGGGCGCCTTCGCCGCGCAGGGCCTCGGTGAGCAGGGTGCGGGGCTTCCCCGGCACGAAGAGCGAGGTGGGGTGGAACTGGATGTACTCGCAGTTCACGATGCGGGCATTGGCCCGGTAGGCCGCCGCGAGGCCGTCGCCGGTGGCGCCGGCGGGGTTCGTCGTGTGCAGGTAGAGGTAGCCCAGCCCGCCGGTGGCCAGGACGGTGCGTTTCGCGAGGCAGAGGTCCACTGCCCCGGTCTTGGCGTCGAAGAGGTAGGCGCCCCAGACGGTGATGGGATCGTACACGTGGCGCGGGTCCCGGCTGTGGTGGGGATCCGTGAGCAGGTCCACCAGCACGCGGCCCTCCAGCACCGTGATGCCCGGATGGCTGCGCACCGCTGCGCTCAGGGCGAGCTGGATGGCGAGGCCCGTGGCGTCCTTGGCGTGGTAGATGCGCGGCACGCTGTGGGCGGCCTCGGCGGTGGGGTCGGGCTCCCCGCTGGCGTCCTGGTCGAAGGGGACCTGAAGCCGCTCCCAGAGGAACTCGTGGCAGAGGGGCGGCCCCTGCTCCGCCAGCAGTCTCACCGCCTCGTCGTTGCAGAGCCCGGCGCCGGCGGACTCGATGTCCGAGGCCAGCAGTTCCGGCGTGTCCCGCTTCTCCCCGTTGGCGCTTTCCGGCACCGAGCCGATGATCCCGCCCTGGGCGTAGCCCGTGTTGCTCTCCCCCAGGGCGTCCTTCGCCACGAGGATGACCGAGGCGCCCAGGTCCGCGGCCCGGATGGCGGCGGTGCAGCCGGCGATGCCGGCCCCGAGGACGAGGATGTCGGCGGTCAGCATCAGACGATCTCCCAGCGCGGCACCGGCAGGGCCCACAGGACCCCGGGATCAGCATCGCCCCCTTTTTCCAGGATGGGGCCAAGATACGCCAGCCGCTCCTCGGTGAACTGCAGGGCGTCCCGGTGGTCCACCGTGCCCCAGGGCGTCTCCACCAGGCCCTGGAACGGTTCCAGGCGGGCCAGCCCCTCCTCCCAGACCGCCGCCGCGCCCGTCAGGTTGTGGAGCTGCTGATGGTGGTAGCCCGCCGCCAGCAGGATCAGCCCCTGAAGGCCCTGGCGCAGATCGCCGCCAGCGTCCTTCCAGAGGGCCTCCAGGGCGTCGTGGGTCTCGTGGAAGAGGGCGAGGTCGAAGAGGGCCACCGCCGCCCGCAGTTGATAGCTTTCATCGGTCGCCAGGCCCGTCACCGCGGACAGGGCCACGCCGCTGCGCAGACTCACGAAGGGACCGAAGGCGCCCCAGTCGGCCCCGGGCAGCCAGCCTTCGGACCCAGGCCGGGCCGTGTCCGGAAAGCGTTCGAGGGTCTCCGCCCAGGCGGCCTCGGGCTCGGCGGCGTCCACCGCCGCCAGCATCCGGGCGGCGAGGGAGAGGAGCAATGGTTCGGGGAGGCCGCGGGGATGCTCGGCGCGCAGCTTCGGGGCGCCGAGCACCGCGGGCCAGACCAGCAGGGCCCGGTCCCTGGGCTCGTGGAGGGCCGCTTCCAGTCGCCGGCGCAGGAAGCGCTGCACCTCGAGGGGTGGGACGGGCTGGCGCTGCCAGAAGAGGGGTTTCTGCTCGGAGCAGGTCATGGCGTCGTTCCAGCCAGGATCAGCCGCAGGGTCTTCCCTCCGGAGCCGTTCTCCGACCAGCCCTCCCAGGCGGCGCCCTCGATCCGTCCGCGCCGGACCTTCGCCGGATCCCCCTGGCCGTGTTGGAGGAGCCACCGCGCCACCCGGCCGCGGTACAGCTTGGACCAGTGGCTGACGGCCCGGCCCTGCGGATCCAGGATCTCAATTGTGTGCCGGGGCCGCGTCCAGCCTTTCAGCAGGGCGGCGGCGTCCTGGGGCAGCAGTTCCCAGACCGGCCCGGGCGGGAGGTCGGCCAGGGCGGGACCGAGGTGCCGCTGCCAGTGGGCCTTGAGCCCGGGCAGGCCGGCGAGCTTGACCTTGTAGGGGGGCACGGGCTCGTCGCCGCGCACGAGGCCCCGGAGGTTCGACAGCACGAAGACCTGGCGCCAGAGCCCCGGCTCGAGGCTGGCGGCGTCCAGGGCCTGGAAGGCCACGCCGGCGTAGCGCTCCAGGGCCGGCCGCAAGGGCACCCGGTGCCGCAGGGCCAGGGCCTCCTCCTTCGCCCGGTCCAGGGCCGCATCCTTGACCTCGAAGGCGCGGCGCTGGGCATCGGCGCTGCCATGGACCACCAGATCCACCAGCCGGTCCCGCACCCAGCGCTGGGCCGGGTCCTCCGCCAGGGCGCCCAGCTTGCCCCCCGGGGCCTTTTCCTCCGAGGGCGCCAGCAGGATGAGCGGCGCGGCAGGCGCTTTCAGGGTCATGAATGGACTTCCGCCAGCACGGGTTCGGCCACCCTCACTTCCGCCGCCTCCCGGGCGCGGATCCAGTCCTCCAGGGGTTCCAGGGCGAGGCCCCGCCAGAGCCTGCGCAGCCGCGAACCATAGCCCTTGAGGCCCGCCGCGTGGGCGAAGCGGTGACCCAGGGTCGTTTCCGGCAGCCGGGGCTGGCCCTCGTCCAGTTCCCAGGGATGCAGCACCAGCGGCGTGCCGGCCCGCTCCGCCGCCAGGGCCTCGAGCCGCGCCCGCAGCAGGGCCGCGGGCCAGAGGCGCATCGCCCAGCCCCACATGGGCACGGTGAGGGGCCCGAGGCCCATCACCGGCGGCGGCAGTTCCCAGAGGCCGTTGGGCAGCCGGTAGGGGCGGCGAGGCCAGGCCGGATCGCCAAGGACCTTCAGGGGGGCGCGGCTGGAATCGAAGGCGAAGCCCAGTTCGGGGAGCAGCCGCCACCAGTCTTCCGCGCTGTCCCGCAGGCTCCACTCCGGGGCCCGGAAGCCCGTCACCGCGGCGCCGGTGATGTCTTCCAGGGCGGCCTTGCCGGCCTGGAGGGAGGCCCGGAAGGTGGCCTCGTCAAGCTGGAAGGCCCGGGCATGGGTGAAGCCGTGCAGGGCGATGCGGTGGCCGGCGTCGGCGATGCGCCGGAGGGAGCCCGGATGGCGCCGCGCCTGGTCCGCGAGGCAGAACCAGGTGCCCCGCGCCCCCAGGTCCGCGCAGAGCTCCAGGGCCAGATCGGTGGCGCGCTCCAGCCGGTCCTCGAAGCGGTCGTGGGCGTCCGCGGCGTCGAAGGGCGGACAGCAGAGCTGGTACCAGTCCTCCCAGTCCAGGGAAAGCGGCAGGGAGGGTCCGGTCGGAAAGGCCGTCAAGTGAAGTTGCGCTCGGAGAGGCTGATGAACTCGAGGGCGAAGTCGTCCAGCTCCGTCTGCCACTGCTTGAGCTGGCCCTGGAAGAAGTTGTAGGCCATGAGGGCCGGGATGGCGGCCATCAGGCCCACGGCGGTGGCCACCAGGGCCTCGGAGATGCCCGGCGCCACCGTGGCCAGGTTGGCGTTGCCCGTGGCGCCGATGCCCTTGAAGGCGTCGATGATGCCCCAGACCGTGCCGAAGAGCCCGATGAAGGGGCTGACGGCGGCGATGGTGGCCAGCACGCCGAGGTAGCGGTCCATGCGGCCCATCTCCACCACCGAGGCCCGCTGGAGGGCGCGCTCCACGGCTTCCATGCTGCGGACCTGGGCCCGGCCCCCGGTGGCGGGGACCCGCAGCTGGTAGGTGACCTCCGCGTAGCCGGCGTGGAAGAGCCCGAGCAGTGGGCTCTGGGCGTAGAAGCTCTCCTGCTGCTTGAGCTCCCGCCAATCGGTGGCGCGGCGGAACGAGGTCCGGAAGCGTTCCGTGGCGGCGCGGCTGCGCTGGAGGAGGACGGCCTTCTGGAAGATCACGATCCAGCTCCCCACGGAGAACAGGAGGAGGAGCAGCAGCACCAGCTTCGACACGGCGCCCGCATGGAGCACCACTTCGAGCAGATCCACGCCCGCGCTCTTGGCCGGCTCCAGCAGCAGCATCCATCCTCCGGGAAGCTTCCATCCTAGCAAGGCTGGGCCGGAAACCAGCCCTCACGGCCGGATCCCCGGGCCCGGTACACTGTTTTCCTTTGCTCGGGAACTGCTCTTAGGGACGGCCGCATGCGGGTACTGGTGGTGGGTTCGGGATACGTGGGCCTCGTGGCCGCCGCCTGCTTCGCGGAGGCCGGCCACAGGGTCCTGGGCGTGGACGTGGACGCGGACAAGATCGCGAAGCTCCGGCAGGGCGTGTCGCCGATCTTCGAACCCGGCCTCGACGGCCTCCTGGCGAAGCACCTGGCCAGCGGCCAGCTCGCCTTCAGCACCGGTCTGGAAGAAGGCATCGCCGACGCGGACGCCGCCTTCATCTGCGTGGGCACGCCCATGGGCGAGGACGGCAGCGCCGACCTCCGCTTCATTCTCCAGGTGGCCGCGGACCTGGGCCGGGCCCTGCCCCTGCGCCCACCCGGCGCCCGCCCCCTCATCGTCGTGGACAAGAGCACGGTGCCCGTAGGCACCGCCGCCCGGGTCCGCCAGGCCATCCAGGCCGAGTTGGAGGCCGCCGGTCAGGACCGCCCCTTCGAGGTGGTCAGCAATCCGGAATTCCTGCGGGAGGGTTCCGCCCTGGAGGACTTCCTGCGGCCGGACCGGGTGGTGGTGGGCTGCCACACGGACTTCGCCGAAGCCGTGATGAAGGCGCTCTACGCCCCCTTCCTGGAGGCCTCGAAGGGCAAGTGGTTCCGCATGGACCCCGCTTCCGCCGAGCTCACCAAGTACGCCGCCAACGCCATGCTGGCCCTTCGCATCAGCTTCATCAACGAGATCGCGGCCCTTTCCGAAGAGGTCGGCGCGGACGTGGACTTCGTCAAGGCCGCCATCGGCGCGGACCACCGCATCGGGCCGGCCTTCCTCAATCCGGGCCCGGGCTTCGGGGGCTCCTGCTTCCCCAAGGACCTGCAGGCCCTCCTCAAGACCGGCCGCGAGCACGGCATCAGCCTGAAGACCCTCACCGCCACCGTCGAGGCGAACCGCCACCAGAAGATGGTGCTGCTGCGCAAGATCAAGGCCCACTACGGCGTCCAGGGCGGGGATCCCGCACCCCTGGCCGGCAAGCGCTTCGCCCTCTGGGGCCTGGCCTTCAAGGCCCACACCGACGACATCCGGGAGGCCATGAGCCTGGAGCTCATCGAGGGCCTGCTCGCCCTGGGCGCCACCGTCGCCGCCCACGATTTCGAGGCCATGCCGGCCATCCGCGCCCGTCTGGGGGATCGCATCACCTACGCTGCGGAGCCCCTTCAAGCCTGCGAAGGCGCGGACGCGCTCCTCGTAGCCACCGAGTGGCCCGAGTACCGGAACGCGGACCTGGCGGCCGCCGGCGCGGCCCTGAAGTCGAAGGTCATGTTCGACGGCCGCAACCTCTTCCGCCCCGAAGCCATGAAGGCCGCGGGCTGGACCTACCACAGCCTCGGACGGAGGACCCTCTGATGAAGCTCCTGCTCGAATCCATCGCCCACGCCCGGTCCGGAGACAAGGGCGACGGCTCCAACGTGGGCCTCATCGCCTACACGGAGGCCGGCTACCGGTTCATCCTGGAGAATGTCACCGCCGCCCGGGTGAAGGCCCACTTCGGCCAGATCTGCATGGGCGCCGTGGACCGTTACGAAGTCCCGAACCTCAAGGCACTGAACTTCATCCTGCACGATTCCCTCGGCGGCGGCGGATCTGAATCGGTGAAAACCGACGCCCAGGGCAAGACCCACGGCCAGGCCCTCCTTCGCATGGAGCTCGAAGTGCCTGATACTTTGAACCTGAAGGACCTGCTGCCTTCAACCTGAGGCTGCGCCGCCGCATCCAACGGACATCCAGGAGACCTCCATGGGCAATCTCGGCCTCACCGAAATGCTGCTGATCGGCATCGCGCTGCTGATCTTCTTCGGCCCCTCCCGCCTCCCCGAGCTGGGCAAGAGCCTCGGCAAGGGCATCCAGGAATTCAAGAAGGCCAGCAAGGAACTGACGGACTCCGTGAAGGAAGACGTCGTCGCCGACAAGAAGTAGTTCCGCCCCCCGCTCCACGGCCCGGACGGCCAACGCCGCCCGGGCCGTGCTCTGATGGAAGCCCATGGCCATCCCCGAAACGCCCGCCAACCAGATGACCTTCTGGGAGCACCTCCAGGAGCTGCGCGTGCGCCTCACCCGCAGCCTGATCGCGGTGGTGGTGGGCTTCGCCCTGACCTACGCCTTCCGGTTCCGGATCTGGGAGTGGACCCAGCGCCCCTTCCTGGAGGCCATGGCCCACCAGACCCACAAGCCCCTGGCCGAGCTGCAGCCCTGGGCCTATACGGACCTCGCGGAGCCCTTCTTCAGCCTCATGCGGCTTTCCCTGTGGGCCGCGGCCTTCCTGGTGGCGCCCTTCCTGTTCTACCAGCTCTGGGCCTTCATCCGCCCCGGCCTGCTCCCCCGGGAGCGCCGCTTCGTGGTGCCCTTCGTCTTCATCACCAGCGCCATGTTCCTGTCGGGCGCGGGCTTCGCCTACAAGTTCGCCATCAAACTCCTCGGCGACATCCTCTTCCAGGAGGCGAGCCAGGCGGCCCTGCGGGCGAACCTCCACATCGACAGCTACCTGGATCTCTTCCTCTACACCCTGCTCATCACCGGCATCCTCTTCGAGCTCCCGGTGCTCTTCTTCTTCCTGGCCAAGTTCCGCCTGGTGACCACCCGCTGGATGCTGAAGTACTGGCGCCACGCCACGGTGCTGATCATCTTCGTGTCCGCCTTCCTGACCCCCGGCGACCTGGTGGTGACCACCCTCTTCTTCAGCGTGATCCTGCTGGGGCTCTACTTCGTGTCCGTGCTGGTGGTGTGGGCCGCCCAGCCGAAGGCCGTGCCGGAAGCGGCGCTGCCGCAGCCCGCGCCGGGACCTCGGCCGGCACCCCCGGAGCCTGAAGCCCCGGTGGCGGCCGACCCGTCGGACGAACCGGAAGACTAGCTTCGCCCCAGCCCCCACTTTCCCGCCCCGCCGATGCCGCAGGCGAGGATGGAGGCCAGGGTCAGGACTTCGTGCCGCAGGGCGGTGGGGTTGACCCCGCGCACCAGGGCCAGCACCACCGGCCAGCCATGGAGGCAGAAAAGGGGCACGCAGGCCACGGAGACCCACACGCCGAGCATCACCAGGGTGCCGCAGACGGCCTGGAGGAGGAGCAGGCCCCACTTCATGGCGTGGGCCATGGTGATGGCGCCGCCGGCGTAGCGGAGCTGCACCAGGGCCGAGGCGGTGAACAGGAAGCCCACGGCGATGCGAAGGATGAGGAGGGCCCAGGACGAGCGGTTGGATGTGGCCACGGTTCTTGCTCCAATGTCTCCTGCCAGTCTGATGGAAGCCGCCCCCGATGCCTAACAGCCCCCACGACCTCCGGGACATCCGGACCATCGCCTTCGATGCCGACGACACCCTGTGGCGCCACCAGGACCTCTTCGAAGGGACCCAGGCGCGCTTCGTGGACCTGCTCCGCGGCTTCCA
The DNA here is from genome assembly GCA_016710635.1 of Holophagaceae bacterium. Taxonomy (GTDB): domain Bacteria; phylum Acidobacteriota; class Holophagae; order Holophagales; family Holophagaceae; genus JADJVL01. The sequence goes on along the minus strand of JADJVL010000011.1, from coordinate 58,307 downwards.
CGACGAGGATTGGATCGCCGGCCGCCTCCACGAGGCCGAGATGCGCAACCTGCGCCTCTACGGCTACGGAGTGAAGGGCTTCATGCTGTCCATGGTGGAGACCGCCATCGAGCTGACGGAGGGCCGCATCGGCGGCGCCGAGATCCAGCGCATTCTCGATCTGGGGAAGACCATGCTGGACCACCCCATCGACCTGATGCCCGGGGTGGCGGAGGCCCTGGCGCAGCTCGCCGGCACCTTCGAGCTGATGGTCATCACCAAGGGCGACCTTTTCGACCAGGAGACCAAGCTGGCCCGGTCGGCCCTGGGCGCCCACTTCAAGGCCGTGGAAGTGGTGAGCGAGAAGGACGCCGCGGCCTACGCCGCCATCCTGAAGCGCCACGGCATCGGCCCCGCCCATTTCCTGATGGTGGGCAATTCCCTCAAGTCCGACGTGCTGCCGGTGCTCGCGGTCGGTGGCCGGGCGGTGCACGTGCCCTACGAACTCCAGTGGTCCCACGACCGGGTGGAAGGGGCCAGCGCCGCGAGCCACGGCTACCTGGAGATCGCCAGCCTGTCGGAGCTGCCGGGCCTGCTGGCGGACACGCCGTGACCGGCTTCACGGACCGCGGGCTGGGGCCGAGACCCTTCCACCGCTATCCTTGAAGGTTCTGGAGGCCTTTCATGAGCTCGATCAAGACCATCGGCGTCATCGGCGCGGGACAGATGGGCAACGGCATCGCCCACGTCTTCGCCGCGGCGGGCTTCGACGTCCTGATGCAGGACATCTCGGCGGAGTTCGCCGCCAAGGGCGTGGCGACCATCGCCAAGAACCTGCAGCGGGGCGTGGACAAGGGGAAGATGACGGCCGACGAGAAGGACGCCGTCCTCGCCCGCATCCGCACCACCACGGACCTGGCGGACTTCAAGGCTGTGGACTTCGCCGTTGAGGCCGCCACGGAAAAGTGGGAGGTCAAGAAGCAGCTTTTCGAGACCCTCGACGCCGTCTGCCGCCCCGAGGTGATCCTGGCGTCCAATACCAGCTCCATCTCCATCACGAAACTCGCCGCCGTCACGAAGCGTCCCGGCCGCTTCATCGGCATGCACTTCATGAACCCGGTGCCGGTCATGCAGCTCATCGAAGTGATCCGCGGCATCGCCACCACCGACGAGACCCACGCCACGGTGATGGCGCTCTCGAAGCAGCTGGGCAAGACGCCCCTGGTCTGCAACGACAGCCCGGGCTTCATCTCCAACCGCGTGCTGCTGCCCATGCTCAACGAGGCCATCTTCGCCCTCCACGAAGGCGTGGCCGGGGTCGAGGAGATCGACGGCATCATGAAGCTCGGCATGAACCATCCCATGGGCCCGCTGACCCTGGCGGACTTCATCGGCCTCGACACCTGCCTCTTCATCCTCAACGTGCTGCACGAGGGCCTCGGCGACCCCAAGTATCGCCCCTGCCCGCTGCTCAAGAAGATGGTGGACGCCGGCTGGCACGGGAAGAAGAGCGGCAAGGGCTTCTACGACTACAGCGGCGAGAAGCCCGTTCCCTCGGTGTAGGCGCTTCAGGTCCGATAGCTGGCGTCCGTCCGGTCCAGCCGGCGCAGGAGCCCCGGCCAGGCCAGGGCCCCGGGGCTGAGGCCGCCGGTGGCCTGGCGCGACGCGGCCCGGGCGCCGGCGAGGATCGCGTCGGGCACCCGCACCAGCTCGCCGCCCCCCGCCTGGGCGCGGACCTGGATCGTGCAGGCGGTCTCGAACATGTACATGCTCACGAAGGCGTCGGCGACGCTTGGGCCCACGGTGAGGAGGCCGTGGTTGCGCAGCAGCAGGAAGGTGGCGTCGCCCAGATCCCTCACCAGCCGCGGCTTCTCGTCCTCCCGCAGGGCGATGCCTTCGTAGTCGTGGGTGGCGAGGCTTGCCAGGATGAAGGTGGACTTCTGCGAGATGGGCAGCAGGCCCTCCTGCTGGGCCGCCACCGCGCAGCCGTCCGGTGAGTGGAGGTGCAGCACGCAGGCGGCGTCGTGGCGCGCGGCGTGGATGGCGCTGTGGATGGTGAACCCGGCGGGATTGACGGGAAAGGGCGAGTCGTCGAGCTTCCGGCCTTCCAGGTCGATGCGCACCAGGCTCGAGGCCGTGATCTCGTCGAACATCAGCCCGTAGGGATTGATGAGGAACTGGTCCGCCGTGCCTGGCACGCGGGCACTGATGTGGGTGAAGACCAGATCGTCCCAGCCGAAGGCCGCCACCAGCCGGTAGGCGGCGGCGAGGTCCACCCTTACCCGCCATTCCTCCGGACTCATCGTGTCCTGCAGGCTCGGGATGTTCAGGGGCTCCGGGTGCATGGCCGCCCCACCTCCAGGGGGCGGGCTCAGCCTACCCGCTCCAGGGCCCGCAGGGCGGCCCGCATTCCGTCGAGCTGGGCCTGGAGGTCCATCCACCCGGTGGCTTCGTTCTTGGCGGTGGCTTCGAGCCGCCGGGCCCGGTCCGCCAGGGCGAGGGCGCCGATCATCGCGCTGGAGCCCTTGATGCGGTGGGCCTGGCGCACGAGGCCGGGCCGGTCCTGACGGCCCAGGGCGGCCGCCATTTCTTCGAGATCCGTCTCGGTGGTCGCGATGAATTCCAGCAGGATCTCCCGGGCCGCGGCGGCATCCCCGCCGCAGAGGTCCAGGAGGGTGCCGGGCTCGAGGGTGGGCGCTCCGCCCTCCGGGGCAGGAGCGTCCGCACCCGGGGTGGGCGGGACTTCCATGGCGGCCTGGGCCTGGGGCAGCCAGCGATTCAACTTGGCGGCCAGGAGGGGGATGGTCACGGGCTTGATGAGGTAGTCGTCCATGCCCAGCTCCAGGCAGCGTTCGGCTTCGCCCCCCATGGCGTTGGCGGTGAGGGCCAGGATGGGCGCCCGCCGCCTGCCCTCGGTCCGCTCCCACTCCCGTACGGCCTTGGTCAGCTGGTAGCCGTCCATGCGGGGCATGTGGAGGTCCGTGAGCAGCAGGGCGTAGCGTCCGCTCTGCCACTTCTCGAAGGCTTCGATGCCATCCTCGGCGACCTCCAGGGCGAAGCCCGCCCGGTTCACCTGCTGGGTGATGACGATGCGGTTCGTGGGATGGTCTTCCGCGAGGAGCACGAGGGTGCCCTCCTGCTGCGCCTCCACGATGCTGGGGGCGGACCGGGCGGGCACCATGGCGGCCAGCTCCCCGGGGTCCCGGCTGGGCAGGTTCGCCGCGTCGCCCACCGGCAGGTCCAGGGCCAGGGTCATGGTGGTGCCCTGCCCCACGGTGCTCTTCATGGTGAGGCTGCCGCCCATCAAGTCCGCCAGTCGCCGGGAGATGACCAGGCCGAGGCCCGTGCCGCCGAAGCGGCGGGTGGTGCTGGCCTCCGCCTGGGTGAAGGGCGCGAAGAGCTTCTCCTGGCTTTCCGGGGAGATGCCGATGCCCGTGTCCTCGACTTCGAAGGCCAGGACCTCGCGGCTCTCGCGGACGGCGAGGCGGCGGAGCCGCAGGGTGATGGAGCCGCTTTCGGTGAACTTCACCGCATTGCTGAGGAAATTGTTCAGGATCTGGCGGAGCCGCATGGCGTCCGCGACATGGGCCGGGGCGATGTCCGGCTCCAGCTCGACGAAGAGGTACAGGCCCTTGGCGGAGGTGGCGGAGCGGAAGGCCTGGGAGACGGATTCCACCAGGGCCCGGGCGGAGAAGGTCTGAGGGGCCAGATCCAGCTTGTTCGCCTCGATCTTCGAGAAGTCGAGGATGTCGCCGATGATGTGCAGCAGGCTCTGGGACGATTCGTGGATGATGCCGACCACCTGGCGCTGCTGGGGGTCGAGGGCGCTCTGCCGCAGCACCTCCAGCATGCCGGTGACGCCGATGAGGGGCGTGCGCAGCTCGTGGCTCATGGAGGAAAGGAAGGTGGATTTGGCCTCGCTGGCGGCCCGGGCCTCCGCTTCCCGTTGCCGCAGTTCCCATTCGAGGACCTTCAGGGTGGCGAGGCTGGTGCTCAGCTCCGCCGTGCGCTTTTCCACCTTCGATTCGAGCTGGATGTTGGCGCGTTCCAGTTCCTCCTTCAGGCGCGTGTGCTGGAGGGCCACCGCCAGCTGGTCCGTCATGTCGAGGGCGATCTCCGCGTGGTCCGGCGTCAGGAGACCCGGCTGGGTGGCGGAAAGGGCCACGAAACCCTGGAGGATCCCTTCGCTTTCCATGGGGACATAGACCAGGTTGCGCAACCCCTGGGCGAGCAGCAGGTCCTCCAGGGGGCGGCGCGGGACCTCGTCGAGGTCCTTCAGGTCGAGGAAAGGTGCGGACCGCAGGTCCCTCAGGTCATGGAAGTCCCCGATGGGCCTGATCTCCCCCGGCAGGGGCCGCCAGGGGCTGTCCTGGTCCACCGCGAGGATGGTGCCTTCGAGGAAGTCGTTGTCGAAGGTCACCACCGCGGCTCGTTCGAAGGGGACGATGTGCCGCAGGCGGACCAGGGCTCCCTGGGCCAGCTCCTGGGTCGAGCGTGCCCCGAGGAGGGCCGCATCGATCTCCCGCATGGCCTCCAGGCGCTCGGTGTACTGCTTCAGCTCGGCTTCGGCCTTCACCTGCTCCGTCACATTGGTGTGGATGGCCAGCACGGACCCGGGCTGGTCCCCGTCCCCCCGCACCAGGGTCCAGTGGCATTCGATGTCCAGCAGGTGGCCGGCCTTGTCCACATGCTGCAGGCGGCCGCTCCACTCCCCGTCCGCCAGCAGCAGGCGCTGCGCGTCTTTGTAGTGGACCCCGTCCTCGAGCAGGACGCCCACCACCGAACGGTCCAGCATCTCCTTGGAAGTCCAGCCGTAGAGCCGCTCGGCCCCCTTGTTCCAGAAATGCACCCGGTGCTCCAGGTCCTTCACGATGATGGCGTCGTGGGCCTTGTCCAGCAGGGAGGCCTGCTCCAGAAGCATGGCCTCCGCGTCCCGGCGCTCCGCCCGGGCCCGGAGGTTCGTGATGCCGAAGGCCAGGTCGTCGGCCATCTCCTGGAGCAGGTCCAGGTCCTTCGCTCCAAGGTCCAGCCTTTCGCTGGAGTAAAGGCAGAGCACGCCGAAGCTTCGCTCCCCGTTGCGCAGGGGCAGGCCGACCACGCCGCGGTAGCCCCGCTTCTGCATCGCCTCGAGCCAGAGCATGGCGTCCTCGGCCTTCTCGATGTCGGAGAACAGGGCGGCCTGGCCACTGCGGACCGCCTGTCCGGCGGGGCCCCGGCCGGACCGCTCCGAGCCGGACCAGGTCACCGTGATCCCCGCCAGGTAACCATGGTCGTCCCCGGCGGAAGCCATGGGCTCGATGGTGTGCGCGGCGTCCTCCCGGGCATAGCCCACCCAGGCCATCCGGTAGCCGCCGAGCTCCACGGCGGTACTGCAGATCACTTCCAGCAGCCGCTGTTCCTGCTCCGCCCGCACCAGGGCCTCGTTGCAGGCGCTCAGCATCCGCAGGGAGCGGTTGACCTTGGCCAGCTCATCCTCCGCCTGCTTGCGGAGGCTGATGTCCTGCTTCACCGCCACGAAGTGGGTGATCTCGCCCCCCTCGTCCTTCAGCGGCGTGATGGTCATGTCCTCGGTGTAGAGGCTGCCGTCCTTCCGGCGGTTGACGATCTCTCCCTGCCAGACCCTTCCGGCTTCGAGGACCTCCCACATGTTCCGGAAGAAGGCTGCGTCGTGGTGCCCGGACTTCAGCAGGTCCCCGGGCTTCCGCCCGAGCGCCTCCTCCGTGCCGTAGCCGGTGATGGCGGTGAAGGCCGGGTTGGCCCACTGGATGATCCCGGCCCGGTCCGTGATGACGATGGCGTTGGCGGCGGCCTCCAGGGCCCCGCCCTGCAGGCGGAGCTGGTCCTGGGCCCGCTTCGATTCAGTGATGTCCGTCAGGGAGCCGACGATGGCCACCGCCCGGCCCGCCTCCAGCACCGGGGACTCCTGGACCTCCACCCAGAGCTTGCGGCCGAGCTTGGTCCGCAGTTCCAGCTCGTAGGGGGGCTGGCGCCGTCCGGTCTCGAGGGCCGCCCGGGTGCGTTCCACCCCGATGGCGTTGGCGGGGTGCTCCGTCAGGAAGTCCGTCCAGGGCCGCAGGGTGTCGTCGGGATCCGTGTCGAAGAAGGCCTGGGCCTGGGGACTGACATAGGTGAGCAGGTCATCCGGGGTGTGGGAGTAGAAGAGCTGGGTGCTGTGCTCGATGATTCGCCGCAGCTTCTCCTCGCTGTCCCGCAGGGTCCGCTCGGCCTCCACCCGGCTGGTGATGTCCCGCATGGCCCCCAGCATGCGGAGGGCGCTGCCCTTCCCGTCCCGGGTGATGACCGCCCGGTCCTCCACGGTGGCGTAGGTCCCATCCTTGCGGCGGAAGCGGTACTGGTCCGACCAGAACTCCGCGTTCGAGGCCAAGGCCCGGTCCAGGCCGGCCTTGATGCGCGCGAGGTCCTCGGGGTGGATCCGGGTGGTGGAGGATTCGAAGCTGCTTTCCACATCCTCGCGGGCATAGCCGAAGAGGCTTTCGAACTGGTCGTTGCGCCAGAAGGCGTGGGTCACCAGGTCCCAGTCCCAGATGACATTGAAGGTGGCCCGGTTCGCCAGCTCGAAGCGCTCGTGGCTCTCCGCCAGGGCCAGGGTGGCCTGCTGGCGCTCGAGCACTTCTTTGCGCAGTTCCGCGTTGGCCGCTTCCTGACGGCTCCGCGCCTCCAGGGCATCGTCCATCAGGTTCAGGGTGGCCAGCTGGGCGTCCTGCATCTCCTGGTTCAGCGACTGCAGGTCCGCCTCCGCCTTCCGGTAGGCCGCCAGCTCGCCGCTCAGGTCCTGGTTAGACCGCAGCAGGTCGGCGGCTTCGCGCTGCTGCCGGAGGCGGAGGGCGCGCAACTCGAGGTGGGTCGCCACCCGCGCCAGCAGCTCCTCGGGCTGGATGGGCAGGGCCAGGAAGTCCACCGCTCCGAGGCGGAAGCCCTCCAGGCGCTCCGCCGCATCCGCGGAGGCGCTGAAGAACAGGATGGGCAGGTCCCGGCTTTCGGGCCTGGCCTTGAGGCGGCGGCAGACTTCAAAGCCGTCCATCCCGGGCATGCGCACATCGAGGAGGACCAGGTCCGGCGGCCGCGCGGCCGCGAGGGCCAGGGCCTCTTCCCCGTCCTCTGCGGTCTGTACCTGGTGGCCTCCCGCCCTCAGCGCATCCGCCAGCAGCCGGAGCGTGAGGGGGGTGTCGTCCACCACCAGGATGGGTCCTGCGGTTTTCATGGCTGGGCTTCCATGGGCTGGCGCGATGATAGCGCCGCCTTTCCGGAATCAGTCTGAGGGTCCTTCCCCGGCCCCGCGGACCGGCGCTTTCCGGCGGTTCCGGGGCTCATGCCGGGGACAGCCCCGCGGGCCGCGGGTCCACTGGTTCATTGGAACCCCGGTGGCGGGGGGCTTCGCCCAGCCGCCGGCACAGGGCGTTGATCTCCTCCTTGAGCTCGATCATCCGCAGCTCCCGCCCGACGACAAGGCGGTTGAAGCGCTGCAGCTCCTCGTTGCGGGCCCGCAGCTCCCCGGTCTGCCGGCGCAGGTCCACTTCGATCCGCTTGCGTTCGGTGATGTCCGTGTGGGTCCCGAGCATCCGCAGGGGGGCGCCGTCGGGGCCGCGCTCCACGACCCGCCCCAGGGACAGGATCCACTTCCAGTCCCCGGAGGCGGTGCGCTGGCGGAACTCGATCCGGTACTCCTTGGTCAAGCCGGCCACATAGTCCCGGTAAGCCGCCGCCACCGGCTCCCGGTCCTCCGGATGCAGGCGCTCGATCCACGCGGCATTGGTCTCCCGGAAGGTGGCGGGATCAAAGCCCAGCATGGTGGCGTACTCGGGGCTCACCGCAGCCTCGCCGGTCTGCACATTGAGGTCGTAGAGGCCCTGCTCCGCCGCGGTAAGGGCGAGCCGTAAGCGCGCTTCGCTCTCCCGCAGCGCCGCTTCGGAGGCTTTGCGCTGGGTGATGTCCCTGATGATGCCCGTGATGAACCAGTCGCCCTCGGATTCCCAGCGGGCCATGGAGAGTTCCATCGCGAACTCCTCGCCCCCCTTGCGGATCCCGTGCAGTTCGACGGTCCGGCCAATCACGTGCTGGTCGCCGCCAGACCCCACCCGGAGCATGCCCTCCAGGTGCGCGGCGCGGTGGCGCTCCGGCATGAGCAGGGTCATGGGCTGGCCCAGGACTTCGGCTTCCGCGTAGCCGAAGATGGCCTCCGCCCCCCGGTTCCAGCCGGCGATGGCCCCAGCGCTGTCGGAGGTGATGATGGCGTCGTAGGCGGACTGGGCGATGGCCCGGTTCCGCGCCTCGCTCACCCACAGGGCGGCTTCCGCCTCCTTGCGGTGGGTGATGTCCCGGACCACCAGCACGATGCTGGCGGGCCGCCCCGCCGGATCCCGGATCAGCTCGCTGTTCACTTCGGTGTCGAAGGTGCTGCCGTCCCGGCGCAGGCCCTGGTACTCGCCAGGCCGCGGAATGACCCCTTCGGCCAGGCCGGCGAGAATCAAGTTGGCCCGAAGGTGGTCCGCCGGGGCGATGAAGTCCAGGACCGGCCTGCCCTCCATATCTTCCACCCGCTCATAGCCGAACATCCCCAGGGCCGCCGGGGAGACCATCTGCACCAGGCCCTCCAGGTCCAGGATGGTGATGTTGTCGGGGGAGGCGTTGAGGATGCTCTGGTAGCGGGTCTCCAGCTCCTGGCGCTCCCGCGCCGCCCGCACGCGGGCGGTGATGTCCGTGAGCACGATGCGGAAGGTGCGGCCCGCCTCCGGGTCCAGGGCCATGGCGGCCTCGAGGTGGGCGGCGAAGTGGGCGCCATCGGCGCGAACCATCCGCAGTTCGCAGGTCTCGGGGCTGCCGGTCTCCACCAGCCGCCGCTGGAAGCGGTGGAAGGGGTCCTGGTCCTCCGGGTGGATGAAGCGGACGAAGGGGAGGCCGCCCTTTCGGTCCCGGGTCAGGCCGAGCATCCGCGCCGCCGTGAGGTTCGCCAGCAGGATGAGCCCCAGATCGCTCACCGTGCAGTAGCCCACCGGGGCGAGGTCATAGAGTTCGAAGTACTTGCCCTTCTCGGTTTCGAGGGCCTCCTGGATCCGGCGCAGCTCCTCGTTCTGCATCTCCAGCTCGATCTGGTGCACCCGCAGTTCGTGGAGCACCGCCCTCGCCGCCTCGGCCGTGAGCGGCTCCACAGGCTCCAGCCGCCGGGCAGCATCTGCGAGGGCGGTTTCCTCCGACTTCCGGCGCATCGCGGCGGAGCTTGCGGGACGGACTTCCTTATCGGCCATGGCGGCCTCGCGGATGGGTCTGGCGGACGAAACGCATCCAGAAAGTTCCGGTGCGGGGCGCCGAAATCGATGCCTCCACACTGGCAGGCCCGGCGAAGCATACGCCTTCCGGGTCGCAGGATGTGATGGATGTCCGAACCCACATGTTCGGCAGCACTTCCGTTCCGCCCCCGGAACCCCACGGCCCGCCCCAGTCCCTGGCCCTCCGGCAACGGTCCCGGGCCACCCTCGGAGCTTGGACCCGCCGTCCCACCCTGCCGAGGTTTCCCGTGCCGCTTTCCCCTGCCCTGGCCCTGCTCTTCGCAACGGCCCTCGCGGCCCAGCCCGCCCCGGTGCTGCGACCCTCTCCGCTGGATCCGGTGAACAAGCCAGCGGCGGTGCCGCTGCTGGTGCTGGGCTCCTTCCACATGGAGAATCCGGGCCAGGACGCCCACAACTTCGAGGTGAAGGACATCCTCGGCCCCCGCAAGCAGAAGGAGCTCGCGGAACTGCTGGACCGGCTCGAAGCCTACCGGCCCACGAAGATCCTCATCGAGGCGGCCTACAAGGGTTCGCCCTCCCCGGCGAACTACCAGAAGTACCTCGCCGGCCAGTTCACCCTGACCCCCAACGAGATCCACCAGGTGGCCTTCGCCCTGGCCCGGCGCCTGGGGCACAAGACCGTCTACCCCGTGGACTACGCCATGTGGATGGATGGCCGCGTGCCCGCGGAGATCGGCGAAGCCAAGGCCCGGCCCGCCGCCCCCGGCCCCCAGCCCGCGGCGGCTACACCGGCACCGGCCCCCCTGCCGGAGCGCCTGCAGACCCTGGCCCGCACCCTCGACCAGGGCACGGTACTGGACGGGCTGCGCCTGGTGAACAGCCCGGACTTCATCCGGGAGGACCACGCCACCTACATCGAGGGGCTGCCGCCGGATCCCTATTCCACCGAGCTCTACGGCACCACGGATCCCGTCACCAACTGGTACAAGCGCAACCTCCGCATCTTCACCAACGTCTACCGGGTGGCGGAGCCCGGGGACCGGCTGCTCCTGCTCATCGGCTCCGGACATCTGGCCATCCTGAACCGCCTTGCCATCGATTCCCGGGACTTCGTCCTCATGGACACCCTGCCCTACCTGCGCTGAGGCCTCCGCAACCTCACTCGAGCCGCAGGCACAGGATCACGATGTCCTCCAGGACCACCCCCGGCTTCGGGGTGCCGTCTGGGCCGAAGGAGCGGGACTGGGTGTTGGCGAAGTAGAGCAGGGAGTCTCCGTCCAGGGCGGCGGTGGTCACGCCGTTGAAGCGGGGGTGGTAGCGCTCCAGCACCTCCGCGGCCGTGATCCGGGCGCGGGCCCGGTCGAGGCGCAGGCGCACCACCCGGCCCGGATGGACGCCGTTCTGGATGCCGACGAGGCCGCCCCGATGCCACAGCAGGCCATCGAAGCTGCCGGCCTGGAAACCGTCCGGCGCCGCCAGGGGCAAGACCTCCCGGCTGCGCAGGTCCACCCGGACGATGTCGTGCCAGCCCGCGATGAACAGGTGCCGGCCATCCGCGGAGAAGGTGAGGCCGTTGGCCTCCGGCACCGTGCCCGGCGGCAGGAATTCGGTCATCGCCGTCCGGCCCGGCTCCGTGCGCCAGACGGAACCGTCCGAGGTGTTGGTGGCGTAGGCCCGCCCGTCGGCGGCCACCGCGACGTCGTTGAAGGCCCCCCGGGGCGCGCCGGTGAGGCGCGACAGCAGGCGGCCGCCCGGGAGCTCGTAGCAGTGCAGCGCCGCGCCCCCGAGGTCGGGATCGCCGAAGGCCCGCGGATCGTCCACCACCGCCCACAGCCGGCGCCGGGCCGGATCCACCCGCAGGCCCACCACCACCCGGGGCGCCTCGGGCGTGGAGACGACGGCAAAATCCCTCGCGGTGCCCTTGGCATCCACCTGGACGATCTTGCCTTTGAAGCTTCCGGCGAACACGGTGCGGCGGACCGGATCGAAGGCGATGCCTTCGGGCTGCAGATCCCGCTCCGCCAGGATGAAGGCCGTGCGACTGCGCACCCTGGGCGGATTCGCGGCGCGGATGCGCGTCAGCAGGGCTTCAAAGGCCGGATCGCCCCGCAGGAAGAAGAAGCCCCGATAGAAACCTGGGTCCAGGCCTCCGGGGGCGCGGCTCACGGCCTCCAGCAGCGCCAGGGTCTCCGCCCTGCGCCCGGCGGCGGCGTGGAGGGCCGCCAGGTTGTAGAGCACCACGGCGTCCTGGGGGTTCCGGGCGCGCAGGGCCTCGAGCCGTGCGAACTCGTCCGCCTGGACGGGGTGGGCAAGCAGGAACAGGCCAAGGATGGCGGAGCGCATGGGCAGCCTCGGGGAAGCGGCTTCGGGCCGGGGGGACTCGTGGGGGAGGATCTCCCATCCGCGGCTTTGTTCCCGTCAGTGGGGCGGACCGGGCACCCGGTAGGCCACCGCGTTGATGTTCATGCCGGCGCCCACGGAGGCCAGGAGGATGGTTTCGCCGGGGTGCACGGCGTGGCCCTCCAGTTCCCCCTTCAGGATCAGGTCCAGGATGGTGGGGATGGTGGCGACGGAGCTGTTGCCGAGCCAGGCGATGGTCATGGGCATCACCCCCGCCGGCGCGGGCTCAAGGCCGGCGCCCTTGTAGAGGGCGTCCACGATGGCTTCGTCCATCTTCAGGTTCGCCTGGTGGATGAGGATCTTGGAGATCGCGCCCAGGGGCACTCCCGCCCGGTCCAGGCATTGCTGCATGGCCCCCGCCACGTGGTTGAGGGCGTACTTGTAGAGCTTGCGGCCTTCCATCTTCAAGAAGAGGTCCCCGGGGCTGGCGCCATCTTCGTAGGACGGCCCCATGGCGAGCATCTTGGAATACTCCACCGCGTCCGTGCGCACGGCGTGGGCGAGGATGCCGACGGGTCCGCCGCTTTCCACGCCCTCGAGGATTGTGGCGCCCGCGCCATCGGCGTAGATGAGGCTGTCCCGGTCGTGGGGGTCGCACACCCGCGACAGGGTTTCCGCGCCGATCACCAGCACCCGCCGGGCCTGGCCGGAACGGATCATGGCGTCCGCCTGGATGACGCCCTGCAGCCAGCCCGGGCAGCCGAAGACCAGATCGAAGGCCGCCGACGCAGGATTGCGGATCCCCAGGCGCGCCTTCACCCGCGCGGCGAGGGAGGGCACCATGTCCGTGCGGTGGCTGCCGGGGCGAACATCGCCGAAGTTGTGGGCGACGATGATCCCTTCCAGGGATTCGGGATCCACGCCGGAGGAGTCCAGGGCGTCCCGGGCCGCTTCGAAGGCCATGTCCGAAGCCACCATGTCCGCCGGGGCGTAGCGCCGCTCCCGGATCCCGGTGATGGCTTCGAACTGGGCGAGGATCTCCGCGTTGGTCTTGTCCACGGGCCGCCGATCCGGACCGAGGAAGCGGTGGTGGAGAAAGTCCCAGTTGGGCACCACCACGGAAGGGATGTGGCGTCCTGTGCCGGCGATGAGGGTGTGCAGGGCCATGGGCATCCTCGGGAGGCTGCCTGACCGTCTTCCCGCGCAACCTCTCCCATGGTGCGCGGGGCGCCGCGGCAACGCAAAGGGCGCCGCGGCAATGCAGAAGGTGTCCGGCCTTCAGAGCCCTTTGCGCGGCGGCGTCACCGCGTTGGCGAGGCTGAGCCCCATCACCAGCGCCACCGCCAGGAAGACCATGCGGAAGGCGGACTGCACGCCCATTTCCGTCTCCCCCAGGGTGAGGAAGGTCAGCCCCCGGAAGCCGATGGAGCCGGGCACCAGGAGGAGCAGGCCCGGCAGCTGCATGATCTGGTTGGGCAGGCGGGTGCGGCGGCCGAAGGAGTTGGCGGCGAGGCCCATGCCCATGGCGCCGATGCCCGCGCCCAGCTCGGGCCCCACCAGGAACGCCCCCATCCGGGCGGACAGGAAGGCGACGACACAGCCCAGGGCGATCCACTTGAGGTCCTGCTTCCGCCCCTGGAAGAGCACCAGGTAGGCCAGGGGCACCGCGGCGAGGGCGAGCCACTCGGTCCACCAGGGCAGCGGCAGGGAGGCGGTCTCCTTGAAGGCGTGGGCGATCTGGAAGGCGAGCTGGCGGCCCAGGGCCACGCCGAAGGCCAGCATGAGCAGGGTCATCACCGCGTCCGTCAGGCGGCTGGAGCCCGCCACCAGGTTGCCCGTGGCCACTTCCCGCAGGGCGATGGTGAGCTTCAGTCCCGGCAGGAGGATGACGATGGCGGCCAGGGTCACCGTGAAGGCGGAGGTGTGGGGGAGCACGTCCGCGAGGGCCACGCCGGCGAAGCCCACGAGGGTGGCGGCCAGCAGCACGAAGACCTGGGCCAGGTGCTTACGGGTGGCGGTGACCTGGCCAAGGAGGCCCACGCCCAGGCCCAGGAAGGCCGCCAGCACCATCTCCCGCCAGCCGCCGCCAAAGAAGCGCGCCGCGAGGCCCGAGGAGAGGGCGAAGGCCGCGAGGGTCTCCACGGCGCCGAAATGGGGCTTCTCCCGCACGATCTCGCGCACTTCGGCGGCGGCGTCCTGGATGGGGAGGGAACCGTCCCCCACGGCGCGCACCGTGGCCTGGATGCGCACCAGCTTGCCCAGGTCCGTCTCCCCAGGCTCGGCGCGCACCATGAAGATCTCCCGCCCCGAAGCCGACTTCAGCTCCGCGAAGAAGGCCGTGGGGTGGGCGAGGAAGTTCCCTTCCAGCCCCAAGCTCGAGGCCACCCGGTGCATGGCCTCCTCGAAGCGGTGGGCGGGGGTGCCGAAGCTGTGGAGGGCGCGGCCCAGCTCCAGGCAGAAGGCCACTTTCTGCTCGTTCTCGCCGTGGAGGTCCATGGCTTCAGCATGGCGCGAAAGGCCGCCGGCCGTCAGCCCTCCATGGCCTCTGGCCGGTCAGGCATCGAAACCGGCGGGCCGGTCAGGCATCGAAACCGGCGGGCCGGTCAGGGTCCCTTGGTCGGGGCGGGCTTGGCGTCCCGGGCGGTCTTCAGCACGTTCATCAGGCTTTCGCGCACGTTCCACGCCGCCATGGTCGGAGCGATGGCCATGTAGACGGCCCGGTGGCCCTTCACCGGATCCACGACCTCGATGTCCACGATGAGGTCCAAGGGCGCGGCCCCGTTGAAGGCGTCCACGGTGGTCACGAAGGCGCGGAAGCGGCGGGGCCCCATGGGCTTCACCGCCACATGGGTGCTGCCGGGATCCACCGTCAGGTCCTTCTCACGGCCCTGGGCCACCATGAGCCCCTGGAAGTAGCCCGTCAGGTCTTCTTCAAACTGCTTCGCCGTGAAGACCGGCCGGCCCACCAGCCACCACCGGATCACATAGGAGAAATAGTCCGGAGCGCCGCGCCGGAACATGTTGGGGCTGAAGCGCAGCTCCTCGGTGCCCGCGTAGGGCAGCATGGGGGCGAAGCGCAGTGGGAACTCAAGCCGTTCCTGCTTCCAGCCCCTGGGCAGGGGCAGGACCGAAGCCAGTTCGGGGCCGGGCAGCGGAGCCGGGGGCGGAGCTGGCGCGGGCTTCGGCGCCAGGGCAGGCTTCGGCGTCGGGGCTGGCGCGGGCTTTGGCGCCGGAGCGGGCACCGGAGCCGGTGCGGGCGCCTGAGCATGGGCCGGCGGGACCGGAGGCGGAGCCTGGGCTGAGGCTACGGCGGCGACGATCCACAGGGCGGACAGGGGTCTTGCGGGCATGATTCCTCCGACCCGCCAGTTTCCCACAAGTCCGCGCCAGGCCCGCAGGCGAGCCATTCAGAACCAGGACGCCAGGGGCTGCGGGGCCGGCCTCTGGGCTTCAGGGCGCGACGGTCTCCAGGACCGCGGCCTTCTGCATGGCGGCGACGCTGGCCTTGGCCAGGGCCTGTTCCAGGTCGGCCCAAATATCCTCGGGGGCTTCGATGCCCACGCTGAGGCGCAGCAGGCCCGCGCTGATGCCGGACTTGGTCTTGGCGGCGGCGTCCACCACCCGGTGCGTGAGGGCTGCCGGGTGCTGGATGAGACTGTCCACGGAGCCCAGGGACACCGCCGGGGTCATGAGTTTCACGTTGGCCATGACCTCCTGGGCCATCTCGAAGGTGCCCAGGTCGAAGGCCATGAGGGAGCCGGGGCCCTTCATCTGAGTGCCGATGAGGCCGGCGGGATCCTCGCCCGGCAGACCGGGATAGTGCACGGCCTTGACCGCCGGATGGGCCACCAGCCTGGCGGCGACGAACTTCGCGCCTTCCTGGGCGGCCCGCACCCGCAGGGGCAGGGTCGGCAGGCCGCGGTGCAGCAGGTAGGCGGCCAGGGGGTGGAGGATGCTGCCGGTGATGACGCGGATCTTGCGCAGTTCCGTGGCCCAGGCCTGGCTCGTGGCCACGGCGCCGGCGATGACGTCGCCGTGGCCGCCGAGGAACTTGGTGGCGCTGTGGAGGACCATGGCGGCACCGAGCTTCAGGGGGTTCTGGAGCACGGGCGTGGCGAAGGTGCTGTCCACCAGCACGGGCACGCCGCAGGCCTGGATCACCACGGCCTCCAGATCCACCAGCTGCAGGGTCGGATTGGCGGGGCTCTCGACGATCACCAGGCAGGTGTCGCTGCGCAGGGCCTCCCGGATGCCGTCGGCCTCGGCCCAGGTGACCTCCAGGCCCAGCAGGCCCGAGGCGAGGAGATGGTCGCTGCCGCCGTAGAGGGGACGCACCGCCACGACATGGTTCCCCTTCTGCTTCGCGGCCAGGAGGCAGGCCGTCAGGGCGGCCATGCCCGATGCGAAGGCCACGCCGGCTTCGGCGCCTTCGAGCTGCGCGAGGGCCTCTTCGAAGCGGCCCACGGTGGGGTTGTAGAGGCGGGCGTAGATGGGATTCGACTTGTCCTCGCCGCCCAGGGCCATGCGCTCCAGGGCTTCGCCGCCCTCCTGCAGGTCGCGGATCGGGTAGGTGCTGCTGAGGTCGATGGGCAGGGCGTGGACGCCGAGGGCCATCAGCTCTTCCCGGCCGGCGTGGACGGCGAGGGTCTCGAGGGCGGACTGGGTCGGGATCATGGTGCGCTCCGATTCGGCAATTCAGGCTTGATACAGGATCTGGTTCGGTATTAGATTCAGCCAACGAATTAAATTAGGAGTTTGTTCATGTTTCCCGCCCTCGACCGAACCGACTTCGATCTCCTCGGCCTTCTCCAGAAGAATGCTCGGCTCTCCAACAAGGAACTGGCGGCCGCCGTGGGTCTGGCGCCTTCCTCCTGCCTGGTGCGGGTCCAGCGCCTCCAGAAGGCCGGGGTGCTCCGGGGCTTCCACGCCTTCGTGGACCCAGGCGCCCTGGGCATCGGCCTCCAGGCCCTCATCGGCGTGCAGCTCAGCCAGCACTCCCGGGCCAAGCTCAAGGCCTTCGTCCACCACCTGCTTGGGCGGCCGGAGGTGGTGGCCCTCTACCACGTCACCGGCGCCTTCGACTTCCAGGTCCATGTCGCGGTGAAGGATCCCAGTCATCTCCGGGATCTGGCCCTGGACGCCTTCACCTCCCGGCCCGAGGTCCAGAACATCCAGACCGCCATGCTCTTCGACACCGTGTGGAAGGACCAGTGGCCGGACTACAGCGCCCCCGCCCCCGCCGTGCCCGCGCCCCGCTCCCGCTCGTCCGCCCGGCGCACCACGAAGGCGTAGGCGCCGATGGCGAGGCCCGCGGCGATCAGCGCCGTGCGCAGGCCGAATTCCTGGGCCAGGGCGCTGCCCAGGTAGGGGCCCGCCATCATGCCGAGGGCGTAGGCGATGTTGAGGATGGAGAAGCCGGCGCCGTAGTCCCCGACGCCCCGGCGCTCCACGGCGTCCGCCACCCCGGGACTGGAGGGCGCCATCAGCAGGCTCGCGGCGGCGCCCAGGGCCACGAGGCTCGCCACCACCCAGGGCACGCTGGGGGCGAAGACCGGCAGCGGCAGCGTGAGCACGCACAGGAGGCAGCCCGCCATCACCACCCGCTTGCGGCCGATGCGGTCCGACAGCCGGCCCATGAGGGGCGAAGTGATCGTGTGGGCGATGCCCGCGGCGGTGAAGCAGAGGCCGATGCCCCGGGGACCCAGGTGGTGGACCCGATCCAGGTGCAGGGGCAGCGTGGCTTCCAGCAGCGCCCAGAGGCCGGCGCCAGCGCCCAGGGCCCCGGCGAAGGCGAGGATGCTCCGGTCCCGCATGAGGCTCAGCCAAGGAATGCGTCCGGCGCTCCGGGAGGGCACCTCCTCCAGCCAGGCGAAGCGAAGGAGGAAGTCCAGCGCCACCAGCCCCGCGCCGAAGAGGTAGGGCGCCTTGGGACCGCCGTGGACCGCGAGGAAGCCCGAAAGGGGCGGGCCCAGCAGCACGCCCAGGTTGGCCATGGCGAAGCAGGTGGCCATGGCCTGGCCGCGCTTCTCCGAAGGGAAGTGGTCCGCCAGCAGGGCCAGGCCCGGCACCCAGGTGGCGGAGCCCGCGATGCCCTGCAGGGAGCGGGCGAGGATGAGCAGTCCGAAATTGTGCGAGAAGGCGAAGAGCAGGGTCGCCCCGAAAAGGCCCGCCAGGCCCAGCAGCATGGGCGTCTTGCGGCCCACCCGGTCCACCATGATCCCCAGGGGCACGGTCACCAGGAGCAGGGCCACGGCGTAGCTGCCGAAGAGGGCGCCCACGCCCATCTGGCTGAGCTTGAGATCCCGGGCGTACTGGGGCAGCAGGGGCACCAGCAGGTAGTACAGGCACATGTCCGTGAAGAAGGCGAGGCCCACCACGAGGAGGGCGCGACGGCTGGGGGTGAAGAAGGTCGGGGCCACGGGCTGCCGGAGAAAAGGACGCGCGCCACCGGGCGCGCGTCCGTCCAGGCTCACAGCTTGAGGGCTTCCCCTCAAGCCTTCACGAGTTCCAGCTTCGGATAGGCCACCCGGAAGCCGGCGCGCTCCAGGTTGGCCTGACTGTGGGTCCCGGGCAGGGTGGCGCTGGCGGCGAGGGCACAGCCGCGCTCCCGGGCGAAGGCGAGGCGCCCGCGGATGAGGGCCCCCTGCCCGCCCCGGCCGCGGAAGCGCGGCAGCACGGAGGTTCCAGAGAGTGTGGCGACGCCTCCGGCGAGGCCCACCGTGCCGGCGCCCAGGGGGACGCCGTCCGCGAAGGCGAGGAAGCAGGTGGTGCCTTCCGCCGAGGTGGTCGCGGCGAAGGGCGCGGGATCCACGGAGTCGAGGTCGTCGGTCTCCATGAAGCCCGCGAAGACCACCTTCCCGAAGAGGGCTTCCTCACCGGGTCGGATGGGCCGGACCTCGAGTTTTGTCCGGTGTTCGAGATCTTCGCCGGCCGGGAGGTCGCGCATCCACACCTGCTGGAACAGGTGGATCCGGTAGCCGCGCGCCGCCAGCAGGGGCGCCACGGAGGGATCGGCGCCGGCGGAGAGTTCCACCGTCGTGGGCGCGCCGAGGACGGTTTCGAGGCGGTCGAGGTCGGCCTCCGACATGGGTCCGGCGAGGCCCAGGGCGAGGCCCTGGTTCAGCATGTGGCCGGGGCCGAGGAAGACGGCGTAGGCGCCGGCGATGCGCTCGCAGCGGGCGCCGGAGGAAGGATTCAACCGGGCTTCGGCGCGGGCCACGGCCTGGTTCTGTTCAGCCTGGGCGCATTCGAGGCGCAGGCAGAGGTTCTGCAATGACTGGTTCAAGGGAGTTCCTTCATGCATTCGATGGGGGTTTCCTCCGCCAAAGCGGAGGGAGGCGTTCAGCAGCCGGAGGCCAAGCCGACGGCAAGTCCAGGCAGCACGCGAATCGAATGGAGGAGGAGCAGAGGCCTATCCAGGAAGGATTCCAGGCTACCGCATTTCCCTCGCACCGGAAAAGCCCGGCACGCCAGCGTGGGGAGGACGCGACGCGGTGCCCGGGCTCCGCCTGGGCACCGCGTGGGGGAGCACGAGGGGGGACGGAGAGCGAGCGGAGCGAGCGCGCGGTCCCCCCTCGTCAACATTGACACGGCCCGCTTGCGCGGGCCGTGGTGGATCGGTAAGCCGGATTCTGTCCCGCCTTGCGGCCTGGGGCGCCATTCCTCTGGGATGGATGTCGCCATCCACCTCAAGCAACCTACCCGCCGGCTCGATCGGGCCAATCCTCACTGATTGCTCAGCACGCCGGCTTATTTGGTCTTGCTCCGTGAGGGGTTTGCCATGCCCGCCCTGTTGCCAGCGCGGCGGTGGGCTCTTACCCCACCCTTTCACCCTTGCCTGTGCTCCTTGCGGAGCCATCGGCGGTCTGCTCTCTGTTGCACTTTCCGTCGGGTCGCCCCGCCCTGGCGTTACCAGGCTCACTGCCCTGCGGAGTCCGGACTTTCCTCTGCCCTCGCGGACAGCGGCGCCCTGATCCACGGTCCCAGGCTAGCAGCAACCGGCCCGGGACCGCGGAAGGGACGGGCTCAGCGGTAGGTGAGCATCCAGGGGTAGCTGCCCGCGGGCACGGCGGCGCCGATGGCGGTGAGGGCGCCGGTGGCGCCGTTGATGGCGTAGGCGGACACGGAGCCGCCGGTGTAGTTGGTCACGAAGGCGAATTTGCCTTTCGCGTCGATGGTGATGCAGGCGGGCCCGCCAGGGGAGGCCAGGGGCGAGCCGGCCACCGGCGTCAGGGCTCCCGTCGTGCCGTTGATGGTGAACATGGAGATCGTGTTGCCGCTGTAGTTCGCCACATAGGCGAATTTTCCGGTGGGATCCACCGTCATGATCTCGGTGCCCGTGGAGCCCGTATCCGCCGAGGAGGTCTGGGTCAGGGCCCCGGTGACCGGGTCGATGGCGTAGACGTAGACCATGTGGGTCGTATAGGCGGAGATGAAGAGGAATTTCCCCGTGGGGTGCATGGCGATGCCCCAGGCGCTGCCGCCGGCGGCCACCGGCGCGCCCACCGCCGTCAACTGGCCCGTGGTCGGGTTGATGCTGAAGGCACTGACGGTGCCGGTGCCGTAGTTGCATGAGTAGAGGAATTTTCCGCCGGGGTCCTGGGCGAGCACCCAGGGACGGGGGCTTCCGCCGCCAGGGCTCACCGGGTTCCCGTTGGGGCTGAGGGCCCCCGTCGCAGCGTCGATGCTGAAGGAAGCCACGGAATTGCCGTTGAAGTTCGCGGCGAAGGCCCACTTTCCGTTGGGGGAGACCACCATGGCGGTGGGGCCGGAGCCTGGGGCGGCCAGGG
Source organism: Holophagaceae bacterium (assembly GCA_016710635.1). Taxonomy (GTDB): domain Bacteria; phylum Acidobacteriota; class Holophagae; order Holophagales; family Holophagaceae; genus JADJVL01. The sequence continues at coordinate 37,954 of JADJVL010000011.1, read as the reverse complement.
GGTTGCCCAGGGCCGTCAGCAGGCCGGTGGCGGCGTCCACGGTGTAGGCCCGGAGCTCGTCGCTGCTGCGGTTGGGCACGTAGACGTACTTGCCGCTGGGATGCGGAACCAGGTTGAGGGGTTCGCTGCCGGTGGCGATGGGGGCGCCGACAGCGGTGAGGGCGCCGGTGGTGGCGTCCACCTTGTAGGCGGAGATGTTCGCGGCGTTCGAATTCGCCGCGTACACGAAGTGGGGATGCGCCGCGTAGGTCACCGTGGCGGTGGCCGCGCCGCCGGCGGCCACCTGGACGGTCTGGGCGGCCTGGGCGGGCGGGTACTCGGTGCCGGCGGCGATCAGCTCCATCGCCGCGACGGTGTAGGTGCCCGCGGGCAGGGCCGTCAGGGTCTGGGTCGCCGTGAGGTTCTGGCTGAAGCTGGACGGACCGGTGACGGTCACGGTGGCGTTGGTCCCGCCGGGCAGCCCCGCGATGGTGACGGTGAGGGTCCCCAGGGCCGGAGGAGGAGCGCTGCCCCCGCCGCCACCGCCACAGGCGAGGGCGGAAGCCAGCAGAAGGCTGCCGGAAAGAAGGGCCGAGGGGGAAATCCGGGTCATGGAGGAACTCCGTGGAGGGAAAGAACGACACCGTTCTTTTCACATCCAGGATCCCGCCCACAGTGGCTTCCTGAAAGGTCCGGTTCCCGGTTTCCCCGTTGGACCACTTCCTGGTCCATCCGACCGCGTCCGGGGGTTGAGTTGCCCCAAGGGGAGTCCGACAATCCATTCCAAGTCCTACAAACACCGATCTGAGGAGTGCCCCATGCGTGCACCCGCGGCCGCATCCTTCCTGCGTGGCACCCTGCTCGCCACCGCGCTGCTGGCCGCGCCCGCGGACGCGGCGGCGAAGCCCCAGAAGGCGCCGCCGCCCCTGCTCCTCGCTCAGGTCCTCGGCCCCGAAACGGAAGTCGCGCGCTACCTCGTGAGCGAAAAGTACGACGGCGTGCGGGCCCTGTGGGACGGCAAGTCCCTGCGCTTCCGTAGCGGCCGGGAAGTCCACGCGCCGCGGTGGTTCCTGGAGAAGCTGCCGGCCCAGGCCCTGGACGGCGAGCTCTGGCTGGCCCGCGGACGCTTCGAGGACCTGTCCGGCTTCGTGCGGAAGGCCGAGCCCGTGGACGCCGAGTGGCGGCAGCTCACCTACCGCGTCTTCGAGCTGCCGGACGCGCCGGGGACCTTCGCCGAGCGGACGCAGCGCATCCAGGCGGTGGTGGCCGCGGCCGCCTGGCCCCAGCTCGTCGCCGTGGAGCAGCGTCCCGTGAAGGACCGCAAGGAGCTCAAGGCAAGGCTCGACGCGGTCGTGCGCAACGGCGGCGAAGGCCTGATGCTCCACCTCGCCGACGCCCCTACCTCACGGGCCGCAGCGACGTGCTCCTCAAGCTCAAGCCCCAGCTGGACACGGAGGCGGTGGTCATCGCCCAGGTGCCCGGCAAGGGCAAGTTCTCCGGCCTGCTGGGCGCATTGCGGGTCGAGACGCCGGAAGGAAAGCGCTTCCTCATCGGGACCGGTTTCAGCGACGAAGCGCGGAGGAATCCTCCGCCGGTCGGCACGACGATCACCTACACCTATCGCGGATTGACGAAGACCGGCCTGCCGCGGTTTGCGAGTTATCTCCGGGTGCGGGAGGCGTTCTAGGGTGGGCGTGCTCCAGACCGCGGATCACGCCCAACAAGGGCGCCTTTTCAAGGTCAAGGTCAACATCAACACCAACCTCAACGCCAAGACCAATGCGCGATCAAACGCCCTTGACCTTCAACACAGGCACCCTTTCAGGTCGTGGTTCGCCCGCAATTGGCGAACCATGATCTGGAAGGGTGCGGGCAAGCGACAGCGCGGCAGGCTGGGTCGAGCGGCCCGTCTCCGTGCCGGATCCCGAAAAGACCACGGTCCGGTGTTGCCATCCGCCGTTTCCACCCCGACATGGTTCCAGTCCCGTCCTGGCTCGCTTCGCTCGCGTTGCACCCTTGTTGGACATGATCCAGAAAGCGGATCACGCCCAACAAGGGCGCCTTTGTAAGGTCAACAGAAAGGTCAACGGCAAGGTCAACATCAACGTCAATTTGACCTTCGACCCCCATGCGCACTCCCACGCCCTTGACCTTAAACACAGGCACCCTTTCAGGTCGTGGTTCGCCTGCAGTTGGCGAACCATGATCTGGAAGGGTGCAGGCAAGCGATAGCGCGGCAGGCTGGGTCGAGCGGGCCATCCCCGTGCCGCATCCCGAAAGACCACGGTCCGGTGTTCCCATCCGCCGTTTCCACCCCGACATGGCTCCAATCCCCATCCTGGCTCGCTTCGCTCGCGTTGCACCCTTGTTGGGCATGATCCAGAAAGCGGATCACGCCCAACAAGGGCGCCTTTTCAAGTTCAAGGTCAAGGTCAAGGTCAACATCAACACCAACCTCAACGCCAAGACCAATGCGCGATCAAACGCCCTTGACCTTAAACACAGGCACCCTTTCAGGTCGTGGTTCGCCCGCGTTTGGCGAACCATGATCTGGAAGGGTGCAGGCAAGCGATAGCGCGGCAGGCTGGGTCGAACGGCCCATCCCCGTGCCGCATCCCGAAAAGACCACGGTCCGGTGTTGCCATCCACCCCACCCGCCCTACGGCTTGTACCACCGCCACATGTACCACGCGACCACGCTCCGCCAGGGCCGCCACGCCTCGGCCCGCGCGCGCATCTCCTTCAGGTCCACCTTCTCGAACCCGAACACGTCTCCATACGCCGTGCGCACGGCGAAGTCGTCCACGGGCCATACGTCCGGGCGGCCCAGGCGAAAGATCAGGAGCATCTCCACGGTCCAGCGGCCGATGCCGCGCACCTGGACGAAGCGGCGGATGATCTCCTCGTCGTCGAGCTTCCGCAGGGCCGCCCAGCCGGGGACGAGGCCTTCCTCCACTTTCAGGGCGAGGTCCTTCACCGCGAGGGCCTTGGCTTCGCTGAGGCCGGCGCTGCGCAGCCGCTCGATCGTGGCTCCCAGCACATCCTCCGGGCGCAGGTGCTTCGCTTCGAAGAGGCCCTGGAAGCGGCCCCAGATTGTGGCGGCGACCTTGCCGTTGAGCTGCTGGTAGATGATGGATTCGGCGAGGGCTTCGAAGGGGCTGTGGTTGGGGCGCAACGCCAGGTTGAAGTCGCCCACCCGCGTGATGACCCGGCGCAGGTCCTTGTCCTTGCGCAGGGCCGCCAGGGCCTCCGCGGGATCGTAGGCCAATTCGAATCGCGTCACTCGCCGGCCTCCGCCTGGATCGCCACGTGCCAGAGCCCCGTGGGATCGGGATGCATGAGCCAGTCGCTGTGCAGGGGCAGGCGGATCCACGCGCCCTGCTCCAGCTCGCCTTCCAGCTGCCCCGGGCCCCAGCCGGCGTAGCCCAGGAAGAGCCGGAACCGGGCTTCCGGATCCATCAGCAGGTTCTCCAGCAGATCCTTGCGGTGGCTCACGAAGTGGGTGAAGTCCAGCACCGTGTCCTCGTCGCTGGGGATGTCGCCCTGCACGAGGAGCACGCCCCGCTGGGGATCCACCGGCCCGCCCCGCCACGCGGTGGCCTCCTCGGCGCCCGCGTAGGGGATCTGGCTTTCCTCGCAGACCTGGGACAGCGGCAGGGGCAGCGGCCGATTGAGGATCACCCCCAAGGCGCCGTCGTCGTCGTGCTCCACCACCAGCACGACGGCGTGGAGGAAGTTCGGGTCCAGCAGCAGCGCGCTGGCGACCAGGAGGCAGGGGGCTTGGGCGCCATCCATCGGCATGACGGGGATCATAGCGCGGCAAAGCCACTAAGGTGGAAGGATGAAGCCCTCCCCGATCCGAGACCTGAAGCTGCTCCGGGAGGGGCTTTCCAGGCTGCTCGCCCGGCCCGGGATGTTCCTGGGCCTGACCGCGCTGTCCACGGCTCTGGCGGCCCTCGGACCGCTGCTCAGGATGCGACTGCCCCTGCCGGCGGATCCGCTCCTGGACGGCATGGTGCGCGGCATGGCCCTGCTGCCCATGGAGCTCTACGCCCTGCCCCGCATGGCCGCCTACCTGGATGCGCAGACCCTCGGGCATCCCGACAACCTCCCCGGAAACTGGCAGGAGACCTTCGAAGCCCGCTGGTGGCGGGCCACCGCCGCGCGACTGCTGCTGTCCCTGCTCGTGGGGATTGGCCTGATGCTGTGTGTGGCGCCGGGGCTGCTGGTGCTCCTCGCCTTCGGCTGGGGCCCCACGCGCACCCTGCTACGGGGCGATGGGATCCAGGCGGGCTACCGGGCCAGCGCGAAGCTGATGATGCGGGCCTGGCCCCGGGCGGTCCTCGTCATCGCCGCGGCCCTGCTGCTGCAGCTGCTCCTGCTGTCGCCCTTCCCCGCCCTGCTGCCGGAGCCCGCCCTGTCCGAGGCGGCGCTCCGCAGTCCCTGGTTCTGGGCGGAAGCGGCCCTCTCCGGCGCCCTCGGCGTGTGGTTCGCCAGCGTGGCCCTGGCCCTTTTCCAAGCCCTGGAGGCGGATGCCGCCACGGTACCGGCGCCTGATCAGCCCCCGGACTCGCCTTCGGGGAAGTAGCCCGGGTCCTCGATCTCCACCAGCTCGCCGGCCTTCATGCGGTCCAGGAGTCCGGTGGGGAGGGCGGCTTCCAGCCAACGGGGATCCACCTTGCCGTTGAAGAAGTGCTCGGAGGCCTCGCCCTCCTCGAAGGCGAGGCGGCTGCGCCAGAGGTGCACCCAGCCGATGTGGTTCATGCGGGCGTAGAGCTTCATGCCAACGATTCTGCCATGCGACCATGGAGGCCCTTCGAGGCTCCCATGCACCCAGCTCCCATCCGCCCCGGCGCGACGCTTGGCCTGCTCGGCGGCGGGCAGCTGGGCCGCATGTTCACCCTGGCGGCCCGCAACCTGGGCTTCCGGGTGCACGCCCTGGATCCCGGCCACGACTGCCCGGCGGGCCAGGTGGCGGACTTCGAGGTGCGGGCCCACTACAACGACCTCTACGCCGCCCAGGCCCTGGCCCGGGGCGTGGACGTGATGACGGTGGAGTTCGAGAACATTCCCAGCGCGACGCTGGAGGCGGTGGCGGAGCTGAAGCCCATGCATCCGTCGGCCTTCGTGCTGCATACGGTGCAGCACCGGCTCCGGGAGAAGCGCTTCCTCCAGGGCAATGGCTTCCCCGTCACGCCCTTCCGGGAGGTGAACACGGAGGGTGATCTGCGGGAGGCCGCCCAGGCCCTGGGCCTGCCGGCAGTGCTGAAGACCGCCTCCTTCGGCTACGACGGGAAGGGGCAGCAGAAGCTGGGCACGGATTCGGACCTGGCCGCCGCCCACGCCGCCCTGGGCGGCCAGACCGGCATCCTCGAAGCGTGGGTGCCCTTCGAGCTGGAATGCAGCGTGATCTGCGCCCGCGGGGCCAACGGCGAAACGAAGACCTGGGACGTCGCGGAGAACGCCCACGCCAACCACATCCTGGATACGACGGTCTTTCCCGCCCGCATCCCCGCCGAGGTCGCCGCCGAAGCCCGCCAGATGGCCGTGGACATCGCGAAGGCCCTCGGGGTGATCGGCATGCTCGCGGTGGAATTCTTCCTGAAGGAAGGCGGCCGCCTGCTGGTGAACGAACTCGCCCCCCGCCCCCACAACAGCGGCCACGCCACCATCGACGCCTGCATCACCAGCCAGTTCGAACAGCAGGTCCGCGCCGTCTGCGGCCTCCCCCTCGGCGATACCACCCTGCTGAGACCCGCCGCCATGGCGAACCTCCTAGGCGACCTCTGGCCCGAGCACGGCGAACCCGCCTGGGAAAGGCTCCTCGCCTATCCCGACGTGAAGCTGCACCTGTACGGAAAGATGGAGCCCAGGAAGGGCCGCAAGATGGGGCACCTCACCGTCATGGGGAATTCGGTGGAAGAGGCGCTGGATAAGGTGGTGCTGGCGCGGGCGGCGTTGCGGGGGTAGCTGGAATCGTCAGGGATAATACCTGCCCTTTTCGACGGACTTCTACTTGTGAGCCCGGAGTCAAAGAGGCGTCTTGAAACCTACGTCTGGAGAGGCCTTCAGCATTGCCATCGATAGAGATGACGATGTCGCCAGACTCGAAACCGAGCCTTTCATGAGGCTTCAGATGAGAGACTTCTTCCACTACGAGGAATGGTGCAATTGGGTCCTTTCGATCCCAATAAACGGGAATGAAGGGACCTTTACTCTTGTCCATCGGTAGTTCAGCACCTGAATGCGAGAAGATGACCCAACCCTTGATGAAATCAAAGGTGACTGATGGAACCGCACCCCAGATTCGCATGCCGATGGTGCCTTTAAGTATTCCCGGAGAAATGACCACATTCGCTTTCGTCCATCTCCCGCGCCTCGAGAACCAGAAGCGTCCAAGCCACTCAATCGACCTTGGCTTATAGTTTGAGCCTTTTGAGTTGGAGAAGGCACCAGCCGTATAAACACCAGCGCCGGGTTCGACAATGATTCCAGACATATTAGGAAATTCAAAAGATCCACTGGACCCAGTGTCACAAATTGCTTCTATTGTCTTGTTATCATATTTTAACCTGCAAATTGGTACTTTTTTATTGACTATACGAAGCTTAATTCCATGAGTTTGAAATTTAACATTCGAAATATATATTTTTCTTAATTCAAAGTCTATTTTTACAACATTATTTACTAAAATATTCATACCAATAATGCCGTCTATGGGTTCATCTTCATATTTTAGTGAAAATTTTAAATTAGTCTTAACTGCTTCAATGTTATTGATTTTTTGTGTACCAATTATAAATTGATTAATAGTAATTATTGTTTGATTTTTTTCTTTACTTGAATAGGCATCTGTAACATTGACAACACCTTTCCCAATTTTATAGAATTCTTCTGGAATCGTATCGCTTAAATGAGTTAATTCGCTTCCAGTGTCAAAGAGCCATTTTGTTTCGATCTTTTTGAGCCCAGAGCTAAGTTCAAGTTTGACAATAATGTGACCATTTTCGTTGCGCTCAAAGGGAATTTCGATTGTCCGAGCTTCACTACCCACGAGTGGAAGCACAAAAAATGCTAAGGCTATAAAAAACCTTATTGAAAGCTTGACCAGAGACCGTGAGGGCCTCTGGTCAAGCTTGAATAAATCCGTTTGCTTCATTAATCTTTCTGCTGAATGCCAATACGAGTGACCGGCAGTGTGGAAATGGAAGGAGCGTCTGCGCTGGGAATGGTAACAGTTACCACAAAATCAACACCAGAACCCAGTGTGTCCCTAAAAGCTGGCGGAATGACTGAACCTCCACCTGAACCATTGGTATTACCATGAAGTTTGAACGCGATAGGCTCTTCTGGCCATGAAGCGGCAAGATTCACAATGTCCTCCATCGCCCCCGGTAAGTCCAAGAGATATGTCCCTGGCGGAAGATTCGGAAGTTGAACGATCTGAAAATTGTATGCCCGAGTCTCGCCTCCGACCCGAACCTCCATCGGCAAGTAATCGCCGGTCCGCAGGGTGATCGGTTCGACTCGGTTCCCCTCTTCCGTGTAGGTCGTGGAGCCGACCAACAAGAGGCGATTGGATGGGTATCCGACGAACTGTAGGGAGTAGGACCCCTCTGGTCCTCCGGGTGCGCGTATGCCTCCCGGCCTCCATTCGATGGTCCGCAAGGTCCCAGCATCTGTGGTTGAATCCTGGATCCCCGCATCCTTTTGTCTTCGCCGTTTTGCATCTGCTTCTGTGTACTCGTCACAGCCAACTGCGGACCCGATAAAGCCGAGAAGAAGCATCAATCCTATGAAGCGACGCCAACCCGAGCGGGAATGGGATGTTCTTTCAGCGGGGCCTGCATGTGCAAGAGAACTCGAGGTAATGTGTATGGATTCCATCCAAAGTCGGAGGTTCATGAAAACTCCTTGGTTTTCATTGGTTGGGAACGATGCCCAGACATGGGCAAATGGGAAGAGTGGTGCGCGCGGCACGAAGCCTAGCAGCCCGCCAACCGTCAGTGCAGAATCGGAAAAGTTCAGTCTCTGAACGGAACGGAATCACACCCTGATCGGAACGATTTTCCGGTCTATTGCGATCCATCCGTTGAACAAGAAGGCACCAAAATGGCTGTGTGGCTTGATGACTGGGTCCATTGCCGCTGCTCGAGGATGCAGCCAAGCGGCCAGGACATCCTGGTATCGCCCTGATAGTTCACGACTTCTTGTAATACGCCCGAACCGCCCGCACCACCGCCTCCGCATACCCCTCCCGGAACGCCGGGTCCATGAGGTTCTCCACGTCCGCCTCGTTGGTGAGGTTCGCGACTTCGATGAGCACTTTCGTCGCGGCCGTGTTGTGCCGGATGGCGGCGGGGACGAAGTTCTTGCCGTCGCGGTGGATGACGTTGCGGATGGCTCGGTTGCCGTGGACGGGGAGCTTGGCTTTCTGCAGCTCCCGCAGCAGCAGCTCGGAGAACACGCGGCTGCGGGCTTCGCCCTGCACCTTCTCCCGCGCGGAAAAACTCACGCGGCCGCTGGCCTTCATCTCCTTCACCCGGACCGCGCGGCTGCCGGCGAGGCCGTAGGTGGACGGCACGCTGGCGGCGCCGGGCACATAGATCATCGTCCCGCGGGCCGTGGGGTGCAGGCTGTCGGCGTGGAAGCTGAGGAAGATCGTCTTCCTGGGATCGCCCTTCTTCTTCACGAACTCCGCGAACTGGTCGTTGGCGAGCACCCACCGCAGGTTCACGCTCACCGCCGTCGGGCTTTCGCCATCGATGGGAAAGGGCGGCGTGGTGAGGATCTGCGCCACATCGCTGGGCCGCTTGATATCCTCCCGCGTCTTGAAGCCCAGGCGCGGATAGAGGATGGTGCTGCTCACCGAAGCCTCCGTGTCCTGCTCCAGGATCCGCTTCGTGCGCATGGCGATGTCGTAGACGAAGTCCGATTCCCAGAGGCCATTCGCCATCGCCCCCTTGTCCCGGCCCCCGTGCCCCGCGTCCAGCACGATGCGCACGCCCCCCAGCTTCGGGCCCGCCTCCAGCTTCGGCGTGCGGCGCACCTCCTCGCGGATCTCCTGCTCCTCCTTCAGCGCCTGGCTACCCTCCAGCTGGAAGGGATCCGACAGCAGGTCCACGGGGATCCGGATCGTCGTGCCGGGCTGGATGCTCCGCACATCCGCGATGCCGCTGCGCTTCGCGATGAGCTCCGCGGCCCGGTTCACCTCCTTGCCATCCACCCGGTCCGTGTAGCGCATCACCACCGACGACCACAGGGCCTCGCCCTTCCGCAGCCGGTAGGCCGCGAACTTGCCCTCCTTGTCCTGGTCGAAGGAGAGCAGCGCCCGGTAGGCCTTCACCCGGGCCTCGTCGTCGAGGCCGTCCTCGGGCTGGCTGCGGTCCGGCGCCAGGCCCTGGCCCCCGAGGTCCTTGCTCAGCAGCTCCCTGGGAATGCGCCAGAGGTCGCCCGCCACCAGCTTCTCCGGGTTCTTCGGGTTCAGCGCCTCCAGGCGGTCGTAGTTCTGCCCGTGGCCCGTGAAGTGGGACGCCATGAGCCAGACGGATTCCAGCTCCGCGTGGCGGACGAAGTGCTTCACCTCGTCCCGGCTCCACACATCGTCCGGAAAGGCCGCCCGCAGCGCCCATTTCTTGCCGTCCGCCGACAGGTCCTCGAAGTAGATCCAGGGCGCCTCGGTCTTGCGGAGCAGGAACTTCTTCGGCAGGCGCCGCGCTTCGAGCATGAGGCCCTTGCGGAAGACCAGCCGCATGGGCACCGTGCCGCCCTCCGGCAGCTTCCCCAGGAATTCCGCCGGCGGCGGCTCGGGGTCCTGCGTAGCGGCCAGTCCAGGCAATGGCAGACCTGACACCGGGAGGCCCGAAACCGGGAGGCCCGGGACCGCCAGGCCCATGACCAGCAGCGCGCGGGCGGACCTCAGCGCCATGGCACCTCTTCGCCCAGCGGCTCGCCTTCCCCAGTGAAGGGCGCGAGGCCGCTGCGGACCCAGTCCTGCATGCGCGCCTGCATGGCCGGCGCGTCCCCGGCCCGGGCCCGCAGGAAGGCGGAGAAGCGGCGCTCCACGTGGTTGGAGCCCTCCTCCATGAGGAAGAGGCGGTCCGCCATGCGGGCCGCGGGCTCCTTGGAGGAGGTGGGCGGCAGCTTCAGCGCCTGCAGGTCGAGGGTCGCGGCGTTCAGGGTGAAGGTCCACTCCAGGTCCCCGGACAGCAGCCGCAGCTTCGCGCGGGTGGGCCGCATCCCGCGGCTGAGGGCCTCGAAGGCCTCCCGGCTTTCCGCCGGATTGCCCTTGCGCAGGGAGACTTCCTTCACGTCGCCGCGCTCCGTGGCGAGCAGCACCGAATCGTCCACGAAGCAGCAGGAGAGGTCGCCTTCGTGGCCGGACAGACCGCCGTCCACGAGGCCCCGCATCCACAACCAGAGGAGGAACTCCTCGCCGAGGAAACGGCCCTGTTCGATCACTTGGATTTCTTTCATGCCTCTTCCAACTCAAGATCCAAAGGATCCAACGCCATCAGCGCCTCCACCGGCAGTTCCGGCGCCACGCGGCCCGCCAGGAGCAGGGGCGCGAGGGGCTGCAGCTCGCAGCCGAAGGACTTCATGAAGAGGTCCAGGAGGGCGCTCTGGGCGCGGCTGCTGGAGGCCGTGGTCCAGAGCATGCCGCCCTTCAAGTCCCAGGCCACATCCACGACTTTGAGGGCCGGCAGCACCTTCTGCAGCAGCTCCACCTTCACTTCGTCCGCCATGGAGATGCGGGCCTCCTTGCCGATGAAGGCGAGGTCCTTTTCCGCCTGCAGCGCGCGCAGGCGCAGGTCCACGTGGGCCTTGAGGAGGGCCGTCGGCACCTTGCGGCTGTCGACCCGCAGCCCGAAGAGTGCGAAGCGCTCCTGGGTGGCCCAGTCCTTCTCCGGGGGCGTGATGAGGGGATTGCGCCAGTCGCACCAGCCCGCCCGCTCCTCCTCCAGGCCGTCCTGGAAGGGCCGGAAGCGGTGCTCCGCCAGGCCTTCCGCCAGCTCGTCCTCGGAAGGGACGGGACCCATCACCAGGTACCGCTTGAGGCTGAAGCCTCCCTGCGCCAATCCCATCAGCGGCTCCCGAGCATGCGCCCGAGCCGGCCCATGAGGCTGGCCTTCACGTCCGAATCCGGGGAATCCGGATCCACGACCTTGGGGGATTCGCCCTGGCCGGGGAGCAGGAGGGCCGGATCGTCGAGGGCCAGCAGCAGGGCGGTGATGTTGTCGCGGCCCCCGTTCTTGAGGGCCTCCTCCAGCATCAGCTCGAGGGTGCGCCGCGGGCTGAAGGCCTGGGCGAGGATGGCCTGCAGCCGCCCGTCGTCCACCTCGCCGTGCAGGCCGTCGGAGCAGATGAGGAGGCGGTCGCCCCGCCGCAGGGCGACCTTGCCCAGCACGGGGATGATGGGCGTTGGGCAGCCCAGGGCCTGGGTGATCATGTTGCGCTGGGGATGCACCCGCGCCTGCTCGGGGGTGAGGGAGCCCGCGGTGATCATCTCGTGCACCAGTGTCTGGTCCGTGGTCAGCTGCACCAGCTCGCCGCGGCGGAAGAGGTAGGCGCGGCTGTCGCCGATCTGGGCGAGGTAGGCGCAGCCATTCCAGATGAGGGTCGAGGTGAGGGTGGAACCCATGCCCCGGGCGGTGCGGTCATCATCGGACCAGCGCAGGACGGCCTTGGAGGCCTCTTCCACGGCGCCGCGGAGGGCCTCGATGAGGAGCGGTTCGCTGACCTCGGCCTCCGGCAGCCGGCCCCAGTGCCCGAAGAGATAGACCGCCACCGCGGCCAGGCCTTCCCGGCTCGCCACTTCGCCCGCGGCGGCCCCGCCCATGCCATCGGCGACCGCCGCCAACAGCCCGTTCTTGCAGATGGTCCGGCTGCGCAGCGGACCGCTGACCTGGGGCTCCTCGCCGTCCAGGGCGTTCACGAGGTAGGCGTCCTCGTTGTTCTTGCGGACGCGGCCGGGATGGGTGAGCGCTGCGTAGTCAATCAGCATGCGGTGGCATTCGAAAGAGCGTTCGGACGGAACGAAAGGCGGAACCCGGCGGATCTGATCTCGAAATCCGCGGTCCGCTAGGATGGCAGAGGCGTAGCCACCATCATAGCCCCGGAGGGCCTCATGTCCGAAGCGTTGGACCTTTCCGCAGCCCGCGCGGGGTGGGCCCGCCCGAGAGTGGTCCGGGCCCGCCCATGAACGGTCCGGGCCCCCGCGCCCTCCAGGTCCTCGTCGTGGTGGGGCCCGGCGCCTTCGGCCGCTCCTTCGCGGGCTGGGCGGCCCGCTGCGGCCTCGAGGTGCGCCTCGTGGGCCGGGACCTCGCCCATGCGGAGCGGGCGGTCGAGTCGATCCAAAGCGGGTGGCGGGCCGAAACCGCCAAGGGACGGATGACACCCGAGGAAGCGGACCTGGCCGCGGGGCTGCTGCGGAGCGCGGAAAGCCTGCCGGCGGCCCTCGCCGGCGCCAACGTGCTGCTGGAGGCCCTGCCGGAGGCGCTGGACGCCAAGGTCCCCTTCTGGCGCGGCCTCGGCGGCTGGGAAGGCCTGCGGCTCTCCGGCAGCTCCTCCATCCCCATGGCCGAGCTCGCCATCGCCGCCGGGCTGGCGCGGCCGCCCCTGGGCTTCCACGGCTTCGTGCCGATGTCCCGCATGGGCGTGGTGGAACTTGTGGTGCCGGAGGACTGCGAGCCCGGCGCCGTGGCCGCTTCCAAAAGGCTGGCGGCGGTCCTCCACAAGCAGATCGTGCAGGTCCAGGACCAGGCGGGGTTCGCAGCGTCGAGGATGGCGCTGGCCCAGGGGCTCGAAGCCATGCGGCTTCTGGAAGCCGGCGCGGCGGACCGGGATGGGCTGGACGCCCTCATGAGCCTTGGCTACGGCCATCCCATCGGCCCCCTGGAACTCTCCGATCGTGTGGGGCTGGACCTGCGGCTGGCCATCGCGGAACGCCTCCACGCCGGCTCCGGCCAGTCGGCCTTCGAGCCGCCCCGGATCCTGCGGGAGCTGGTGGCCACGGGCCGCACGGGCCGGGCCGTCGGCCATGGCTTCTACGAATGGGATGCCGAAGGACGGAAGCGATGAGCCAGCCCTGGCTGCTCGCCGCCGGGGCGGCCCTGCTCGGGCTGCTGGTGCTGTGGGTGGCCTGGAAGCTCGGGCGGCTGGTCCTCAGGCTGGCCGCAGGCCTGGCGATGCTGGCTCTCATCGGGCTCGTCCTCTGGTACCTTTTTCTGAGGTGAATTGCTTTCAGCCTTTCCGAGGAGTCCCATGGCAGCCATTTCCTGTCCCCACTGCGGCCAAGACCTGACGGTCCCCCAGAGCGTGCGCATCGCCGAGTACCACTTCGGCCGCCTCGAGAAGATCAGTCAGGATCCCCTCGAAGGGCCGGGCTTCAAGTACCACTTCGAAGTGCCCGACACCTACACGATCCTCTGCAACGGGTGCAAGCGTCTGGTCCGCACCCTGCCCATTCCCAAGTCCTGATCCCTCAACGCCGCGAGTACGGAAAAGGGCCCCGCGAGGGGCCCTTTTCCTGGTGCTCCGTGCCGCTCAGTTCTTGATGATGCGGGGCGTGATGAAGATCAGGAGTTCGGCATTCTTCTCCGAGTGGGTCTTGCTCCGGAACATCCACCCGATCAGGGGGAGCTTGGACAGGAAGGGGACGCCGGTGGAGCCGTCGGAGAGGTTGTTGGTGTAGACGCCGCCGAGGATCGCGGTGCCGCCGTCCCGCACCAGGACCTGGGTCTCGATGGCCTTCCGCAGGATGGTCGGGGTGCCCTGGACGGTGCGGCTGAAGTCGGCTTCCGCCTTCTCCACCTTGATGTCCATGATGATGGTGCCCTCGTTGGTGATCTGGGGCGTCACGTCGAGTTCGAGGTTCGCGTCGGCGAAGGCCACGGTGATGGCGCCGCCGGACGCGCCGCCCTGCTGGGACGGGTAGGGGATCTTCTCGCCGGCGAGGATCTTGGCCTTCTTATTGTTCTGGGTGACGACCTTCGGGGAGGAGACGATCTTGACCTTGCCGTCCTTCTCGAGGGCCTGGAGGATGAAATTCACGCTGAAGCGGTTGCTCAGGAAGGAGACCCAGAACTCGCCGGCGGCCCCGGCGATGTCCGTGACGCCCGCCTTGCCGGGGGCAAAGGCGCCGGTCACCGCGTTCTGGCCAGAGCCAGGACGGTTGTTGATGCTGTTCCAGCTGGGGGAGTTGGTGGCACCCCAGGAGGCGTTTTCGCCGTTCACGGTCAGCGCGGTGGAACCCGCATTCGACTGCGGCCACTTCACGCCGAAAGCCTTCTCGTAGCTGCCGCTGGCTTCCACGACCCGGGCTTCGATCTGGACCTGCTGGATCTGAACATCCAGCTGGGAGATCAGGTCATCGATGACCACCAGGTTGTTCGAGAGGTCCGTGATGATCAGGGTGTTGGTGCGGTCGTCGAGGATGACGCTGCCGCGCTTGGTGAGCATCTTCTCGATGATGCCGCGGACTTCGCCCACCTTGGAGTAGGAGAGGGGACGCGTGATGCTCTGCAGGGGACCGGCGAGAGCCTTGGCCTCGTCCAGCTTCCGGCGGTCCTCTTCCTCCTCCTGGAGCTTCTTGATCTTGGCGACGCGAAGGACGCCGTTCTGGATCTCCTTGCCGAGACCCGCGTTCTTCAGGACCACGTCGAGAATCTGGTCCCAGGGGGTGTCGGTGAACTTGAAGTTGTAGATGCCCTGGACGTCCTGGTCCATCACGAGGTTCAGGTGTCCGGCGTCCGCCAGGATGCCCAGGAAGACCTTGATGTCCGCGTTCTGGACATCAATGGACATCTTGGAGCCCTTCCAGACGTTGGGGCTGTCCGCCAGGGTCTTGCCCATGCGGGCCTGGCTGTCCTTGGGGGCCTGGATGGCGGCCGGCGCGGTCGCGGAAGCGGCCGAACCCAGACTGAGGGGCAGCAGGGAGGAGGCGGAAAGGTTCGGCAGCGACTGGATCGGAGCGCCCACCTCAGGGATTGCGTTCAGGGCGGCCTTGGCGACGGGAGCCGGTTCAGGCGAAACCATTGCCTTCGCATCGCTCGCAGTGGCGACGACCGGATTGGCCACGGCCGTCTCGGCAGCCTTGGGGGCGAGGCTGGCGGACTCCAGAGGCGCGTGGGCGGCCTCCGGCTGCGCCGGCAGCGCGATGTATTCCGTCTCCACCGGTTTCGACTCGCTGGCCCTGGGAAGGGATGGCATCGATGCGAGGACCGGGGCCGTCACGGGGAGTGCCACAGGCGTCGCCATCAGCGGCGCGTGGGTGGGCGGCAGGAGCTTGGCGGTCGCGGGGCCGGAGCCCGAGGTCAACGAGAGCAGCACGCCGCCGGGGGCCGTGCCCACCAGGACCTGGGTGCCTTCCTTGACCTCAAGCACGAGCCGCGTAACCGGGGCCGGCGCGATCTCGAACTGGGCGAGCCGCGTGCGGACGATGAGCGGATGCTGCATCGCCGCGAGGTCTTTCTTGCTGGGCCGGCTGCCGCGGTCCACCCCGGGGAGATCCACCACCACCCTCAGCGGGTTGGAGAGGACCTGCAGTTTGGGGATGCCGGAATAGCCGGGCAGATCCAGTTTGAGGGAGGCTGACGTCGCGTCCGCGGAGGCGAGGGAAGCGCCCTGGAGGGCCGCCACGGGGGTGGCGCCTTCGGCAGCCAGCGCGTAGGCGGAGAGCGGTGCGGACGGGACTGCCGCCACGATCACGCCACCAGCCACGAGCAAGGAACTCAGGCGAGCATTCATTTTTTGGCCTCCTCGCGCTTGAAGGTCTTTTTGACCACTCGGAACGCAGTCTGGACACTGGAATTCACGTCCCACTGATGGAAAGTGACGGACTTGTCATCGATGGCCGCGATCATGCCATCGCGGAACTTGAAACCGATGGGCAACCAGCGGACGATGCCGCGGCTGTCGGAGACGACTGCGAGAATCTTTCCTTCTTTCCGGACGACGCCCTTGACGGAGATGTCGTCGACCACATCGCCACCCTTGGCCCCATCGATTTCCGTGGGTGACTGGAACGGGTCGCGGGTCATGCTGGGCCGGTAGGGCGTGGCCCTCTGGGCAATGAGATCTTCCGGGGTGGGCCCGGCGGGCTTGCCATCCGTGGTGGTTTCCGAAGGCTTGACGGGTTCCTGGGCCGAGACCCCGGTGAAGGCGAGCGCGAGCAGGAGGAAGGGGACGGGTCGTGTCATGGCGGACCTCACTCTTCCTTTCCGGCCTTGGCCCGGGCAGCGGCTGGCCTCGCGGCGGCCGGGGCTCCCTCAGCAGGAGGGGCCGGATTGTACACGAAGGCGCTGATGCGGCAGTTGACCACGGCCGGGAAGACGGCGCCCTTCTGGTTGTCCACCCGACGGAACGAGAGTTCGGACAGGTTGATGATCTTTTCGTAGCCCGAGATCATGGAGGCAAAGGCGCCGAAGGAGTGGTAGCCCACCCGGAAGTTGAACCGGACCGGATATTCCTTGTAGTAGTTCTTGTTCGCCGGAGTCTCAAGACTGAAGGAGGTCTGGTCGATGCCGGCGGTGTCGGCCAGCTTCTTCATCCGGATGGTCATCTCCGCCCGGTCCTGCTCCGTCGGCATGATCTTGATCAGCTCTTCAATGCGCTTTTCCTGGTTCGCGACCTCGACCTTCAGCTTCTCGTAGTTCGCCTTGAGGCCGTTGCCCTTGTCGACTTCCTTCTGCAGGCTTTCGATGGAGGCCAAGGTGGCCTTCAAGTCATCGCGCTTCCCGTTCAGGAGGAAGTAGGTCAGCGCCGCGAGCACGATGCCGATCGCGGCCCCGATTCCGATCTGTTTGGTGAGTTGAGGGTTCATCGCATCTCCTCAGGCCGGATTCTGGAGGTCGAAGGAAAGCGAGAATTCGAGGTTGTTGCCTTTCCGCTCTGCGCCTGGGTAGTTGATGTTCTTGAACCACCGTGTCCGGCTCTGGAGCCGGGAGTAGAAGAGGTTGATGGCCTCGAAGGACCGCGCCTCGCCCTTGATGTTGATGCTCATGCCGCGCTGGGTGATTTCCCGGAACCAGACATCGTCGGGGAGGCTGTTCGCCAGTTCTTCCAGGAAGTGCACCGGCAGTTGCTGGTTCTTGCGCAGCCCCTGCATGATCTCTTCCTTCTTCGCTAGCATCTCCTTCTTTTCCCGGAAGGTCTTTTCGAGATCGATGAACTTCTTGAGCTCATCCCGCTGGCGCTCCAGGTCGGCCTTTCTCGTCTCGGCCCTCTGGACTTCATTGTTCAGGAAGATGTAGTACACACCGCCGATGGAGGCGAAGAGCAGTCCGACGATGATGCCGGCGATGGGCAGTCCGGGGCGTCCGCCACCTTCGCCTTCGCCGTAGATCTGGGCGGGTTCCGCCCGGTCGGACTTCTTGCCGCCGCCCTGGGAGAGCGCATCGCCGAGGAGGTTGATCTTGATCATCGGTCCCCCACTTGGCGGAGCGCCAGGCCGACCGCAACGGTGGCCGAGCAGCCGATGTCCCTGGCGGCCGCGGGATCCACGCTGCGATCGTCAAATTCGATGAGAAGGAAGGGGTTCATCCGCTCCACCGAAACCCGCAGGCGATCGGAAAGCACGTCCGTCAGGCCGGCGACCTTGGCGCTGCCACCGGCGAGAAGAACCCGATCCAGGCGGTCCACCTTGAAGCTGGAGCGGAAGAAGTCGATGGTGCGGCTCAGTTCGTCGGCGAAGGTGTCGGCGATGGCCGCCAGGGAGGGGGCGACCTCCTCAGGACTGCGTCCTTCCGCCGACTGCCCCTGCTTGAGCATTTCGGCGGCTTCCGGGCTGACCCCCCAGTCCTCGACGAGCTTGTCGGTGAACCGGTGGCCGCCCCAGGCGATGTCCCGCCAGAAAACGGACTTGTTCCCGACGAGGATGGCGAGGTTGGTGAAATTGGCGCCCATGTTGACCAGGGCCACGACTTCATCGCTGCTGCCGGGGGTGCTGTTGACCTCGTAGGCGTTCTGAAGGGCGAAGACATCCACGTCCACCACCACAGGGCGCGCTCCGGCCTGGGCGACGCAACTGGCGTAGGACTCCAGCTTGTCCTTCCGACAGGCGACCAGGACCACGTCCATGTTGCCCTCGGATGCCCGCTCTTCCAGAACCGCGTAGTCAAGCGCATAGGAATCAAGGCCTTGGCCCGCGGGGAAGAAGCTTTCAGCCTCCCAGCGCACGGATTCCGACAGCTCGGCCGGGCTCATGAGCGGGAAGGTCACCTTCTTGACCATGACCTGCTGCCCGGACACCGCAATGGCCACATCCTTGGACTTGATCTTCTGCTCCGCCAGGACCTGGCGGATCGCCGAGGCCACTGCGTTGGAGTCCATGATGTCGCCGTCGACGATGGCTTCCGGGGGGACCGGGGCCACCCCGAGTTTTTGCAAGCGGTAACGCTGCGAACTCCCTTTGCCAACGGCCTGGAGCTCACAGACTTTCACCGCGCCCGAACCGATGTCCAGGCCGACAAGCGTTTTGCTCTTGCTGCCGAAAAGACCCACTGGGAGCCTCGCTTAGGTGATGAATGGTTCTAAATTCTAACGCTACTCAAGTGTACGTCAAGCATTTCCCTCAGATGGCTGCATCTCTTCGTCTTCGAAGCCGGCCAGGATCACGGTGACATTATCCTCGCCCCCGTTTTCCTTTGCGCGTGCAACCAACTGATTTACAGCATCTTCCAACGAGGATGCGCTATTCACAATCGTCCAAATATCCTGGTCGTTGACCATTCCTGACAGTCCATCAGAGCAAAGCAAGAGGCGGTCCATTTTGCGGAGTTCGAGTTCCTGAATGGCGACATCCAGGTCGCCCCCGTTGCCCAGGGCCTGGGTGATCACGTTCCGGAAGGGGTGCACCCGGGCCTCCGAAGGGGTCAGGATCCCGTGGGCCACCTGCTCCGCCACCCAGGAATGGTCCCGGGTGATCTGGGTGATGGCGTCCGGGTTGATCAGGTAGGCCCTGGAGTCGCCCACGTGGGCCATGGTCACCCGGCTCCCGTGCAGCAGGCAG
The DNA here is from genome assembly GCA_016710635.1 of Holophagaceae bacterium. GTDB lineage: Bacteria > Acidobacteriota > Holophagae > Holophagales > Holophagaceae > JADJVL01. The sequence continues at coordinate 18,966 of JADJVL010000011.1, read as the reverse complement.
GCCACCACCGTGGACCCCATGGTTTCCCGCTCCGGGTTGGTCTTGATGTCCTCGGCGATGGCCTGGTCGCTCAGGAGGAGGGCCACCTTCAGGCGGTTGCCGTCGTAGTTCAGGTTCACGTCGTATTCGAGGGGCCAGGTGCGGTCCTTCTCCACGGTCTGGGCGATGAAGTGGGCCACGCGGTCCACCACGATCTGGCTCGCGACTTCACCGGCGGCATGCCCGCCGAGTCCGTCGGCCACGACGAGAAGCCCCAGCTCCGTGTCCAGGAGCAGGTTGTCCTCGTTGTGCTTGCGGACACAGCCGACATCGGTTTTGCCTGCGGCGATCAAACGCATCGTCATCCCTTCTTCGCGACTTTGCCCCAGAGGGCTTGGATGCGATCCTTCAGGCCGCTGGCGGCGGCGGTGGCCTTCGCTTCAGCCGCCGCAGCCTTGGCCTCTGCCTTGAAATACTTGTGGTGGGGTGCGAGCGCCCTGGCTGATTGAAGCAGCCGCTCCGCCCGGGCCTGCATGCCCTCAGCCCTGAACAGGTCCGCGAGGCGCAGCTGCGTATCCACATTCTTGGGTTCCAGTTTCGCGGCGGTTTCGAGGGACCGGATCATGGCGCGCCGGTTGCCCGTGGTCTTTTCGATGATGTCCGCCATGAGGACGTGAAAGGGCGGCTTGCCCGCGTCGAGGCGGATCGCGTACTGGATGAGCCCCATGGCCCGCTCCAGGTCGCCGTGGGTCAGGGAGTCCTTGGCCTCGCCGAACCAGTCGTCCGCGGTGCGCTCGGGGATGGCCGTGCGTTTCGGCTCCGGCGCCGCCGAGGCGGTGGTCTGCTTCCCGAACTGGTCCTCGAAGGCCCTTCGCTTGTCGGGATCCTTCAGCGCGTTGAAGGACTCGGAAAGCAGCCGGAAACGATCCTCCGCCGCGGCCTTCTGGTCGCCGGAGAACCGGTCCGGGTGCCATTGCTTCGCCAGCCGGTGATAAGCCGCCTTGATCTCTTCCATAGAGGCGCCGGGGAGCAATTCCAGGATCTCGAAAGGGTTCATCGGAGGAGTGGAAATGGGGGAAGTGGACAGGCGTCTGTCAAAGGCTGGGGTTGGGTGGATGGTAGCCTATTTCCAACAGGAATGTAGGGTCAGTCCATATGTTAGCCCTGCGGGCGGGAAAGGATGAAGTGGCCACAGCATTGCTGGGCCCCCGCGATCTGGCAACCCCCGATGCGGTCCGTTCCAACAATTTCCGGAACTGCGGGCCCTCGAGGGCCCGGCGCGCCTCCCTGGCGCTCCCGCGCTGACGCTGACTGAGGTTGCTGGCACACTTTCAGGTCCGGGGGACGTTCAGAATGGCCGCAGGCACCGTACTGGAATGGAGGGAGGGGCTGGACCAGGGGGACCTGAGCGCCGTCTCCCTGGTCCAGGCCGCCTTCGACCGGATGGACCGCCTGGAACCGACCCTGAACGCATTGGTCTGGCGGGACCGGGAAGGCGCGCTCGGCGCCGCGAGGGAGGCCGACCGCCGGCTCCATGCCGGGGAGCGCTCCCCCATGCTCGGGGTGCCCTTCATCCTCAAGGACAACTTCAACTGGGCCGGGACCCCCATGGGCTGCGGCTCGAAGATCCTTCAAGGCTATCAATCCCCCTACGATGCCACCGTCGTGGCCCGTCTGCTCCGGGCCGGCGCCGTGCCCCTGGCGAAGGCCAACATGGACGAGTTCGCCATGGGCTCCAGCGGCGAGTACAGCGCTTTCGGGCCCACCCGCAATCCGTGGGACGGGTCCCGGGTCCCCGGGGGCAGCAGCAGCGGCTCCATCGTCTCCGTCGCGGCGAGCTATGCGCCCTTCGCCTTGGGCAGCGACACCGGCGGCTCCGTCCGGCTGCCGGCGGGCTTCTGCAATGTCACCGCGCTCCGGCCGACCTATGGCGTCCTCAGCCGGCATGGGCTGACGGCCATGGCCTCCAGCCTGGACCAGCCGGGCCCCGTCGCCCGGTCCGCCGCGGATCTGGCCAAGGGCTTCGCGGTCCTCGCCGGGCGGGATCCCCTGGACAGCACCTCCGTTGACATTCCCGGCGCCGAGCGGCTGGAGGACCTCAGGCCTGCGGACCTGGCGGGCCTGCGCATCGGCCTTCCGAAGGAATATTTCGGCGAGGGCATCGAGGCGCCCGTCCGGGAGGCCGTGGCCGCGGCCCTCAAGGTGTTCGAAAGCCAGGGAGCCATCCTGGAGGAAGTCTCCCTTCCCCACACCGCCTGGGCCCTCGACACCTACTACCTCCTCTGCACCAGCGAGGTCGGCAGCAATCTCAGCCGCTTCGACGGGGTGCGCTACGGCGCCCGGGTGCCCGACGGCGGCTTCCACGCCATGCTCGCCGCGACCCGCGATGCGGGGCTCGGGGCCGAAGTGAAACGCCGCATCCTCCTGGGCACCTTCTGCCTATCGAAGGGATACTACGAGGCCTTCTACCTGAAGGCGCTGAAGGCCCGCACCCTCATCGCCGCCGATTTCGCCAAGGCCTTCGCAAAGGTCGACGTCCTCGCGACCCCCACCAGCCCTGCCCTGCCCTTCCGCTTCGGCGAGAAGTCCGCGGACCCCATCGCCATGTACCTGGCGGACGCCTACAGCGTGGCCGCTCCCCTGGCGGCCCTGCCCTGCATGTCGATACCCGCAGGCTTCGCGCCCTCCCCCGACACGCCCTCGAAACGGCTGCCGGTGGGCCTCCAGCTCATCGGCCCGGCCCTCTCGGACGTGCGCCTCCTCGAACTCGCCCACGCCTTCCAGTGCTGCACCGACCACCACGCGCAGTCCCCGGACCTGTCCACCTAGGAGAACCCATGTCGTTCGACGTCGTCATGCCCCAGATGGGCGAGAGCATCGCGGAAGCCACCGTCCTGAAGTGGCACCGGAAAGTCGGCGAGACCATCGGGAAGGACGAGACCCTCTACGAAATCAGCACCGACAAGGTGGACGCGGAGATCCCGTCCCCCCTCGCCGGCACCCTGCTCGAAATCCTCGTGGACGTGAACATCACCGTGCCCGTGGGCACCGTGGTGGCGCGGCTGGGGGATGCTTCCGAGCTCGGCAAGGGTGGAGCCTCAGCCCCGACCCCGGCCTCCGTCCCGGCCTCTGTCCCTGCCGCCGCCCCCGCCACCGAAGCCAGACTCGCGGCCCCGGTGCATCCCATGGCGGACGAGGACGACAACAGCTTGGAAGGCAGGCTCCGCACCAAGTCCTCGCCCCTCGTGCGCGAGATGGCGAAGCAGCACGGCGTGGACCTCGCCTTGGTACCCGGCAGCGGACAGAACGGCCGCGTCACCAAGGAGGACATGGAAGCCTTCCTCGCCAAGGGGGGAGCGGCGTCCGCCCCGCCGGTGAGCGGCGCCATGCCCCGCATGGCCCCCGCCCACGATCCCTCGGCGCCGACGATGGGCGTCGTCCCAGGCCTCGCCGTGCCGCCGGTACCCCACGTGCCTGCCTTCGCCGCCGGCGAGCGGGTGAAGGTCGAGCCCATGAGCCGCATGCGCAAGATCATCGCCGACAACATGGTGAACTCGAAGCTGCGCACCAGCCCCCACGTCTATACGATCTTCGAGATCGACATGAGCAACACGGCGCGCCTGCGCGCCAAGCACCGCCAGGCCTTCGAGGAGACCTACGGCACCAAGCTGAGCTTCATGCCCTTCATCATGAAGGCGGTCATCAAGGGCCTGCAGGCCTTCCCTATCGTCAACAGCTCCGTGGACGGCGACAACATCGTCTACAAGCAGGACATCAACCTGGGCATCGCCGTGAGCCTCGACTGGGGACTCATCGTGCCCGTGGTGAAGAGCGCCGACAGCCTCAACCTCGGCGGCCTGGCGAGGAGCCTCAACGACCTCGCCACCCGCGCCCGGAACAAGAAGCTCAGCCCCGACGAGATCAGCGGAGGCACCTTCACCATCACCAACCCGGGAGTATTTGGCGACATCTTCGCCCTGCCCATCATCAACCAGCCCCAGGTGGCCATCCAGGCCATCGGCACGATCGCGAAAAGGCCGGTCGTCGTCACCGACGAGAACGGCAGCGACGCCATCGCCATCCGCCAGATCATGTACTCCGGCCTCAGCTTCGACCACCGCGTGGTGGACGGCGCCGTGGGCGACCAGTTCATGACGGTGGTGAAGAAAGAGCTGGAGACGGGTACCTTCGGCCTGGAGTAACCATTTCCCAACAAGGGAACCACGCACCAAGCCTTTGACCTTAAAGGAGCACCTCGATCAACCTCGAGTGATCCGAGTCCCCACAAGGGAACCACACACCAAGCCTTTGACCTTCAAGGAGCACCTCGATCGACGATGGCCGCGCCCTTCGGCCATCGCCGATCGAGGTGCCAGACGCGCAGCGTCGTGGCCCTCCGATCCGGGCACGGCCGCCGAGGGCCGAAGGCCTGACGAGCCGCTCGGCTGACAAGTCCTTCTGTCAAGCAAAGGCGGAATCAGCGCAGACAGGGCTCGTCAGGCCTTCGGCCCGTGATATCCGTACCCGGATCCAAGGGCCACGACGCTTCGCGTCTGGCACCCTTCCGGATCCGCATTCGCAAAGGGCGCGAACGCGCATCCGAAAGGGTGCTCTTTCAAGGTCAAACCCTGGATTTCGTCCCACACCGGGTGTTCATCTGCATCTGCGCTGGGATGAGACGACGGCCTAGTAGCTGCTCTCCGCCACCCGCTCCATCTCCCGGTAGGTGGCGTACTCCCCTTCGAAATACAGGGGAATGCTCCCCGTCGGTCCGTTCCTGTGCTTGGCGACGATGAGTTCGGCGCTGCGTTCGGGCTCCTGGTCCACCTGGCCCTGGGCGCTGCGGCGGTGAATGAAGGCCACAATGTCGGCGTCCTGTTCGAGGGCGCCGGAGTCGCGGAGGTCGCTGAGCTGGGGCCGGCCGCCGGTGCGGTGCTCCACTTCGCGGTTGAGCTGGGAGAGCACCACCACGGGCAGCCCGCGGTCCTTGGCCAGCAGCTTGAGGCCGCGGCTGATCTCGCCGATGCGCACCGCCTCGCTCTGCTTGGCGGCGCGGCTGCCCTCGGGACTGCTGAGGAGCTGGAGGTAGTCGATGATCACCAGGTCCAGCTTCGAATTCACCGCGCTGAGGTGGCGGTCGATCTGGGCGGTGATCTGGGGCACGGTGATGCTCGCCTGGTCGTTGATGAAGATGGGCAGGCCGATGAGCTCGTCCCGGCTGGCGTAGAGGCGGGCTTCGGTGGTGGCGTCGAAGGCCCCCGCCAGCACCGACTTCATGTTCACCCGGGCGTGGGCGCTCAGAAGACGCATGAATACCTCCTCGGAGCTCATCTCGAGGCTGAAGAAGGCCGTGTGCGCCCCCTGGTGGAGGGCCGAGCGCAGCAGCCAGTTGAGGGCCAGGGACGTCTTGCCGATGCCGGGGCGCGCCGCGAGGATGATCAGGTTGCCGGGCTGGAAGCCCTGGGTGATGGCGTCGAGGCGCGGGAAGCCCACCCGCAGGCCCGGGGCGCCGCGGCCCTCGATCCGGTCCACCAGCCCCTCGATGGCCTCGTCGGCGATGGACTTGATGTGCTCCAGACCCTTGGAACGCGCATCCCCCTGGGCGAGGCGGAAGAGGTCCTGGGCGGCCAGCTCCACGAGGGACTCCGGCGGGGCCTCTTCCTCGGCGGCCTGCCGGGCCAGCTGGGAGCCCAGGCGGATGAGCTGGCGTTGCCGGTGCTTGCGGCGGATCAGGTCCGCCAGCACCTGGGGGCGGCCCACCTCCTCGGCGCTCAGCAGTTCGACCAGGCCGGGATAGCCGCCCACGATGTTGAGGGCCCCCTCCTGGTCCAGGACATCCTTCAGGGTGAGGGCGTTGACCTCCAGCCTCGCCTGGAGGAGGGCGCGCAGGGCCTTGAACACCGCGCGGTGGGCGGGATGGACGAAGTCCTCCTCCTCCAGGGCGAACGCGATGTCCGCGGCCATGGGCTCGGCGCCGGGGGCGCAAAGCGTGGCCAGCAGGCTGCGCTCGGCGTCGGTGTCCTCCGGCAGCCGCGCAGGCGCCAGATCAACAGGCATCGGCCACTCCGGAAAGGATCCTAATTAGAGCCCAGGGGCGAGGTATCCGCCACCGTTCACGTCCACGAAGATGGGATTGGTGACGGCGATGGGGTAGATCCCCTTGGCGACCTTCGCCCAGGGCGTTCCGGCGGCGTAGGCGCCCGTGGTGTTGAGGGCCACCCCGGCTTCGACGACGATCCAGGCGTCCTTGCCCGCCGGCAGATTCACCTGGACGGAGCCGGTCCGGGTGCGGCTGTCGTTCCGGCTGAGGGTCGCCGCCACGGAAAGCGTCTGGACCACCTGTCCATTGACCACGATCCGGAGCTCGTCCACGGGAACCCAGGAACCGGCGACGAGGGTGAGGTTGAGGGTGACCACGGCGGCCGGGCCCGCGACGAGCCCTCCGGGTCCCGTGGAGCCGATGCTCACATCAAGCAGGGGGCCCGTGGACGCCACCGCGGCGCCGCTTTTCAGCGCCGTCAGGATGCCACCGAGATCCTCCTGTTTCAGGACGCTGTCCCCGGTCTTCAGGAACGTGCGGGCCTGGCCCACGGGCGTGTCGAGGGTGAATCTAGCGGAGGAGAGGCCCAGGCCCTTCGTGAAGGTGGTGGGCGTCTGCTGATTCAGGATGGCGAACCAGTCGGCCCGGACCTGCTTGAATTCGTTGAACCAGGAAGCCGGGCTGGCCGGATCGAACCCTTCGGCGCGGAGCAGTTCCAGCGCCTCGAAGGATCCGTTGGTGCGGCCCAGGGACACGGTGCCCTGGGCCGTCCACCAGGCGTTCACGCCGGTGCCCAGGGCGACGGCGGGATTGAAGCCCTTCTGGGTGAAGAGGCCCTTGGGTCCGCGGGGGCGGTGGACCACGGTGTAGGAGCCTTCCGCCTGGGCGAGGAAGTCCGCCAGGGTCCAGCCCCGGGAGGCGCGGGCGCCGGCGCGGATGTCCAAAGTCGGCTTGGGGACGAAAAGCGCGGTGGCCTGGCCAGAGGTTCCCAGGTCAGAAGTGCGGGCGCCCAGGGTGTAGGGTTCGGCTCCGATGGTGCTCCGGCTGGCGTCCGTATCGGTCCCGGTCCCGAACTCCTCCCGGAAATCCTTGTAGAGCTGGTCCGCGTTGGGATGGAGGTCCATCTCCGTGTCCGCCACGACCTGGACCTGCTCAGAGAGGGCCGAGGCAAGCTTTTCGGCGGGCTGGAGCCCCCCGGTCGTGGCATAGGAGGGACCGGGCAGGTCGAAGCTGGTCCAGCCGGTGGGCATCGCCGCAGGCGCGATGATGAATCCATGGCTTACGTCCGTCTGGCCGTCGTAGGCCTGGATGACGAGGCTGTCGAGGGGTGAGAGCGGACCCCGCGTCGCGTAGATGGTGTAGGTCCCGGGCCTGAAGTAGCCGGTTTCGGGAACGAGGTCGTTGAAGGAGGCGCCGAAGGTGCTGTTGCCGCCGCGGTAGCGGTAGGAGCCAAGGTTCGCGGCGACGCTGATCTTGGCCTTGGTGATGGAATCGAAGGCCCCGCCCAGGCTCCGTGCCCGTTGCAGGTCCGGATCCTGGGTGCCGAACATGCCGGCGTAGGTGAGCCGGAGCGGCTGGAAGTGGCCCGCGGCCTGGTCGAGACCCACGGCGGAAAAATAGTGGGGCGTGAAGACGTTGCCCTTGAAGGTCCCGTCCGCCGCCAACAGGCTTTCGCGCTCGGGACTCAGGACTTCGTTGATGAAGAACTGCTTGTCCTTCTCGATGACAAGGGGCAGGACCAGGTTCGGCCGGTCTGCGTTCAAGGAATTGGCGGCCATGGTAAGGACGGTCTGCTGTTCCCGGTTCCGTGCGGTGACCCGGTAGGTGCCCACCGGAAGGTAGACCCCCACGCTGTCGGCGCCGCCGGTGCTGAAGAGGGAGGGCACATTCTCGTTGGGCTCGCGCCATTCAACCCGCTCGAGCTGCCAGACCGGGGCCGCCGTCGTTCCCAGATTCCGCTCGAAGCGGACCTCGGTCTGGATGGGGCCGTTGCGGGAGGCGGTGCCGAAGGTGCGGTAGTAGGCCAGGCCCAGGTCCATGGGCCGGAGGACGGCCCGGTCGACTTCCATGGTGTTGAAGATGCCCGTGGTCTGGCTGGGCAGATCCCCCGCGAGGCTGGTGCCGCCGAGCAGATAGAGGCGGCGCCGATGGGTCAGGGACTGGGTGCCTGAAAGGCCTCCGCCGGGAAGGCCGCCCACGATCACCCGGCCGGGGTAGCTGGGACGGGACTGGTGCAGGGCGTCCTGGGGATCGCTGGCCACCAGGAACTGGTCCGCGTCGAGGGGGAGTAGGCCGAGGCTCGCGTGGGCGTCCTCGGTGAGGCCGGCGGGTTCCGCGGCCATGAAGCCGACCACCGGAGCCTGGACCGAGGCCGCGAGGGGCTGGGTGAAGTCGGTGCCGGGAATCTGCACGCCCCATCCCGAAAGGTTCGCGCCGTTCGCGTCCTTCTGGGCGGGCACCACCGCGCGGTAGCCGCCGCCCCGCTGGAAGAGGCCGTCGCCGACGCTGCGGATGCCCAGGGTGGCGCCGCCGGTATTGGTGACGGTGGTCTCGAGGGTGAAATAGCGGCCCAATTTTGCCAGCGAGACCTTGTGCACCGCGGTCACGCCGACCACCCGGTCCCGGCTGTCCCAGGTCGCCCCGGAAAGCTTGTGTTTGGGATCGTAGAGGCCGCCGGTGGCCTGGATGGTGGCAACATCGCCCTCCACCTTCGGGACGTAGCTGTCGAAGACCAGCTGCAGATCGGGATCCTGGTTCACCAGGGGGGTGAGCCGGTCCAGGCTGTCCGAAGGCATGGAGACCCGGCGGAAGCTGGTGTCGAGCTGGATGTAGCCGATGTCCACCACGCTGCCGCCGCTGAAGGCTCCCGCGATGGCGTCCCGCTCGCCGAAGGGCGTGCCGTCCACCGCCAGTTCCACGAAGTCGTTGCCCAGGTAGTAGTCGCCGGGGCCCGCGGCGGCTTTCAGGCCGGCGGGACGGTCGCCCCCAATGGCGGGGATCTCCTCAGCCGCGATGATGGAACGCTGGATGCCGGTGGCGCGGAAACAGCCGGTCGCGCTGGCGAGCAGAGCCAGGGCGAGGGGCCAGGCCTGGCTGCGCAGGAGCCGGGAGGTGGGACGGACGGCGGATGGATGGTTCATTCGAATCCAGGAAACGGGCCCCAGGGGCGGGAAGTGCGGCAAAGCATCTATGCTAACCCAGCATGGCGAATCCCCATCGGCGCATCCTTCCCCGGCTGAGTTGGCCCAGGCCGGACTGGCGAAGCCCCCGTTTCCGCTGGATCGGGGTCCTCGTCCTGTTGGGGCTCATGGGTGATCTGATCTGGATCCACCGCAAGTTCCCGGTGGCCGCGAGGGCGAGGATCCTCCAGCCCGCCGAGGCCCTGCTTTCCGGGCCCGCCGCGCCGGTGCTGGTGCTGGGGGCCGGCGTCTATTCCGATGGCGAACCCACGGCGGTCCTGGAGGCCCGGCTCCAGGCGGCCCTGGCCCTGCACCGGTCCGGCCGCGCGCCCTGGTTCCTGGTCAGCGGCGACAACCGCTCCCTCAACTACAACGAACCCATGGCCATGCGCCGATGGCTGGTGAAGCAGGGCGTCCCGGAGGACCGCATCGTCCACGATTTCGCCGGCCGGCGGACCTATGACAGCCTCCGCCGGGCCCGGGACGTGTTCGGCGTCCGCACGCTTTATGTGGTCACCTCCGACTTCCATCTTCCCCGGGCCCTGTACTTGGCCCGGAAGCTGGGCCTCGATGCCTGGGGCCTGCCCGCGAGCACCGGCGATCACCCGCTGGGGTTGCGGCTCCTTTTCTGGGGCCGGGAGTGGCTCGCCCGCCACAAGGCGGTGCTGGACGCCTGGTATCCCCCGGACGTGCTGCTGGGCCCACGGGAAGCCACGCCGGACAATCCCCTGCCGGAGCCCCCGCCGGAGCCCCCGCCCCTGCCAGAGCCCCCGCCCCTGCCGGAGCCCAAGTGATCCCGGGCAGGCCCGGTTCCTCCGAAGGCGGGGCAGGGCCGGTGCTGATCCTGGCGGCGGGCCGCCTGCCCCAGGGCCGGTATCTCGGAGCCCTGGCGGGTCTGGGCGCGGTGGGCCTGGGGGTGGAAGCCGTGGCCCGCCTGGCCCAGGACCCGGCGCTGCCGGAAATCCGGCGCGTTTTCTGGGGCATGGCCCGAAGCCATTCCCAGGGCATGAACCCCGCCCGTACCATCGCCCTCCGGGCGGGGCTTGGGCAGGCCTGCTTCGCCAGCACGGTGAACATGGCCTGCGGCTCCAGCCTGCAGGCCCTGATCCACGGGGCGGAGGCCCTGGCCCTGGGTTTCGAGGGGGCCATCCTCGCCGGCGGCAGCGAGGCCATGTCCGACACGCCCCACCTGCTCCTCGGCCTGCGCAAGGGCCTGCGCATGGGCCACCGCGAGGTCCCGGACGTGATGATCCAGGACGGCCTGCGCTGCCCCGTGACGGGCCTCCTCATGGGGGAGACCGTGGAGCGGCTGGCGGCGCGGCACGGCGTCTCGAGGGCCGATGCGGATGCTTTCGCCCTGGCCAGCCACCGGAAGGCCGCGGCGGCGGACTTCCGCCGGGAACTCCTGCCCCTGCCCCAGCTCGCCGCGGATGAATGCGTCCGCCCCGGCGACACGCTGGCAGCCCTCGCGGCGCTGCCGCCGGTCTTCGGGCCGGACGGCACCATCACCGCCGGGAACGCTTCGGCCCTGGCCGACGGGGCCGCCGCGATCCTGCTGGCCCGGGAAGCGTTCCAAGGTGACGCCCCGGTGCTGGGGCGCATCCTCGGTTGGGAGGCGGCGGCGGTGGATCCCCTCGACATGGGCGAGGCCCCAGTCCCAGCGGTGCAGCGGCTCCTGGCCCGCCATGGGCTGGCGGTGGCCGACATCAATCTCTGGGAGCTCAACGAGGCCTTCGCCGCCCAGGTTCTGCTCTGCGCGCGGCAGCTTTGCTTGCCCCTCGAACGGTTGAACCCGGCGGGCGGGGCCGTGGCCCTGGGCCATCCCATCGGCGCCTCCGGGGCCCGCATCGTGGTGACCCTCCTCCACCAGCTGCGCCTCCGGGGCGGCGGCCTGGGGGTGGCGACCCTGGGGATCGGCGGCGGACTGGGCCTGGCCCTGCTCCTCGAGGCGGACCCGTGAGCGCGGCCCCGATCTGGAAGGCCAGGAACCTGCGCCTGTTCCTCCTCGCGGCCCTGGTCTCGAACATCGGGAACTGGATGCAGATCTTCACGGAGCAGTGGCTCACCCTCAGCCTGGCGGGCGGCGAGGCCGCCCGCTGGGGCGGGCGCCTCGCGTTCAGTTCCGGCCTCGCCACCCTGGTCTTCATTCCCCTCGGCGGGTGGATCGCCGATCACCTCGACCGGCCCAAGGCCATGGCCTTGGCCCAGCTCTGGCTCATGGCCCTGGCGGTGTCCATGGCCCTGCTCGCCCTCAGGGGCTGGCTCGGCCTCCACGGCCTCGTCTTCTTCGCCCTCGCCAGCGGCCTCGGCGGCGCCCTGGCCATGACCCTCGGCCACAGCCTGGTTGCGGACCTCGCGGGTCCCGAGCAGGCTCCTGCGGCCATGGGGCTCATGGGCGCCCAGTTCAACCTCAGCCGCATCCTCGGGCCCACGGTGGCGGCGCTGCTCTTCCCCGTGTTCGGCGCCGCGGGCAATTTCGCCCTGAACGCCCTCACCTTCCTGCCCCTGGTGTGGGTATCCCGGCACCTGTCGGTGCGCAGCTCCCGCGTGGAGAGCGGCGAGACGCGCACCTACCGGGAAGGCTGGGCAGTGCTTCGAACCCACACGGGCCTGCGCACCATCGTGCTCCTCGGAGCCGTGGCGGGACTGTTCGCCTGGGGCTACTTCGCCCTGCTGCCGGTCTACGGCGCGCATCAGCTGGGCCTGGGCGAACGCGGGGTGGCGGGCCTGCTCTCGGCCTTCGGCATCGGCGCGGTCCTCGGCGGCCTCCGGGTGGCCCGGGATCGCAAGGGCGGGGACCCCTTGCGCCGGATCATCCGGGCCTTCGGCCTCTTCGGGGTGGGCCTGATCCTGCTGGGCGCCCTGCCCCACCGCTTCCTGGCCCCGGTGGTCTTCGCCGCCATGGGCTTCGTCCAGGCCACCTTCGTTTCCACCATGAGCGGCATGGTGATGGCGTGGTCCCCCCCGGCCCTGCGGGGCCGGCTGAACGCCATCTATCTCATCGCCATCATCGGCATCACCCCTCTGGGCAACCTGGCGGCGGGAGAGATCGCCCAGGCCCTGGGCCCTTCCGGAGCCCGCTGGGTGCTGGGGGGCCAGGGCTGCATCCTCGTGGTGGCGGCGCTCCTGGCCTTCGCCGCCTGGCGCCGGGAACCGGCGGTCCACCCTCCCGCCTAAACGATCCGCCCTCCCCGGACGAAACACCCCTAGTCCCTTCCAGGGTCTGTGGCCCATTATGATGTCTTACGAGGTACCCATGCCCGATGTCCCTGCGAACGACGCGCCCCTGATCCGGCTCCGCAGCATCACCAAGGTCTATCAGATGGGCGACATGGAGGTCCGCGCCCTGGACGGAGTGGACCTGGACATCGCCAGGGGCGAGTACATCGCCATCATGGGCCCCTCGGGATCCGGCAAATCCACGATGATGAACGTCATCGGCTGCCTGGATTCGCCCACCCAGGGGACCTACGAACTGAACGGCAAGCTGGCGAGCGGCATGAGCGACGACGAGCTGGCCCAGATCCGCAACGAGGAGATCGGCTTCGTCTTCCAGACCTTCAACCTGCTGGCCCGCACCACGGCGCTGCAGAACGTCGAACTGCCCCTCATCTACGCCGGGGACAGCCCCACGGAACGCCACGCCAAGGCCCACAAGGCCCTGGAGAACGTGGGCCTCGGCACCCGCGCCGACCACATGCCCAACCAGCTCTCCGGCGGCCAGCGCCAGCGCGTGGCCATCGCCCGGGCCCTGGTCAACGACCCCTCCATCCTCCTGGCGGACGAGCCCACCGGCGCCCTGGATTCCAAGACCAGCATCGAGATCATGGATCTCTTCGAACAGCTCTTCCAGCGGGGCAACACCATCATCCTCGTCACCCACGAGGAGGACATCGCCCGCCACGCCCACCGCATCGTGAAGCTGCGGGACGGCAAGATCATCCACGACGAGCCCAATGTTCCGATCACCTCGGAGCAGCACATGGCGAACCTCAGCCTGTAGGGGAAGTGGCAACACCGGGGCCCGGCTGCTTCGATGGACGGCAACGGGATCTGCTGCTCGACCCAGCCTGCCGCGCTATCGCTTGGCCGCACCCTTCCAGATCATGGTTCGCCAAATGCGGGCGAACCACGACCTGAAAGGGTGCCTTGTTCAAGGTCAAGGGCGTGGGACTGCGCGTGGGGGCCTGAAGTTGACCTTGCCGTTGACCTTGACCTTGAAAAGGTGCCCGCGTTCACCATGGCCCGGGGTCTGAGGGCCATGGCGAACACGGGCGCAACGCGAGCGCAGCGAGCCCAGGATGGGATGGGAACGGGGGATGGCCCCAGCAGCGCGAGCGCAGCAAGCCAGAACGGGATGCGTCGCATGCCGGGTCTGGAAGAGCCGCCCGGTGCTCCCTGCCCGTTCAATCACGCCGGACGGGATCCTTCTGAAATTTCAAGCCTCCAGTCTCCCCCCCGCTCCCGCTAGCCTGAAGCCATGCAGAGGCTCGTCGACGGCATCCACCATTTCCAGCGGGAGGTCTTCGCCTCCCACCAGGAGCTCTTCGCCCGGCTCCATGAGCGGCAGGCGCCGGAGACCCTGTTCGTCACCTGTTCCGACAGCCGCATCAATCCCAATCTCATCACCCAGACCCTGCCCGGCGAACTGTTCATCCTGCGCAACGCCGGCAACCTGGTGCCCCTCTACGACGAGCACCGCGGCGGCGAAGCGGCCACCATCGAATTCGCCGTGGCGGCCCTGAACGTGAAGGACATTATCGTCTGCGGGCACTCGGGCTGCGGCGCCATGCACGCCCTGCTCCACCCCGAGCGGCTGGAGCACCTGCCCGCCTGCCGGGACTGGCTCCTCCACGCCGGACAAACCAAGGCCATCATCGACGGGAACTACGGCCACCTCGAGGCGGGTCCCCGCCTCACCGCCGCGGTGGAGGAGAATGTCCTCGTCCAGCTGGGCAACCTCCGCAGCCACCCGGCGGTCGCCGCGGGCATGGCCTCGGGTCGCCTGCACCTGCACGGGTGGGTCTACAAGATCGAGACCGGGGAAGTGTTCGCCTACGATGCCGGGGCCGGGCAGTTCCGCTCCCTCACCGGCGAATCGAGTCAGGCGCCCCTGAGCGACGATGGGCGCATCAGCGAACTTACGATCTGACGGGGCTCAGCGGCCCGTCGTCGGCAACACCGGCAGCACGAGACGAGAGCCGCTGGCCCCGCCCCGGTGGATGCGGATGGTGGCGGCGCGGAAATCCCGCTCCGTCGACTTGCCGATGTCCATGAACTGCTGGGGGTTCAGGTCCATCAGGGGGAACCAGGTGCTCTGCACCTGGACCATGAGCCGGTGGCCCTTCTTGAAGGTGTGGAAGACGTCGTTGAGGGCGTAGTCCACCGCCGTCGCCACGCCAGGCTTGAAGGGCTGGGGCTTCGACAGGGAGTTGCGGTACTTGCCCCGCATCACCTCGCCGCGCACCAGCTGCTGCATGCCGCCGAGCCTGCTGTGCTTCGACTCGAAGGGATTGCCCGTGGGCTTGGCCTCCGGATCCTTGAACTCGTCCGGATAGACATCGATGACCTTCACCACGAAGTCCGCGTCCGTGCCCGTGGTGCTGGCGACGAGGTGGACCTGGATGGGCCCGGCCACGGTGAGGTCCTCCGCAAGGACGCCGCCGTCGAAGACCAGCACGTCCGGGCGGCCAGCCACGAAGCGCTGGTCGGCCACCATGTATTCCTTGGGCATGCCGATGTCGATGCCGTTCCAGAAGGGCACGGGCTTGCGGGGATCGGAAACGTAGCTGTCCGCGCCCTTGGCGGCGGGGGCGCTCCAGGCGAGGCGGCCGGCGGCGTCCAGGTAGACGGCCTTCCGTTTCGCCTCCGGGGGCGGCCAGGCGTCGAGCCGGCGCCAGGCGTTGGTGCCCGTCTCGAAGACCGAGGCCTTCGGGAGCTTGGGATCCGGGGCGTCCTTCAGGTGGTGCATGAAGAAGGGGAATTCGATCTCCGCCTGGTAGGTCTCGCTGGTCTTGGAGCCGAAGCGCACGTCGCCGAGGCGGTCGCCGCCGGTGCGGGCCCAGCCGCCGTGGACCCAGGGGCCCATGACCAGCCGGCTGTCCGTGGCGGCGGACTGGCGCTGCAGGGCCTGGTGGACCTGGAGGGCCCCGAAGAGGTTCTCCGCGTCGAACCAGCCGCCCACGGTGAGGACGGCGGGCTTGACGCCCTTCAGGTGGGGGCGCAGGTTCCGCGCCTGCCAGAAGGCGTCGAAGGTGGGGTGGGCCAGCATCTCGGTCCAGAACGCAATGCGATGGCCGGCGTACTTCCCGTCGTTGCTGTGGCCCAGGCCGCCCATGGCCTGGAAGAAGGCGTAGCCGTCCGCGGTGCCGTGGTCGTAGGGCGTGGGCCAGGCGCTGGTGGGCTTGGGCCGGGCCTGGCCGAAGTTCATCATGAAGTTGAAGGCGTGGGGCAGCCAGAGGGCGCCGTTGCGGTGGAAATCGTCCCCTGTGAACCAGTCGGTGACCGGCGCCTGGGGGCTGGCGGCCTTCAGGGCGGGATGGGCGTCGATCATGCCGGCGGCCGTGTAGAAGCCCGGATAGCTGATGCCCCACTGCCCCACGCGGCCGTTGTTACCCGGCGCGTTCTTGAGGAGCCAATCGATGGTGTCGAAGGTGTCGCTGCTTTCGTCGATGTCGGTGGGACCTTTCTTCACCTCGAGGTGGGGCGTCATGTTCACGAAGTCGCCTTCGCTCATCAGCCGGCCTCGCACGTCCTGGTAGACGAAGATGAAGCCTTCCTTGCCGAAGAGGGGCGAGGGGCCAAGGTCGCTCCTGAACTTGTCCTCGCCGTAGGGCGCGACGCTGTACGGGGTGCGGTTCAGCATCACCGGGTAGGTCCTGCCGGCTTCCTTTGGGGTGTAGATGGCGGTGAAGAGCTTCCGGCCGTCCCGCATGGGGATCAGCACCTCACGCTTGGCGTAGTGCTCCTTGACGTAGTCCAGGCCCTGGGCGGCCAGCAGGCTCGGCAGGAGGGCGGCGAAGGCGGCGCGGCGCATGGGGACTCCGGGGATCGAAACGAAGCCTAGCAGCCCTTTCCTCGCCTTGCGAGGGTGCGCAATTGGTTGCGCCCGGGGGCGCCTTCCGTCAGATTCGGAAGAGAGATTTCTTGGAGCCCCGCCTTGGGCAAGTTCGCCGACATCGATGCCCTGGACCTGAGCCCCGCCGCCCGGCGCGCCGCGGAATTCCTGAAGTCGCGCTACCCCTCCGTGCAGATCACCTCCGGACGGCGCACGCGGGAGGACCAGGCCCGGGCCATGGCCCGGAACACCCAGCTCCAGCGGGACTTCATCGCCACCGGCTACAAGGACTGCTCCGTCAAGCGCGCCTGCCAGGAGTGGATCGAAGCCAACCCCGGCGCCATCACCGAAGCCGACCTCACCGCCGGCCTCCTCGAAGCCCTCCAGGCCTTCGACCTGCCGGCCCTCGGCAAGCTCAGCAAGCACTTCAGCGGCGACGCCTTCGACGTCAAGCCGCCCGCGTTGAACCCCGATGACGTGAAGAACGAGATGCAGAAGCTGCCCGGGCTCGAGCGGTTCATGGAACGGAAGGACGGCAGCGTGGTGCGGTGGCACGCGCAGTTCGGGAAGAAGTAGGCGATATCAAGAATTCAGGCGGTCTCTGATGAAGCGATTCCTGTTCATCTGCAGCCAGAACCGGCTTCGGAGCCCCACCGCCGAGAAGGTGTTCTTCGGCAGCCCGGCATCGAGGTCGCCTCTGCCGGACTGAATCCGGATGCGGTGAATCCGGTATCCAGCGACTTGATCGAATGGGCCGATTTCCTGTTTGTTATGGAAAAGGCTCAACAGAACAAGCTCTCCAAGAAGTTCCGCCCCTTCCTCCAGGGGAAGCGGATCATCTGCCTCGACATCCCGGACGAGTACGAATACATGGATGAGGCTCTGGTCAAGCTGTTGCAGGATCGGGTCGGTCCCTACATCGAGCGATACGGCCAGCAGGCCACTTGAGCCCATGCGCTACCTATCGGTCTCTATCGGACCCATTGGTGCCGGTGGTCGGACTCGAACCGACACGGCCCAAAACATTTTGGGGCCCCCCCCCCCCCCCCCCCCCCCCCCCCGGCGCCGGCCCCCGAAATCCGGGCCGGGTTTGGGAACGCCGCTCAGATCCCGGTGAGGGGGATGCGCCGTCCCATCCCGAAGGCCTTGGGGCTGACCTTCAGGCCGTAGGGTAGCTGCCGTCGCTTGAACTCGGTGGACCGGAGGAGGCCGAGGATCCGTGGCAGGTTGGTGCGCGCGTTCTGGAGCTCGGCGCCATCCAGGAAGCAGGCGAGATCCTCCGCCAACCCCGCCTCCGGCCGCTGGGCCTCGATCACCGCCGCCAGGATGGCGTCCAGCTGGCCGTAGGGCAGCAGGCTCGCTTCGTCGGTCTGACCGGGCTTCAGCTCCGCCGTAGGAACGCGGTTCAGGATGCCCGGCGTGATGGCTTCGCCGAGGTGACGGGCCAGCAGGTAGATCCGCGCCTTGAGACAGTCGGCGAGAGGCCCGAAGGCGCCGATGCCATCGCCGTAAAGGGTGAAGTAGCCGGTGGCGGCCTCGCTCTTGTTGCCGGTGTTCAGCACCGCCAGCCGCTTCGTCTGCAGGCGCGCATGGATGGCCGGCTCGCTGGTGAGCGCCAGGAGCAGCATGGCCCGGCAACGGCTCTGGAGGTTCTCGTCGGTGAGGGAGAATTCCCGTCCGGGCAGGGCCGCCTTCAGCGCCTCAGCCGCGCCACTGAAGGGAAGATCCGTATCCACGGACATGAAGGGCAGGCCCAGCCGCGCCGCCTGGTCCCTGGCCAGTTCGAGACTTTCCGCGCTGCTGAAGCGCGTGGGCAGCGCCGCCCCCAGCACCCGCTCGGGCCCGAGGGCCTCCGCCGCGAGCGCCGCCGCCACCGCGCTGTCGATGCCGCCGCTGAGGCCGATCACCAGGCCTTCGAGGCCCTGCTTCCGGGCGTTGCCGCGGATCCCCATCACCAGGGCCTGGCGCAGCCAGTCGCCTTCGGAAAGGTCCTCCGGCCACCGCGTCCCCGGCGCCTCCGTGTCCACCATGAGGGCCGCCTCCACGAACGCGGGACCGTCCTGCCAGGATCCGTCGGGCTGGGCGAGGCCCGAGCCGCCATCGAAGAGCAGCCAGCTCTCCGCGCCCACCCGGGAACCGTAGACCACGGGAATGCCGTGCTTCGCCGCGAGACCCGCGATGAGCCTGCGGCGCTGCTGGGCCTTGGACGGCACGGCCCACGGCGCGCTGCGGCCGGGGGGCATGTAGCTGCCGAGATTCCCCGGGCTCGCCGACGCGTTGAGGATCAGCGTCGCGCCCTTGCGGGCCAGGTCCGAAATGGGATCCGCCGCGTAGGTCACCGGCGCGTTGCTGAGGGAGGGATCCGCCCAGAGGTCCTCGCAGATGCTGATGCCGATGCGGTGCCCGCCGAAGTCCAGGAGGGGCGGCGCGTCCGTGGAGGCCTCGAACCAGCGCGCTTCGTCGAAGACGTCGTACTGGGGCAGGGCCCGCTTGCGGATGGTCTGGCGCAGCACGCCCTTTTCGCACCACCAGAGCTCGTTCCAGAGCCGGCCCGACGGCGCCGGCGTACTCGTGCCGAAGAGCAGCGGCACGGCGCCGCTCAGGGAGGCCAGGCGGGCGGATTCGGCCTCGATGCGGGCCCGCAGCCCCGGCTCCCAGAGGCGGTCCTCCGCCAGGTAGCCCGGCACCGCCAGTTCCGGCGCCAGCACCAG
>JADJVL010000010.1 GCA_016710635.1 Holophagaceae bacterium | reverse complement strand
CGCCACGCTCACCGGGACGAGCTCTGGGTGGCCCTGGACGAGGGCGTGGTGGTGGATCTGGACGAACAGGAGTTGCGCCCCGCGGTGGGCGAGGAGCTCTGGCTGCCGGCGGGCTCCCGGCACCGGCTGCGCTGCGACGACAACAACGGCCACGCGGTGCGCGTGCTGGAGATCAGCTTCGGCACCTTCGACGAGAACGACATCGAGCGCCTGCAGGATGACTACGGCCGTGCGTAGCGCGGCGGTCCTCTTCGTCGCAGCGCCTCTCCTCGCCCAATCTGGCGAGCAGCTTCTCAGCAATGTGGACAAGCTGCGCCACCCCTGGCCCGCCTTCGCCGTGGAGGTGGAGATCGCCGGCGGCGGGCGCAGCCAGCGCTGGAAGGTGCGGGCCCGGGAGAACGGCGACGCGCGGGTGGAGGGCGTGTCGGAGAAGGAGAAGGGCCGCGCGGTGCTGGTGCTGGGGGGACCAGATGTGGCTGCTGCTGCCCAACGCCAAGCGCCCCGTGCAGGTGAGCCCCGCCCAGCGCCTGCTGGGCCCGGCGGCGGGCGGCGACATCGCCCGCACGCGCTTCGCCGAGGATTACGCGGTGAAGACCCTGGGGCACGGCAACCTGGACGGCCAGGCCGTGTGGCTCCTGGACCTGGAAGCCAGGCGCAAGTCCCTCACCCACCGCACCGCCCGGCTCGCCGTGGCCAAGGCCGACGGCCGCCCCCTCCAGGCGGACTTCTTCCTGGCGTCGGGCAAAGCCGCCCGCACCGTGAAGTTCGCGGCGCCGGGCATGGCCTCGGGCAAGCGGGTCCTCACCGTCATGACCGTCTTCGAGCCCGGTGGGGGCAGCGCCGAGATCCGCTTCAGCGGGTGGGCGCCGGGCAGCGTGGAGGCGGCCTTGTTCCAGCTGCCGAAGTGACGCCGGTCTCCTTCGTGGCTGCCGGGCCGGGAAAGGGCTAGACTGTTCCTTGAGGTGCCCTTCGGGGCTTCCCGCCACTCAAAATCCCATCACTTGCAACCAGCTCCCTCTGTGGAGTTCCCGCTTACTCTTCCCACCAACGTTCCCCTCCAAACTTCCCACACGAAACGCCCCTGCCTCGGGGGCGTTTCACTGTCTGGGCTTCGCTGGAAGGCTGGTTCCGGGACTGTGGGATGGCAGAATGGACGGTTCCGGAGTCCGCCATGCACGATGAAGAGCACGAACTGAGCGCCTACCTCAACGGCGAGCGCATCGCCCCGGGCGGGATCCGCAAGGGGATCTCGGCGGCGGACCTCATCGACGAGGCCTTCCTGGCCTACAACGGCGGGCGCCTCGGCGAGGCGGCGCGGCTGCTGGTGAAGAAGATCCTCAAGCCGGACGTGACCCTCGGCGTGACGCTCACGGGCGCGCTGACGCCGGCGGGGCTGGGGCGGAGCTGCATCATCCCTCTCATCGAGGCGGGCGTCATCGACTGGATGATCAGCACCGGCGCGAACCTCTACCACGACACCCATTTCGCCCTGGACCTGAAGCTGCACCGCGGCAACCCCTACACCTCCGACATCCTGCTGCGGGACGAAGGCGTGGTGCGCATCTACGACATCCTCTTCGACTACACGGTGCTGCTGGACACGGATGCCTTCTACCGGGAGCTCATCAAGGCGCCGGAGTTCCAGCGGTCCATGAGCACGGCCGAGTTCCACACCATGGTGGGCAAGGCGCTGTTCGAGCGGGAGCAGGCGCTCGGCCTCGGCACGGTCTCCGTGCTATCGGCGGCCTACCAGTGCGGCGTGCCCATCTACACCTCCAGCCCCGGCGATTCGAGCATCGGCATGAACGTGGCCGCCGTGGCCCTGGAGGGCAACAAGCTGGCCTACGACGTGAACGCCGACGTGAACGAGACCGCGAGCCTCGTGCTGGACGCCAAGCTCAAGGGCGGCAAGAGCGCCGTGTGGATCCTCGGCGGCGGCTCGCCGAAGAACTTCATCCTCCAGACCGAGCCCCAGATCCAGGAAGTGCTGGGCATCGACGAGCGCGGCCACGACTACTTCCTGCAGATCACCGACGCCCGCCCCGACACTGGCGGCCTCAGCGGCGCGACCCCCGGTGAGGCCGTGTCCTGGGGCAAGATCGATCCGGACCAGCTCCCCGACGCCGTGGTCTGCTACACCGACTCCACCATCGCCCTGCCGTTGCTGACCGCGTACATGCTGGACCGCATGGAGCCTCGGCCCCTCAAGCGGCTTGCCGACCGGCGGGAGGCCATGATGCAGCAGCTCCGCGACCAGTACGCCACCCGCGGGCGGCTGTCCGGCGCGCCGACGACGGCCCGGGATGTGGCCAAGCGCGGCACGACGGTGGGCATGCCGGAGAAGGGCGAAGGGAAGGGGAGCTATCCCTGCGGGACGCCGAAACCCTGATGGGCGCGCGGTTCGACCACCTGTCGGGAGCCCTGGCGGCCTTCATCGCCCGCCAGCCGATGTTCTTCGTCGCTTCGGCGCCACTTTCCGCCGACGGCCACGTCAACGTCAGTCCCAAAGGCCTGGACAGCTTCCGCGTCCTGTCGCCCACCCGCGTCGCCTACCTGGACCTCACCGGCAGCGGGAACGAGACCTCGGCCCACCTGCTGGAGAACGGCCGCGTCACGCTGATGTTCTGCGCCTTTGAGGAGCCGCCCCTGATCCTGCGGATCTACGGCATGGGGCGCACCGTGTCGCCTGCGGATCCGGACTGGGCGGAACTTTCGTTGCACTTCGAGGTGCTCCCGGGCACGCGACAAATCATCGACATCACCATCCGCGAGGTGCAGACCTCCTGCGGCCACGGCGTGCCCCTCATGGCCTTCCAGGGCCAGCGGGAGCGCATTCCCGCCTGGGCCGAGGCCAAGGGGCCCGAAGCCATGGCGGCCTACCGGCAGGCGAAGAACCGGCGCAGCCTCGACGGCCTGCCCACGGCCCTGGACTGAAGCCATGGACCAGCTCTACGGCGACATCCTGGCGCTGCTGCCCCTGCTACGGGAGGGCGGCCAAGGAGCCTCGGCGAGCGCGCTGCGGGGTGCCCTCACGAACGCCTGCAATCCCCGGGAAGCCCTCGACGGACTGCGCGGCGCCCTGGCGGAGCTGCCGGAGGACCTTGGGCCCGAGGCGCGGCGCCTCGTGACCCGGATCCAGGATCGTGTGGAAGTGCTCTGGGCCGACATGCACGGTTGAGGTGCGGGGGTCTCACTTCCCGCCGGTCTGTCCCCAGGGGGAATTCACGGTGGTTCCGAAGAAGGCCTTCCCGTTGAGCTCGTAGCGGGTCTTCTCCGCGTGGTTGATGGCGAAATTCCAGGTGCCGGCCTGCTGCTCGTGGCTCCAGTGGTACTGGGTGACCACGGGGACAAGGAGCTCCTCCCCCACCGCCAGGGTGGGGAACGGCACCGTGGCCTGGAAGAGGTCCCGGTATTCCGCCGGAATGCCCAGGAGCTCGGCGTTGCGGGCGAAGACGCCCACCTTCAGGGAAGCGGCGGGCGGCGCCTGGCGGAACCCCGCGGGCACGGCCCCGGTGGCCTTGGCCCGAACCCGGATCCAGGCGATGCCCGGATGGGCCTGGAAGTCCGGATCGGGCACAAGCCCACCCTGGACTCCCGCCGTGGCCTTGAGGTAGCTGTTCTGCTGGGACCAGGTGCGGACCGCGCCCCCGAACTTGCCCATGAAGGCGGCCCGCGCCGCCGGATCCTGGATGCCCAGGTCGTCCGCCATCCGCCCCGTGACGTAGTCCGCCCCCCGGCCGAGGAGGTCCATCTGCTGGAGCTTCGCCCCCGCCAGGTTGAGGGCGCCTGCGGCCTTGTCCAGACCGCCCTTGACCTTCGAGCCCGGCAGGCCCGCCATGTCGGCGAGGTCGAAGGGGGCCTTGGCCACCTTGCCCTCCACGATCCCGAAGGCCTGCTGGGCCACGTTGCCAACGGTGTCAAGGAAGTGGAGCACCGAGGCGATGGCGGAAGCGACCTTCTCGTACCAGGCCTTCTCCTTTTCAGGGGGCTTCGGCGGCAGGTAGACCTTCACGCCGGATTTGGGTTCCTGCCCGGCCACCTTTTTCACGGACTCGTAGATCCCCTTGTCCGGAGTGCCGGCGACCACGTAGTGGTAGGCATCGTCGGGGATGGGGAGGTGGGCGGGTTCCCAGCCCACCAGCTCGATCTCGAACGCCAGCGAAGCGGCAGGCGCCGGGGCCTTGGCCGCGGCGGCGGGCACGGAGAGCCTCACCGCGGGGGAGGGCAGGCCAGCCAGGTTGTTCTCCGCGGTGAGGGGCACGATCCGCGCGGCGAAGACCGTGCCCGCCGGAGCGCCCTGCAGCTTGGCCGCGGGCAACTGGAAGCTGGCGGTGCCCCCTTTGGCAGGGACGTCCACGAACTGCCTTTGCACATCCCGGGTCGGGTCGTTCCAGGTGGCGAAGCCGTCGGGGAAGCCGTCCTTGGCGATCTGCACCAGGGCCTTCACCGCCGGCGCATCCGTCTTCCAGCGGAAGAGCAGGGTGTTGCCGAACTCGCCGATGGAGGCGCTGCTGCCCCACACTTCCGGGAACTCCGCGGTGGCGGCGTGGATCTTCGTCTCAAGGAGGCTGCGGAAGGGGGCGGGGGCGGGCTCGCCATAGCGCACCGTCGCCCAGGTGGAGGCCGCGCCGGAACCGGTGGTGAGCTGCACGGCGTAGGTGACGGATCCCGTGGCGCGGATCTCCGCGAGGGCGGCGTCGAGGGCCTGTTGCCGCTGGGCCGCCGCGATCTGCTGAAGGCTGCGCACCACCGGATCACTGGAGAGGACGGCATAGCCGGACCAGGAGGGTTTGGGCCCCTGGGACGGGGCGAAGGACGCGAAATCCATGGAAATTTCCAGGGGTGCGCCGCCGAGCTGGATCTCTTCCGTGTGGACGATGCGCGCCTTCCCCCCGGGAGGTGTCGTGGGGGCGGAACCCTTTCCTAGGGTTGGCGCGGTGGGCGGGGGACCGAAGGCCCACACCGAGAGGGCGGCCTTGCCGGAGGAGGACCCCCCGGGCTTGATGCGCAGCAGCACCTTGCGGTCGTTCTCGCTCCAGCGCAGGAAGCGCTCGGAACCCCAGGCGCCCTTCTCGGATTTGACCTCGACGGCGTCGAGGAGGCCCGCCTTCAAGGCCGAGGTCTGCAGGACCGGGGGATTTTTGGGTGCAGCGGACACAACCTGGGGGGGCAGGAGCATGAGCATCAGGAATCCTGTATGGGTGAAGAAAACACCATCGCGCAGCCCCCCGGGGGACGCAACACCCCATGTGAAGATGGCCCCATGCCTCCACCCACCGGCCGCTTCGCCCCCAGCCCCACTGGCGTGCTGCACCTGGGCAACCTGCGCACGGCCCTGGCGTCCTGGCTCTCGGCGAAGGCCCCGGGCGGGCGCTGGCTCGTGCGCATGGAGGACGTGGACGGGCCGCGGTGCCGGCGAGACCTCGGTGATCAACAATTGCGGGATCTGGCGGCCCTGGGCTTGGAATCCGACTTGCCGGTGATGTGGCAATCCGACCGCGGCGGGGCCTACCGCGCGGCGCTGGAAAGGTTGCATGGAGACGACCGGCTCTATCCCTGCGCATGCACGCGGAAGGACCTCCAGCTGCTGGCCTCGGCGCCCCACGGCGACGAGGGGCTGCGGCCCTATCCCGGACGCTGCCGGCAGCATTCCTGGGAGGGTTTCGAGCGGGCCCTGCGCTTCCGGCTGCCCCGTGGTTCCGCGAACTGGGTGGACCTCGTCCTGGGGCCGCAGCTCGACGATCCGGAGGTCCTCACCGGCGATCCCCTCCTCTTCCGCCGGGACGGCTGCTTCGCCTATCACCTGGCGGTGGTGGTGGACGACGGCGCCCAGGGCGTCACCGAAGTGGTGCGGGGCTCGGATCTGCGCAGCGTCACCGCCACCCAGGTGCGCCTGCAGGAGGCCCTGGGCCTGCCCCGTCCGGCCTACGCCCACCTGGGCCTCGTCACCGCCTCGGACGGGGCGCGCCTGGGGAAGCGCGCCGGCGCCCTGGGCCTGGAGGCGCTGAAGGCGCGGGGCGTGGGCCTCCCCGAGATCGTCGGCTGGCTGGGCTGGTCCCTGGGCTGCCTGGAGGCGCCGATGGCCTGCGCGGCGCCGGATCTGGTACCGAACTTCAACTGGGCCAAGGTGCCCCCCGGCGAGCTCCCCGTTCCCTTGGCATGGTGTGAAGGTGCCTGACGCCCCGCGCTGGCCGCGGTCATCATGCTTTTTCTGGAGTCAGCGATGAGCGAGGTACTGCGGTTGGCGTATGAAGCTTCCCTGGCCTTCCGGCAGTCCCTGCCGGAGCGGCCGGTGGGGGCACGGGCGACGCTCGAAGAGCTGCGAGCGGCCCTGGATTTGCCTCTGGAAGAACAGGGCGTGGATCCGGCCCGGGTCATCACCGAGCTGGCCCGGGACGCTGAGCCGGGGCTGGTGGGCGAGGCGGGACCCCGCTTCTTCGGCTTCGTCATCGGCGGCAGTTCCGAGGCCGCGGTGGCGGCGGACTGGCTGACCTCCGCCTGGGACCAGAACGCCGGGCTGTACGCCGCGTCGCCGGCCCTGGCGGTCGTGGAGGAGGCCTGCGCCCGCTGGATCCTGGAACTCCTGGGCCTGCCCCGCGCCAGCGGCGTGGGCTTCGTCACGGGCTGCCAGATGGCCAACTTCACCTGCCTTGCCGCGGCCCGGGGGGAGATGCTCCGCCGGGCGGGCTGGGACGTGGAACGCGATGGCCTCCAGGGATCGCCCGCCCTCCGCGTCATCGTCGGCGACGAGGTCCACGTCACCATCCCGCGGGCCCTGCGCTTCCTGGGGCTGGGGGCGGGCCGCATGGTGCGGGTCCCCGTGGATGGCCAGGGACGCATGCGGGCGGACGAACTGCGCAAGGTTCTCGCCGCCGGGGAGGGACCGACCATCGTCTGCGCCCAGGCGGGCAACATCAACACTGGCGCCGTCGATCCCCTCGACGCCCTCGCCGATGCCTGCGTCGCCCACGGCGCATGGCTCCATGTGGACGGCGCCTTCGGCCTCTGGGCCTGCGCCGCCCCCGATCGGCGCCACCTCGCCGTCGGCGCGGACCGGGCGGATTCCTGGGCCACGGACGCCCACAAATGGCTCAATGTGCCCTACGACTCCGGCATCGCCATCGTACGGGACGCCCGCGCCCACCACGCGGCCATGACCGCCAGCGCCTCCTACCTCATCCAGCAGGAGGGCGCGGCCCGGGACGCCGTGGACTGGGTGCCCGAATTCTCCCGCCGGGCCCGGGGCTTCGCCCTCTATGCCCAGCTCCGCGCCCTGGGCCGGGCCGGGCTCGCGGAGCTGGTCTCCCGCGGCTGCGCCCAGGCCCGCAGGGCCGCGGAAGGCATGGCTCGCATCCCCGGCGCCCAGATCCTCAACGAAGTGGTCCTCAACCAGGCCCTGGCGCGCTTCACGCCACCCGGCGGCGGGGACGCCGACGCCTTCACCCGCACGGTGGTGGAGCGGGTGCAGGCCGATGGCACCTGCTGGCTCTCCGGCAGCACGTGGCGGGGCCAGGCGGTGCTGCGCTTCTCCATCAGCGGCCAGGACACCACCGAGGCCGACATCGACCGCTCGGTGGCCGCCATCGAAAGGGCAGCGCGGGTCTGAGCTCGATGTCTGAACTCGAGGTTGAGCCTCGACGGGGGGCGCGGGCTCAGCCCGCGCATCCCCGTGGGGAGCACGAGGGGGACGCAGAGCGACCGCAGGGAGCGGGCGGTCCCCCTCGTTTAGATCAAACCTCGTCGCTGCCCTCGTTCACGCCCTCGAAGAGGATTGTGGAGAGGTAGCGCTCGCCGGTGTCCGGGAGCATGGCGAGGATGACGTCGCCGGCCTTGGCCTGCTTCGCCACCTCCAGGGCCGCCGCGAAGGTGCCGCCGGAACTGAGGCCACAGAAGATGCCTTCCTCCTTCGCCAGGCGCTGGGCCGTGTCCCGGGCCAGGAGGTCGGCGACCGGCAGGATCTGGTGGGGCACCGCGCGGTCCAGCACGGAGGGCACGAAGTCTGGCGTCCAGCCCTGGATCTTGTGGGGGGCCCAGGGCTGCTCCTTCAGCAGGGAGGCGCCTTCGGGCTCGGTGGCGACGATGCGCACCTCGGGCCGCGCGGCGCGCAGCATCTGGCCCACGCCGGTGAGGGTGCCGCCGGTGCCCCAGCCGGTGACGAACCAGTCCAGGCGCCGGCCAGCGAAATCCGACAGGATCTCCGCGGCGGTGGTCTGGCGGTGGTAGGCGGGGTTGGCGGGATTGTCGAACTGGCGGGCCAGGAAGGCGCCGTGCTTCGCCGCGTAGTCCTCGGCGACCTTCACCATGCCGCTGGCCCGGTTGGCCGCGGGCGTGAGGATCACCTTGGCGCCGAAGGCGCGCATGAGCTTACGGCGCTCGATGGAAAACGAATCCGCCATGATGGCCACGAACGGATAGCCCCTGGCGGCGCAGACCATGGCGAGGGCGACACCGGTGTTCCCCGACGTGGCTTCCACCACCATCTGGCCGGGCTTCAGGTCCCCGCGGGCCTCGGCGTCGAGGATGATCCCCAGGGCAAGGCGGTCCTTCACCGAGCCGCCGGGGTTGAAGGCTTCCACCTTCACGTACATGTCCACGCCCGCGGGGGCGAGGCGGTTGATGCGCACCACGGGGGTACGGCCGATGGTGTCCAGAATGCTGGAATGGATCATGGGGGCTCCCGGGGAAGAAGAGGCCATTCTGAACCGGACGCCTTGGACTTGTCCCAAGGATGTTGGATAAAAGCGGGGAAAAGGAAAAAGCCCGGCGGTTGCCGGGCTTTTTCCAGGAGGTCCGAAGGGCTTAGGCCAGCGCGTTGACCTTCATGGTCAGGCGGCTCTTGTAGCGGTTGGCGGCGTTCTTGTGGAGGATGCCCTTCTTCGCGGCCTTGTCCACCACGCCCATGATGCCGGGCAGCTGGGTGGCGGCTTCGGTCTTGCTGCCGCCCTGGACCACGACCAGGAACTTCTTGAGGGCGGTCTTCAGGGTGGAACGGGTGGAGCGGTTGCGCAGACGAGCCTCGTCGTCCCGGCGGGCCTTCTTGGAAGCGGACTTGTGATTGGCCATGCGTGACTCTCCCCGTCGGTTCTCCGGCGACCGGGCAAGCCGGACGCGAAGGGAAATCCTACCGCAAAGGCCCTGAAGATCAAGGGGAAAAAGCAGCCCTTCCCTCATGTTTCAGGGCTTCCCAGGGCCGGTCCGGACGTGGAAACTGGAAGAGGCCTCGGTCCCCGGTGATCAGGATTCTAGGGGACGGGCGGCATGGAACGCATTCGGGAAGCCTTTGAAAGAGCCTTGGCGGCAGCCTTGCCGGGCCAGGACATCGTCCTGGAGCGTCCGAAGAGCGGGGACATGGGCGACCTGGCCTTCCCCTGCTTCCGGGTGGCCAAGGCCGTCGGGAAGAACCCCGCCGCCCTGGCCCAGGAGCTGGCGGCCGATCAGGAGCTGGTTGCCAGTGTGGAGAAGGTCGGCGCCTCGATAGTCGCAACTGGCCCCTACCTGAACCTCAAGCTACGTCCCGAAGTCCGGGCGAAGGTGATCCTCGGGAGCCTCCTGTCGGATCGGCCCTACGGCGCCGGGGTGCGGAATGGCAAGAAGGTGATTGTCGAGTACAGCTCCCCCAACATCGCCAAGCTCTTCACCATCGGCCACCTGCGCTCCACGATGATCGGCCATGGTCTGGTGCAGGTCCACCGCTACCTGGGCTTCGAGGTAGTTCGGCTCAACCACCTCGGGGACTGGGGCACTCAGTTCGGAACTCTGCTGGCGGCGTACCAGTGGGTCCCTGAGGACAACAAAGAACTCGAAAAACCGCTCGTAAACCTCGACTCCGGAAGGTTATTTGTCGAAGAGTCATCTATTGAGAAACGCCGGACACCTCTCTACCGCCTCTTCCTCCTCTACACGTTGTTCCATGCAGAGGAAGCAGACCATCCAGAACTAAGGGATGAAGCCAGGGCTTGGTTCAGGAAGCTGGAGTCTGGGGATCCGGAAGCCCGGCGACTTTGGAAGAGATTCAGGGATATATCCCTATCCGAGTTCCAGCGCATCTACGACCGACTGGGCGTGGGCTTCGACACCCTCGAACAGGGCGAGGCCTTCTACGAGGCCATGCTCGGCGATGTGCTGAAGCGCCTTGACGCCGCGGGACTGATGGTCGAAGGCGAAGGTGGCGCGAAGATCGTGGACCTGAGCGATGTCGGCATCGAGACGCCGATGATCGTGCAGAAGGGCGACGGCGCGAGCATCTACGCGACCCGGGACCTCGCCCAGGTGACCTACCGCAAGGAGGCCTACACCTTCGACCGCTGCATCTACGTCATCGGCGGCGAGCAGACCCTCCACATGCAGCAGATCTTCGCGACCATGGAGAAGCTGGACCCCTGGTTCAAGGGCCGCCTCGTGCACACGCCCTTCGGCCTCATCCGCCTCCCCGAAGGCAAGATGAGCACCCGCAAGGGCAACGTCATCTTTCTCGAGGACGTCCTGGACGAGGCCCGGGAGCGGGTGGCGGCGGTAATTGAGGAGAAAAACCCGGACCTGCCCGACAAGGCCAGAGTGGCTGAGTTGCTGGGCATGGGCGCGGTGCTGTTCTTCAACGCCATGAACGACCGCCTCAAGCCCATCACCTTCGAATGGGACCGGGTCATCGCCCTGGATGGGGACACGGGCCCATACGTGCAGTACGCCCACGCCCGCATTATGTCAATTCTGCGGAAGGGCGCTACGGATTTATCCCTCTCGGATGATGCTCATTTCGATCAACACGCAAGGCCAATCACACCGCCAGATGGAGACGCAACAGCCTTCATTCAATACAAACAGGTGAACTTTAGCGCGATCCCATTTGATGACTCAAACCCCGAACCCGTGGGCTTGGATTCACCTTTCGCGCAAGAGCTCCTTTTTGAGTTGGCTGGTCTACCCACTGCAATTCGAATGGCGCAAGAACAACTTCAACTTGCGCCAATTGCACGTCACTTACTTCAGATCGCGAGAGCATTCAGCGCGTTCTACACCCACTGTCCAATTTACCGAGGTGGGTTTGATGATCGGAATGTGCAGCGGTGGCGCCTTGCCCTCTGCGTCGCCACTGCAAGGGCCCTACGGCAAGGGCTCTTCCTGTTGGGTATCCAAGCTCCGGAGGAAATGTGACCCCGTCCATCACCAAGGATCTCGGACCCATCCAGGCGAAGTTCATCTTCGTCACCGGCGGCGTGCTGTCCTCCCTGGGCAAGGGCATCGCCGCGGCGTCCCTGGGCGCGCTGCTGGAGGCGCGGGGGCTGAAGGTCACGCTGATGAAGATGGATCCCTACCTCAACGTGGATCCCGGCACCATGTCGCCCTTCCAGCACGGCGAGGTCTTCGTCACCGACGACGGGGCCGAGACCGACCTGGACCTGGGCCACTACGAGCGCTTCACCAGCGTGCCGACGACCCGCAACCACACCATCACCACGGGCAAGATCTACAACACGGTGATCCAGAAGGAGCGGCGCGGGGACTACCTGGGCAAGACCGTGCAGGTCATCCCCCACATCACCGACGAGATCAAGTCCACCATGCGCAAGGTGGCCAAGGACGTGGACGTGGTGATCGTCGAAATCGGCGGCACCGTGGGCGACATCGAGAGCCAGCCCTTCCTGGAGGCCATCCGCCAGTGGAAGCTCGAAGCGGGCCTGGATGAGCGCATGAAGGCCAACGCCATCAACATGCACCTCACCTACGTGCCCTACATCAAGGCCGCCGGGGAGCTGAAGTCCAAGCCCACGCAGCACAGCGTGAAGGAGCTGCGGGCGCTCGGCATTCAGCCCGACGTGCTGCTCTGCCGCGCCGAGCAGGACATCCCGAGGGAGCTGAAGGACAAGATCGCGCTCTTCTGCTCCGTGACCCAGGACGCGGTCTTCAGCGCCAAGGACGCCAGCACCATCTACGAGGTGCCCCTCAACCTCCACGCCGAAGGCCTGGACGCCAAGGTGGCGGCCCTGCTGGGCCTCGAAGAGAGCGTGCCGAACCTCCAGCCCTGGACGGACCTGATGCACCGCATCCGCAATCCCAAGGGCGCCGTGCGCATCGCCGTGGTGGGCAAGTACGTGGAGTTCAAGGAGAGCTACAAGAGCCTCACCGAATCCCTGCACCACGCGGGCTACGGCCTGGGCCTGCAGGTGGACCTCCAGTGGGTCGAGGCCGAGCAGATGGAGAACGCCGATCCCGCGGAGGTCCTCAAGGACTGCCAGGGCATCCTGGTGCCCGGCGGCTTCGGCATCCGCGGCACGAGGGGCATGATCGAAGCCATCCGCTACGCAAGGGAGGCGAAGGTGCCCTTCTTCGGCATCTGCCTCGGGATGCAGATGGCGTCCATCGAGTTCGCCCGCCATGCCTGCGGCCTCGAAGGCGCGGACAGCACCGAGTTCGACGACACGCCCCGGCACCGGATCATCTTCAAACTCCGGGAGCTGGTGGACGTGGAGGAACTGGGCGGGACCATGCGGCTGGGCGCCTACGCCTGCAACCTGAAGGCGGACAGTTTCGCCGCAAAGGCCTATGGAGCCCTGGAAATCAGCGAGCGCCACCGCCACCGCTACGAGTTCAACCAGGCGGAGTTCCGGGCGCCCCTGGAAGCCAAGGGCCTCGCCTTCACCGGCCTCAGCCCCGATGGCACCTTCGTGGAGATCGTGGAGATCCCCGACCATCCCTACTTCCTCGCCTGCCAGTTCCATCCCGAGTTCAAGTCCAAGCCCCTGGCGCCCCACCCGCTGTTCACGGCCTTCGTGAAGGCCAGTGCGGGGCAGGCCGGCTGAGCAACCGCCGGAGCAGGCCGCGCCCGAATCGTCCCCTTGAGGTAATGCCATGACCGCCGTCCTCGACAAGCTCTGCATCGACACCATCCGCGTGCTGTCCATGGACGGCGTGCAGGCCGCCAACAGCGGCCATCCGGGCACGCCCATGGCCCTGGCGCCGGCGGCCTACACCCTGTGGACGAAGGTGCTGAAGCACAATCCGAAGAATCCCGCGTGGTGGGACCGGGACCGCTTCGTGCTGAGCTGCGGCCATGCCTCCATGCTCATCTACTCCCTGCTGCACCTCACGGGCTACGACCTCTCTCTGGAGGAGCTCAAGAACTTCCGCCAGTGGGGTTCGAAGACCGCGGGGCATCCCGAGCACGGCCATTGCCCGGGCGTGGAGACGACCACGGGGCCCCTCGGCCAGGGGATCGGCAACGCCGTGGGCATGGCCATCGCCGAACGCCATCTCGCCGCGAAGTTCAACCGCCCCGGCCATGAAATCGTGGACCACAAGACCTTCGTCTTCGCGTCCGACGGCGACCTCATGGAAGGCGTGGCCCAGGAGGCCGCGTCCCTGGCGGGCCATCTCGCCCTGGGCAAGCTCGTGGTCCTCTGGGACAACAACAAGATCACCATCGAGGGCAGCACGGACCTGGCGTTCACCGAGGACGTGGGCAAGGCTTTCGAAGCCAAGGGCTGGCGTGTCCTGAAGGTGGAGGACGGCGAGGATCTCGCGGCCCTGCAGGCGGCCTTCCAGAATTCCGGCAAGGGGGCCGGCAAGCCCACCCTCATCGACTGCCGCACCATCATCGGCTTCCCCGCCCCCACCAAGCAGAACACCCACCACGCCCACGGCGCGCCCCTGGGCAAGGAAGAGGTCGCCGCAACGAAGAAGATCCTGGGCTGGGACCCCGAGTCCCGGTTCCACATCCCTGAGGAGGCCCTGGAGCATTGGCGCCTCGCCGTGGACCTGGGCGTCGGTCGCGAAGCCGAGTGGCTGGCCCGCTTCCACGCCTATCGCACGGCCCATCCGGAGCTCGCCGCCGAGCTGGAGCGCTGGATGTCCGGCGAACTGAACGGTCTTGAAGCTGCCCTGCCGGCCTTCACCGCGGGCGACACCCTGGCCACCCGCGAAGCCAGCGGCAAGGTGCTGAACGCCATCGCCGCGGCCGTCCCCAACCTGTTAGGTGGCAGCGCGGATCTCGCGGGCTCCAACAACTCGGACCTCAAGGGCGCCGGGGACTTCTCCGCCAGGGAGAATGGCCGCAATTTCCATTTCGGCGTCCGGGAGCACGGCATGGGCGCGATCCTCAACGGCATGGCCCTGCACGGCGGCTTGCGGCCCTACGGCGCCACCTTCCTCCAGTTCGCCGACTACATGCGGGGCAGCATCCGCCTCGCGGCCCTCATGGGCCTTCCGGTCATCTACATCTTCACCCACGACAGCATCGGCCTCGGCGAGGACGGTCCCACCCACCAGCCCGTGGAGCACCTCGCCTCCCTGCGCGCCATCCCGAACCTCGACGTGCTGCGCCCCTGCGACGCCTGCGAAACCGCGGAAGCCTGGCGCGCCGCCCTGCAGCGCAAGGACGGTCCCACGGCGCTGATCCTGTCCCGCCAGAAACTGCCCACGGTCAGCGAAGGCAAGGCGGCGGGCCTGCAGCGGGGCGCCTATGTGCTCGCGGACGCGGCGGACGCCAAGCTGCAGCTTGTGGCCACCGGCAGCGAAGTGGCCCTGGCCCTGGCTTCCGCCAAGGCACTGGCGGCCGAGGGCATCGCGGTCCGCGTAGTCTCCATGCCGTCCTGGGCGCGTTTCGCCGCGCTGCCCTCGTCGGAGCGGGATGCCGTGCTGCTGCCGGGCGTGAAGACCCTCTCCATCGAAGCCGCCAGCACCTTCGGCTGGTCGGCCTGGGCGGATGCTTCCGTCGGCCTGGACACCTTCGGGGCCTCGGCCCCGGCGGAGGTGCTCTTCGAGAAGTTCGGCTTCACGGTGGCGAACGTCACGGCCCGGGCCAAGGAACTGCTTAACCTCTAGGGCGTGGCCCTCCGCACCTTCACGACCCTCGACCAGCTCCGCGCTGCGCCCTTCGACCTGCCCTCCACCCTGGCGGCCACCGCCGAGGACCGGGAGGCCCGGGGGGAAGCCTGGGCGGCCTACCACGCCCGGGAAGGCGGTCGGGAGACCTGGACCCTGGTCCTGGCGGACGAGCAGGCCGCGGTGCAGTGGCGGGATGGCGAGCGGCACGCGGGCCTTTGGGTCGAGGGCCGGCAGGCGGTGAAGCTGGAGGAACGCCGCGCCTTCGGCCTCTACAACCTGGAAGGCCGCC
Source organism: Holophagaceae bacterium (assembly GCA_016710635.1). Classification (GTDB taxonomy): domain Bacteria; phylum Acidobacteriota; class Holophagae; order Holophagales; family Holophagaceae; genus JADJVL01. The sequence continues at coordinate 200,473 of JADJVL010000010.1, read as the reverse complement.
GCGTTCCAGCCGACGCCTTCGACGATGACGAGGAGGAGGGCGGATCCTACGCGCCGGCCTTCGGCAGGCCCAAGGACCGGCCGGAGGGCTAGGGGGCTTCAGGCCGCGGGCAGCGGATGCTGGGCCTTCAATGCCGCGAGGATGGTGATCACTTCGCCGTCCTCCGGGCGTTCGTCGGACCGCTTCGCGCAGAGCCGCTCCACCAGGCGGATGAGGCGGGGCGGCGCGTCGGGGCGCAGCTGGTGAAGGTCCGGCAGGGGCGCGCTGCGGTGCTGGTCCAGGACGTGGAAGGCCGTGTCGCCGCGGAAGGGGACTTCGCCGGTGAGCATCTCGAACAGGATGATGCCGAGGGCGTAGCGGTCTGCCGGCGGGCCCACCTTGGGGCTCACGATGGCTTCCGGGGCGCTGTAGTTGGGGGTGCCGATGAAGACCGTGGTGCTGGTCATGGTGGAGTCGATGAGCCTTGCGATCCCGAAGTCCATCACCTGGGCGCCCAGCTCGCCGAGCATCACGTTGGCGGGCTTCAGGTCCCGGTGGACCACGCCCTTGTTGTGGGCGTGGGCGATGGCCTCGGCGATGTCCGAGGCGATGTGGACCAGCTCGGGAAGACCGATGGCCTCGCGCCGGGCGCGGAACGCGTCGAGGTGGGATTCCAGGGTGGTGCCGCGCACGAGGGTCATGGCGATCCAGGCGTCGCCTTCCGTCGGACCCGGGTCGAGGATGCGGACGATGCGCGGATGGTCCAGCACCGCCCCCAGTTCGGCCTCCCGGCGGAAGCGGGCCAGGAAGTCCGGGTCGATGACGATGTGGGGATGCGGGATCTTTACCGCCACTTCGGTCCCGTCCAGCTCGTGCACCGCGAGGTAGGTGGTGGCGCAGCCGCCCCGGCCGAGCACCTGGGTGATCAGGTAGGGCCCGACCTTCCGGGTCGCGTTGGCTTCGGAGCGGGCGGCCATCACCGTCTCGTCCGCGCCACCGCCGTGGCTGGCGCCCGCGCCGCGGGTGTTGGCCCCGAGGTCCACGCCGTAGGGGTTGGAGGTGATGCGGCTGGCGGCATCCGCGGGCAGCTTCGGCCTGCGGCGCCGGCCCAGCAGGGCTGCGAGGCCCAGGGCGAGTAGGAGGCCGCCCCCGCCGGCGAGCCAGGCCCAGCGCGGCAAGGTCGTCTGGCCCGTCCCGCCGGCCTGGGCCGGGCTCGCGCTGGCCGGGCCCTCCGGCGCCGGGGCAGTGGCGGGCGGCGTGGCGGCCGGAGAAGGGCCAGGCTGGACCACGGCCGTCGGGGGCGCGGCGGAGGAAGGGGCCTTGGCCTCGCCGGGGTGGACTGGCTGAACGCGGGTACCGGCGCCGACGACAGGGACGGGCGGCGCGGAAGGCGCCGAGGACTTCGGCGGAGCGGCCTGGGCGGGCGTCGCCACAGGTTGAGCAGGCCCCGGCGCCGACTCGGCGGGACGGGGCTGGGGGCGGGGCTCGTCGACCTTGGGCGCGGGCTTGGGCGCGGGCGCCTCCTGGGCTTCGCCGCGTCCCGGGCCTTGGCCAGCCGCTGGGACAGCGCCTCCCGACTTCCGGCGGGCTCGAGGTTGAACTTCGCGGAAGCCTGCAGGGCCCGGTCCGCCGCGTCCAGGTCCCCCAGGGCGAGGGCGCACTCGGCGATGCGCAGGTGGGGATGGTAGCCGTTCAGGAAGTTGAGGCCGTAGGTCTTCACCTTCGCGCCGGGCTCCGGGCGCTTGGCCGCGGCGGCCTGGAAGGCCTGGAGGGCGCCGCGGAGATCCCCCCTGGCCTGGGCCGCGAGGCCGTCCTCGTAGGCGGCGAAGAAGGTGCCCCAGCCCTGGGCGGTGGCGGGCAGGGCCGCGGCCGCACAGGCCAGCGCAGGCATCAGGGGATGGGGCATGCCCTCACTTTCCCACGAAGAGCCAGTCGATGGCCTTCTTGGCGCGGTCGCCCTTGAGCTGGAGGATGGCGGTGAGGTAGACCCGCTTCTCCCGCAGCTCCTCCCGCCCGGTGGCTTCGAGGAAGCTGCCGTTCAGCAGCAGGATCTTGGAGACGTCGTTCTCGGCCCTGGCGTCCTTGAAGGCGAGGTCGAGGGTGAGGGCCTTGAACTTCAAGCCGACGCCGAGGGTGTAGCCCTTGAGCACCCGTTGCTGGCCGGTCCGGCGGTCCACGATGGGCTGGGGTTCGCGGAAGTAGCCGGCACGCAGCGGGATGATGAGGGAATCCCCCAGGAAGGCGATCCATTCCACGCCCCCCCGCAGGTCCTTCGTGTCCGGGGTCTTCGAGGATTTCAGGTAGTCGAAGAAGTTCGCGCCATCCAGGGAGAGGTCCTGCACAGGGCCGCTGGCGTCCTGGGAAACGAAGCTGCCCCGCAGCACCGCCGAAGACCAGCGGGTGCGCACCGAATCGGCGGTGAGGGTGAGGCGGTCGTGGGGCTTCCAGGCGAGGCCGGCGCCGATGGTGTCGGGCCAGGCGAGGTCGAGCTGCCCTTTCTGCGCAGGGAAGACCACCGGACGGCCCTGGTCGTCCACGGCGGCGAAGGTGCCTTCCAGCCGGTACTCGGCCCGGAAGCCGGAGCGGTAGGCGAGCCCGACGTTCAGCCGGTCCGAGCGCCAGAGGACGCCGGCGTTCACGTTCACCCCCCGGAACTGATTGTTCTGGAGGATGTCCAGGAAGGCGGTGGAATCGGAATAGCTCTGCCGGGAGGTGAGGTCCCACTCGCCGCGCCAGAGGTTGATGGAAGCCCCCACGAGCAGGCGCGGCGTGAGTTCGGTGCCCACGCCCAGGGACCACACGTTGATGGCGCCGTCCTGGGTGACGCTGTTGGAGACCCGGCGCAGGGCGCCGCCGCCGGTGGCGCGCACGTCCAGGTTGCGGTCCGAATCGAAGTTGAAGTCCACCACCCGCTGGTAGGCGAAGGTCACCACCAGCGTGCGGCTGCCGGTCCGGAAGGGCACGGTGGCGGAGAAGAAGAGGGGCGCGAAGCGGTTGTCCCGGTTGGAGGTGTCGCCGAATTCCTCGACCCCGGACTTGAAGCCCTTGAAGGACTGCTCCCGCTGAAGGGACTCGGTGACCAGGGAGAATTCCGGCGCCAGCAGCTGGGCCAGGCCCGCCGGGTTGAAGGAGACGGCGGTGGCGTCGTCGGCGAGGGCCAGGAAGGAGCCGCCCAGGCCCACCGCCCGGGACCCGGTGCCCTGGATGGTGAAGGCCGTGCGGGACTGCTCGGCGATGGTGGCGAACAGGAAGTTCGTGGGGGAGGACTGGGCCTGGGCCGTGGATGCAGCAAGGGCCAGGGCCAGGGGGGCGAGGCGGTGGGCGCGCATGGGTTCCTCGGGTTTGGGCGGTATCGTCCACCGAAGGCGGGCCTGAAGCAAGCAATGAAAAAAGCGCCCCGAAGGGCGCTTTGACGACGGGAGCGCGATGCTCAGTCCTTGTGCCCGCCCGCCGCCGCCCACTTCTCCAGCATGTCGGTGGTGACGGACTTGGGGCGTTCGAGGGGGTACTGCAGGGCGCGGTCCCAGGTCAGGTTGGCCAGGACGCCGAGGGCGCGGCCGACGCCGAAGAGCACGGTGTAGAAGTCGTACTCCCGCAGGCCGTAGTGGTACTGGATCATGCCGCTGGCGGCGTCCACGTTGGGCCAGGGGTTCTTGGTCTTGCCCTGCTCGGCGAGAACCTTGGGAGCCACCTTGTAGATCATGGCGACGAGCTTGAAGACCGGATCGTTGGGCAGGTGCTTTTCGGCGAACTTGAACTGGGCCTCGTAGCGGGGATCCGTGCGGCGCAGCACCGCGTGGCCGTAGCCGGGGATGACGTGGCCTTCGTTGAGGGTCTCCCACAGGGCCGTGCGGACGTTCTCCTCCGTGGGCTCGGCGCCGTTGAGCTTCTCCTGGAACTTCAGCACCCATTCCAGGACCTCCTGGTTCGCCAGCCCGTGGAGCGGGCCGGCGAGGCCGTTGAGGCCCGCGGAGAAGGCGTAGTAGGCGTCGCTGAGGGCCGAGCCCACGAGGTGCGTGGTGTGGGCGCTGACGTTCCCGACCTCGTGATCCGAATGGATGATGAAGTACATGCGGGCCACATCGTCGTAGGGCTTCTTGAAGCCCATCATGTGGGCGAAGTTGGCGCCGAAGTCGAGCTTGGGATCGGGGCTGATGATGTCGCCGCCCTTGTACTTGTGGCGGTAGATGAAGGCCGCGATCTCCGGCAGCTTGGCGATGATGTCCGTGGCGTCGTCGTACATGTACTCCCAGGCCCGGTCCTTCTTGAAGCCGTGGTGGTAGAAGTGGGTGAACTTGCTCTCCCGCTGCATGGCCAGCACCGCGGTGCTGAGCATCACCATGGGGTGCGTGTCCTTGGGCAGGGCCCGCAGCACGTCGAAGACGTAGGGCGGCACCTTGGCGCGGTACTTGAAGTCCGCTTCGATCTCGGCGATGTCCTCCGCGTTCGGGGCCTCACCGGTGAGCAGGAAGTACCAGAAGGATTCCACCGTCGGGTACTCGCCGCCGGGGGCCGGAGGCAGGGCCGCGAAGGTCTCCGGGATGTTGAGGCCGCGCAGGCGGATGCCTTCCAGCGGATCCAGGTAGCTGATGTCGGAGACGAGGCACTTCACGTCCCGCGCGCCCCCCAGCACCTGGCCGATGGTGACCTCGTCCACGACGACGTCCCCGAACTCCTTGTTCAGCTTCAGGGTGCGGGGCCGGTGGGCCTCGATCTTCTCCTTGAGCCTGTCCTTGAGCCTGGTCATTGGATCCTCCCGTCCGAAATTCTTGAAACCCTTCATGCTAGCGCCTTCGGGGGTTCCTGCCGAGGCTGCTTCACCCGCTACACTGGCGCGATGGAAACTGGACTTCCCCTGCTCGTCCTGGCGACCCGGATGGATGGTGGCTTGCTGCTCATCCTGGCGGGCCTCTTCTTCGCTAGCATCCTCGCGCACCGCTACTGGCGCGCCAAGATCCGTCTTGAGGACGAACTGGCCGCCCAGGGCCGCGACCTGGGCTTCACCCAGTCCCGCTATCGCGAGGCCTGGCGCAGGCTGGGGGCCCTCGCGGCCTTCGTGGACCGGAACAATGGACTTGTGATTGAGGTCACCCGCGGCTGGGAGGCCGCGGGTCTGCCCGGCGCCGGTGCCCGGCTCCATGCCGGCGATGCGGACCTCGAGGCGGCCTGGAAGGCGCTGCCGGCCCCGGATGAGGAAGGGCGGGCGGGCGGCCCCGTGGTCCTCACCCTGCGCGGCCGCAGTTTCACCGCCACTCCGCTGGAAGGGCCCAGTCTCGGCATCGTCCTGCTCGAGCCCGCTCCGTGATGCGAGCGGTGCTGGGCGCAGGGCTCGCGGCCACGCTGCCCCTCCTTGCCCAATCGGGCGAACCGGCCACGCCCCGGCCCAACCGGGTGGCCTGGTTCGCGGTCTTCCCCGAGCCCCTGCCGGAGGGCCGCAGCACCCTGGCCCTGGAGGCCACCTCCCAGTTCCTGCGTCCGGACAAGCGGGACAGCCGGGACGGGCGGACCACGGCGCGACTGGATGGCGAGGAATGGCAGCTCACCGGGGACCTGGCCAAGGAGCTCGGCCCGGGGCGGCTGAACCTGCGCCTGCGGGTGGTGAATCGCAGCGGCGGCTTCGCGGACCAGGCCTTCGTCACCTGGCACACGGCCTTCGGCATCCCCAACGGGGGCCGGGAGCTGGCGCCGAAGTTCGACTTCCTCTACCACCTGGAGCGGGACGGCGTGGTGGTGGCGGATCTCCGGCACGCCAAGACCCAGCTCCTGGACGCGGACCTGGCCTACGTGGTGCCTTTCGGGGACGAGTCTTTTGGCGGGCGCGCCGGCGTCTCGGTGCAGCTGCCGACCGGCCGGCGGTCCGACTTCTCCGGCAGCGGTGGCACCGACGGCCTGGTGGGCGCCATGGGCTGGAAGCGCTGGACCGCCCTGCGGGCCTTCGTCCAGCTGGAGCGGGTCGTCCTGGGCGTGTCCGCGGCCAACCCCTACCGGGCCGTGCTGGCCCACCGGAGCTTCACCCGCGGCTGGGCGGGCATCGCGTTCCAGGGGGATGGCCCCGGCTTTTGGGGCGGGCTGGGGGCGGAGCTCAGCCTGGGGGCCAGCGAAAGCCCCTACGCGGTGCAGATCGGCCGCCTGGACCGCGCGGCCTGGCAGCAGCACATCACCCTCACCCACCGGGCCCTCCCCCGCTGGCGCTTCGGCATCAGTGAGGAGGCGGGGACCTACACGGCTCCGGACATCACCGCCTTCGTGTCCTACCGCTTCGGAAGCTGAGGCCGGAGCCCGGAGGGCTGTAAACTGGACGATTCACGGTCCGGAGTCCCCATGCAGCCCGACAATCCCTACCGCCAGGCGCGGCTGGACAAGCTTTCCAAGCTCAAGGCGCTGGGGATCGATGTCTGGCCGCGGAAGGCCGTGCGGGACCGGAGCATCGGCGAATTGCGGGCGGCCTTCGAGACGCGGACCGCCGAGGCGTTGGAGGCGGAGCCCGCCACGGTGTCGGTGATGGGCCGGGTCATGGCCTACCGGGACAGCGGCAAGACCGCCTTCCTGAACCTCATGGAAGGGGGCGTGCGGATCCAGGTCTACGCCCGCAAGGATGGCCTGTCGGAAACCGAGTGGGAGATCATCCGGCTCCTGGACCTGGGGGACTTTCTCAGCGTGACGGGCACCATGATGCGCACCAAGACCGGTGAGCTGACGGTGAAGGCGGCGCAGGTGCAATTCCTCACCAAGGCCATGCTGCCCCTGCCGGAGAAGTGGCACGGCCTGCAGGACAAGGAGCTGCGCTACCGCCAGCGCTACCTGGACCTGGTGAGCAATCCGGAGGTGCTGGACACCTTCATGACCCGCTCGAAGATCCTGGCGGGCATGCGGCGCTTCATGGAGGACGCGGGCTACCTCGAGGTGGAGACGCCCATGATGCAGCCCATCCCCGGCGGCGCGACGGCCCGGCCCTTCATCACCCACCACAACGCCCTGGACATGCCGCTCTACCTGCGCATCGCGCCGGAGCTCTACCTGAAGCGCCTCATCGTCGGCGGCTTCCGCAAGGTCTACGAGATCAACCGCAACTTCCGCAACGAGGGACTGAGCGTCCGCCACAATCCCGAATTCACCATGATGGAGTTCTACGCCGCCGGCGAGGACCTGCGGGACATGATGACGCTGACGGAAAACCTCTTCGAGGCCGTCGCGCTGGCCTGTGGCGGTGTCGAACGCCCCTGGGGCGAGCTGAACATCAGCTACAAGGCGCCCTTTCGCCGGCTGACGCTGAAGGACGCCATCACCGAGTACGGCGGCATCGAACGGCGCCTGTTGGAAGACGAGGGCTCCGTCCGCCACTTCGCCAGGGCCGCGGAGATCGAGGATGTGGACAAGAAGAGCGCCGGCGTGCTGCTGGGGGATCTCTTCGAGCACCATGCGGAAAAGCAGCTCCTGCAGCCCACCTTCATCACCGGACTATCCGATCGAGCTGAGCCCCCTGACCAAGACCCTGCCCGGCAATGACATGTTCGTGGACCGCTTCGAGCTCTTCATCGGCGGCATGGAGCTCGCGAACGCCTACAGCGAGCTCAACGACCCCATGGAGCAGCTGGGCCGCTTCATGTCCCAGATGCAGGAGCGCGAAGCCGGCAACGACGAAGCCATGATGCTGGACCAGGACTTCATCAACGCCCTCGAGCACGGCTTCCCGCCGACGGGGGGTGAAGGCATCGGGATTGATCGCATGGTCATGCTCATGACCAACAGCGCCAGCATCCGGGACGTGATTTTGTTCCCGCTGATGAGGCCGGTGAAGGTTGAGGTCCAGGAACCCTCCGAATGATGGAAGCGAGCACCGAAGTCCAGGGGACAGCTGCCGTCCTGAAAAAGTTCGTTCAGGAATTCTGGATCCATGCCGCCATCCTGCTTGTCTTCGTTTGGCTGCTCCGGCCCCGTAAGTCCATCCTCGGGGATGAATTGACTGGCGATTCTGTGAGCCTCCGGACCCATGGCGGCATGAGGGTTCTTGCGGCAGGCGTGGGCGTACTGGGCGCGTTCTTCCTCCTGATCAGCTTGGCCCTGTTTCAGGACCCGGAAGGGATCAATTGGGCCACGGCGCTGCCCTGCACTTTGATCAGCCTCGGAATGCTTGTCTGGGTCTGGAAGGCCTTCTCCTTTCGCATCGAGGCTGGTCTGGCCGGGATTCGCTACACCGCAGCCTTCCACAAGGTCATCGCAGAGTGGAGCGACGTCGAGTCCGTCGCATGGGCACCTCGAAGCTCCGCCCATGTGGTGAAGACCCGCCTCGGATCGATTCCGGTCGCCTCGAACCTCGAAAAGGTCCCCCTGCTGATGAAAATGATCGAGCGCCACCGCCCCGACTTGTTCAAGGGCGCGACTGTGAACCCTATCATTCCGGCCAAAGACTAGTCTTCACTGATCGAGGTACCCATGCCCGTCCCCATGCTCGACCTTTCCATCCAGAATCAGGCCGTGAAGCAGCAGGTGCTCGAGGGCATCGCGGGGCTCATCGACCGCTCGAGTTTCATCCTGGGCGAGAATGTCCGCGGCCTGGAGGCTGAGATCGCCGCCTACGCGGGCGCCCAGCACGCGGTGGGCATGAGCAGCGGCACGGACGCGCAGCTGGTGGCGCTGATGGCGCTGGACGTGAAGGCCGGGGACGAGGTCATCGTGCCCTCCTTCACCTTCTTCGCCACCGCCGGCGTGGTGGCGCGGTTGGGAGCCAAGCCGGTCTTCGTGGACCTGGATCCCGCCAGCTTCAACACCACCGGCGCGCTGGTGGAGGCGGCCATCACACCGAAGACCAAGGCGATCATGCCGGTGCACCTCTTCGGCCAGGTCGCCGACATGCCTGCGATCTGCGAGGCTGCCGCCCAGTTCGGCATTCCCGTCGTCGAGGACGCCTGCCAGTCCATGGGCGCCAAGGGCTGGGGCAAGCACGCCGGCCAGTTCGGCGAAATGACCGCCTTCAGCTTCTACCCCACCAAGAACCTCGGCGCCTTCGGCGACGCGGGGTTGACGATCATCCGCGACGACGCGGCCCTCGCCGCCCGGGTGCGCCGCCTCCGGGTCCACGGCATGGAGCCCGTGTACATGCACCACGAAGTGGGCATCAACGGCCGTCTGGACGAGATGCAGGCCCTGGTCCTGCGGGCCAAGCTGGCCATGCTGGAAGGCTGGCACGAAGGGCGGCGCAAGCACGCGGCCTGGTACCACCAGCGCCTCGCCGCCATCGACGGCCAGGGCGTCGTCCTGCCGAAGGAAATCGTCCCCGACGGACGGCACATCTACAACCAGTTCACCCTGCGGGTGAAGGACGGCAATCGCGACGCCTTGCAGGCCCACCTCAAGGACCTGGGCATCGGCAGCGCCATCTACTATCCGATCTGCCTGCATGAGCAGCCCTGCTTCGCGGATCTGGGCTACAAGCAGGGCCAATTCCCGGAGAGCGAAAAGGCGGCGGCGGAGGTGCTCAGCATTCCGGTGTATCCGGAAATGAGCGAAGGGATGCTGGAGGAAGTGGCGAAGGGGATCGAGGGGTTCTTCAAGGGGTGAGCGGCGGGTCCGAAGACCGGATCTGGTTCGCTGCTCCTTTTGAGTTCACGCCTTGTCAGGGCTCGTCCTCCGACCTGGCGCGCTCCGCTTGCCTGCACGCTGATTGCCATGGCCCGAAGGGCGTGGGCCACGGCAATCAGCGTGCCTTTGTTCAAGATGCGTTGAGGCATCACCGGGATGGTGTGTTCCACCGTGGCCGTTTCCCCTTGAGACTGAACCCTTCCTTGTCCTTGCAGACGCGCGGGCGGATCATGGACCTCCCATGGCCGACCCCGCCCCCCGCCGCCCCTCCGTTGCCGCCACCCTGGCCTGGGCGGCGGTGGGTCTGGGCGCCTTGGCGCTGACGGGCTACCTGGTGACCCTCTACAGCGCCCGCAGCGCGGCCCGGGCGGCGCTGGAAGGCGCGGCGGGCATCGCGGCCCGGTTCAGGACCGGCACCATCACCACGACCTTCACCGAGCGCCTGCCGGAGGTGCGGGCCACCCGCGGCGACATCCTGGAGGTGGCCACCTACCGCGGCCAGGAGGAACTGCGGCGGGAGGATTCGCTGAACGCCTTCTGGGACATGGTGCCCTTGGGGACCACGGTTTCCGTCATCCGCGTGCCCGCCACCTTCCGCTTCCACATTCGCCTCTCGGACCCCTGGCGCCTCGCCGCCCGGGACCACGTGTGCATCGTTCGTGCGCCGGCCATCCGGCCCAGCCAGCCGCCGGCCATCCACACCGACGAACTGGAGAAGAGCACGGAAAGCGGCTGGGCCCGCTTCAACAAGGCCGGGAACCTGGAAACCCTGGAGCGCTCGCTGACGCCGACGCTGGAGCGGCGGGCGGCGGGACTGGCCCGCCAGCCTCTGGTGCGCGAAGCCTGCCGCACGGCGGTGGCCGAGTTCGTGAAGACCTGGCTGCTCAAGGAGGACCACTGGCGCAGCGACCGCTTCAGCGCCGTCATCGTCCTCTTCCCCGACGAGGGCCGCCTCGAATCCGACGAGGCCCTCCGGGCCACCGCCGCCAGGCCCGCGCTGAGGCTGCCATGAGGCGCCGCCAGGAAATCCCGGGAGGGCGCTGATGCTGCGACCGCCGCCGCCCCTGCTGTGGGCCTTCGATTGCGAGTGGGTGCCGGATCCCGCCACCGGACGCCGGGTGCTGGGGCTGGCGGAAGATCTGCCGGACGCGGAAGTGCTCGCGGCCATGTGGGCCAAGGGCGGCGCCACCGAGGCGGACCCGAAGCCCTACCTCAAGACCATCCTCTGTCGCGTGGTGTCCATCGCGGCGATCATCCGCTCGGTGAAGCACGGCGAAGTCACCCATCGCCTCTACGCCGTGCCCGAGCATGGCGCCGCCCTGCCCGAGGACGAGCTGCTGCGGCGCTTCCTCGTGGCCCTGGGGGACAAGCGGCCCCAGCTGGTGGGCTTCAACTCCCGGGATTCGGATCTGCCCATCCTGGTGCAGCGGGCCATGGTCCACGGCCTCTCCATTCCCGGCCTGGGCCGGCCCGCCCAGAAGTTCGGCGAAGGGGACTTCTTCGACCGCTACGGCAACCAGCACCTGGACCTCAAGGATTCCCTGGCGTCCTGGGGCAAGGCCATGCCCAGCCTCCACGAGCTGGCCACCGCCTGCGGCATCCCCGGCAAGCTGGGCACCGACGGCGCCTCGGTCATCGACCTCTGGCTGGCCGGCGACATCGCCGGCATCGTCCGCTACAACCAGTTCGACGCCCTCACCACCTTCCTCGTGTGGCTGCGGGCCATGACGCTGACGGGCTACATCTCCCCGGAGCAGCGGGAGGCTGAGGAGGCCTCCGTCCGCAGGATGATCCAGGCCAAGGCCGCGACGGATCCAGGTTTCAGCGTGTTTCTGGAGGCGTGGGAGCGGCTGGGGCGGGGATAAGGAGCGGCTTCTCCTTCCGATAGTCAATGCCCCGGGGTTTGAAGTTGACCTTAAAAAAGGCACCCTCGCGGACGTGGGTTCGCGGGGTGTGCGAACCCACGTCCGCGAGGGTGCGGGCAAGCGATAGCGCGCCAGGATGGGACGGGATGCCGGTCCCGTGGCGAATGGGACGTTGGGACGAGATCCGCAGTTGCCATCGACAGCCGGGGCTTTTCCTCCCGGCCGGGACACCCTTCATGCCCCTGGCGCGCTATCGCTTGCCCGCACCTCAATCGGACACGGCCCAAAAGCGGCCGTGCCCGATTGAGGTGCCTTTTGAAGGTCAACGGCTTCAACCCTCACTCCGGACCATGGAGAAGGACGGCCGCTCCGGAGAGACTCCCTCACGCCTCCTGGAAATGTCCCGCCACGAACTCGTTCAGGGACTGCAGGGCGGGGGCAGGGATCTCCAGGAACTGTACGCCGACGCCCACGAAGCGCAGGAACTCGGCGTGGCCGCCGCCCAGGGTGTAGCGGACTTCGCCCCGCAGGAGGTCCTTGGGGAGGCCGGGATGGCCGAGGACGAGGTCCTCGAGGAGGGCGCCGCGCTGGAAGAGACGGGCCTGATCGGCGGGCACCATCACGCAGAGGCCGCCGCCACTGAGGTTGGGGGTGGGCAGGTCCCGGAAGGCTAGCCCTTCGAGGATGAAACTCACCGTATGGCCCTGGTCCAGGGGAACCCGGCGCTGGTCGCGGCGTTCGGGGTGGGTCATGGGGTCTCCCAGGGGAAGGAATGCTTGGAGAACATGGCATTCCGCGCTATCTTATCCCCTTGCGGCCTAACCCAATGGGGGACCGGACCCGGGACACCGGGCTCCTGGCCAGGACGGGTTCCTGGCCTAACCGAGCGGGGACAGCGCCAACCGCGCTGGCTTGAACGATCCGGAGCAATGCCATGGAAATCCTCCTCATCGAGAACGTGTCCAAGCTGGGCGTCCGCGGCGACGTGGTGAACGTCAAGGACGGCTACGCCCGCAACTTCCTCCTTCCCCGCAAGATGGCCCTCCCCGTGACCGCGGGCAACAAGCGCCAGATCGAGCTGGAAAAGGAGCGCGCCGAGAAGATCAAGGCCAAGGAGCTGGCCTCGGCCCAGGAGCTCAAGGCCAAGCTGGAGGCCGTCACCCTTTCGGTCACCAAGAAGACCGGCGACCAGGGCCACCTCTTCGGCTCCGTCACCAATGGCGAAGTGGGCGAGATGCTCAAGGCCAAGGGCTTCGAAGTGGACCGCCACGCCATCAGCCTGCCCCACGTCAAGGAGACCGGCACCTTCGCCGTGGAGATCCGTCTCTACGCTGGCGTCATCGCCAAGCTGAACCTCGAGGTCGTGGCGGAAGCCGCCGCCGAATAACCAGACCCTTCGGGCCGCCGCCGGGATTGTCCCGGACCAGGCCTTTTTCTGCCCATCCATGCCCGGGGCGGCCGAGCCCGTCCCCGGGTGGACCATTCGCCAAGGAGAACCCATGACCAAGATCGCCACCAAGCCCGCCACCGCCGGCATCGCCGAGCTGTCCGCCGCCCTCGCCGACCAGCACGACCTCACCAAAGCCAAGGCCAAAGCCATCCTCGACAGCCTCCGCGACCAGATGGTGGAGACCCTCCTCAAGGGCGACCGCGTGAACCTCTTCGGCCTCGGCACCTTCGAAGTGCGCGCCACCAAGGAGAAGATGGGCCGCAACCCCAAGACCGGCGAGAGCATCAAGATCCCCGCCGGCCGCAAGGTCACCTTCAAGGTCGCAAAGGGCCTGAAGGACCAGATGTAAGCGGTTCCGACCGTCTGACGAAAAAGGCCGCCTCCGGGCGGCCTTTTTCGTGGGGATCTATATCCCGTCTATCGGCCGCTTTGCGGCCTCCCACTCGCTCCGCTCGCGGAGACGGGAGCCCTCCCGCCGGCCGCAAGGTCACCTTCAAGGTCGCAACCATCCGACCGAAGCGCAGCGAAGGGAGGATAGGACGGAATCGCGCAGCGATTGCCGCCCGGAGGGCGAGGGTCCTCGGCCCGAGTCAGGGGTCTCAAGGACCAGATGTAAGACGATCCGACCGTCTGATGCGAAGGCCGCCTCCGGGCGGCCTTTTGCTTTTCATCAAAAATTCCCGCCTGAAGGCGCCACCTGGAGGCTGAAGACTCGGGCCCGGGGCCCCGAACGCTTAAACTGGATCTTTCGCTCCGGAGCCCGCCATGTCCCTCGGCATCTTCCACGTTCCCACGCCGCTGAACGAGCCCGTGAAGGGCTACGCGCCGGGCTCCCAGGAGCGGGCGGGGCTCAAGGCCAAGCTCAAGGAGATGGCCGCCTCCCAGGTGGAGATCCCGCTGGTCATCAACGGCCACGAGATCCACACGGACAAGCGGGTGAAGGTGGTCATGCCCCATGACCACGGGCACGTCCTTGGCGAGGCCCACCTGGGCGGCGCACCGGAAGTGAAGCAGGCCATCCACGCCGCCATGCACGCCCGCCAGGATTGGGCCGCCATGCCCTGGGAGGCCCGGGCGGCGATCTTCCTGAAGGCCGCCGACCTCCTCACCGGGCCCTATCGGGACATCCTCAACGGCGCCACCATGCTGGGCCAGAGCAAGACCTGCCACCAGGCGGAGATCGACGCAGCCTGCGAGCTCATCGACTTCTTCCGCTTCAACGTGGCCTTCTACGAGCAGCTCCTGAAGGAACAGCCCCAGAGCGCGCCGGGCATGTGGAACCGCCTGGAGCACCGCCCCCTGGAAGGCTTCGTCTTCGCCGTCACCCCCTTCAACTTCACCTCCATCGCCGGCAACCTGCCCACGGCGCCGGCCCTCTGCGGCAACACGGTGGTATGGAAGCCCGCCAGCTCGTCCCTCTACAGCGCCCACTTCATCATGAAGCTGCTGCGGGAGGCGGGCCTGCCCGACGGCGTCATCAACATGGTGCAGGGCAGCGGCGCGGCCATCGGCGATCCCGTCCTGGCGGACGGCCATCTCGCGGGCGTCCACTTCACCGGCTCCACCGGCGTCTTCCACGGGATGTGGAAGAGCATCGGCAACAACATCGCCCGGTACCGCGGCTATCCGCGCCTGGTGGGCGAGACTGGCGGCAAGGACTTCATCGTGGCCCACCGCAGTGCCAACGTGGACGCCCTGGCCACCGCCATCGTCCGGGGCGCCTTCGAATACCAGGGCCAGAAGTGCTCCGCGGCCTCCCGGGTCTACGTGCCCTCCAACCTCTGGCCGCGGCTGAAGGACCTCCTCGTCGCCCAGGTGGAATCCATCAAGATGGGCGACGTGTCCGACTTCACCAACTTCATGGGCGCCGTCATCGACAAGGGCTCCTTCCAGACCCAGAAGACGGCCATCGACGAGGCCAAGGCCAGCAACGACGCCGAGATCCTGGTGGGCGGCGACTGCGACGATGCGAAGGGCTACTTCGTGCGGCCCACCATCATCGTCGCGAAGGACCCCAAGTTCCGCACCATGTGCGACGAGCTCTTCGGTCCCGTGCTCACCCTGCACGTCTACGACGAGACGAAGTGGAACGAGACCCTCGACCTCGTGGACCACACCAGCCCCTACGCCCTCACCGGCGCCGTCTTCGCCCAGGACCGCCACGCGGTGCAGCAGGCCGTGGACCGGCTCCGCAACGCCGCCGGCAACTTCTACATCAACGACAAGCCCACCGGCGCCGTCGTGGGCCAGCAGCCCTTCGGCGGAGCGCGGGCCTCGGGCACCAACGACAAGGCAGGCAGCCTGCTGAACCTGATCCGCTGGGTCAGTCCGCGGACCATGAAGGAGACTTTCAATCCGCCGACGGACTACCGCTATCCCTTCATGAACGCGGAGTAGGCCGGAGCCTTTCCGCCCCAGACCGACACCGCCCATCCGGAACGACGCTTCCGGATGGGCGAGCGTCTTGACCGCATCGATCCCCGCGCAGGTGCCATCATGGGGGACTTCCCCAAGGCGCCATGAACGACGATCCCCAGGAAACCGGTCCCCGGCCTGCGGCCGATGTCCGCGAGGGCGCGGGTCCGGATCCCTCCGCGGCCCCCACCCGCGCCGAAGCCGGCCCGGGCCCGGGGGTCGAAGCCCTGGAGGCCTCCCTGGCCGGGTGGGACCGCTACGAAGTGCTGGGCTTCCTCGCCAAGGGCGGTATGGGCCGCGTCTACAAGGCCCGGGACCGCAAGCTGGGCCGCCTGGTGGCGCTGAAGTTCATCGCTTCGGATTCCCTCACCGCCGCCCGCCGCTTCGCCCAGGAGGCCCAGGCCCAGGCGCGGGTGGAGCACGAGGCCGTCTGCCGGATCCACGAAGTCGGCGAATGGCTGGGTCAGCCCTACATCGCCCTGCAGTACATCGACGGCACGCCGCTGAACGAATGCTTGAAGGAGCTAGGCATCGAAGTGAAGGCGGACCTGATGCGCCGGGTGGCGGAAGGCCTGCACGCCGCCCACCGCCTGGGCCTCATCCACCGGGACATCAAGACCGGCAACATCATGGTGGAGCGCCTGGCGGACGGCCGGCTGCAGCCCTACGTGATGGACTTCGGGCTGGCCCGAGCCCAGGAGGCTCCGGGCCTCACCCAGACGGGCCTCATCGTCGGCACGCCCGCCTTCATGGCGCCGGAACAGGCCCGGGGGGACGCGGACGCGGTGGACCGGCGCAGCGACGTCTATTCCCTGGGGGCCACGCTGTACGAGGTGTTCACGGGAAAGCTGCCCTTCGACGCCCGGACCTCCGTGGACGTCTTCGTCGCGATCCTCACGGAGGAGCCCAGGCCCCTGCGGCAGCTGGTGCCGAGCCTGCCGGCGGATCTGGAAAGCATCACCCTCAAGTGCCTGGAGAAGGATCCGGCCCGGCGCTACGACTCGGCCCAGGCCCTCGCGGATGACCTGCGGCGCTTCCTCGACGGCGAGCCCGTGCGGGCCCGGCAGATCGGCCCCCTCCAGCGCCTGCAGCGCCGCATCCGGAAGCATCCCGCGGTCAGCGCCCTGGTGACGGGCTCCGTGCTCGCGGCCCTCGTCCTCGGTGGCTGGGGCCTGCGGGCGACCCTGCGGGCCAAGGCCCAGGCCGCCCTGGCCCAGGAATTCGGCCAGGAGGCCGCCCAGATCGACGCCCTCCTGCGCTACGGCCACCTCCTGCCCATGCATGACCTTCGCGCCGAGAAGGCCGCGGTCAGGGAACGCATGGCCTCCATCACCGCCCGGATGGCGAAGCTCGGCGCCGTGGCGGAAGGGCCTGGCCGCGCGGCCCTGGGCCGGGGACACCTGGCCCTGGGCGACCTGGCTTCGGCCCGCAAAGAGCTGGAACGGGCCTGGCAGCTCGGCCACCGCCCGCCGGAAGCGGTCCAGGCCCTGGGCCAGGCCTTCGCCGGGCTCTACCAGGAAGCTCTCGCGGAGGCCCGGAAGCTGCCCGACCCGGTGCAGCGCGAGGGGCGGAAGCGGGCCCTGGCCGCCGAGTTCCGGGAGCCGGCCCTGCGCTACCTGGCCGCCGGGCGGAGCCTGCCGGGCAGCCGGGCCTACACGGAGGGCCTCATCGCCCTGCAGGAGGAACGCTTCGACGAGGCCCTGCGGAAGGCGGGCGAATCCACCGAGCAGGTCCCGTGGTTCTACGAAGCCCTGGCCCTTGAGGGCCAGATCTGGCGGGCGCGGGCCGCCGCCGACGCGGAACGGGGCGCCTACGGCCCCGCCCTGGAAGCGGCGCGGAAGGCCGGGGAGGCCTACGACCGGGCCCGGACCATCGCCCGCAGCGACGACACCCTGCTCCTGGGCAAGGCCGGGGCCCTGCTCATCGAGACGATGGTGGCGGTGGAGCAGGGCCGGGCCACGGAGGAGCCCTTCACGCGGGGCCTGGAGGCCCTGGACGAGGCCCGGCGGGCGGATCCGCACCGGGCGGAATCCTTCGAACTCGAGGCGCGGTTCCACTGGCTGCGGGCCAGCGACTTCGACAACTCGGGCCGCGACGGCCGGGAGGCCCTGCGGGCTTCGATCCGGGCGGCGGAAACGGCCTTGCGCCTGGATCCCGGCGGCATCCGGATCTACGAGCGCCTGGCCAATGCCTGGTGGTACCTCTCCCAGCAGGAGACCGGCCGGGGCGGCGACGGTGCGCCGGCCCTGCGCCAGGCGGAGGAGGCCGTGCGGCGGGGCCAGGCCCTCGAGCCCGGCAACGCGAGCCTCCACCGGAGCCTGGGCGTCATCCACGGCATCCGCGCGGAGGCCGCCTTCCGGGCGGGCCAGGATCCCGGGCCCTCCCTGGAGGCCAGTTTGGGCGCCTTCCGGCGGGCCCTCGCCGCCAACCCGGACAGCACGCAGGCCTACGGCAACCTCTCCAACGCCTTGCATCTGGTGGCGGAAATGAAGAGCGACCGGGGGGACGATCCCCGCGCCGATCTGGAAGCGGCGGAAGCGAGCCTCGCGAAGGCCCTGGAGCTGAACCCCCAGTCCGCGGATTTCTGGGACGAGCGGGGCAAGGTGCGGTTCCGCCTCGCCCTGCACCACTTCGACCAGGGCGGGGATCCGCGGCCGGACTTGGAGCAGGCCCTGGGGCATTTCCAGGCGGCCCTCGGGCGCAACCCCGCCATGCCCCAGGCCACCGTCCACCGCGCCCAGGCGCTGCTGCTGAAGGCCACCTACCTGCGGGCGGCGGGGCAGGAGGCCTGGGGCGTCCTGGAGGAAGCGGAGCAGGCCGCCCGCCAGGCGAGGGCGATCATCCGGGACTACGCGGAGATCGCGGCGACCTTCGTGGATGTCCTGCTGGTCAAGGCGGAACTCCTCGCCGAAGGCCGGCGGCCCTTCGAGGCGACGCTGACGGAAGGCCGGGAGGCCCTGGCCTCCGCCCTGAAGCGGGACGCCGGCTCCCCCTTCCTCTGGGAACGGCGGGCGCGGCTCGAACTGCTGGCGGCCCGGCTGAGTCCCGCTGCGGCGGCGAAGCATCTTTCCGCGGCCGGGCAGTTCCTGCGGCAGGCGGAAGCCCTGGGCGGTCGGAGCACGGTGCGCCTGAACCTGCGGGCCCGGCTGGCCCTCGAAGCGGGCCTGCGGGCGCCGGGGGGCGCCGGGCCGGAGCTCCAGGCGGGCCTGGAGGCCCTCGACCGCTCCGCGGCCCTGAACCCGCGTCAGCCCGAAGCGCGGGCCCTGCGCGCGGTCCTGCTGGCCCTGCGCGCCCGGGACGGGTCGGAGGCCGGCCTGCGCCGGCGGGATGCGGAGGCCGCCGCCGTGGAGTTCAAGGCCGCGCTGGCGGCGAACCCGCTGCTTCAGCGGGAATGGCGGCCTCTTCTGGAGGAGGCCCAACGGGAGCGGCGCGGACGCTGAACCTGCCGGGCCCGCGCCACGGCCGATGCCGTCAGAATGGTCCCTGCGGCGGCTTCCCGGCAGGGGCGCCGGCGGGCCCGGATCGCGTGATTTCCGTCACGCCCCGGCCCTTCCAGACTGGACGATTACCCCGAGGACGATCATGAGACTTTCCAATGAGACGCCCCTGTTCCCGCTCCGGAAGGGGAAGCACGCGCGCCAGGCCCACGTGGACCTGCCGGAGGGCACCTTCGAGGAGGAGCACGCCCGGAATGGCTTCTTCGGCAAGACCACCCATCTCTACCGCCTCCACCCACCCACGGACTGGACCCGCATCGAGGGCCCGCTGCGGCCCCACAGCTACGACCTGAACAACCTCTTCCCCGTGGATCCCGCCATGGAGGGCGACGCCGCCACCCAGGAGGCCCGGGCCAAGGCCCTCGGCGCGTCCCTGTTCGGCAGCACGGAAGCGGCCTTCGCGCCGGTCTGCTTCCTTCACAACCAGGACGTGGCGATGCACTTCGTCGCGCCTTCCCCCATGGACTTCTTCTACCGCAACACGGACGGCGACGACGTCTACTTCATCCACGCCGGCGGCGGGCGCCTGGAGACGGACTTCGGGAACCTCGACTATGTCCGCGGCGACTACCTGGTCCTGCCCCGGGGCACCACTTACCGCTTCCTGCCCAACGACTCGGTGCAGCGCTACCTCCTCATCGAGAGCGCCGGCGAAGTCACCGTGCCGGACCGCGGGATGCTGGGGCCCAACGCCCTCTTCGACCCCGCCATGATCGACACGCCGGAGCTGGCGGACTACGAGGAGACCCCAAGCCGCGAGTGGGCGGTCCACATCAAGCGGGAGAACCAGATCACCAAGGTGTTCTATCCCTTCAACCCCCTCGATGTCGTGGGCTGGAAGGGCGACCTCACCGTGTGGCGCATCAACGTGAAGGACATCCGCCCCGTGATGTCCCACCGCTACCACTTGCCGCCCTCAGTGCACACGACCTTCCTGGCGAAGAACTTCGTCATCTGCTCCTTCCTGCCCCGTCCCTTCGAGGAGGAGGAGGGCGCCATGCGCGTGCCCTTCTACCACCGCAACATCGACTACGACGAGGTGCTCTTCTACTCCGACGGCCACTTCTTCAGCCGGGACGGCATCGGCGCCGGCATGGTCACCTGGCATCCCACGGGCATCCACCACGGACCCCACCCGAAGGCGATTCCCCTGAGCCGCACCAAGGACCGCACCGACGAGGTGGCGGTGATGGTGGACACGATCAACTACCTCCAGGCCACGCCGGCGGCGGGGCTGGTGGAGAACCTCAACTACTGGGCGAGCTGGAAGTAGATGGGCCCCGCCGTCAAGGACCTCGCCACCAGCCTCCTCGCCTGGCTGGAACACACGGGCCGGATCAAGCTCCAGCACCTTGCCCTGGTGCTGGTGGCCTGCGTCCTCTTCCTCTACGCCATCCGGCTGGTCTCCAAGGCCGTGCGCCGAGCCGTGGATGACGGGAACGAGGGCGTGACCACGGAGGCCGAGCGCCGGGCGGACACCCTGGGCTCGGTGCTGCGCAACGCCTCCCGGGTCATCGCCGCGGTCTTCTTCCTGCTCATGGTGCTGCAGGAGTTCGGCGTCAACATCGGGCCCCTCGTGGCCGGCGCCGGCATCGCCGGCGTGGCCCTGGGCTTCGGCGCCCAGTCCCTGGTGAAGGACGTCATCTCGGGCTTCTTCCTGTTGCTGGAGGACCAGTTCGCCGTGGGGGACCTGATCTCCCTGGACGACGGCAAGCACCTGGGCCACGTGGAGCGCATGACGCTGCGCATCACCCAGCTGCGGGACGGCGAGGGCCGCGCCCACTTCATCCCCAACGGCGCCATCACGAAGGTCATCGTCCTGAGCAAGGACTACTCCAAGGCCCTGGTGGACGTGGAGGTCGGCTACGACGCGGATCTGGACCGGGTCATCGCCCTCCTGCAGGAGCTCGGCCGGGACATGGCTGCGGCCCTGCCGGACCTCGTCAAGGAGCCCACGGAGGTGAAGGGCGTGGAGAGCTTCGGCAAGGACGGCTGCAGCATCCGCACCTACACCAAGACCGCCCCGGGCCGCCAGTACGAGGCCGCGCGGGAGTACCGCAAGCGCATCATCCTGCGCTTCCGCGCCGAAGGCATCGCCAGCCCGATACCGCAGCGCATCGTGCATACGAAGATGGGCGGGGAAGCCGCCGCAGAGCTCGGGACGGACTGATCAGGATCTGAGCCGCAGTCCCGCCAGGCGCCAGGCCTCCGCCAGATCTTCCCGCCCCAGGGCGAGGTGGATGGCCTGCTCCAGCCCTTCCGCCGAGGCGGGATCGCCGCTGCGCCCCTCGGCGGCTGCCAGGTCCGGCAGCACCGCCGTGTTGGCCATGCGTCCCAGGTCGTTGGCGCTGAGAATGTGACTGGCCTTCAGGACCTCGGGCACGGCCTCCCAGCCGATGGGCTGGCCCGCGGGCTTGGCCACCTGGAAGAGGGCCTCGCCGAAGGCGCGGGTATAGAAGGCGCCGCCGTTGCGGCCCACGTGGTCGAGGAGGGCGGGATCCGGCAGGTCGCCTTTGAGAAGGTGTTCCTGCACGTGGAAGCAGAGCACTTCGCCCAGGATCATCAGCCCGCTGCCGGGGCCGGTGCCCAGCTCCACCACTTGGTGCAGCCTGCATTCCATCTGGAGGGGCGATTCCGCCACGAGGGCCGCCTTCACGAAGCGGGCGGGCATGGGCGTGAAGCCGCTCTTCACGAATTCGTCCACGCCATCGCCATACTCCGCGGAGGCCACGTTCATCTGCTGGACCATGGCGTGGCTCACGGTGGCGATGACGAATTCCTTCACCGCGACGGCGTTGAGGTAGGTGTGCTTCACCGACCCGTCCCGGCCCCGGCGGTTCGGCGCGAAGGCGATCATCGGCGGGTTCGACCCAAAGGCGTTGAAGAAGGAGAAGGGCGCCAGGTTCCGCACGCCAGCCTCGTCCACCGTGGACGCGAAGGCGATGGGCCGCGGCGCCACGCCGGCGCAGAGCCAGGCGTTGGTCTGGATGGGGTTCAGGTCGGCGGCGAGGACGGTGTGGAGGGGCATGGGGAGAGTTTAGACAGGACGGGCGGAGGTGGCGCCAGAAGGGCCCTCCGGAGTTGGCGAGATGGTTGGCGGGTTTGACCTTCAACAAGGCATGTGCGGCTGGCACGGCCGGCTTTTTCGGCCGTGTCAGACACACATGCGGGCAAGCGATAGCGCGCCAGGACCATGAGGAACGCACGGTCTGGGGCAACCGTCCCGGATGTGGCGAGGTCAAAGGCGATCCTCTCCCGCGCCTCTCCCATCGGGAGGAATCGAGGAAAGGGCTTTCTCCCACCCTGCCGCGCTCCGCTTGCCGGCACCCTTCCAAAGCACGGTTCGCACACACCGCGAACCGCACTTTGAAAGGGTGCTCTGTTCAACCCCAACCAGCGTTTCGCCCTGGTCCGAGCCGTTCGAAAGCTCGAGGAGGCACAGAAAATTTGGAGCCCCCCCTACTTCTCCCGCACGACCTGTCCGCCCTTCATCACGAACGTGATGCGCTGCAGGGCCGTGATGTCCTGCAGGGGATCCTCCTTGACCGCCACGATGTCGGCGTAGCGGCCGGCCTCGATGCTGCCAAGGTTCTTCGTCTCCCGCAGCAGGTCCGCGGCGACGGTGGTGGCGGCCTGGATGGCCTGCATGGGGGTCATGCCGTGCTTCACGAGGAGGGCCAGCTCCTTGGCGGGGTTCTCGGTCCAGGCGTAGCCGCCGGCGTCGCTGCCGTTGGCGATCTTCACGCCTTTCTGCACGGCGCGGCGGACGGCCTTCCCGGTGAGCTCGGGGAGCCTCAGCCACACGCCGCCCCGGCCATTGGCGACCCACTCGCCCACGTAGAGCGTGGGGCACCACCAGACGCCCTGGGCGATGGCGCGGTCCATGAGCGGCTCGGTGAAGCCCGAGCCGTGCTCGATGGTGTCGAAGCCCGCGGACAGGGCCGCGTCGATGCCGTCGAAGCCCATGGCGTGGGCCGCCGCCGTCTTGCCCAGGCGGTGGGCCTCGTCCACGAAGGCCCGCAGCTCCTCGGGGGAGAAGTTCACCATGGAGCGCAGGCGGCCGTCATCGGCGATCCAGTAGCGGCGGTCCACATAGACCTTGATCCAGTCGGCGCCGAACTTCACCTGCTCGCGCACGCCCTTCCGGATCTCCGCGACGCCATCCACGATCTGCACGCCCTCGGGCACCTTCAGCTCCCAGCTGTAGCCCGTCAGCGGATACATGCCGGTGGCGCTGAAGGCCCGGGTGGCCACGAACATGCGGGGGCCCGCAACAATGCCGTTCTGGATGGCGCGCTTGAGGTCCACGTCCGCGTACATGGCGCCTTCGGTCTCCAGGTCGCGGATGGCGGTGAAGCCCCACCACAGCGCGTTGCGGGCGGCCACGGAAGCCCGCAGCGTCCGGTAGGGGATGCTTTCCTTCAGCAGCTGCTCGTCGTATTCGGCGGAGGTGATGTCGCCCTGGAGCAGCACGTGGGTGTGGGCGTCGATGAGGCCGGGCAGGACCGTCATGCCGGAGAGGTCGATGGCCGGCGTGTCCTTGGGAGCCTGCTGCTGGGCCCAGGCCCAGGAGCCCACGGCTTCCACGCGATCCCCCTTGATCAGGATCCCCTGGTCCTCCAGCACCCGGTTGAAGTGCACGTCCACCAGACGGCCCGCGCGGATGAGGCGGAGGGCCTGGGCCTGGGCCTGGCTGGCGAGCACGCCGCAGAGCAGGAAGGCGGGAAGGAGGCGCATGGGGGACTCCGAAGAGGGCATCGGGTCAGTCTAGCCCTCCCGGATCAATCTCCGGCGGGACCGCCGGGGCTCCCCGCGTAGAGGTCCGGAAGCACGCCACCCACCAGGGTGGCGGGGACGCCCACAAGCCGTTCGGGAACATGGACCACCGTGTTGACCAGGCGCCCCAGCCCCGCGATCTCCATGGCCACCTCATCGCCGGCCTTCAGCCACAGGTTGTCGGTGATCTTGGAGCCGTTGAGCTCCAGGAGGCAGCCCGTACCAACGGTGCCGCTGCCGATCACCTCGCCGGGGTGCATCTGGATGCCATAACTGGTGCGCTGCAGGATCTGGGCGAAGGTCCAGTTCATGGAATCCACATTGCCCGCCGACAGCCGCTGGCCGTTCACCTCGCAGATCATGGCGGCGTGGAGGAGCTCGCCCTTCGGGGACCCCTCGATGGCCAGCTCGTCCTTGGTGACGAGCCAGGGGCCTAGGGAGGTCGCGAAATCCTTGCCCTTGCAAGGCCCCAGGGAGAGCTTCATCTCCTCCATCTGAAGCATCCGGGCGCTCCAGTCGTTCATGACCATGTACCCGAAGACGGCGGCGTCGGCCTCCTCCAGGGTGGCGTTGCGCAGGGAACGGCCCGTGACGATGGCGACTTCCAGTTCGAAGTCCAGGCGCACCAGGTGGTGGTCCTGCACCTTCACCTCGCCGGGGCCCGTCACCGCGAGGTGGTTGGTGAAGTAGGTGACCGGGAAGAGGTCGAATTCCTCGATCATCTCCAGGCCCCGGTTGCGCCGGGCGGTGGCCACGTGCTGGCGGAACGCGTAGCCGTCCCGCATGGACACGGGGCGGGGCACCGGGGCGAGGAGGGTCACGGCGCCCGCCTCCAGGACCGCCTTCGGCGCGGCCGCGGCGGCCCTGGCCAGAGGCATCAGCTCGTCCTGGCGGCGGATGAGGGTCAGCATGTCCACCGCCAGCCGGGGTTCCTGGGCGCCGAAGTCCAGGATGCGGCCGCCGTCCAGCACCGCGCCGATCTTTTCCGAGCCCCCGTGGAGGAAGGTCACCAGCTTCATCATTCACCTCCGGTCCAGTCTACCGGACTAAAAAAAGCGCCCGGAAGGTCCGGGCGCTTCAAGGGGTCGAAGGGGCTCAGAACATGAAGCGCACGCCACCCTGGATCTGGCGGTTGTTGTCCGCGCTCGTGACGATGGAGGCGCCGAAGGCCGGGGCGCCGGGAGGCGGCGTCTGGAAGTTCTGCACCTTCGTGATGTTGTAGTGGTTGAACACGTTGAACACTTCGAGGATGGCTTCCAGGCTGGCCTTGCCCCCCAGCTTGAAGGCCCTGGAGATGCGCAGGTCCAGGTTGGTGATGCTGGGGGTGGTCTCCGAGTTGCGCTTCACGCCGGCGGGGCGGTCGGCGGGGGCGCTGAGGCCTTCGCCGTTGCCCAAGGGATTGCCCCCCAGGAAGCCGTAGTCGGCGTCCACGCCCGTCCAGAGGCTGTAGGGGCGGCCGGACGCGTACTTGCCGATGAAGGCGACCACCCAGTTCCTGGTCCAGGGCGACGAGAAGCTCTTGGTGTTGAAGACCGCGCTGAAGTTGATCCGATGGCGCTGGTCATGGTTGCTGGGGCCCATTTCCGCGGCGGGATCGAAGGAGTTCTGGGGGGCGTACTGGGTGAGCCAGTCGATGTAGTTGTCCTCGGACTTGCTCCAAGCGTAGCTGGCATTCAGGGCGAAGACGTCGCGCAGCTGCCAGGCCATGCCGAGGGTCACCGAGGTGTACTTGCTTTCGCCGGTGCCGTCGTACCGGAAGATGGCGGAGTAGGGGATGCCCGTGGGACCGCTCAGGATCGGTGTGCGCAGGGGCGAGGCGGCGCTGGGGTTGTACTGGGCGGGAACCGGGATGGTGGAGTTGATGTCCCGGACGTTCATGAAGTGCTCGCCCTTGGAGTGCACGCCGTCCAGGGTGAACTTCATGCTGGGGCGGGGGCTCCACTCGAAGCCGAGGTTGGCCTGCTTGGTCTCGGGCGCCTCGTAATCGCCGGGGAGCAGGAGCACCTTGCCACCCTTGGCGGGGGAGCCCAGCGCCGTGGCGAAGTCCTTGTAGCGGCGGTTGGCGCCGCCGTCGGCGCTGGCCCAGGAGGCGAAGGTGTTGGGGGCGCGGCGCCCGATGGTCTGGAGGTCGGTCCCGTTGGAAAGGAAGACGGCGCCGTAGGGGCCGAGCTGGGTGCGGCCCACGAAGATGCCATAGCCGCCGTAGACCCGGGTGACCGGGGTGGCCTGCCAGGTGAAGGAGAAGCGGGGCGAGACCTTGCTGCTGCTCCAGTCGGCGCTGTGCTTGCGGAGGGAGGCGAAGTCGTAGGGCCCGTTGCCCGTCGCCGTCGCGCCGGTGGCGCCGGCCACGGAACCGATGCTCCCGTTGGTGAGGGCGATGGGGCCCAGGCCCGGGATGACCGTGTCATGGGCCTGGTCCAGCCAGTCGTAGTCGGCGGACTGCTTGAAGGGCGGCAGGTCCTCCTTGTCGTAGCGCACGCCGAGCTTGAGGGTGAGCTTCGGGGTGATCTGCCAGTCGGCCTGGGCGAAGGCGCTGTAGTAGTTGACGTCGAAGTTCAGGTAGTCGTCGCCGAAGCCCTGCACGAAGGCCGCCGGCATGCCGAAGCCGCCGTAGGGGTTCGCGGCGTTGAGGGCGTCGATGCCGTTGTTGAAGCCGGGGATGCGCTGGAAGCGGTAGATGCCGGAGAAGTTCAAGGGCAGGGCGCCCTCGATGTTCGTCTTCATCAGGTCCACGCCGAGCTTCAGGGTGACCTTGTCGAAGAAGAAGCTGCCGGTGTCGTTGATCTGGTAGGTCTTCTCGGACCGGACCTGGGGGAGGAAGCGCTGGGTGCCGAAGGTGGCGGCGCCCAGGATCTCCACGTAGGGGCCCTTCGTCTCATCGAGGCTGATGAGGGAATGGTCGCGGAGGCTCCACAGCATGCGGAAGTCGTTCACGAAGCGGGCGGAGGCGTTCCACAGGTGGGACAGGCTCACGCTCTTGTCCTCGATGCGGCGGGCGCCGCCGGCGCTGCGGTCCGTCAGGCCGCCCCACTCGAGCTGGTTCTCGTTGTACTCCTTCGCCCAGGTGAAGCGGGCGCTCCAGCGGCTGAGGTCGCTCTGGGCGTAGTCCAGCTTGAAGATGCCGGTGGTCACGTTCTCGACGTAGGGCACCAGGCCCTGGGAGACGCGGAAGCCCGTGCGCTGAAGGATCGTGGCCGCGGTGGCGGAATCGATGGTGACGTTGTTCGCGTCCTTCTTCTGGAAGCGCTCGACGGACATGAAGTAGAAGAACTTGTCCGCCTTGATGGCGCCGCCCACGGTGGCGCCGAACTGGTCCTGCTTCAGCTCGGATTCGCTGCTCGACAGGGGGCGCTTTGCGTCGACCTTGCCGTCCCGGCGGAAGTAGAAGAGGGTGCCGGAGAACTGGTTGCCGCCGCTCTTGGTGACCACGTTCACGTTGCCGCCGGCGGCCCGGCCGTACTCGGCGGAGAACCCGTTGGTGACCACCTGGAATTCCTGCACCGCCTCCTGGCTGAAGGTCGTGCGCACCGAGCCCGTGGAGACGTCGTTGTTGTCGAGGCCGTCCACCATCACGTTGTTCAGGCGGGGATTGACGCCGGCGAAGACGAGGCCGGAGTTCGCCGCCGCGCCGCCGTTGTCGGGGCTGTTGGCGGTGGTCACGCCCGGGGTCGTGAGGCTGAAGTCCTCGAAACGGCGCCGGTTGATGGGCAGGTTGTTGATGAGGTTGTTGTCGATCACCGTGGACACCTGGGTCCGCGTGGGATCCACCAGGGTGGCCTCGCCCACGACCTCCACCGTCGCCTGGGCCTCGATGGGGCTCAGGTCCACGTTGAACTCCGTGGTGTTGGCGAGGCGCAGGGTCAGTTCGCGCACGCGCTTGGCCTGGAAGTTCGGCGCTTCGACCGAAAGGGTGTAGCTCCCGGGCGGGAGCAGGCGGA
Source organism: Holophagaceae bacterium (assembly GCA_016710635.1). GTDB lineage: Bacteria > Acidobacteriota > Holophagae > Holophagales > Holophagaceae > JADJVL01. The sequence goes on along the minus strand of JADJVL010000010.1, from coordinate 172,974 downwards.
ACGCGTAGTTGCCCGAGGCGTCGGTGGTGAGCACGCGCACCTGGTTGGTGGCGTCCTGGGTGAGGCGGACAACGGCCTTGGGGACCGGGGCCCCGCCCAGGGCGCGCACATTGCCGCGCAGATCCGCGGTGGTCACGCCCGTGCTCTGGGCCGCGAGGCTCATGGAGAGGGTGGTGAGGGCCGCCAAGCTCAGGGAGGAGGACAGTCGGAAGGCCATGGGAACTCCATGAAGAAGAAAGAAGATGGGCGGACCGGATAGGGTGCCCCGAGAATAGAAAGATTCCCCGGCGGGCGCAAGCAATCGGAATTTCAATCCAAAAGCCCCGCCAGGTCCGATATGGCGCTTTCCACGCGCCCCGGCGGCGTGGCGATGGGCGGCATGAGGTAGAGACAGTCGCCGATCGGCCGGACGAGAAGGCCGTGGTCCAGCGCCCGCCGATGGAAACGCCAGGGAAACCGGGCTTCCGGAAGGTGGGCCTCGCCGGTGGCGGGATCCACCACGCGGGCCGCCGCCACGCAGCCGAGGGTCCGGACCTCCCTCAGGGCGGGGTGGGCGGCGAGTTGTGACCACGCCGACCGCAGGGTTGTGGCAAGGGCCTGGGCCTTCGCCAGGACGGGCGTCTCCTCGAAGAGGGCGAGGCTCGCGCACGCCACCGCGCAGGCAATGGGGTTGGCCGTGAAGCTGTGGCCGTGGAAAAAAGTGCGCATCTCGGCGTACTCACCCCAGAAATGCCCGTAGATCTCATCCGTGGCCCAGGTCATCGCCAAGGGCAGCGTGCCCCCGGAAAGCCCCTTGGAAAGGCAGAGGAGGTCGGGGAGGACGGCGGCCTGCTCCAGCGCCAGGAAGGTCCCCGTGCGTCCAAAGCCCGTCATCACTTCGTCCAGAATCAGGTAGACGCCGAAGCGGTCGCACTGGAGGCGGATCTCCTGGAGCAGCTCCGGCGGCCACATGCGCATGCCGCCGGCGCCCTGCAGCAGGGGCTCGGCGATGAAGGCGGCCAGCCCCGGTCCCTTCGCCTCGAACCACAGGCGGATGCGGCCGCGTTCGGCTTCCAGCGCTGCGCCGGTTTCAGAGGCTTCACCTCCGATTTCCCGGCGCGGATCCGTCCCCACCTCCAGCGCGTCGCAGGCCAGGAGCAGGGGCGCGAAGAGCCCCGTGAGGAAGTTGCCGCGATCCCCCACGGCCACCGCCCCGAGGGTGTCCCCGTGATAGCCGTGGGCCAGGGCCCCGAAGCGCTCCCGTCCCCGCGCACCTCGCTGGAGCTGGGCCTGGAAGGCCATCTTCAGCGCGACTTCCACCGCCGTGCTGCCGTTGTCGGAAAAAAAGCCGCGGGTCAGGTTCGAGGGCAGCCAGGGCTTCAGGCGCGCCACCAGCTCGAGGGCCGGCTCGTGGGTGAAGCCCGCGAACATGGCGTGGTCCAGGCGGGCGGCCTGCCGCGAAAGGGCTTCCACGAGCCGCGGGTGCCCGTGGCCATGGACGCTGGTCCACCAGGAGCTGATGCCGTCCAGGACGCGCCGCCCGTCCGCCAGCAGGAGGTCCGGCCCCTCGCCGCCCACCACGGGGATGGGCGGATCGGCTTCGTGCTCCTTCATCTGCGTGAACGGGTGCCAGACGTGGGCCCGGTCGAGGGCGAGGCGGGCGTTCCAGGATTCGGGCAGGGGTGAGGCCATCGGCGTCATTCCAGGATGTGGATGGGGAAGGGCAGGAAGCGGCGCAGGACGGCCGCGTTGTGGACGGCGGCTTCACGGCTGCCATCCAGCCCCGGGTTCAGGAGGACGGCCTCGATGCGCCAGCCGCGGAGCATCAGGGCCTCGCAGCTCAGGAGCGTGTGGTTCAGGGTGCCCAGGCCACCCTGGGCCACCAGGACGGCGGGAATGTGCAGGTCGGACGCCCAGGCGAGGAAGTGGCGCCCGGGGGCCAGGGGAACCAGGACGCCGCCGACGCCCTCGAGCAGGACCCGGCAGCCCGGCGCCGGGCGCAGGGCCCACGCGGCGAGCGCGTCCAGATCCAGCGAGCGCCCTTCCAGCTCCGCGGCGGCCATGGGCGACAGGGGCGCTTCCAGGGTGATCCCGGTTTCAGTCGCGACGCCGGGTCCCGCCACCGCGGTGGCGTCCGCGCCTGGATCGGCCGCCGAAGGCACGCCGGTCTGGAAGGGCTTGCGATAGACCACCGGTCCTGCGGCCGCCCAGGCCCGGGCGATGGCGCCGGCGACCCAGGTCTTGCCCACCCCGGTATCCGTGCCGAGGACCCAGAGCGGGTCCGGCAGGGTCTGGAACAGTGCGGCGTTCACAGGACCCTCCCCAGGGCTTCGAGGAGGGCGTCCACCTGCGCCTCGCTCTGGTGGGCGCCGGTGGTGATGCGCAGCCGGGCAGTGCCGGCAGGGACCGTGGGGGGCCGCACCGCGCGCACGTCGAAGCCTTCCCGCTGGAGGGCACTGGCGAGGGCCATGGCCTTTGCCTCGTCGCCGACGAGTACCGGGACGATGGCCGAGGGCTGGGGGGCGAGGCCGAGGCGGTCCCGAAGGCGGGCCGCATGGGCGAGGGCGCGCTCCGCCCGCCAGCGCTCCTCCCGGGCGATGCGCGCCGCGGCGAGGGCCGCGCCCACTGGAGCCGGCGGCAGGCTGGTGGAAAAGATGAAGCCCCGGGCGCCGTTCACGAGATGTTCCCGCAGCAGGAGAGGGCAGGCGACGAAGGCCCCGAAGGCGCCCAGGGCCTTGCCGAGGGTCCCCATGAGGAGCGGGATCTTCCCGGCCAGCCCCAGGCCTTCCGCGAGCCCGGCGCCGCTGGGCCCCAGCAGCCCCGTGGCGTGGGCCTCGTCCACGAGGAGCAGGGCCTCCCGGCGGGTGCACAGGGCGAGCAGTCCTTGGAGGTCCGCGGCGTCCCCGTCCATGCTGAAGACGGCGTCCGTGGCCACCAGAGCCTGGGCCCCCGCGGGCCGCCGGGCGCACCAGGCGGCCAACTGGCGCTCCAGGTCCTCCAGATCGCCGTGGCGGTAGACGCCGATGTGGGCCCCACGACCCTTCGCCAGCCGGCAGCCGTCCACCAGGGAGGCGTGGTTGAGGGCATCGGAAAAGATCGCGTCCCCGGCCCGGGCCAGGGCCGGCAGGAGCGTGCTGTTGGCCTGGTAGCCGGTGTTGAACAGGAGGCAGGCGGGCTGTTCCTTCCACGCGGCGAGGTCGGCCTCCAGGGCCTCGTGCAGGGGCGAGGTCCCGCGCAGCAGCCGGGCGCCGCCGGAGCCTGCGCCATGGTTCCGGGCAGCGTCGGCTGAGGCCTCGGCGAGGCGGGAATCCCGCCTCAGCCCCAGGTAGTCGTTGGAACAAAAGTCCACCCCCCGGGCAGGTTCGATCCATCGGGTCAGGCCGCGGGCGCCAAGGTCCCGCGACACTGCCTCGAGGCGCGTCCGCCAGCCGCCCGGGAGGGCGTCCGCGGTGCCTTCGGGAACCTTCGGGGGATCGGCTGCACTGGACATCGTTGGATCCGGGAAAGGCCCACACCTGCAAGGTTTTGAGAAGGGACTGGGCCCGTCTCCAGTGGTAGACTTGAGGTTTCGGGGCCGGTTCACGGCCCAGGGGAAGAGGATGAGGCACCAGGCGCAAGACTCCAAAGGTTGAGTTCAGTCCTCCTGGCCGCCCCTCCCCCAATCCAGTCCGCAACCCAGAAGGGCTCCATCCCCTTCGAAACTTGAATGAAGGATTACCCATGCTGCGCACGCTCCTCTCCCTGGCGGCCCTGACCCTCGTGGCCCAGACCCCGCCGGCCGCCAAGCCCGTCGAGGCTCCGAAGTCCGAAGCCCCCAAGGCCGACGCCCCGAAGCCGGCGGAAACCCCCAAGGCCGCCGCGCCCAAGGCCGAAAAGACGAAGACCTCCGCCGGCGTCGTGATGGGCAGCGAGGCCCCCGCGGCCAAGCCCGCCGAGGACAAGGTCATCGCCAAGGTCGGCACGACCCTCATCCGCGAGTCGGACCTGGACGCCGCCCTCGCCGGCATGAACCCCACCGAACGCCAGCAGATCAACCTCGTCGCCGGCGCCAAGGACCAGTACATCACCCGCATCGTGGAGATGCACCTCATCGCCGCCAAGGCCAGAAAGCTTGGCCTCGACGCCACCCCGGAACACAAGCGCGCCGCGAGCCTCGTCCAGACGCAGCTGCTGGCCCAGGAGTACCTGAAGAAGCAGGGCGACGTCCTCAACCAGAAGATGGCCGTCTCTGACGATGAAGTGAAGGCCTACTACGAGTCCCACAAGGCCTTGTTCATGACCCCCGGGAAGTTCTCCGCCCGGCACATCCTCGTCTCCGTCAAGAGCGAGCGGACCCAGAACCAGGGCCACACGGATCAGGAGGCCCGGGACCGCGTCGCCAAGATCCAGGAGCTCCTCCGCAGCGGCAAGAAGCTCGCGGACCTCGCCAAGGAGTGGTCCGATGATCCGGGCAGCAAGGACAAGGGCGGCCTCTACGAGAACATCACCTTCGGCCAGTTCGTGCCGGAATTCGAAGTGGCGGTGAAGTCCCAGGAGATCGGCAAGGTTGGCGATCCCGTGAAGACCGCCTTCGGCTACCACCTGATCCAGGCCGAAAAGATGATGCCCGGCGACCAGATGGGCTTCGAGCAGGCCAAGGAGCAGGCCAAGCAGAAGGCCACCGAGTCCCGCCGCGAACAGGTCTGGACGACCTTCATCGGCGACATCAAGAAGGAGATCCCCTTCGAGATGAATCCGGCCCCCAAGAAGGCCGCCGCCCCCGCCAAGGCCGCCAAGCCCGCGGCCAAGAAGGGCTGATAGGCTGCCGTCATGACGATCCCGCGCCTCCTCCTGCCCGCCCTCCTCCTGGTCCCTCCGGGTCTTCAGGCCGGCGACCCGGCCCTGCCGGCGGTCGAGGTCAGGGAGGAGGTGCTGGTGATCGTCAACGCGCACATCATCTCCCGCCGCCATTTCCAGCAGGCGGTGGAGCAGGAGAATGCGGCCCTGTACCGGCAGTTCTCCGGCAAGGAGCTCGACGAGAAGCTGCGGGAGGCCCGGGAGAAGACCCTCCAGGGGCTCATCGACGCCTTCCTCGTGCAGGACAAGGCCGATGACCTGGGCATCCGGATTCCGGACGACTACCTCAAGTCCGTCATCGAGGACATCAAAAAGCAGAACAACCTGCCCACGGACGCCGACCTGGAGCGCGCCTTGCGCGGCTCCGCCGGCATCGGCCTCGCGGAGTACACAAAGCGCCAGAAGCAGGGGATCCTCCAGCAGGAGGTCTTGCGCCGGGAGGTGTTCTCGAAGGTGGCCATCGAGGACCAGGAGCTACGCGCCTACTACGAGGACCACAAGGACGAGTACAAGGTGCCCAGCCGGCTGCGGATCCGCGAGCTGGTCATCCCCAAGGGCGGCACGCCGGCGGAGCAGCAGGCCGCGAAGGCCAAGGTGGACCTGGTGCGGGCCGAGATCGCCAAAGGCTCGAGCTTCGAAGAACTGGTCAAGCAGCACTCTGAAAGCCTCAGCAGGACCACCGGCGGCGATCTGGGGTGGATGGACAAAGGACTGCTCCGTCCGGACCTGGAGAAGGCCGCTTACGGCCTGAAGCCGGGCCAGGTGGCCGGACCCCTGGACTCGGACAAGGACACCTCCTTTATTCAGCTCATCGACGCCCAGATCGACGGCGCCCGGCCTTTCGCCGAGGTTAAGGACAAGATCCTGGAGAAGCTCCAGGAGCCCAAGGCCCAGAACGCCATCGAGCAGTACATGCAGGGGTTGCGGGTCCGCGCCAATGTGCGCTTCCTCGTCGCCAAGGACAAGATCCTGGAAGGCTGAGGCCTGGGCTTCCCCCAGGTCCGAGGCAGAGGAGTGAATCGTGCGGCTCGACGCCTTCCTGAAGAAGACCCACCTGCTCAAGCGGCGGGAGCTCGCCCGCGAGCTCTGCGATGCGGGCATGGTCCGGGTGAACGGCGCCCCGAAGAAGGCTTCCGCGGAAGTTGCCGCCGGGGACGAGCTCCAGTTCCCCATCTACAACCGCATGCTCAGGGTCCGCGTCCTCGGCATGCCCGAAGGCAACGTGGCCAAGGCCGAGCAGTGGTCCTACGTGGAGCTGCTGGAGGAGCGGAAGCTCCTGGTGGATGACGGCTGGGACGAGCCCTCCTTCAGCGTGCCCAAGAAGCCCCTGGATCACTGATTCCCTAGTCCCAATCCTCGAGGCGTCCATGGCCGAGCAGCCCTTCCTGAAAGCCCTGAAGGAGGGCGAGGCCTTCGCGGGCTTCCTCCTCGCCCAGGAGGCGGCTTACAAGGTGAGTGCCAAGGGAAGCGAATACCTGGAGCTGAAACTTTCAGATGCGAGCGGGGACATCAAGGCCTTTCTCTGGGATGTCCGTGCGGTGGAAGGCGATCCGGACCGCATCGCCGCCGACGCCTTCCTGTGGGTGAAGGGCAGCGCGGGCGCCTACAACGGACGGCCGCAGCTGCGGCTGGACAAGGTCCGCCACGCCGAGGATTCCGAAGTCGGCGACTTCGCGCGCTTCTTTCCCGTCAGCACTCGGCCGGTGCCGGAGATGCTCGCGGAGCTGGACGCGGTCATCGCCTCCCTCCGCGATCCCTGGATCCGGCGGCTGCTCACGGCCCTCTTCATCGAGGACGCGGCGTTGCGGGCCGCTTTCGCCAAAGCCCCGGCGGCGAAGTCCATGCACCACGTCTACCTGGGCGGTCTCCTGGAGCACACCCTGTCGATCCTCGGCATGGCGGAAAAGGCCTGCGCCCATTATTCCGGCCTGAACCGGGACCTGGTGCTGGCGGGCGTGTTCCTCCACGACGTGGGCAAGACCGCCGAACTCAGCTACCAGCGCTCCTTTGGCTACACCGACGAAGGCAACCTCATCGGCCACATTTCCATGGAGGCCCAGTGGATCCAGCGGGAAGCCGCGCGGATCCCGGACTTCCCCGAGGAGCTGCGCCTGCAGCTCCTGCACATCGTCCTGAGCCACCACGGCCGGCTCGAATACGGCTCGCCGGTGCTGCCCAAGACGCCCGAAGCGCTCCTGGTGCACTACCTCGACGACCTGGACGGCAAGCTGGAGGTGATGTTCCGGGCCATCCGGGAGTGCGGCGACGGGCGCTGGAGCCCCTTCAACCGCAATCTGGAGCGGATGATCTATGCGGTGCGGTGGCCGAAGACGGAAGGGTAGGGTCCTTACAGCAAGACCTCATCCTGGCGCCCGATCTTTGTGGCCTCGCGGAATTCTTGTCGATGCGCCTTGCGCGCTTCGCTAGCTCGCACTCTCAAGAACAAGGGTTCGCACAGGACGCGAACCCTTGTTCTTGAGAGTGCCTTTCCAAGGTCAAGGTCAAGATCAAGTGCAGGACCCCGTAGTGAGCTGCATCGAAGCTTCGGGCCGTCCTCAGGCCATGGCCATCCAGCTCCCCGTCTCCGTGGGCCTGGGCAGCTCCGGCAGATCGCTTTCCTTGAACATGAAGTGGACGCTGTTCCAGCTGGAGCAGCCTTCGCAGCGGTCCACGTAGTCCTGGCTGCGGTGGCCGCACACGCTGCATTCGAAGCGCAGCTTGAGGACGCCCAGGTTGCGCAGGAGCTGGCGGTACTCGTTCATCGCCTGGTCGTTGCGCCCGCGGCGGGCGTGGATCTTGGCCATGAAGAAGAACAGGATCGGCGAATAGACCACCTGGCTGCGCACCTCCATGAACTGATCCAGGGCGCGGTCCAGGATCTCCAGGCGGTAGAGCATCTTGCCGAGGAAGAACTTGGCGGTGGTGGCGTGCTCGGTGGTGGAGGCCACGCGCTCCAGGACGGCGAGGCCATCGTCGGGCTTGCCGATCTGGATGAAGTAGTCCTCGATCTCCTGCAGGAAGGTGCCTTCGCCGGTCTTCCGGAAGCCTTCGAGCCAGATCTCCACGCCCTGCTGCTCCTGGTCTTGGAGCACCATGCAGCGGCCCAGGGCCAGCTGGGCCGGCAGAAAGCCCGAGTCCTCCTTGAGCACCTGCTGGAAGGACTGGATGGCCTCCTTGTACTGGTCCGCTTCCACTTTGCCCAGGCCGACCATGTAGAGGAGGGCCGAACCCTGGGCCTTCTCCCCGGTCCCCATTTCGGTGCTGAAATATTGGTTCAGCTTGCGATGGGCTTCCAGGGCCTCGTCCCAGCGCTGGGCGTCCGTGTGCAGGGCTCGCAGGCGCCGCCAGGCCCGGAGCGACTGTTTTGGACGGTCGGCGGCGATCTTCTTGAGGACGGCCACGGCGGCGTCACTGCTGCGGTTCGCCAGCAACGCCTCCGCCAGCTGGTAGCGGGCCTCCATGTTGTCGGGCTTGGCCAGGCAGTAGGCTTCCATGTGCTTCACGGCGCCCTCCGTGTCGCCGAGCTTCATGAACACTTCCCCGAGCAGAATGCTGGCACCCTGGTGGTCGGCCCGTTCCTCCAGCACCGCCGCGAGCACGCCCTTGGCTTCCGCGTAGAGGCCGTGGCTCATCAGCTCCCGCGCCTCGGCCATGTGGCCGCTGACACGCTTGCCCACGCGGGTGGCGGCGGAGGCGTTGAGGCCGGTGACCAGGCCCCGGAGCGCCACCACGCTGTTGTAAAGCAGGTTCACGAAGAAGCCGATGCCCACGCTCACCAGCACCAGCGCCCATACGCGGATGTGCCGGTCGCCATAGAAGACCACCTGGCGGTTGAAGAGGTCGTAGTTGACCAGGTAGAGGTTGCCCAGGGCGATGACGACCCCGGCCATCAGCAGCACGAAGATGAAATTGATGAGCTTCATTCCGGACATGGGGACTCCGCCGTTCGCATCGTTGTCTTGAAGTCTAACTCGCATCAGGCGCGGCGGCCGGGCTCGGCCCGGGCGTCGTGCGGGGAGCACGAGGGGGACGCAGAGCGACCAAGGGGAGCCGGCGGTCCCCCTCGTTAGGCGTCAGTCCCGTTCCAGCCAGGCCTTGGCGGCCTTCAGGTCCTCCCAGACGGACTTCCGGACTTCCGGCGTGTACTGCCGCAGCACGTAGGCGGGATGAAAGGTTGGCATCACGGGGATGTCCCGGTCCCCGACGCGTACCCGCCGCCACTGGCCACGGATCTTGGTGATCCCCGCGCTTTCGCCCACCAGCTCCCGCAGGGGCGTCGCGCCGAGGGTGACGATGACGCCCGGCCGGATCAGTTCGATCTGGCGCCGGAGGTAGCCCAGGCAGGCGGCGGCCTCCGGGCCCGTGGGCACCCGGTTGTCCGGGGGTCGGCACTTCACGATGTTGGCGATGTAGACCTGCTCCCGGGCGAGGCCGATGGCACCGATCATCCGGTCCAGCAGTTCGCCGGCCTTGCCCACGAAGGGCCGCCCCTGCAGGTCCTCGTCCCTTCCCGGGCCTTCGCCGATGAACATCAGGCGGGCGGCGGGGTCGCCTTCCCCGAAGACGAAGCGTAGGCGGCCAGGCCCCAGGGGGCAGGCGAGGCAGCCCTGGATGCGCGACTCCAACTCGACCAGGGTGGCCGCCGTGGCCACGGCTTCAGGTTCTGGACAAGCCTCCGGGCCTGTGGGAGGCGCGTATTCCCGAGGGGCTGGCTGCAATGGCGGGGCAGGCGAGGCCTGGGTTGGCGCCGTGGGGAGGGGGCGAGGGGCCGTGGGCCGGGCTCGGGCGGCTGGCGGGCCCTGGTCCAGCACGGCGGGCCGGGGACCGGGGTCCGCGGGTTCGGGCACGAGCCCCATCACCCCGAGGTCTTTCAGGGTGTCGCGCCAGGCCTGCCGCGGATCGCTCATTGAACTAGACTAATGGGGAACCTTCCCTCACGCCTGGGCATCCCAGTTGCGACGAGGCACGCATGCAGCCCGAAAGATCCTTGGAAAACACACCCTTCGGTGCCCCGGCGGACTTCCATGCCGCCTTCGCGGAGCTCTATCCGCGGCTCGTAAGCTATGCCAGGCGTTACGGCGCAATCTACCCAGAGGACATCGCCCAGGAAGCCTTCGTGATCCTGATGCAGCGGGAGATCCCTCCGGAGCACCCGACAGCCTTCGTGTACGGCACCGTGAGGACCTTGGCCCTCACCGAGCGCCGGCCCATGAAAAACCAGAACATCAGCCTGGAATCCGTCATGGAGCCCGGGCGGAGGGCCGAAGCCGACGACGCCATGCTCAACCGGGAAGTCCGGGAACGCATGCAGCTCCTGTCCCCGACTTTCCGCGAGGCCCTCTGGCTCTTCGTCGTGGAAGGCCTATCCATCAAGGAAATCGCTGAGATCCTCAGCATTCCAGAAGCCACCGTGAAAACCCGAATCCACCGCGCCAAGCTCCAGCTTCGCGAGCAGATCAATCCTGGAGGCATCCATGCCATGGCCTGAACCCGTTCGTCGCTTCGAGTCCCCCGAGGACAAGGAGCTCCGGGCGGAACTCGCGGAACTCCTGGGGTATTCGGCATCGGCCTCGATCCACGGGGGGACGCACAACCCCTCCAATTTCTTCGGAGCCAAGCCCACTCCGGAACTTGTGGCCCTGGCGGAGAAGCTGAGGACGGAAGCCCAGCGCCGGCGGAACACTTCCCGCCACCGTTCCGGGTGGCTGCTTGCCGCCGCCGGTCTGCCCATCGCCCTCGCCCTCTCGGGGCTCGGCGCGTGGGGCGTCCAGCAGAAGCACAAGGCCGACCAGGCTGCCGCCGCCGTCCAGCAGATGGAGGAAAAGCAGCGTCACGCCAAGGATGCCTCCGATGCGGAGATCCAGCGCGGACGCGAACATTCCACCGGCCAGGCGGGCCAGGCCCTGCAGCTGGCCTCGGCGCCCCAGCCCGCCAAGGCCGCCACCGCCGCCGAGGCGAAGAACGGCAAAGGCAAGTCGAAGCGCCTGGACGCCTACCCCGTCATTCCGGTGGAGCGCGGCGTCGTGCCGGCCCCATCAGGAACCACCCAGGTGAAGAACCAGCGCTGAACTCATTTCGGGATAGGACAAAGGCCGGGGTGACCCGGCCTTTGCGCTTTCATGACCGGATCTGCTAGCCCGCTGCGGAATGGGCCCCGGGGGTCCAGCCTCGCTCATTGAGGAGACGCACGCCCTGGATGCGGGAAAGCCGGAAGGCCATCTCTTCCTGGTGGAGGTGGCAGAAGGCCTGCAGATGGTCGCCGTCCACCTCCCGCGGAGTGACCCGGCGGAGCTGGGTGCGGTGGGCTGCGGGCGGCAGGTAGGTCAGTTCCACCATGAGGGTGTGGCTGCCGGCGTATTCCAGGATGCGCTGGGTCTCCTCGGGGCCCTGGGCGGAACCCATGTGCAGCATGGGGATGCGCTTCTGGATCTCCTGATAGAGATTCGCGTCCTCGTCGTGGAGTTTCTGCAGGGCCGCCCGCACCATGGTCCGCACGGGTTCCAGGTGGTGGGCCATGCCCTTCTCGTCCACGAAGGCCAAGGCCGCCAAGGCCCAGAGATAGAGGTCCTCGTCGCCGTCCAGGCTCACCGGTAGGAAGCGTGCGGGCTTGGGCAGGAATCCAGCGGCCTTCAGCAGGGCGAAGGCGTTGCCCTGGCCACGGACCTCCATCACCGTGTCGGAGATGGGGACGAGGCGGAGCTGGGCCAGCTCGGGCCGCAGCCGGAGCTCTTCGGCCAGGGAGGCGCTGCGGGCTCGCACCAGGCGGGCGCCCTGCTCGACCTCGACCTCGCCCACGCGGGCGGAGAGGTCGTCAAAGAGCTGGACGAGGGGTTGGGGCAGAGGGCCCGAGGCACGCTCGCTGAGGCGGACCCGGAGATCCTCGAGGCCCACGCCCATGTCGAGGGCCCGCACCAGCGTGTCGTGGCCGACCCGGAAGGTGGCCATGGCATCCAGGGCCTCGATCTCGGCCACTTGCGCAAGCCGCAGCAGCCGGTGGGGATTCTGCAGGAGGGGCGTCAGCACCTCCAGGTTCGGCTGCAGGACCAGGGCCGCCTCGTGGTCCATCGGCTGCCAGTGGGCTTCGGTCCCGGCGTGGTCCCGCAGCAGGTACTCGTGGGCGAGGGCCTCGCCGTGCTCCGTGAGGGCCAGGTGGCTGCCGGCAGCGTCCATGGCGATGAGGCCCATGCGCTTCAGGAAGGGGAGGAAGACCTCCGCGGTCCGGGCTTCGTCCAGGGTGTGGAGGGTCCTGAGGAAGGCCAGGAAGGGCTGGACCGCCAGGGTCTGGCCCCGGCGCTCCAGGAGGTGCTGCATGAGGAAGTGGCGATCCTCGGCGGGAGGCATGCCCCAGGCCTTGAGGTCGTGCTCGAGCAGCGAGGCGAAGGCCCGTTCGGCGACCCACCGGGGCGGGTGGGAGAGTACGGCGGGAAGCAGCGTGTCCACCCGGCCTTCCCGGCTCCAGAGGAGGCCGAGCCGGTGCAGAAGGGTGAAGAGCAGGGTGGCGTCCTGGTCCTCCTTCAGGAGGGCGTTGCGGTGAAGAAGCTGATGCAGCTCCTTCTTGGCGGGCAGGCCGCCCTTCAGGACGCGGATGCCGCCCACGCAGCGGAGCAGGACGGAGGAGAGGGCCAGGGAGAACCCAAAGGGCTGGGTCTGCTGCAGCGCGACCTCCCCCGCCGACTGGAAGCTGAGGGCGCCCTCGTCGAAATCCTCCAGGGCGTCCGCCACGCGTTCCGGGACGACGAGCTCTCCGTCCTTGGGCAGGGCCAGGCCCAGGTCCATCAGTTCCTGCGCCAGCGCGGCCGAGGGCTGGGAGCCTGCCACCGACAGGTGCTTCAAGGCCAGCAGGACCGGGCTTTTGAGGTCCGCGAGGATGTCCGTCAGGTGGCGGTTGTCCTCCAGGTGGAAGGCCATGGTCTTGAGGAGGCGCTTGCGCCCCTCGGGACCATCCTCCCAGCGGGTCGGAATTGGCAGCCGGCGCCGGTCGCAGATGCGCTGGAGCTGATCCTCCGAGCAGGTGGTGAGCAGCTGGAAGTGCGAGAGCGGCATGGAACCTCGGAAAAGGCAGGACCCTACAGCTTCTCATGAAAGCCCACCGGATTCACGGTCCAATTCCCCTTGGCAAGGCCGTAAACGGGCCCGCCGGAGCGGGCCCGTTTACGGCCTTGCCAAGGCGGTCTACTGGGCCGTCACGGTGCCCACGGAGATGGTGATGACGGTCTGGGGCCCGGTGTCCGGCAGGACCACGGCCTTGGGCGCCACGGCGGTGAAGGTGACGGCCCCCAGGGCGGGACTGCCCTTCAGGTCGAGGGCCACGCGGGCGAGGGCGCCCGTGGTGGTGAAGGCCACCGCGGGAACGGCGCCGCCCTTCTGGTAGACCCCCGCCTGAAGCACATCGCCGGTGGCCTTGGCCTTGATGAGCTGGGTGCCTCCGCCCAGGGTGAAGGCGCCGTTCTGCACCAGTTCGGCGTCGGCCCCGGCGACCTTGACCCAGTTCACCTTGGTGGTGTCGGCGCTGAGGTAGAAGCCCACCCCCCGGCCCGAGGTGCCCACGGGGCCCAGCAGATCCAGGACCAGATGGGTTGCGGTGGACAGGGTCGCGTTGCGGACCAGCCGGTAGGTGCCGGTGGCGGGATCCACGTAGGCCAGGGCGCCGGCGGTCCGGGTGAAGGCTGTGGCGGAAGTCGCGTTGCCGCCGGGGGTGGTCACGGACACCGCGCCGGCCGTGGCGCCCGCGGGGACCACGGCGCTGATGGAGGCGGCGCTGGCGGTGAAGGAGGCCGCAGGGGTGCCGTTGAAGGACACCGCCGTCGCGCCGCCGAGGTTCGATCCGGAGATCGTCACGGTGGTGCCCGCGGGGCCACTGGTGGGGGCGATGCCGCTGATGGTGGGCGTGGACACCGGCGGGGTGGTGGTGCCCCCGCCGCCCCCGCCGCCGCAGGCGGCGAGCAGGACGAGGGAGGCAACGGCGAGGGATCGGTTCAGGTGGCTCATGGTCGCTCCGTGTCTCACAGTCCGGCGAGGAACAGGGTGATGTCGTTGTCGTCCACGTCGCCGTCGCCGTCAAGGTCGGCGGCGGGGATCGTGGTGGCGATGCCCGGACCGCTATAGGCCCTGGACATGACCGCCATGTCGAGGACGTCCGCGCTGCCGCCGCTGGCATCCAGGTCCCGGGTCTTCACGGTGACGGTGGCGTTGGCGGTGACGTTGCCGCCGCCGTTGGTCGCGGTCAGGACGTAGGTGGTGGTGCTGGCCGGGCTCACGGCGGTGGAGGTGCCGGTGACGGCGCCCACGCCGGAAATGGAAAGGGAGACCGCGCCGGTCACCGTCCAGTTCAGGTTGCTGCTGGCGCCGACGATGATCGTCGCCGGGTTCGCGGTGAAGCTGGTGATGACGGGGGCGGGCGGGATGGTCACCGTGAAGGTCGGGCCCACGCCGGGGCCGCCGGGGGTCGTGACGGCGATGGGACCCGTGGTGGCGCCCAGGGGCACGGTGGTGCTGATGCTGGTCGGTGAATCCACGGTGAAGATGGCCGGAGTGCTGTTGAAGGTCAGGCTCGAGGCGTTGGTCAGGTTGGTGCCGGTGATGGTGACCGGCGTGCCGACGGGCCCCGTCGTGGGCGTGAAGCTGGTGATGGAGGGCGGCGAGACCAGCATGGTGAAGTTGGTGGCCGAGGTGGCCGTACCGCCGGGCGTGGTCACGGTGATGGGGCCGGTGGTGGCGCCCACGGGCACGGTGGACTGGATGGAGGTCGCCGAGAGGAAGTTGAAAGTCGCGGCGGTGCCGTTGTACTTGACGCTGGTGACCCCGGTGAAGTTGGTGCCCGTCAAGGTGACGATGGTGTTGGCGAAGGCCGAGGTGGGGGTGAAGGAGGTGAGGGTGGGCGCGGGAACGGCGCTCGCCGAAAGCTCCCAGGCGCCGCGGCCGAAGGTGGCCGCCCGCACGAAGGTGCCGTCGGTGGCGATGTAGAGGTCGCGCACCGCCACCAGGGGCAGGCCCTGGCCGTAGCGGGCCCAGGTGGTGCCGCCGTTGTCCGAGCGGTAGACGCCGAAGTCGGTGCCGGCCAGGAGGGTGTTGGCATTGGCCGGATCGTTCTTCACCACGTAGACCGGGATGCCCGCTGGGAAGCCGCCGCCGTCGATGGCGGTCCAGGTCGCGCCGCTGTTGGTGCTCTTCCACAGGTGGTTGTTGACGGAAGTCTGGGCCGTCGACGCCGCGTACAGGGTCGTGGGCGTTGCGGTGTCGAACCAGGCGTAGCTCATGTTGAGCCCGTTGTTCGGAACCGTGCCGAACTGGGTCCAGGTGGTGCCGCCGTTGTAGGTCACGAAGCCGGTGCCGCCGGAAGTCACCACCGCCACCGCATTGGGATTGCTGGCGGAAGCGGTGACATTGCGGATGAGCCGGGACGGGTCAAACCCCGTCATGTCCATGGGGATCCAGGTGGAGCCGAAGTCGTTGCTCTTGTACACCTGGGACAGGCCCCAGGTGTAGACCGTGTCCGGCGAGGCGGTGGCGCCCAGGGCGAAGGTGGGGGCGAAGGGCGCCGTGGCAGGGTTGTTCGCGTCCGTCAGCCCCGTGATGGACTCGTTGAAGGTCGTGCCGCCGTTGGTGCTCTTGTAGACGTCCGTGTAGTAGACGGTGCCCAGGATCAGGTTGCCGTTGGTGGGGTGGATCACCGTGCCGAAGCCGTCGCCGCCGATACCGTCCTCGAAGGTGCCGCTGTTCTCAAGGCCGGAACCCTCGTCCTGGCGGATGCGGGTCCCGTTGTCCTGCAGGCCCAGGGAGACCCGGGACTTGCTGTTGGCGGGGGAGGCCGCCGTCGTCGAGCCGATGTTGTACACGAGGTGGGAGGCGATGCCCCGGTTCCGGCGGTTGTCGATGAAGGTCAGCACGCTGGCGACGCTGCCAGAGCCCGCGGTGGGGATGGAGCCCGAAGCGATGGCGGGATTCCGCACGATGCAGAGGCCGCCATCGTTGCCGATGAACAGGGTGCTGGGGCCGGTCTTGGACCAGGCCGAGGTGTGGAAGTCGGCGTGGGCGTAGACGTGGCGGTTGCCGTACCAGTGGGTGAGCTGGTCCCAGGTGGCGCCGCCGTTCTCGGTGCGGTAGAGGGCCAGG
The DNA here is from genome assembly GCA_016710635.1 of Holophagaceae bacterium. GTDB lineage: Bacteria > Acidobacteriota > Holophagae > Holophagales > Holophagaceae > JADJVL01. The sequence goes on along the minus strand of JADJVL010000010.1, from coordinate 157,047 downwards.
TTCGCCCCGACGAAGACCCGGTTGATGTTCGAGGGATCCACCGCGAGGCCGTGGTTGTAGAAGCCCTGGCTGCCGTCGGTGGTCATCTGGTTGCCGACGCCCTTGAAGAGGCTGCCGGTGGTGTTGGGGGCGGCGACGAAGGACCAGGTGTGGCCCTTGTCGGTGGTGCTGAGGAGGCCCGCGGCGATGGTGCCGCTGGAGGCGGAACCGACCTGGGCGATGCCCCAGGCCTGGCTGGTGCTGGCTGGGCTGGTGGCGAGCGTCATCCGCACGACGCCGGCGAGACCCGAGATGAGGGCCTGGGTCCAGGAGGCTCCGGCGTCGCTGGAGTACCAGAGGGTGCCGGTGCTGCCGGACTGGCGGGAGCAGATGAGCTCGGTGGCGTTGAAGGCCTGGACGGACCAGACCTGGCCCGCGGCGCTGCCGCCGAGGGTGACGGGCAGGAAGGTCGCGCCGCCGTCCATGGAACGCTTGAGGCCGTCATTGGTCCCCACCAGCACCACGGAGGCGCTGACGGGAGCAATGTCATAGGTCCGGGTGGCGGCGCCGAGGCCCGTGGCTTCGGTCCAGGAGGTGCCCCCGTTGGTGGTCTTGTAGAGGCCGCGGCCGACGGCGTCGAACTTGTCGCCCAGGCCGATGAAGAGGGTGTTGCCGCTGACATCCGCGCCGCTCATGGCCATGGCGCCGAGGGCGACGTTTCCGGAAGAGCTGCTGGCGGGCAGACTGTCGGTGACGGAGGTCCAGGTCCAGTCGCCGGCGGCGTTGAGGTCGGCGTTGGTGCACTTGAAGACGCCACCGCCGCTGGTGGCCAAGTAGACGATCTGGGCGTTGCTGGGATGGGTGGCGATCCCCACGGGCCGGCCGCTATCGATGTCGGGGAAGCTGCCGCTGATGAGGTTGGCCTTGGGGCCGAGGTTCACCCAGGTGCTGCTGGAGCCGGGGACCGCCGGCAGCAGCCGGGCGTCCTGCATCGCGTCCAGCTCCTGCCGGGCCAGCCGGGCCTTGAAGTCCAGGTACTCCGGGGTGGGATCCCCGCCCAGCATCACCCGCTGCCAGTCCGCCCGCAGGTCGGGCCGATCGTGCCCGGCGACGGGGGACTTGGCCCTGCGGGAGGGCAGGGCCATCCGCTTTTCTCCGAGGCTCAGATCCTGGGCGGAAAGGGCTCCGGCCAGGCAGAGGGCAAGGGCACTGAGGGACACCGTGCGGGAAGGGGCCGGCATGGAAGCTCCAGAACGAAACGGCGCGGTGTCCGCGCCGAGGGAAGATCTCTGACAAGTATAGGCCCTGGATGAAGCCATAGAGGACTGACACTTTCTTAACACGAGGCACCCGCCAAAATCCCAGGTTCCGCTTCACGGGACTTTCCACCCTGCCCAGGACGCGGAAAGCTCGGCTGGACGGCGCGCCCCTGGGTTCATTCATTGACCTGCGGAGGGATGCCCTCTAGCCTCGAATGTTTAGCCTCCGGTGGCCCTTGATCGCGATGCGCCCTGAAAACCCCCTGATCGTCCAGAGCGATCGCACGCTGCTCTTGGAGGTCGCCAGCCCGGTCTTCGAACAGGTGCGGGACGAACTGGCGCGCTTCGCCGAACTGGTGAAGAGCCCGGAACACATCCACACCTACCGCATCACGCCCCTGTCCCTCTGGAACGCATCCGCCAGCGGCGTCACCTGCCAGCAGATGCTGGACACCCTGGACACCTGGTCGAAATACCCCGTGCCCCAGAATCTCATCCAGGAGATCCAGGACCACGGCACGCGCTACGGCAAGCTGAAGCTGGTGAAAAAGGGGGACCGCCTCGCCCTGGAGATGGAGGATCGGGGCCTCTTCTGGGAGCTGGAGAACCAGCGCAGCCTCCAGGGCATGCTGGCGGAGCCCTATCTGGACGAAAAGGGCATCTTCCTCCACGACGGTATGCGGGGCGAAGTGAAGCTGCAGCTCATCCGCCTGGGCCATCCCGTGCAGGACATGGCGGGCTACAAGCCCGGGGATCCGCTCCCCTTCACCCTTTCCCCGGAGCTCAAGGCCAGCGGCAAGCCCTTCGGCCTGCGGGCCTACCAGAAGGCCGCCGTGGACGTCTTCCACGCCGGTGGCGGGCCCGAAGGCGGCGCGGGGGTGCTGGTGCTGCCCTGCGGCGCCGGCAAGACGGTCATCGGCATCGGCTGCATGAACAGCCTGCAGACCCACACCCTGGTGCTCACGACGAACGGCACGGCGGTGAAGCAGTGGCGGCAGGAGCTGCTGGACAAGACTTCGCTCACGGAAAACGACATCGGCCTCTACACCGGCGATTCCAAGGAAATCAAGCCCGTCACCATCGCCACCTACCAGATCCTCACCTACCGCCGCAGCAAGGAGGCGCCCTTCGAGCACTTCAAGCTCTTCGAGGCGGCCAACTGGGGCCTGGTGATCTACGACGAGGTGCACATGCTGCCGGCGCCGGTCTTCCGCGCCGTCGCCGAGCTGCAAGCGAAGCGAAGGTTGGGTCTTACAGCGACATTAGTCCGGGAGGACGGCAAGGAGGAGGACGTCTTCTCCCTCATCGGCCCCAAGCGCGTGGACGTGCCTTGGAAGATGCTGGAGAAGGAAGGCTTCATCGCCACGGCCCACTGCCTGGAGATCCGCGTGCCCCTGCCCTCCGACGAGCGCATGGAGTACGCCGTGGCGGACCAGCGTCAGCGCTTCCGCATCGCTTCCGAGAACAGCCTGAAGCTCAAGGTGATGGACGAGCTGCTGGCGGGCCATCCCAACGATTCGGTCCTGGTCATCGGCCAGTACCTGGAGCAGCTGCGGATCATCGGCAAGCGCCTCAAGGCCCCGGTGCTGACGGGCCAGACGCCGGAGCGGGAGCGGGAGGAGCTCTTCCGCCAGTTCCGCGCCGGTGAGTTGCGGGTCCTCATCGTCAGCAAGGTGGCCAACTTCGCCATCGACCTGCCGGACGCCTCCGTGGCCATCCAGGTGAGCGGCACTTTCGGCTCCCGGCAAGAGGAGGCCCAGCGCCTGGGCCGCATCCTGCGCCCGAAGGGCAACCACAACGTCAGCTATTTCTACTCGCTCATCAGCAAGGACAGCACCGAACAGGAGTTCGCCCGCAACCGCCAGCTCTTCCTCACCGAGCAGGGCTACCGCTACATGATCGAGAGCCGCAGCTTCGACAGCGCGGGGCACCTGAGCGAGCCCGTGGTGTGGAAGGAGCTGATGGCGGACACGACGGCGTAGCCACTCCCGGCATCGAGGCGGCCGGGGGGTTGACCTTCAGAAAGGCACCTCGATCAAGTGCGGCCGGCTTTTCGGCCGTGCTTGATCGAGGTGCAGCCAAGCGAGAGCGCGGCAGGGTGGGTCAGATCGCACTGGCCGAGCGCGAAGGACTGTCAGTTCCGGATCAAGTGGGGACCCTGACGATCGCGATCACCCGATCATCCGCAGCACCCAGGGCGCCAGCAACAGCCCCACCGGGATCGCGTAAAGCCCCGCCACGACATCGTCCGCGACGACGCCTTCGCCCCCCGGCAGGCTCTGGATCTGGTAGGCCGGCCAGGGCTTCCACACGTCAAATATGCGGAAGAGCAGGAAGGGCAAGGCGTAGACCAGCAGGGCCCTGGCGCGGTGGTGGTCCTGGACCTCGTGGAGAGCGCTAAGCAGCTCCCAGCGCAGGGGCCAGAGGGCGAACCACATCCCCGCAAACTCGTCCGCCACGATGTAGCTGGGATCCTTGGTGCCGGTCTCCCGGACCACCCGGTCCGCGGCCTTCACCGCGAGCCAGGTCATGGCGATGGGGAGGAAGGCGAACCACGCCTCTCCCGCGGCCTTCGGGACGAAGACCGCGAGGTGGGCGAGGACGACCCACACCAGCACCGCCGCGCCGCTGCCCCAGGTGCCCGGAGCCGGCTTCAGGTAGCCGCTGCCGAAGCCCGTGGCGACCAGCCAGGCCCAGCGGGGGGCCTTGGGACTCTTTGCGTTTCTGGTGTCGTCCATGCCGTGGGGCCTCTCGGTGCCGTCAGTCCAGGTTGATGCGCAGGCCGATCTCCAGGCCGAATTCGCGGTTGGAATGGGCGGGTCCCGACTGGACCCCGCTGCCCAGTCCCCATCCTGCCACCACGCGCGTGAACGGGATGAACCGGGCGGTGCCACGCAGGGTCATCGCCGTGTCCCAAGGGAAGAGAGGGACCAGGATTCCCCGGAATCCTAAGCCGGCCCGAGCCCAGAGCCGTCCGCGAGTGACGGCGTCCACACCGGGAGAACCGACCCTTTCCGCGCGGAATTCCACGCCGAAGAGGGCGTGGCCGTCGCCTTCAGGGCTCCACCAGGAGCCTTGAAGGCCGAGCAGGGCCGAGTCCTGCCGGGCTTCCCGGTACGCGTTCCGCATCCAGCCCCCTTCCACCTGCAAGCGGAACCGGTCCGCGCCGGACAGGTCCCAGGCGACGCGCAGGGATGGGCCTGCGCTGCGCCGCTGCTCCGAATAGATCCCGCCGCCTTCGTAGTCGACCTTGAGGCCCTGGTCCACGTAGCCCGCCATCACCTCCAGGCCCTGGGCCTTCATCGGGAAGCACGCAAGGATCGCGCAAAACAGAAGGGTTTGAGGTCTAGACATGCCGCAGGGCCTCCACAATGCGCAGCCTCGCGGCTTTCAAACCGGGGAAGAGGGCGCTCAGCTGCAGGGTGAGCTGCAGGCCGAGGAAGACGCCGAGGTACACCATGGGCACGGCGTGGATGTTCAGCTCGTAGCCGTGGCTGGTGCCGGGGGGTGGCGGCAGCTGCAGGTGCAGGGCGTTGACGCCGGCCCGCAGCAGCAGCGTCAGGACGATGCCGAGGAAGCTCCCCAGGGCTCCGAGGATCGCCCCCTCCCACTGGAGCAGCGCGAGGAGCTGGCCGGGCTGGAGGCCCACGGCCCGCAGCGTCCCGAACTCCCGGAGGCGCTCCATCACGCTCATGAGCAGGGTGTTCGCCGTGGCCAGCAGCACCACCAGGAAGAGCACCAGGCCCATGAAGCCGAAGATGGCGAGGTAGAGCAGCTTCACCTGCTGGTAGAAGCTGGCGAGGTCCATCCAGGGGCTCCCCGCCACGTTGGCGCCAGCCACTTGCGCGAGGCGTGGCGCCTCGGCCTTCGCCTTCGACGGATCCTTCAGCACCACGGACAGCCGCGACCGCGCGCCGCCGGCGTCCACCAGCAGCTCCGCGGTGGCGAGACTGACGCTCAGGAAGCGGTCGTTCAGCTCCTTGAAGCCGAAGTCCTGGAGGCCCACGACCTCGACATCCACCGCATTCAGTGCGCCGTCCTTGGTGGTGCTCATCAGCGTGAGGGAGCCGCCGACGGCCACGCCGAGGCTGCGGGCGAGACCCGCCCCCAGCAGGACCTCCCGGGCGGCGGGATCTGGCGAGAGCCAGCGGGAACCTTCACCCCCCTTGCCCTTGGCGCCGTCCTTCACCTGGTCCAGCACGGCCATGTGCTTCGCCTCCCGGGCCGGATCCACGGCGGTGCCCAGGAAGGCCACGCTCTTCGGGCCGTTGCTGAGGAGGCCCATGAACAGGATGCGGGGCAGCACCTCGAGGACCGCCGGGTCCTGGCGCAGCTTCGCGGCGACGGCCTCGCCGTCGGGAACCGCGAATTCCAGGCTCTGGCCCTCGTCGCCCTCCAGGGCTTTCGGATGCATGAGCTGCACGTGCCCCAGGCCGCCGCGGATGGCGGCGTCGGCGAGGCCCTGGAAGGTCTGGGCCATGAAGCCGCCCGACAGGCACAGCGCCATGGTGCCGGCGATGATCACGAGGAGGGTGAGCCCCGTGCGGCGGCGGTTGCGGCGCACGTTGCGCCAGGCGAGGCGGGCCAGCAGGGTCATGGCCGCACCTCCGTTCCGGTGAGGAGGCCGTCGGAGAGGCGGAACACCACGTCGGCGGTGGCGATGACGGAAGGGTCATGGCTGGCCACCAGGAAGCTGAGGCCCCGCTCGGCGCAGAGCGCCTTCATGAGGGCCATCAGTGGTCCGCCGTGGGCGTGGTCCAGGCTGGCGGTGGGTTCGTCGGCGAGGACGAGCTTGGGCTCCGGCGCCAGGGCTCGGGCGATGGCCACCCGCTGCTGCTGGCCGCCGCTGAGCTGGCCGGGCAGGTGATGGAGGCGGTCCGTCAGCCCGACCCGGTCGAGGGCGGCGGCGGCGAGCTTCCGGGCTTCGCTGTCGCTCCGCCCCTGGAGCTGGAGGGGCAGCATGACGTTCTCCACCGCGTCCAGCACGGGCACCAGATTGAAGGCCTGAAAGACGAAGCCGAGCTTGCGGAGGCGCAGGTCGCAGCGCTGCCGCTCCGGCAGGGCGGAGACGGCCTCGCCTTCGAGGCGCACCTCGCCTTCATCGGGGGAATCCAGCAGGCCCGCGAGCTGCAGCAGGGTGGTCTTGCCGGATCCCGACGGTCCCGCCAGCACCGCCAGCTTCCCGGCGGCCACGGAAAGGCTGATGCCGAAGACACCGGCCTTCTCGCCGCCCAGCTCGTAGGCGCGGGTGATGTTCCGGATGTCGAGCATCCTCCCAGTGTAGCCCGGCCGCGCCGCCTGTTCTCCCGGGCGGCGGGGCGCTGTGATGGTCCTGCCGGGAGCCCTTCCGGCCTTCCTCGTCCAGCACGCCCGGCAAGTCCTGGCCATCGCCGCGCTGGCGGTCCTCTGGACCATGGAGACGGTGGCGCCCATGTATCCCGGCCGCACCCGACGCCTCAGCCACAACGCGACAAACCTCCTGCTGGCGCTGCTCAACGGCGCCATCGCGGTGGGCCTCGCCTTCGGGATCCTGGGGGTCACGGCCTGGGCGCAGGCGCATTCCTTCGGCCTGCTGAACCTCATGGCGCTGCCGGCATGGCTCCACGCCGCGGGCGCCCTCCTGCTGCTGGACTGCTGGCAGTACTGGTGGCACCGCTTCAACCATCGGGTGCCGCTGCTGTGGCGCTTCCACGCGGTGCACCATTCGGACGCGGACATGGACGCCAGCACCGGCGTGCGCTTCCACACGGTGGAGATGCTTTTCTCCTTTCTCGCGCGCCTCGCGGTGCTGCCGCTGCTGGGAATCAAGCTGCCGGAGCTCCTGCTCTACGAGACCGTCTCCCTGCCGGTGATCCTCTTCCACCACAGCAACCTCGGCATTCCGGGCTGGGCGGATCGCAGCCTGCGCTGGCTCATCGTCACCCCCTGGATGCACGTCGTGCACCACTCCCGCCTGCAGCCGGAGACCGACTCCAACTACACGAGCTTCCTGTCGTATAGGACCGGCTCTTCAGTTCCTTCCGGCTGCAGGAAAAGCCGAGGAGATCGCCCTGGGCCTGGACGGTTATGAGGAACAGGATTGGCGCGGGCTGCCGGGCATTCTGGCGTCACCGTTCCGGAAGGCGCCGGGACAGCGCGAAGTGTAGGCGGCGGTCGCCCCTACTTCGGCCAGCGCATGTCAGGATAGGCGGGAGCCTTCGGCACCGGCCTCCGGGTCGCTCGCGATGAGCGCTTTCAGATGCGCGATGGCGGCGTGCTGGGCGTCCGCGCCCGCCGAAGGTGGCGTGGGGCGGGTTGTCCACGATGAGGTCGGTTCGACGCCGTGGCCTTCGATGAGCCATGCCCCTTCGGGGCCGTAGACGCCGGTCTCCGCGGCGGAGGCGATGCCCCGGTCACGAGGATGTTGGAGGACGAGCCCAGATCTCGCCGCCCCAGGTGCGGGTGCCGATGAGCTTGCCCAGGCCCAGGCGGCGGAAGCCTTCGGCAAAGGCTTCGCCATCGGAGGCGGTGTACTCGTCGCAGAGCACCACCAGGTGGCCGCGGAAGGCGTCCTGCATGTTCCAGTAGGGCTGGCCGAGGCGGGGCTGCCAGTAGAACCAGGCCTTCCGCAGCAGCTTCTCCAGGATCCAGCTGTCGATGTTGCCGCCCCGGTTGTGGCGCACGTCCAGGATCAGGCCCTGGCGGTCCACCACGGGATAGAAGTCCCGCGCCCACTGGGCGACATCCTCGGGCCCCATGGCCCGGAGATGCACGTAGCCCAGGGCTCCGGCGCCGGCCTGCTCCACCCGGTGCCGGCGCTCCAGCTCCCAGGCGTGGTAGCGCAGGTCCGCCTCCTGGGCCTGGGTCTGGGGCACCACGATGGCGTCCCGGGTCGTGCCGGCCTTGCTCCTGATCCGCAGCAGCACCTGCTTGCCGGCCTGGTTGCGCAGAAGGGCCCGGAGATCGGGCAGGCCGGCGGCGGAGGCGCCGTTCACCGGCTCGATGACCCTCGCCCAGCTTCGGCCACATCCGCCCCGGCCGGGCCAGGGCTGCGCACGCAACTCCGGCAGGTCGGGATCAGACGGGAAGAGGTCCGGGCCACGCGGAAGCCGCCCTCCGCGAACTCGAGAACCGCTCCAGCGCGCCGACTTCCGGCCGGTCCGGCGAGGGCTGGGCATCACCGCCCCGCACGAAGGTATGCAGGGCCGACAGCTCGCCTATCATCTGGAAGAGGATGTCGTTGAGCTCGGCGCGGTCCGTGACGCGGTCCACCAGGGGTAGGTATTTCGCACGCAGGGCGGGCCAGTCCAGCCGGTGCATGCCCCGGTCGTAGAAAGTAGTCGCGGTGGAGCGCCAGGCCTCGGTGAACATCTGACGCCCAGCTTTCCTCCTTCGGATCGAGGAAGGCGCTGATCCTTCAGATTCTGGAGGACTTTACGGGGTCGGGCTTGGCGCCCGCGTCGAAGACCAGCAGGTCGTTGCCCTTCCAGGCCAGCAGCTTCTTGCCGTCGGCGCTCAGGTCGTAGCCCTTGACGTCCTCGAGGACGGTCTCGGGCTGGGGGTTCTTGGAGTCTATGGCGAGGCTGCGCAGGGCCCGCTTGCGCTCCACCGTGGTCTCCGCGGAGAGCACGAAGAGCCGCTGCCGTCCGTGTCCAGCTCCGAGTAGTTGCCCGGGGGCAGGGGCACGTCGGTGGTGCGACCTTCCAGGCCGCCCCAGGCGATCTCGACCTTGACGGGGGCCTTGCCGTCCTTCTTCTCCTCCTTCACCTCGTGCAGTTCGTCCGCCGGCGCGAAGGGCGAGCGCAGGCCCTTGGCCAGGGCCACCTGGTAGACCTTCGTCTGCCGGTCGAAGAAGGGTTCCGGGTTCCGGTTGCCCCAGGGGGCGCGCACGAGGGACTGGAGGCTGCGGTCGGACAGGTAGTAGAGCCACTTTCCGTCGGGGCTCCAGACCGGCGCGCGGCTGTCGAAGCGGTCGGAGGTGAGGACCTTGGTCTCGCGGTGGCGGGCTGGTGGAGGTGGATGCGGGGAGAAGCTGTTCTGCGCGGCCATCACGAAGGCGAGGTAGGCGCCATCGGGGCTCCAGGCGAGATCCTCGATGTCGCCCTGGGGCGAGGTGGCCACCTTCGCCTGCCGCCCGCTGGCGCGGTTCAGCAGCCAGAGCTCGTGGTCCTTGTCCCGGGTGGCGAGCCAGGCGCCGTCGGGGGAGGGCAGGGCGGTCCAGCGGAGGACCTTGCCATCGGTGGTGAGCCGAGTCCGGCCGCCGACGCCATTGGCGGGCAGGGTCCAGGCCTCCACCTCGCCGCTTTCGTCCGAAAGGGCCAGCAGGCTCTTCCCGTCGGGCATGAAGCGGCCGTCCCGGTAGCGCACGCCGGGGGCGCGGCTGGCCTCCACGAGGCGCCCCGCGCCCACCGGGGCCACGAAGAGCTGGCCCCGCGCCGTCAGCACCACCCGGTCGCCGCCGGGGGAGAGCCGCGCGGTGGCGATCCATTCCATGGGGTTCTTGACCCACCGCTCCCGGGGTGGCGCTGTTCTGGTTGACGCGGGCAAAGAAGAGGCGGCGGCGTCCGTCGAAGGCGCCTTCGAAGGCCTGGGACAGGGGCACGGCCTCGCTGCGCCCGGTGGCGGGATCAAGGGTCCGCAGTTGGGTGTCGGGGAGGGTGGAACCGCTGCGGCTCGCGTAGAGCACGCGGCCTTCCGGCGTCCAGCCCACGACCCCCGCGCCGCCGCCTTCATAGGTGAGGCGCCGGGGCAGGCCCGCTGCCAGGGGCATCGCATAGACCTCGGACACGCCCTCGTAGCTCGCCGTGAAGGCCACCGTGCGGCCATCCGGGGAGATGGCCGCGCGGTGCTCCTCCCCGGCGTGGCTGGTGAGCCGCCGGGCCTGCCCGCCGCCCACCGGCACGGTCCAGAGGTCGCCTTCCGCGGTGAAGACCACCGTGTCGTGATGGAGCGCCGGGGAGCGGTAGTAGCCCTGGGGGGACTGGGCGCCCGCGGGGAGGAAGGCGGCGAGGCAGACGGTCGCGAAAAGGGCGGCGCGCATGGGGACTCCGGGGGGATCGGACCACCTTAGCGCGTTTACCTCGGCAGTTGAGGCCTCTGGGTCAGGCCGGGGAAGGCCAGGGCTCCGCGCTCGGGACCGGAGCCTGGACTCCGGATGGGCTCCCGGCGCCCAGCCTGGGGCAGGTGGATGCTTCGCCGGGTAAGCCCCTCGAGGCCGCCGGCCCGCCACAGGATGAAGGCCGTCAGCGCGCCGAGGAGCAGGACCGCCAGCAGGCAGCCGCAGCCCGCGAGCCAGAGGCAGCCCCCGCGCTTCTTTTTCGGAGCCGGGGGCGGCGGTCCGGCGAGGGGCTGGCCGCAGCCTCCGCAGAACCGGCTCCCCGGAGCCGAGGGGGCGCCGCACCGGGAACAACGCGGGGCCGCTGGGGGCGGTGGGGCCGGTGGGGGCGGTGGGGCCGTCGGAGGCTGCGGGCACCCCGGGAACCGGGGCGTCCTCGAAGACCAGGCGCGAGTCCCCCAGCTGGATCGCATCCCCGTGGCGCAACGGGTGGCTCTGGACCCGCTGGCCCTGCACCAGGGTGCCGTTGGCGCTGCCGAGGTCCAGGAGGGTCCAGCCCGCCGGGCCCCGCGTGAGCTGGAGGTGGCGGCGGGAGGCGCCCGCGCCCTGGAGCACCAGGTCGCAGCCCGGGTCCCGGCCGATCACCAGCTGGTCCCGGAGCAGCGGAACGACCTGACCCTGGGCCTGGGGCCCGTCCGGGGAGAAGACGCGCAGCTGGGCCATGGGTTCGCCTCGGGGAGGAGTGTAGCGGCCGTGATCCGCGACGCACCTCGTCCTGGCTATGCTCCGCGTCAAGAGTCCCTCGTCCCGGAGGACCCATGCTCCCAAGCCGTCGCGTGGTCCTGGCCGCTTCCCTCGCCCTCCTGGCGGGCGCGCTTGGGGCCCAGGGCCTTCCGGCCCAGCACCAGCCGGCGGTGAACGCCATCGTGTCCTTCATTCGGCGCATGGAAGGGGACGCCAACGCGGACGCCGTTAAGCGCGGCTTCGAGAACGGGACCATCCGCATCGCCCCGGTGCCCGACAACGACAATGCCGACACCAACACGGACACCCAGGTCATCACCCTGAATCCAGCCCTCCTCCAGCAGGTCCATCGCGCCGACGGCAGGCAGAACTTCAAGGCCACGGCGGACTGGGTGGCCACCCTGAAGCATGAGCAGGTCCACGCGCAGCAGAGCACCCCCTTCGTCATCGGGTCCAACATCCGGCGGGTCCTGGGGGCGGGCTGCCCCCACGAGGTGGCCGGCTGGCGCGCGGGCTTCCAGTCCTACTACGACTGGATCCAGAACCTGCGCGGCCAGATGGGCACGGGCAGCGAGGCCGAGCGCGAAGCCGCGGCGGCGAAGCTCCGCGACCTGATCAAGGGCTTCAACGAGTACCGCCAGAACTACCCGGCGGCGTACGGGGACATGCGCATCACGGGACGGGACGGTGTCCCCATGGACCTGGCCGACGCGGCCCAGGAAGTGGCCGAGACGCAGAAGGTGGTGGAAGCGGCCCTCGACAATGCCGATTTCGTGGTGACCACGATCCCCATGGTCCAGACGCCGAAGAAGGGCGAGACCTTCACCGTTTCCGCCAATCCGCGGGGCGGCGCCTTCGACACGCCCTCCGCGCCGAACCGGGAGAGCCTCTACACCTACGCGTGGTACGCCGACGGCGCTCCTCTGGGCCACACGGGCCGCGCCCTGGCCCGCAAGGCCACGCGGAACGAGGTGCTCACGGTGATGGTCACCGACCGCCATTCCCGCAAGCGCAGTGGGAGCTGCAGGGTCACCGTGCAGGAAGCGCCGGTGCCGCCTGCAGCACCGCCGGCCAAACCGCCCGCCAGGCCCGCCGCGAAGCCGCCAGCGAAGGCCCCCGCCCCGCCGCCCCCCGCCGCGGGTGGGCGGAAGCTCCATGCGCCGCCGGACGCCATGTTCGACAACAATCCCGCCCCCGCCGAATCGAAGAAGGGCCTCGAATCCCGGCTGAACGCCCTGCGGGAGCGGCACCGGGAACTGAAGGCCCAGCTGGACCGCAGCGGAGGCCACGACGCCGCCGCCTCCCGGGAGATGACCGAGGTCTACCGGGAGTACCTCGCGCTGAAGAAGCGCTACGACGCGATGAAGTAGGCGGGCGCAGGACGGCTTGCAGGAACGGATTTTCTTCACGCCCGGGCGGCCGGCCCTTCGCTTCAGCGGTGGATTTCTGGGTTTCGGCGGTGCAGGCGCGGCCCTGGCCGTGGCCCCGGCGGGCTTCGTCGGCGCCTAAGTGACTTGAGGCGGCTTTGGAATGAGACTCCTCCAAACCCCCCAAGGCGCGACTCACCGCGCGGAAGCGCGCAAGAGCCCACGCCCCCTCACCTCCCTTCATCTCCATAAGGAGTCCCATGAATGCGAAGAAGCTCTCCCTGAACAGGGAAACCCTGCGCGTCCTCCGATCCGACGAAGTCGATCAGGCCGCGGGTGGACTGAACTTCGTCACCCTGTTCTGCCGCACCGTCATCTGTCCCATCCCGACCACGACCATCATCACGCGGGTCACCTTCGCGTGCGGCGACCCCTCGCCCCATCCGGACTGAGGGCTGGGCCACGGCCGTGTCCTGAGTCTTGTCCCTGGGTCCTTCACAGAATCCGGAGAATCCTCAGCAGTCCTCGCATCGATTCAAAAAGGAACACCATGAATCCCAAGAAGCTCTCCTTGAACAAAGAGACCCTGCGCGCCCTTCACGCGGGGGAGGCTGAACAGGCCGCGGGCGGTTACGTCATCAGAACCCTGGCCTGCACCCTCGTTTGCCCGCCCTTGAACACGCTCAAGTGTTTTGTGTCCCTGGCTTGCGTCTGAAGAGCCAGATTCCCAGGCAGCAAGCGCACGAAAAGGGGCCTCGATCGAGAGGTCCCTTTTCGCGTTTGCCCAGTTCCTTCGACAATCCTTCCCACACACCTTCCCGCGCCGTATTGTGGCGAAGAACCCCGAGACAGCCCCGATGATCCGAAGCCAAGTCCTCCGCACTCTGCGGAGCCGGTTGCGCCGCCCTGCCTCCTGGCTGGGCATGTTCGTGTTCGCCTCGCCCTTGACCCTGGGGTACATATCCAAGCAGCTGAGCCTGGGACACCCCTTCCCCTGGCTCTACCTGCTGTCCACGCTGCTCGTCAGCGCGACCTTCACCTTCCTGTCGGCCGTGCCCTGGGAGTGGACCGGGGACGAGCGGCCCCTGGCCCCTTTCGGAAGAGGCCTGATCCAGGCCACGCTCGCGGCGTTGGGCCTGCAGGTGATCATCGAGGTCCTCTACCGCTGGCTCGGCTCGGGGGAATGGGCCTTCTCCGCGGCAAGCCTCATCTTCGATGCGGCGGTGGCCATCATCTTCGTGATGACGGGCTGGATCGTGGCCACCTACGAACACATGCGCCGGGAGCGCGGCAGCGCGCGCCAGGCCCAGTGGGCCCTGCTCAAATCCCAGCTGGCCCCCCACCTCTTCTTCAATTCCCTCAACAGCCTTTCCGAACTGGTGCGCCGGGATCCGGCCATGGCCGAGGCCAGGCTGCTCGATCTGGCGAAGCTCTTCGAGCTCCTGCTGGAGCACGGGGAGCGGAGCGAAGCCCCGCTTCGGGATGAAGCCGAACTCCTGGGCCACTACCTGGCCATCGAGCAGTTGCGCTTCGGGGACCGGTTGAAGGTCGAATGGAACTGGGCCGAAGCGGCCAATGAGGTGCCCGCCCCGTCGCTGCTGCTGCAGCCCCTCGTGGAAAACGCCCTCAAGCACGGCATCGGGCCCTCGGAGGAAGGGGGCATCGTGCGGATCGAGGCCTCCGTCGCCGGTCGTCATGTGCGGGTGCGGGTGCTCAACACGGGCGCCGCCCTGGGCGCCCAGGCACCGAACAGGCGGACCGGCACCGGCCTCCGGAACCTCCGAGCCCGCCTGCACCTTGCCTACGGCAGCACCGACCGGTTGACACTCACTCGCGAGGATCCATGGACCATTGCGGAAATGCGCCTCGAACTCAAACCCAGCCACCGCCTCGAGTCCCCCTCCGCGTCGCCCTGGTAGACGACGAGCCGATGGCCCGGGCGCGCCTGGGCAGGCTCCTCGTGGAACAGGGGTGCAGCCTCGCCGGGGAGTTCCCCAATGCCCGCGCGTTCCGGGCCTCCCTGGACGCGTTGGGCTCTCTGGATGCGATCTTCCTCGACATCCAGATGCCGGGCCTGTCCGGGCTGGAACTCATGGAGGTGGAACCGCGCCTGCCGCCGGTCGTCTTCGTCAGCGCCTTCGGCCACTACGCCCTCGAAGCCTTCGAAAAGGCGGCGGTGGACTACCTCAAGAAGCCCGTCACGGAAGACCGGGTGCGGCTCACCCTGGAACGGCTGCGGGAGCGCCGGCGCTCCGAGGAGGCCGCCCCGGGAAAGGGGAAGGCCCTGAACCGCTTTCCCGTGCGCGCCGGTGAGGGTCTGCTGTTCATCGAATTCCGCAAGGCCAGCCACTTCGAAGTCGAGAACGAGGTCGTCTGGACCTGGGTCGGGGGACAGCGCTTCCGCACCTCCTGGACGAGCCTCGCGGAAGTGGAGCTGCAGTTCGCGGCCTTTCCCCTCCTCCGGATCCAGCGCCACGTGCTCATCCGCCCGGACGCGGTGGTCGGCTTCAAGCGGCTCTTCGAAGGCCGCATCGTGGTGCGGATGGGGGAAGGCCTGGAACTGGCGGTGAGCCGGGCGGCCACGCCCCAGCTGAAGAGCATGCTCGGGCTCTGAGGGTCAGGAGCCCCTGAGGGCTCACCGCGCCGAGCGGGAGGCCTCGTAGGCTGCGGTGCTAGCCGCGATGCCGCCTTCCTCCACTTCGCCGATGAGGTCGTAGGCGTGGGCCTTGGTGATGCGCACCCGCTGGATGCTGCCGATGACGGGCTCGCCGCCGACGATGAGCACGCAGCCGTCCACCCTCATCGAGCTCGCCGTTTCACTCCGCTTCGACTCGGACTCAATTCATTAACGGTGTTGGCATCTTGAGAGATCGTTCGGGTCAGCCCCACATCACAACCTACTAATAACCTACTAATGAATGTCAAAATTAGTAGAACCTTGACAGGGAATCATTTCGGGACGAATCTACTAATGAACTACTAATGAATATCAAATTTAGTAGGTGATCAATGAAAGTCCCTGAATCTCCACCAAGTTATTTGGGCCTGCTCAGAGGGCTGACCCCAGAGCTTGCGATGAAGTTCGCAAGAACCGGCTTTGGCATGACGGTTCAGGGAGCCTACCTGCACTGGGACCAGCTCCGGCACCGGGAGCCCCCTGAGGGCTTCACCCATGAGACATGGTGGTTGGGCCTTCGGCTGGCTCGTGGAAGTTCTTCCACGGTCCTTCCATTCAAAGACAAATCCCAGCAATCCTTCACCTTCGCGGTGCCTGAAGAGATACAGATTCACTTGCTTCACCTCGACCAGGACACCGCGGGGGAGATTCGATCCTCCGAAGTGGCTAACCCGGCCCATCGGGACGAGTACATGGTTCGCTCCTTGATCGAGGAATCCATCACCTCCAGCCAACTCGAAGGGGCCTCCACCACTCGCAAGGTCGCAGAAAAGATGCTTCGTGAGGCGCGCCCCCCCCGCACCGATGGCGAGCGCATGATCCTGAACAACTTCGTCACCATGAAGGCCATTCAAGACTTTCGCGAGGAGGCCTTCACGCCCAAACGCATCCTGGAACTGCATCGTCTGGTCACCGAAGGCACCCTGAAAGACCCGTTGGATGCTGGCCGTCTTAGGCAATCGGATGATGTGTTCGTGTTTGACAGGGACAACGGAAGCCTCCTCCACACACCACCCACATTTTCAGAACTGCCCCAACGGCTTGAAGCCCTGTGCGCTTTCGCGAACAGGTCCGAATCGGACCGCCCCTTCGTCCACCCGGTGTTGCGGGCCATCCTGCTGCATTTCATGCTGGGCTACGACCACCCCTTCGCTGACGGTAACGGGCGTACGGCACGCGCCCTCTTCTATTGGTCCATGCTCCGGAGCGGGTATTGGCTGACGGAGTTCATCTCCATCTCCCACTTCCTGAGAAAAGCGCCCGCCCAGTACGGCATGGCATACCTCTACACAGAGACTGATGGTGGCGACACCACCTACTTCCTGATCCACCAGTTGCAGACCATCCGGAAGGCAGTGGACGCGCTCCATGCTTTCCTGGCGAAACGGAAAAACGAACAACGGGCTTTGGAACAGTTGATTGCCCCTGCCTCGAGCCTCGGCCACCTCCTCAACCATCGTCAGAGGGCCATCCTGGCCCACGCCATCCGCCGACCAGGTGCGGAATACCGCATTGCAGGACACATGAACATCCACGCCATCACTTACCAGACTGCGCGCACCGACCTGCTTGGCCTGGTCGACCATGGCCTGCTGGACCAGACGCGTATTGGCAAAGCCTTTGTGTTCACAGCTCCTTCGGACTTGAAGCAACGGATTGGGAAACTGGAGGCCGAGGGCGCAGAGGCATAGTCCGCCTCAGGCGCGGTTCCCGAAGCGATCTACATCACCGCGCCGTGCGGGAGGCTTCGTAGGCGGCGGTGCTCGCCTCGATGCCGCCTTCCTCCACTTCGCCGATGAGGTCGTAGGCGTGGGCCTTGGTGATGCGAACCCGCTGGATGCTGCCGATGACGGGCTCGCCGCCGACGATGAGGACACAGCCGTCCACTTCCGGAGCCTGGCCCTGATGGCGGCCCTTGAGGATGAGCTCGGTCTCCTCGTGGAGGCCTTCGACAATCACTTCGAGGATGCGCCCTTCGTAGGCCCGGTTCTTCTCCCGGGCGATGCGCTGCTGCAGCTCCATGAGCTTGCGCTTGCGGCTGTTCTTGGTGCGCTTGGGGATGGGGTCGCCGAGGAGGTAGGCCGGCGTGCCTTCCTCGGGCGAATAGGTGAAGACGCCCACGTGGTCGAAGCGGGCTTCCTGAATGAAGGCCGCCAGCTCCTGGAAGGCCTCCTCCGTTTCCGAGGGGAAGCCCACAATGAAGTTGGAACGGATGGCTATGTCCGGGCAGATGGACCGCAGCTTCGCCAGCAGCTTCATGAAGCTGGCGCGGCTGCCGCCCCGGGCCATCTCCTTCAGCACCTTGGCGTCGGCGTGCTGGAGGGGCATGTCGAGATACTTGGCGCAGTTGGGCGTTTCCGCGATGGCCCGCATCATGCCCTCGCTCAGACGGTTCGGATAGGCGTAGTGGATGCGGAACCAGCGCAGGCCCGCCACCTCGCCCAGGGCGCGGATGAGCTTCTCCAGGGCGTCGGGATCGCCGAAGTCCCGGCCGTAGTCCGTGGTGTCCTGCCCCACGAGGCTGATCTCCAGGATTCCCTGGGCGACCAGCTGCTTCGCTTCCGCGACGACGCTGGCGATGGTGCGGGAGCGCTGGCCGCCCCGGAGCTTCGGGATGATGCAGAAGGCGCAGGCGTGGTCGCAGCCTTCGCTGATCTTCAGGTAGGCCGTGGCCTTCGGCGTCGTCAGCAGGCGGGGGCTGTGCTCGTCGTACAGGTAGTCCGGGTTTTGATCAGGTTCAAAGAGGCGGTCGTCGGCGCCGATGATTTCGGCGATCTGCTCGATGTCCCGGGTCCCCAGGCAGGCGTCGATCTCGGGGATGTCCGCCAGCAGCTCGTCCCGGTAGCGCTCCACCAGGCAGCCCGCGACGATGAGCTTCCGGCACTTGCCGGTGAGCTTGTGGCCCGCGGCCTCCAGGATGGCTTCCACGCTCTCCTTCTTGGCGGAGTCGATGAAGCCGCAAGTGTTCACCACCAGCACCTCGGCCTCTTCGGCGTTGGCGGTGAGGCGGAAGCCTTTGAGCTTCAGGTGCCCCAGCATGACCTCGCTATCCACGAGGTTCTTGGGGCATCCCAGGGACATGAATCCGACGGTGGTCAAACTACCTCCAAGGGGGCCTTCCCGATCACGGCGCAGCCGCCGGGCGAACCTTTGAGATTACCTTGCAATTCTTAACAAAACCTCAAAAAAGCCCCGTGGTAGACTTCCGAAACTTCGGCCCGGACCTATGAAACTGCACCTGATGGTGGAAGGCGCCCGCCACTCGATCGAACTGACCGAGGAGGGGTTCACTGTCGGCCGGGGCGAGGCGGCGAACCTGCGGCTCTCCGCCAACGCCGTCTCCCGGGTCCACGCCCGCTTCCTGCTCAAGGACGGCAAGGCCCACGTCATGGACCTCCGCAGCCTGAACGGCACCACCGTGGGCGGCCACCCCATCTCGGTCCCCACCGCCATCAAGCCCGGCGACATGGTGTACCTGGGGGAAGTGCCCATCGAGATCCTGGACGAGAAGGCCCCGGCGCCGACGCCCCAGCCCGCTCCGCCCCCCGCCGGCGCCCGCACCGGCGCCCACCAGATGAGCGGCGCCCTCAACATGCTCTCGGCGCCCAAGAGCGTCAGCTCGAAGATCTCCCTGGAAGACCGCGCCTTCGACCAGAGCGGCTCCATCATGATCCCCCACGCCAGCCTGGAGAAGATGCTGGCCCAGCAGGCCGGGGAGGCCGCCGCCAGCGGCAGCACCGTGCAGCTCTTCCAGCGCCTCGCGGCGATGGCGGGCACCCTGCTGCGGGCCGCGGGCCTGGAGGAGCTGCTGGGTTCGGTGATGAACCTGGTGACCAGCCAGATCCCGTGCCAGCGGGGCTTCATCCTGCTGGCGGACCCCAACGGCGCCCTGGTGCCCGAGCTGGTCTGGGAGGAGAAGGCCGGCCACAGCACCGCGCCCATCAGCCGCACCATCGCCCACACCGCCATGAGCGACCGGGTCACCATCCTCACCACCGACGCCCGCATGGATCCGCGCTTCGCCGCCGGCGACAGCATCAAGATCCACGGCATCACCTCGGCGCTCTGCGCGCCGCTCATCGTGGACGACCAGAGCCTGGGCGTGATCTACCTGGAGACCAGCCTCAACAAGGGCGGCTTCAAGCGGGAGGACGAGCACCTGTTGTCGGCCATGGCCAACTTCGCCGCGGTGGGGATCGCCCGCGAGCGGGAGGCCAAATTCCGCCAGCGCCTGGAGCGCTACCACTCGCCCCAGATCGTGTCCCAGATCCTGAAGAGCAGCCAGAGCGCCGAGGCGCCGCTCCTCCAGGCCCAGCGCAGTGAAGTGTCCGTGCTCTTCGCCGACATCAGCGGCTTCACCCGCATGAGCGAGGGCATGGAGCCCCTGCTCCTGGCCAACATCCTCAACCGCGCCTTCGAAGTGATGACCGAGCAGGTCTTCCTCCGGGGCGGGACCCTGGACAAGTACATCGGTGACGCCATCATGGCCTTCTTCGGCGCCCCCCAGCCCGATCACGACCACGCCCGCCACGCCGTGGACGCCGCCATCGCCATGCAGCAGGTCCTGCTGCTGCTGAACCGGGACCGCCCCGCGGGCTGGCCCGAGCTCCACATGCGCATCGGCATCAACAGCGGCGAGGCCTTCGCCGGCGACATCGGCTGCGAGAAGCGCATGGACTACACGGTCATGGGCTCCACGGTGAACCTCGCCTCCCGCCTGGAGAGCGGCGTTGCCAAGGCCGGCATGATCGTCGTCGGCCCCCGCACCGCCGAGCTGATCGGCACCATGGGCCTGCGGGAGATGGACGCCTGCCAGCTCAAAGGCATCGAACAGCCCGTCCGGCCCTTCGAGGTGCTATGGCAGGACTCGACGGTGTCGATCTAGTCAATCCCAGATCAGGCCCAAGATCAGGCCCAAGATCAGGCCCAGCTATGGACTTCAGTCGAAGGCGACCAGCTTCTCCGTCCGGTGGTCCTGGCCGGCCTTCTTTTCAAGGGTGCGCAGGACGACGCCGGGCTTGGGCGCGTCCGAGGAGCCCTGCACGCTCCAGGCTGGCCCGGGCTCCAGGGCGATGCAGCCCAGTCCCGCTGGCTCGGCGCCCTTGGTGTACGGAGGCACCCCGAGACCGTAGGGATTCTGGGCCTTGGGGGCCTGGAAGGCCGGGTCTTGCAGGAGGGCGTCCACCGCCGCCTCCGGGATCTCCGTCGCCGCGACGCCACGGCCTTCGAGCTCCAGCCGGGCCTGGACGAGGCGCGCCTCGACGGCCCGCAGGTTGGCCGCCATGACGCGGGTCTTGGCCTTCTCCCGCTGGGCCAGCAGAGCCGGAATGGCGATGGCCGCCACGATGCCCGTGGAGGGCAGGACCGTCACCAGCATCACCAGGGCCACGATGCCGGTGACCATGCCGGTCAGGGCGGGCGGGGCGTAGTTTTCCGGATCGGCGGCGTGCTCCTTTTTGGCCCGTCCGTGGCGCACCAGGGCCAGGATGCCGAAGAGGATGGCGAAGGGGGCGCCGAGGAGGCAGAGCAGGTGGCTGCAGATGCCCAGGATGCCGAAAGTCTTGGAGGACTTGGCGCTGGGGGGCTGGGGCAGCTCGCCGACGGCGGCGCTGGGCGGGGTGTAGGGGGAATCCATGGTCATTCCTTCTGGAAGTCTTTCCAGAGCATGGAGGGCTGGATGCCCTCGTTGCGCTGGTACTTCCCTTCATCGTAGCTGTCGAAGGCGCCGTCCACCCGGTGGTAGAAGATCTGGCAGATCTCCACCCCGGCGTAGATGCGCACGGGCTGGATGCAGCTGATCTCCAGGGTCCAGTAGCCGCAGAAGCCGATGTCGCCAAAGCCCGCCGTCACGTGGACGAAGAGCCCCAGGCGCCCCACGCTGCTGCGCCCCTCCAGCATGGGCACGAGGCCGCGGGTCTCGGTGTACTCCACCGTGCGGCCCAGGTAGAGGCGGCCGGGATGCATCAGGAAGCCTTCCGGCGGGATGGTGAAGGTCTCGATGGCGTTGGGCTTCGCCATGTCCAGCACCTCGCCGGTGTAGACCGCCAGCTCGTCCGCGAGGCGCAGGTTGTAGCTGTTGGGATTGAGGCGCGCGTCCGACCAGGGCTCGATGCGGAGCTGCCCCGCCTCCTTCGCCGCGAGGATCTGCCTACCGGTGAGGATCATGGGTGGCCCCAGAGATGGACGATGCGCCAGACGCCATAGACGAGGATGGCCACCGTCAGATAGCCCCCGACGCGGAAGAGTAAACGCTGGGAGGACCGGCTGCTCAGCGCCGGGAAGAGCCGCAGCAGGAGCGGACTCGCCAGGAGGCCCAGGCTCAGGGCATAGAGGGGCAGGGAGAAGGCGTTGTAGGCGGTGGCTTCCCGGAAGCGGCCGTGGGAGATGGCGCAGAAGCCCCGGGTCAGGCCGCAGCCCGGACAGGGCAGGCCCGTGAGGGATTGGAAGCTGCACACGTCCCAGGCCGGCAGGCCTTCCGGGGAGCTATAGAAGCTGAGGGCCAGGGCCACCGCCGCGGTGGCCGAAAAGACCAACGCTGCGGTCCTCAGGGAGGATGCCGCAGCGTCGGGGGGTACGGTGGTTCCAGGTTCCGCCAACATCAACCCTGGAAGGCGGCCTTCACTTCAGGCTTCACGAGGACGATGATGGCCCAGATGCCGATGGGCAGGCCCAGCAGGCAGCAGGGCGAAAGGCAGGGGATCATCGCGATGATGGCCGTGGCCATGGCGAAGCCGTGGCTCTGCAGGTTCTTCATCTTGCCGGCGCCCATGAAGATCACCACGGCGATGACGAGGCCGATGATGTTGAACACTGCGCCGATGCCCCCGGACATCATGTTGGGCATGCCGCTGTTGCCGCGGGCCATGGCGCCCATGCCGGCGCCGAGGAGGTTCATCAGCAGGCCCAGCAGCTGGAAGGCCGCGCCGATCCCCGCCGTGACCATGAGGCCGATGGCGGGGCCCTTCACCGCGTCCATGGCCTGCTGGTTCCCGCCGCCAAAGGTCGGATCGTAGTTCATGGCGCGCCTCGCTGAAAATGGGTTGGGGCTATGGGCCTAACGGTCCACTTTGATGACTTCGGTCTTGGCGATCATGTCGCTCAGGCTGATGCGCTCGTCGCCCTTGACGGCCAGGACGATGAGGTTCAGGGCGAAGAAGTTGCCCAGCTGGCGCAGGATCGCGGGGCCGATGGGAATGCGGCCCGCGGGGTCGCCCACGGGCACCACGCGCAGCTTCTGCATCTTCTTCCCGATGCTGGCGCCGTGCTTCGACACGCAGAAGGGGATGAAGTAGAAGGTATAGGCCAGCTGCACGGCGAGGTGGATCAGGGTGAGCGCACAGCCCGCGATGCAGCCCAGGAGCGGAATGAAGGCCAGCACCATCTGGATCACCCAGAAAACGATGGCGATGACGATCGCCGGCACCATGTCGATGAGGGTGGCCACGAGCCTTTCGCCCAGTTCGCCCCGCTGCCCGGTGGGAACGGCGTCGTCAGGGATGGGGGGCAGGTAGGATTCGAGCATGGGTGTCCTCGGAATGGAGCGGATGCGGCATTGAAGCTGGAGCTGGTGGGGCTCAGGCGGCCGAGCAGGTCGCCGTCTTGTCGATCATGCTGACGATCTTGAAGAGCATCGGCATGGAGTACTCGTTCTCGGGGATGGCTTCGCCGGCGTGGAGGCGTTCGGCGGTCTTGTAGGCGTCGATGATGCTGAGGATCCCGATGATCATGCCGGGCAGGACGCAGAGGATGGAGCCGACGATGGTGGCGATGAGGGTGTACATCCACTTCCGCTGCTGGCCGTTGACGATCATGTGGCCGAGGCCGAAGACCAGCCAGGTCAACAGGGCGGCGACGACGGGATTCGCATCGGGCTTGCTGATGGTGCTCATGGATCCTCCGGTGGCGGGCGGGGCGCCCTGGTTGGAAAAGGTCTAGCGGTCCACTTTGATGACGATGGTCTTGGTGATCATGTCGTGCACGGCCTTGCGCTCGGCGCCGAAGATGAGCAGGTAGCCGATGGTGAAGTTCGCGACATGGCAGATCTGGCGGATCAGGGCCTGCATGAAGGTGAGCCGGCCGTAGGGATCGTCCTCGGGCACGATGCGGAGCTTCATCATCTTCTTGCCGATGGTGGCGCCATGCTTGGAGACGCACTTCGGGATGAAGTAGATGAAGTACCCGAAGGAGATGACCAGGTAGAGGATGCTCATCAGGCAGCCCAGGCCGGTGGCCAGCATGGGGACGGCCCGGGCGAGCAGCGGGATGAGGATGGCGCCGGCGACCACCATCACGACGATGACCGGCATGATAATGACGGCGTCGATCACCGCGGCGATCAGCCGGGTCACGAAGTCCCCGCGCTCACCGGTCGGCTGGGCGTCGTCGGGGATGGGGGGCAGGAACTTGCCCAGCATGCCGCTGGCCTGGGCCGCCGGGGCCTGGCCCATGGGGGCGGGGCGGGTGGACGCGGGGGACACGGCGGCGGGGACGCGGGCGGCGGCGCCGGGATCGGTGAAATGGCCGAATTCCGGCGGGGTGGGCCCTTCGGCCCTTGCCGGAGGAGGCGGTGGGGGCGGGGGCGGCGCGGCGGCCCGGGGGGGCATGTCGTGGGCGCCGATGGGGGTGGTGGGCGGATCCACCGGCCGGGGCGGCGGCGCCATCGGGGCCGGCGGCGGCGGGGGCGGCAGGCTCGGGGGCAGGGGCGTGGGATCCGCGGGGGCCGCCAGGCCGCCCTGCATGGCCGCCATCTGCTCGGCGCTCATCCGCAGGGTGCCCAGGGGCGAATCGGGGACGCTGTCCTTGTGGACCGCCACCGTGGCGCCCACGGAGGAGTCCGGATCGATGAAGGTGAGCTGCATCTGGCCCAGGGTGATGCGGTCCCCGTCCCGGATCGGCGCGGTCTGCACCCGGGAGCCGTTCAGGAGCACGCCGTTGCTGCTCTGCAGGTCCTGGACCTCGTAGCCGGTGGTGGTGCGCCGGATGAGGCAGTGGTGGCGGGAAATGCTGGGATCCGCGAGGCGGAGCGTATTGTCCAGCTCCCGCCCGATGTGGATCTCGTTGTCCACGAGTTCGAACTCCCGGACGCCCGAACTTTCCTGCACCAGCAGCTTCGCCATGATGACCTCTGGACTACGGATTGGATGCTGGCCGCAAGTGTATAGGTCCCGAACCGCCATTGCAAACCCGGGAAATCCGGGCTTGGCTTGACCTTCATGCGCATCGTGCGCGACCCTGGCACCACGAATTCCCATAAACCCGAAGCGGAGGCCCCATGGTGCTCTTCAATGCCGCGACCAAGGAGCTGACGGCCAAAATCGTCTACTACGGCCCGGGTCTGTGCGGAAAGACGACCAATCTGCAATGGATTTACGATTCCCTCCCCGGGGACGGCCGGGGCAAGATGCTCTCCCTGGCCACCCAGACGGACCGCACCCTCTTCTTCGACTTCCTGCCCATCGAACTGGGCACCATCCGGGGCATGAAGACCCGCATCCAGCTCTACACGGTGCCGGGCCAGGTCTTCTACGACGCCACCCGCAAGCTGGTGCTGCGGGGCGCCGATGCCGTCGTCTTCGTGGCGGACTCCCAGGCGCCCGCCCTGGAGACCAACAAGGAATCCTTCCAGAACCTCATTGAGAACCTCAAGGAGCAGGGCGCGGACCTGGAAAAGATCCCCCACGTCATCCAGTGGAACAAGCGGGACACCCCCAACGCCCTGCCCACGGACCAGCTGGACGCCGCGGTGAACCGCTTCCACGCCCCCACCTTCGAGGCCTGCGCCATGAAGGGCGAAGGGGTGCGGGAGACCCTTACCGGGGTCGCCAAGCTCGTCCTCAAGCACCTCGCGGAAAAGTACGGGGGCGGCTCCATCGAGGAACACCCCATCGTGCTGCCCGGCGCCCTCGGCGGCGCCCCGGCCCCCGCCCCGGCCCCCGCCCCGGCGCCGGCCCATGCGGAAAAACCCCTCGAAGTGGAAGAACTCTCCGCCGGGGAGGTCCTGGAGGAGATCGAGGACCTCTCGGCGGCGGACGAGGCCCCGGGCCACGGCCACGCCCACACCGGGCAGCCCTCCCACACGCCCACCATGAGCAGCGTGGAAGTGCCCATCGTGCTGGACCGCAGCCTCTTCACGGGCGAGGCCCCGGTGGAGATCAAGCTGAAGCTCTACATCAAGTGAGGCGCCGGGCCCAGGCCCGACGCACCTGAAGGGACGATCCTGGGCAAGATCGGGCAGACTGGAGTTTTGCCCCGGACCGCCCATGAACCGCCCCATCGTCACCCGCTTCGCGCCGAGCCCCACGGGGATGCTGCACATCGGCGGCGTCCGCACCGCCCTCTTCTGCTGGCTCTTCGCCCGCAAGCACGGGGGGCGCTTCATCCTGCGGGTCGAGGACACGGACCTGACCCGGAGCACGGACGACAACATCCGCATCATCGAGGCGGGCATGGCCTGGTGCGGCCTGGACTGGGACGAGGGCCCGGTGGCGGGGGAGCCTTCCCGGTGGGTCGGCCCCCACGGCCCCTACCGCCAGATGATGCGCATGGACAGCCACTACAAGCCCGCGGTGCAGAAGCTGCTGGACGAGGGCAAGGCCTACCGCTGCCGCTGCACCCGGGAGGACATCGAGGCCCGCCGCGCCGCCGTGGAGGCCGCCGGCAAGGTCTTCCAGTACAACCGCGGCCTGGACGCCGGGAAGGGCTGCCGGGACAAGGGCTTTAATGGCTCCATCCCCGCCGCCGTGCGGCTGAAGATGCCCGAGTCCGGCGACATCGTCCTCCATGACCTCATCAAGGGCGACATCGCCTTCCCGGCGGACAGCCTGGACGACTGGATCATCGCCCGCACCCCCGACGGCGCGGACGGCATCGGCGTGCCCACCTACAACTTCTGCGTGGTGGTGGACGACGTGGACATGGAGGTCACCCACGTGATCCGCGGGGATGACCACGTGAACAACACCCCCAAGCAGATCGCGCTGTACGCGGCCTTCGGCCACGACCTGCCGGCCTTCGCCCACGTGCCTATGATCCTCGGCGCCGACGGCGCCAAGCTCAGCAAGCGCCACGGCGCCACCAGCATCACCGAGTACCAGGCCATGGGCTTTCTGCCCTCCGCCATCCGCCTGGCCCTGGCGCGGCTCTCCTGGACGCCGAAGATCGATGGCCGCGCCGTGGAGACCGCCGAGGAGGAACTCCTCACCGATGCGGAAATGATCCAGCTCTTCGACCTCGCCGACGTGCAGAAGAGCGCCGCCCGCTTCGACATGGCCAAGCTCGAATGGATGAACCAGAAGCTCATCCAACGCGCCACTTGGCAGGAGATCGAGCCCCACCTCGCGGCGTTCATGCCCGACGCGTGGAAGACGAAGCCCGACGACTGGAAGGCGAAGGCCATCCAATGCACCCAGAAGGGCAAGAACCTCAAGGAGATGGCGGGCTTCCTGGAATTCTGCTGGGCCGCGCCCACGGAGTTCGACGAAAAGGCCGTGGAGAAGTTCATGACCGACGCCATCAAGCCCGTCCTGCGGGAAGTGGTCGCACTGGAGGACTACGCCCACGACGCCCTGGAAGCCGCCTTCAACCGCATCCTTGAGGCGCACGGCCTCAAGCTCAAGGACCTCGCCCAGGCCCTGCGCGTGGCCCTCTGCGGCAAGCCCGTCAGCCCGCCGATTTTTGACACCATGGCGCTGCTGGGGCGGGAGGAAGTCGCCGCACGGGTGGGGAAGTGGGTGTGAATTCACTTGCCCGGGTAGCGTGGGCCACGGCCTTCGGTTCGATGGCAGCGTACTGTCAGCCGGCACCACCGCGAACCCCCGACTTAGCAGCCCATTGGATCGCCTTTAAGGGCAAGTGTTGGGGAGGGGAACTAGGGCTCCTTTCGCCTAGATCAGAAGCCCTTGAACTCAATCAAGGCGCACCATGGCGCTGGGAGGTCTACTGGCTCAACACGAGGATGACGAGGGCCGTGTCCTACGAGGAACTGCTTCAGCTCTCCGCGGACCCGAATGCCCAGGATTTCCCGACCGTCTTCGCGCGCCGAGGCTCGTGGCTGCTTGTGCGCGGGCTCGGGAAACGGGGCTGGGGATGGATCCAGCTCGATCCTGAGCGAATGGAGTTCCATTCGAAGTCGGAGTCCCAGGATTGGACAAACACCAAGAGGGGCACCGGCCCTGGGAACATGTTCCTACAACTGGATGACCGAGCAGGCCCCCTGCATCAACGGCCTGATCCAAGGTCCGCCGTGGTGTTCGATCTTCGGAAAAAGCCTTGGCGCCGTTACTCAGAGCACCGGTCCTACACTTGGCGGCCAGCCGGAACCTGGGTTCGAGCCCTTGAACAGCGCGATGACTGGGTGCGCGTGATGCTGCCCAGCAGCGAAGTGAAAACTCCCGGCAGGGAAGAGGAGACATACACCTTGACCGTCACATGGGATGAGAACCGGTCTGGTTGGGCCCGTTGGACTCGGCCCGGGCCCGTCAAGGGATCGTGGGATTCCTGGTTGGCCTGGGTTGATGTGGGCTATTACGACTAGCGTGGAATAGACGGCACAATCGAACCTCACGGACACTGCCTAGTCCGGCTCTCGCTCCTTTTCCGGGAATACCAATGTCAGAACCCGCCACCACCCCCGAACCCCGCGCCCTCAACTTCATCGAGGACATCATCGAAGCCGACCGGGTGACGGAGAAGCACCAGGGCCGGGTGCTCACGCGCTTCCCGCCGGAGCCGAACGGCTACCTGCACATCGGCCACGCGAAGAGCATCTGCCTGAACTTCGGCCTCGGCATCCGTTATGGCGGCGCGACGAACCTGCGCTTCGACGATACGAATCCGACGAAGGAGGAACAGGAGTACGTGGACTCCATCAAGGCGGACGTGGAATGGCTTGGCTTCGCGTGGAAGGCGGAGTTCTACGCGTCGGACTACTTCCAGACCCTCTACGACTTCGCCGAGCACCTGATCCAGATCGGCAAGGCCTATGTCTGCGACCTCAGCGAGGAGCAGATCCGCGAGTACCGGGGCAACTTCTTCAAGCCCGGGCAGGACAGCCCCTACCGGAACCGGGACGCCGCCGAGAACCTCGACCTCTTCCGCCGCATGCGCGCCGGCGAGTTCCCCGACGGCGCCCGGGTGCTGCGGGCGAAGATCGACATGCAGAGCGGCAATATGAACCTGCGGGATCCCCTCATGTACCGCATCCGCCGGGCCCACCACCACCGCACCGGCGACGCCTGGCTCATCTACCCGCTCTACGACTACGCCCACGGGGTTTCCGACGCCATCGAAGGCATCACCCACTCCATCTGCACCCTGGAATTCGAGGACCACCGCCCCCTCTACGACTGGTTCCTGGCCCAGGACACGGAGGAGAAGTTCTTCCAGCGCCCCCTGCCGCGGCAGATCGAGTTCGCCCGCCTCAACCTCACCTACACGGTGATGAGCAAGCGCCGCCTCCTGCTCCTGGTGCAGGAAGGCCACGTGCAGGGCTGGGACGATCCCCGCATGTCCACCATCTCGGCCCTGCGCCGCCGTGGCTTCACCCCCGCCAGCCTGCGCAACTTCGCCGAGCGCGTCGGCGTCGCCAAGCGGGACAGCCTCACGGACGTGGCGCTGCTGGAGCACGCCATCCGCGAGGACCTGGAGAAGACCGCGCCAAGGCGCATGGCGGTGCTGCGGCCCCTCAAGGTCGTCATCACCAACATGGCGGAAGGGGAGACCCACTGGCTGGAGCTCGCCAACCATCCCGATCCCGTCTTCGGGACCCGGAAGGTGGCCCTGACCCGGGAACTCTGGATCGAAGCCGAGGACTTCATGGACGTCCCGGCGAAGAAATGGTTCCGCCTGGCCCCCGGCGCCGAGGTGCGGCTCAAGGGCGCCTGCCTGATCCGCTGCGAGGATGTGATCAAGGACACGAATGGCCAGGTGATCGAGCTGCGCTGCGCCTGGGATCCCGCCAGCCTGGGGGGCGACGCCCCCGACGGCCGCAAGGTGAAGGGCACCCTGCACTGGGTCTCCGCGGCCCACGCGGTGGAAGGCGAAGTGCGCCTCTACGACCGCCTCTTCACCGCCGAGGACCCCATGGACGTGGCGGAAGGCGGCGACTGGCGGGACACCCTGAATCCGCATTCCCTCGATGTCTTGGCGGAGGCGAAGCTGGAGGCCGGCCTGGCGGAGGCCCAGCCCGGCGAGCGCTTCCAGTTCGAGCGCCTGGGCTACTTCTGCACAGACCAGGATACGAAGCCCGGGGCGCCGGTCTTCAACCGCACCGTGGCCCTGAAGGACTCCTGGGCGAGGGCCGAAGGGCTTGGGAAGTAGGCCTCGGCGGCCCGGCGGCAATTCCAGTCGGGCGTGCCCGTCGGTAGGACCGGGGCACAAGGGCGCCCCGCAAGCCGGTTCTTGAGTCATCGGCGCCCTGGGCCCCTGTTGCGGCCCAGCGGGGCGCGAACGCAGCCCCGGAGTGGTCCAGAGAGAACCGCCGCCATCCCGGTTCAAGGCTGGACCAGCCCATGGTCACAAGCGAGGTCCGCGGACTTACCCGGACCCGCACCCTCTGCTAAGTTCTTAAGGTTCGCCGTCCCGCGGAAATCCTTCCCGAAGCCCTGCCATTCCGGCCCCCTGGTAAAGCTGCCCATGGATACCCTTGCCCATCTGACCGGACTGTCCGTGGCGACCCTGTGGATGCTGGCGAAGGTCCTCATCGTCATCACCGTGCTCATGGGCCTGGCCTCGCCCCTCACGTGGGTGGAGCGCCGGGGCTCCGCCATGCTCCAGGACCGCATCGGCCCGAACCGGGCGGCCCTCTTCGGCAAGTGGCGCATCCTCGGCCTCGCCCACGTGGTGGCCGACGGCATCAAGTTCTTCTTCAAGGAGGACTTGGTCCCGCCCCACGCCACCAAGCGACTCTTCTGGCTGGCGCCGATGCTGGCCTTCGTGCCCGCCATGATGGGCTTCGCGGTCATCCCCATCGGCCGCAGCTTCGTGGCCGGCGGCCACACCTACCACCTCAGCCTGCTGGAGCCCGGCAACGGCATGGGCATGCTCTATCCCATGGCCATCGGCGGCATCGCGGTCTACGGCATCCTGGTGGCCGCGTGGTCCAGCAACAACAAGTGGTCCATCCTCGGCGGCATGCGGGCCTCGGCCCAGATGGTGAGCTACGAGATCGGCCTCAGCCTCGCGATCCTCGCGGTCTTCATGGTGGTGGGCGGCTACGACCCGCACCAGATCATCGCGGACCAGGGCGCCAAGGGCTGGCTCATCTGGCGCCAGCCGATCGGGTTCCTCGTCTTCTTCACCTGCATGTTCGCGGAGACCAACCGCCTGCCCTTCGACTTCGCCGAGGGCGAATCGGAGATCGTGGCGGGCTTCCACACGGAATACGGCTCCATGAAGTTCGCCATCATGGCGCTCGCGGAGTACTTCCACATCATCACGGCCTCGGCGCTGATCACCACCATGTACCTGGGCGGCTGGCAGATCCCCTTCCTGCCCAATGCCTCGGCCCTGGCGACGGTGGTGGCCTTCGCGACGAAGGTGGTCTTCCTCTGCTGGGTCTTCATCTGGATCCGCTGGACCCTGCCGCGCTTCCGCTACGACCAGCTCATGTTCATGGGCTGGAAGGTGATGCTGCCCCTGTCCATGGCGAACCTCCTTCTCAACGCCTACTGGATGCGGAGCCATTGATATGGGCGTCATCGTCAAGCAGGTCGAACTCTCCTGGCTGGACCGCAGCTACGTGTGGCCGGTAATGAAGGGCATGGCCATCACCTTCCGCCACCTCCTGCGGCAGATCACCACGCCCTCCGCCAAGCGCTTCACCATCCAGTACCCGGACATGAAGAAGACCATGCCCAAGGGCTACCGGGGTCTCCACGAGCTGAAGCGCTTCGAGGACGGGGCCATCAAGTGCGTGGCCTGCTTCATGTGCGCCGAGGCCTGCCCGGCCCGCTGCATCACCATCGAGGCCGAGGAGTTCAGCGAGCTGAACTTCACCCAGGGCTTCGAGGAGAAGCGCCCGAAGGTCTTCCGCATCGACATGCTGCGCTGCATCTACTGCGGCATGTGCGAAGAGGCCTGCCCCAAGGACGCCATCTGGCTGCGGAACGAGTACGAGCTGGCGGCCTACGACCGCCTCAGCATGAACTACGGCAAGTGGGACCTCATGAACACCTACGCCGCGGCGGACGGCAAGGCGGAGATCAGGGAAGACCTGCTCCCCGCCGTGGTCCGCGGCCCCGTGGCTCTTTAGGGAGGGCGCATGTTCATCCTCTTCGCCCTCATTACCCTTCTCGGCGCCGGGGCCATGATCCTGCAGAAGAACGTCATCACGGCGGGCCTCTGCATGGTGCTCACCTTCTTCGGCGTGGCGGGCCTCTTCCTGATGCTCTCCAATCCGGTGGCGGCGGCCCTCCAGCTCATCGTCTACAGCGGCGCCATCATGGTGCTGGTGCTCTTCGTCATCATGCTGCTCAACAGCCACGAGGAGGAGCCCGCCAAGTCGGCGCGGCCCATCCAGCGCTGGGGCGGCCTGGCCCTCTGCCTGGTGCTGGGCTTTGGCGCCCTGCGCCTCGCCCTCAAGAGCCCCGCCGCCGCCGCCCTGGGCGCCCAGGCCACCCAGGCCCGGGCCATGACCCTGGAACAGGTGGGCCAGGAATTGTTCAGCTCCCACCTGCTGGCCTTCGAAGTGGTGGGCCTGCTGCTGCTGGCGACCATGGTGGCCGCCGTGGCGCTGACAAAGAAGGAGCTGTGATGGAAGGCCTCGTCACCGGCAACCTCCAGGGCTACCTCGCCGTCGGCTTCCTGCTCTTCGTGGTGGGGCTCTGCACCGTGCTCGTGCGCCGCACCCTGCTCATGCAGTTCATGGGCATCGAGCTGATGCTCAACGCCGCCAACATCGTCCTGCTCGCCTTCGCCCGCGCCCGGGGCAACGATGTCCAGGGCACGATCTTCTACCTCTTCATCATCGGCGTTGCGGCCTGCGAAGCGGCGGTGGGCCTGGCCCTCGTCATCGCCTTCCACCGCCACCGCCAGACCACCGACGCCGACCGCGCCGACTTGTTGAAGCAGTGAGGGAATGATGATTACTGACGCCCTCATCAGTCGCCTATTGATCGGTTTTATTGGTGCAGTCCTGCTCATGGTCCTTCTCGGCAAATGGCGTAAATCGTTGCCGACGATGCCGGTAAATCTGTTGTTGGGTTGGGCCTTCGCTATCAGAGCGCTGTATCACCTCGCCCAATGGATCTTCGGTACCCCGGAAGGGTCGCGCTTTCTCGGTCCGCAGGGCTTCGGAAGCGGTACGGACGCCATCTTTTGGGGGTACATGGCGATCCTTCAGTTCAGCAATCGTTTCCTGTCTTTCAAGGACCGTGTCCTCTGGGGAAGGGCAAGCGACCCTTCCTGGATTGAAATTGGAGCCTTGTGCCTGGCAGGGGCCGCATTCTGCGGCTACTTGCTCATAGCAGAACCCGGGATGGACCGGCAAATCAGGCTCAGTTTCGAGATATTGGGAACTCTCTGCATGGTCATCTCCGCCGGCTTCTTCGCGAGGGCAGTGATGGAGCGATTCAAGAAGAGGAAGACCGCATGACCCCGCTCTGGCTCATCCCCGTCCTGCCCCTGCTGGGCTCGGCCTTCAACGGCTTTTTCGGCAAGCGCGCCGGGAAGGGCGTCGTTTCCGCCGTGGCCGTGGGCACCGTCGCCCTTTCCTTCATCCTGTCCCTCGTCGCGTTCTTCGCCATGCAGGGCGCGGCGGGTCACCGCCTCGAGGCCACCTACTACGAGTGGATGGCCACCGGCGGGCTGAGCGTCCCCTTCGGCCTGGTGGTGGACCCCCTGAGCGGCACCATGATGCTGGTGATCACCGGCATCGGCGCGCTGATCCACCTCTATTCCGTGGGCTACATGCACGAGGACGAGGGCTACGCGCGGTTCTTCTGCTACCTGAACCTCTTCGTGTTCTTCATGCTCATGCTGGTCATGGGCAGCTCCCTGCCGCTCCTCTTCGTGGGCTGGGAGGGCGTGGGCCTCTGCTCCTACCTGCTCATCGGCTTCTACTTCGAGACGGACTATGCCCCGGCGGCGGGCCTCAAGGCCTTCCTCTTCAACCGCGTCGGCGATCTGGGCGTGGCCATCGGCATGATGGCCCTCTTCGGCATGTTCGGCACCCTCACCGTGTCCGGCATCCTCACCCAGGCGGGCCACCTTTCCCCGGAGGCGGGCTGGGGCCTGCTGACCTTCGCCACCCTGATGCTCTTCGTGGGCGCCACGGGCAAGAGCGCCCAGATCCCCCTCTACCTCTGGCTGCCGGACGCGATGGCGGGCCCGACCCCCGTCAGCGCGCTGATCCACGCCGCCACCATGGTGACCTCCGGCATCTACCTCATCTGCCGGCTGGCGCCCCTGTTCTCCCTCACGCCCCACACCCTCACCGTCATCGCGTGGGTGGGCGGCGCCACGGCGCTCTTCGCCGCCACCATCGGCCTCGTGCAGCGGGACATCAAGAAGGTGCTGGCCTACTCCACGGTCTCCCAGCTCGGCTACATGTTCCTGGGGCTTGGCTCGGCGGGCTACGCCGCGGGCTTCTTCCACGTGTTCACCCACGCCTGGTTCAAGGCCCTCCTCTTCCTCGGCGCCGGCAGCGTGATCCACGCCATGCACCATGAGCAGGACCTCTTCCGCATGGGCGGCCTCAAGTCGAAGCTGCCCATCACCTTCGTCACCATGCTGCTGGCCACCATCGCCATCATGGGCTTTCCGCCCTTCTCGGGCTTTTTCAGCAAGGACGAGATCCTCTACCTCGCCTACCTGAAGAACCCCGCCCTTTGGGCCATCGGCGTCCTTGGCGCCTGCTGCACCAGCTTCTACATGTGGCGCCTCATGGCCCTCGCCTTCTGGGGCGAGCCCCGGGACCACCACGCCTTCGAGCACGCCCATGAAAGTCCCTGGACCATGACCGCGCCCCTGGCGGTCCTCGCCGTGGGCGCCGTGTTCGCGGGCTTCTGGGGCATTCCCAAGGCCTTCGGCGGCTCCTTCGCCATCGAGGGCTTCCTCGCCCCTGCGCTCACCTTCGGCCAGTCCCACGGGGCCCATGCCGGCCACCACGAAGGCCCGGCCTGGCTCCTCGCCGGCATCTCCACCACCCTCGGCATCGCCTCCGGCGCCTTCGGCTGGTGGATGTACAAGGACGGCCTGGCGAAGGGCGAGGCCCTCGGGGCCAAGCTGCCGGGGCTGCACGTGGTGCTGCTGAACAAGTACTTCGTGGACGAGGCGGTGGAGGCCTACCTCCTGCGACCCGTGCGCTGGTTCGGCAACCTGATGTGGAAGCTGGTGGACGTGATCCTCATCGATGGGATCGGCGTGAACCTGCCGGGCGCCCTGACGCGGGTGGCCGGGGACTTCACCGCCCTCTTCCAGACCGGGCGCGTGCGGAACTACGCCTTGACCATGGGCCTCGGCGCCCTTCTGCTCCTCTACGTCTTTCTGAAGTAGGCCGCCGTGACTTCCTGGATGAGCACCCACCTCCTCACCTTCCTGGTCTTCGCCCCGGCGATCCTGGGTCTCCTGCTTCTCGCCTTCCCCGAGCGCCAGGCGCCCGTGGTCAAGTGGCTGGCCCTCGCCGGTGCCACCGGCGTCTTCGTCATCAGCCTCGCCCGCCTCCTGCTCCTCGCGCCGGACGCCGCCGGAGAGCTCTTCGTGGAGCGCTCCGCCTGGTTCACCGTGGTGGGCCTGCCGGTGGACTACCACTTCGCCGCGGACGGCCTGAACCTCTGGCTGGTGCTCCTCACCACCTTCCTCGTGCCCCTCACCATGCTGGGCACCTGGGAGAGCATCAAGGCCCGGGCCGGCGCCTTCTTCGCCCTCTTCCTGCTCCTGGAGAGCGCCATGCTCGGCGCCCTGCTGGCCCAGGACCTGCTGTTCTTCTACCTGTTCTGGGAAGCGATGCTGATCCCGATGTACTTCATGATCGGCGTCTGGGGTGGCGACGAGCGGCGCTACGCCGCCAACAAGTTCTTCCTCTACACCCTGGCGGGCTCCCTGCTGTGGCTCGTCGCGCTGCTCTACCTGGCCTCCGCCGCGGGCTCCTTCGCCCCCGCCGTCATGGCCCAGGCGGCGATGGCCATGCCCTTCAAGACCCAGTGCTGGCTCTTCCTCGCCTTCACCCTGGCCTTCGCCATCAAGGTGCCCCTCTTCCCCCTGCACACCTGGCTGCCGGACGCCCACGTCCAGGCCCCCACGGCGGGTTCGGTGATCCTCGCCGGCGTGCTGCTGAAGCTGGGCGGGTACGGCCTCCTGCGCTTCGCCATCCCCCTCTTCCCGGCGGCGGCCCTGCACTACGCCAAGCCCCTCGCCGTGCTCAGCGTCATCGCCATCATCTACGGCGCCCTGGTGGCCATGGTCCAGCGGGACATGAAGAAGCTGGTGGCCTACAGCTCGGTCTCCCACATGGGCTTCGTGATCCTCGGCATCGCCAGCTTCACCACCATCGGCGTGCAGGGGGCCATGTTCCAGATGCTCAACCACGGCATCAGCACCGGCGCCCTCTTCCTCCTGGTGGGCATGATCTACGATCGCGCCCACACCCGCATGATTGCGGACTTCGGCGGCGTGGCCACGAAGATGCCCGTGTTCACGGCCTTCTTCCTGGTCATCACCCTCAGCAGCATCGGCCTGCCCCTCACCAACGGGTTCATCGGCGAGTTCCTCATCCTCAACGGCACCTGGGTCTCGGGCTTCGGCTGGGGCCGCGCCGCCGCCGGCCTGGGCACCCTGGGCGTGCTGCTGGGCGCCGTGTACATGCTCTGGATGGTGAAGCGGGTCTTCTGGGGCCCGGCGAACCCCGACCCGAAGAGCGGCACCCAGCACCTGGAGTCGGACCTCAACGGGCGCGAGATCGCCGTGCTGGTGCCCCTGGTGGTGCTGGTCTTCTGGATGGGCCTGCACTCCAGGACCTTCATGGCCGCCAGCGAGGCGCAGGTGGCCCAGCTCATGAAGTCGGTCGGCGCCCCCGCGCCGGTCTTCAAGTCCCCCGAACCGCCACCGCCCGCGGGCTCCGCCCACGGTGACGCCGCCGCGGCGACCCCGGCCGGACATGACGCCCACGACAACCCGGGCGAGCCCCCCCACGCCACCGTGCCGGAGGCCAAGCGATGAACCCGAGCATGTCCGAATTCGCCGCCCTCCTGCCCCTGCTCCTCCCGGCCACGGCGGCCTGCCTCCTGCCCATCGCCGCCCTTGATCGCGATCAGGCCTCCCAGAAGTGGATTCGGGGCGCCATGTTCCTCATCACTCTCCTGGCCCTGGGGGCGAGCTTCTACTACCTGACCAAACTCTGGTCGGCGGGGCTGCAGCCCACCTACGGGCAGCTGCGCATGGACCGCCTGGCCCAGTTCGCCGGCATCTTCGTGACGGTCTGCGGTTCCCTCGCGGCGCTCCAGTGCTGGGACCACCTGCACCAGGAAGGCTTCTTCAAGGGCGAGACCCTCAGCCTGCTCCTCTTCAGCGTGACGGGCATGATGCTCTTCGCCTCCACCACGAACCTGCTGGTGATGTTCCTGGGCCTGGAACTGCTGAGCCTGCCCCTCTACGCCCTCACCGCCACGGTCC
The DNA here is from genome assembly GCA_016710635.1 of Holophagaceae bacterium. GTDB lineage: Bacteria > Acidobacteriota > Holophagae > Holophagales > Holophagaceae > JADJVL01. Next base: position 120,381 of record JADJVL010000010.1, on the reverse strand, counting down.
GCGAGCGGCCGGAGGCCGTGGAAGGCGGCATGAAGTACTTCATCACCGGGGCCGTGGCGGCGGCCTGCTTCCTCATGGGCAGCGTCCTCCTCTACGGCCTCACCGGCAGCCTGGACCTCAACGGCATCGGGGCCCAGGCCCTGGCCATGACCTCCGCTTCCGGCGCGGTGGATCCCCTGCTCCTGGCGGGGTCGGCCCTGCTGCTGATGGGCTTCCTGTTCAAAGTCAGCGCGGCCCCCTTCCACCAGTGGACGCCGGACGCCTATGAAGGCGCTCCCCATCCCATCGCGGGCTTCATGTCCGTGGCCACCAAGGGCGTGGCCATCATCGCCCTCCTCCGGGCCTTCCCCGTGGCCCTGGGCCAGGTGCCTGTGCTGGGGGCCAAGGCGCAGGCGGCGCTGGCGGTGCTGGCGGCCCTCACCATGGTTGTCGGCAATCTGACCGCCCTCAGCCAGAACTCCGTCAAGCGCATGCTGGCCTACTCCAGCATCAGCCACGCGGGCTACCTGCTCCTGGGCTTCGTGGCGGGCACGGACCGCGCCTACAGCGCCATGCTCTTCTACCTCGTGGTCTACCTGGCGATGAACATGGGCGCCTTCGGCCTCCTCACGGCCCTGGGCCTCGTGGGGGACCGGACCACCTACGCGGATCTCCGGGGCGCGGGCTGGAAGCGGCCGAGCCTGGGCATCGCGGCGGGACTGTGTTTCCTGAGCCTCGCGGGCATCCCGCCCACCGGCGGCTTCTACGGCAAGTACATGCTGTTCAAGGAGCTCATCGGCACGGGCCACGTGGCCCTGGCCATCCTCGGTGTCCTGGCGAGCCTGGTCTCCGTCTACTACTACCTGCGGGTGCTGGTGGCCCTCTTCCTGGAAAAGCCCACGGAGCGCCAGGAGCGGGACGACGCCGAGCGTCCGGCGGTGGAGGCGCCCCTGGCGGGGGCCACGGTGCTGGTTTGCGCGGTCCTCGTGCTGGCGGGCGGTTTCGTCCAGGGCCCCTTGATGGACAAGTTCGTGCAGCCCGCCATGGAGAGCGCCCGCGCCTTCCTGCGCTAGAAAATATTCAACAGCCGTTAAACCCTGCCTTGGTTTCCTGAGCCTCGTATGCAAAGGTAGATGGTTCAGGTCGCTGTTTGAAGGTTCGGGGCGCAGGCCCAGCCGGAAGGACGAGGCATGAAGCGAAGCACGTGGATCGTGGGGGGCGCGGCGGTTCTGGTTCTGGGCGGCGGGGCCTACGCGGTCTTCCGGCCCAAGAAGGACGAAGTCAAATGGCGGACGGCGGCCATCCAGAAGGGCCCGCTGCAGCAGCGCATCAGCGCCACGGGCACCCTGTCGGCCCTGGTGCAGGTGACCGTGGGCTCCCAGGTGAGCGGCACCATCGCGGCCATCTCCGTGGACTACAACTCGGAAGTGAAGAAGGGCCAGACCATCGCCCAGATCGATCCGACGCTGCTGCAGGCCACCCTTTCCGATGCCCAGGCGGGCATGGAGCGGGCCAACACGGCCCTGGACGACGCCCGCCGCCAGCTTGCCCGCACCAAGCGCCTGTCCCAGGAGAAGCTCGTCAGCGACCAGGACCTGGAAGCCCGGCAAGTGGCCTTCGAGAACGCCACCGCCAACCTCCAGACCGCCAGGGCGGTCCTCGAGCGGGCGAAGACGAACCTCGGCTACGCCACCATCACCGCCCCAGTGAGCGGCGTGGTGGTGAGCCGCAACGTGGACGTGGGCCAGACCGTGGCCGCGAGCTTCAGCACGCCCACCCTGTTCCTCATCGCCCAGGACCTCACCAAGATGAAGCTGGAGGCCAGCATCGACGAGGCCGACATCGGCCAGGTGAAGGCCGGCCAGATGGGCTTCTTCACCGTGGACTCCTACCCGGAGACCCAGTTCAAGGGCCGGGTCAGCCAGGTCCGCCTGGAACCCATCACCCAGCAGAACGTGGTCACCTACAAGGTGGTCATGGACGTGGACAACGAGGACCTCAAGCTGAGGCCCGGCATGACCGCCAACGTGGCCATCCAGACCCAGAACCGGGAAAGCGTCCTGAAGGTGCCGAGCGCGGCACTGCGTTTCAATCCCCTCGCCTTTCTGCCGGCCGCTGACGCGAAGGGCGCCAAGGGCGGAGCGGAGCGCGGCGCCGCCAAGGGTGGCGGCCAGGGGGCGGACCCTCGGGCGGCCGTCCCGGCGGCCAGGGCGGCGCGCCCGGCGCCAGCCGCCTGAGCGCCATGGCCGGCGTACCGATGAAGGGCATGGTGGCCCGCCGGGAGGACCGCATCTGGGTGCTGGAGAACGGCAAGCCCAAGGCCATCACCGTGACCGCGGGCATCACCGACGGCCAGTTCACGGAAATCAGCGGGGAAGGCCTCGTGGAAGGCATGCAGATCCTGACCGGCGTCGAGGACGCCACCAAGCGGGCCGCCGGAGCGCAGCCCCTGGGCGGCGGGATGGGCCCCGGCGGGGGCCGCCGCTAGGCCGGGAGGCAACCATGCGATTCCTCGAATTCCTCAAACTGGCCTTATTCGCGATCACGCGGAACAAGACCCGCGCCTTCCTCACCATGCTCGGCATCATCATCGGCGTCGGCGCCGTGATCGCCATGATCGGCATCGGCGAAGGCTCCAAGCGGGCCTCCCAGTCCATCATCCAGAGCATGGGCACCAACATGATCATGATCTTCCCGGGCTCCAGCTCGAAGACCGGCATGGGGCCCGTGGGCCTGGGCGGCATGGACACCCTGACGGACGAGGACTCGGACGCCATCCAGCACGAGCTGCGCAGCTCCGTGGCCGCGGCGACGCCCTTCGTGCGCACCTCCAAGCCCGCCATCTACGGAAACAGCAACTGGCTCGTGGGCCAGGTGGCCGGCGCCAATCCGGACTACCTGCAGATCAAGAGCTGGAACCTGGAGCGGGGCCGCTACTTCAACGAGCAGGAGGTCCGCAGCCAGGCCAAGGTCTGCGTCATCGGCAAGACCGTGCAGGACAACCTCTTCCCCGGCGGCGAGGACCCCATCGGCCAGACCATCCGCATCGGCAAGCTGCCCTTCGAGGTGATCGGCATCCTCGAGCGCAAGGGCGGCGGGCCCATGGGCGACCAGGACGACACCCTGCACGCGCCCTACACGACGGTCATGCGCAAGATCCAGGGCCGGGACCACATCCAGTTCATCATCGCCTCCGCCGCTTCGGAAACCCAGACCGACCAGGCCGACGCGGAGATCACCGCCCTCCTGCGCCAGCGGCACAAGCTGGGCACGGGGCAGGACAACGACTTCACCATCCGCAAGCAGAACGACTGGCTCCAGGCCTCGGCCCAGCAGAGCGCGGTGATCACCACCCTCCTCGCGGTGGCCGCCTGCATCAGCCTCATCGTCGGCGGCATCGGCATCTCCAACATCATGCTGGTGAGCGTCACCGAGCGGACCCGGGAGATCGGCGTGCGCCGGGCCCTGGGCGCCACCCAGCGCAGCGTCATGCTCCAGTTCCTGGTGGAGGCCGTGGTGCTGTCCATCTTTGGCGGCCTCATCGGCGTCGCCCTGGCCTCGGGCGTGATCTGGATCCTCAAGAGCTTCCAGGTCCCGGCGGTCACGGAGACCTGGGCGGTGCTCCTGGGCCTGGGCTTCTCCGCCCTGGTGGGCATCACCGCGGGCTTCCTGCCGGCCATCAAGGCCGCCCGGCTCGACGTGATCGAAGCCCTGCGCTATGAGTGACGGGGACGGGGCGCCCGAACCGGAGCCCGCCCCGCCGGTCCCCGACGCGGGTTCCGTCCCGGACCGCCACGACCCCTTCCAGGCCCTGCGCCACCGCGAGTTCAGGTCCTTCCTCTTCGGCTTCCAGCTGCTCACCATCGCCACCCAGGTGCAGACCGCGGTGCTGGGCTGGCAGGTCTACGCGCTGACCGGCGATCCTCTCTCCCTGGGCCTCGTGGGCCTCGCCGAGGCGGTGCCCTTCCTCGCCCTCACCCTCTACGGCGGGCACCTCGCGGACGTGCGGGACCGCCGGCGCATCTGCATCCTGAGCCAGGGCATGCTCACCCTGACGGCGGTGGGCCTCTTCGCCTTGAACCTCCACGGCCCCGTGCACAGCACCCTGCCGCTCTACGCGGCCCAGGTCTTGGGCGGCATCGCCCGGGCCTTCTTCCGCCCCGCGAACCAGGCCCTCGCCGCGGACCTCGTGCCCCGGGAGGCCTACGCCAACGCCTCCACCTGGCGCAGCGGCCTCTTCCACGTCGCCATGGTGCTGGGCCCGGCGGCGGGCGGACTGCTCATCCAGACCGGCTACGCCGTGGCCTACGGCGTCCAGGCCGCCTTGATGCTTCTCGGCTCCCTCTTCTTCTTCGCGGTGAAGTCCCGGCCCCTGCCGGAGGTGCGGGAGGCCGCCGGGGTGGCCGCCCGGCTGAAGGAGGGCATCGTGTTCGTCTTCAAGGAAAAGGTGGTCCTCGGGGCCCTGAGCCTGGACCTCTTCGCCGTCCTTTTTGGAGGCGCGCCAGCCCTGCTGCCGATCTTCGCCCGGGACATCCTGAACGTCGGAGAAGTGGGCTATGGCTGGCTCCGCGCCGCCCCGGCCCTGGGTTCGGTGGTCATGTCGGGGACTCTGGCCTTCCTGCCGCCCATGCAGCGCGCCGGGCGCAACCTGCTGGTCTGCGTGGGGCTCTTCGGCGCCTGCTGGATCGCCTTCGCCCTGTCCCGGAGCTATGTCCTGAGCCTGGCCCTGCTGGCCCTCAGCGGCGCCTTCGACAACGTCTCCGTGGTGCTGCGGTCCACCCTCATCCAGAGCTTCACCCCCCGGGAGCTCATGGGCCGCGTCTCGGCGGTGAACAGCTTCTTCATCGGCAGCAGCAACGAGGTCGGCGCCTTCGAGAGCGGCGTCACCGCCCGGCTCCTGGGCACCGTCGCCAGCGTCTTCTTCGGGGGCGTGATGACCCTCGTGGTGGTCGGGATGACCGCGTGGCGGGTGCCGGCGCTGCGCAGGCTCCGGCAGATCCGCTAGCCTCCGCCCCCTCAGCCTTTCAGCTTCAGCCTTTCAGGGCGGCCAGGGCGGCGTCGTAGTCCGGGCCGTCGGCGATCTCGGCCACCAGCTGCCGGTGGATGACCTTGCCGGCCTCGTCCACCACCACCACCGCGCGGGCCAGCAGGCCCTTCAACCCGCCGTCCTGGATGAGCACGCCGTAGTTACGGCCGAAGCTCTTGTTGCGGAAGTCGGACAGGGGCACCACCGCGTCCAGGCCTTCCGCGCCACAGAAGCGCTTCTGGGCGAAGGGCAGGTCCGCCGAGATGCAGAGGATGGCGGTGTTCGGGACTTCCGCGGCGCGGGTGTTGAAGGTCTTCACGCTGGTGGCGCAGGTGGGCGTGTCGAGGCTGGGAAAAATGTTCAGGACGAGCCGCTTGCCGGCGAAGTCCTCCCTGGAGGCCTCGCTCAGGTCGGTCCGGGTCAGGGTGAAGGCCGGCGCGGCGTCGCCGAGGCCCGGCAGCTCGCCGGAGGTGTTCACGGGCATGCCTTTGAGGGTGATCTGGGCCATGGTCGACTCCGGGCTGGGCAGCCAGGATAGACCGGTTGCCCCGGGTCCGGGCCCGACGAAAGCTCTGGACGGCTTGCTCCCCCAGGGTCCCTGGGCCTACCCTGCGGAACGGCACTTCATGAGTCCAGACCCCGCGAACATTGGTCGGTACCAGATCCAGGGCCTCCTCGGCCGGGGTGGCATGGGGGCGGTCTACCTCGCCCTGGACCCGCTCCTGAAGCGGCAGGTGGTCATCAAGGTCGTCCACGAGAAGGGCGCCAGCTACGACCACGCCCTGGAGCGCTTCCAGCGGGAGGCGGAGATCTCGGCCCGGCTCAACCATCCCAACGTGATCACCATCCACGACGTCGGCACGGACCCCGTCATGGGGCCCTTCATCGCCATGGAGTACGTGAAGGGCCAGAGCCTCGCCACCATGATCCGGGCCCAGGGTCCGCCGCCGGTGGACCAGGTCCTGCGGATCATCGCCCAGGCCTCCCGGGCGCTGCACGCCGCCGCCGGGGAAGGCATCGTCCACCGGGACGTGAAGCCCGAGAACATCCTCGTGAGTCCGGAAGGCCGGGTGAAGCTGACGGACTTCGGCATCGCCAAGCTCGGGGAGTCCAACCTGACCACCGTGGGCGGCGTGGTGGGCACCCCCAGCTACATCGCGCCGGAGCTGCTCCGGGACGCGGTCGCGTCGGCGGTGACGGACTGCTACGCCCTGGCGGTGACGGCCTTCGAGTCCATCACCGGGGACCTGCCCTTCAAGGGCGAAAGCGTGGCCAGCATGCTGCTGCGGATCGTCCACGAACCTCCTGCCATCCCCAAGACCCTGTCGCCCGCCCTGGCCGGCGTGTTCTGCAAGGCCTTCGAGAAGCGGCCCGAGGACCGCTTCCCCGACGTCAACAGCTTCACCGCGGCCCTCATCCATGCGGTGCCCCTGGGCAGCAGCTTCCGGACGAAGCTGCTCCTGATGCTGGCGGGGGAGGACGTCTCCCTGCATGGCTTCGTCGCCGTGAGCACCAACCAGTGGGCCCTGCCGGAAGGCCAGGGGACGCCGGCCCCTCCGCCGACGCCGCCACCGCAGCCCCGTCCCGCCCTCGCCGCCGCCCCCGAGCCGCCCCGCCGCCCGGTTCCAGCGCCCGCCCTCACCCCTACACCCGCGGTCCCGCGGCCTCGGGAACCCGATACCTCCGCGCCCACCGCCCTGAAGCCGCCCCTTCCGCCACCTCCAGCGAGCGCGCTGGCCGCAGCACCCGCGCCGGCGGGCGTCCAGTCCAGTTCGGGCCCCGCCCGGGGACTGCTCGTCGCCGGGCTGCTGGGCACCCTGACCTTCGGCATGGTGGGCGCTGGAGCCTGGGCCCTGAAGCGCCGGCAGGTCGCCGCGGCCCCCGCGGTGACGGTCTCCGTGGTCACGGAGCCCAGCGGCGCTGTGGTGAAGCTCGACGGAGAAGCGAAGGGCACGGCCCCGGTGGTTGATCTCCGGCTCAAGCCGGAGGGGCAGCTGCTAAGGGTGGAACTCCCCGGCTACCTGGCCCAGGAGTTGACGGTGAAGCCTGGGGATGGCGAGGTCCGGCTCACCCTGCAGCCTGAGACGCCCGCCGCAGGCGCCGCCGCCGGGACTTCCGGGGGGCCGGAGGACGAAACGGAACGCCTGCAGAAGGAGCTCCGCCGGCTGAAGGAACTGAACGCCCGGGAGGAGCAGCGCCTCCGTCAGACGGGGAAGCCCGTCCCGGCCCCGAACCCGGCGACCTCCCCCGCCACGTCCGCCTCGGCGCCGGTGCCGGTGCCCGTCACCCCGCCGGCAGCGGCGGTCCCGGCCCCGCCGGTTCCCGCCAACCGCGCGGCGGCGGTGCTCAGGCAGGCCGCCGCAGCCTACCCGCCCCAGGCCCTGGGCAATTCCCTCTTCACCCTGCGGGCGCCCCGGGTCCGCCTGCGGGTTTTCGTGAACGAGAACGGCGTGCCGCTCCAGGTGGTGGTGGCGGACGGCGTCGGCAAGCTGGGCTTCGACGAGGCGGCCATGGCCGCGGCCCGGCGGTCCACCTATGCCCCGGCGATCCAGAACGGCAGGGCGATGGCGGCCTGGGTGGAGCTGACCTTCCAGTTCCAGGCCCCGCGCTGAAGCTGAAGGTGGCCCTGTGGGAGGTTCTGAACGCGGCCTCAGCCCTCAGCGGGGCGGGAACTTCTCCAGCATGTCGGCCACGGCCCTGGCCACCTGCTCCTGGGCCGCTTCGGGGTCGTCGAGGTTGCTGAGGGCGCCCACCGCGGCGCACTGCCATACGAGTTCGTTGGACTTGCCGTCCACGATCTCCACCACGATGGTGCCTTCCTTGTAGTGGTGCACCTGGGAGAACCGGGTCCCGACCTGGTAGCCCCAGGGGCGGTAGCGCCCGCCACCGGCCACGCCCACGGCGGTGGTGGTGCGGAATTTCCGGTCCCGGTAGATCGGATAGTAGGTCACCAGGAAATCGGGCTCCGCGGCGGGGGCGGCTTCCGCGTAGCCCTTGGCCTTCAGCTGCTGCTGGACGGCGGCCTGCACCCGGCGGTCCATGATGGGGCTCCCGCCGTTGTTCTGGCCTTTGGCCCGCCGGCTGCTGGCATACCACTCGAAGCTGCGGTAGGCGCGGAAATTGGCGGCGGGGTCGTAGTCGAACTTCACGGAATAGGTGGCGCAGCCCGCCACGAGCAGCAGGGCGGGCAGGAGGAGGACGGGACGCATGGGATACCTCGAGTGTGGTCGCTGAACTATGGAACCGACGCCACGGAAGAGGTTGAGTCCGGAGGCGAAGGTTGCAGCGGTTCGACCCGGCCCTCCCGCCACACCCAGAATTCCCCGTCGTAGGCCCAGGGCAGGGCGAGCCCGTTCCCGACCCGCTCCAGAGTGTGGAAATGGCCGGTCAGGAACACGCCGCCGGCGGCGGCCGCCGCGGCAGCGAAGGCTTCCCGGGGGAAGGCCAGCTTGTAGGCCCGGTTGGTGGTGCGGAGCTTCGCTTCCAGCCAGACGGCGATGCGCCGGGTGAGGAAGCCGGGCAGGAGGCGGAAGAGCAGCCAGACGGGGCCGGAGCGGGAGACCACGTTCCAGGCCCGGTAGCGCCAGTCCCGATGGTTGATCCAGTCGCCGTGCTCGAAGGCCAGGGTTTCGCCCTCCAGGCGGCCGCCGATGCCCTCGCCCATGAGGTCGAAGTGCCCGGCGAGGCCGTCGAGGAAATACTCCCGGTTGCCCATCCAGAGGCCCACCCAGGCTCCGGCGGCGCGCCTGTCCGCGACCCAGGCCAGGAAGTCGCGCTGGGCGGCGGTGGCCATGCCGGGCAGGCCCACCCAGACATCGAAGACATCCCCCAGGAAGAGCCAGTCCGCTCCCGGGAGGAGGCGCTCCGCCGCGTCGAGCCCAACCAGCCGCTGGTTCCAGTGGGGATCTGCCACCAGGATGAGTGGGCGGGAAGGATCGGGACGCCGGTTGCGTCCACGGACCCAGGCGAGGGACGCGAGGTTCCTGCCCAGAAGGTGGAACGCCACCGCCAGGGCCAATGCCAAGGCGGCGCCGAAGCCGCCCCAGAGGAGGAAGGCCACCCTGAACCCATCCGGTTGGATGGCCGCCACGGCGGCGGCGCCGAGACCCAGGGCGAAGACCGCGAGGTGCCGCCGGTAGAGGGGCAGGTCCTTGCGCCCGGCGTGCACCCCGCGGTCCAGCAGCGCGGCCAGGGCGGCGATCCCGAGGAGCACCGCCGCTTCTTTGAGGAACGGGCCGGAGAGCCGGGCGGCTGTCCATCCTAGCGCCATGCCTCCGCAGAGGCTCCCGCCGAGGGTCAGGAGAAGGAGCCGGCCGGAGTGCATCCTCCCATCCTAGAGGAGGAGGCGGGCCGAAAGGGACTGTGCGGGCCGCCTACTGCTTGGCAGGCGCCGCCACCTTGCGGGCTTCCGGGTCCAGGGACTGGAGGGCCTTGGCGTAGCGCGGGTTCTGGCCCCACTCCTTGACGAGGTCGGCGTGCAGGGTCCTGGCCTCCTTGAGGTCGCCCCGCTCGAGGGCGGATTCCAGGGCATCCATGCGGACGTCCCGGCGGACGGCGGCGTCCCCGGCCTTGGCGATCAGCTCGGCGAGAAAGGTCCTGCCCTCTTCGGCGTCCACGGCCTTGGCGAGCTTGGCGGGGAGGGAGGGGAAGAGCGACCAGATCGGACTGGCGGAGCCGACGGTGACGATGATGTCGTGGGCCAGGTCCTTGGGCATGGGCTGTCCGCCCAGTTCCGAAATGGCGGCTTCGCTGAGCATGAAGACCGGGCGGGTGATCGGGGTGGCCTTCTTCGTGGCGTCCCGCAGGGCCTTGAGGGTGGGGGCCGCGTCGGGCCGGGTGCTGCCCGGGGTCCGCGCCGCCTCCCGCATCGCCAGCAGCAGAGGCGAGGTGAGGCGCTGGGCCTCCTCCATGGCGCGGAAGAGCACGCGGACTTCGGGGGCCTCTTCGGTCACCACCACGCTGCCTTCCTCGTTGTCCCGGGCGTAGGCCTTGGGATCCGCGACGATCCGCAGCTTCCCGCCTTCGGCCTTCACGACGCCGAGGAGCCCGCCACCGGCCACGCGGGTCTCATCCAGCCGGCTCGGGAGGATGGCACCGTGGGGTCCGCGCAGGGCGCCGACCCAGGTCTCGCCGTCCTTGGCCGGCAGCTCGTAGGCCCAGGTGCCGTCCGCCTGCTTGGCCAGGGCGGCGTCCTTGGGCAGGGGCTTGCCGGCGAGGCGCCCGATGACCCGGTACGCGGACGCCTCGTCGAAGGCGAACAGGTTCAGCCGGGCGGTGAGGTCCACGGGCTTGGTGCCGTTGAGGAGCACGGGCGTTTCCAGGCCCTTGTGGGAGGGGCTGAGGATGACGGCGCGGAAGATCCCTTTCTCACGGGTCTCCATGAGGAAGTAGCCGTCGGCGCCGGTGCGGGCCTGGATCACCGGCGCATCGTCGCTGGCGGAACGGAGGAGCTGGACCTCCACGCCGGCGACGGGCGCGCCCTTGGCATCGTAGACGAAGCCCCGGACCAGCATCGGGCTCTGGGCGACCAGGGAAAGGCAGGCGGGAACGGCGAGCAGCGACGGCAAACGCATCAGGACTCCATGAAAGGCAACATTCCAGAATGCCCAGGAACGGCCTTTCGTTTCCAGGCCCATCGGCGGCGGGACCGCAGGCCCGGACAAAGGCGTACAGACGATAAAGGCCCGCTCGCGCGGGCCTTTATTTGGTAGTCCCTAGGGGAATCGAACCCCTGCTGCCGCCGTGAGAGGGCGGTGTCCTAACCGCTAGACGAAGGGACCAAGCTTTACAGTCTTTCAGTGCTTCCGGTCTTGCTTTGAGATGGTTGGGGAGGAAGGATTTGAACCCTCACCTGACAGAATCAGAATCTGTTGTCCTACCATTAGACCACTCCCCAGTGGCGCTCTTCAGAATAGCAGCCCGACCGGGTTCCGCAAGGGCCTTGTTGGATCTGGAGGGGTGCCGCCAGGGCCCACAGCCGTTAAGCTGGTGGACTCCCCCGGACCTCCAGGCCTCTCCCATGTGCTCCCGCGCCTTTCCCATTCTGCACGACGCACGGCGCCGGCGGAGCCTGCCGTGACGGACCCCCGCAAACCGGTCCGGCCGGAGGACGCCATGCGCACCGTGGCCGTGCCCCTCACCCAGGGCTGGCTGGATGACCCGACGCTGACCGTGGCCCGGGACGGCGCCGAGGGGGAAGCCCCCGCCCCGACCTACGCGCTGGTGGCCTACGCCGGATCCGCCCTGGGTCGCGTCTACAACCTGGTTCCCGGCCGCAACCTCATGGGCCGCTCCGCGGATGCCCACGTGCCCCTGGTGGACGGCGAAGTGAGCCGGCTCCATGCGCAGGTCATCGTCACCCCCGGCGGGGCCAACGAACTGCTGGTGGAGGATCTGGGCTCCACCAACGGCACGCGCCTGAACGGTGTCCGCCTGAGCGGCAAGCGCGGCTGCGCGCCCGGCGACCGGATCGGCCTGGGCGGCCATGTCTTCAAGGTCGTCGCCCTCGATCCGCTGGAGCGGGCCTTCCACGAATCCCTGCAGGACATGTCCATGCGGGATCCCCTCACCGGCCTCGCCAACCGCCGCAACACCCTCGCCGTGCTCGAGGAGCGCTTCACCCTGGGCCGGGAGGCGGGGCAGATCCTCAGCGTCGTGGCCCTCGACGTGGACCATTTCAAGGGCGTCAACGACACCTACGGACATCCCGCCGGGGACGAGGTCCTGCGGGGCATCGGCCGCATCCTGGCGGCCTCGGTCTCGGGACACGAAATCGCAGGCCGCATCGGCGGGGAGGAGTTCCTCCTCCTCCTCCCGGGCGCCGGACTGCAGCAGGCCATGGCGCGGGCCGAGCAGGTGCGGGCCGCCGCGGAAGCCACCTCCCACCCGGTTCCCGGAGGTGGGCTGGTGGCGACCTGCAGCCTGGGCGTGGCGGTCTTCGAACCCGAGGACGAGACCGCCGGCGACCTCCTGGGGCGGGCCGACCGCGCCCTCTACCAGGCCAAGCGCGAGGGGCGGAACTGCGTCCGGGTCGGCACCCTGGAGGGCTGACCGCCCGGCCCGCCCTTCCGGTGGGGCTGCTACGCTGAGGGACAGCCACCTGTCCCATGACCAGCACCCGACCTCCCTCCGACGAGACCTTCTCCCGGGATCCGGCCACCCTCGTGGGGCCCGTGACGGGGTCGCGCCCGACGGCCTTCCACGACGACTGGGCCCTGATCCGGTACGTCGGCAACCCCATCGGCGAGGTAATTCCGCTGCCCCACCAGGGCCTGCGCATCGGCCGCACCGCGGACAACGACCTGAGCCTCCCCGAGCCCGAGGTCAGCCGGCGCCACGCGATCCTTGAGCTGGTGGCCCAGGAGGACGGCACCGCGTCCATCCTGCTCCACGACCAGGGCAGCACGAACGGCACCTACGTGAACGGACGCCGCGTCGAACCCAACTCCACCCAGCGCCTGGAGAACGGCGACGTCATCCGCGTCGGGCCGCACGCCTTCAAGGCGAAGCGCCTGGACGAGCTCGAGCGGCACTACCACCAGGCGGTGCTGGCCCAGACCACCGTGGACGCCCTGACCGGCGTGAGCAACCGCGCCACGGTGCTCACCTACCTGGAGAAGCACTTCGACCTCGCCCGGCGCCACGGTCGCCCCCTCTCCGTCCTCCTGTGCGACCTGGACCATTTCAAGCGCATCAACGACACCTACGGCCACGCCGCCGGCGATCGCGTGCTGCAGGTCTTCGGCGGCCTCGTGATGGGCCGGTTGCGGGGCAGCGACCAGGTGGGCCGCATCGGCGGTGAGGAATTCCTCGTGGTGCTGCCGGAGACCCAGTCCGGAGAGGCCTTCACGGTGGCGGACAACCTCCGCGCCGCGCTCTGCGCCGAACCGGTGCTGATCCACGGTTCCGCGCCCATCATGGTGTCCTGCAGCCTGGGGGTGGCGCAGGTCAACGAGAACGACCCCGATGCGGGCTCCCTGCTGGCGCGCGCTGACGCGGCCCTCTACCGGGCCAAGGCCGAAGGCCGGAACCGCGCGGTCCTGGACGGCCCCCGGGTCTAGGCTTTCCAGAAATCCACGAAGGGCGCCGCATCGAAGGGCGCCGGGGCTTCCACCCGGCTGAACCACCGGCGCGGGCCGGAGCCGGCAGGTCCAAAGTCGGCGTGGGCGCCGGCGTAGAGGGCGCTCCAGAGGGCCGCCCGGACCTCCGGCGTGGCCAGGTGCTCCAGGGGCAGGGCGATGCGGCTGTCGTGATCCCAGCCCAGCCGTCCGTTCAGCCGCACCAGCCGGGCCAGCACGGCCTCCTGGTCCAGGCCCCCGTGGAAGGGCAGGCCGCCGTGCACCGCGTCCTCGCGATCATGGTAGGGGCCACGGCCCTCCTCGCTGTTGAAGCGGGTCCCTCCCAGCAGGGCGGGATCGAGGGGCTCGCCCTCCGCCTCCCAGCGCAGCCCGCAGCAGGCCGCCGCCACCTCCGCGGCCCAGGTCCAGGGCGAGGGCTCCGTCAGGAAGACCGCGGTGCCCGTGGGGCAGGGCGCGGCGAGGAGGCCCAGGGCCACGCCCTCCACCCGGTTCCGGAACTGGCCGTAGCTCAGGGTGTCCCACCCCGGCGCGGTGAGGGCCGGCCGCTCCTGCAGCCGCGCGGCGCGCTGGACCAGCAGGCGGCGCAGGGTCGCGGCCATCAGGCCTCGGCGTTGAGGGCGCCGACGTAGAAGGTCGGATAGGCCTGCATCAGGGCGCGGGTGTCCGGGTAGCGGCGCACGTTCCTGAAGCCCGCGTGGCGCAGGGCCTTGTCCCAGGCTTCCGGGGTGAGGAAGCCGCCGACGGGGCGGTACTCTGGATCCACCTTCACATCCGTGAAGCTCTTGACGAACTTGAAGAAGAACTCGAGGTAGATGGGCTTCGCGAGGTCCGGCTTCATGCATTCGCCGATGATGAGGCGGCCGCCGGGCGCCAGCAGGACGCGCAGGCGGCGCAGGGTGTTCAGGAGGTCGTGGGCCACGTGCACCACGTTCACGCCCACGATGGCGTCCAGGCAGCCGGGTGTGAGGCCCTGTTCCTCGAAGGGCCGGTTCAGGTCCACCGTCTGGTAGCTCAGCGGCAGTCCCGGGGCCCGGGACTTCATCTCCCGCTGGGCCTTGCGCATGAAGGTCGGCGTCACGTCGGTGAAGCGGTAGTCGGAGATCCGGTCCAGCCAGTCCTCCCGGGCCGCCTCTTCCGCCAGCAGCTCGGCGAAGCTGCCCGCGCCCGCTCCGAGCTCCAGCACCCGCGCGCCCGGGGGCAGCCCGTCCCGGAGGGCCAGCAGGGCGAACAGGTTGTTGGGAAGGTACTCGGGATTGCGGTTGCTGAAGAAGCTGAGCCACTGGGGCAGGGTGGTCAGGTCGAAGAGAAGCTGTTCCCCCGGCCTGCCTTCGGTGAAGAAGGGGAGGATCTGCCGACGGATGGAATCCAGCAGGTCGAGGTTCACGCCGTGACCGGGGCAGGCCTCCTCGGCGGCGGCGCGCAGGTCGGCGAGGCTGTAGGCAGGCTCCCCTTCGAGATGGAACGAGAGTCCCTCCCGGCGCAGCAGGTCCTCCTCCACGAGGAAGAGCAGCATCCATTCGGCCGGAATGCGGGCCTGGGGATGGAGCCCGGCGAGGCACGCCTCCAGGGTGGCTCCGGCGCGGAGCTTCCCGTGCCAGCCAAGGTCTCCGGCCAGGTCGTAGGCGACCCGCGCGGCGTAGAGCTCGCAGGCGGCGTGCAGGGTCCGGAAGGGGCGGCTGAAGATCTCCCGGCACCGGTCCTGGGCCCAGGCCCCCAGGCCCAGATCCGGCAGGTCGCCGCACCGGGCGAGCCGGACCTCGATCTCCTTGACGGGCCCGCTCAAGGCCGCCGCCGCGATGCGCCGCCAGTCCCGCTCAATCCATCATCTCGCTGATGCTGCGCCCCCCGTGGATGCGCAGGATGGCATCCCCGAACATGGCGGAGGTGGACAGCACCTTCAGGTTGCGGATGCCTTCGGCCTTGGCCGGCGGAACGGGGATCGTGTCCGTCACCACGAGCTCGTCGAGCTCGGCCTCGTTGAGCCGCTCCACCGCCGGCCCGCTGAAGACCGGATGGGTGACGCCGACGCGGACCTTCTTCGCGCCGAACTGGCGGAGCATCTTGGAAGCCTCGGCGATGGAGCCGCCGGTGGCGATTTCGTCGTCATAGATGATGGCGTCCTTGCCGTCCACGTCGCCGATGAGGGCCACGCTCTGGGCCTTCTCGCTGTCATCGGCGCGGCGCTTGTCGATGAGGGCGAGGGGAGCTTGAGGCGCTTCGCGAAGTGGCCTGCGAACTTAGCCGCGCCGGCGTCCGTGGCCACCACCACGCTGTTGGAGATGTCCGTGCGCATGAAGTGCTGGGCCAGGATGGGCGTGGCGAAGAGCTGGTCCGCGGGGGTGTGGAAGAAGCCCAGGATCTGGGGGGCGTGCAGGGTCATGGTGAGCACGCGGTCCGCGCCGGCGGTCTGGAGCAGGTCCGCCACGAGCCGCGCCGTGATGGAGATGCGCGCCTCGTCCTTCTTGTCGCTGCGGGCATAGGGGAAGTAGGGCAGCACGGCGGTGATGCGGGCGGCGCTGGAGAACTTGAGGGCGTCGATGAGGATGAGCAGCTCGATCAGGTGGTCGCTCACCGGCGGGCAGCTGGACTGGATCACGAAGACGTCGCTTTCGCGCACGTTCTCGTCGATCTTCACCTTGATGTTCTCGTTGCTGAAGCGCGTGAACTTCACCTTGCCCAGGGGCATGCCGATGTGGGCGGCGATGCCGGAGGCGAGAGCCTGATGGCTTGTCCCCGAAAAGACCTTCATCTCACCGAACATGGCGGCCCCGTTCCCTGCGACGTGTGGATGGCTGCAGTGTACCGGACGCGGGGAACCCTGGGGCATCCGGTCGCATGCTGAGCCGGTGGTCCGCTTCCAGGCCCCGGACCCGCCTTGCCCGCCCCCTGCCTCCATGAGACAAGGAAAGGTTAGGTCTTTCTTCAGGTGATTCCGTGAAGCTGCTCCGCCTCCTCCTCGCCCTGGTGCCGCTGGTCGCGCAGGCGCAAGGGCCCGACCTCGCCATCGCCTTCCAGCGCAAGCAGCTGGCCAACGGCCTGACGGCCATCCTGGTGCGGCGTCCCGGGGCCTCCGTCGTCTCCGTCCGCCTCGCCGCCAGGGTTGGCAGCGCGGAGGATCCCATCGGCCAGAGCGGCGCCCTCGCGGTCTGCGCCCGGGCCTTGGCCGATGTGGCGGAAACCGCCGAGGGCACGGCCCAGGATCCCGCGCTCTTAGAGGCCATCGATCAGCGCTGGGATGCGGTCCTGGCGGAACGGCGCTTCCGGGAGCTGGAGGCGGCCCGGGCTGGCTACACCCTGTCCAGCCCTTCGCCGGACCCCGTTCGCGCCGCCTCCCTGCAGGCGGCCTATTTCGAAGCGAAGGCCCGGATCCCCGTCCCGCGGACGCCGGGCCCCGCCAGCGTCCTCGAAGTCGGCCGGAACCTCGTTGTGCTGGGCCGGGACCTTCCCAGGGAAGCGCTCGGCGCCTGGTGCGAGGGGGCGGCCGGGGGCCTCAAGTCCCTCGACCTGAGGACCTTTTACCATCACCGGGACGCGCTGGCCTCGGCCCCTCTTCCCCCCGCGCTGCCGAGGCTATCGGCCCTGCTGCGCCAGGAGGCCTACCCCGCCTCGCCCATCGCCCGGCCCGAAACGGGCTGGACCACGGAAACCGCCGCGCTGCGCCGGGCCGAGGTCCGGACCCTGGCCGCCCGGGCCTTCGCCCCGGGCAACCTGGCCCTCCTGATCGTCGGCGACCTGCAGTGGTCCGACGTGGATCCCCTCCTCGCCGCCACCTTCGGCGGTCTGGAACTGCGGGAGCCCCTGCCGCCCTCCCTGCATCTGGAGCCCCTGGCCCAGGCGGACCGGCGGGTCTTCCACGACATGGATGACCACGCGGCCTACATGATCGCCTGGCGGGTCCCGGGCCTCGGGCACCCCGACCACCCCGCCCTCGACGTGGCGGCGGGCATCCTTGGCGGCGGCCGCACGGGGCGGGTGGTGGCCCACCTGACGGAAGGCCAGGGCCTGGCCCGCAACGCCGGTGTGGACCTGGGCCGGTCGGGGCGGGCGGACGGCAATCTCTTCACCGTCTGGGCGGAGGCCAGCGGCGAACGGACCCCCGGCGACCTGGCCCAGCCCCTGGGCGGCGACATCGACCGCCTGCGGGCCCAGCCGCCGAGTCCGGACCAGGTCGGCCGCGTCCTGGCCCGGGCGCGGGCGGAGCGGGCCCGGGAGCTGGAGAACCCCTCCCGCCTCGCCACCGCCTTTGCCCGGGCCTGGGCCCAGACCGGCGACGAGGCGAGCTACGTGCTGTCCCTGGAGCGTCTCGCGGCGGTGAAGCCCGACGACGTCCAACGGGCCGTCAAGGCGCATCTGCTGGAGCGGCACGGGGTGCAGGCGGTGGGCCTGCGGCCGAAGCGCGCCGCCCTCGGGGACGACACCCTGGAAGGGGACATCGCGGAGCTGCTCACCCGGGTCGTGCAGCGCCAGTTCCCCAATGACAACATGCGCGTCGGGGACGAGGTCCGCTCCCAGCTGGACCAGATCCTCAAGCTCCCTGTGGAGCAGCAGCGCAAGATCCGGGACGAACTGCGCAAGAAGGCCGCGGAATCCGCCCCCATCCAGGAGAAGCAGAAGTGAGCCCCTTCTTCCCACCCCGTCTCCTCGCCGCCCCTGCGATCCTCCTCGCCGCCGCGCCCCTCGCGGCCCAGCCGGCACCCGTCCAGTTCACCCTCGCCAATGGCCTGCAGGTGGCCTTCCAGCCTGAGCCCGGGGCCCGCGCCCTCACGGCGGTGCTGGCCTTTCCCGCGGGCGTCCGCGGGGACGCCGCCGGCCAGGAAGGCCTCGCGGCCCTGGCGCCGCTGGCGCTCCGCCTTGGCGGCGGCGGGCTCTATGGCTACCGGGACGTGGACGAGCAGTTCGAGAACCTCGGCGCCTCGGTGGAGGCCGAGGCGGGCTCCGACTTCACCGCCCTTCAGCTCCGAATCTTCCCCCAGGACCTAAGACCCGTCCTGGCCATCCTCGGCGCGCTGCTCAAGGCCCCGATCTACCCGGATCTCCGGGCGGGCTTCGCCCGCGCCCGCCGGGAGGCGGCCGTGGATCCCCAGACCCTCGCCTTCTCGGGCCTGCTGGCTTCCGAGGGCAGCGGGCCCTGGCGGAAGGCGGACATGCAGGCCCTCAGGGCCTGGCAGGGCGCCCGGTGGAATCCCGCCCATGGCCGACTTCTGGTCACAGGTCCCATCGGCGCCGAGGAGCTCAAGGCCCAGCTCGCCGCGGCCCTGGAGGGCTGGAAGGCCGGGGACCCGCCGCCGGCCTCCGGGCCGCGGGCCCTGCCCGCCAGGGGCGGCTTCTACCAGCGTCTCGATCCCGGCGTCGTGCCGACCGTGGTGCTGGCGGGGGTGCCCGTGGCCGGGGAGGCCGAGGAGACCGCCCTGGATCTGGCCCTGGCCACCCTGGAGGCTTCCGCCGAGTCCAAGGCCGGTTCTATCGAATGCAAGGCCGGCCCCGGCTGGCGCGCCCTGCGGGGGAAGCTGTCCGCGGGGGCGGGAAGCGCGGAACTCCAGCGACTGAAAGAGGACCTCGTGCGCCTGGGCCAGCGGGGCCTGGACGCCCCCCGCTTCGCCGAGCAGCTCGCCCGCTGGCGGGAACGCCGCCTTGTGGAAGGCCTGGACGCGGAGCGCGTCCTACTGCGGGCCGCCCGGACCGCCATCCGCGGGCCGGTGGCCGAACCGACGCTGGAAGGTGTCAACGCGATTCTGAAGCGCCTCCTGCGGCCCGAGGAGATCCGCATCCTCGTGGTGGGCGGCGGCGCCAAGGCCCTGCCCGGCGCGACGGTGTTGAAGGACTGAAGGACGAACCGGGCAGCGTCAGACGCTGCCGCCGCTGACGCGCTCGATGCGGGCGCCGACGCCCTGGAGCTTGCGGTCGATGCCGGCATAGCCCCGGTCCAGGTGGTAGATGCGGTCCACGGTGGTCTCGCCGCTGGCGACGAGGCCGGCGATGATGAGCGCCGCGGAGGCCCGCAGGTCCGTGGCCATCACGGTGCAGCCCGTCAGCGGCGCGGGGCCGGCGATGATGGCGGTGCTGCCGTCGATGCGCAGGTTGGCGCCCAGCCGCTCCAGCTCCATGGCGTGCTGGAAGCGGTTCTCGAAGATGGTCTCCTTGATGACGCTGATGCCGCTGGCCTGGGTCAGCACCGCCATGACCTGGGCCTGGAGGTCCGTGGGAAAGGCGGGATGGGGCGCGGTGGTGACGTCCTTGGCCCGGAGCTTCTGGCCGAGTTCCCGCTGGATGCGCAGCTGGGGCCCGTCCTGGCCCATGCGTTCCGTCAGCACGCAGCCCGTGCGCTCCAGCAGGTCGATGAGGGCCCGCACGTCGTCGGGGCGCACCCGGTCCAGCACCACGTCCCCGCCGGCGGCGGCGACGGCGCAGAGGTAGGTCCCCGCCTCGATGCGGTCGGCGATGACGGCGTGCTCGCAGCCGTGGAGGCGTTCGACGCCATGAACCACGAGGGTGCCCGTGTCGATGCCTTCGATGGCCGCGCCCATGGCCTGGAGCAGGCGGGCGAGATCCCCGATCTCGGGCTCGACCGCCGCGTTGCGCAGGTGGGTGGTGCCTTCCGCCAGGGTGGCGGCCATGAGCAGGTTCTCCGTGGCGCCGACGCTGACCTTGTCGAAGGTGTGGTCGATGGCCTTGAGGCGGCCGCCGGGCACGCTCGCCTCCACGTAGCCTTTGTCGATGAGGATGGCGGCGCCCATGCGCTCCAGGCCTTCGAGGTGCATGTTCACCGGCCGCGCGCCGATGGCGCACCCGCCGGGCAGGGAGACCGAGGCGCGGCCGAAGCGGGCCAGCAGGGGCCCGAGCACCAGGATGCTGGCCCGCATGGTCTTCACGAGGTCGTAGGGCGCCTGCAGGCCGCCATCGCCGACGGCCTGCGCCGAGATCGCCGCCGACAATTCGAAGCCCGCCTCGTCCGCGACCCGTTCGACCCCGCAGCCCAGGGCCTCGAGGACCCGCAGCATGGTCCGGATGTCGGCCACCGCCGGCAGGTTGCGCAGGGTGACAGTCTCTTCCGTCAGCAGGGCCGCGGCGATGCAGGGCAGGGCGGCGTTCTTCGCACCGGAGACGCGGATGCGCCCCCGCAGGGCGGTGCCACCGGTGATGACGAGACGGTCCATGCGCGCTCCGAATCCTCCAGCCTAGCATTCGGGCCGGGCTTCACCGGCCGAGGACGCGCCCCTCGAAGGTCCCGCGATCCAGGGGACCCCACACGCGGCCGTCCCGGCTGTCGGGGCGGTTGTCGCCGAGCAGCAGGTACTGGCCGGGCCCGCAGCGCCAGGGGCCGCCATTCCCGCGGTCCGGGGCGGACACGTAGGGCTCCTCCAACCGCCGCTCGGGGAACCAGAGTTCGCCATCCACCTGGGCCAGCGCCTCGCCGGGCAAGCCCACCACGCGCTTCAGGGCCGCGCCTTCAGGCGCCGCGATGAGCCAGACCTGGCCTCGCTGGGGGCTGCCCGCCAGCCAGGCCCGAAGGACCCAGGCCAGCTGGCCGTCCCGGAGGACCGGCGCCATGCTGCGGCCCTGGACGCGGACGGGATGCACGAAGACCAGGGGCGAGAGGGCGAGGAGCAGGGCCGCGCCGTAGATCGCGAACCGCTTCACGGGCGCAGGGCCAGGCGGCGGCCGCGGCCATCGGTGAGGGCGAGTTCCGCGAGGCGCGCCGGCGCGGGCACGTGGGGCGCCAGCTCGGCCAGGAGCCGCTCCGCCAGGGCCGTGGGCCCGTCCAGGCCCAGGTCCGAGAGGAGCTTCCCCTGGAAGGGCGCGAGGGCGCGGTCCAGTACGGCCTCCAGGTCCCTGAAATCCATCACCACGTCGAAGGCATCGAGGCCCTGGCGGGCCGTGATGACCTCCACCAGGTAGTCGTGGCCCTCCCAGGTCCCGTCCTCGCGGCGGAAGACCACGGACAGGGGCCGCTCCACGGCGGCTTCGAAATGCAGATGGGCGCTGGGGCCGAGTCCGTCCATGACCCGATTCTGCCAGCCATCCGCTAAACTCGGGCTTTCGATCGTTGGAGTCCTCCATGCGCGATTTTTCGACCCAGTCCGCCCGTCCGGGCGTGGAGCGGGAGGAGCTGGAATTCGACGTGCTGTTCGTCGGGGCCGGGCCTTCGAACCTGGCGGGGCTGTGGCGCCTGCTGGACCTGGTGGAGGCGCACAACCAGAAGCCCGGCGTCAAGAAGCTGGAGGGCCTGACCTTCGGCCTCATCGAGAAGGGCGACGAGATCGGCGACCACATCTTCTCCGGCGCGGTGCTGGATCCCATCGCCCTGCAGGAACTGATGCCGGACTTCATCGAACGGGGCTTCCCCTCCGAAGGCGTCGTGACCGCGGAGGAGGTCTGGATGCTCACGGAGCGCGGCGGCCTCAAGTTCCCCGTGCCGCCGCCCTTCCTGGCCAACCACGGCAACCACGTGGTGTCCCTGTCGAAGATGTGCCGCTGGCTGGCCGCGGAGCTGGAGGACCGCGCGGTGGCCGGCGTGGACGTGATGCTGCTGCCGGGCTTTGCCGGCATGAAGGTGCTCTGGGAGGGCGACACGGTGGTCGGCGTGCAGACCGCCGACAAGGGCGTGAACGCCGACGGGACGAAGCGCAGCAACTTCGAGCCCGGCAACAACCTCAAGGCGAAGGTCACGGTCTTCGGCGAAGGCCCCCGCGGCCACCTCTCCCGGGAGCTGGACGAGGTGCTGAAGCTGCAGGCCGCCGCCGTCAATCCCCAGGTCTACGAGACCGGCGTGAAGGAGGTCTGGGAGGTCCCGGAAGGCAACATCGCCCCGGGCTTCGTCATGCACACCGCCGGCTGGCCCACGCCGGACGGCGAAAGCGGCGGCTCCTGGATCTACGCCATGGGCGCCAACCGCCTGAGCATCGGCTATGTGGTGAGCCTCGACTCGAAGGACCCCTTCGTGGACGCCCACCTCATGCTGCAGAAGTTCAAGCAGCATCCCCAGGTCGCCCCCTTCCTGAAGGGCGGCAAGATGCTGCAGTACGGCGGCAAGGCCCTCGCCATCGGCGGCTGGCACTCCATGCCGCGCCTCGCCTTCGCCGGTGGCATGCTGGTGGGGGATGCGGCCCAGATGGTGAACGCCGCGCGCCTGAAGGGCATCCACCTCGGCATGAAGGGCGGCATGCTCGCCGCCGAGACCATCCTGGAGGCCCTGCAGAGCGGCGACGTCTCCGAAACCGCCCTGATGCGCTACGCCCATGCCTACCTAGGCTCCTGGGCCGGTGCCGAGCTCTACAAGTCGCGCAACTTCCACGGCGCCATCGAACATGGGCTCACGCCGGCCACCGCCCTCAAGGTGGGCCTCAGCCTCGCCACCAGCGGCTGGGTGCCGGGCTCGCCCCTGCGCTTCCACGAGGACGCCCACGCGACCCAGACCACCGAGGCCTACTACGGCAAGAAAGGCCTCAAGCGCGACGAACTGGACTGGGGCATCAAGCTCGGCGCCGGCGGCGCCATCACCAAGCTGGACGACGTGTACGCCAGCGGCACGCTCCACGACGAGCACCAGCCCGGCCACCTGAAGATCGTCAAGGGCGACCATGTCTGCGTGACCTGCTGGGAGGAGAAGGGCAGCCCCTGCACGGTCTTCTGCCCGGCCCAGGTCTACGAGATGCATCCCAACGAGAAGGGCGTCGTCAAGAAGGTCGAGATCGCCTTCTCGAACTGCGTGCACTGCAAGACCTGCGACATCAAGTGCCCGGAGGAGAACGTCATCTGGACCCCACCGGAAGGCGGCGGCGGGCCGAAGTACACACTGCTCTAAGCCCCGCGCCACTGGGAAGGTTTGCCATGACCCTCGATCCCCGCCTCCTGGACCTGCTCTGCTGCCCCGCCGAGGAGAATGGCGCGCCCTGCCACGGCGAGCTGACGGAACGGGCGGACGGCCTGCTGTGCGGCAAATGCGCGCGGCTCTACCCGGTGGAGGACGGCATCCCGGTGATGCTGGCGGACCACGCCAAGAAGGTGGACGCGTGAAGCTCGACCAGGCCCACGCCGCCTCGATGCTGAAGGGCCTCGAGGGCCTGCGGGTGGCCGTGCTCGGCGACCTCATGCTGGACGAGTACCTGTTCGGCGAGGTGAGCCGCATCTCGCCGGAGGCGCCGGTGCCCATCGTGCGGGTGCAGCGGGAGAAGGCGGTGCTCGGCGGAGCCGCGAATGTCGCGGCGAACCTGAAGGCCCTGGGGGCCGAGCCCGTGCTCATCGGCACCCTGCAGAAAGATCCCGCCGGCGAGCGCCTCATGCAGCTGCTGTCGCGCCTGGGCATCGGCCTCGACGGCCTGGTGCTGGATCCGTCCCGGCCCACCATCATCAAGACCCGCGTCATCGGACAGACCCAGCAGATGCTGCGCATCGACCGGGAGGAGCCCGGCTCCCCGGACCTGCAGGTGCTGGACGAGCTCCAGTCCAGCGTGGAGCGGGCCCTCGCCGACTGTGCCGCCCTCATCGTGTCGGACTACGCCAAGGGGGTGGTGAGCGAGCCGGTCATGGACGCCGTGCGCCGTGCCTGCGCCGCCCGCGGCCTGCCCTGGATCGTGGATCCCAAGCCCGCCCACAAGGCCCTCTACCGCGGGGCCACGCTGATGACGCCCAACACCAAGGAGACCTCGGAACTGTCCGGGCTGCCGGCGCGGAACGATGCCGAAGTCGCGGCCGCGGGCCGCGGCCTCATGGCGGAACTGGGGCTCCGCGGCCTGCTGATGACCCGCAGCGAGAAGGGCATGGCCCTCTTCGCGCCGGATGCGGACCACTCCGAGCCCTGGATGATCCCCACCATGGCAATTGAAGTGTTCGACGTCAGCGGCGCCGGGGACACGGTCATCGCCGCCTTCAGCGCCGCCGTGGCGAGCGGCGCCGACTGGAAGGACGCCGCCATGCTGGCCAATGCCGCCGCCGGCGTGGTCGTCGCCAAAATGGGCACCGCCACCGTCACCCCCGACGAGATCCTGGACCACTTCCACGAGCAGGAAGCGATCTGACGCGCGGGCCCCAGGGCGCGCACGGATCAGGATCGGCCGCCAGGCAGCACAGGCGGGGTTCCCCCGCCTGTGCTGCGGGGGTCTGGGGGACATCGCGAGCGAAGCGAGCAGGCGGTCCCCCCAGATCAGCATCAATCCCGCAGTTCCACGCTCAGCACGAAGGTCGCGCCCAGGGGCAGGCGCTCCTTCACCTGGACGAAGTTGAGGTCGAAGGTCTCGGTCTCGCCGGGCTTCACGGTGCCGACCTTGGTGCCGCCGCTGGCGGCGCCCAGGAGCCGCCCCTCGGCGTCGAAGACCGCCACGGCGAAGCCCGGAGTGCGGGGCTTGGAGGCCTGGTTGGTGACCTCGAGCTGGGCGCGGGTGCCGAATTCGGCGCCCTTGAAGAGCCCGGTCTTGGCTTCCCGCCGGTTGAAGAAGATGGAGGTCACCTTCAGGCCGTCCACCTCCACCGCCAGGGGCAGGGTCTTATCCCAGGCGAAGGCGAACTTCTCGCTGAAGAAGCTCAAGGGCGGAGCGGGAACGGGGCGGGGCTCGGCGGCGGCGGGCGGCGCCGGCGGCTTGGCGGCCTCCTGGGTCTCCTTGGGCTGCGGCGCGACCTTGTCCGGAGGGGCCTGGAGGGCGAGGGCGAGCAGGGCGCTGAGCAGCATGGAGGGAACTCCTGAAATGGAACGGGGGACGCCGCTGTCCCCCGTGGAGGCATGCCGCGACGGGGCGGTCCGTTCCTAGTCCTTCTTCCCGAAGAGCCCGCCGAAGAGGCTCTTCTTCACCGGAGCGGTCTCGCCCAGGGAGGGCGGCGGCGGCATCGGCTCGGCGGGCTTGCTGCGCCGCAGGCGCTCGAAGACGGGACGCAGGGCGGGGACCTTGGAGGCCTCCAGCCAGTTCTCGCTGAACTGGCGCGCCACCATGTGGAACTCCTGGATCTCGCCGGACTGCACCATGCGGACCACCTGGTCCATGCTCAGGTTGCCCATGACGTCCGAGCCGACCTGGACCTTCAGCAGGTTGGGATCGTTCTCGCTGGAGAAGGAGGCCGCCGGGGCGCCGGGCGTGGGGATCTGGAGGGTCGGCGACGGGTACTGCACCGTGGCGGCCGGGCTGCTGGCCATGATGGGCGGCATCGCCATGTTGTCGGAAGGCGGGGCCGCGAGGTTGGCCCCCGCGGGCGGCATCATCATCATGGTGGCCTCCATCTCCATGGAGGGCGGCATCAGGGAGGCCTTCGGCGGCGGCGCCATGGCGGGGAGCATCAGGGTCCGCTCCATGGGCTCCGGCATGACCGGCTCCGGGGTCGTCGCAGACCGCATGGCCGCCAGGAGTTCGGGGCGGCTCAGCTGCACGGTGCCCAGTTCCGGGGCAAACTCCGGTTCCGAAAGGTGGGATGGGACGGAAAGGGCCGTGGGTGGCGGCTTGAGGCCGCCCAGGGTGGGCCCGTCGAAGTCCATGGGGCCCTTCAGGGAGCTCTCGAGGGCGTTGAGGGTGGCCTCGAGGTCCATGCTGGTGCTCAGGGGCCGGGGCTTGTTGGATTCGGGAGTGACCACGCCGCCAAGGAGGCGGCTGATGGCATCGGCGGCGGAGCTGTAGCCCCCTTCGCCGGCGCTCATGGGCGGATGCAGGGGTTCGGGGGCATCCATGGGTGGCGGCATGGCCACGCCATGGAGGGTCTTCTCCATGATCTCCTCGTCGGCCCCTTCGAGGTCGTCCAGGGACAGGGTCGCCGGGACGGGGTCGGACAGGATCTCTTCGGCGGCCTTCTGCAGGGCATTCACGTCCGAGGCGGGGATGCCCAGAGTCGCGGCTTCCGATTCTGCGGGCGGTTGGGCCATGTCCAGATCCCAAGGCGCGGCGATGGCGGCGGCGGCCTGGGACGCGGCCGCGGGCGCCGCCGGTTCCCCGCCCCAGAACGGCGCGGAAGCCGGGGCCACAGGGGCCGGCGCCTCCCCGAGGAGCCGGGTCACGGCGTCCCCGATGGGGAAGATCCCCCCGCACTTGAAGCACATGGCCCGCCGGTGTTCGCGGCGGACCCGGTGCGGCTTCAGGCCATACGGGGCTGAACAGGAAGGGCACTGCACGCGCTCGAACACGAGGGCTCCGGGATTTGCCCATGAGCATAGGCCCTTTCCCGCCTGTAAGGTAGATGCATGTCCAGCCAAGGAACCCATGGGGTTCTCATCACCATGGAAGGCGTGGAGGGCTCGGGGAAGTCCACCCAGCTGCTCCGCCTCTCCGAGCGCCTGCGCCGCCTGGAAGTGCCCATGGTGGTGACGAAGGAACCCGGCGGCACGCCCCTGGGACAGGAGATCCGCCGCCTCCTGCTGCAGCCCCACGCCTCCGGCGAGGCCTGGTGCGCGGAAGCGGAGCTGCTGCTGTTCTACGCGGACCGGGCCCAGCACCTGCACGGCGTCATCCGGCCGGCGCTGGAGGCGGGCAAGATCGTCCTCTGCGACCGCTTCGAGGATTCCACCCGCGCCTACCAGGGCGCGTCGGGGGTGCCGGAGTTCGTGCTGGACCGCCTCCACGAGCTGGTGCTGCAGCGTCTGCGGCCCCACCTGACCCTGCTGCTGGACATGGATCCCCAGGTCTCCCTGCAGCGGGTGGAGGTGCGCAACCTGGGCTATGGCGGGGCCTTCCAGGAGACCCGCTTCGACGAGGCCCAGCTGGAGTTCCACCAGCGGGTGCGGAACCGCTTCCTGGCCATCGCCAAGGCCGAGCCCCAGCGCGTGGCCCTCATCCCCGCCCGCAGCACGCCGGCGGAGGTGGAGCACGCGGTCTGGCAGCGGGTGGCGCCCCTGCTGCGCAACGCCGGCTTCCAGGTGGGCTGATGTTCGATCCCGCCCTTCTCGGACACACGGCCCAGCGCCAGCGCCTCCTCGACCGGGCCGCCGCCGGGAAGCTCGGGCGCACCCTCCTGTTCACGGGGCCGGACGGCATCGGCAAGCGGCGGGTGGCCCTCGAGCTGGCCATGCGGGAACTGTGCTTCCGGCGCACCGCCTGCGGCAGCTGCGGCGGCTGCCTGGCCTTCAAGTCCGATCCCCTGCCCGTCGAGCTGCCCAACCTGCTGCGCATCGCCCCCGAAGGCAAGGCCGGGCTCATCCGCATCGGCGCCATCCGCGGCGACGATGTGGTGGAGGGCGGCGTCATCTCCTGGGCGGCCCTGGCCCCACCGCCGGCCTGCCACCGCCTCGTGCTCATCGAGGACGCCCACCGCCTCCACGGGCCCTCCGCCAACATCCTGCTGAAGGTGCTGGAGGAGCCACCGCCCTTCACCCGGTTCATCCTGGTGACCCACCGGCCCGAAGCCATGCTGCAGACGATCCGCAGCCGCGCCGAGCGCATCCCCTTCGCCCCCCTGGCGCCGGAGGAGGCTTGGTCCATCGCGGAAAAGGCTGGCTGGGAGGCGAAGGACCACGGCCGGTGGACCGCCCTGTCGGAAGGGACCCTGCGCTTCCTTGACGAGGGCGACTATGCCCGCGCCGTGGCCCAGGTCGCCGCCTGGATCGCCCTGGCCAAGGGCGCGGCGTTCCGGGAGGCCGCCGCCCCCCTGCTGCCGGAGAAGGACGCCGTCCTGGGCCAGGGGGAGCAGCTGCGCCAGGCCCTGGAGCTGCTGCTGCGGATCCTGTCGGAAGTCGCCCGGGTCCGCGCCGGCGCGCCGGCGGCCCTGGCGGGCTGGGAGGCGGATCTGCGGGCCTTGGCCGCCTCGGGGTTGGCGGTGAAGCCCGTGGCCGACCTGACCTTCGAGGCGCTCCGCCATCTCGCGCGCAATCCCCAGGCGGACCTGCTGCTGCGGGAGGTGGCCCTGGCCCTGCGGCCCGTGGCCTGAGCCGTGGCGCCGGGCCTCAGAGGTTCAGGCGGGTGGCGACGTAGGCCTTGACCGCCGCTTCGGTGGCGGGGTTCGTGAGGCCGGCCCGTTTCGCCAGGGCCAGGGCAGCCTCCGGCGCCATGCCTTCGTCCAGCACCCACACCGCATAGAGGGCGCCGGCGACCCGATTGCCGGAAACGCAGTGGACCAGCACGGCGCCCGGCCCCTTCGGCAGGGAGCGGAACCGGGCGCGGAAGGCGTCCAGCATCTTCGCGTCCGGCTCACGGCCCACGGGGCAGCGGTCGTAGCGGAGGCCGGCCTCCTCCACCTTCCGCTGCTCGGCGGTGAAGTCCCCCTCCGCGTCCTGGCGGAGGTTGAGCACCACCGTCACCCCCGCCGCCTTCAGGCCGGCCAGGAGCTCGGGCCCCGGCGCGCCGGCGACGAAGAGCCCCGGCCGCGCCTCCATGGCGCCGGGCAGCTTCGGCCCGGGCTGGACATCTGCTGGCCGGGCAGGGGCGGCCTGGGCCAGGGCGGGGAGGACGAGGAAGGCGGAGAGGGCTTGGCGCATGGAACCTCAGAAATTCAAGTCTACCTTTGGCCCCATCCCTGAGGCCTCGCAACTTGAGGGAAGGAATGCCACACTCTCCCACCTCACCCTCCCTTCCGGAGTCCGCGATGATCCGTCCCGCCGCCCTCGCCACCCTCCTGCTCGCCGCGGCCACCGCCCCGGCAGCGGCGCCCCAGCTGCTCCGGACGCCGACCCTCAGCCGCACCCACATCGCCTTCGCCCACGCCGGCGACCTGTGGATCGTAGGCCGGGATGGTGGTGAGGCGAAGCGGCTGACCTCGGGCCTTGGCGTGGAAGCCATGCCCTGGTTCTCCCCGGACGGATCCCAGGTCGCGTTCACCGCCGACTACGACGGCAACATGGACGTCTTCGTGGTGCCCGCCAGCGGCGGTACGCCCCGGCGGCTCACCTGGCATCCGGGGCAGGACGTCGCCCGGGGCTGGACGCCGGACGGTTCGGCGGTGCTCTTCTCCAGCGCCCGGGCCAGCGGCACGGGCCGCACCGCCCAGCTCTACACCCTGCGCCTCGACCGCGCCTTCCCCGAACCCCTGCCGCTTCCGTCGGCCTTCGAAGGCGCCCTTTCGCCGGACGGCCAGCGCCTGGCCTACGTGCCCGTGCGCCGCGCCTTCGACGCCTGGAAGCGCTACCGGGGCGGCACGGCCTCGCCCATCTGGATCGCGGACCTGAAGGATTCCAGCGTCACCAAGGTGCCCCGGCAGGGTTCCAACGACTTCTGCCCCATGTGGGTGGACGGCAAACTCTACTTCCTCTCGGACCGGGAAGGCCCCTTCGGCCTCTTCGCCTTCGATCCGGCCACGGGCAAGGTGGAGGCGAAGGTGCGCAACACGGGCCTCGACTTCAAGCACGCCAGCGCCGGCCCCGGCGGCATCGTCTATGAACAGTTCGGCACCATCCACTTCTTCGATCCCGCCACCGGCGCCAGCCGCCCCGTCCCCATCTCCGTCTCCGGCGACATGCCTGGCCTGCGGCCCCGCTTCGAGAAGGTGGCGCTGAAACTGCAGGAGGGCGCCCTGTCGCCCACCGGCGCAAGGGCGGTCTTCGAAGCGCGGGGCGAGATCCTGACGGTCCCCGCGGAGAAGGGCACCATCCGCAACCTCACCCAGACCCCCGGCGTCATGGAGCGCAGCCCCGTCTGGTCCCCGGACGGCAAGACCATCGCCTACTTCTCCGACGCCAGCGGGGAGTACGCGCTGCACCTGCGGGCCCAGGACGGCCTGGGCGAAACGCGGTCCTTCGCCCTCCCTCCGGGCTTCTACTACAACCCCGCCTGGTCCCCGGATTCCAAGAAGGTCGCCTTCTCCGACAAGGGCCTGGGCATCTGGATCCTTGACGTGGAGAAGGGCAAGGTCTCCAAGGCCGACACCACCCTCCGCGCCGCCCGGCCCCGCCTTGCCTGGTCGCCGGACAGCCGCTGGCTGGCCTACACGAAGTCCCTGCCGAATTCCTATGACGCGGCCTTCGTCTACGGTCTGGAGGACGGCGCCGTCCACCAGGTCACCGACGGCATGAGCGACGTGGACCACGTCACCTTCGATCCCGGCGGGAAGCATCTCTACTTCACCGCCAGCACCAATGTGGGTCCCACGGTCTTCGGCTTCGACATGACCTCCTATCCCCACCGTCCGACCCGCAGCATCTACCTCGCGGTGCTCAAGAAGGGCGACCCGTCGCCCCTGGCGCCGGAGAGCGACGAGGAGGGCGGCGCCGCCAAGGAGCCCAAGAAGGACGAGGCCCCCGCCAACGGCGACAAGAAGCCCGCCGGGGAGGAGAAGAAGCCCGCAGCCCCGGAGAAGAAGGCCCCGGCCCCCGTGGTCATCGACTTCGACGGTCTCGACCAGCGCATCCTCGCCCTGCCGGTTCCGGAGCGGACCATCGTCGGCCTGGAGGTGGCGAAGAACGCCATCTACATCCTCGAGAGCCTGGCCGGCCGCCTGGACCCGCCCGGAGGCGCCATCCTCCACAAGTACGACCTGGCCAAGCGCAAGCTCGAGAAGGTGATGGACGACGTGCGCAGCTTCGACCTCTCCTCCAACGGCGAGAAGATGCTGGTGCGCCAGGGCGAAGCCGCCTGGTTCATCGTCCCCGCCGGTCAGGCCCCCAAGCCCGGGGAAGGCAAGCTCAAGATGGAGGACGCCGAGGTCCGCGTGGATCCGAAGGCCGAGTGGGCCCAGATGTACCGGGAGACCTGGCGGCTGGAGCGGGACTACTTCTATGATCCGAACCACCACGGCCTGGACCTGAAGAAGACCGAGGCCAAGTACGCGCCTTACGTGGACGGTCTCGCCCACCGCTCGGAACTGAACGTCCTCTTCCAGGAGATGCTCGGCGAACTGAGCGTCGGCCACCTCTACGTGGGCGGCGGCGATGCCCCCGGCGTCAAGCCCGTGCCGGGCGGCCTGCTCGGCGCGGACTTCGCGGTGGACCGCGGCCGCTACCGCTTCGCCAAGGTCTACGGGGGCGAGAACTGGAATCCCCAGGCCCGCGCGCCGCTCACCCAGCCCGGCGCCGAAGTGAAGGCCGGGGAGTATCTGCTGGCGGTGAACGGCCGCGAGGTCACCAGCGCGACGAGTCCCTACGAGCCCTTCGAGAACATGGCGGGCAAGGAGGTGGTGCTCCGCGTCGGCCCCGATCCCTCGGGCCAGGGCGCCCGGGACGTGAAGGTGCTGCCGGTGCCTTCCGAGGCCGCCCTGCGCAACCTGGACTGGATCGAGGCGAACCGCCGCACCGTCGCGAAGCTGAGCGGCGGGAAGCTGGCCTATGTCTGGCTGCCCAACACCGCCAACCAGGGCTATGTGAACTTCAACCGCTACTGGTTCCCCCAGCTTGACAAGGAGGGCGCCGTCATCGACGAGCGGCACAACGGCGGCGGCAGCGCGGCGGACTACTTCATCGACTACCTGAAGAAGCCGGTGAACAGCTACTGGGCCGTCCGGGACGGCGTGGGCTTCCGCCAGCCCTTTGGCACCCAGCCGGGGCCGAAGGCCATGCTCATCGACGAGGACGCCGGCAGCGGCGGCGACTACCTGCCCTGGCTCTTCCGCCGGGAGAAGCTCGGCCCGCTGGTGGGCACCCGCACCTGGGGCGGCCTCGTGGGCATCGGCGGCTATCCCGTGCTCATGGACGGCGGCACCGTCACCGCGCCCCACTTCGCCTTCTACACGCCCGAGGGCCAGTTCGACGTGGAGAACAAGGGCGTGGCGCCGGACATGGAAGTGGACCTGGATCCGAAGGCCTGGCGCGAGGGCCGCGATGCCCAGCTGGAAAAGGCCGTGGCCGTGGTGCTGGAGGCCCTCAAGGCCAACCCGCCCGCCAAGCCCGGAAAGCCGGTCTACCCCAACTACCACAAGTGAGGGAGCGGCCCGCCTGAAGGGAGGCTCCATGCTGGATTGGGGGCTGCTGTGCGGTGGCGGCGCGTTGCTCTACCTGGGCGCCGAGTGGCTGGTGGCGGGAGCCGCCGGCCTTGCCCGGCGCCTCGGCGTGCCGCAGCTGCTCATCGGGCTGACGGTGGTGGCCTATGGAACCTCAGCCCCGGAACTCATCGTGAGCGTCCAGGGCGCCTGGTCGGGACACGGCGGGCTCGCCATCGGCAATGTGATCGGCTCGAACATCGCGAATCTGGGTCTCATCCTGGGCATGACCCTTCTTATGCGGCCAGCGCCAGTGGACGGCGCGCTGGTCCGGCGGGAGGTCCCCATGCTGCTGGCGACCACCATGGCGCTCTGGTGGGTGCTGCGGGATGGACAGGTGGACCGCTGGGAGGCGGCTGTGCTCCTCGCTTGCGCCATTGTCTATACCGCCTGGATGGCGCACGGGCACTTCCGGCCTAGGGAGATCGTGGAGTCCCTGGCGGACGCGGCGGAAACCGAAGCCGCGGCGGAAGTCGCCGGGGCCCCGGCGGCTGGCAGCCCTGGCCGCCTGGGCCTGGTCGCCCTGGCGGGACTGGGCCTCCTCCTCCTCGGCGGCCACCTCTTCGTGCAGGGCGCTGTCGGGCTGGCCCAGGCCTTCGGGCTCAGCGACCGGATCATCGGCCTGACGGTGGTGGCCGTGGGGACTTCGGTGCCCGAACTGGCCGCCTCGGTCATCGCGGCCCGTCGCGGCCATGCGGGGATCGCCATCGGCAACGTGGTCGGCTCCAACATCTTCAACATCCTCCTTTGCCTCGGTGGGGCCGGTCTGGTGCGACCCCTCGTTCCTGGCGGGAGGCTTTCCGCGCACGGATCTGCTGGTGCTTTCGGGTCTGACGCTCGTGGCAGCGGTGGGCTTCCGGCGCGCACGAACCTGCGGCCGCCTGGAGGGCGCGCTCTTCCTGGCGGTCTACCTCGGCTTCCTTGTGCTGGTGATCAAGGTGCCTTAGCCGGTCAACCATTCCCCTTCGGCCATTGGATGGTCTCAGCCCCGATGAAGGCGGCGAGGCGCGCCACCGCCTCCCGCAGCGCCGCCATCCGCGCCTTCGTGGGGCGGACTCCCGCCTCCCACCACAGGCCCTTGACCTCCAGCAGGCCGCGATCCCGGTGGAGTTTGGGATCGAGGCGCCCCACCAGCCGCTCCCCTTCCAGGATGGGCAGGACGAAGTAGCCGTAGGTCCGCTTGGGCTCGGGGACGAAGGCTTCAAAGCGGTAGTCGAAATCGAAGAGGCGCAGGGCCCGGGCCCGGTCCCGCAGCACCGGATCGAAGGGGCAGAGGATGCGCGTCCGGTCTGGCGGCTCCGGGAGCTTCCGGAGCCGGGCCTCCCAGTCCGGCACCGCGAAGGCCGGGCGGGCCTCGCCTTCGACGCGCACCGCCTGGATGCGGCCGGCGGCGGCTTCGGCTTCGCACCAGGCCTTCGCGTCGGCGATCTCCAGGCTCTGCCAGAAGTCAGCCAGCTTCTTCGGCGTGGCCACGCCCAGGCGCTCCAGGGCGCTGCGGCAGGCCCACTCCGCGTGGGCGGCAGGATCGGGCTCCGTAAGCCCGTGATGTTCTGGATGCACGCGCTCCGCGAGATCGTAGACCTTCTGGAACTTCACCCGGCCCGCGATGGCCAGCTCACCACTGCGCCAGAGGTAGTCCAGGGCGGCCTTCTGAGGCTTCCAGCCCCACCAGGGCCCGCGCTTCTCCGGATGCTCGAAGTCCGCGCTGCGCAGGGGACCTTCCCCGGCGATGCGGTCCTTCACGTGGCGCACCACGGCCTCCGCATCCGTCCCGCGGAAATGGTGCTGCCACCACGCGTGGGCGCGCAGGCGGGCGGCATCCCGGCGGAAGCGGGGCTTCCAGTGGGCGTACCAGGCCACGGGCACGAGGGAGGCATCGTGGGTGAAGGCTTCGAAGAGGACGCGGTCCCTCTCCGCCAGGGCGTCGAGGTGCTCTCTCCGATAGCCGTCCAGTCGCGAATGCAGCGTGAGGTGATGGGCCCGCTCCACCACATTGATGGTGTCCACCTGCACGAAGCCCAGGCGTTCGATAAGCTTTGCCAGGGCAGCCTTGCCGGCCCGGCGCGCGGGATCATCCAGCAGGCCCTGGGCGCCCAGCAGGAGCCGCCGGGCCTGGGGAATGGACACCTCGGGGAGGGCGGCCAAGCTCAGATCCGCGCCGCCAGCTCGGCCCCCTGGCGGATGGCCCGCTGGGCGTCCAGCTCCGCGGCCACGTCGGCGCCGCCGATGAGATGCACCTCGACGCCCGCGGCCTGCAGGGGCTTCGCCAGGCCCCGGGCGCTGAGCTGGCCGGAGCAGTTCACGATGGTGTCCACCTCGAGGCAGCGCAGGGCGCCCTCCTTGCCTTCCCGGATCCAGAGGCCCGCGTCGTCGATGCGCTCGTAGGCGACGCCGCTCAGCATCTTCACCTTGTTGGCCTTCACGCTGGCCCGGTGGATCCAGCCCGTGGTCTTGCCCAGGCCCGCGCCCATGCGGTCGGACTTGCGCTGGCACATGAAGACCTCCCGCCTGGGGTGCGGGCCGCCGGGCTTTTCCAGCAGACCGCCCCGGGAGGCGTAGGCCTGGTCCACGCCCCACTCCTTCATGAACTCGGGGATGGAGGGGCTCTGCCCGTCCTGCACCAAAAACTCGGCCATGTCGAAGCCGATGCCGCCGGCGCCGATGATGGCCACTTTCGCGCCCACCGGCTTCTTGTGCAGGAGGACGTCTGGGTAGCTGAGGACCTTCGGATGCTCGATGCCCGGGATGTCCGGGACCCGCGGCGTGACGCCGGAGGCCAGGACCACCGCGTCAAAGCCCTCCAGGTCCCGGGCGTCCGCGCGGGTGTTCAGCCGCAGCCGGACGCCGGCGTGGGCGAGGCGGTTGCCGAAGTAGCGGAGGGTCTCGAAGAACTCCTCCTTGCCCGGCACCTGCTTGGCGATGTTGAGCTGGCCACCGATCTCGCCGGCCGCCTCGAAAAGGGTCACCGCGTGGCCGCGCTCCGCGGCGTGGCAGGCGAAGCTAAGGCCCGCGGCCCCCGCCCCCACCACCGCGATGCGCCTTGGCTGCGCCGCGGTTGGAAAGACCAGCTCGGTCTCGTAGCAGGCTCTCGGGTTGACGAGGCAGGAAGCCCGCTTCTGCTGGAACACGAAGTCCAGGCAGGCCTGGTTGCAGGCGATGCAGGTGTTGATGTCGCCGGAGCGGTCCTCGGCGGCCTTCGCCACGAAGGCGGGATCGGCGAGGAGGGGCCGCGCCATGGACACCATGTCGGCGTCGCCGCCCGCCAGGATGGCCTCCGCCACCTCCGGCGTGTTGATGCGGTTGGTGGTGACCAGCGGAATCCCCACTTCCCCCTTCAGCTTCCGGGTCACCCAGGCGAAGGCGCCCCGGGGCACCACGGTGGCGATGGTGGGCACCCGCGCTTCGTGCCAGCCGATGCCCGTGTTGATGATCGTCGCCCCGGCGGCCTCCACGGCCCTGGCGAGCTGGACGACCTCGTCCCAGGTGGAGCCGTCGGGCACTAGATCCAGCATGGAGAGCCGGTAGATGATGATGAAGTCGCGGCCGACCTCGGCCCGGATGCGCTTCACGATCTCCACGGGGAAGCGCATGCGGTTCTCGAAGCTGCCGCCCCAGGCGTCCGTGCGGCGGTTGGTGCGGGCCACGAGGAACTGATTGATGAGGTAGCCTTCGCTGCCCATCACCTCCACGCCGTCGTAGCCCGCCTGCTTCGCCAGCTTCGCGCAGCGCGCGTAGGCGGAAATGGTCCGCTCCACGCCCCCGGCGCTCAGGGCCTTGGGCTTGAAGGGCGTGATGGGGGACTTCACCGTCGAGGCGGAGACCTGGAAGGGGTGGTAGCTGTAGCGGCCGCCGTGCAGGATCTGCATGGCGATGCGCCCGCCTTCGCGGTGCACGGCCTCGGTGACGAGGCGATGCTTCCCCACCTGCCAGGGCCAGATGAGGTCCGCGGCGAAGGGCGAGAGGCGCCCCCGCAGGTTGGGGGAGATGCCCCCGGTGACGATGAGCCCCACGCCGCCCTTCGCCCGCTCGGCGTAAAAGGTCGCCAGCTTCTCGAAGCCCTGCTTCTCCTCCTCCAGCCCCGTGTGCATGGAGCCCATGAGCACCCGGTTGGGCAGGGTGGTGAAGCCAAGGTCGAGGGGGGCGAGGAGGTGCGGATAGGACGGCAAGGCGGGCCTCCGGCGGGTCCGCCCAGTGTAGGGAAGGGGCCTCGCCATAGGAACGGCTACCGCAGGTCGGCGGCGCTCCTCAGGGACCCTTGGGCGCCAGGAGGCTTTCGAACCAGCCCAGCACGGCCTCGCACAAGGGTCCGTGGGACGCGCCGGGGACCTCCTGGTCCGGCAGGGGCGCGAAGCCGTGGGCGCGGGCGTCGGCCTGGGCCCGCGCGGTCTGCTGACGCCAGAAGACCAGGCCCTGGGCTTCATCCCCGACGGGCGCGCCGCACCAGAAGACCTTCAGAGGCAGGGTCGCGCGTTCCGGGGCCACGGAGAAATGGTCCTGGCCCAGGCCTCGGCCCTGGTAGTTGCTGCTCACGGGGGCCACGGCCCGCCAGCGCTCTGGGCGGTGCAGGGCCTGGGCCCACACGGTGTGGCCGCCGGCCTCCCAACCCGTGAGAAAGGCTTTCGCTTCGCCGCCCCAGCGGGCCTGCACTTCCCCCAGCACCGCGGCGAGGCCCGCGTCGTCGAAGGCGAAGTCGCCGGCCCGCTTGACCGCGGCCCAGTCGCCCGCGGTGTAGGTGTGGGGCGGGGAGACCTGCCCCGAAACGCCACCGCAGGTGACGACTTCGGGTGCGACGAGGATGAAGGGCCGGCCGCCCCGGGCCGCCACGAAGCGCCGCAGGTTGCCTTCGAAGTCCCGGCGGGCGTCCGGGATCACCACCACCACCAGCCAGGCGCGGCCTGGCTTCCAGCCCTCCGGGAGGGCCAGGCGGTAGCATGGGGTGAGCCTTGGCCTGATGGATGGGGTTGGCGGGACCGGCGGCGAGGATGGGTGCGAGCAGGCAGGCGAGAAAGGGCATGGCGGCTCCGGGCGGGACACGTCCTACCTACAGGGCCAGCCTCCGCAGGGTCGAGGCCGGAGGGAGGAGTCGGGTGCGCTGGAGGGTGGACCGTGACGTCGCAATGGTCACTTGGGCCAGAGCCACCCGAAGGTCCCGCCCATGAGCAGACCGTAGATCAGGCCGTCGATGACCGACTTGAGGACGGCGCCCCAGGGCTTGCCGTACCAGATGGCGTTGGGGATGTCGCCGAAGGAGAAGGCCAGCATGCCGGCGGTGCCCACCACCCGGAAGACCTGGCTGTAGTGGGCGCCGGCGGGCAGGGCGAGGCCGCAGAGGTAGGCCACGATGGCGGTCATCAGGACCGTGTAGGCGACGTAGGCCGCCAGGGCCTGCGGGAAGGAGAAGCCGCCGGCGCCGCGGAGGATGAGGAATCCCATGGGACCGCACTGGGCGGCGGTCTTCTCCTCGGGAGTGGCGTTCTTCCAGTCCACGCAGGGGACGACGTACTGGCCCGCGGCCTCGTCCGCCATGGCCTTCAGGACCTCGCCCTCGCGCTTGAGCTTCTTGTAGTCCTTCGCGTGCCAGAAAGGCAGGGCCATCCACATGATGTTGCTGGCGACGAAGACGAAGAGGGCGGATAGCAGGATGGGGCGCCAGAGCGCCTCGACGGGGACCATGGTTCCTCCGGAAAGATTGGCGCCAGTGTAGGCGCGATCCTTTCCGGAGAACCAGTCCGCGCTCCCGTGCCTTCAGCGTGGCGTGGCGGAGGCGGGGCCCGCGGTGGCGTGGCAGCCCGCGCAGGCGGCGAGCTTCTCGCTGGGGCTGCGCCAGTAGACGCTGTCCTCGCCGCCGGTCTCGGTCCGGGCGGCTTCGGGCACCCGCGGCCAGTAGAGGAGGAAGGCCGAGGTCCCATCAGTCAAGGTCTCGCGCATGTAGAGGGGCCCAGGGTCCTGCCCCGGCTTGCCCTTGGCATCCTCCACCGTGCTCAGCACCGCGTAGGCGCCGGAGGGCAGAGGCTTCCCGGCTTGGTAGGCGTCGATGCCCGAGGCGGTCACCCACACGCGCCCCCAGCGGTTCCCGTGGGCCTTGCTCCGCAGGGCGGCGGGCTGGGCGGGCTCCAGGCTGGCGTAGTCGAGGGCGCGGATGGGCAGATCGGCCTCCGCGTCGGCCTTCCGCGCCGCGTCCATGGCGGCGGCGGCCTTGTTGGTGGCCTCGTTGCCGAAGACCATGATGCCCCCGAGCTTGCCGCAGAAGGCCCAGGACGCGAGCCAGAGGAGGCAGACGGAAAAGGCCGCGGCGCCGACGCCGCGGTCGGCGAAGCGGCGGCGTGGCGCGGCGGCATCGGGATCCCGGCCCCGGTCCCTGCGGACGGCGCGCCAGAGCAGCAGCACGCAGAGCGCGCCCAGGGCGGTGCCGACCGCCGCGGCGATCTCGTGGAGCTGGAGCATCTTCTGCACGACCTGCGCCTCGGAGGCCACGAGGGGGAAGAAGCTGCCGGAAGGGATGAGGGCGATCTGCCGGCCCCACAGCAGGCCGCTCGACAGGGCGAGGAAGCCCCCGGCGAAGGCCAGGAGGGCGATGAAGAATGCGGTCCGGGTCCAGCCCGCGGGGTGCCG
This sequence comes from Holophagaceae bacterium, assembly GCA_016710635.1. Taxonomy (GTDB): domain Bacteria; phylum Acidobacteriota; class Holophagae; order Holophagales; family Holophagaceae; genus JADJVL01. The sequence goes on along the minus strand of JADJVL010000010.1, from coordinate 81,879 downwards.
CGACTTGAAGGAGAGCACCATCGCCACCGGCAGGGCGATCACGAGGCCCAGGGGCAGGTGGATGAAGGCGGGGTGCTCGCGGGCGAAGAGTTCGAGGAGGGGCTGGGACATGTCGCTTCCGGGGCCTCAGAACACGCGGGCCACGTTGAAGGCGATGGACCAGTCGCCCTTGGGCCGGGGCCCGCCGGCGTAGTCGCCGCCGAGCACCTGGTTCGGCGTGGTGCCGGTGGAATTGGTGCCCACGAGGGTGAAGCGGTGCTTGAAGGTCTTGTAGGAGATGCCGGCGGCGAAGCCTGCCTCATAGGTCTTTTCGAGCTTCGAAGGCCGCGGGTAGTACTCCACCAGCACCCGGAACTTCTCGGAGAAGTCGTAGCGCAGTCCGGCGCCGCCGGTGAAGATCGCCTTCTCCTGGGTGGTGGTGCGGCTCAGCCAGGTGGGAACGAGGGTCAGGACCAGGTCGTCGGTGAGGTAGAACTCCGTGGGGAGCTGGAAGGCCGTGCCGCTGATGCCGACGGTCCCCAGGGGCGTCACCGTCTGGGTGACCGACTCGTCGAAACGCTGGAGGCGGGCCGCCATGCGGATGAAGGACCGGTCCAGGATCTGCTGGTGCAGGGTGAAGGTGAGGGTCTTGTTGTCCGCGGTGCGGTAGATCTCGAAGTTCAGGCCCTTGATGGGCTTGATGCCGAAGTTGAAGCCGAAGCCCGCGTAGGCGAGGCCGTCGAGGCCGTAGAGGTCCTTGCTGTGGCCTTTCACCGGGGTGATGAAGCGGTGGGAAAAGATCACGCCGATGTCCCAGAACTGCATCCGGTCCGCCGTCGGCAGGTTGATGGCGAGAGGGATGTCCGAGGTCTGGGCCCGCAGACCCCCGCCGGCGAAGCCAGCGACGGCGAGGAGGGCAAGCAGCTTCGTCCGCATGGGTCCTCCCTAGCGCCGGGCGGCGAATTTCCGGAGGATCTCCGTGATCATCCGGGAGGCGTCCGCCTCGGTCAGGAGGCCCTTGTAGGCCGGCATCTTGTCCTTGCCGTCCAGGATGCTCTTGAGCCACTCGGCGTCCTTCTTCTTGTTCGCCTTCCGGCTGTCGGTGAAGTCGAAGCCCGCGTCGGGCAACTGGCGGCCGCTGGCGTCCCGGCCGCTGCCGTTGGCGCCGTGGCAGCGGGAGCAGGCGTCGGTCCAGTACTTCTGGATGTCCCCATCGAACTTGGGCTTGTCTTTGTCCTGGGCGGCGAGGGCGGCGCCGGCCAGCAGCAGCGCGGCGAGGATGGGGCGGGACAGGAAGCGGAAGGACGGTGTCATGGACATTCTCCTGGAGGAAGGGCGAGGGTTGGCGGGGGATTGGGGATTCAATTCCACTTTTCGTTCTGGTGGTTCTCCCCGTGGCAGGTGAGGGTGCAGGTCTTGGTGGTCTGGTTGTAGGAGGAAGGCACGCCCTGGGGGGAGACGGTCTGTCCGGCGGGTCCTTCCATGGCGGAGGTGGCGAGGAACTTGAAGTGGTTCGTGGCGCCGGCGGTGCCGTTGGTCATGACATGGCAGTCGGTGCAAAGGGCCCTCACGTCGCTGCCGTCGTGCTTGCGGTGCTCGCCGCTCCAGGCGCTGTTGTACTGGGGCGAGCCCGCGCTGGTGCCGATGACGTGGCAGACTCGGCAGCCCGCATCGACGCTGGAATTGATGGTCCCGGTCTGCCAGTTCGGCGTGGTCTGGCCGCCGTGGCAGCTCACGGTGCCGCAGGAAAGATTGGCCGGGTTGAAGGAGGCCGCGCCGGTCTTGGCGTTGTAGGTGGCGAGGGCCTTCACTTCGCCCGGCGGGGTGCGCAGGGCGTCGTGGCCCGGCCGACCGTTGGCGTGGTCGTAGTGGACCTGGGTGCCGGTGCCGCTGCCGTCGTGGCAGGTGTTGCAGGCACCTGTGACGCCTGGGAAGGTCTCGTGCTTCGGGTGGGAGCCGGCGATGTTCGGGAAGGCGGCTCCCGCCGGGGGCTTGGCGTGGCAGGACAGGCAGTTGGTGATCGCCAGGGGCGAGGAGGCCTGGTGGCAGGCCGCGCAGGCGGGCGCGGCGGCGATGGGCGAGGGGCCGCTCACGGCGTGGCAGTAGCGGCAGTCCGCGTCGAAGGTGCTTTGGGTCGCGGCGGTGTGGGGCGTGGTGGTGAAGGGCACGGGATGGTTGGCGCTGCCGGTCCAGGTGAAGCCGTTGTGCTGGACGCCGTGGCAGGTGAAGCTCCCGCAGGTCTGGGTGAGGGGGACGTAGAAGGCCGGGTTGCCATTGGGCGCCACCGTGCTGCTGGCGGGTCCTTCCATCTGGGGCGTCAACAGGTTCTTGAAGTGGTTCTGGGCGCCGGAGGTGCTTCCGGTCATCACGTGGCATTCCACGCACTGGGCGCTCGCCGTGGGGGCCAGATGCAGGGCGTGCAAGCCGGAGTAGAGGCTGTTGCTCTCCGGGCTGCCTGCGGCGGTGCCCAGGGCGTGGCAGGCGCGGCAGCCGGACTCGGCGTTGCTGTCGAGTGTGCCCGTGGACCAGTTCGGCGTGGTGGCGCCGCCGTGGCAGCTGACGCTGGCGCAGGTGAGGTTGGCGGGATTGAAGGAGGCGGTGCCGGACTTCGCGTTGAACACCGCCAGGAAGGAGGTGGGCGCCGGGGGCTTGCGCAGGGCGTCCAGGCCGGGACGCGCGTTGGCGTGGTTGTAGTGCACCAGGGTGCCGGTGTCGGCGCCGGCGTGGCAGGAACTGCACACGGTGGAGACGCCGGCGAGGGCCTCGTGCTTGGCGTGCCTGCCCGCGGCGTCGGGGAAGGTGGTGCCCGTCGGCGGCTTGTTGTGGCAGGAGGCGCAGGCGGGGGCGGTCAGCACGGAGCTGGCCTGGTGGCAGGTGGTGCAGGTGGGCGCGGCGGCGACGGGGGGCGTGCCCGTGTTGGAATGGCAGCCGGCGCAGTTGGCATCGAAGCCGGTCTGGCGGGCGCTGAGGTGCGCCGTGTCAAGGAAGGGCACCGGGTGGTTCGCGCCGCCGATCCAGGACAGGTTGTTGTGGGGCTCTCCGTGGCAGGTGAAGGAACCGCAGGTCTGGGTGAGCGGCACGTAGTAGGCCGGGTTCCCCATGGGTTCGACGGTGGTGCTGGCGGGCCCTTCCATCTGGGAGGTGTTGAGGAACTTGAAGTGGTTCAGGGCGCCGGCGCGGCCGTTGCCCATGCTGTGGCAGTCGGTGCAGAGGGCGCCGGCCTTGGCGGCCATGTGCAGGGCGTGGAGGCCGGAGAAGGCGCTGTTGTTCTCCGGCGCGCCCTGGGCGGTGCCCACGGCGTGACAGAGCTTGCAGCCCGCTTCGGTGTTCACGTCGATGCGGCCGCCCTGCCAGCTGGGGGTGGTCTGCCCGCCGTGGCAGCTGATGTTGGAGCAGGTCAGGTTCGTGGGGTTGAAGGCGGCGGCGCCGGCCTTGCCGTGGTAGGTCGCCTGGAAGGCCGCTTCGCCGGGCGCGGCCCGCAGGGCGTCGGAGCCAGGGCGTCCGTTGGCATGGTCGTAATGGGCCCGGGACCCGGACTCGGTGCCCAGGTGGCAGGTGGAGCACTGGCCGGCGGAGGCCAGGGCGTCGTGCTTGGCGTGGGAGCCCGCGGCGTCGGGGAAGGCGGCACCCGCCGGGGGCTTGGCGTGGCAGGAGGTGCAGTTCGCCAGGGTCAGGGGCGAGCCCGCCTGATGACAGGCGACGCACAGGGGCGCCGAGGCCAGGGGGGAGGTGCCCGTCACGCCATGGCAGTTGCTGCAGTTGGTGTCGAAGGCGGCCTGGCCGGCGGTGGTATGGGCCGTGTCAAGGAAGGGCAGGGGATGGTTGGCCTGGCCGGGCCCGTTGGCGTGGCAGCCCACGCCGTTCTCCGCGGCGGAATAGCAGCTGGGTGAGCTGACCAGGGGCGGGGTGCGGCCCTTCACCACGTCGTGGCACACGGCGCAGGCGGTGTCGCGTTGCAGTGCGTTGCGGTGGGAAGGCGTGTAGGGCGGGAACCCGGTGACCGGTGCCGCGTGCCAGGGCTTCGAGTGGGCCGGTGCCGCGGTGTGGCAACTGGAGCAGGCCGTGGGGGCGACGCCCCCGTCGAACTTCGGCGTGCCCGGGGTGCCATGGCAGGCCTGGCAGGCCAAGAGGTCCCGCTTGGCCTCCAGCCCGTGGAAGGCGGCGCTGGTGGGTTGCAGCCAGACCGGGCCGAGGGCGTGGGGCGCGACGGCGTTGCCGTGGCAGAGCGTGTTGTTGAAGCAGCCGGGGATCGTGCCCTTGGGCGCGGGGTTCAGCGGGTAGTTGGGGGGATTGGCCGGGGCGCCGGAATAGTGGCACTGGGCGCAGGCGGCGGCGTTGGAAGGATCCGTGCTCGCGTGGGCCTGGCCACTGGGCCCCCGCCAGGGCTTGGCGGGATGGGGCGCCTGGACGCCGTGGCAGGACGCGCAGGAGACGCCGGAGCCGCCCCCCTTGTAGTCGGTCCCATGGCAGAGCTGGCAGGAGAGGAGGCCGCCGCCGGAGGGCCCTGGGGCCATCTTCGCCTTGGCGCCGTGGCTGCCGGCGGTCGGCCAGCCGGGGACGGGCTTGTGGTGGCAGTCCGCGGTCATGCAGGAGGGAATGGCGCTGCCGGTGCGAAGCACCGTCATCTCGTGGCACTGGGTGCAGTTCTGCAGGGAGGCCAGGGCCTGCCCGGGATGTTCCGCGACCCAGCCGGCGGGATGGTGGTGGCCCGAGGCGGCGGGACCGGCGACGCCGGCCCGCTCGCCCCGGCCGCAGCCGGGGGCGGCGAGGCCCAGGAGCAGGGCGAAGGCCGCGAGGCCCATGGACAGGCGCCGCGTCAAGTTCGTCGTCGATTCATCGGCCATGGGGCATCGGTTCAGAGGCGTCCCGGCCACCGGGCCGGAAGGAAGGAGAAGGATCGCGCCGCGGATGGACCGCGGCCCCGGGGCCGGAGGGGCCCCGCACGCATGGGATCTGAAGGGAGGAGTCCGCCGACGGATTTACGACCTTAATGTCGTTTTAATCTGGGCATATCAATGCTTCAACCTAACCATGCGCAGGGCGGTGTCAACGCGGCTAGGCTCCCCGTGACTCCAGTCACCGGATGCGCCGTCTGGACGAGCGGCTGGCCTTGATGAACCGGCGATGTGGACGATTTTCACACGGTGCCTTGGCCGAACGGCGCGTGGTCTGGCTGAATGGCTGACCTCAGGTAGGGTCATGGAGAAGCGCGCCATTCCTGGGTTTACGAGCAATCCGTGGTTCCCGCCGTGGCCATTGCCCCGCGAAAACGCGACTGCCGCGTCCACCTTTTCCGTCGCGCTTGTGACGAATTTCCAAGGGCCTCAGGCGACGGTCTGCTCGATCCGGCGGTCGGGCACCAGCCACATCAGGGCCACGATGCCGTAGAGCACGGTGGCGGACGCGGCGTGCAGGAAGGCCAGCGGGATGGCGGCGGCGTAAAGGACGACGGACAGCTTGCCTTTGAAGTCGTCCCCGAGGGCTCTGGCGAGGGCCGAGTCCGGGCCGTGGTGGGCGAGCAGGGCGTGCACCAGGAGGAAGTAGGCGACCGCCGCGAGCAGCAGCACCCCGCCGTAAAGGGCCACCGGCGCGGGGGCGAAGCGGTTCTCCCCCATCCAGCCGGTGGTGAAGGGGATCAGGGACAGCCAGAAGAGCAGGTGCAGGTTGGCCCACAGGATGCGGCCGTTGACCTTGTGCACCGCCTGCAGCAGGTGGTGGTGGTTGTTCCAGTAGATGCCCACGAAGGCGAAGCTCAGCACATAGCTCAGGAGCTTTGGCAGGAGGGGCCGCAGGGCCTCCCAGGACGGGTCGTGGGGCACCCGCAGCTCGAGCACCATGATGGTGAGGATGATGGCGAGAACGCCGTCGCTGAAGGCTTCGAGCCGGCCCTTGGTCATGACAGCAGGTCCTTCGCCAGGGTCTCGAGCTGCAAGTCCTCCACCACGGGCCGGCTGGCGCCGGCTTCGGTGGGGAAGGGATGGAGCTCCCCGGTGCGCCGGTAGCCCCGGCGCTCGTAGTAGGCCACGAGTTCGGGCCTGATGGTGATGACGGACATGGTCATGCGCCTGCTGCCCCAGGCCTGCTGGACGGTCGCTTCGGCCTCGGCGAGGAAGCGCCTGCCGATGCCGCTGCCCTGGAGGGTGGGCTGCACCACGAAGAGGCCCAGGTAGGCGCTGTGCGCCTCCAGGCGCTTGAGGTGCACGGAGCCGATGATGGCGCCGCCCTGGAGGCAGAGGAGGAGGAGGGAGCCTGGCGCGTTGATCAGCTCCCGCAGCCCGTCCCCGTCGATGCGGGGGCCGGTGATGAGATCCGCCTCCGTGGTCCAGCCCGCGCGGCTGGCGTCGCCGCGGTAGGCGGAATTGACCAGGGCCACGAGGGCCTCGATGTCGTCCAGGGTGGCGGGGCGGAAGGCGAGGTCGGTCATGGCCACCATCTTGAAGCCGCCGGGCCGCCCTGTCGCCTGTGCCTCAGCCCTTTTTCCAGTAGGTGAACTCGGCCTCGAAGCAGTCCACCCCCAGGTCGGCCACCTTTTCCTGGAGGTTGGCCTGGGCGTCCGCGACGGCCTGGTTGTAGACGCTGGGGCCGACCTCCTTCAGCACATAGTCGAGCAGGAGCTTCGCCTTCAGGTCCCCCAGCTCCAGGTCCAGCTCCTCGGCGGCGTAGCGCTTGAGGGAGCCGATGAGGAAGGCTTCGGAATCCTTGCTGAGCTTGATGGGCATGGGGTCTCCGGCAATGCAGGCTATCAGGCCCAAAAGTCCACGGGACATGCTTGACTGTCGCGTAGGATGCGCATAGTTTATGCGCATGATATGTAAAGGAACGATGTCATGACCACCTTGTTCGACGCCGAGACGCCCCGGAGGGCCGCCAACCTGAGCGTGAACAGCGACCTCCTGGCGAAGGCTCGGGAGGCCGGGCTGAACCTCTCCGCCGTGCTGGAAGCGGCCCTGGTGGAAGCCTTGCGGGCCAAACGGCGGGAGGACTGGCTGTCGGACAACGCCTCGGCCCTGGAGGCCTACAACGCCCGGGTGGACCAGCGGGGCGTCTTCAGCGACGGGCAGCGGAGCTTCTGATGGCCGTTCGCCGCACGAACGCCCCGTGCTCATCCCTCCTCCCCTGGACGTTCAGAGCGACCTGCTTGGGCCCTGGCGACGCGGGTGGTGGTGCCTCTGCCGGCCTCGATGAAGGGGCGGCGTTGAAAACGCGTGCCCGTCCGGTGGTCATGGCGACCCCCGAGCTCGCCGGCATCCCCAGGCGCGGCCTTGGGCCGGAGGTGGCGGATCTGTCGGCGCAACGAAGCGTGATCCTCGCTGCCTTGGATTTCCTGATCACGGGAATCTGACGGGCCTGGCTTCAGACCCGCTCCGCCAGGTGCAGCAGGGGAAAGGGCCGGCCCTGGCCGTCCAGCTCGGAGCGGCCGACGACGCGGAAGCCGCAGGCCTCATAGAAGCGCAGGGCTTCCGGGTTCTGCTCGTTCACGTCCACGGTGAGGGGACCTTTCAGGCTGCGGGCGTGATCCACCATGCGCCGTCCGTGGCCCTTCCCCGTGTGGGCGGGATCCAGGAAGAGGGCTTCCAGCTTCGCGCCGTCCAGGCCCATCCAGCCCAGGATGGCGCCGTCCTCGCCTTCCAGCACCCACAGCTCCAGGGCCGGCAGGGCGTGGTCGCGGACGAGGGGATGGAGGGCCTGGATGTCTTCCTCGGTGAGGAAGGTGTGCGTCGTTCGGACCGAGCGCAACCAGAGGTCTAGCAAGGTGCCTAGTTCAGAGGGAAGGGCGGTGCGGATATTCATACCAAGGGGCTTCTCGAACCAGGCTCAGGTCTGACCGGAAGCGGTCGGGAGCTGGAAGGTCCGGTGCAATGCGATGAGGAGCAGGATCCACGCCGCCAAGTCCACGAGACCGTGAGCTGCCCCGAGGGCCATCGCAAACCGGGCATAGGCTTTCATGCCTTCCGGGGAGTGCTGCAGGTCCATGGCAGCACGGAGCATGGGATCGAAGAATGCCGCGATGCTGTTCACCAGCAACAGGCCGAAGCCCATGGCAGCGGGTTTTGCGATGCGGGGCGATCGGGCGATGGCTCGAAGGGAGAGGACGAGACCGATGGTTTTGACCGCCAGGAAGGGTAGTCCCCACGCGCTCCGGAACAGCAGTTCCGGAATCAGGGTGTCATCCATGGCTCGCCGACCCTCACACCGTCCCGGTGATGTAGTGCTCCAGCTGGGAGATCGTGAAGGTCTGCTCGGAGATGACGGCCTTCACTACGTCGCCCACGGAGATGATGCCCAGGACGGTGTCGCCGTCGATGACGGGGAGGTGGCGGATGCGCTTGTCGGTCATGAGGGCCATGCAGTCCTCGACGCTCTGGGTGGGGGTCACGCAGACGACCTTGGTGGTCATGATGTCCTTCACCAGGGTGTCCTTGGAGCTGCGGCCTTCGAGGGCCACCTTGCGGGCGTAGTCCCGCTCGCTGAAGATCCCCGCCAGCCGCTCGCCCTCCATCACCAGCACGGCGCCCACATTGCGCACGGCCATGAGCTCCAGGGCCTGGAACACCGTGGCCTCCGGGGACACGGACCAGAAGCCGTTGCCCTTTTCCGCCAGAAGGTGGGTGATAGGTTTCATGGGGCACCTCGCATGGAATCGTTGGGATAGGGTAGTCCCTTTTGCCGCGCCTCAGTTCGTGAGGGGGCAGTCCCGGTAGAGGCGCCACTTCCCGTCCTTGCCCTTCTTAAGGATCTCCATGAAGCGGCCCTTGGAGGTGCTCTCCTTGCCGTCCTTGCCCACGGTGACCATCTCGTAGCGGCCGATGTCGAGGATCGCCGCGCCCATCCACTGGGTCTCCTCCGAGGTGAGGCTCATGGACTTCACCGAGTTGCCCGAGAAGAACCCCGCCATCAGCTCCTGGATGGCCTTGCGGCCCTTGTAGGTGGTCCCGTCGAAGAACATCAGCTGCCCGTCCTCCGTGTACGTGTCCGCCACCGCCGCCGCATCCCCCTTCACCATCGCCGCCGCGAAGGCCTTGTTGGCGGCGTCCGCGTGGACGGAGGGCTTGGCCGGGGCGCCGGCCAAGACGGGAAGGGCGAAGGCGAGGGCCAGGGCGAAGCGGCGCATGGGGACTCCGGGGGATGGGCGGCCCATGGTAGTCCCGCCCCGGCATTCAAGGCAATGGAGATCGGGGATCTACCCCATCCCTTCCTCGAACCCGCACCCTTCCTTCGGGCACAGCAGCACCTGAATCGGATCCTTCCCGCGCGGCTTGCGGGTCTTCTCCACGAGGTACGGATTCCCGCACGAGGGGCACTTCCGGGGCACGGGCTTGTCCCAGGCGGTGAAGTCGCACTTGGGGTAGTTGGTGCAGCCGTAGAAGATTTTCCCGAAGCGAGTCTTCCTCGGCGCCACATCGCCTCCGCATTTTGGGCAGGCGAAGCCGGCGAGGATCTCCTTCTTCACGGTCTTGCAGGTGGGGTAGTCCACGCAGCAGGTGAAGAGGCCGTAGCGGCCGTGGCGCTTCACGAAGCCCTTGCCGCAGGTGGGGCACTTCTCGCCGGTGGGCTCGTCGGCGGGGACCGGCAGGCCCTTGGGATCCGCCTTGCGGATGCCTTTGCAGGTCGGGTAGTTCGTGCAGGCCCAGAAGGGCCCCCACTGCCCCTTCCGCAGGTTCATGGGCGTCGTGCCGCAGAGCGGGCACTCCGGCGCGTCCTCCGGCTCCTCCATGGCCTCGATCTCCTCCGTGCCGTCGCACTCGGGATAGCGCGTGCAGCCGAGGAACAGGCCGTTCCTGCCGATGCGCTTGAGCATGGGCGCGCCGCACTTCTTGCAGACGCGGTCGCTGGGCACGCCGGCCTTCAGGTTCTGCATCTCCGCGCCCGCGTGGGCCAGGGCCTTCTCGAAGGGCACATAGAAGTCCTTCAGCATCTTCGCGTAGGTCGCCTCGCCGCCTTCCACCCGGTCCAGCTTGTCCTCCAGGCCCGAGGTGTACTTGGGATCCATCAGCTCCTTGAAGCCCTGGATGAGCAGGTCCGTCACCACCATGCCCAGCTCCGTGGGCTTGAAGCGGCCTTCCACCTTCTTCACGTAGTCCCGGTTCTGGATGGTCTCGATGATGCTCGCGTAGGTGGAGGGCCGGCCGATGCCGTCCTCCTCCAGCTCCTTCACCAGCGTGGCCTCGTTGAAGCGCGTTGGCGGCTTGGTGAACTGCTGGTCCGTCTCCAGCTTCTCGAGCTTCAGGGTCTCGCCGAGGGTGAGCGGCGGCAGGCCGATGTTCTCCTCCTCGTCATCGCCGTCCGCTTTCGTCGCGTCGGCGATGCCTTCGGCCTTCTCCTCGGCGGCGTCGGCCCGGTACACCGCCAGCCAGCCGGGGAAGCGCTCGATCTCGCCCTTGGCTTCGAAGGTCGCCGTCTCGCCATTCTTCAGGGCGCTTTCGGCCTCCACCACCGTCTCGTCGAAGCGGGCCGCCTCCATCTGGCAGGCCATGGTCCGCCGCCAGATCAGCGCGTAGAGCCGGAACTGGTCCGGGTCAAGGTTCCCTCGGAGGGATTCAGGGGTTCGCGTGATATCGGTCGGCCGGATGGCTTCGTGGGCGTCCTGGGCGCCGGCCTTGCCCGTGTAGACCCGGGCCTTGGCGGGGAGGAAGTCCTTGCCGTACTTCTTCGCGATGAACTCCCGGGTGGCTTCGATGGCGTCCGGGGACAGGCGCGGCGAATCCGTCCTCATGTAGGTGATGAGGCCCACCGGGCCTTCGCCGAAATCCGCGCCTTCATAGAGGCGCTGGGCGTTGGACATGGTGCGGCTCACGCCCATCTTCAGCTTCTGGGCGGCCTCCTGCTGCAGCTTCGCCGTGGTGAAAGGGGCGGACGGGTTGCGCTTCTTTTCCTTCGTCTCGAGCTTCGTCACCTTCCAGGGCGCCTTCAGGATCTGGTCCCGCAGGGCGTGGGCCTCCTTCTCGTCCTTCACCCGGCGCTTGGTCTCCTTGTTGCCGAGCTGGAGGGCGCCGCCGTCCAGGCGGGTGAGGCGCATCCAGAAGTGGGGCGGCAGCTTCGCCGCGAACTTCCCCTTCAGGACCCAGTACTCCACGGCCTTGAAGGCCTGGATCTCCCGCTCCCGGTCCACGATGATGCGCACGGCGACGCTCTGCACCCGGCCCGCGCTGAGGCCGCGGCGCACCTTGTCCCAGAGCACCTTGCTGATCTTGTAGCCCACCAGCCGGTCCAGGACGCGGCGGGCCCGCTGGGCGTCCACGAGATCCTTGTTGATCTGCCCGGGCTTGGCCATGGCGGCGGCGATGCCCTTGGGGGTGATCTCGTTGAACATCACCCGGCGCACCGGCAGGGATTTCGGCGGCTTGATGGCTTCCAGCAGGTGCCAGGAGATGGCCTCCCCTTCGCGGTCAGGGTCCGTCGCCAGGATCAGCTCGTCGGCCTCCTTGGCGGCCTTCTTCAGTTCCGCCACCACCTTGGCCTTGGAATCCGGGATCTCGTAGATCTCCTTGAAGCCGTTCTCCACGTCGATGACGTCCACCTTGGCGCCGCCCTGGTCCACCTTCTCGTTCTTGGGCAGGTCGCGGATGTGGCCCACGGAGGCCTTCACCACGTAGCCCTTGCCCAGGTACTTGGAGATGGTCTTGGCCTTCGAGGGACTTTCGACAATGACGAGCTTGGACAACGGGGACCCCCAGACATCTATAAGGAACGGATCATGAACCCAGGGCCCCGAGGCTTGTCAAGCGGACCCCTCGCGTACGCGTACGCGCGAGGAGCACTATCCAAGTCCAAGATCTTCAAGGAGATCCAAGGGATTTCGCACCAGCCGCGCGCCGTCCCGCAAAAGGCCGTTGGGACCCTCGCTCAAAGGCTCCTCCGGGCCGCCGGGGCAGGCCCAGACTTCCCGGCCCAGGTCCGCGGCGAGCTTCGCCGTCACCAAAGAGCCGGAGCGCGTGGCCGCCTCGATGACCAGCACGCCCTCCGTCCACGCAGCAAGCAGCAGGTTGCGCCGCGGGAAGTGCCACTTCTGCGGCAGGGCTTCCGGCGGGAAGGGCGTGAGCACGCCGCCTCCGGAGACCACCATGCGCGCCATCAGGTCCCGGTGCTCCGGCGGGTAGGGATGGTCCAGGCCCGAGCCGAGGACGCCCCAGGTGCGGCCGAGGCTCTGGCCGTTCGGGCCGGCGGCTTCCAGCGCCCCTTCGTGGGCCGCGCCGTCGATGCCCCGGGCCAGGCCCGACAGCACCGCCACCCCCGCCTCGGCGAAGGTCTTGCACCAGGCCCGGGCCCGGGCCAGCCCGATCCCCGTGGCCTTTCGCGCCCCCACCACCGCGAGGCGCGGGCCCGGAGGCGGCAGCGTGCCCCGCACCCACAGGGCCACGGGATAGGGCAGGGACGCCATCAGAGCCGCGACCTCCGGGTCCGAGGGCAGCAGGAGCCGCGCACCCCGGCTTAGGGCCTCCGCCTTGCGGCGGGGCAGGTCGGCGGCCACCCGATCAAGGTCCGCCACACCTGCGGGCACCCGGCCTTCTCCCTGCGCCAGTTCCCAGAGCGCCGCCTTGCGGGCCTCGGGCCATGGGAGGATGGCGAAGGCCATCGCCAGCAGGTCCAGGTGGTCGGCGGGCAGCACGTTTTTCGTCCTTGAGTTCCGGGTTCAGGCTGGTAGACTAACGATCTTTGGTCAGACCAAGTCCAGTTCCGAGGTATGCCATGTCCCGTCAGTGCGAGCTCTGCGGCAAGAAGCCCCAGTTCGGCAACAACGTCAGCCACGCCAACAACATCACCAAGCGCCGCTGGAATCCGAACCTCCAGGAGGTCCGGGCCCTCGTGAACGGCGCCGCCAAGCGCCTTCGCGTGTGCACCAGCTGCATTCAGGCCGGCAAGATCGTGAAGGCCCCCAAGGGCACCGCGAGCCTGAGCCGCCCCAAGACCGCGGCCTGAACGGATCCGATCCTGCAAAAGGCGGCCTTCGGGCCGCCTTTTTGTATCCCGCCAGACGAGAGGCGCGTCCGGGAGCCCCGGGGCGGCGGTCGGCACGACGAAAGCGCAATCAACAAGGCAGCCTGAAGCCTGTAGCCTGAAAAAATGCTCCTCGGCCTCGACACCACCACCGAGTTCCTCCATCTGGTCCTGGTGGACGGGGACCGCGCCCACGCCCGGCGCGTGGAAGTGGGCGTGGGCAACAGCCACAGCCTCGCCTTGATGCCCAGCCTGGACGGCCTTTTCGCCGCAGCCGGGGCCCGGCCCGCGGACCTGTCCGGCGTGGCCTGCTGCGTGGGTCCCGGGGGCTTCACGAGCCTGCGCATCGGCGTGGCCACCGCCGAGGGCCTGGCCCTGGCGGGCCTCCCCACCTGGGGCTTCTCCGCCTTCGAACTGCGGGCGCGCGCGCTGCTGGAGGCGGGGCAGGGCGGCGCCGTCTGGATCGTCCTCGACGGCCAGCGCGGTGAAGCCTTCCTGCAGCCCTGGGCCGCGGGACAGGCCACCGCCGAGGCGGGGAAGGCCACCCTCGGCGACCTGCCTGGACGCCTTGGCGACGCGGACTGGTGGGCGCCCGCGGGCTTCGCCGCCAGGGCCGCCGCGGCGATGCCCCGGCCCATGCTGGCCCTGGGGGACGAAGGCGCCGCCACCCTGAAGGGTCTGGAAGCGCTGACCCGCGCCTGCGCCGGGCGGGAGGCCGAACGGCCCTTGCGCCCCTTCTACCTGCGGGCCACGGACGCGGAGGTGAACTTCCCCGAAGCGGCGAAGCACCTGCACGCGGGCCTGCGCACGGGCCTGCACCGCTGATGGAGCTGCAGCGCCTCGGACCCGGCAGCGCCTTTCCCGAATGGATGGAGGCCCTGGACCTGGAACTCTTCGGGGACAGCTGGCGCATCCTCGTGGACGGGGAAGTGGCCCTCCTGGCGCCGGGCCGGGCCTTCGCCGTCTGGCGGGCGAACGTTCCTGCGGAAGAGGCGGAACTGCTGCGCATCGCGGTCCATCCCGCCCATCGCCGGGCCGGGCTCGCCGCCGCGTTGCTGCAGGCTTCCGAACGCGACCTGCGCGGCGAAGGCATCCGGACCCTGCTCCTGGAAGTGCGGGTGTCCAACGCCGCCGCCCGCGCCCTCTACGTGGCGGAAGGCTGGCGGGAGGCCGGCCTGCGGAAGGCCTACTACAAGGACGGCGAAGACGCGGCCTGCTACCTCAAGGCGCTGGGCCAGGATGCGGGGCCCGGAACCGGGAACAGGTAGCCTGTAGCCAGGAGAAGCCCGGACCATGACCGTGAAGCGCGACCGCGAGCTCACCCGCCTCTACGTGGCGGCGGGGCTCGCCGTGCTGAGCTGGATCTTCTTCAAGGCCTACAAGCTCATCTCCACGCAGGTGGAAACGGGCATCGACGCGCCCTCCCGCTGGGCCCTGCTGGCCCTGGGCCTCGCCAACGTGCTGGCCATCGGCAGCCTCCTCTTCATCGTGGCCCGCAGCCTCGCCAAGCTCTACTTCGAGCGGCGCAGCGGCATCCTGGGCTCGCGGATCCGCACCCGCCTCGTGCTGGCGCTCTTCGCCGTGGGCATCCTGCCGAGCCTCATGCTCTACCTCGTGGGTCGGGACTTCATCGCCAAGAACGTGGAGCGCTGGTTCCGCCCGGAAGTGCAGGAGATCATCCGGGACGGCCGGGTGGTGGGCGTGGCCTTCGAAGGCCAGGTGCAGGCGCGGCTGGAGGGCGCGGCGCGCCACTTCCTCGACCTCCGGCAGGGCGAGCCCGAGCAGCTGCGGATCGAGGCGGGCCTCGACCTGGTGGCGGAACTGGACGCCCAGGGCCGTCCCTTCCGCGTGGCGGTGCGGGAAGGCCTCCGGGCTCCCGACCGCTTCGACCTGGGCCTGGTGGATCAGGCCGCCGGACGCTGGATGCTGCGGGCCTCGGGGCCTCGGGTGGCGGGCGTCTTCATCGGCCGCGGGTACCTGGAGGCCCAGGGCCGCCTGGCCACGCGCTCGGCGGAGTCCGGCCAGATCACCCACTTCCGGGAAGCCCTCACCACCCTGCCCCAGAGCACCTTCCTCTTTCTCACCCTGCTCACGCTCTTCGCCGCCGTCTGGATCGGCCTCACCATCTCCAACACCATCAGCGAGCCGGTGCGGGCCCTGGCCAAAGCCGCCCAGCGGGTGGGCACCGGGGATCTGGACGTGCTGCTGCCCGTGCAGGGCGAGGATGAGTTGGCCTTCCTGTCCGGCGCCTTCAATTCCATGACCTCGGACCTGCGGGCCAACCGGGCCGCCCTGGAGGCTCAGGCCGCCCGCATCGAGCGCCAGCGGGCCTACCTGGGCCAGCTCCTGGAATCCCTGCCGGTGGCGGTGCTGAGCTGGGGCGGGGACCTCTCCCTGCGCACCTGCAATCCCATGGCCCGCCGCTGGCTGGGGCTGGAGGACGCGCCTCTGCCCCTTGAGGATGGCGGCGCCCTCCTGAAGGAGCCGCGCCTGGGCGCCCTGCCGGCCCTGCTGGAGCGGGCGAAGGAGGCCGGCCAGACCCTCTCGGAGGAGCTGCGCATCGGCGGGGAGGGCGAAGGACGCCCCGTGCGGGCGGTGGCCGCGCCCCTGGTGGAGGGCGGCGTCCTCGCAGTGCTGGAGGATCTCACCCTGCTGGCGAACGCGGAGCAGCGCGCCGCCTGGCAGGAGGTGGCCCGGCGCATGGCCCACGAAGTGAAGAATCCCCTCACGCCCATCCAGCTCACCGCCCAGCGCCTCATCCGCCGCGTCGCGGAGGGCCGCCTGGATCCGGAGGTCGTGCAGCAGGGGGCCGAGACCATCCTCGGAGAAGTGCGGAGCCTGGCGAAGCTGGTGGACAGCTTCACCCGCTTCGCCAAGCTGCCGGCACCGGTCTTCGGGTCCTGCGATGCCGGCGACCTGCTCCGCCAGGTCGCGGCCATGTACGGGCCCGTGCGCAAGGACGTGGCCTGGGCCGTGGACGCGCCCGGGGAGCCCCTGCCGGTGCTGTGGGACGGCGACATGGTGAAGCGGGCCCTGGTGAACCTGGTGGACAACGCCCTGTCGGCCATGGAGGGTCAGGAGGGTGGCGCGATCCGCCTTGCCTGCGCCCGCCAGGGAAGCGACGTGCTGCTCACCGTGGAGGACGAGGGCGGCGGCGTGCCGGAGCAGGACCGGGCGCGCCTCTTCGAGCCCTACTTCTCCACCAAGCGCAAGGGCACGGGCCTCGGCCTCGCCATCGTGCGCAAGATCGCCGAGGAGCACGGCGGCGGCACGGCCTTCGAGGCCCTGCCGAAGGGATCCCGCTTCAGCCTCAGGCTGCCCGCAGGAAACCCGTCCAGGCCCGGCTGAGGACGGCTTTTTCACCCGTGCCCTCCAGGCCAGGAAGGGATTACCTGGAGTCAGTCCGGAATGCGACGAATGTGAACAAAAATTCACTGTTCATCGGCGGTGGTTTGGAGAACCTAGAGGGTCAGCCTTGATCCGACCCACCCACCGGA
Organism: Holophagaceae bacterium; assembly: GCA_016710635.1. Lineage (GTDB taxonomy): Bacteria > Acidobacteriota > Holophagae > Holophagales > Holophagaceae > JADJVL01. Next base: position 65,467 of record JADJVL010000010.1, on the reverse strand, counting down.
GTCCCCATGAACCCCTTCTGGCGGCAACTGTCCTTCTGCGCGCTCGGCCTCCTGCCGATAGCTCCCCTTGCCGCCCAGGTGCCCCTGGCGCCGGGGGTGCGGATCGCGCATCCGGACCACTACGAGTTCGACGCGGTCCTCTGGGCGCCCTTCGTCGGCGAGCGGGGCGAGGCGCGCACCCTGAAGATGGGCTTCGATTTCGTGAACGCCGAGACCGGCACCGTCAGCGCCTGGCGCCTCGAGCTGCTGGACGCCAAGGGCCGCGTCCGCCGCGTCTGGCACGGCGAGAGCTTCCTGGCGGGGGGCAAAGGCACCCAGAGCGTGGCCTGGGACGGCGCCGACGCCGCAGGCCGGCCCCTGGAACGCGGCTTCTACACCCTGCGGGTCACCGCCCGGCCCATGGCCCAGGCCGCCTACCGGCTCTACCCCGGCGGCAACCAGCTGGACCGGGTGGAGGCCCACCTCTCGGCTCCGGAGACCCCGGGGCTTGACGAGATCGTCCTTCAGGAGACGACGGTCTGCGTCGGTCCCGCGCCGCGCCTGAAGGCCCCGGCCCCGGCCCTGTCCCCGGCCGGTCCCCGCGCCGCGGCGGCCCCGGGCTCCGCACCGGCTCCGGCCCCGCTGCCCTACACCGTCTACCTCGGCAACCTCCACAGCCAGACCAACCACTCCGACGGCGGCGTGGTGGTGGCCAACTGCACCGGCGGCGAGAATCCGCAGTCCGGCACCCAGGGCCCCACGGAAGCCTACGAGATGATGCGCACCAGCGCCGGCGGCGACTACCTCGCCACCACCGAGCACAACCACATGTACGACGGCTCCACCGGGACCAACACGGCCCAGGATCCCGCGGTCTCCAACGCCCTCTTCAATTCCGGCCTTTCCGCGGCCTCCGCCTACCGCACCGCCCACGCCTCCTTCATGGCGCTCTACGGCGTCGAGTGGGGCGTCATCAGCAACGGCGGCCACCTCAACATCTTCAATCCCGACGTGCTGCCCACCTGGGAGTACAACGGTTCCGGCCAGCTCCTGGGCGGCGTCTTCACCGCCAAGAGCGACTATCCGGCCCTCTACGCCACCATGCAGACCCGGGGCTGGATCGGCCAGTTCAACCACCCCCAGGCTTCCCAGTTCAACAACCTCGCCTTCACCGCCGCCGGCGATGAGGTCATGTACCTCTGCGAGGTGTCCAACAGCGGCGCCTTCTCCACGAGCCTCACGGAGAGCGATCCCTTCCTCAGCAGCTACGAGATCGCCTACAAGGCGATCCTGGAGAAGGGCTTCCACGTCGCCCCGACCTCCAACCAGGACAACCACTGCGCCAACTGGGGCCTGAGCAACATCAACCGTACGGGCCTCCTGGTCCCCAACGCCACCCCGTGGAGCCTGACGGCCATGCTGGACGCCATCCGGGCCCGGCGCAGCTTCGCCACCCAGGACAAGGGCAGCCAGCTCGTGCTGACCACTTCCGGCGGCGCGCTCATGGGCGACCGCATCAACAACGGCGGCAGCCTCACCCTCCAGGCCGCCTACGCCACCACGACCCCCGGCCGCAGCGCGAGCCGCATCGAGTTCTACGAGGGCGTCCCCGGGACCGCCTTCTCCACGGTGCAGCTCATCGAGGGCACCTTCACCGCCACGTTCACCCCCGCGGCGGGCAACCACTACTACTACGCCAAGGTCACCCAGGATGACGGCCGCTTCCTCTGGTCCGCCCCCATCTGGGTGAATCAGGCCGCCGGCGCCGTCGTCGCCAACATCACCCAGCCCGCCAGCAACACCACGGTCCTGGACGGCGCCACCGTGAACTTCACCGGCACCGCCACCACGGTCAACACGGCCATCACCGGCCACAGCTGGAACTTCGGCGACGGCAGCCCCCTCATCACCGGGACGGCGACTCCCAGCCACCTCTTCAACAACGCCGGCGCCTCGCCGGTGGTGTACACGGTCACCTACACCGCCACCGACGACACCGCCGCCACGGGCCAGGCCTCGCGCCTCATCACCGTGCAGCCCGCCGGAGCCACCAACTCGAACCCCACCATCAGCGACATCCCCAACCAGAGCACGCTGAAGGACACGCCCGTCAACAACCTGGGCTTCACCATCGGCGACGTGGAGACGAACGCGAACCTCCTGACGCCTTCGGCCACTTCCAGCAACCAGACCCTGCTGCCGGACGCCAACATCACCTTCGGCGGCAGCGGCACCGGGCGGACCATCACCCTCGTCCCCGCCGCGGACCAGACCGGCACCGCGACGGTGACGGTCACGGTGACCGACGGCGCCGGGGCCACGGCCACGGACACCTTCCTCTTCACGGTCTCCCTCCCCGGCGGGCCCGCCGGCAAGGTGATCATCTCCCAGTACTACGAGGGCGCGGGCAACGACAAGTACATCGAGATCACCAATGTGGGCGGCACCCCCGTGGATCTGGCCGCGCCCCAGCTCTTCCTCATCGCCTTCAACAACGCCAACGCCGACACCCCCGACCTCCTGCCGCCCACCGGGACGCCCCTGGCCCTGAGCGGGACCCTCGCGGCGGGCGCGTCCAAAGTCTTCCGCTCCAGCGCCACGGGCCCCGCACCGGTCCTGCCGACCTACGTGGCCACGGATCCTGGCGTCACCGCGACCGCGGTCTGCAACTTCAATGGCGATGACCTCGTCATCCTAGGCTCCTCGAACAGCCTGACCAACGGGGTGGCCTGGGCCGCGCGCATCGATGTGATCGGCGACGGCACGAGCTGGGGCCAGGACCGCTCCTACTACCGCAAGCCCACCGTGCTGAACCCCAATGCGACCTACAATCTGGCCGCCGAATGGAACCTCGCGGACACCACCGCGCCCCTGTCCCTCACGAAGGTCCAGAGCGCCACGAACACCCAGACCGAATACCTCGGGAAGCATCTCTTCAACCTTCCGGCCTCGATCTCCGACATCTCCGGCCAGTCCATCGAGGCCAACCAGCAGGCGGGCCCCATCGCCTTCACCGTGGGCGGCACGGGCACGCTGACGGTCACTGCCACCAGCAGCAACCCGACCCTGCTGCTCAACACCGGCATCCTCCTGACAGGCACCGGCACGGACACCGCCCGCACCATCACCGCCACGCCCGTGGCGGACCAGGTCGGCACCGCCACGGTCACCGTCACCGTCACCGATGGCAACGCGTCCACCGCCACCGACACCTTCCTCCTCACGGTCACGGACCCCGTCAGCACCGTCACCGGCGTCACCGTATCGCCGCTGGATCCCACGGTGGCGGGCCTGAGCACCACGACCTTCACCGCCACCGTCACGGGCACCGGCAGCTACAGCCAGGCCGTGAACTGGAGCGCCAGCGGCGGCTCCATCAACGCCGCGGGCCAGTGGACGGCCCCGAACACCGCCGGGCCCTTCACCATCACCGCCACCAGCGTGCAGAACGGCGCAGTCTCCGGCAGCAGCTCGGTGTCCGTGACCCCCATCAACACCAACCCCACCATCAGCGACATCACGAACAAGACGACGGTGCAGGACACGGCCATCGTCGACATCCCCTTCACCGTGGGCGACGCGGAAACCCCGGCGGCCTCCCTCGTCCCGACCGCCTCCTCCAGCAACACCGCCCTCATCCCCAACGCCAATCTGGTCCTGGGCGGCAGCGGCGCCAGCCGCACCCTGACGGTCACCCCCGCCGCGGGCCAGACCGGCTCGGCCACCATCACGGTGACGGTGACGGACGGCGGCCTGGCCACCGCCACGGACACCTTCCTGGTGACGGTGACCCCGCCGCCCTCGAAGATCATCATCAGCCAGTACTACGAGGGCGCCACGGGCACCAACAAGTGGCTTGAGATCACCAACGTCGGAACTTCGGCGGTGAACCTCGGCTCGCCTCAGCTCTATCTGGCGGCCTACCAGAACGCGGCGGCGGTCAATCCCGCCGGCGCCACTCCCAACGGCACCTTCACCCTCACGGGAACCCTGAACCCGGGCCAGTCCATGGTGCTGCGCAACTCCGCCACCGCCCTGCCGGCCTATCCCCTGCCGGGCTCCGTGGTCGCCACCAGCGTGACCCAGTTCAACGGGGACGACCTCGTGATCCTCACCACCCTCAACAGCGGCGCCGCCGGCGTCGTCTGGGCCGCCCGCCTCGACGTGGTCGGCCAGGGCGGCCTGTGGGGCCCGGACACCTCCATCCACCGCAAGCCTTCCATCCTGGGGGGCAATACGGCCTTCAACCTCGCGGCGGAATGGGATGCGCGCACCCTGGCTCAGGCCGACACCGCCGCCAACACCGTCTCCGAGTTCATCGGCGTCCACCTCTTCGGGACGGCGCCGTCCATCTCCGACCTGGCGGACCTGACCGTGGACATGGGCGTCGCCATTCCCGGCATCCCCTTCACCGTGAACGACGCTGAGACCAATCCCGACAACCTGGTCTTCACCCTTTCCTCCAGCAACACGACGCTCCTGCCCAACGCCGGCATCACCGTCTCCGGCACCGGCACCAGCCGCACCCTCAACCTCGCGCCCGCGCCGGGCCAGCGGGGCACCGCCACCGTCACCGTGTCCATCAAAGACGGTGGCAACATGGTGGCCAGCGACACCTTCGTGCTTACGGTGAACGCGGCCCCCGTGGCGGCGGACCAGTCGGTGAGCACCAATGAGGACACGGGCACGGCGGTCACCCTGGGCGCCACGGACGCCGACGCCAACCCGCTCACCTACACCGTGGTGGGCAATCCCCTCCACGGCACCCTGAGCGGCACGGCGCCGAACCTGACCTACACGCCCTTCGCGAACTACTTCGGCCCCGACAGCTTCACCTTCACCGCCAACGATGGCCGCCTGGATTCCAACGCCGCTACCGTGTCCATCACGGTGAACCCGGTGAACGACCCGCCGGTGGCCGTCAATGACGCCTACCCGGTGGTCGCGGGCTCCTCCCTCGCCGTGGCGGCGCCCGGTGTGCTCGGGAACGACACGGACGTAGACGGGCCCGCCCTCAGCGCGGCCCTCGTGGCCGGTCCCGCCCATGGGACCCTGGTCCTGGCCGCGGACGGCAGCTTCACCTACGTGCCGGATCCCGTCTACGCCGGGCCCGACGCCTTCACCTACCAGGCCTCGGACGGTTCGGCCGCCTCCAACGTTGCCACCGTGACCCTCACGGTGAGCCCCGCCGGGGCCCCGGCGGTCTCCTCCTTCGCCCCGGCCTCCGGGCCCGTGGGCACGGTGGTCACCCTGACGGGATCCAACTTCCCGGGCCTTTCTGCGGTGAAGTTCAACGGGGTCGCGGCGGCCTTCACGGTGCTGTCGCCCACCCAGGTGCGCGCGACGGTGCCCGCCGGCGCCACGACGGGTCCGATCACTGTCGCGAACGCCCTCGGGAGCACCACCACACCGGTGGCCTTCACGGTCACCGGCGCGACCGGGGTGCCGCGCATCACGTCCTTCTCGCCCACCTCGGGCCCGGTGGGCACGGTGGTGACGATCGCGGGCCTGAACTTCACGGGAGCCACCGCCGTGACCTTCAACGGGATCTCCGCGAGCTTCCTCCTGGTGTCCGGGACGAAGATCAAGGCCACGGTTCCCGCGGGCGCCACCACGGGCCCCATCGCCGTGACCGGACCCTCGGGCACCGGCACCACCGGCTCCGTGAAGTTCACGGTCCGCTGAGGCCTGGCGCCGTGCAGGAAAGGGGCCGCCGGGAGGCGGCCCCTTTTCATGGGCGCGGAAGCGTCAGTAGCGCAGGACGCTGAAGACCGGCAGGCCGCTCAGCTTCTCCCGCCCCGGCAGGAAGGTGAGTTCGATGAAGAGGGTGAGCGCGATGGGGCTGGCGCCGGTCTGCTCCACGAGCCGCCGCGCCGCGTTGGCGGTGCCGCCGGTGGCCAGCACATCGTCCACGATGAGGACGCGGTCCCCGGCCTTGAAGGCGTCCCGGTGGATCTCCAGGGCGTCTTCGCCGTATTCCAGGCCGTACTTCTCCCGGAAGGCCGCCCGGGGCAGCTTGCCGGGCTTGCGGGCGGGCACGAAGCCCAGGGACAGCTTCTGGGCCAGGGCGGCGCCGAAGATGAAGCCGCGGCTCTCCAGCCCCAGGACGTGGGTGGCCTGCAGGGCCGCGACGGGCTTGGCCATCTCGCCGATGGCGTAGGCGAAGGCCGCCGGGTCCGCCAGCAGGGGCGTGATGTCCTTGAAGACGATGCCGGCCTTGGGGAAGTCGGGTACGTCGCGGATGAAGGTCTTCAGGTCCATGCAGTCCTCGCAGCGCCCCGGCCGGGGGAGGATCGGGCTAGCGCCGGATCTGGAAAGGGCGGGGAAGGGATTGTGCAGCAGTCCCCCCGCTTTCGTCCACCGCCGCATCCACCACGGACCACGCGAGGTCGTCCACGCGGCCCCAGAGCGGGCCGTTCTGCAGCAGGTCCCGGTAGGCGGCCAGCGCCGCGGCGCTGCCCTCGGCCTCGCCGCTTACGGCGCCGTCGGGATCATTCCTCACCCAGCCCGCCAGGTCGAGGCCCTGCGCCCGGTCCATGGCGAAGGCCCGGTAGCCCACGCCCTGGACGCGGCCCGACGCCCGGAAGCGGACGATCACATGCCGTCCCCGTTGAAGGCGGCGTCGAAGTCGCTCCGCCGGGCGAGGAGGTCCGGGGCGGTGAGGTCCAGGTGCAGGGGCGTCACGCTCACGAAGTCGTCCAGGGCCGCCTCGGCATCGCTGCCGGGGCTCTTGGCGTAGATGGGCCCCACGTCGCCGCCGATCCAGTAGTAGGGCGTGCCCCGGGGATCGATGCGCTTCTCCACCACATCGTGGTAGCTGCGGGTGTCCTGGGTGGTGAGCCTGAAGCCCTTGGGCTCCCGCTTGGGGAGGTTCAGGTTCCAGATGCGCTGGGGCGGCAGGGGGAGCTGCTCCCACGAGGACAGGAAGCGGTGGATCCAGGCTTCCGCCACGGCGAGGTCGCCTTTGGGATGCAGCGAGAAGGCCGCCGCCCGCGCCCCTTGCAGGGAGCCCTCGAAGGCCGCCGCCACCGTGCCCGAGTAGAAGACGTCCTCCCCCAGGTTGAAGCCGTGGTTCACCCCCGACAGCACCCAGTCGGGCTTGCGCTCCAGCACCGAGCGGCAGGCGATGAGCACGCAGTCCACCGGCGTGCCGTCGCAGGTGTGGCGGTCCGGCCCCAGCTCGGAGATGCGCAGGATGTCGTGGAGGGACAGGGCCGACGAGATGGCCGAGCGGTTGCGGTCCGGCGCCACCGCCACCACCCGCCCGAAGCGGGAGGCCACCTGGGCGAGGCAGGCGAGGCCCGGGGCCCACAGGCCATCGTCGTTGGTCACCAGGATGAGGCGTTCGGGCATGGGGAGATGATATCGGCCTTAGCGGTAGGCCTTCCCGTGATCCGCTTCCATTCGCAGCAGGACGAGGCTGTCCCCGTCCAGCAGGGCGATGGCCCGGGCGCCCGCGGTGATGCGCAGGGAGTAGAGGGGCTGCCCGGTGGTGGGATCCGAATGGCCGACGAGCTTTTCCAGATGGACGCACTGGTGGTTCAACAGCTCGGCGAGGCTGAGGGATTCTGCAAGGCGCAGCAGCTTCCCGAGGCCCTTGCGCACGGGGGCTTCCTGTTCCAGGGCCGTGCGCAGAAAGGCCGTCGCGAAGCGGAGCTTCACTCCGCCTCCAATTGCCGGAGGAAGGCCTGGCCTTCGTCGCTGTCGCCTTCGACGAACTCGCCGGCGTGGTAGCGCTCCAGGGACTCCGCCACGCCCGCCAGGACATGCTTGCGCCAGGCCCAGAGCTGGTGCCGGGGCACGGCCAGGACGGGCACCAGCCGGTAGGTGCCGTCCTCCGCCGGCTCCAGGCTGAGGGGCTCCCCGGGCTTGAATTCGGCGGGCAGGGTGATGCGGCGGCGGTTGTCGGGGGTGACGAGCATGGGAGGCCTCGGGTTAACAATGTGAGGCAAGAGGGATAAAGGGCAATGCCCCTTTTGTTCATTCTTCCTCCTCGAAAAGACGCCCAATGACACCCAATTGGGTGGGGGTGAAGTGTCGTCTGAGGTCTGGGCCCTACCCTTGACTTTCGATTTTTATTCGCCATCATGGATACCCCGGGAAGCGCCAACCCCAACGCTCCCCGGGCCCCCGGGCTTCCCGCGGACGAGGCCCCGGCGGAGCCCTGTCCGGTCCTGCGAGGAGAACGCCATGCTGGCCATGTGGGTGCCCGAACTGCCCTTCCAGCTGGCGGTGGCGCGGGAGGCGGGGCTGGGGGAGCGGCCGCTGGCCTTCCTGAATCCCGAGACCCCCCGGAGCCCCAGCCTCTGGTTCGTGAACCGCCGGGCCAAGGCGGAGGGCGCCGCGTCGGGGGATCCTCTGGACCTGGCCCTGCGGGCGGTGCCGGGCCTGAGGGTGCTGGATCCGAGCCCCCAGACCTGGTGGCAGGCCCACGCCTACTTGGGGGACTTCCTCCAGCGCTGGTCGCCCCAGGGGCAGCTGGGCCGCATGGGCGAGGCCCTGGTGGAGCTGCGGGGCACGGAGGGGCTCTACGGGCCGCCCCAGGACGCCGCCGCGCGCATCCTGCGGGAGTTGCGCCGGGAGCACGGCTGGCGGGGCCACGGCGGGCTGTCGAGCAGCGCCACCGCCGCCGCCCTGGCGGCGCGCCTGGAGCACAGCGTGGAGCGGGTCGCCGAGGGCGGGGAGAAGGCCTTCCTCGGCCCCCAGTCCCTGCGCCGCCTGCCGGATCTGGCGCCCCGGGTCCACGCCCGCTTCCAGCGCCTGGGCCTGCGGCGCTTCCAGGACCTGCAGCCGGTGCCGGTCGCGGTGGTGGCCCAGCTGGTGCCCGAGCGCATGGCGCCAAAACTCCTGGCCCAGGTGCGGGGAGAGGACCGCCTGCGCCTGCCCCTGCTGGCGGAAAAGCCCGGCAGCTCCCGGCACCCCTGGCGCCTGGAGCCGCCCCGGCTGCCCGAGGAGGTCACCCTGGCGGCCTGGTGCCTGCAGCGCCTGTGGCAGGAGCCCCGCAGCCCCCGCAAGGCCGTCCTGCGCTGGTGGGACGTGGACGGCGAGCCCCACCACTGGCGCGCTTCCGACGAGGACCTCTGCGAGCCGCCCCTGCTGCTGGCGCAGCGGGTGGAGGCGGCCTTCCGGGAGCGCTGCGTCCGCCGCGCCCTGGTGCGGGAGGTGGAGCTGCGCCTGGCCTGGGGCCTGGGCCAGGCGGCGCCCCTCTTCCAGGAGGAGCGCAGCAAAAAGCTGGGCCGCCTCGAGGCCAGCCTCGCCCGCCTGCGCGCGCGGTATCCGGCCCAGCCCGTGGAGACCGGCTGGATGCGGGCCGCGGAAGAACACGAAGCGGCCTACGCGGCAGGAGCGTGAGGAATGACGATGAGCTTATTGCTTCGGCACGTCCGGGACCCAGCGCATGAAGCCCAGGCTGCGGGTGGCAAAGTCATGAACCGCGCCTTCGGCTTCCACCTTGGCGCTGTTTCCAACCTCGAACGAGAGTTCCATCCGCTCCGGGAGAGGCATTTCGAGGTTCTGCTCCATATCAAGCTTCATCCGGAAGTAGGGTGGCTTGGCCTCCTTGACCATCTTGGGTTCAAAGGGCAATGGCATTGCCTCTGGAGGCAGCGACAATTCCGCAATCGCCTCGATCTGGACCTTGTTCTCCTCGATGCCCTTGAGGTGGTAGTTCAGGTCGTAGCTCAGAGGAACCTGGCTCCCAGCGGCCTGGAATTTCTCGACTCTGACAACCCACTTGGCGCCGACGCCAACTGGCTCGGCAGGAAGGGGCACGCCCATTATTCGAAGCTGCCTCAGCAGGTCGTGCATTCCGTTCGCGATCCCTGGAACCGCATTCGGGGATGCGATCAGCTCGGATCCCGACAGGGTTCCGGTTTCGGAAACGGTGAATTTCACAAGCGATCCTGCGCTCGCACGGATGCGTTCCTGCGCAGCAGGAAGGTCCTCCGCCTTGATCGCAGAGTTCTGGTACATGCGCCCGTCCTTGAGCGTCAGCGTGTAGGTCTGTCCTTTGGTTGCAGCCTGGGCAAGGCCGGATGCGAACAGCAGGGCGTAGTGAGGAAGCTCTTTCGTTCGAACAGTCTTCCCATCCGCAAGAACCTCGATCTTGACGTCGAACTCCATCCATCGCTGCTGTGTGGGAGTCTTGGCAGGAGTCGTGAACCGAAGCATGCGCAAAGGCTTGGCGCCAGGTTCTACAAGTTTGGGTGGGGCGATCTGGAAATCGCTGGTGGACTGGGCTGGAAGCACACCCGAAAGAGCACCAAGGAGAGCCACAGTGTTGAGAATTCGCATTCTTACAGCGTAGCCGGAGAGTCCCCGAATCATCACAACGTGTCCCCATGAGCTTCGCCCTCGGCATCTCCGACTTCTCCGCCGGCGAGGGCATCTACCCCGCCGAACTCCTGATCGCCTTCGCGGAGCGCCTGGGCTACACGCACCTCGCCGCCTGGGACACGGGGCTACATGGCTTTCCGACCCTGCGGGACGAGCTCGCCTGGCGTCTGGAGAACCGGCTGGAAGTCGCGGCCCGCGCGCCGGCCCTGATCGCGGCGGGCGTTCCCGGCGCGCCGGATCCGGAGCTTCCGCCCCTGCGCCTGCTGATCGGCTCGCGCTTCATGTGGAAGGGCCGGCCTTACGGCGCGCTGCCCTGTTCGCGGGCGGGCTACGCCGCGCTCAACAAGCTGCTCACGGAGCAGGCCCACGGCCAGGAGGGCGCGCTGCCCGCGGACTGCGCCATCCTGGCGGAGGACCTCCCGGGCCTGGAGCTGCTGCTCCAGGAAGGTGTCTACGGCCTGCTGCTGGGCTCCGCCCGCAACGCCGTGGCCTGCGCCAAGGCCCTGGCGGCGCGCCTCCCGGTGGTGGCGCCCCAGGTGCTGCGCTTCCGCACCCCGGAAGGCCTGGACCTCCACCGCCTCAAGCGCGCCATCCACACGCAAAGCACGGTGCCGCGCACGGAGGCCCTGTGGGATCCCCGGGACGCCGCCGTGCCCAAACGCGAATGGGAGTCCCGCTTCCCCGCCGCCGAGCCCGCGGTGGCCAGGGCCACGGAGGCACTGCGGGAACGCGTTTGCGGCTGGGATCTTTCGTGGGGCTCCTGGGTGAGCGCGGGGCCCCTGGGCATCGATCCGGGCGCCTTCGACGCCGTGCTGGCCCAGCGGGTGCGCACGGGCGTCATCGAGCGCTTCGGCGCCTTCAACGGGCCCCTGGAATCCCGCCTCGCCCACGAGCTGGACCTCATCCACGAGAAGGGCTTCGCCGCCTACTTCCTCCTGGTGGAGGACCTGGTGAAGGCGCTGAAGCACAAGGGCCTGCCCACGCGCATCTGCGGGCGGGGCAGCGGCGCGGCCTCCCTGGTGAGCTACGCCCTGCACCTCAGCAACGTGGACCCCGTGGCGACGAACCTCATGTTCGAGCGCTTCCTCACGAAGGAGCGGGTGGATCCCCCGGACATGGACATCGACTTCGCCTGGGACGAGCGGGACGAGGTCATCGCCGCGGTCTTCGAGCGCTACGGGAAGGACCGGGTGGCCATGGTGGCCAACCACGTCTTCTTCAAGCCCCGCTCGGCCCTGCGCGCCGTGGCCATGGCCCACGGGCGGCCGGACGCGGAACTGAAGTCCATGGCCAAGCGCATCGAGGGCTGGGGCTGGGCGGACGCGGAGCGCAAGGATCTGCCGGCCCTGATGAAACGGACGTCCGACCGGAAGAGCAGCGCCGCGGAGACGGAGGTCTGGCAGCGCATCCAGCTGCAGGCCACGCGCCTGGTGGGCCACTTCCACCAGCTCTCCGTGCATCCCGGCGGCACGGTGGTCACGCCGGGGCCCCTGTGGGAGCACGCGGCCTTCCAGCCGGCGCCGGCGAAGACGGGCGTCTCCATCACCCAATGGGACAAGGACGGTGTCGAAGCCTACGGGCTGGTCAAGATCGACCTCCTGGGCAACCGCAGCCTCGCGGTGATCCGGGACGCCTACGAAGTCCTCGGCGACAAGGTGCCGAAGGATCCCGGGACGCATTCCCGCAACGATCCGGAGACCCAGGCCCTGCTGGCCCGGGGCGACAGCATCGGCGTCTTCTACGTGGAGAGCCCCGCCACCCGCCAGCTCCAGCAGCGCGTCGGCAAGGGCGACTTCGAGACCCTGGTGATCCACAGCAGCCTCATCCGCCCGGCGGCCTACCACTGGGTGGACCGCTACGTGAAGCGGGTGCGCGGCGAGGAGGCCTACACGCCCAGCCACCCGGTCTTTGCGAACCTGCTTTCGGAAAGCTTCGGCGTCCTCATCTACCAGGAGGACGTCATCAAGGTGGGCGTGGAGCTGGCGGGCTGGAGCCATTTCGAGGCGGACCAGCTCCGCAAGCTCCTGGGCAAGCCCGACTGCGCCCGCAAGCTGCCGAAATTCGAGGCCCGCTTCCGGGAGGGCTGCGCGGGGATGGGCGTTCCCGCCGCCGTGGTGGAGGAGGCCTGGGACATGATCCGCACCTTCCGGGGCTACTCCTTCTGCAAGCCCCACTCGGCCAGCTACGCCCAGGTGAGCTTCGAAAGCGCCTGGGTGAAGACCCACCATCCGGCGGTCTTCTTCGCATCCGTCATCAGCAACCAGGGCGGCTTCTACCCCGCCATCGCGTACCTCGGCGACGCGCGCCGCCATCGCCTCACCGTGCGGGGCCCCGACGCCAACCGCTCCCTCTGGAAGTTCAGCGCCGAAGGGGAGCAGGGCCTGCGCGTCGGCCTGATGCAGGTGAAGGGGGCGCGCAAGGAGGAGGTGGAGGCGCTGCTGTCGGAGCGGGACGCGAACGGCCCCTTCGCAAGCCTGGAGGATCTCCTTTCGCGGATGGACCTCTCCATCACGACTGTGGAGGCTCTCGCCAGCGCCGGCGCCTTCGACCTCTGGGCCCCGGACGGGGACCGCACGCGCCTCGTGTGGACGCGTCTGGGAGGTGTTCCGCCGAATGTCCGGCCGCGGCCCACGGACCTCTTCGACCGCGCCGACCTGGAGCTGGACCTGCTGTCGCTGACCCTGGAGCTGCATCCGGCGGCCCTCTACCGGGTGCGCAAGGGGGGCGGCCCGGACCGGGCCGCGGACGCCCAGAAGCCCGGCCGCCGCCTGCGCTTCTGGGCCCTGGTGGTGGCGGAGAAGACCGTGCTGACCGAGAAGGGCGAGCCCATGCAGTTCGTCACCCTGGAGGACGAGACGGGCCTCTGCGAGTGCGTGGCCTTCCCCGACACCTTCCGCCAGCGCCGCCGCCCCTACCGCGTGGCCGAAGTGCTGCCCGTGCAGGGGCTGGCGACGCGGCAGGACGGCCTCACGGTGGTGGAGCTGCAGGCCTGAACCGGGAGGCTCTGGACCCGTCCCGGCGTTCCTCCTAGGCTGGAAGCCATGAGCATCCAAGCGTCCTTCACCCGTGCGTTCTCCAGCATGCGCGCGCAGCTGCGGACTTCCCATCCCGCCGTGCGGGATGTGACCTTCGAAATCCCCAACCATCCCGGCTCCACCCTGCGGGTGCAGGTGGGCGTGGTCCTGAAGGGCTACCGCCCGGGCGACCCGAAGGCGCCCACCGTGGCGATCGAGGAGATCGTCCAGGCCTGCCTCCGGGAAGAAGGCCTGCCGGAGGCGACGGAGATCTTCTACGCCAGCCCCGAGGACCTGGACGGCGTCACGGCCCACCGCCACTTCTTCGGCAAGGTGACCTCCTAGCCGCGGACCGGGAAGCCCGTGAAGATCCTCGTCATCCTCGCCTGGGCCTGCTTCGCCGTGGAGCTGGTGCTGCTGGGGCTGCTCCTCACGGAGCGCGGCCACGGCGACGCCGCGTCCCGGGGCATGGGGACCTTCTTCGCCATCCTGATGGCGGTGCCCATGGCCATCGCCGCGGGTCTGCTGGTCTGGGGCCAGCGCAGCGGCCTGAAGGCGCCGCTGCTCATCGGCGCTGCCATCACCACGCTGCCGCTCACCATCGGTCTCCTGGTCGGCGCCAAGGGCCTCGTGAGGAAGGTGTCGCGCAACCTGTCCCTCGCCCGCCAGGGCCGCTTCCAGGACGGCCGGCTCACGGCCATCGCCCGGGCCATCGATGCCCGGGACCTGCCGAAGGTGAAGGGCCTGCTGCAGGGCCCGCCGCCGGACTTCAAGGCGCGGGACGCCTTCGACCGCACGCTCCTGGGCCACGCGGTGACGCGGGCTCTGGATTCCATGGAAGGCAGCGATGCCCATGTGGAAGCCGTGCGCCTGCTGGTCCAGGCCGGCGCAAAGCCCGCGGAGGACGCCCTGCGGCCCAGCGATGGCTCCTACGCGTCGCGGCAGCCGCTGCTGGAGTCCGTCGCCGGGGACAACTCGCCCCGGGCCCTCGCCCTCCTGGGGATCCTCCTGGACGCCGGCGCCGATCCCAACACCAAGTCCCAGTACGACGAGCACGCCATCTTCTTCGAGGCCTGGATCAACGCGCCCAAGCTGGAGCTCCTCGCGAAGCACGGCGCCGACCTCCACGCCCTCGACGGCCGCAGCGACCGCAAAGGCTACAGCCTCCTCATGAACGCCGTCGTCTACCAGAACTGGACGGAGGCCGCCTGGCTCCTGGAGCACGGCGTCTCGCCGGACGTGAAGGGCGAGGACGGCGCGACCGTGGACAGCCTGCTGAAGGAGGCGCGGGAGGGCGGGATCGAGGAGGCGAAGGAGTTGGAGGCGGCGGTGGGGAAAGCGCGACAGCGAAAGTCCACTCCCTAGGCTCGGATTGCAGGAGGGAGCCCGCGATCGGCTGGCGGGCACGGGCTGACGAAAGCAGCCAAGCGGCCCAACCTCGCGACCCGGCGCTGAACAAAGTTATGAAAGAGGGGTGAGAAGAAAGGAAACCAAGCCGTGCCGGTTGAGTCCGGCTTGAGCGAAGGGTCAGGCCTAGTGCACGACTGGTTGAGAGGATCAGCTCTTTTTGACGAACTCGGATTTCAGGCTCATCGCGCCGAACCCGTCGATCTTGCAATCGATATTGTGATCACCATCGACGATGCGGATGTTTTTGACCTTGGTGCCCATCTTCAGGGGAGAAGGACTTCCCTTGACCTTCAGATCCTTGATGAGGGTTACGGAGTCTCCGTCTTTCAGCACATTCCCGTTTGCATCCCGGACGATCATTTCCTGTTCGTGGTGATCAGATTCTGATACCAATGCCCATTCGTTTCCGCATTCCGGACAAACGAACATCCCCTCACTTTCATATGTGTATTCAGAATTGCACTTTGGGCAGTTTGGCGATTTGTCCAAGGGTTTGAATCCTTTGCTGCGAAAGGCAGGTTGAGGGCGGAGTCCACATGTCGAGAGGTTTGGGATCTGTGTCGGGAGTTGATTCTACCCTGGTGATGATTGTTGGATCCGGGTGACGTCCTCCCCACTCCTAAATCACGGGTGGTGGGGGTTCAGGTGCAATCCTTCTACTTCACGTCCAGCTCGAGGCTTTCCGAGTGGCTGTTGAATTCAGGGGCATACATGCACTGGATGCTAGCGATGCCGGTCTGGTACTTGCCCTTGAGCTGAACGCGCACGGAATACTCGAACACATAAGTGCCCTTGGGAAGGTAATCGATGAAGAAGTGGCTGGCCGTGTCTCGAGTGCTCTCGTAATAGGCCAGTCCATCTTGGTACTTATAGCGGCTTAGCACGTTCAAAGGCTCCGTTCCGCTGCCGCGCTGGTCCTTGAGGTGGACGTATTCCATATCGCGGTCAACCCGCAGCTCCACTCGGACCACCAACTCGTCGCCCACCGAGATCGATCCTCTTACGGGCTTCAGCATCTGTCCTTTGGCTGTGGTGTCCTTGTGGAAGAGCGATTTCTTGAGTTTCAGCGGGGTGCCTTCATAGGGTGTCACCTTCGTCATGTCTTCCAGGTACTGCCAGTGCATGCTGCCCCAGCTCACGCCCTCGTCCACCTTCTTGAGCGTGACGTGGCCCATCTCCGGCTTGATCTCACCCTTCGCGAAACGTTTCTCATAGAAGCCCGTTCCAGCCTCCACATGCTCGGGCTTGATGGGCTCCCCGCCGAGGGACACTTCCACGAGGGTGTCACTGGAAAGCTTGTTGGTGCCTTTCAGTAGGAGGGCATAGATGGCATCGGCCGTGGCCTTTGTGGTCTTCCAGTCCTGGGTCTGCTTCTGCTTCAGTAGCCAGACCTGGCAGTCCTCCACAGCCTGCTGGTCATCCATCACCTGGTCGAAAGCTTCGACCATCATGGCCTGGGTTTCGATGGGTGCCCGGTACCACCACCACGACAATTCCAACTCACGCCAGAACATGCCCAGTTCCTCGCTGCTCACGCTGCGTTCCTTGATGCTCCGCATGATGTCCTTCGGCGTGGCGTCATCAACCTTGTTGAACGCATTGAAACGCGCCAGGGAAACAGCCAGATGGGCCTGTGATTGGCGATTCTCCACCTTGAGCCAGAACTTCTGAGACTGACGAAGGAAGAATTCCACAGCCTCCCCGTGCTGGGCCGCGATCGCCTGATCTTTCAGGAAGAAGCTCCGTCCATACAGGTACAGCGCATCTGTGGAGCTGGGGATGTACAGTTCCTTGTGAAGGATGTTCCGGTAGCTGGCGTCCATCCAGGCATCCAGAGCTTGAAGGGCCTTCTTCGCCGACGACACATCCACGTCTGCCCCCAGATGCCGAAGGCGGCCAAAGCCCGTGACAACGTAGAGGGTGATGTAGTCGCTCGGTGGGCCACCGGGGAACCAGGGCCAGCGGCCGTCACTGAGTTGCATTTCGGTGAGCTTGCCCAGTGTGCGACCCGTCTCCTCATCGAGGCGGCTTGAATCGAAGAGGACCCCCACATTGCGCCGAGCCTGGCTCTCCGACTGGGCCTGGCGGACCCAAGGCGTTTCTTCCAGCGTCACCATCTTGAGGTCCTGGTTCTTCTCCAGGGGGCTGTCGAGGGCAGGTGTGCCCTTCCATTGGTCGAAGACGCAGCGGATCTTGGGGTCACTGTTGGCGATATGGCGGGCGAGGACATTGGCGTAGAGGCGGTTGAAGGTCTGCTCGCTGCACTCGTAGGGGAATTCCATCAGGTAGGGCAGCGCCATGACCGCATACCAGGCGGGCTGGGACACCATCTGCACCGAGAGGTTCTCCTGGCGCAGGGTGGACGAATCGCCCGAGACGAGGAGCTTCGCGAACTCGAAGGTCTTTTCCTGCTTGCCGCGGATGGGCAGGGGCAAGGACTCCGTCACCAGGATCCGGCGACTCAGGACGGGCAGGAAACCCTCCTCCCCATCACTCAGCGCTGCAGTGGCGCCAACGGCTTTGTAGGCCAGGAACTCGCAGCCATCGGGGATTGTGATGCGCCAGAAGAAGCTGCGCGACTCCTTGGCCGGGATCTCGAAGGCCTTTTCCACATCCTGGAGATTGCCCAGGAGGGCATCGCGCGAATCGCCTGTGCGTGCGTCCGAAAAACTTAGCTTCACCCTCCCAGACTGCTTCTCCGACGACTGGTTGCTGACCTTGACGGTGAACTCCACCACATCCCCCTCGCGCAGGAAGCGCGGTGGGTTGGGCTCCACCATCAGGTCCTTGGCTGTGACGGCCCTGCCTGTAAGGAAGCCGCTGCGCAGTTCCTTGTCATGGGCGAAGCCGAGGAATTTCCATTCGGTGAGTGCCTCCGGCATCGTGAATTCCATCCTCACGACGCCATCCCGGTCGGAGAGCAGGTTGGGGAAGAAGAAGGCCGTTTCGCTGAGATTCTTCCGGGCCGTGACCTTGCTGAGGTCGGGTGTCGGCGGAGGAGGTGGTGGTGGGGGTTTAGGAGACGCAACGTCCATTCCATCGATAAGATAGAGGTTCCCCGAACTCCTCGCTCCGCGAACTGTGGTTTTGTCCATTGTGACGGCTGAGGCCATGACTTCGACGACTGACTGAGACGATGGTGCAGGCGCTGCCGCGGGCATCAGCTTTTCTGACTTCCGATTCCCGACGTCCATGAATCTGTATCCCCATAGGTTTCCGATGACCTCCTGGGGGAATCCGCGGTAACGCCAATTGATAGATCGTGGACTCGGCTCTCGCCAGTCGGAGAGCTGCTGGAAGGAACATTCATAGTTCTGGAATTCCGAGTTCGTGCGTCCGATTTCGCGCCGGAAGCAGTTGAAGGCCTGGGTCCAATTGTGCGGCAGATACTGGTCGAGGGAGGCGTCGTACAGCCCTGCCACCATTTCGGCCGCGGCCTTCTTTGCGTCAGGTGCCGTGATCAAGGCCGTCCAGGTTTCCTTCTGGCCTGGGCCGAGCTTGGACGTGAAATGCTCCCATTTCACTGAAAGCTGCTTGTTGGACCAGGGCACGTCCACGATGCGTTCGTTGAAGTAGGCACGGTTTTCCCGCACGGACGTGACGCGCAGGGTGAAGCCACCGCGCAGGTCTTCCTTCACTGCTTGCCTGATGAGCTCCTGGGTGGCGCCGGGCGCAGTCCAGAAACTTTTCAGTATTTTCCCGCGACATTCCACTTCCACAAAGGCGCGCCCTTGGTCATAGCCCGTGCCCCAAAGGGCCTGGAAGGTTTCTCCGGGTTCCACGCTCCATTTCGGCGCGGTGAAATGGTCAGGAACCTTGATGGGGTGCCTCTTCGCCGCGGGGTCGAGAACCCGGAGCGTCAGGCGCGCCGTGATGCGTTTGCCAAACCGGTCCTTCGCCTGCAACTCGGCGCGATAGATGCCAGCCTTGAGCTTCAGGGAGAGCGATTCGTTGCCGGCTGCGTTGGTCTTGAAAGACTTGGCGTGCATTACATCGCCCAGTTCCCAGGAATCCGGATTCGACGGATCGGCCTTGGCGTCCGAAGGATAGCCGCCGAGGAAATCCCAGTGCGGGTATTCCTGCGTGAGGCTGTCGCGCTGGACTTTTCCCGGTTGTTTGAGGGCGTGCACGGTAAGGGTGCCTTCGGCCACCTGGCCTTCGCCGTCGAGGGTAGTGGTTTGGAGGTTCAGCTCTACGGGCCGTTCCATGGTCTGCCATTCGTTTGCCAATAAGCTTGCCTGCAACGTCGTGTATCCGACGCGCACGGTCTTCTTCTCCGAACGGGTCTCGCCACTGGTGTCCGTTACATCTGCAAACACGGTGTAGTGGAAAACGGGTTCGTCTTTCTCCGCAATGGCTAGGTCAGGCCTGGCGGTGAAACTGACCTTGAAGGTTCCGTCGTTTTCCGTCACGGAACTGCCGTGGCCCAGGGCCTGGCTGGCCTGATGGTCTCCGGACCAGTACCCGTAACTCCACCAGCACCATGACGGGAACTGCACCTCACGCACCACGCGCCATTTGACGTTCGCCCCTCCAATGGCTGCTCCCGTGTAGGCCGTGGCCTTGCCCGTGACCACCACCTCGCCATTGAGCTTTGCAGCCTCCTTGGGGGCGGAAAGCTCAACCTGGAACTTGGGGCGCTTGTATTCCTCGACCCTGATCTGCGTGCTGCCAACCGCTCCCGTGGCGTGGATGGACATCCCTCCCGTCACGCGGTCCCGCGGAGCAGTGAAGGTGCCGCTGAAGGCGCCCTGGTCGTTGCAGGTGTGGGTGCGCTGCTCGATCTCCTTGCCGTTGGGATCCCGGAAAATAACCGTCAGTGACTTGCCTGCGAGGGTCTCGTAGTTCGACCGAGACTGATCGAAGCGGATGCAGATGCCCTTGTAGGAGATGGTCTGGCCGGGGCGGTACAGCGAACGGTCCGTGAAGAAGACGGTCTGAGAATCCGCCTGCTCGGGATCGGATGGACCGCTGAAACCCACTTCATTGGCAGTGGATACCTGCTGGCCTTGGTGTTCCGCAAACAGTACGACGGCTCCGTATTGATCCTTCCCTTCGGCGATCTTAAACATGCCATTCGCATCGGTGAAGACAGTCTGGGAGCGCTGAAACCATCCATCACGATCGCGTTCCCAGGGGGTGACCTTGGCTCCCGCGATGGGTTCGCCCGTCAGAGCGTTCAGGACGAAACCATCGATGAATCCTTCGTATGGGCGATGGCGAACCACTAGGGCAAGGTCGCTGACCCACACGGGTGCGACGCTGACCAGGTTGTTGTCCTCCATGAAAGAGGGGTCGTGGCTGGCGAAGACAAAATAGAATCCGGGTTTGAGACCCTTCGGGGCCGGAACACGCTCGGTGCGATCCTTGTAGTCCCGGGTGGCGGGAAGGTCAGCGTTCCACGCGAGGCTAGGGGCACGGTCAAGCAGTGCACGGTTCCGACTGCGGTCATATTGATTCAGCCCCCAGCGCTGGGCCTTGAGATCCGTTTCGAAATCCAACCCCACGGCGCGGAAGTAGACCTTTGTGATATTTCGGTACCTGACATCAATCGTCGGCAGGGGGGCGTTCCAGACGCGTTCTGTTTGAATGCTGGCGGCTTTCGCATCGATCTCACGAATGATGTTGAAGCATTCCGAGCCGCCTACCGTGTCGGGAAAGGCTTTCAGCCCACGCTCAGCGAGCCTTCGGGCTTCAACGAGCCCCTGCTCGCGCTGGAGCACGCGCGCCCAGGCAGCCAGCGCGCGGGCGGAGACCTCATGACCGCGCCATTCCTCGGCGAACCGCTTTAGGGCAGCCTTGAAGCGCGCATCCTTGTCATCACCTACGGCGCGGTTGTATCCAAAGGTCAAGCGCAGTAGGTCGGCGTCTGCAAGGGCGGTCTTGGCCTTGTCGTCGCGATGGAAGGCCAGTAGTTCCTGATAGAGGCGAAGGGCCTTGAGGGTTGGTGAAGCCACATCCGTGGTGTTCGGCTTCCACTTAAGGAATTCGTTGCTGGCCGCAAAGATAGGGCTGTCCGTGCTGATCTCGAAGGAGTCTTCGGACTTAGCTGCCCCTTGCTCCCCTGCGCAGTAGAACTCCAGTGCGTTGTGGGCGATAAAATCAAACATCGTCGGCCGGTAGGCATCGGGTACCGAGCCTTCCAGGAGGAGCTCGTCGTATTCGGAAACGGGCGTGGCCTTGAGCAGTTGCTCATGAGAGAGGGCCTTGGAGAATTGTTTGTCGATCCCCGCCAGAATGCGCGGCAGGTCCCAGGTCGTGAAATCCTGGCCCGGTGCTTCAGCGGTCTGGGTGCGCTGAAGAAAACGCCAGCGATTCCGCTGAAAGTAGTGCCAGTACCAGTTCGCCAGGATGGCTTCCATCACCGGCTTCATCTCGTCGGGCGCCTTGGCCACCTCCGCCTGCATGCGGGTGATCTTCTCTTCGGGCTTGTTGCCCTGGATGTTGCCTTCCAGTGCGATGCGCAAGCCGATGGCCTTGATGGCCTCGCCATAGGCCTTTTTCTTTACCGCCCCTTGAATGATGGGCTCGAGCTCGGCGATGGCCGTCTTGGGCAGGCCCTTGTTAATGGCTTCTTGGACCTTCTCCCACGGGCCGTCTGGAGAGCCCGCCAGGACGGAGAGGGCCGAGAACACGACTAGGAACAGTTTGCGGAGCATAGGCTGATCCCTCGCTTGAGAAGGGCTTAGGGGTGGTGGCTCTTGATCAGTATGCCTCCGCTGGGAGATTCCTTTCAGGACCTATGCAGGCTCGGATCTGTGATCGCCCCCCCGGCAACCGTTAGCCCAGGATTGGGGGAATCCAAAATCGGTGCAAGTTCACCAACGCACGGCGGTGTTCAGCGAGGAAGAAAAGCCTTCCCAGGCAGTTTGTAGAGGGTCTGACTCGTGTAGCACTGGTTCGGTCAGGACCTCCCGTGCACACCAGACTCCAAATCAATTCGCCCTATCCGGGGTTCGATTTCCGAATTCGAGCGACCTGGAGTCATGACGCAAAAATGGCCACCAGGGCGTGTCGCCGACGAACTTGATGGCCTCCACCGAATCGGGCTGATTCATGGAGAATTTCTCAGATTGCCTCGGTATCGATGTGGTCGAAACTTGCGTGGGTGCCGAAGAAGCGGATGTAGAAGTGCCGGGACGAGCCGTTGGACAAAGCTCAGCTCGAAATCATGCAGCCGTTACCCGCTTTCCTGAGGGCCTTGTCGAAAGCCGCCAGCGGCATATGGCTCGCGTTACGAGCGATCTCGAGGATGAGGCAATCATCGAAACCCACTTCGGGTCTGTGTGCATAGTTGGTGAGCGCGGCGCGGACGACGGTAGGCGACTCAAGGGCAAGGTCCTTGTTGTCGAGGATCCATTTCAGGGGTTCGCGTGGCAGAGGGGGCCCGCGTCCATCGACGGACTCAAGCAGCCAGAGGGTTTTGATGAGGACGACAAGGTTTTTTTCCTCGCGGCGCTTGTAGTTGGTTCACGGGCATGGTTTGCCGTCGGTCCGGCCTTCATAGCGAACGGATAAGCTCCTGGAAGCGCCGATTGGCGCGGAGGGCGTCCAGATCGCCGTCGTGGAGGAACCAGTCCTTCTGGGTGAGCCCCGCCCGCACGGCCTGCTCCAGGCAGTCCAGGGCCTCGGCCTCGTTGCCGGCGAGGGCATGGATGCAGCCGAGGTTGTACAGCAGCATGGAATCCTCCGGGTCGGCGGCACGGGCCAGCCGGGCCCAGGCCAGCCCCTTGGCGGTCTCCCCGAGGGCCACCAGGGCGTTCGCCCCGAGGTACCGGGCCCGCACGTCCTCGGGAGCCAGCTTCAGCCGCTCCTCCACCAGGAGAAGCCCGTGCCGCCGGGCCCGTTCCGCTTCGTCGGGAACGCCCAGGCTGGCGTAGGCCTGGGCCACCAGCAGCATCGCCTGGAAGTCCTCGGGCCGAAGGGCGGCCGCCCATTCGAAGTACTGGATCGCCTCCTCCAGGCGCCCCTCCGCGAAGCAGTGCCGGGCATAGAAGTAGGCCGCCTCGTAGAGGTTCGGATCCAGGCGCAGGGCCGTCTCGAAGGCCGCTACGGCCTCCTCCTTCCGGCCGGACGCCGCCAGGGCCACACCCCGGGACGCGTAGGCCTCCGCCAGCTCCGGGTCCAGTTCCAGGGCCCTCCGGCTCGCGTGCTCGGCCCGCTCCCGGTGGGCCTCGCTGCGGTCCACGTAGATGTAGAGGTAGGCGGCGCAATTGGCCAGGCCGGCCCAGGCCGCGGCGTAGGCCGGATCGATGCCCAGGCACTGCTGAAAAAGCCCGCTCGCGTGGAGCATGCCGCTGCGATGGTAGGTGAAATAGGACTGCCGTCCCCTCAGGTAGAGGTCGTAGGCCTTCAGGTCCACGGAGGCATGGTGGTGGGCCGGCGGGGGCACATCGAGCGCCCCGGCCACGGCGTCCACGACCTCGTCGATGAGCCCGAAGACGTCCGCATGCTCCCGCTCGAAGCGGCCGGACCAGACCCGCGCCCCGCCCGGGATGGCGGAGAGCTCCGCCTCCACCCGCAGCAGATCCCCCTCCCGGCGCAGGGTGCCCGAGAGCACGTGCTGGACGCCCAGCCGGAGCCCGATCTCGGCCACGTCCAGTCCCGCATCCTTGTAGGGGAAGGAGGAGGTCCTGGACATGGCCCGCAGCCCTTCGATGCGGTTGAGGCTGAAGAGGACCTCGTCCGAGAACCCTTCGCTGAAATGCCCCTCCGCCCGCTCCGGGCTCAGGTCGACGAAGGGGAGGATGGCCACCGAGGGCAACGCCTGCCGGTCCCCCGGCGGGACGGCCCGATGGGCCTCCTGGACACTTCCTCCCGTGGGGACACGACTCTCGGCCATGGGACCACCTCCTCGAAGGCATCCATCCTTGCGGTTGCGCGTGCAGCACCCCCCAATGTAGGTCCCCGGCGGGCGCCCGCAGCAAGGAATGCCGGGCCCTGCCGGCGCGACGGTGGACAGTTTGCTGAAGGAGGCGCGGGAGGGTGGGATCGAGGAAGCGAAGGGGTTGGAGGCGGCGGTGGCACAGAGACGGCTTCGGAAGTCCGCGCGTTAGACGCGATTCCCAGGAGGCCTCCACCTCATTGCAGGAAGAGGGCCGCAGAATGAGGATCCGGAGGGCAGGGCAGTCCAGTGGTGCTGGATCCAATGAGCCGAGCCGACGCTCCCGGTGTGCGCGGTGGACATCTTCTACTGCCCCGACTGCCACAGCCGCATGCAGCGCATCGCGTGGGTCACGCAGCCGAAGGTCATCCGGGCAATTCTGGAGTGCGTCGAGCGCAAGGAGAGGCCGCCGTAGAAGGCCAGCTCTGTTCCCAAACCTGGCTCGGAAGGTGGGTCCGTATCCCGCGGATCACGGGCGAAGCCCAGGCCGCTCTTGTGCAAGTGGCTCGAGGGTAGGATCCTGCGGGGCAGAAATGACCTATGCACCTATCTCCAGACCCCTCTCAGCACCCTCGTCCTGGCCCCTTTGGACTTGGAAACACGCCACTCGTTCCGCCAAAGGCTGTTCGGTTTCGCGAAATGGGGCGTTTGAATTCCCTATCCACCGTGGAAAAATAACCATAAGGTACTTTTCCATCCGTCCACCCAGTCTCGGCTAAACATAGATGAAAATAATATGTTGAAAGGTTATATCTGCAATATTAAAGCGTCTTATTCAATACTAATACCTTTGGATATACCCAAAAAGTATCGCGGAAACATTCGTCGTAATGATCAACCTGTAAGGTGATACATGAAACAGCATATTAAAAATAATTGGATTATTTATGTAATAATTAATATAATACTTTTGAGTTGGTTTTCTTCCCCTAGAAATCGGTTACGCTTCGTGGCTTCCTTTGGGAATTCTAAATCAATGTATTACTTGGCAAGAGATTATTACAAAATGGGCCCTGCTGAAAATGTACCTAAAGGTGACTATTGGATGAGAAGATCGGCAAATAAGGGTAATAAAGATGCAATGTGGGAGCTCTTCAATAGATTTCAAAGTTCAAGATCAGAGGAGGCTGTTTATTGGTTAAGAAAACGCGCCGACCTCAATGATTTCATGGCGTTATCAGAGCTAGGAAAGGGTTATGAATACGGGATGTATGGATTACCGAAAAATGATGCAGAGGCAAAGAATTATTATTTGAAAGCTCAAGTTGCTTATGATGCATCTCGGAATAAAAAATAACTATTCATTGAGATCGATACTGTCCCTCGCCAACCACCAATCCGTACCCGGAAATCACTCAAACCAAGTCAATCGAGATCTGGTCTTCCCCCAAATCAGAAAACCAATTGAAGGGTTCGGGTTCATCCCGCTGACCCGCTCCACCCACAGAACGAGGCCATAACCAATCCACCTCGATCAGAGGACAACTGAGCGGCGAGCTCTGCATGGCTGCATTTCCACCACAAGGCAATGCGTACACTGCGGGCTTCCCAAGTGGTCCATCCCGTCCTGATCCATCGTTCAGCCCGGGCCCAGTCCGGTCCGGCTGGTTCTATCCACCTTGGCGCGGTGGCCCTAACTCGCTACAACCCAACCGCCCCCGGCAGCTTCCCGGCGGGCTTGTCGAAGGTGCCAAACGGCAGCTGTCCTTCCGCGCGGGCGAGTTCGAGGGCGAGGCATTCGGGGAAGTCGACCTTGGTGTCCCGGAATCGGTCCACGGCGGCGCGGACGGATTGGGGCATCTGCAGCACGAAGTCGGGGCTGTCCTGGAGGCCCTGCAGGAGCACCAGGAGCTGGGGTCGGGTCCAGTCGTAGACCGAGCTGAGCACCCAGCAGGTCTCCAGGAGCACGACGAGGGAGATCCAGAGGGGGCCGTTGCTCCGGAGAAAGGCTTCGGCCCGGCGGGTCTGGGCGGCGTCGTCCTGGACCAGGAGCCGGACCAGGACGTTGGTGTCAGCGGCGGCCATGCTTGGCTCGCAGGTGGCTGGCGATGCCCTCCTTCATGGCCGCGACGGAGACCGCAGCCCCCGGGACCGGCGCGCCTGCGGCGAGCACCGCGGCCCGGATGTCGGCCAAGGTATGGGTCCGGGCGGATTCCACCACCAGCCGGCCCTCCGCGTCCTTCAGCCACACGAGCTCATCTCCGGCATGGATGCCGAGCAGCCGCCGGATGGCGGCGGGAAGGGACAGCTGCTCTTTCGAGGTCAGGCGGCTGCGGGCGAGGATCTCCATGGCGGGCTCCAGTACCTTACCAAGGTAAGGCAAACAAAACGCCAGTCAAGGAAGACACTCTGCGACTTTCCTGGCGGACGATTTTCCGAGGATCCCCAGGCTGCGGCCCAGGCGAAGGCGGACGGGAGTCGACCCCGAAGACCCTTTGGAGGACGAGTTCCGGCCTTGCCATACCTGTCCCTGCGCGAATGGCGGGAGCGCCATCATCGATCGGAGTTTCGAGTCCTCTCGCTTCAGCTCAAGGCATAAAAAAACCGGTCAGCAGAAGCTGTCCGGTTTTGGTCGGCGCGAGAGGATTCGAACCTCCCTCCGCCCTTCGGGCTCCGGCCGCGGGGCTGGCTGCGCCCGGAATTCCGCTGCGCGGACCGGTCGGGCACGCTTTCGCGTGTCCGACCTATTCCTACCGGCGCGCCATCCCCGATCGGAAGTTCGAATCCACTCGTGCCCAAGGAGGAAAACCGAAAAGACCGGCCAGGTTGCCCCGATCGGTCTTTTGGTCGGCGCGAGAGGATTCGAACCTCCGACCCCTACCACCCCAAGGTAGTGCGCTACCAGGCTGCGCCACGCGCCGTGAACTATTGATCCTAGAAGAGACTGGGGGGCGGGTCAAGGACGGCTTTCCGCTTGGGGGCTGGCTTCGGGGCGCTGGAGCCGGGCGGGGCGCTGGGCGCGGCGCTCGGGATGGCGCCGCCGAGGCGCTGCAGCAGTTCGCGGAGGGCCTGGATGGCGGGTTGGAGGTCGGCGCCGATGCGGAGACCGGGCGCCGGTCGGCGGGCTTTGGCGCTGGGCGCCAGGTCCTCCGGGGCGAGGCCGAGATCCAGGGGCGGCGTGATCTGGCCGCTGATGAGCAGGCCGCGGCAGTCCACGGCGCTGAAGCCCTCGCGGATCCAGTCGCGGATGCGCAGGAGGCGCGGCAGCTCGTCGGCGTGGTAGTAGCGCAGGTTGCCCTTGGAGCGCCGGGGGCGGATCTCGGGGATCACCGATTCCCAGTAGCGCAGGTCCTTGGGGGAGATGCCCAGGCGCTGGGCGGTCTCGCCGATCTTGAACCAGCGCTTGCGGTCCGCCCCGGCGCCCTCGCTCAAGAGTCCCGTCCCTCGATGCCGAGGGCCTTCAGGCGCTTGTAGAGGTTGGAGCGGTCGAGGCCCAGGCGCTCAGCGGCGCGGGTCATGTTGCCGCTCTGCACTTTCAGCTCGCGCTGGATGTAGACGCCCTCGAACCATTCGCGGGCCTCCCGCAGGCTGGCGAACTCCGGGAAGGAGAAGGGATCCGGCTCCGCGATGTGCCGTGCCGCCAGCGGACCCAGGTCCCTGGCGGTGAGGTCGGCGCCGCGGCTGAGGATGACCGCGCGCTCCATGAGGTTCTTGAGCTCGCGCACATTGCCCGGCCAGTCGTGGCGCAGCAGGGCGTCCTTGGCGTCGGGGCCCAGGCGCTTCGCAGGCCGGCCGTACTTCCGCGCGAGGCGCGCGATGAAGGCTTCGGCCAGCAGGAGCAGCTCCTCGCTGCGCTCCCGCAGGGGCGGCACCCGCAGGGGCACCACTGCCAGTCGGAAGTACAGGTCCTCCCGGAAGCGGCCGGCCTTGATCTCTTCGCCCAGGTCCTTGTTGGTGGCGGCGATGACCCGCACGTCCACTTCCAATGCACCGCCGCCGCCCACGGGCTCGATGCGGCCTTCCTGGAGCGCCCGCAGCACCTTGGCCTGCGTCTTGAGCGACATGTCGCCGACTTCGTCGAGGAAGAGGGTGCCGCCGCTGGCTTCCCGGAACTTGCCCTTCTGGTCCCGGACGGCGCCGGTGAAGGCGCCCTTCACGTGGCCGAAGAGTTCGCTTTCGATGAGTTCCTCGGGGATCGCGGCGCAGTTCACTTCGATGAACGGCGCCCCCTTGCGCGGGCCGAGGGAATGGATGAGGCGCGCGATCTCCTCCTTGCCGCTGCCGTTCTCCCCGGTGAGGAGGACGCGGCCTTCCGTGGCCGCCACGAGCTGCACGTCCGACAGCAGGCGCTTCATGGCGGGGCTTTCCGCCATGAGGAAGCGCTCGCCGTCCACTTCGCTCGCCAGGCGCTGGTTCTCCTGCTCCAGCCGGCCCTGGTTCAGGGCGTTGCGGACCACCAGGAGCAGGCGGTCCAGGTCGATGGGCTTCTCCAGGAAGTCGAAGGCACCGAACTTGGTGGCCTGCATGGCGGTGTCGATGTTGCCGTGGCCGCTGATCATCACGATGGGCAGGCCGGGGCGCAGCTGCTTGGCGCGCTTCAGGGTCTCCAGGCCGTCGATGCCCGGCAGCCACACATCGAGGAGGACCAGGTCGAGGCCTTCGCCTTCACTGTCCTCCAGGAGCTGGAGCACCTGCTCGCCGCGTTCGGCCTTGAGCACCGCGTAGCCCTCCTCCGAAAGGCTTTCCCCCAGCGAGCGCCGGATGCCGGGTTCGTCGTCGACGATGAGGAGGGTCCGCGGGATGGTCACGGGCCTAGGTTCTCACAGGGACCGCTCCCGGGGGCATCACACCCCGTGGAAGGATTCCTCCGGCACGAGGGAAGGCTTCCCGGCGAGGGGCAGGGTCACCCGGAAGCAGGCGCCCTGGCGGTTCTCCCGGACCAGTTCCAGGGTGCCCCGGTGGGCGGTGACGATGGCGGTGCAGATGCTCAGGCCCAGGCCCCAGCCCGTCATGGCGTCGGCGCCCTTCGCCTGGAGGTAGGGCTCGAAGATGGTGAGGGCGGCCTCCTCGTCCACGCCGCGTCCCGTGTCCCACACGTCGAGGGACCATTGACTGTCGGAGACCCGCGTGCGGATGCCCACGGTCCCCGGCGCCGGCGTGAACTTGAGGGCGTTCTCCACGAGGTTGAAGAGCACCTGCTGCATGGCGGTCGTATCCGCCAGGACCTTCGCCTTGCGGGAGGCCGGATCCAGGTCCATCTCGCAGTTCAGGCCCTTGGACGCCGCCTTGAGGGCGAGGACGTCCGTGACGCCTTCGAAGAAGGTGGAAGGGCTGCAGGGGACCTGGTTGATGGTCTCGAAGAGGGAGGTGGCCTTGGACTGGTTCAGGAGGGACCGGACGATGCTCTCGAGGCGGGCGGATTCCTGGTCCAGGGACTGGAGCACGCCCTGCACGCCCATGCGCCCCGCGGCTTCGTCCCGCAGGCGGTCCACCAGTAGCATGATGCTGGTGAGGGGCGAGCGGAGGTCGTGGGCCACTGCGTCCACGAACTGCATGCGGTCCTCCAGGCTCCGCTTCAGCTGCAGGTGGGCCCGTTCCAGGGAGCCGTTGCGTTCCGCCAGCTCCTGGGTCCGCTCGGCGACCTTCTCCTCGAGCCGGTGGGCCTCCAGCGCCATGCGGCGGAGGCGCCAGGCCACCGCGCCACCGACGGCGCCGAGGGCGCAGAGGGCCAGCAGAAGGCGGACAGGCCAGCGCTCATGCCACGCCGGCGCGATGTCCAGACTCACCGGCGCGGCCTCCGCCCAGCGGATGCCATCGTTGGTGACCCGCAACCGGAAGGTGTAGCGGCCCCGGCCGAGGTTCAGGTACTGGAGGACGTTGCCGGACACCGTGCGCCAGTCCGGATCCACCCCCTCCAGCCGCGCCTGGAACTTGGGCGTGCCGGAGACGAGGGGCGACGCGACGTCGAATTCCAGGTCCAGGCTCCGGGGCCGCGGGGGAATCTGCAGGGTGGCCGGGAAGGGCGCCGAGCCGCCGTCCCAGCGCACCTCGGTGACCAGGGGCTGGAGCAGATCCTTGGGGCTGAAGCCGCTGGCGGCGTCCAGGATGTTCACGCCGCCGATCATGCCGATCCAGAGCCGGCCCTTGGAATCCGTCAGGGCGCCGCCCTGGTTCGTTTCGTCGGAGATGAGCCCGAGGTTGCGGGAGAGGTGGAAGCTGGCGCCGCTTTCGAGGATGGTGACGCCCTTGCCGTGGCCGATGGCCATCCGGCCGGGCTGGACCTCGTGGATGAAGTAGATGTTGTCGTCGGGGAGGCCCAGACCGACGCCGTAGCGGCTCCAGGACTTGCCCTTCTGCTGGAAGAGGCCCTCGCCGGACCCGAGCCAGATGGCGCCGGAGGAGTCCTGGACAAGGCCGTTCACCGTGAGTTCGGAAAAGGGCGCTTCCGCATGGCGTCGCTCGAACTTGCCATCCTTGAACATCCACAGGCCCTGCCGCGTGCCGACCATCAAGCCGTCCTCCCGCGGGATGATGCCCGACACCAGATCCTGGCCGACTTCCTTCGGAGGCCGGTGGCGGGCGATGAAGCGTCCATCGAGGCCGAGCTCGAAAAGGCCCCGGTCGCAGGCGGCCCAAAGCCGGTCCTTCCAGATCACCAGCACGGAAGGGGTCACCAGGTCCATTTCCTTGGGGCCCGGCAGAAGCCGCCCCTCCCGGGTGAGGCGGTTCAGCCCCCGGCTCGTGCCGATCCAGGCGCCCCCCTGGCCATCCTGGATGCCGACCCAGCCTTCATCGCTGGCCAGGCCGTCCGCGTGGGTCCAATGGCGGTGGATCCCTTTGCCCTCGTCCCAGGCATAGAGGCCGTTGCTGGACACGAGGAGGAAGCGGTTCGGGGCCGTCTCCACCACCGACATGATGGCGCCGAGGTCCACGCCGTTGCCGCTGGCGATGCTGCGCAGCCCGGGCAGGGCCTGGGCGACCAGCCCGCCGCCATCCGAGCCCACCCACAGGACGCCCCGATGGTCGATGAAGGCGCTCAGGATGCTTTCCCGCGGCAGCCCGTCGTCGGCGGTGAGGATGCGGCTGGTCCCGTCGGCCTGGCGGATCCAGAGGCCCATGGTGTTCAGGCAGACCAGGACCTCGCCCTTGGGGCCGAAGCGGACGTTGCGGGTCTTGGGAATCCCGGGGGTGCCGGTCAGGGGGACCTGGGTCCATCCGGTCTTTTCCAGGCGGAAAAGGGCATCCAGCATGAGCATGTGGGGCGTGCCGGCGGGGTCCATGCGCAGTTCGACGAACTCGCGTCCTTGTTCCGCCTTGGGGAGCGAGAAGTCCTCCACCCGCGTGCCGTCCCAGCGCCCGACCTGGCCGCCGCGGGTGGCCATCCAGATCCGTCCCTGGGGATCCCGCTCCAGGCCCCAGAGCGGGCTGCTGGACCAGGGCTCGGGAAGGGGGACTTTTTCGAACCCGCCTTTGCCGTTCTCCCGGAAGAGGCCGGTGCGGGTGCCCGCATGGATGCAGCCCTTGGCGTCATAGGCGATGGCGAAGACCGCAGGGGTGGTGAGCCCCTCCGCGGCGCCGAAATTGGATATCTGGGAACCGCGGATCCGCGACAGGCCGCTGTCCACGCCCGCGGCCCAGATGCTGCCATCCGGGGCTTCGAGGAGGCCCACCACGGAGCGGACCTTGACGCCCTGGGCCGCGCCGAAGGGCCGGAAGGTGCCGCCGCTGAGCCGCGCGACGCCGCCGAAGGTGGTTCCCAGCCAGATGAAGCCCCGGTGATCCTCCAGGAGGGCGGAGACCTGGCTCTGGGGAAGGCCGTCGTTGAGGCCGAAGCGGCGGAACGCCAGGGGCTGGGCCTGGGCGGGAGAGGCTACGGCGAGGCCCAGCAGTACAAGGAGCATCCGCACCGCCAGCCGGCAGCAAGGAGAGATCGGACCGGCGCTCCTGTTCATGGGTGTGTAGAAACTACCGCCCTCCAAGGAAAAGACAAGTGCCGCCGCGGTGCCGTGAGAGCATTTTCGTGGAGGAACGATGCTGGTCGATGCCCATTGCCACCTGACCGGGAGCCACCTGGCGGAATCCGAGATCGGAGCCACCCTGGACCGGGCCCGGGAGGCCGGCGTTTCCGGCTTCATCGCCGTGGGCACGGACCTCGTGGATTCCGCCCGGGTCCTGGAACTGGCCCGCGCCGTGCCCGGCATCCAGGCCAGTCTCGGCGTCCACCCCCACGAAGCCCGCACCTGGGATCCGGGCACGGCCGCGGCGCTGGAAGCCCTGGCCGCCGATCCGAATGTCCGCTTCGTTGGCGAGACCGGCCTCGACTGGCACTACGACCTCAGCCCCCGGGACCAGCAGGAGGAGGTATTCAGGGCCCAGATCCGCCTCGCCCGGCGCCTCGGGAAGCCTTTGATGATCCACACCCGCAGTGCCCCTGAGGACACCCTGCGGATCCTCCGGGAGGAGGGAGCCGACAAGGTCCGAGGCATCATCCACTGCTTCTCCGAAGACAAGGCCTTCGCCGCCGGGGCCCTGGACCTGGGCTTCTACCTGAGCTTTTCGGGGATCGTCACCTTCAAGAAGGCGGAAGCCGTGCGGGAAGTGGCCGCCTGGGCTCCCGAGGACCGCATCCTCGTCGAAACCGATGCGCCTTTCCTGGCGCCGGTGCCCTATCGGGGCAAGCCCAACGAGCCGGGCTTCGTGCGCTACACCGCCCAGGAGGTTGCCGCCCTGCGGGGCGTGGGCGTGGCGCGCATTTGTGAAGCCACCACCCGGAACCTGGAGGCCCTGTGCGGCTGGGCGCCGGCTTCCTGACGGGCGTCGTCCTTGTGGCGGCGGCCCTCACGGCCCCGGCGCAAAGCCCCGGGACCAGCCGCGACAAACGGCTGCCCTGGGAGTCCACCCTTGCCCTGCCGCCCTGGCAGTCGCTGGAAGATGGCCCTCCGGGCATAGCACCTCCGCTGCCCGCGCCCGCGGAGGGCCGTGACCTGCGGGTGAGCCTCGCCCGGGATGGAAGCCTCAGGGTCCTCAATCGGCGGGGCGTGCTGCGCCTCAAGCTGGGCCTCCCTGGCTGGGTCTTGCGCCTGTGGCGGGATGGAGGCCTGGAGATGGATCCCCTGGCTCCCGTCGGCGCGTTTCCCGCCGACACGCCCCTCAGCCGAGGGGTGGGCGAACTGCCCTGGGGCGAATCGGACCTGCGGCCCGGTCTGCGGGGGCTGTTGTGGATCCTGGATGATGGCGAGCGGGTCCTGACTTTGGTGCATCCCGCCACGGGGCGGGTGCAATACCTCGCGCTGCCGCTGGTGTCGGATCCCGAGCTGGTGTTCTGGCCCGACCACCTCGAGCTTCGGGAACGCGCCTCGGCGGAGGCGCCGCGGAAGGTCTCCAGGCGCTGGAGCCTCTCCTGGCCGGGCCTGCTGCCCCAGTTTCTCCGGTTGGCCCAGCCGGCGACCGAGGGTCCCCACGGGACGGCCTTCCAGCCCTTTCCCAAGGATTGAACCGGCCCTCTCCTTGGGGTGGCACAACCCTGGCATTCACCGCTTGGATTGCGAACCTGTCCATGGGAGCTTCAGACCTGCAGGACGCATCCGTCTCCCCGGAGGAAGCCATGACCCTTTCCTGGAATTCCCGATCCCTGACGGCCCTGCTTGCGCTGCCCGCGACGGTCCTGCTGGCCCCGGCCCCCGCCGCCCACGCCCAGGCGCCCGCCTCCAACCAGGACGACGACTACGCCGGCGAATCCCCGGACCGCTATGCCCAGGTGAAGATCCTGGAAGGTGATGTCCGCATCCGCAAGGCCGGGGAGGCGGAAGAGGCGCTGAGCCGGGGCATCCCCGTCACCGAAGGTGACGTCGTGGAAAGCCGCGGTCGTGGTGTGCTGCAACTGGGGGACGGATCCCGCATCGCCTTCGGCGCCAACACCCGCTTCAGCGTGGCGTCCCTGTTCACGGGCCGGGACGGCGCGCGGCAGGTCCTCCTGCGCCTCGACTACGGCCGCATGCGCGTGTCCCTCGCGGGCGCCGGGGACACCCGGTTCCGCATCGACACGCCCACGGGTACCGCGAGCCTTGCGGACCGCGCCAGCGCCACGGTCGAAGTGGACCGGGACCGTGTGACGCGCTTCAAGCTCCACTCCGGCCGCGGCAGCTACAGCAACGAGCGCGACAGGGCCACCCTCGCCGCGGGCGAGCGGCTGACCATCTACAGCGCCCAGGACAGTCTCGACCGGGTGCGCAGCTTTAATACCTACGAGGCGGACGCCTTCGACCAGTGGTGCGACGACGCCCTCGTCTACCGCCGCAGCCAGTCCGCGGAATACGTGCCCAGGGAGATCCGTTCCTACGCCGACGACCTCGATGACAACGGGGAATGGGTGGACGTGGACGACGTGGGCCGCTGCTGGCGCCCCCGCGTTTCCGTCGAGTGGCGCCCCTACTGGCGGGGTCGCTGGGGCGCCTATGCCGGCGGCATGACCTGGATCAGCGATGAGCCCTGGGGCTACGTGACCTCCCACCACGGCCGGTGGGGTTGGACCTCCCATTGGGGTTGGTACTGGATCCCTGGCGTCTTCTACAGCCCGGCCTGGGTGGCCTGGAACTGGAACGGGGGCTACTGCGGCTGGTCCCCTCTCAACTACTGGAACTCCCCCGCCAGCTGGGGCTACGGCGCCTGGAACGGCGGCTACTGCTGGAACGTGGTGCAGATCAGCCACATCAATTACGGCAGCCTCCATCACCGCGTCATCGTGGATCGCAATGTCATCGGCGGCTTCAATGGCGGCAATGGCACCACCACCTGGACCTCCGGTGTGGGCCGCGGCGTGACGCCCCCCTGGCGTACCAGCCCGGTGATCGCCACCGCCGCGGAATTCCGCAACCCTGGGCAATTCACCCGCGCCCTGGACCGCCAGGTCCAGAACGACCGTCTGGGCAGCTATGGCCGCCAGCTCCAGTCCACTGGCCACACCATCCAGACCCGCTCCCATGTCAGCCGGCCTGTAGGTGGCGGCGAAGGTGGGACCGCTGCGGCGGGCGGCCGCCCCGTCAGCCCTGATGGCCGCCAATCCCGCCCCTTCGAGGATCGCAGCCTGCGCGGTCCCGGCCCCCGCGGCCGGGAGATGGTGGAGCGCCCCAACGCCGTCGAAGCCCCCGCCCGCACCGAGGGCCGGGGCACCACGGGGCGCGGGAACGAGGACCGCCGCATCGAGCCCCGTGACCGCCCCGCCGACTCCGGACGCGAGACGCCCCGCACGAACGACCGCGGAACGGACCGTACGCCGGGTCCCGCCTCTCGTGAACGCGTGGACCGTCCCCAGGGCGGAAGCCGCGGTGAGGAGACTCCCCGCAACGACCGTGGCATGGAGACCCCCCGGGAGCGCCGTTTCGAGGAACGGCGTCCTGATCCGCCCCGGGAACGCCCCCGGGAGGAGCGGAACGATTGGAGGCAGGAACGGCAGGAACGGCCCCAGGAACGACAGCCGGAACGACAGCAGGAACGGCGCATGGAGCGTCCGTCGCCCCCGCCTCCGCCCCGCAACGAGCGTCCCAGCAGCCCGCCCCCTTCCAGTTCCGCGCCTTCCCACAACGATCGGCCCTCTTCGCCGCCCCCCCGCAGCGAGAGCCGGGAGATCCGGCGCAACTGAAGTCCTCCGGATCCGGACGAAGGCCCCCGAATGGGGGCCTTCGTTTGGGATGAGGGACCGAAACTGGGATGATTGAAGCCAGGAGGCGGTGTGCCCGAAGGCAAGCAGGTGCAGGCCATGTTCACCGGCATCGCCGGGCGGTACGACCTGCTCAATCACGTCCTCAGCGGGGGGATCGACTTCTACTGGTGGTGGCGCATGGCCCGGCGGAGTGGTGCCGCCCCTGGCCAACGCTTTCTGGATGTCGCCGCCGGCACTGGCGACAGCTCCCTCGCCCTGGCCCGGCGCGGCGCGGAAGTGTTGAGCACGGACTTCACCCACGCCATGCTCCGCCTGGGTCCCGCCAAGTTTCGACGGAAGGGCTTCGCGGACCTCATCTGGGCCAGCAGCGACGCCGACGCCCAGGCGCTGCCCTTCAAGGACGCCACCTTCGACGGCCTCACCATCTGCTACGGCATCCGCAACGTGGAGGACCGGGCCCGGGCCTACGGGGAATTCCTCCGTGTGCTGCGGCCGGAAGGGCGCCTCACCATCCTGGAATTCTCGACGCCAGTCCTCCCGGGGCTGCGCCAGGTCTACGACTGGTACTCCCTGAAGGTGCTGCCGCGCATCGGCGGCTGGATCAGCGGCGATCCGGGGGCCTACACCTACCTCCCGGAGAGCATCCGAGGTTTTCCAGACCAGGCGCGCCTCGCTGGAGAATTGGAAGCCGCCGGCTTCGCGTCGGTCGCATGGACCAACCTCACCGGCGGCATCGTGGCGCTGCACACGGGCGTGAAGCCCGCGGAGTGACCGCTACTTCTTCTCTTCAGCCTTGGGGGCGGCTCCGGCCTTCGGCCTGCGGTGGATGAGGGTCATCACCTTCGTCATGGGGGAGCCGTCCATGGACATGAAGGAGGTGAGGGTGAAGCCGTCCTTCGAGAAGCCCGTGAATTCGTCCCGGCCCTTGAAGGGCTTGCCCATCATGCTGCCTTCGCTGTTCATGACGAACTTGTCGCCGTCCCAGTTGCCGGTGCCCACCAGCATCATGGGCATCATGTTGTCCACCCAGGCCTGCTTGTAGGACTTGCTGGGCTCGTCCCAGGCGAGAACGCCGCTGCCGTGGAAGCCCTTCATGTGGCCGACCTTGGACTGGTAGTCGATCATCATGGACAGGCCGCCGGGGCCGAGGGTGACGCGGCCGGTGCCCTTGCCCTTGCCGGCGGGGCCCATCGGGCTGGCCTCGATGATCTCCTCCACGGCCCAGGTGCCCACCATGGCCTTCATCCTGGCCATCTCGGGGCCGGGCTTCTGCATCATGTCCGCCATGGACGGGGGCTTGGCTTCGGTCTTGGCGGTCTTGTCCTGGGCCCCGAGGGGCAGGACGAGGCCGAGGGCGAGCAGCAGGGCGATGCGCATGGGCGCCTCCTTGGATCGGTTGGGGTTGAGCGGAGGTGAGCATACGCCCCTGTTCCAATCCAGGCTAGAATGGGCATGGAAAAACCCTTGAACCGGAGGTTCTCATGGCCGTGAAACCCGATCTGTCCATCGCCGCCGACGTGATGAAGAACCTCACCGCCAAGAAGACCGAAGGGACGTCGGCCAATCCCGCGGCCAAGCCTTCCGGCAAGCCCGCCCCCGACCACAAAGTGAAGGTCAATCCCAAGGCCGCTGGCAAGAGCGGCGGGGCCGCGCACATGCGGAGCAGCAACCGGGGGAAGTAGGCATCGGATTCTCGAGCCGGGGTCTGTCCGGGCTCATTCCGGTGAAGAACGCTTGCGACTCAAGAGGTAGAGGACCGAGCCCAGGGCGCAATTCGCCAGGACGAAAATTCCACCAAGCCAGCCCAGGCCCTCTAGGAAATCCCTGTTGGGCATTGGTTTCTGCTCCGTGAAATAGACGAGGCCGTACAGGGCTCCATCGGTGAGCATCCCCATCACCAATCCCAGGAGGACTGCCGAAAGCAGCAGTCGCTGTATCCCAGGGAGACCGTCGAGCCAAGGAGATGCCCCGTCAGGATGGAGAGGCCAATGGGTGGTCCGAACAAGAGGATTATCCGGGCTAGGCGGCTCAGGAGGGGATCAGGCACCGGACCATCCGTGTTCGGCGCCAGGAGCATCAAGGCCAGGAACGCGAGGATCCCTCCGATCGAGAAGCCGAAAATCTTCCGTCCGAGGCTGTTGAGGTCCCTCGGTTCGCTGACTCCCTTGGCGTGCAGGGTTGCGGAGGGAGTGGCGTAGGGATTGTCAGCCATGAATCCTCAAAGCAGGCTCTTCCCATCCATTGCCACAGGCTGCGGAACACCGAACAGCTTCAATAGCGTGGGCGCCACATCGCTCAGCGCCCCGCCGGTGCGCAAGGGCGCGCCTTCGAAGCCCTTCGCAATGAGCACGGCGGGGACGGGGTTCAAGGTATGCGCCGTGTGGGGATTGCCGGCCTCGTCCCGCATGCACTCGCAGTTGCCGTGGTCGGCGGTGATGAAGAGGGCGCCGTCCGACTCAAGCGTCGCTTCGGCGATCTGGCGGATGGCGTCGTCGAGGATTTCGCAGGCGGTGGTGGCGGCGCTGAGCATGCCCGTGTGGCCCACCATGTCGCCGTTGGCGAGGTTGCACACCAGCAGGCGGTGAGCGCCGGCGCGGATGGCGTCGCAAAGGCCGCGGGTCACGTCCCGGCAGCTCATCTCCGGCTGCAGATCGTAGGTGGCGACTTTCGGTGAAGGCACCAGACGCCGATCCTCGCCCGGGAAGGGCTCCTCCCGGCCGCCGTTGAAGAAGTAGGTCACATGGGCGTACTTCTCCGTCTCCGCCGTGCGGAACTGTTTCCAACCCTTTTCGCTGACCACCTGGCCCAGTAGGCCATCCAAGCTCTGAGGCGGATAGGCCACGGCGACGTAGGGATCCAGCAGAATGTCGTACTGGGTGAAGGTGAGCAGCGAGACCTTGGGGCGGTGCTGCGGCGTAAAGCCGTTGAAGTCCGGATGCACCAGGGCGTGGCTGAGCTGGCGGCCGCGGTCCGCCCGGAAGTTGAAGAAGAGGACGCTGTCGCCGTCGGCGATGGGGCGGAAGGCGGCGAGCTTCGTGGGCGAGACGAACTCGTCGG
The DNA here is from genome assembly GCA_016710635.1 of Holophagaceae bacterium. Taxonomy (GTDB): domain Bacteria; phylum Acidobacteriota; class Holophagae; order Holophagales; family Holophagaceae; genus JADJVL01. The sequence goes on along the minus strand of JADJVL010000010.1, from coordinate 27,189 downwards.
TCTCACCGCGCTCGTAGGCCGCGGTGATGCCCGCCATGGCGTCCGCTGCATCAAACTCGCCCACGCCGTCGACGAGCAGCTTCCAGGCCCGCTCCGTGCGCTCCCAGCGCTGGTCCCGGTCCATGGCGGTGTAGCGCCCGCACAACGATCCGATCGTGACGAGGGGACAGTCCCGGAGCTGGAAGCCGAGCCACTGAAGGTAACCGTCGGCGCTCTTCTGGGCCGTGTCCCGGCCGTCCAGGAAGGCGTGGATGGTGGCGGGGACGCCCGCGTCCTGGGCCCACTTCGAGAGTGCGACGAGGTGGTTCTGGTGGCTGTGGACGCCGCCGTCGCTGACAAGACCTAGAAGGTGAAGCCGCTTCCCCGAGGCCTTGAGATCCGCGAAGAGCTTTGCAAGGGGCCCGTTGTCCCGAAAGGTCCCACGGCGGATGGCGGCGTCGATGCGGGTCAGCTCCTGCCAGACGACCCGCCCCGCGCCCAGATTCGTGTGGCCCACTTCCGAATTGCCGAACTGGCCCTCCGGCAGGCCGACGGCCTCCCCCGAGGTCACCAACTGCGTGGCCGCGTAGCGCCGGCGCAGCGCGTTGAAGTGGAGCATGGCCGCCGCGAAAGTGGCGTCGAAGCTGTTGCGGGGCCCGTCACCGAAGCCGTCGAGGATGAGGAGGGTGATGGGGCCTTGGATCAAGGCACCGCCTCCCCGTGGGGATGGCAGAGCAGGTACATCACCGACATCCGCACCGGCACGCCGTTCGTCACCTGGTCGAGGATGAGGTTGTTGGGCCCATCGGCGACTTCCGAGGTGATCTCCACGCCCCGGTTGATGGGGCCGGGATGCAGCACGGCCACGCCGGGCTTGGCCTTCCTGAGGCGCGCCTCGTTGAGCTGGAAGAAGCGGATGTATTCGCCCTGGCCGGGGATGAAGTTGCCGGTGCCCCGCTCGAACTGGATGCGCAGGATCATGATGGCGTCCATGGCGGGGATGATTGAATCGAAGTCCGAGGTGAATTCCACGCCGGGCCAGGTGGCCTTCATCTCCCGGGGCAGCAGGGTGGGCGGCGCCACCAGCGTGACCTTGGCGCCCATCTTGGTCAGCAGCCAGAGGTTGCTGCGCACGACGCGGGAGTGGCGGATGTCGCCGACGATGGCCACCTTCAGGCCCTCCAGCCGACCGAACTTCTTGCGCAGGGTGTAGGCGTCCAGCAGGGCCTGCGTGGGATGCTCGTGGGCGCCGTCGCCGGCGTTCACGATGGAGGCCTTCATGTGCCTGGAGAGCAGGGCGTGGGCGCCCGGCGCGCTGTGGCGCATGACGATGAGGTCCGGGTGCATGGCCTGCAGGTTCATGGCCGTGTCGATCAGGGTCTCGCCCTTGGACAGGCTGCTGGTGTCCGCGTCGAAGTTGATGATCTCGGCGCTGAGCCGCTTCTGGGCGATCTCGAAGCTGTTGCGGGTGCGGGTCGAGTTCTCGAAGAAGAGGTTGACGATGAGCTTCTTGCGGAGCGCCGGCACGATCTTGATGTCGGGGCGTTCGCAGACCTCCTCGAAGGCCACCGCCTGGTCGAGGATGGCGGTGATGTCGTCGGGACTCAGGGGCTCGATGCCCAGCAGGTGCTTGTGGGGGAAGACGTAGCGCGCCGTGGCCATGGCTCAGTCCTTCGGTTCCACGAAGACGCCGTCCTCGCCGTCCAGTTCCTTCACTTTCACGCTCACCCGCTCGCCCCAGGCCACCTTCAGGGTGGTGCCCACCACGTCCGCCTGAATGGGCAGCTCCCGGCCGCCCCGGTCCACCAGCACCGCCAGCAGCACCTTCCGGGGCCGGCCGTGGTCCAGGAGGGCGTCCAGGGCCGCGCGGATGGTGCGCCCGGTGAAGAGCACGTCGTCCACCAGGATCACCGTGCGCTCCTTCAGGGTGAAGGGGATCTCCGTGGGCCGCACGATGGGGGCGCCGGCGCGCTCCGTGAGGTCGTCCCGGTAGAGGGTGATGTCCAGGGCGCCCATGGGGGCGGCGCGGTGGGTGCTGGCGCTCAGGCGGGCGGCCAGGCGCTCCGCCAGGGGCAGGCCCCGGCTGCGGATGCCCAGCACGGCGATGGGTTCGTCAGGGCCCAGGCGGGAAGCGAGTTCCTCCGCCATCCTGGTCAGGGTGGCATCCAGCTGGGCGGCATCGAGCTGGCAGGTGCCAGGGGGCATGCTTCCTCCGGAAGGGCGGCCCTTCCAGTGTAGCCTTCCTGACCATGGAAGGCCTGCTCGCCTATCTCCGGGCCAACGCCCTGGAACTGTCCGGTTTCGTCACCGGCGCCGCCTGCGTCTGGCTCATCGCCCGGCAGAATATCTGGAACTGGCCCCTGGGCATCGCCAACAACCTGCTCTTCATGGTCCTTTTCACCCGGTCGGGGCTCTACGCGGACGTGGGGCTGCAGGTCTTCTATGTCGCGGTCGGGATCTACGGCTGGTGGCACTGGCTCCACGGCGGGCTTGACCACGGCGCCCTCAAGGTCAGCCGCACGCCCCCGGCGGAGGCGGCCCTCGTCGGGGCGCTGACCCTGGCCGGTACGGCGCTGGTGGTCCTGCTCCTGAAGCGCTTCACTCCCAGCACGGTGCCCGTCCTCGACGCTACCGTCACGGGGCTCAGCGTCGCCGCCCAGGTGCTCATGGCCCGGAAGCGCCTGGAGAACTGGTGGATCTGGATCGGGGCCAACCTCATTTCCATCGGGCTGCTTATCTACAAGCAGCTCTTCATCACGGCGGGCCTCTACGCGGTCTTCCTCGCCATCTGCATCGCCGGGCTGGTTGAATGGACCAGGTCCTGGCGAATGGAGGCCCGGTGAGCGTCGCGAAAGTCCGCATCCTGGGCGCCGAGAGCACCGGCAAGACCACCCTGGCCCGGGATCTCGCCGCCCGCTACCACACCGCCTGGGTGCCGGAGTTCGGCCGCGCCTACACGGAAGCCGGCAAGGGCGGCTTCTCGGAAGGCCTCTGGGTGAGCGAGGAGTTCAGCATCATCGCCAACGCCCAGAACCGCATGGAGGACGAAGCCGAAAAAAAGCCCGCAGTGATGAAGGCCGGCTTCCTCGTCTGCGACACGGACGCCCTGGCCACCGCCGTCTGGCACGAGCGCTACATGGGCTTCTGGAGCCGGGAGGTGGCGAAGCTCGCGGAAGGCCGAACCTACGCCCTGACCCTGCTCTCCAGCATGGACGTGCCCTTTGTGCAGGACGGCTTCCGGGACGGCGAGCGCTTGCGGCGCTGGATGACCGCCCGCTTCGAGGAGGTGCTCGAATCGAGGAACCTCCCCTTCCACTGGATCGAAGGCAACCAGGCCGAGCGCCTGGAGCAGGCCTCGAAACTGGTGGAGGTTCATATCTTGGGGCGCGCCAGGTAGGCCTCCGCGCCCTTCATCACCGCCGCGGGGCCGTGGGCGGGCTGGCGCACGCGGTCCTTCCTCAGCTTCAGGCCCCAGAGGCCCGCCAGCTCGGTGGCTTCCGGATTGCCCGGCGCCAGGGCCAGGGCCTCCGCCAGGTCGGCTCGGGCCTGCTTCATGAGTTCCTGCTTCTCGAAGAGCAGGGCGCGCTTCATGAAGCCCCAGAAGTTGCCGGGTTCCCGGCGGATGATCTCGTCGTACTCCGCCTCGGCCTCCCGGAAGCGGCCCGTATCCTCGGCCGCCTCGCCACAGAGCAGGTTCGTCACCGCGCAGAAGCCCAGCCACTGCTTCTGCTGAGCGAACTCGGCGGGGGTGTAGCGGGCTGAAGCCTTCACCGCCTCGATCTCGCCGTACAGGTACTTCAACGCCTTTTCCGTGTGGGCGTCCTGCCGGGCGAAGATCTCCGCGTCGCCGGATTCGCGGAAGAATTCCCGGGAGATGCGCCCTTCGGCGCGGATCTGGTCGTACATCCGCGTGCCCGGGTAGAGGGCGAGGGGGCTGAGCTGGGCGTCGTGGGGCTTCGCGTCGCGGATGAGCTGGGCCGTGAGCTCCACGTCCTCCCAGGTCTCCCCAGGAATGCCGGTGATGAGGTAGATGCCCAGGTTCATGCCGACTTTCCGGACGAGGCTGAGGGCCTGGCGCACGTGCTTCATGCTGGTGCCCTTGTCCAGGAGCAGCAGCACCTTCTCGCTGCCGTGCTCCACGCCGAACTGCATGAACTCGCAGCCCGCGCGCTTCATGGCCACGAGGCGGTCCTCGTCCACCAGGTTCACCCGGGATTGGCAGTTCCAGAGGGGATGCAAGCCCGAGCCCTGGATCAGCTCCATGAGGGTCAGAATGCGGCCCCGGTTGCCGGTGAAAGTGTCGTCGCGAAAGGAATAGTAGGTGAGACCGTGCTTCTCCCGCAGCAGCCGCATCTCCTCCAGCACCGCCTCCGGGCCGCGGAAGCGGATGGAGGTGCCCCAGAATTCCGGCGTGTTGCAGAAATTGCAGGTGGCAGGGCAGCCCCGGCTGGTGGAGATGTAGGAGAGCTGGCCGATGTCGTCGAGGAAGTCCGCCTCGAAGTGCTGCACCGGTGCGCCCATGACGTCCAGATCCTCCAGGACCGGCTGGGAGGCGGTCTCGATCAGCCCGGAACCATCTTCGGCGCGGAGGATCAGCCCTGGCGTCTTCCTCCAGAGGGTCGAACCCGGCGCGGCCTGTAGGCGCTCCGCGATGCCCAGGAGGATGGGCTCGCCTTCCCCCTTCACGATGGCGTCGAGGGCGGGGCAGTCCTCGAAGACTTCCGCGGCGAGGTGGGTTGGGTGCGGGCCGCCCGCCAGGGTGATGCACGCCGGGCAGGCCTCCTTCGCCATCTTCAACAGCTCGTAGCTGCGCTTGCGGTTGAAGGTGAACATGGAGACGCCGATGACGTCGGCCTGCTGCTTCTTCAGGTAGGCGAGGATTTCCGCCTTCGACTTGCCGCTGAGGTTCGCCAGGCGGCAATCGAAGCCCTTGGACTTCAGCATGGCCTGCAGGAAGCCCAGGCCGATGGGCAGGAAGGTCATCCACTCGTCCCCGAAGCCCGACTTGGGGGCGCTGTAGAGCAGGAGGGTCTTGGGGGACTTCGTCGCCATGGCAGCTGATCAGTATGGAGGCTGAATGCCCGAAAATACAGGGCATTTCACGAATCCAGGGAACGGTAGAATCGGGGCAATCGGAGCGTTGCCATGTCCACGATGCTTGAACCCCAGGTGAACGAAGCCCTGGCCCTCTCCCTCGGGCTTTCGCCGGAGGAGTGGCAGGTGGCCCTGCGCCTCGTGGATGGCCGCATGCCCACCTACCCGGAACTCGGCATCTTCAGCGCCATGTGGAGCGAGCACTGCTCCTACAAGTCCTCCCGCATCCACCTGCGCAACCTGCCCACGGAGGGTCCGCGAGTGCTCCAGGGCCCCGGCGAGAACGCCGGCGTGGTGGACATCGGCGACGGCTGGGCGGTGGCCTTCAAGATGGAGAGCCACAACCACCCCAGCTACATCGAGCCCTACCAGGGCGCGGCCACGGGCGTGGGCGGCATCCTCCGGGACGTCTTCACCATGGGCGCGCGGCCCCTGGCGAACATGAACTCGCTGCGCTTCGGGGAACTCGACGGATCGAATCCCCAAAGTGGGCGCATGAAGTCCCTGGTGAAGGGCGTGGCCGCGGGCATCGCCGGCTACGGCAACTGCATGGGCATCGCCATGCTGGGGGGCGACTGCGCCTTCGACGCCTGCTACAACGGCAACATCCTGGTGAACGCCTTCTCCCTGGGCCTGCTGCGGGGCGACCGGATCTTCCGCGGCTACGCGTCCGGCGTGGGCAACAAGGTCATGTACATCGGCTCCAAGACCGGTCGCGACGGCATCCACGGCGCGTCCATGGCGTCGGCGGAGTTCGGCGAGGGCAGCGAGGAGAAGCGGCCCACGGTGCAGGTGGGCGACCCTTTCACGGAGAAGCTGCTGCTGGAAGCCTGCATGGAGCTCTTTGCCACGGACTGGGTCATCGGCATCCAGGACATGGGCGCCGCGGGCCTGACCTCGTCCAGCTTCGAGATGGCCAGCCGCGCCGAGACGGGCCTGCGCCTGGACCTGGACCAGGTGCCCATGCGCGAAGAAGGCATGACGCCCTTCGAGCTCATGCTCAGCGAAAGCCAGGAGCGCATGCTGCTCGTGGCCAAGCCCGGGCACGAGGCGGACGTGGTCCGCGTCCTCCACAAATGGGGCCTGGACGCCGTCGTGGTGGGCGAAGTCACCGACAGCGGCCGCTTCATCGGCATGTGGCACGGGGAGAAGGTCATCGATCTGCCCATCCAGCCTCTCGCCGACGCGGCGCCCAAATACGACCGGCCCCGCTCACGCCCCGAGTGGCTGGACGCGCTGAACGCCGAAGCCATGCCCGAGGACCTGAAGGCTGCCGAGGTGGAGCGCACCCTGCGCCGGCTCCTCGCCCAGCCCACGGTGGCGTCCAAGGGCTGGATCTTCGAGCAGTACGACGGCACCGTGCGCAGCAATACCCTGTTGATGCAGGGCCGGGGCGACGCCGGAATCATCCGCATCAAGGGCGAGGACGGGAAGGACACGGGCAAGGCCGTGGCCATGAAGAGCGACTGCAATGGCCGCTACGCCCACCTGGATCCCTTCTGGGGCGCCGCCCATGCCGTGGCGGAGGCCTGCCGCAATGTCTCCTGCGTCGGCGCCGAGCCCATCGGCCTCACGGACTGCCTGAACTATGGCAACCCGGAGAAGCCCGAGAACATGTGGGCCTTCGAGCAGGGCACCCTCGGCATCCGCCAGGCCTGCCTCGCCCTGGGCGTGCCCGTCGTTTCGGGCAATGTGAGCCTCTACAACGACACCGAGGGCGTGAGCATCTTCCCGACGCCCATGATCGGAGCCGTGGGGCTGATCGAGGACGCGGCCCTGCCCGTGGACGTGCACGCCCCGGACGCCACGGCCCTGGCGAAGGTCGGGAACCGCTTCTGCGGTTCAGGCTTCCGCGCCGCCTTCGACGGCATCTTCCTGCTGGGGGAGACCCGCGACGAGCTGGGCGGTTCGGAATACCTCAAGCTGCGCACGGGCCGCGTCTATGGACCCTGCCCGGAGCTGTGGCTGGACGACGAATTCCGCCTCCAGGCCTGCGTGCGGGAAGGCATCCGCCTCGGGCTGATTCGCAGCGCCCACGACACCTCCGAGGGCGGCCTGCTCACGGCGGTGCTGGAATCCGCCTTCCAGGGCGGCATGGGTTGCCAGCTCATGCTGACCCGCGGCGGCCTGCGCCTGGACAGCCTCCTTTTCGGCGAAAGCGCCGGCCGCATCGTGGTGAGCGTCAGCCCCGACGGGGAGAGCGCCTTGAAGGCCCTGTGCGAAACCCACCGCGTGCCCTTCGCCAAGCTGGGCACCACCGGCGGGAAGCGGGTCACCGTCGCCGTGGATGGCCAGCCCCTGCTGGACGCGGATGCCGCGGACCTCGCCGCGATCCATGGGACGGCGCTGGAGAAGGCCCTGGGCTGACTCAGGCCCCCAGCGCTTTCGCCGGCAGCAGGAACAGCGCCTTCAGCAGGTGGAGGACCCCGTTGACGGTGATCCCCACCAGCCGGAAGGGCAGGAGCAGGAGCCAGACGAAGGGATAGGCGATCAGCGCCAGCAGGGCCAGGGGCCAGCACAGGATCAGCAGGATGCACCAGAGCAGGAAGGTCTTCATGGGGGTCTCCAACGCGCCGGATCCAGTGTGCGACCCCGGGAAGGCGTCCGCCGCCGGCGATCGGCCAAAGGGGATCCTGCGCCGGTGAATGGTCCGCCGTGTTGGAATGTCCCCACACATTCCCGGGAGCTCTGATGCCGAAGCAGGAACCGTCGTCCGGCTTGGACCGCCGCACCTTCCTGGCCGCCGGAGCCGCCCTGGGCACCTCCGCCCTGCGGGCCGCCCCGAAGGCCAAGGTCGCGCCCTCCCTGGAGGAAGCCACCTGCGCCTCCCTTGCGGCGGGCCTCGCAAGCGGAGTCTGGACCTCGGAAGCCCTGATCCTCGCCAGCCAGGCCCGGATCCGGAAGCTCGACGGCGCGCTCCACGCGGTGATCGAGCTGAACCCCGAAGCCCTGGCCATCGCCCGGGCCCTCGATCGGGAACGGCAGGCGCGAGGTCCCCGCGGGCCCCTGCACGGCCTGCCGATCCTCGTGAAGGACAACCTGGACAGCGCGGACCGCATGAAGACCACGGCGGGCTCCCTGGCCCTCCTGGATGCGCCGATTCCCGCCCGGGACGCCTTCGTGCTGGCCCGGCTCCGCGCCGCCGGCGCGGTGCTCCTGGGCAAGACGAACCTCAGCGAGTGGGCGAACTTCCGCTCCTCCCACAGCCTCAGCGGCTGGAGCGCCCGGGGCGGCCAGACCCGCAATCCCCACGCCCTGGACCGCAATCCCTCCGGCTCCAGCTCCGGCAGCGCCGCGGCGGTGGCGGCGGCCTTCTGCGTGGCGGCGGTGGGCACGGAGACCGACGGCTCCATCGTAAGCCCCAGCGCCGCCTGCGGCATCGTGGGGCTGAAACCCACCCTGGGCCTGCTCAGCCGCGCCGGCATCGTCCCCCTCGCCCACAGTCAGGACACGCCGGGCCCCATGACCCGCACCGTGCGGGACGCGGCCCTGCTGCTCTCGGCCATGGCCGGCGCGGACCCGCGGGATCCCGCCACCGCCGCAGCCCAGGGCCGCGTCGAGGCCGACTACACCCGCTTCCTGGACGCCGGCGGACTGAAGGGGGCGCGCCTCGGCTTCATGAAGAACCTGCGGGAGCGGCATCCCGGCGTGGACGCGGTCATGGCCGCCGCCTGCGCCGCCCTGAAGGCCCACGGCGCAGAACTGGTGGACGTGGAGCTGAAGGATGACGCCTACGGCGATGCGGAGCTGGAGGTGCTGCTCTATGAATTCAAGGCGGACCTGGACGCCTATCTCGCCGCCCGGGGCGGGAAGATGCGCAGCATGGCGGATGTCATCGCCTTCAACGACCGGGAGCGGGCCCGGGAGATGCCCTGGTTCGGCCAGGAATGGATGCTCCAGGCGGTGCAGAAGGGGCCGCTCACGGAGCCTGCCTACCTCAAGGCCCTGGAGGCCTGCCGCAAGCTGTCCCGGGAAGGCATCGACGGCCTCATGGACGCCCAGCGCCTCGACGCCATCATCGGTCCGACCTCGGGCCCCGCCGCCCTCATCGATGTGGTGAACGGGGACCGGGGCGGGCTCAGCTGCTCCAGCCCCGCGGCGGTGGCGGGCTATCCCCACCTGACGGTGCCCGCGGGCCTCGTCCATGGCCTGCCCGTGGGTCTCTCCTTTTTCGGCCGCGCCTGGTCGGAGCCCGTGCTCCTGCGTCTGGGCTACGCCTTCGAACAGGCCACGAAGGCCCGGCGCACGCCCGCCTTTCATAGAACCCTTCCGATCTGAAACTTTCATTGCCCCCGCCGGAGGGGCGCCTACCCTTGGGACTGCAATTCTCAACGAGGAGGTCTCCATGACCCTGTTCCGTACCCTGGCCCTCGGCCTGTGCCTGGCCTGCGGTTTGGCCGCCGCAGCCCCTTCCGATGACAAGGCGAAGGCGTCCCCCAAGGCCGAAGCGCCCAAGGCGGAAGCCGCCAAGGGCGAAGTCCCCAAGGCCATCCCCGTGGTGGGCTGCAAGGACACGAAGATGTTCCACATGCCGGACTGCAAGTGGGTGAAGGAGATCGAGAAGGCCGGCACGAAGGTGGACTTCCCCTCCAAGTCCGCGGCGAAGAAGGCGGGCATGAAGCCCTGCGGCGACTGCATGCCGGCGAAGCCGAAGGCCAAGTAGAACTCCCTACACTGGGGGGATGACCTCCCTCCGAACCCTCGGCGCGGGCGCCCTCGTGGCGCTCGCGCTGTGTTCGTGCCACCGCAAGGAGCCCTCACGGCTGAAGGCCTTCCCCATGCGCGTGCTGTGGGCCTGGGAAGAGCCCCAGGACCTCCGCTTCCTGAAGGGGCGGAATGTGGGCGTAGCCTTCTACGCCAAGCACGTGCTCCTGCGAGGGGATCGCGTCCTGATGCGGCCCCGGGTCGCCCCCCTCCGGGTGGACGAAGGCACGCCCCTCATGGCGGTGGTGCGGGTGGATGGGGATGCCCGCGAGTCGCCGGTCCTCGACGCGGCGCAGCGGGAGGCCCTGCTCCGGGAGCTGGAGGACGCCTTCGCGTTGCGACGGGTTGTGGCCCTGCAGATCGATTTCGACGCGCGGGTCTCCGAACGCGCCTTCTACCGCGACCTGCTGTGGGACTTGCGGAAGCGGCATCCGCAGCTGCCGGTCTCCATCACGGCCCTGGCATCCTGGTGCCTGGACGATCCGTGGATCAGAAACCTGCCCGTGGACGAGGCGGTGCCCATGCTCTTCCGCATGGGCGGCGGCGCGACGAAGGTGCGGGCGCAGGTCCGTCAAGGCCGGGACTTCCACGCGGACTCCGCCCGGAACGCCCTGGGCCTCAGCACCGACGAGCCCCGGGACATGGTGCCGGCGGACTGGCGGCGGTCGCGCCGGGTTTACGTCTTCCAGGGCCGGCCCTGGACGGAAGAGAATGTGGCATCCCTTCTCCAGGAGCTGGACCGATGAGCCGTTGGAATCTCCTTGCCCGCCGGGCGGTGCCCGCAGTGGCGGCGCTGGTCCTGATCCTCGTTGCCGACCGAGCCCTGGAAGCTTGCGGATTCAGTTCGGAACCAGTATTCGTGCACACCCTCTTCCCCGACCATGGCCACTTCGAGGCCTACGCGAAGGGTGATCTTGGCCTCGTGCAGCCCACCTTCGCGCGCTCCTATCTTGTCGTCGCCTACCGGCATTTGAGCGGCGCAGGGATGGACGACCAGGCCCAGCAGGACGCCCTCCGGCTCTGGTGGGAACGGGAGGGCTTCGGGCCCGAGCGCAAGGATGCGGTGAAACGGGACCGCTGGGAGGACGGGGGCCGCAACCGGTGGAAGGCGATCCGCAAGCAGGTGGTGGAAGGCGAGCCCAAACTGGCGTCGCCCTACAGCTGGGATGCGAACTATGCAGCCACCGCCCAACTCGGCGATCCGGTCTTCGCCAAAGCGGCGGAGACTTTGGAGGCCCGCATCAAGAGTCATGGCGCCAAAGACCCGTGGGTACTTTCCTGGGTGAAGGGCCAGGACGAGATCTTCTCCGGCGAGAAGACCCGCAGCCTGCCCGAAGCCGCGCCCGCGATCGCGCCGGCCTGGTTCAAGCAGGACCGCGCCTACCAGCTCGCCGCGGCCCGCTTCCACCTGGGCCAGCTCGCGGAGGCGAAGGCTGGCTTCGCCGCCATCGCCGCTGACCGCAGCTCGCCCTGGTCCGATCTAGGCGCCTACCTCGCCGCCCGGGCGGGCCTGCGGGAGGCCGCGAAGGATCCGGCGAAGCTGTCGGCGGTGCGAAGCTCCCTCGAAGCCCTGGTGAAGGATCCGAAGCGCGCTGCTATCCACACGGATGCGAAGGCCATGCTGGACCGCGCCACCTACCTTGCCGATCCACCGAAGTACGTGGCCGCCCTGGGCGCGCGTCTCTCCGCCAAGGGCGCGGTGGCGGACTTCCACGACGCTCTGGACAATTACACCTATGCCTGGGACCGCATCATTGATGGGAGCCTGGAAATCCCGGATGCCAGCAGGTCCAGCTTGGTAGAGAAGGACGGCGAACCAGTCAGAGAGGCGCGCGCTACTCATTCCCGGGGACTGGTGGGAGAGGAAATGAGCGACTGGATCCGTATTTATACCGGACACGGCGAGGAAGCTCTTGCTCGCTGGCGAAGGACACCAACGTTGCCCTGGCTCGTGGCCGCTCTCGCCCACGCGGGCGCGAAGGACCCGGAGATCTCGAAGCTGCTGGAGTCCGCCGCGAAAGTCGACGCAAAGAGCCCCGCCTTCCTCACCTTGGCCTACCATCGCGCGCGGCTGTTGTCGGAGCTCGGCAGGATCCCAGAGGCGGACCGCCTCACGGCCGAACTTCAAGCGCGCCCCGGACTGCCGCCCACCCTCTTCAATCTGTTGCGGCAATCGCAGCAGAAACGGGCGAAGGACCTGAAGGCCTGGATCGGCCTCCTGCCCCAGAAGATCGCCGGCATCACCGAAGCCGGCAACATCAACACCGATCCTCCGGAGCCCACCCAGATGGAAGATGTGGATAGCGCCGACATCTCCCGTCTGCAGACACTCGTGCCCCTGGACGCCCTCAAGGACGCGGCCCTGGACCCGGCCTCCTCCAAGCTCCTGGGCCTGCCGGCCATGGCCCTTGAGAAGGCGCTGCTGGCGGGTCGGGAGGATCTCGTGAAGGCCCTGCACAAGCCGGATCCGAAAAAGCCTGACGAAGTGGACGCCTGGCTTGCGGAGCAGGAGCCCGCGGGCCGCGCCTTCATCCTCGCGCTCCGGGCCGGGCGCGCACGGAACCGGGCCTGCTTCCCGAAGACGCCGGAGAAGGAGCCCGGGCTGCCCGTGCTATCGAAGGCCCAGCAGGAAGCCGCGGCGAAGGAGCAGGCTGCCATCGAGGCCCTCGGGCCTTCCGTGGACCAGCACTGCAAGGCCATCCTCGCCTTCGAGGCGGCCCATCCTGACGATCCGCGGATCCCGGAAGCCCTGCATCAGGCCGTGCAGCTCACCCGCACAGGCGGCGCCTGCGGCAGCGAGGAGACCACGAAGCTCTCCAAGCGCGCCTTCCAGCTGCTCCATAAGCGCTTCCCCAAGGATCCCTGGGCGAGGAAGACGCCCTACCACTACTGACCCGGCGGTGCCCTGGGTCACGGCGGAACCCGGAAGGCCCCATCCAGCCATTGACCTGGACCTTCCGGCGCGGGCAAGCTGGGTCCCTTTCCGGAGGAACCATGCGCACCATTCTGACCATCCTCATCACCGCCGCGGCCACCCTGGGCGCCCAGGACCTGAAGGACGCCAAGGCCGCCGTGAAGGGCGCCGAAGCCATGGCCAAGGTCCAGGATGCCAAGGAGAAGGCCGGCGCCGCCGTCGGCAAGGGCAAGGAAGCCAAAGCCAAGACCGACACCGTGAAGGCCGACGCCAAGGAGGCCACCGCCGCCGTCAAGGAGGCCGCAAAGGACGCGAAGTCCGGGGACAAGGCCGGCGCCGCCATGAAGGCCGGCAAGGCCGCCTCCAAGGCCAAGGGCATGAAGACCAAGGGCGGGGAGGCCGCCGCCAAGGCCGGTGAAGCCAAGGGGCACGCGGGCGAGGCGGTGAAGGACGCCAAGGCGGGCGCCGCCAAGGCCACGGAGGCCGCCAAGGCCAAGACCGGTCACTGAGCTCCGGGCCCCAAGTGAAAGGCCGGGCGTTCGCCCGGCCTTTTCCGTGGCGTTGCCCTCAGCTCTTCTTGGGGAACTGCCGGTCGTAGGCTTCCTGGGCATATTCCGAGGGCGGCACGCCGAACCTGCGCTTGAAGGCCCGGGTAAAGGCCGAGGCATCGTAGAAGCCCAGGATCTTCGCCACGTCGCTGGGGCGCTCGCCGTTGGCCAGCAGGCCCACGGCGCGCTGCAGGCGGCGCTCGATGAGGTACTGGTGGGGCGTGGTGCTGGTGGCCTCGCGGAAGAGGCGGATGAAGTGGTCTGGCGTGCAGCGGGCCATGCCGGCCAGCTCGGTGACGGAGTTCTTCGCGCCCAGGTGGGCCTCCATGTGATCCAGCACCAGCTGCAGGGTCGAGCGGTTGAGGCGATAGGGGAAGCGGCTGCGGTCCTCCTTCTCCGTGAGGCGCGCCAGCTCGGCGCCCAGCAGGATCAGGAAGAGCTCCCGGGTCATCAGCTGCACGCCTTCGGGATTGGCCAGCTCGGAGGTGAAGATGCCGAAGAGCTGCTTAAGGGCCTGGCTGCGGAGCACGGAGAAGGTCTGCTCCTGCCACTTGCGGGGTGGGTGCTGCAGGGCGGTGAGCAGGGGCTCCGGAAAGGGGCCTTCCAGCTGCAGGGCCGTGAAGCCGAAGGACTGGCCGGGCTGATGGCGCTTCAGGAGGTGCTGGAAGCCGGGGAGCAGCATGGCCAGGTCACCCCGGCGGATGATGCCCTCCTCCCGGTCCTCGTCCGTGCAGACGCGGATCGCCGAGGTCGCGTGGATGAGGGTCCAGGCGTCCCGGCCGGGAAGGGCCTTGGGGGGTACGGGATCGCTCTTCAGCTGCACCAGTCGAAGGGGACCGCTCACTCGGATCAGAAGGTTCTGGCTTTCCGCGTCGGCCATGGCGCCCTCCTTGGAAAATCCGTCGGGCTGGTTCTGCCTGACAAGGAAGGATGGCACACCTGAAGGTGGATGAAACAGATTTTTTACAGCCCGGAGCCTAGGCTTTTGTGAACGCCGCGGCCAGGCTCTGGAAGATGGGCAGCCCGTCCAGCCCGCCCATGGCGGCTTCCACGGCCCGCTCCGGGTGGGGCATCATGCCCAGCACATTCCCCCGGAGGTTCGTGATGCCGGCGATGGCGTTGGCGGCCCCGTTGGGGGTGTGGTCCTCGCCGACAGCTCCCGCCGCATCGCAGTAGCGGAAGGCCACGCCGTTCCGGGCCTCCAGGTCCGCCAGGCCGCCCTCGTCCAGGGTGTAGTTGCCTTCGGCGTGGGCCATGGGCACGCAGATGACCTGGCCGGCCTTCAGACTGGAGGTGAAGGGCAGGGAGTTCCGTTCCACCCGGAGGTGCACCCACTTGTGGATGAAGCGCAGGGTGTCGTTGCGGAGGAGGGCGCCGGGCAGGAGGTGGGCCTCGCAAAGGATCTGGAAGCCGTTGCACACCCCGAAGACCAGGCCGCCATTCTCAGCGTGGCGCTTGATGTCGCCCATGATGGGGCTGAGGGCCGCGATGGCGCCGCAGCGCAGGTAGTCGCCATAGCTGAAGCCGCCGGGGACAAAGACCAGATCCGTGTTCGCCGGCAGGGCGGTCTCCTGGTGCCAGACGGGGATGGTGTCCCAGCCCATCACCGTGCCGCAGGCGTGCAGGGCGTCGTGGTCGCAGTTGGAGCCGGGAAAGACCGGGACCGCGACCCTCATCCCAGCACCTCGATGACCGCCTTCTCCATGACCGGATTCACGAGGAGCTTGTCGCACATGGCCTGGGCCTGGGCCTTCGCGTCTTCGGCGCTCGCCGCCGGCAGGTCCATCTCGATGAGGCGGCCGATGCGCACGTGGTCGACCTGGAAGTCGAAGCCGTGCAAGCCCTGCTCCACGGCCTTGCCCTGGGGATCGAGGATCCCGGACTTGAGAGACACCAGCACCCGCACCTTCATCGCGCCACCCCGTGAATCCTCCATTCTACCGAAGGTCGCCGGGATGAAGAACAAGGCGCGCCCCGGAGGGCGCGCCTTGTCGGAACGGCGGGTCGCGGTCTAGAAGGCGATCTGCAGGGCCACCAGCAGCGTGTTGCCACCCTGCTCGCCGGTCTGGCCGGTGCGGGGCCGCAGGAAGTTGTCGGAGCGGTTGATGAGGTTCACCTTCAGGTTGGCGGCCTTCAGCTTCTCGGGCTTGAAGGCGTAGAGGTAGCCCAGGGAGAGTTCGGTGAACTTGGGCGTGTAGTCGTTGCCGGTGGAGACGCCCACGGCGCTCTGGGTGTAGGGGTTGTAGGCCGTGTACCAGTCGTCGCCGGTGTTGTAGTTGGCCATGTCGTAGCGCACCAGGAAGGTGTGGTGGCCGATGGTGTAGCCGCCGGTGATCCAGGTGCCCATGAACTTCTGGTCCAGGTGCTGGCGGGAGGCGGCGCCGGCGGCCCCCACGGAGGCGTAGCGGCGGCCGAGCTGACCCGTCATGACCTCGCCGGAGAAATACCACACGTCGTCCTGGTAGGCGTAGAAGGCGCCCAGGTTGGTGGTCTTGTCCTTGGCGTCCAGGATGGAGGCCGCGGAGGGCACGGTGCCGGCGGCGCCGGAGAAGGTCTTGGCGACGAGGGCGCCCTTGTCCGCCTGGTCCGTGCCGCCTTGGAGGGTGTAGGCGCCGAAGCGGTGGTTCTTGTTCAGGGTGAACTCGAGGCGGGCGACGAAGTCCTTCTGGGCGTTGGTGTCGTTGCCCTTGCCGGCCACCGAGTCGTTCAGGCCGTTGAAGAAGGCCACCGTGCCCTTCCAGGCGAATTCCTTGGGGTCGCCGCCGCCGTAGCTGAGGGCCGCGCCGCGGTCCCGCTTGTCGCCGAACTGACGGGCCAGCTGGGCCCGCTCGGCGAAGAGGATCTCGCCCGAGGAGGTGAGCCCCTCCATGGTCTGCAGGTTCTTGAACTGGCCGACCTTGAGATCAAACCCGTGACCGAGCTTCCAGACGATGGCGGCGTCCTGAAGGATGGAGGGGTTGCTGGCGCCGGTGTTGATGGAGGGATCCATCATGATTTCGTACTCGACGTCATCGGTGATGCTGCCGGCGAGCTTGATCTCGGAGCGGCGGATGCTGAAGGTGTTCTCCTGGAACTCGGAGCGCAGGTTGAAGTAGCCGCCGGGCTCCTTGGCGTTGAGGCGCAGGTTGTTGTCCAGCATCTGGCTGTACCACACCTGCAGCAGGCCGCTGATCTTGGGGGCCTGGGCGTGGGCGGCGGGGGCCGCGACGAGGGCGAGGGCCGCGAGGCCGAGCTTCGAAATCCTGTTCATGGTTTCTCCAATCACCGAAAGGCGCATGGAGCCAGCTTCCTTGGGGCCTGTGACGGGCCCGTGAACGGAAGGTTCTATTTCCGCTTGGACCGGCGGTGGACCCCGTCCCACCGGTGGGCTTCGAGGTCCAGGTTGCCGTCCGCGTCCACGAGGATGCCTTCGGCTTTGAGTCGGGCGATCTGCTCCAGGGCGCCCCACCAGCGGCCCTTCGACGGCACGTAGCCATTCGTGTTCACCACCCGGTGCCAGGGCAGCTCCGTGCCCTGGGGCAGTCCCTTCAGCACCATGCCCACCTGCCGCGGCCGCCGGGGGAAGCCGGCGAGGGCCGCCACCTGGCCGTAGCTGGCGAGCTGGCCCGCGGGGATCCGGCCGACGACCTTCAGCACCGCCGCGCGGAATTCCGCCCGGCGGTCCTCCGCTTCGGGCAGGCTCTCGGTCGTCCGCTTCACCGGGTCAGGGCCGGGTCAGGGTTCGACGGGCACGGGCCGCTGGTCCGCGGGCACCCGGGAGCGGAAGCCGCCATCGTAGGAATGCCAATGGTCCAGGGCCTCCTCGGGGTGGGCCCAGCACCAGTAGCCATCGCCGCTGTCGAAGTCCACGAGCCAGAGGCCCTTCACGTCCGCCCCCAGTTCGCGGATGCCTTCGGCCCAGGATTCCACCAGGGCCTGGACCCGCTCCCGCAGGGCCTGGGCCTCCTCGTCGAGGCCCGCGGCTTCGGCGGTCTCGAGGTCCTCCGCGAGGCTCATGGCCAGGTCGAAGGCGGGCAGGGTCATCCGCTTCACCTCGGGCATGAGCGCCTGAGCTTCTTCCAGGGTGAAAACACGGGCCATGGGCGCCTCCGCTGCGACATCATAGTCCCATGCGTTTCGTGCCCCTGCTCTCCGCCGTCCAGGATCCGGTCCCCTTCCAGGCCTTCCGGAACGTGGAACTGGCCTTCCAGGGGGAGGTGCATCCCGGCTGGGTCCGGGCGGTGTCCGACGGGCTCGCGGTCCACGCCTTGCACCTTCCGCCCATGGACTGGAACGACGCCCTGGCTATCAAGGCCCTGGAAGCCCTGGGCTCGCGCCTGGAGCCGGATTTCCTGGTGCTCCACGCCGCGGAGCCCTCGGGGCTCATGGGCGCGTCCCGCTTCTTCCGCACCCTGGAGGCCATCCTGGAGCAGGCCCACGGCCGGGGCGTGAAGCTCGCCTTGCGCCCGGCGCCCGGCGCCGCCGCGCC
This sequence comes from Holophagaceae bacterium, assembly GCA_016710635.1. Classification (GTDB taxonomy): domain Bacteria; phylum Acidobacteriota; class Holophagae; order Holophagales; family Holophagaceae; genus JADJVL01. The sequence continues at coordinate 9,482 of JADJVL010000010.1, read as the reverse complement.
GCTGGCTCGCCGGCTCAAGGAGGCCCGGGGCGAGGCCGTGGGCTTCTGCTGGGACGCCACCGTGGGCGAGGACCTGGAAGCCCTGAGCGACCGGCTGCTCACCGCCGTCCACGGGGAGGGCGCGGACCTGAAAGTCCTGCAGGCCACCGGCTACCGGTGGAACATGGCGGTGCCCGGAGACGACGCTGCCCTCCTCCAGACCCGCATCGCGGACCTCGAAGCCGGGCACCCCGGGGTGCTCTTCCCCGCGGAGATGCCCAGCCATGCCCTGGGCCGGCCCGTCGTGCCCGACGAAGGCGTGGTTCTGGGCCAGGGCTGGGGCCGGGAGCGCATGCGTTGACCGCCACGCTGCTGGTTGTCGCCGGCGAAGCGTCCGGGGATCTGCACGGCTCGGAGATCCTGAAGGCGCTGAAGGCGCGCCGGCCGGACCAGCGCATTGTCGGTATCGGGGGCAGCCTCATGACGCCCTTCCTCGACCGCAAGCTCGCGGATGTGAAGGATCTCGGCGTCGTGGGCTTCGTGGAGGTGCTCCGGCACCTGCCGGCCCTCAACCGGCTGTTCAAGGACACCCTCGCCGCCGCCGCGGAAGAGCGCGTCGCCGCCGCCCTCTTCATCGACTACCCCGGCTTCAACCTGCGCCTCGCGAAGGCCCTGCGGAAGGCCCAGCCGGCGGTGCGGCTGCACCAGTATGTCTGCCCTCAGGTCTGGGCCTGGAAGAAGGGCCGCATTCCCGAACTGGGCCGCATCCTGGACACCCTCTACTGCCTCTTCGACTTCGAGCCGGCCCTGTTCAAGGGTCTGCCGGTGGAAGCCCTCTGGGTGGGCAATCCCCTCGTGGAGGCGGTGCGGCCGGAAATGGACCGGGAGACCTTCTTCCGGGAGACCTGGCTGGATCCTTCGAAGCCCCTGGTGGCGCTGCTGCCCGGCAGCCGCAAGGGCGAAGTGAGGCGTCTGCTGCCGCCCATGGCGGAGCTGGCGCGGGCCTGGGGCGGCCGCTGCCAGTGGGTGCTGCCCCTCGCGTCCACCCTGGACGAGGCTTTCGTGGCCTCCCTCCTCGGCGGCGCGCCGGTGAAGCTGCTCCACGGCTACGGCTATGCCGCCCGGGCCTACGCCGACGCGGCCCTGGTGGCCAGCGGGACGGCGACCCTGGAAACGGCGCTGCTGGGCACGCCCATGGCCATCGTCTACCGCCTCAGCCCCCTCACCTACCTCGCCGCCCGGTGGCTCGTGAAGCTGCCCTTCTTCGGCCTCGCCAATGTGGTGGCGGGAAAGGGTGTGTATCCCGAACTGGTGCAGGGGGAGGTCAACGCCCCGCGTCTGGCCTCCGAACTGGAGGCCCTCCTGGCGCCGGGGGCGCGGGCCGCCCTCGAACCCGAGGTCGCCGCCATCCGGGCCCGGCTGGGCGCTCCCGGCGCGGCGGAGCGGGTCGCTGAGCACCTGCTCAGTCACCTCCCGTGAATCGCCTCCCGTGAAGGCTCAGTAGCTGGCCACCACGTCGTCCCAGCGGCCCTGTGCCCGGAGGATGAGTTCGGCCACCTCCCGCAGCACGCCCCGGCCCCCGGGAATGGGCACCACGAATTGGCACGCGGCGCGGACTTCCGCGACGGCGTCCTCGGGGCAGGCGGCCAGGCCCGCCCGCCGCAGCAGGGGCAGGTCGTGGAGGTCGTCGCCCACGTGGGCGACCTCGTCGTAGCCGAGGCCGTACTGGGCGCAGAGCTTGTCCAGGACCGGCAGCTTGGCGAGGTGGCCGGCGTAGCAGTCCTCCACCCCGAGATGCCGGGCCCGGTTCCAGGTCGCGGGGCTGTCGAGGCCGCTGATGAAGGCCACGGGTATGCCCGCCCGCTGCAGCCACTTCACCGCGCCGCCATCCCGCACATTGAAGGACTTGCCGTGGCCCTGGAAGTCCCCGTAGTGGAGGGAGCCGTCCGTGAGCACGCCATCCACATCCGTGCAGACCAGCCTGATCTTCGCCGCCCGGGCTTCGAGTTCCGTCAAGGGAGCCTCCCAGCACCACTATCCCAGGAAGGCGGGACCCATGGCAGGATGGGCGTTCACGGGAGGGACGGTGGGCATTCTGGATTTCCTGAGCCACGAACGACGCTACGGGCCCTTCGTGCCGGCAGCCGAGGCGGCAGCCATGCTGGACGGGGGCGGCCTCGTCCTCGATGTCCGCAGCCGGGCCGAGTGGAACGCCGGCCACTGCGAAGAGAGCCTGCTCATGCCCGTGGACGAGCTGCCGGCGCGTCTGGGGGAACTGCCGAAGGACGCGCCCATCCTCGTCTGCTGCGCCGTGGGCGGCCGGGCGAGGACGGTCACGGACTTCCTGAAGGCCCAGGGCTTTGATGCCTACAACCTCGGCGGCTGGGAGCGGAATCCCCGGCACAAGGGCTGAGCCCGGCCCGCCCATGGCGGGTCAGATCTGGGCTGTCGCACCGGTTCCGGCATTTGCCCTATTCTCGATCCGGAGGCTCCGAAATGGGCGATCCCCTGGTCTGGCATCGGCTGCAGTTCGCGTTCACCATCATCTACCACTACCTCTTCCCCCAGCTCACCATGGGCCTGGCCCTGCTGATCGTGGTGCTGAAGGCGCGGGCCCTGCGCTCCGGCGACGAGGCCTACAACGACGCCGCGCGCTTCTGGATCCGCATCTTCGGGATCAACTTCGCCGTGGGGGTGGTGACGGGCATCCCCATGGAGTTCCAGTTCGGCACCAACTGGTCCGCCTTCTCCCGCTACGCCGGCGGCGTCATCGGCCAGACCCTCGGCATGGAGGGCCTCTTCGCCTTCTTCCTGGAATCCACCTGCCTGGGCCTGCTGGTGTGGGGCGAAAAGCGGCTGGGTCCGAAGCGCCACTTCGCCGCCGCGCTGGCCCTCTTTCTCGGCAGCTGGCTGAGCGGCTACTTCATCACCGCCACCAACGGTTTCATGCAGCATCCCGTGGGCTACACCCACGCCTTGGATGGCACCCTGCAACTCGCCAGCTTCTGGGCCTTCCTCCTGAACCCCTGGTCCGTGGCCCAGTACGCCCACACCATGGTGGCCTCCGTGGTCACCGCCTCCTTCGTGATGGCCGCCGTCGGCGCCTATTACACACTCAAAGGCCTGCACGGCACGCAGGCGCGGATCTTCCTGAACCTGGGGGTCACGGCGGGCCTGATCTCCTCGGTGCTGGTGGCCTTTCCCACCGGTGACGTGCAGGGCAAGCTCGTGGCGAAGCACCAGCCCGTGGCGCTGGCCGCCATGGAAGGCCGCTTCGAAAGCGGGCCTCGGGCGGAGATCAACCTGTTCGGCCAGCCCAACGTCAAGGAGCGCCGCCTGGACAACCCGGTGCGGGTCCCCGGCGTCCTCAGCCTCCTGGCCTACGGCACCTTCAGCGGCAATGTCCGCGGCCTGAACGAGTTCCCCCAGGACCAGTGGCCCACCCACATCGAACTGCTCTACTACGCCTTCCACATCATGGCGGGACTGGGCACGCTCTTCATCGGGCTCATGGGGCTGGCCATGCTCCTGCGCTGGAAGGGCCTCATCCACCGGACGCGCTGGATGCTGTGGGCCCTCATGCTCGCCTTCCCCTTCCCCTACATCGCCACCACCTGCGGGTGGATGACGGCGGAACTGGGCCGCCAGCCCTGGCTCATCTACGGCCTGATGCGCACAGCGGCGGGGGCTTCGCCGACGGTGCACGCGGGCTCGACCCTTTTCACCCTCATCGGCTTCACGGGGCTCTACTTCGTGCTGGGGCTGCTCTTCCTGTTCCTCATCGGGCGGGAGATCGCTCACGGACCGGTCTCCGGAGCAGGGGAGGTCGCCCATGGCTGAGCTCTGGTTCTGGCTCGTCTCCGTGATGGTCGCGCTCTACGTGGTGATGGACGGCTTCGACTTCGGCGCGGGCGCCCTGCACCTGGTCGTCGCCCGCACCAACGAGGAGCGCCGCACGGTGCTCGGGGCCATCGGCCCCTACTGGGACGGTAACGAGGTGTGGCTGTTGGCGGCGGGAGGCTCCCTCTTCCTCGCCTTCCCGAAAGTGCTCGCGGCGGGCTTCTCCGGCTTCTACCTCGCCATGTTCCTGGTGGTGTGGTCCCTCATCCTGCGGGGCATCGCCCTGGAGTTCCGCAGCCACGTGCAGGACACCCTCTGGCGGGCCTTCTGGGACGCGGTGTTCTCGGCGGCCTCGATCCTGCTGCCGGTGCTCCTGGGGGCGGCCCTGGGCAATGTCCTCCGGGGCGTGCCACTGGACGCCTCCGGCACTTTCGAATTGGCCTTCTTCACCGATTTCAGGACCGGCAATCCCGTGGGCATCCTCGACTGGTTCACGGTCCTGGCGGGCCTCTTCGCCCTGGTGGCCCTGGCGGCCCACGGCGCCCTCTTCCTCGCCTGGAAGACCGACGGCCCGGTCCACGACCGGGCCGTGCGCATGGCCCGGAGCCTCTGGATCGCCGTGGTCCTCCTCTGGATCGCCGCCACCGCCGCCACCGCATCGGTGAATCCGGCGATCTTCGCGGCGCTGCCCGGCCGGCCCCTGGGCTGGCTCTTCTCCCTCGTGGCTCTAGCCGGCCTCGCCACGGTGTTCACCGGTCTGGCGAAGGGCCACTGGCTGGCCGCCTTCCTCGGCAGCGGCGCCTTCCTCCTCGGCCTGCTGGCGGCCACCGCCGCCTGCGTGGCCCCGGTGATGCTGCGCAGCACCCTGGATCCCGCCTACGACCTCACCCTCGCGAACGCGGCGTCCGGGAGCCACGGCCTGCGCACGGGGCTGGTCTGGTGGTGCGTCGGCTTCCCCCTGGCGGCGCTCTATTTCGCCATGCTCTTCCGCATCCACCGCGGCAAGGCTGCAGCCGCGGCGGAAGGGGAAGGGTACTGAGCGGGAGTCTTAGGCCTTGGCGGTTTCCAGCTCCAGGGCCTTCGGGAACAGGACGTTGTTCTCCAGGTGGATGTGCTGGTGCAGGTCCGCCTCCAGATCGGCGAGGCCCATGAACAGGGAACGGTAGCTCCCGCAGGCGCCTTCGGGCAGGGCGAAGTCCATGGAGAGGTCGCGGATGCGGTGGAGCAATTCGCCCACGGCGTCGTGCTCGTGTTCCATGGCGTGGATGGGATTGGCCACGGTGCCGAAGCAGCCCGCCGCGGGACGGCCGGCGTCGAGGGCCAGCAGGTAGGGGAAGAGCACCTGCTCCTCCTTCATCAGGTGGGGGCCCAGATCGTTGGCGAGCTCGATGAAATAGGTGCGGATGAGCATCAGCTCCGGGTGGCGCTCGCCGTGGACACCGGCCACCTTCGTCATGAGCGGCATTAGCCGCGCCAGTTCCGTGCGGGTGAACTCATGGTGGGTGGCGAGGAGATGCTCGATCAGCCGGGTCAGGGAAGCCTCCCGCCAGTCCGGGCCCGCAGCGGTCCCGGCGTTCCGCAGGACCTCCAGGTCCTCGAGCACCTTCTCCGGGGCGAGGCCCGAGGCCGTGCAGGCCTCCCCGAGCTCGCGGTGGCCGCCGCAGCAGTAGTCCAGGCCGTGGGCTTCGAAAATGCGCATGGACGGCGGAAAGGCGGACGCGATCTCGCCGAGGGGGGTGCGGGCGGTGAATTCCATGGAGCCTCCATACCGGTGTAACGGTCCTTCCAGGCTCGCGTGGCCGGCGGAGGGGCGCATTGACATCCGTCAAAGAAGGGTGGACCCAGGCCATTTGGAACGGAAAGGCTCCGGCCCCATGCTGGAGACCCATGGAAGCTTCGGACCTCGAACGCACCCTCGCCCGCTCGACCCTCTTCTCGGGCTGGGAGCCGGAAGCCCTCCAGGCCCTCGCGGGCCAGGCCGCCACCCGGCGCCTGGCCAAGGGCGAGGCGGTGTGGCTGGAAGGGGAGGACGCCACCCACTTCACCCTCATCCGCTCGGGCCTGGTGAAGATCACCCGCCGCGCCCCGGACGGCAGCGAGATCATCGTGGCCCTCTTCGGCCCCCGGGAGAGCATCGGCGACGCGGCGGTGCTCGGCGCCAGCCCCTATCCGGCGGACGCCCTGGTGAGCAGCGATGCGGCGGTGGTGGTGCGCATCCCCGCGCCGGCGGTGCTGGGGGCCATGCGCGACCATTCGGACCGGGGCGCCGCCATGATCCGCGCCCTGGCGGCCCACAACCGGGCCCTCCAGGACAAGATCCTGATTTCGGGCTGCGGCACGGTGCCCAAGCGGCTGGCGGCCCTGCTCCTCACCCTCGCCGAGCGCTTCGGCGAGGAGATGCCCGGCGGCGGGGCCTTCCTGCCCATCGCCTTGTCCCGGGGCGAGCTGGCCCGCTTCGTCCACGCCACCCTGGAGACCGTCAGCCGGGCCATGAGCGCCTGGGCCCGCCAGGGCCTCGTGGCGACCCGGGAGGACGGCTTCCACATCGCCGACGTGGCGAAGCTCCGGGGCGTGCTCGAACAGGCCTGAACGGATTTATTGGTAGGGTCCCACCAGGGTCAGGTCGACGGTCTCCACCCTGCCTTCCCCGGTGGTGAAGGTGAGGCGCGCGGGGGTCTTGCCGAAGTCGAGCCGGGCCTTCGGGAACTTCACGAAGAGGTCCGCCCGCACCTCCTTGCGGGCGGGCAGGGCCACGGGATTCGCCGCGGTCACCACCGCCATGCCCTGGGCGCGGAGCTCGTCACTCACGTCGATGCGCACCTGGAGGTCCCGGGCCGTGCGGTTGGTGAGGTCGAAGCGCAGGTGGTTGGTGACCAGGGGCTCGGCGCCCTCCGCCCGGATCTCCTGGTAGGGCGCGCCGCCGGCCCGGAAGGTCACCACGTCGAGGTCGCTCCGCAGCACCAGCAGGGCCGCGAGCACGCCCGCGAAGGCCGCGGTGAGCCCGAGGTACAGGGCGGGGCGGGGCCGCACGGTCCGGTGGGGTTCGCCCGCCAGGCCCGCCTCCGTGTCGTAGCGGATGAGGCCCTTGGGCTTGGCGAGCTTCACCATCACCTCGTCGCAGGCGTCCACGCAGGCGGTGCAGGCGATGCACTCCATCTGCACGCCCTGGCGGATGTCGATGCCCGTGGGGCAGACCTGCACGCAGCGGTCGCAGGCCACGCAGTCGCCCTGGGCCCAGCCGGCGGCGGCGGGCGCGCCCCGGCGCGGCTCGCCCCGGGTCTCGTCGTAGACGATGGCCTTGGAATGGCGGTCCATGAGCACGGTCTGGAAGCGGCCGTAGGGGCAGAGGGTGAAGCAGAGCCGTTCCCGCATCCACGCGAAGTCCACCAGCACGAAGGTGGTGATCAGCACCATGGCGACGAAGAGCGTCCAGTTGGCCGCCGGATCCTGGAGCACCGCCACCTTGAGTCGCTCCGTGCCCACGAAGTAGGCCAGGAAGCTGTGGGCGAGGACCAGGGCCACCGCCAGGAAGGCCAGCCATTTGAGGGCCTTCTTGAGCAGCCACTCGGTCGAAAGGCGCTGCCCGTCGAGGCGCAGGCGGGCCAGGTGGTTGCCTTCGATGGCCCGCTCGATGCGGCGGAAGACGGCGGTGACGAAGACGGTCTGGGGGCAGGCGTAGCCGCACCAGACGCGGCCCCAGAGGGCGGTGGCGAAGCACAGGGCGAAGGCCGACGCCGCCAGAAGCAGGAAGAGCTTGGGGGCGTCGTGGGCCCAGAGGGCCAGGCCGAAAATGGTGAAGCGCCGGTGGACGATGTCCAGCAGCACCGCCTGCTGGCCGCCGATCTTCAGCCAGGGCAGCAGCAGGTAGACCAGCAGGAGGACGGCAAAGACGCCCTGCCGGCGCCGGTTCCAGACCCCACGCACGTCCGCCGGATGGAGGAAGCCGAACCTGCTCCGTTCCGGGGAGGGCGGGGCTTCGGCGTTCATGCGTTGGGTACCGGATTGCCTTCGGGGGCCTTGGGCGTGGAAGGGGTCGTGCCCCGCAGGGAGCGGACGTAGGACGCGATGGCGAGGAGCTCCTCGGGCCGGAACTTGTCCTCCCAGGCGGGCATGCCCTTGTCGGTCACGCCGTCCTGGAGGGTGCGCACCAGGAAGGGCGTGGTGCCGTCCCCGTTGATCCAGAAGTCGTCCGTGAGGTTCGGGCCCGTCTGGCCGCCGCCGTCCTTCAGGTGGCAGGACGCGCACTTGCTCTCGAAGTTGGCGCGGCCCTGGGCCAGGGTGGCGCCATCCTTCTCGGCGGCGGCGACCTCCTGGGGGGTGAAGATCCGCGGGGGATTCAACTGCCGCATCAGCGCGTTGTGCTCCTTCTGGGCCACCTCGAACTCCGCCGTCAGGCCCGGTCCGTCGTAGTGGTGGTAGTAGAGGAAGTAGCAGAGGCCGAAGGCGATGGAACCCCAGAAGATGGCGTTGAACCACGCCGGCGGCGGGTAGTCCAGCTCCTCGATGCCGTCGTACTCGTGGTCCAGCTTGGGCTCGGGACGGTTGATGGCCATGGGCTAGTCCTCCAAGGGAAGGCGGGATGCGGCGTCGAAGGCGTCCTTGCGCTTGCGGCTGAAGGCCCAAGCGCACCAGCCGCAGAAGACGCCGAGGAAGAGCAGCATGCCCACGACGGTGAGGCCCACGTGGGGGAAGAGGGAGAGCACCGCCTGCTTCATTTCGCGCCCGCCTTCCCGAGGCGCTGCAGGTAGGCGATGAGGGCCACCACCTCCTTGTCCTCCATGTTCCGGGGGCCGCCCTGGGCCAGCAGCGTGTCGGCGATCTTCTTCGCCTGGGCCTGGGCGAGGGCGGAAGCGTTGGCGACCTGCTCCGGCGGGTAGGGCACGCCGGTCTGCTTCAGCACCTTCAGCCGCTTCGGCAGGCCCTGGAAGTCCACGCGGGCCCGCAGCATCCACGGGTAGGCCGGCATGATGGACTTGGGCGTCATCACCCTGGGATCGTCCATGTGCCGGAGGTGCCACATGTCGGGGTACTTGCCGCCCTGCCGCGCCAGGTCCGGGCCCGTGCGCTTGGAGCCCCACTGGAAGGGATGGTCCCAGGCGGTGTCACCGGCGGTGGTGGGCTTGCCGTAGCGCAGGGCTTCGGGGACCGTGGGCCGGATCATCTGGGAATGGCAGTTGTAGCAGCCCTCGCGGACATAAAGATCCCGGCCGGCGACCTCCAGGGGCGTGTAGGGCTCGCCCTTGCCCTGCAGGTTGGCGTACTCGTGCAGGGTCAGGGCCGGCAGGATCTCGATGATGCTGCCGGCGAGGATGGCCATCACGGACAGCACGGTGAAGACCAGGGGCAGGCCTTCCAGGCGGCGATGGCGCTTTTCCGGCGTGCCATCGTCGAAGTGCTCCTTGCGCCGGACCACCGGTGCGGGGGCTTCCGGCAGGGGCGCGCCGTGGATGGTGCGCCACATGTTGTAGAGCATCAGCATGAAGCTGGCGAGGAAGAGGGCGCCGCCGGCGGCGCGCACCCAGTAGAGGGGCACGATGCGCACCACGGTGGCGATGAACTCGGGGTACATGAGCTTCCCGCGCTCGTTGAAGGCCTGCAGCATGAGGCCCTGGGTCACGCCGGCGGTCCACATGGAGAGGATGTAGACCATGATTCCGGTGAAG
>JADJVL010000009.1 GCA_016710635.1 Holophagaceae bacterium | reverse complement strand
TGGGGTCCAAAGTGTTGTCGCGTGGCACGCCTGCCTTGCACGCAGGAGGACCGGGTTGAACTCCCGGTGGATCCACCAGTCGGCCGGCCCCCCGCAGCGGGCGGGGAAGGGGGCGCATCCTGCGGGATGCGTCCCTGCCGGGTCAGTTTCACGCAGTCCACGGTCCCATGGGCGAATCGGCCAAGCCGCCACCCCCTCAAGGTGGAGATTCCGGGTTCGACTCCCGGTGGGACTGCCAACCATCAACAGGGGCGTAGGGTAGCGGTCACCCCTCTGCTTCGGGAGCAGATCCACGCAGGTTCGAGTCCTGTCGCCCCGACCACTCACGAGGCCGTCGTCCAGAGGAAGGACGTCTGGTTGCCAACCAGGAAACGCCGGTTCAACTCCGGTCGGCCTCTCCATTCCTCTCCTCCAAACACTCAGGGTCTCCGAAGCTCAACCGGTCGAGCAGCGGCCTTTAAAGCCGTGGGCTGCGGGTTCGAGCCCCGCCGGAGGCACCAGTCACTGCGGGCCGTATGGCACGGGCCGGGTCTCATAAGCCTGGCCGCAGGGTTCGATTCCCTGGCCCGCGACCACCACGCCAACGTAGCCCAACCTCGGCAGAGGCACGTGCCTCAGAAGCACGTCAGTGTCGGTTCGAATCCGACCGTTGGTACCACAAGGGAGCGATGCCCAAGGGAGGGGCCCTGGTCTCCAAAACCAGTCCGTGCAGGTTCGAGTCCTGCCGTTCCCGCCACGATTGCCCCGTAGCTCAGTGGCATAGCAGCCGGCTGATAACCGGCCGACGGCGGTTCGATTCCGCCCGGGGCAACCACACCAAGCCATGAATAGAACTGGAAGCGTGAGCGGAATGGCATCGCAGCCGCCCCGAAAGCGGTCTCGCCCCGTGCCCCCGGGGCGTGCAGGTTCGAGTCCTGTCGCTTCCTCCAACGCCCCGTCTCACGGAGGGCCAGGGTCTTCTAAGCCCGCAAGGCCGGTTCGAATCCGGCATGGGGCACCACGCTCCCGTAGCTGAGTCGCACGTAGCACCGGAATACGAATCCGGAGACGCAGGTTGAAGTCCTGCCGGGAGCACCACCGGAGCGGCGGCCTTGAGCCTTGGGGGAACAATCCCCGCGCTCCACCAATCTGGACTGGTAGCTCAAGGGCTGAGCGCCTGCCCGTTAAGCAGGCTGATGTGGGTTCGAGTCCCACCCAGTTCGCCAATCGGGCCCCATGCGGGGCCCCCAGACGGTGACGTTAGCTCAATGGCAGAGTGCCGCGCTGTGAACGCGGGTACATCGGTTCGATTCCGTTACGTCACACCACCCAGGGCTGGAAGCTGAAACGTGGATCCAGCGCCGGACTGAAAACCCGGAGCGTGTCAGTTCGACTCTGACCCAGCCCACCAGCTCCACCCCCATAGTTCAGGTGAAGAACACGGCTCTCCGAAGGCCGAGGTCCCGGTGTCGAAACCGGTGGGGGTACCAGGTCCTCGAAGCCGAAGGCATGAGGCAGCCCCCTCCTAAGGGGCAGGATGGCGGTTGGAATCCGCCCGAGGACACCCTTGCCGCCTTAGCTCATCCGGCAGAGCAGCCGCCCTGTAAGCGGCAAGCGCCCGGTTCGAGGCCGGGAGGCGGCTCCACACAAGCCCGTAGCTTAGTTTGGCGAAAGCACCGGTCTGGGGGACCGGAGACCGCCCGTTCAAATCGGGCCGGGCTGACCAGCACTCCTGTAGCTCAGAGGCAGAGCGCCTGGCCCACACCCAGGAGGTCGGGGTTTCGATATCCCCCGGGAGTACCAAAGGCCCTCGTAGCTCATCGGGAGAACACCCGCCCGACACGCGGGAGGCGCCTGGATCAATACCAGTCGAGGGCACCACGGACCGTGACGCATCGCAGTAAGCGGCCAGCCTTTCAAGCTGGCGGAAGAGGGTGCAAGTCCCTCACGGTTCACCACTCCACACCGCAGTAGCTCAGGTGGAAGAGCACCCGGTTCTTACCCGGGAGCGCGCCGTTTCGACTACGGCCTGCGGTACCAATCCGGCGTGTAGCGCAGCCTGGAAGTGCACCCGCTATCGGTGCAGGAGGTCGACAGTCCAAGTCTGGCCACGCCGACCAATCTCACCTGGGATCGTCTCAGGCTGGGCAACCCGACCCACAAAGCGTGGGCCACAAACTCAAACCCTGTTAGGAAAGGAGGCGACCATGTCCCTCGCAACCCTTCAAGGGGCTGTCGCCCCCATCAAGATGTGGACCCCCGTCCACGAAGTCGAATCCCAGGCCCTCACCCAGCTCAAGAACATCGCGGCCCTGCCGTGGGTGTTCAAGCACGTGGCGGTCATGCCCGACGTCCATTTCGGCAAGGGCGCCACGGTGGGTTCCGTCATCGCCATGAAGGATGCCGTCGCCCCCGCGGCGGTCGGCGTGGACATCGGCTGCGGCATGGCCGCCCTGAAGACCAATCTCATGGCCTCGGACCTGCCCGAAAGTCTGAAGGCCCTGCGCCTCGGCATCGAGCGGGCCATTCCCGTGGGCTTCAACCAGCACCGGGACCCGCTGAACATCCTCGAACGCCATCCCCTGTGGGACGAGTTCGAGGATCTGGATGATCGCGTGCAGAACCTCTTCGGCAAGGCCCGCCGTCAGGCAGGGACGCTGGGCGGCGGCAACCACTTCATCGAGGTCTGCCTGGACCAGGGTCAGGGGGTGTGGATCATGCTCCACTCGGGCAGCCGGAACATCGGCAACGAGCTGGCGAAGATCCACATCGAAGTCGCCCGCAAGCTGACCCACAACCAGGGTCTGCCCGACCGCGACCTGGCGGTGTTCCTCAAGGGCACGAAGGAGATGGCGGCCTACCGCCGGGATCTCTTCTGGGCCCAGCGCTACGCCTTCCTCAACCGCGAAGCGATGCTGGATCTGATGAAGGTCGTCATGAAGGCCCACTTCCCTGAAGTCGCGTTTGAGGCACCCATCCTCTGCCATCACAACTACGTGTCGGAGGAGGTCCACTTCGGCGAGGAGGTCCTGGTGACCCGCAAGGGCGCCATCCGGGCCGGCCGCGGCGAATGGGGCATCATCCCGGGCTCCATGGGCGCCCGCAGCTTCATCGTCCAGGGCAAGGGCAATCCCGAGTCCTTCGAGTCCGCGTCCCACGGCGCGGGCCGGAAGATGAGCCGCAACGCCGCCAAGAAGCATTTCAGCGTCGAGGACCTGGCCCGCCAGACCGAAGGCGTGGAATGCCGCAAGGACGGCGGCGTCCTGGACGAGATCCCGGGCTGCTACAAGGACATCGAGCAGGTCATGCGCAACCAGGCCGACCTCGTCGAAATCCGCTTTGAACTGAAGCAGGTGCTCTGCGTGAAGGGGTGACCCTTTCCAGAGCCGTAAGATCACTCCTCCTTGGGCTTCCAACCCGGGGAGGGGTCAGGAGGGGAGCCTGGCAAGTGCGGCGTCCTCAGCCCAAGGAACCTCAGGGTTCCCGGTCGGCTGGGGCTGTCCCGCGATTCGACCCAGGAGGAGCCCTCCCGTAAGGGGAAGACGCACATTCCCACGCCAAGGGGTTCGAATCCCCGACGACCTATGAAGTCGTGCATGGGTTGCACTGCGCCTGACACGCGCTCGGAAACAAAAAAAACGCTTCAGCCCAGGCCCCAGCCCAATGGATTCGTCCGACGGGCAGGGGACTGTCTGACCCGCGGCCTCCACCCGTCTCTCCAGAAATTTGAGTGAGGCGGGGGCTGGACCGGGATTCCCCACGCGCAGCGTACGGCGCATGGCCTCCCCGTCCCGCCGGAGGCCCCGTCATAACGCCCCCGGGGCCTCGGCTGAAGCCTCACCAACGAAAGGAACACCACCATGTATCAGCGTTATGTCATCGCCGACCAGGAGCGCGGTCTCCTGGTGCGCAACGGCCAGCTCACCCGCTGGCTGGAACCCGGCCGTCACCGCGTGTTCCAGGGCCTGTCCCGCCTGGAACTGCGCCTCCTCAACCGCGACACCCTCCAGTCCCCCTTCACCCCGGAACTGAAGGCCGTGGCCCCCGCAGGCGCGGCTGTCGAGGCCTTCGTGCCGGAGGCTCACCTGGGCCTCCTGCGGGCGGACGGTGTGCCCAAGGCCGTGCTTCAGCCGGGCCGCTACCTGCTCTGGCAGCTCGCGGCCAAGGTGACTCTGGACGTCGTCAGCCTCGAGCTCCTCCGGCCCGAGGTGCCCGAAGGCTTCTGGGCCCTGGTGCCCAGCGCCCAGGTGCAGACCGTCCTGGTCCTGCCCTTCGAGCGGGCCCTGGTGCACGTCGACGGCGTGCTCCGTGAGGTCCTCGCCGAAGGCCGGGCCGCCTACAGCACCCTCAACCGGAAGCTGGAGGTGATGCGGGTGGACCTGCGCGAGCAGGAGGTCCAGATCCTCGGCCAGGAGCTCATGACCCGGGACAAGGTCACCCTCCGCCTGAACCTGGTCGTGAAGTACCGCGTCACCGACCCGGTGAAGGCCGTGCAGGCCGTGGCGTCCCTGCGCGACGCGCTCTACAGCGAGGCCCAGATGTCGGCCCGGCACTTCGTGGCCGAGCTGAACCTCGACCAGCTCCTGGAGCGCCGGTCCGAGGCCGTGGCCCCCATGGCGGAAGCCCTGCGGGATCGTGCGGAGGCCTGGGGTGCGGAGGTGCTGAAGCTCGACGTGAAGGACCTGGTCCTGCCCGGCGAGATGAAGCTGCTCCTCAACCAGGTCATCGAGGCCGAAAAGAAGGCCGCGGCCCAGGTCATCCTGCGCCGTGAGGAAGTCGCCTCCACCCGTTCCATGGCCAACACCGCCCAGATGCTCGAGCGCAACCCCGCGCTCCTGCGCCTGAAGGAGCTGGAAGCCTTCAAGGAGATCGCCTCGGCGATCCCGAACCTCACCCTCGTCATGGGCCAGCCTGATCTGCTCCGCAGCCTGGGCGGCCTGAACAAGGGGTGAGGCGCAGCAAGGGGGATGTGGGTGCCCATCCACATCCCCCACCCTGCGGGTCTGGTCCAGCGGCCGGGCCTCGGCCTTCCAAGCCGATGAGAGGGGTTCGACTCCCTTGACCCGCTCCACCGCACCGGATGCCGAAGCGGACGAGGCGCGGAGCTGCAACCTCCGTCCAAGGCGGTTCGAGTCCGCCCCGGTGCTCCACATTCCACCCATGCAGTTGTTCCGTTCTGATGCCCCCGCCGCCTTGGTCATGCCGCCCGTGACGCCGCCCTCGTGGCGCGGAAGGCCGGGTTGAACCCCTGGAGGCGGCTCCACTCCGAGGCCCGAAAGGAGGCTTCCCATGACCCGCACCACCCGACAGCACCGCATCCGCACGGTCCTGGCCCTCGACGCCCAGTACATGCCCATGGTGGAGATCTCGCGCCGCAAGGCGCTGAAGGCCCTGGCCACGGGCCGGGCCCACGCCCTGGACCTGCGCACCTGGTCGGCCCTCGGCCTGCACCAGGTGGCGTCCATGCCCTTCCACGCCGTGGTCTTCCTCAAGGCCAAGGCCGTGAACGAGCTGAAGCTGGGCCATGGCCGCGGCAGCGCCGGCGTCCTGCGCCGGGACGGCTACCGCTGCCAGTACGCCGGCTGCGACCGCAAGGGCACCACGGTCGATCATGTGGTCCCGCGCTGCCAGGGCGGACTGAGCACCTGGAGCAACCTCGTGGCGTGCTGCCTCCATTGCAACAGCCGCAAGGGCGGCCGCACCCCCGAGCAGGCGGGCATGGCCCTCAAGGCGCCGGTGCGCTCGCCCCGAGCCCTGCTGCTGGAGCGCTTTCATGCGCTGGTGTCGGGAATGGGTTGAGCAGGGCCCGGGCGACCGGGCTCGCGACCCATCCACCCACGACGCTTCCGCATGAGCCCGGGACGGCAGCGCCCGCGGCCGCCGGAAAAGTGTGGCCTGCGTCGCACCCTTGGCAGGCTCGCTGCTCTGGGCGGGGCGTAGACTGACCAGGACCGAGGAGTCCCCCGTGGGCAACATCATCGAGTACAAAGTCATCCATCTCCACTCCCAGGAGGCTGTCGAGAAGGCCGTCAACCAGGGCATTTCTGAAGGCTGGGAGCCCTCAGGGAGCCTGCAGGTGGTCACCTTCCACAACGCCAACCCCTGGTGGATCCAGGCGATGGTCAAGCGGGCCCAGTAGCGGCCCGCCGCCGCCCGCGCGGGCGGTGCCTTAAGCGTCCGGGGCCCGGTTCCCCTCAGCCCTTCCACGCCTTGAGGAAGGCCGCCATCTTCTCCCGGCTGTAGCCCTTGCCGTCCTCGAGGACGCCGGTGTCCTGGGAGTGGAGCAGCTTGCCGGTGGCGTCCAGCACGAAGAAGTGGGGGTAGCCCTTCACCTTGGGGAACTGGCCGAGGAGGGCCTCGTTCTTCTGCTCGGGGCTGTAGTTCACCAGCAGGGTCACGAAGTGCTTGTCCCGCAGCGCCTGCAGGTCCTTGTGCTCGCCGTAGAAGCGGTCGAGCAGGCGGCACCAGCTGCACCAGTTGCCGCCCACGTCCACGAGGATGCGGCGCCCCGTGCGGCGGGCCTCCGTCTTGGCGGCCTCGAAGTCCCTGGCCGCATCGCGGCTGGGGTCGAAGGGCCCGGCGTGCGTGGGCGGCGCCGGCGCGGGCTGGGCGAGGGCGGGCACGGCGAAGGCCAGGGCGAGGGCCAGGTTGGGGGCGTTGAAAAGGCTGCGCGGCATGGGAAAAGGCTCCTTCTCGGAGAGCTTAGCCTGGGCGCACCCACGCCTTGCCCTCAGCCGCAGCGGGGACGGGAAGGTGTGACCGGCGGCATCGGGTGACCGGCGCCGTCGGGGCTTCCGCTACAGCCGGCCCATCAGCAGCAGGATGATGAGGATCAGCGCCACCAGGCCCAGGCCGCCGCTGGGGTAGTAGCCCCAGGACTTGCTGTGGGGCCAGGCGGGCCAGGCGCCGAGCAGCATGAGGACGAGGATGACGATGAGGATGGTGACCATGGCGGGGCTCCGGAAATCCTGGGTGCTGGCGTGCCGGCTTGGTCCACCGGCCCGTCGCAGCGGCAGGAGTTCCTGAATCAAGGACTGTGCCGGGCGGCACCCGGGGCCACCCGCGCCCGGTCAACG
The DNA here is from genome assembly GCA_016710635.1 of Holophagaceae bacterium. Taxonomy (GTDB): domain Bacteria; phylum Acidobacteriota; class Holophagae; order Holophagales; family Holophagaceae; genus JADJVL01. Next base: position 13,122 of record JADJVL010000009.1, on the reverse strand, counting down.
CCTTTGGTCGCAGGGTTAAGCCCCTCCAGCCGTCGCATCGGCTGCACCGGGACGGCGCAGGCCGGCCCTCCGCCTCCTTCAGAACGATGGGGCGTTCCGGCCACTTCGATGGGGATCGCGCCCCGGCCTTCAGGGCGCCGGGGCTTCCGCCGGGGGCGCTTCGGTGTGGTGGAAGGGCGCGAAGAACTTCAGCAGCAGCCACAGGAACAGGAGGGGCAGGCAGGCGACCAGGATGGCGACGAGGATGCCCTCCCCGCCGATGAGGTCGAGCTTCCAGGTGGTGAAGCCCCGGAAGCTCTTGCTGTACATCTGGCCGCCGATCACCACGTTCCAGCGCATGGCGTAGATGCCCACGAGGGTGAGGGTGGCGGACGCGAGGAGCAGCTTGCGCCGCAGGGCCTCCTGGGGCTTCCGCAACTGGAGGAAGAGCAGGATGAGGATGGGCACGAGGGTGCCGATGAGGAACTGGACGATGAACTGGGAGACGAAGAGGCGCCGCTGCATCAGCAGGGAGAGGATGTCGAAGGACTCGTCCGCCTCGTAGATCCGGTGGATGAAGTCCAGGGCCTCCAGCACGAAGTCGATGATGAAGGTGTAGCAGAGGTAGGTGCCGATGGCGTCCAGGCAGTGGATGTCCACGGGGACCTTCTTGATGCGGCAGACCGCCCAGTAGATGAGCATCACCGCGGCGATGCCCGAGACCATGGCGGAGAAGATGAAGATGATCGGCATGATGGGCGACGACCACCAGGGGTTGGCCTTGATGGAGCCGAAGATGAAGCCCACGTAACCATGGAGCAGGATGGCGGAAGGGATGCCGATGACGGAGATGACCCGGGAGATCCGCTCGTCGAGGAGGATGCTGTCCGGGCTGTCCTCATCCACGCCCAGGGAGAGGGTGCGGTAGAGGCGGCCCATCAGTCCCGGACCCCGGCCCAGGCGCACGAAGTCGGCGCGGTACTCGAACCACATCTCCAGCACGAGCACCGCCATGAGGTACCAGAGGTAGACGAAGCCGAACATGGCCATGGCGGACTTGGGATTGGGCGTGACCATGATCTCCCAGGCCCGCAAGGGGTGGCCGAGGTGGGCCTGGAGGGGGATCGGCGCGGCGATGAGGAAGGCCATGGCCGTCAGCAGGGCCAGGCGGTAGGCGGGCTTGATGGCTTCCACCCGGAACACGTTCACCAGGGAGGCCAGGATGAAGGCGCCGGCCACGAGGCCCGTGATGAAGGGGTAGAGGGTGATCAGCACGCTCCAGTAGAGGGCGGCCTCGTTGGGGTAGAAGAATCCGTGTTCCATGTCACCAGACCTCGCGCCGCAGGTTGGCGTAGGAGACCTGGGGCTTGGTGCCCAGGTGGGGTTTCAGCACATTGAGGCGGTGGCTGCGGAGGAACTTCAGGATCGGGCTCTTGGGATCCTTGAGGTCTCCGAAGACCCGGGTCTGGGTGGGGCAGACCTCCACGCAGGCAGGCTGCAGGCCGCGGGTGATGCGGTGGTAGCAGAGGGTGCACTTGTCCACGGTGTGGGTCTTGGGATGCATGAACCGCGTGCCGTAGGGGCAGGCCTGGATGCAGTACGCGCAGCCGATGCAGTAGCTCGGGTCCACCAGGATGACGCCGTCGGGGGAGTCGAAGGTGGCGCCAACGGGGCAGACCTGGGTGCAGGCGGAGTGGGTGCACAGGTTGCACATCTTCGGCACGAAGAAGGCGTCGGTGACCGCCGGATCCTTCGCCATGGGCGGGAAGCCGTGGAGGCCCGCCTCGGGAGAAGTTACGCGCACTTCGCCGTCCTCCCGGATCTCGTAGCGCTCGATCCAGGTGCGGCTGTAGGGGGAATCCATGGGCACGCCGTTCTCGTTCTTGCAGGCCTCGACGCAGCGTCCGCAGCCGATGCAGCGATCCACATCGATGCCGTAGGCGTAGCGGTGCTGCTTCGGGTCGTAGCCTTCCGGCGCGCCGGCCCGGGCGAGCTTGGCGTGCAGCACCATGAGCGCCAGGAGCCGGCCCACGCCGGAGAGCAGGGCGCCGAGCCCGGCCACGAAGGTGCGCCTGCCCAGGCCCTTGCCCGGGCTCCTGCCCGCGACCCGGCCCGCTTCCCCGCAAGGTCCGTCGTCTCGCATGATGGGCTCCTTTCCTAGCTCTTGGGCGCGTGGGGCGCGTGGCAGTCGCGGCATTTCTCGCCGCCGTGGTCCGCCAGCACGATCTGGGGCATGAAGGCCGGCCGCGCCGCGCTCTTCTCGTGGCAGTGCAGGCAGAAGCGATCGTCCTTGGGCACCGAGGCGTTCTCCTTCTTCGCGTCGCCGGAGTGGACGGCCATGGGGCCGTGGCACACCTCGCAGGACAGGTTCTGGTGGCGGTTCTTCGCCAGCTGGTCGCCCATGTCCGAGTGGCAGCCCACGCAGTCCGCCTTGCCGGCGTAGCGGGGCTCACGGGCGCGGAGCTCCTCCAGGGCGGCGCCCCGGTAGTGGCCGTACTTCCCGAAGGTCTTCGGCCGCGCGGCGACCAGGGCGGCGAGGCCGAGGACGAAGCCCGTCGACGTGACGATGAGCAGTCGCGAGATGTGGCGATACCGGATCCAGCTCATAGGGGCCCCGCGGGTGGTCTTGAGGCAAGGCTAGGCGGCCACGGCCGTGCGCGGGCGTCACAACCGCCGGTTTTGCCACCTTGTGATGGACCGCACAGAGCCGAGGCCGGAGGCCCGTGGCGCCTGGACCGCGCCGGCTGGGACGCCCGGACGAAGAAGTAGGTCAGCCTCGACCCCACCGGCAGCACCGTGGTCCGCTCAGGTTGCGGACCACGGTGCCCGGCGTGTGGGTCGCCCTCAGCCCAGCAGGTGCTCCAGGAAGGTACCGGGATAGAGGCAGCCCTCCCGCCGGTCCGGCCCCGTGCTGAGGTAGTCGATGGGGATTTCCACGGCCTCGCTCAGGGCTTCGAGGTAGGCCTGGGCCGAAGGCGGCAGGGCGGTGTGGGAGGTGAGGCCCCGGGTGGTCGTCCAGCCTTCGAAGGTACGGATTTCCGGCTTCAGTTCCTTCCACTCCGAGGCGCAGCTGGGCAGGGTGCGGGTGAGGCCGCCGTTGCCATCGCGGTAGCCGACCACCAGGCCCACCTGGTCCAGCCCGTCCAGCACGTCCAGCTTCATGATGGCGAGGCCGTCCACGCCGTTGGTCCGGCAGGCGTGGGCGGTGATGGGGGCGTCGAACCAGCCGCAGCGGCGGGGCCGGCCCGTGGTGGTGCCGAATTCCTTGCCGACTTCCCGCAGGCGGTCGCCGGTGGCGTCCAGGAGTTCGCTGGGCATGGGTCCCGCGCCCACCCGGGTGGTGTAGGCCTTGGCGATGCCCAGGACCCGGTGCAGGGCCTTGGGGGGCAGGCCGGTCCCGGTGAAGAGCCCGCCGAGGGAGCAGCTGGAGCTGGTGACGAAGGGGTAGGTGCCGTGGTCGAGGTCCAGCAGGGTCGCCTGGGCGCCTTCGAAGAGGATGGCCTCGCCTTTCTCCCAGGCGGTCTGGAGATGGGTCTGGGCATCGCCGATGCAGGGCAGGAGGGGTTCCGCGAGCTTCAACAGGTTCGCCACGAGGCTTTCGAGGCGCGGCAGCTGGCCCCGGCCCCAGGCCGCAGGCGGACCTCCTCGTACACGGGCCGGATTCGCTCGGCGAGGATGGCGGGATGCCGCAGGTCGCCCAGGCGGATGCCCATGCGGGCGGCCTTCATCTCGTAGGCGGGCCCGATGCCGCGGCCGGTGGTGCCGATCTTGCTGGCGCCGCCCTCCCGCCAGAGGTCCAGGGCGATGTGGTGGGGCAGGATGACGTGGGCCCGGTCGCTTAGGAGGAGGCGGCCGTCCAGGTCGAAGCCCCGGTCCTTCAGCCGGGCCAGCTCCTGGTTGAAGACCTCCAGGTTCAGCACCACGCCGCTGCCCACCACCAGGAAGCAGCCGGGGTGCAGGGCGCCGCTGGGCACCTGGTGCAGGGCGACGCTGACGCCGTCGACCACCACCGTGTGGCCGGCGTTGTTGCCGCCCTGGAAGCGCACGACATGCCGGAACCGCGGGGCCAGGAGGTCCACGACCTTGCCCTTGCCTTCATCGCCCCACTGGAGCCCCAGGATGGCCAGATTCTCGACGGGCTTGCCCATGCCTTGACCCCCAATGTTCCAGATTACTAGGCCTTGAAGGTCCTTCCCAGCGGGCTTTGGCCGCGGCGGGCGACGCGGACGGGCAAAGGGGAGGCCGCCGCGCTACCCTGGAGCCGTCGGATTCCCGCTTCCCGGGAACCCGGCGGCCCGTCCGGAGCACCCGGCGGAGGGAGCGCCCATGTTCGAAAAATTCACCGAGAAGGCCCGGCGGGTCATGTTCTTTGCCCGCTACGAGGCCAGCCAGTTCGGTTCGGAAAGCATCCAGAGCGGGCATCTCCTGCTGGGGCTTCTGCGGGAATCGGAGAAAACCAGCACCCAGCTGCTGGAGCGGATGGGCGTTTCCGTGAGCGGCCTGAGGGAGCGCCTGGTGGCGGCCCTCACCCCCAAGGACAAGAAGGTCGTGCCCAGTTCGACCTCCATCGACATCCCCATGGAGGAGGAGGTCAAGCGCATCCTCCAGCACGCCACGGCGGAGAGCGGCAAGCTCAACCACAAGCACGTGGGCGCCGAGCACCTGCTCTTGGGCATGCTCAAGGAGGAACAGTCCCTGGCCGGCCGGCTGCTGAAGGAGGGCGGGGCGGACCTCATCGCCGCCAAGGAGATCCTCCTGGAGGCCACCAAGGAAGAGAAGATCGCCAAGAAGAAGAAGGAGCACCCCCTTCTTTCCGAATTCGCCCGCAACCTCTCCGAGATGGCCGAGCGGGGCATCTTCGACAACCTCATCGGCCGGGAGACGGAGGTCGAGCGCATCGTCCAGATCCTCAGCCGCCGCCGCAAGAACAATCCGATCCTGCTGGGCGAGGCGGGCGTGGGCAAGACCGCCATCGTTGAGGGCCTGGCGCAGCGGATCTACGAGGGGAACGTCCCGAGCACCCTGGCGGACAAGCGCATCTACGCCCTGGACCTGAGCCTGGTGGTCGCCAGCACCAAGTACCGCGGCCAGTTCGAGGAACGCCTGAAATCCATCATCGCGGGAGGCCCCGAAGGACCCGGCGGTGGTGCTCTTCATCGACGAGATTCACAGCCTCATCGGCACCGGCGCCGCGGAGGGCAGCCTGGACGCCGCCAACATCCTCAAGCCGGCCCTCAGCCGAGGCGAGATCCAGTGCATCGGCGCGACCACGCACAAGGAATACGCCAAGTACATCGACAAGGACCGCAGCCTGGTGCGCCGCTTCCAGCCCGTGGGCGTCAATCCCCCGGACGAGGCCGAATCCCTGCGCATCCTCCAAGGCATCCAGGAGCGCTACGAGCTCTTCCACCGGGTCCGCTACCCGACAAGGTGCTCGAGGCTTCGGTCTACCTGTCCAACCGCTACATCACCGACCGGTTCCTGCCGGACAAGGCCATCGACCTGCTGGACGAGGCCGGGGCGCGGGTGAAGCTCCGGGGCGGCGGGCCCGTGGGCGAGACCCACGCGGCAGAGGAGGAACTGCACCGGGTCATCAACGAGATGAACGAGGCCGTCCTGGCCCGGGACTTCGAGCGGGCCGTGCTGCTGCGGCAGCGGGAGCTGCAGCTCCGGGAAGAAGTGCAGAAGAACAAGCCGGAGACCGCGGGGGAGGACTACGCCCTGTTCCCCGAAGTCACCGAACGGGACATCGAGGACGTGGTGGCCTCCTGGACCGGCATCCCCGTCACGGCCCTCAAGAACGACGAGAAGGCCAACCTCTCCCACATGGAAGACAAGCTCAACACCCGGGTCATCGGCCAGTCCGAAGCGGTCTCGGCGGTCAGCCGCGCCGTGCGCCGCGCCCGCACGGGCCTCAAGAACCCGAACCGGCCCATGGGCTCCTTCCTGTTCCTCGGCCCCACCGGCGTGGGCAAGACCGAGCTGGCCAAGAGCCTGGCGGCCTTCCTCTTCGGCGACCCCAAGAAGATGATCCGCTTCGACATGAGCGAGTTCATGGAGAAGCACGAGGTGAGCAAGCTCCTCGGGGCGCCTCCCGGCTACGTGGGCTACGAGGAGGGCGGCATGCTGACGGACCGCATCCGCCGCAACCCCTATTGCGTGATCCTCTTCGACGAAGTCGAAAAGGCCCACCCGGACCTGATCAACATCCTGCTGCAGATCTTTGACGACGGTCAGGCTTCGGATGCCTTCGGGAACCAAGTGGACTTCAAGAACACCATCATCATCATGACCAGTAATGTAGGCAGCCGGGAGCTGCTCAGCGACAAGAACCTCGGCTTCGTCGAGCAGGACCAGAAGCCGGACGCGAAGACCGCCGACGCCATGAAGGTGCTGCGCCGGAACTTCCCCCCGGAGTTCCTGAACCGCATCGACGAGATCGTGGTCTTCAACCGCCTGGGCGACGAGGAGCTGCGGCTCATCGTCCGCCTCCTCATCGAAGACCTCAACAAGACCCTCGAGAAGCACCACCTGGTGGTGACCCTCACGGACGCGGCCTGCGACTGGCTGGTGAAGACCACTGTCCGCGACCGCGCCTATGGCGCCCGGCCCCTGCGCCGCGCCATCCAGAAGCAGATCGAGGATCCCCTGGCCGAGCTCATGGTGAGCCGAGAGGAAGTGCCCGCCGGTATCGTGCACTTCGACCTCCAGGATGGAAAGCTGGTGCCCGCCTTCTCCGAAGCCGCGGCTGAAATGGCGGGAGTGAACGGATGAGCTTTTTGGAATCGATGAACCGCCGGGCAGTGGCCCGGTGGCGGGGAGGGATGTTGTCTCCCCTGCTGATGCTCGCGCTGGCCTCGGCGGCGCCCCTACGAGGCCAGGAAGGCGAGACCATCCGGCGGATCGAGGTGCTCGGCGCGGTGAAGCTCACGCCGGAAACCGTGATCTTCCGCTCGGGCCTGAAGGTCGGGGACGACCTGCGCAACATCGACCTCACGGCGGTCCTCGAGAAGCTCTGGGCCACGGGGACCTACGACGACATCAAGTTCGAGGTCGAAGACGAGCCCGGCGGGAAGCGGCTGGTCATCCGGGTGATGGAGCGGCCCCTCATCAAGGAGGTCGACTACCGCGGGGGCACCGAGCTCGGCGTGACGATCATCAAGGACAAGGTCAAGGAGAAGAAGCTCGAGCTCAAGACGGATTCGGTCTACGACCCCGAATCGGCCCGCAAGATCAAGTCCCTCATCGTCGAGCAGGCCGCCGAGAAGGGCTTCCGGAACCCGGTCGTCGCCATCAGTCTCGAGCCCATGGGCCCGGGCATCGCCCGCCTGGTCTTCGACATCAAGGAGGGCGGGAAGGCGCGCATCTACAAGATCGCCTTCCGGGGCGCGAAGCTCTTCTCCAACCGCCAGCTCGAGAAGGCGATGGAGAAGACCCGCAAGCACTGGATGTTCTCCTGGGTGACGAGCCATGACCTGCTGGTCGACAAGAACATGGACGAGGACCTGAAGCGCATCAAGGAGCTCTACTGGCGCAACGGCTACAAGGACGTCTTCGTGGGCCAGCCGGTCATCGACGTCCAGGACCGCACCACCGCCGCCATCCGCAAGAAGAACGAGAAGCGCCTCAAGAAGGGCCAGTCCCCCAAGTACGACCTGCGGGCGACCCTCACGATCCCCATCCTCGAAGGGGAGAAGTTCTACGAGGGGCGCCTCAAGCTCGAAGGCAACGACAAGCTCTTCAACGAACGCTTCTTCCGGCTGAAGATCGCCGAGGCCAAGCGCGACAACCGCTCCTGGCTGGCCAAGTTCCTGAATTTGAAGCCCAACACGGAGGACCTGCCGGACAACAAGCGCCGCCCCTTCGACCTCGACGCCCTGAACAAGGGTCTGGACAAGGTGAAGGAGGCCTACGCCGACCAGTCCTACATCGCCTTCCGCGCGGACAAGAAGCTCGACGTGCGCGACGAAGGCGGGCTCAAGAAGGTGGACGTGACCCTGAAGGTCGACGAGGGCGAGGCGTTCACCATCCGCCGCATCTCCTTCGAAGGGAACACCACCACCAAGGACAAGGTCCTGCGGCGCTCCATGCTGCTGAAGGAAGGCGATCCCTTCGGCGCCGCCTCCTTCAAGGATTCCTACACGGGCCTCGGCCAGCTCGGCTTCTTCGACGTGAAGGCCCAGGAACCCAAGGTGGACTTCGTTCCCGACAAGCCCCAGGTGGACATCACCATCAAGGGCGAGGAGTCCGGCGTCAACGAGATCCTCTTCCAGGGCGGCTATGGCTCCCTCTTCGGATTCTCCCTGGGCCTCAGCTTCTCCACGAAGAACCTGGGCGGCGGCGGCGAGACCCTCTCCTTCGCCTACAACGGCGGCAAGTTCCAGCGGAACTTCTCCGTCGCCTTCACCGAACCCTACGTCTTCGACCTGCCCTACTCCTTCGGCGCGAGCATCGCGAACGGCGCCACCGAGTACGACGCCAGCCGCGTGGGCGCGGACCTGGCCTACAAGCAGTTCACCCGGTCCCTGGGCATTTCCACGGGCACCCGGCTGTCGACCTTCCTGGCGAACCGCTCCGCGTGGGCATTCTTCACCACCGTGGGCGTCGGCTACAACTTCTCCATCGTGAAGATCGCGGGCGGGCGCAACTTCGCCTTCCGGGGACACCAACAGCCAGCTCACCTCCACCTTCAACACGAGCGTGGTGTACTCCACGGTCAACCACCCCTTCAAGCCCACGGCGGGCACGAAGCTGGGCGCGGCCCTGGAATACGGCGGCTGGCAGTTCGGCACCGACAAGCCCTTCATGCGGGCGACCTTCGACTTCAGCAAGTTCGGCAACATCGCGGATCGCCACATCTTCGCCTTCAACGCCAGTTACGGCTACCTGCGCAACCTCAGTTCGGAAGAGCTGCCTTACTTCCAGTACTTCCGTCCCGGCGGGGAGAACACCATCCGCGGCTACCGCTACGGGCAGGTGGGCTCGCTCATCTACGACAACCTCAACCGGCCGGTCATCGTGGGCGGCAACAAGCAGCTCATCCTGAACGTGGAATACCAGTTCAAGATCGCCGACCAGTTCCGGACGGTGCTCTTCTTCGACGCCGGCAACGCCTGGGGCCCCGGGACGAGGGTCTTCTCCCGCCACCAGGTGCCCTACTTCGAGAACGGGCAGGCCCTCTACTACACGGACCGGGACCTGCTCCGCTCCGCCGGCCTGGAACTCCGCTTCTTCCTCCCCATCAGCCCGGCGCCGCTGCGGCTGATCTGGAGCCGGAAGCTGAATCCCTATCCCTTCGATATCGAAAGCCGCAACGACTTCCAGTTCTCCATCGGCACGACCTTCTAGGCCCAGGCCAAGGGTTGCCCTGCCGGAACGGAAGCCGAAGTTCCCAGGCATTTCAATGAAATTGGCGCTTCGTCCGCCTGCGGACCCGCGATAGAATCAACCTTTTGGGAGCATCCATGCGCCGTCTTTTCCTCGCCGCGGCCTTCGCCGTCGTGCCCATGCTCGCCCAGGACGTGGCCACCGTGCGCCTCGCCATCTTCGCCCCGGACCAGGTCATTTCGTCCTCCAACCGCGGCAAGAAGCTGTTCGCCGAAGTCGAGGCCAAGGGCAAGGAGCTGCAGGACCGCCTCAAGGCCCGCGCCGATGAGCTGCAGTCCAAGGAGCAGCAGCTGAAGTCCACCAGCCTCTCCGAAGAGGGCCGGGCGAAGCTGCAGCGCGAGCTGCAGGACGGCGAGCTGCAGATGCGGCGCATGCAGGAGGACAGCCAGAAGGAGTTCAACAAGACCCAGGAGAAGGTCATGAACGCCTTCCAGGTCGAGGTCGGTCCCATCGTCAAGCAGCTCTCCGAGGAGTGGAAGCTCCAGCTCCTGTTCCAGTACGGCCGCGAGTCCGCTGCCTTCCTGCTGCCCGTGGACGACAAGTGGGCGACGGCCTTCACCGCGGAAGTGGTGAAGCGCTACGACGCCAAGTTCCCCGAAGGCGCCGCGAAGCCCGGTGCCCCGGCCGCGAAGCCCGCCGCCCCCGCCGCGAAGCCCGCTGCCGCCCCGGCGAAGAAGAACTAGCCTTCATCCTGTTCGCAGAAACGGCGCCGCAAGGCGCCGTTTCTGCGTCAGGGCCACATCCAGCCGCTCAGCGCCCGGTGGAACCGTACCCGCCGCTCCCGCGGTCCGTGGCGCCCAGGTCTTCGAGGCTGATGGCCGGGGCCCAGTCCCAGGACTCGCAGCGGGCGATGAGGAGCTGGGCCACGCGCTCGCCCCGGTGGAGGTCGAAGGGCTCCTGGCCGTGGTTCACCAGCAGCACCTGCACTTCGCCCCGGTAGTCCGCATCGATGGTGCCCGGGGCGTTCAGCACCGTGACGCCGTGCTTCAGGGCCAGTCCCGAGCGCGGCCGCACCTGCCCCTCGAAGCCCGGCGGGATGGCCATGGTGAGTCCGGTGGGCACCAGCCTTCGTTCTCCGGGTGGGATGAACCAGGCTTCGGCGACGGGGATCGCCGCCCGCAGGTCCATGGCGGCGGCGTGTTCGGTGGCGAAGGCGGGCAGTTCCAGGCCCTCGCCGTGGGGCAGGACGTGGACGGGAATGCTCAGCATGGGGCCTCCACCTTCACTCGAAGACGACGGTGCGGTTGTTGTAGGTGAGGACCCGGCGCAGAAGGTGGAGCCGCACGGCGCGTGCGAGGACGATGCGCTCCAGGTCCTTCCCCTTGCGCACCAGGTCTTCCACCGTGTCCCGGTGGCTCACCCGGATGATGTCCTGCTCGAGGATGGGGCCCGCGTCCAGGTCCGGCGTCACGTAGTGGGCGGTGGCGCCGATGACCTTCACGCCCCGGGCGTGGGCCTGGTGATAGGGCATGGCGCCCGCGAAGGCCGGCAGGAAGCTGTGGTGGATGTTGATGATGGACGGAAAGGCCTGGATGAAGCCGTCGCTGAGCACCTGCATGTACTTGGCGAGCACCACCAGCTCGATGCCCCGCTCCTGGAGGACGCCAGCTCCAGGCCTCGGCGTTGGCCTGGTGTCGGCGGTGATGGGCACGTGCAGGAAGGGCACGCCGAACTGGGCCGCCACAGGCTCCAGGTCCGGATGGTTGCTGAGGACGAGGGCGATGGCGCAGCGCAGCTCGCCGGCCCGTTGCCGCCACAGCAGGTCCAGCAGGCAGTGGTCCTGCTTGCTGCACCACAGGGCGACCTTGGGAGCTCGTCGGAGAAGTGCAGGGACCAGGCGCCGCCCATGGGACCGGCGACCTCAGCGGCGCGGGCGGCCAGATCCTCCCGGGACAGGCCGAAGCCTTCGAGCTCCCATTCGATGCGGCCCAGGAAGCGCTTCGCGGCGAGGTCCGAATGATGGTCCGAGTCCACGATGTTGCCGCCGTGCTCGAAGACGAAGGTCGAGAGCCGCGCCACGATGCCCTTCTGGTCCGGGCAGTTGATCAGCAGGATCGCGGTGGGGTTCACGGCTTCTCCTTCACCAGCGCCCGCAGGCCGCCTGCACGTCCGGGCCCCGAGCGGCGCACGGTGACGAAGCAGCCGTGGGCCTTGAGGCGTCCGGCGAAAGCCTGGATGCGGGCCTCGGCGGGTTCGTGGAAGTCGCTGGCGGCGTGCTCGTTCATGGGGATCAGGTTCAGGTTGTGGCTGCGCCGCAGGTCGCCGAGCCAGTCCGCCAGGCGGTCCGCGTCTTCCGCCGTGTCGTTCTCGCCGGCGAGGAGCACGTACTCGAAGGTGAACTTCTCGTTGCGCCGGGGTCCCCAGGCGTCCAGGGCCTCCCGCAGCCGCGCCAGGTTCCACACGCGATTCACGGGCATGGTGCGCGCAGCGCCGCGTCGGTGGTGGCGTTGAGACTGAGCGCCAGCGGGGCCGGGGCTGCATCAACGCCAGCTTCTCGATGCCGCTCACCAGCCCCGAGGTGCTCACTGTGATGCGCCGGGCCGGGATGTCGAGGCCCGACCTGGTGGCAGAGGATGCGCATGGCCCGGTCAGGTTTTCCAGGTTGTGGAGGGCTCGCCCATGCCCATGAAGACGAGCGTCACCTGGGAGCTCTGGGCGGGGCCGAGGTCGCGCATCAGGCCCAGCACCTGGCCGACGATCTCCCCGGCGGAAAGGTTGCGCACGATGCCCATGGAGCCCGTGGCGCAGAAGGTGCAACCCATGGCGCAGCCCACCTGGCTGGAGATGCAGTAGGTGACGCGCGGATTGCGCACCCGCCGGGGCATGTGCACGCACTCGATGCGCTTCCCGTCCTGGTGAGCGCCAGCACGAGCTTGGTGGAACCGTCCCCGGAGGGCGTGGACTCGGCGATGGCGGGGCAGGCCCAGGTCGAAGCGTTCCTCGAACCAGGCCCGGGGCTTTCACCTTCGAGAGGCTTTGTGGTTGTCCCTGGCTGTGGATACTGCCGCTGCAGCCTGGCTGGGAGGTGCCTGGGGCCAGCCGGGGTTTGAGAGGCTCCCAGGTAGATCCGGAGCAGGCCGTAGGCCGAGGGCAGGCCGGTCTGCCTGGGGGCCGCCACGTCCCAGGGCTGGAGCGCGGTTTCGCATCCGACAGTCTACCTGGGGTCCTGGTTCCCGATCCTGAAGCATGGCTTCCACGGTCCTTTCCGAACGCGCCTTCCGCATCCGCGTCGCCCTGCTCGTCGGCTCGGCCCCGGGCATCGGGTGGCGCGCCTTCGTCCCGCCCAGAATGCCCAGGATCCCGCTTCTGGGCATTCACGCCTTCGCGACGGGCGACGATGTTAGGGATTCCGAACTTCTGGAACGTGCTTTCCAACGCGCCCTTCCTGCCTTTCGGGGTCTGGGGCCTGATCGTTCTCCGGAAGGCTCCTTCCGCTTCCACGATCCCCGAGGCCTGGGCCTATCGCGGCGCTCGCGGGAAGGTGGTGCTGGTGGGCTTCGGCTCCAGCTACTACCACTGGCATCCGAACAAACACACGCTGTTCTGGGACCAGCCGCCCATGACCCTGGTCTTCATGGTCTCTGCTGAGCGCCCGGATCGCCGAGCGCATCCGGCGCCCGCATCGGCGCCAAGCAACTCGCTGCCGCCCCTTCCTGGTGCTCGGGTGTTGGCCATCGACGTTCGGCGCCGGGGCGATTTCACGGGCGTGGGCGACCTGCGCTTTGTACGTGCTGGGTCGTCTCATCCGATGCTCAT
>JADJVL010000008.1 GCA_016710635.1 Holophagaceae bacterium | reverse complement strand
TGCAGGAACCTCCATAGAGATGAGAGTTGGAAGGCTGTAACTCAAGGTAGACGGGTATCGGACCAGACAGTCTGGTTGTTTTTCTCAGGAACTCGGTGCGGGTCAACCTCAGATCACCGCGGCCAGGGATGGGGCTGCCCCCACCGGCGTGTCCAGCAGGAAGAAGGACCGGGGTCCACTGCTGAAGCTCTTCTCCTTGAAGAAGGTGAAACCACTTCTCGCTTCACCGCATCATGATGGACCCGTTCAGTCCGAAACCCGAGTCAACTTCGTCACAACCCCGGTTTCCGCACGGAACACGCATGGATGCTCGTTCTACGCGGTGTTACGCCGACCCGGCACGTGTGACGCAGGTCTCACGACAGCCCTGGCAATGACCGTGCCGCGGGCCCATCGGATCAGCAAGTCCTTTGGCCGCACCACTGGCGCCAGAGCCCGCGGTACGCGGCCTCCACCTCGCGGGCGAAGCCCGGCGCATCCCCGAGGGGAGAGGCCGCCACGCGGTCCCGCAGGGAGGCGCGCAGCGCCGCCAGCTTGTCCAGATCCGCCGCGAAGGCCGCGCCGCGGGCCAGGAAATCCTCCGGACTCGACGCGATCCAGTCCTCAAGCCCCACGCGGGTGAGCAGGCTGGCGCCGACCCGGGCCGCGTGCCGCGCCCCCGGCAGCGTGAGCACCGGCACGCCCATCCAGAGGGCTTCGCAGGTGGTGGTGGTGCCGTTGTAGGGGAAGGGATCCAGGGCGAGGTCCAGGCGGCCGTAGGCGCCGAGGTGGCCGCCCTTGCCGGGGATGCGCGGCAGCAGGTCCACCCGGGACGCGGGCACGCCGTGCTCCGCGAGGACGGCGGCGAGGCGGGCCGCCACGTCCTGGTCCGCGAGGTTCCGGTCCTTCAGGATCAGCCGGCTGCCAGGCACCCGCCGCAGCAGGGCGGCCCACAGGGCGAGCACCCCCGGGCCCACCTTCGAGATGTTGTTGAAGGAGCCGAAGGTGACGTGGCCCGCGCCCAGGGCCGGGAGGGGCGCGACCGCGGGCGCATCTTCGGGAGGCCGGTAGCAGTGGAAGCCCCGGGGCAACCGGAGGATGCGCTCCGTGCTGAAGGCCTCGTGGCCTTCGGGCTCGGTGATGGCGTCGCTGAGGCGGGCGTCCATGGCGGCGAGGCCGGTGCTGCCGGGATATCCGAGCCAGGACACTTGAATCGGCGCCGGGCGGCGGGCGAAGACCTGCAGGCGGCCGGAGCCCATGTGCCCCGCGAGGTCCACCAGGATGTCGATGGCGTCCTCCCGCATCTTCGCCGCGGTGGCTTCGTGGGAGAGGGCGGTGACGTCCCGCCAGTGGTGGACCAGGCCCTGCAGCCGCACGGAGACCGCGTCCGGCGAGGGCAGGTGGGCGTAGGCGAACACCTCGACTTGGGCGGGATCGTGGTGGGCGAGCAAGGGCTCCAGGAAATACGCCACCGAATGCTCCCGGAAGTCCGGCGAGTAGTAGCCGACCCGCAGGCGGCGTTCGGGATCCCGGTCCCGGTCCCAGGCGCCGGGTCCCTTGTCCAGGTGGGCGGCGTGCTGGCGGTTCCAGGCCAGGTGCTCCGCGTGCAGCTCCTCCGGCGGGATGCTTTCGTCGTAATGCAGGGCCCCCATCAGGTTCGAGTGGGCGGAGGTGAAGTCCGGGTTCAGCGCCAGGGCCTTGCGGAAGGCCGCCCGGGCTTCGCCGTGGTCTCCCCGCATCATGAGGGTGATGCCCAGGGCGTTCCAGGCCTGCTGTTCATCCGGCTTGAGCCGGAGGGCGTGCTCGACGAAGGCCTGGCCCTCCCGCAGCAGGCCCACTGAACGCAGCGCCGTGGCCATGTGCAGGGCGAGGGTGGCATTGTCCTGGGCGAAGGGGAGCGCGGCCTCCAGCAGGTCCACGGCCTCCGCGAAGCGCCCCTGGTCGTTCAGCAGGCTGGCGAGGTTGACGGAGGCATCAACAAGCTTCGGGTCCAGGGCGAGGGCACGGCGGTAGGCGGCATCGGCCTCGGGCCAGCGGGCGGAGCGCCGCAGGGCGTTGCCCAGGTTCACGTGAAACGCGGCGCCCTCCGGGTAGAGCGCGATGGCCTTCTCGATCAGGGGGACCGCGGCCTCGGCCTGGTGCTGCTCCAGGGTCACTACCCCCAGAAGGTTCCAGGCGTTGGGCTCTTCGGGATCCTCCGCCAGCACCGCGCGGTAGCCGGCCTCCGCCTCCGGCCAGCGCCTGGCCTGATGGTGGACGAGGGCGTGCTGGAGCAGGGCTTCGAGGTCCGCCATGCCCTAGACCTCCTCCACCGTCACCTTCCAGGTGATCAGCTCGCGGGGGATCAGCGCGGGCCAGTAGGCCACGATCTCCTGGGCCTTCGGACGGCCGCCGGCGAAACCGGTGACGCCGCTGGGACCCGCGGTGACGAGGGGCGCCAGCTCCCGGCCGAAGCGCTCCACCTTCTTCCGGTCGCCGTCCTTCACGCTGAGGCGCAGCACGATCTCCGCCGGGTCCGCGGGCTCGAAGGCGATGCCCTTGTGGACCGTGCTGGCGCCCAGGTACTCGGCGTCCGTGTGCTCGTACACGCAGCCCGCCGCCTCCAGGCGCTTCCACACGATTTCGGCGCAGAGCTTCGCCTTCTCCAGGGCCCGCGGGCCCGGCAGGGTGAGCTGGCCCGTGGACTTGTAGCCCTTCAGATAGCTGCCGCTCACCTTCAGGAAAGGCGTCTTGGGATGGCCCTGGATGCCGCTCACCGCCACGCGGTCCGGGCCCTCCTGCCGCAGCCGGATGGAGGTGAAGTCCGCCACCACGTCCGGGGTGATGTAGTTCTGGGGATCGCCCATCTCGTAGACGAGCTGCTCGCTCACCGTGTCCACGGTGACCATGCCGCCGGTGCCCTCGGCCTTGGTGATGACGAAGGTGCCGTCCTCGACGACTTCGGCGATGGGATAGCCCACATTCCAGAGGTCAGGCACCTCCCACCAGCGGGAGAAGTTGCCGCCGGTGGACTGGGCGCCGCATTCCAGGATGTGGCCCGCGATGGTGCCCGCGGCGAGGCGGTTCCAGTCGTCGGCTGCCCAGCCGAACTCGTGGATGAGGGGCGCCAAGGTGAGGCCGGGATCCGTGCAGCGGCCCGTCAGCACGATGTCGGCGCCGGTGGCCAGGGCCTCCACCATGCACGCGGTCTCCATGTACACGTTGGCGCTGATGATCTCCAGCTCCTCGTCGAAGAGGCCCGCGCCCGTATCCATGTTGGCGAGCTTGTGGCCCGCGGCCTTGAACTCCTGGAGGCGGTCCATGACGTCGTCGCCGGTGACCGTGGCGATCTTCAGGCCCTTCACGCCGAGCTTCCGCGCGACCTCGAGGATCGCGGTGCGGCAGGCCTCGGGGTTCACGCCGCCGGCGTTGGCGATGACGCGGATGCCCTTGGCCTTGATCATGGGAAGGGTGCGGGCCATGAGGTCCACGAAGTCCGTGGCGTAGCCCAGGGAAGGGGTCTTCCGCTTCTGCTTCTGCATGATGGAGAGGGTGACTTCCGCGAGGTAGTCCAGGTTCAGGTAGTCGATCTTCCCGTACTCGATGAGGCGCACGGGGGCGTCGATGCTGTCCCCCCAGAAGCCCTGGCCATTGGCGATGCGGACGATCTTCGGCATGGTCACTCCAACCTTTCGATTCTACGGGCGACTGGTCCAGGAGCGAGATCGGAAAGTGGTCCAGGCCTGTCCCCGGCGGGGGCCTAGCCTGGACCATCCCATCCCGGAGACGCCCATGAACAAGCATCTGATCCGCGCCGCGGCCCTCGCCCTGCTTTCGCTTCCCGTGCTGACGGCCCAGGCGGCCCCGGCGGGCAACATGGTGGTGTTCCGCCGCAACCAGACCTACAACAGCCCCAACTTCTACTGGTACCAGATCCAGGGCGGCGCCTACGCCCAGTCCTTCCCCGTGAACACCGCCATCACCGTGCCCGCCGGCATGAAGTTCGTGGTCACGGGCCTCCGGTACGGATTCAACGGCCAGTACGGCGTCGACCTGAGCCTCGGCGCGAACAGTTCCGGGGCCCACATCTCCACCTACCTCCGGCTAGTCCGGACGCCGGCGCAGGGCAGCCAGGCCTTCCTCGAAGGCTCGGAACACTTCACCACCGGGATCAGCTTTCCCGCGGGCACCCAGGTGGAACTGAAGGTCACAAAGGTCAACGCCGGGAGCACGGACACCCTGGTGAACGCCTACCTCTACGGTTATTTCGAACCCTGAGGGCCCTGGGCGGTTCCCTTTCGTCACAGCTATGTCAAGGCCGTGCAGTCCTTCCGTTCGGCCATGCTTTTCCAGGGTTCGGAAGGATTCAGGCGCGGGTTTGGCGTGGGGCGAAGCATGGACGACAATGAAGGCATCCACATGTTGGACCTTCAATGGAGACAACCATGAACCGCAAGAACCTCAGTCGTTGGGCTCTTCCCGCCCTCCTGGCCCCGGCCCTGCTCATCGCCACCCTCGGCTGCGACAAGAAGCCCAAGGAGGACCAGCAGGTGCAGACCCTGGCCGCCAAGGCCACGGAGGCCCAGGCCATCCAGCAGCAGATCCAGACCGCCGCCCAGACCCAGGCCAAGGCCGCGGACGCCGCCAAGCTGCCCGACGCGAAGCCCAATCCGGAAACCATGCAGTTGAGCCCCGAGCAGAAGTCGCTGCTGGAGAAGCGGCTGAAGGAGGAAAAGGGCACCGGCACCGGCGACCTGCTTCAGGTGATCCTCGACAAGGACGCCGAGATCGCCGTGCTCAACAAGAAGCTGGCGGGCGTGCGCGCCCTGCTGCCCCGGCCCGAACTCGTCAAGGAAGGGGACAACCACTACGCGCTCGCGATGCGCTTCCTCAAGAAGCGCGGCCTCGATGAGGAGCAGGCCAAGGAGCTGGTGGCCAAGTCCAACATCCTCGAGGAGCTGAAGCCGGGCTGGGAGGTCTACCACTTCTTCGTCAATGGCAAGTACGGCACCTCCGTGTCCCAGGGCAAGGCCGACATCAGCCCCACGGACGCCACCAAGCAGGCCAAGCAGAAGCTCGAGGGCGAGCGCGACGACGCCAAGAAGATGGCGGAAGAACTGCAGCAGAAGGTCGACGGCCTCATCGTGACCAAGACGAAGATCGAAGCGGACATCGACGCCCTGCGCACGGAAAAGACGGGCCTGATGGAGCAGGTCAACGGCCTGTCTACCCTGTCCACCCAGCAGCGGGCCAAGCTCAACGCCATGCACTACCTGGTGGGCGACCGCAAGAAGCTGGAAGCCGAGGGCGTGATCGTGGTGCCCATCTTCGCCAAGGACCGCATGGGCCCCAACGCCAAGTCCGCCCGGTTCGACAAGGACCTGGCCCTGGACGGCGACGCGGTCATCACCATCAAGGCCGCGGAGATGGGTTTCTCCAAGATCGGCAAGGTGAACGTGATCCCGGGCTCCCTGGTGAAGGACGAGCACTACAGTCTCACCTACAGCGAGGACCGCAGCACCGCCACCGTGAAGATCCTTGACCTGGAGCGCGTGCGCAACGACCGCGTGGCCTTCGCCATCTCCCAGTAGTCAGCTCCACCCCGGCATGGAAAGGGCACCCGGAAGGGTGCCCTTTTCGTGTTCAGCAGTGAAGCCTCAGCCGCCGTTCAGGATCCGGCCCACGCCGCCGAGCACCGAGCCTTCCTCCTGCCGGTTCCGGGTGGCGGCGAGGATGCGATCCGCCATCCGCGAGAAGGGCAGGCTCTGGAGCCAGACGCGGCCAGGCCCCGAGAGGGTCGCGTAGAAGAGGCCTTCCCCGCCGAAGAGGGCGCTCTTGACCCCTCGCACGAGCTGGATGTCATAGCGCACGGTGGGCTGCATGCCCACCAGGCAGCCCGTGTCCACGCGCAGGGTTTCGCCGGCTTTCAGCTCCCGTTCGAGGATCATGCCGCCGGCGTGGATGAAGACCAGCCCGTCGCCGGTGAGCCGCTGGAGGATGAAGCCCTCGCCGCCGAAGAGGCCCGCGCCGAGGCGGCGGTTCAACGCGATGCCAAGGCTCACGCCCTTGGCGGCGGCGAGGAAGCTGTCCTTCTGGCAGATGAGCTCGCCGCCGAGCTGGCCGAGGTGCAGGGGCACGATGCGGCCAGGGTAGGGGGCGGCGAAGGCCACCACCTGCTTCTCGCGGCTTTCGTTGTGGAAGACCGTGGTGAACATGTTCTCCCCGGTGAGCAGCCGCTTGCCCGCCCCCATCAGGGCGCCCATGAAGCCCTGGCCCTGGGAGGACCCGTCGCCGAAGACCGTGTCCACGGCGATGCCGGGATCCATGAACATCATTCCGCCGGGCTCGGCGATGGCCGCCTCGCCCGGGTCCAGGCCGATCTCCACGAACTGGATGTCCTCCCCGTGGATCCGGTAATCAACTTCGTCCATGCGCGCCATGCGGCACCTCCCGAGGCAGGATACGGGGCCTGGGCAGCCGATTCGATCCAGGTAATCCGAGGCTATGGAATCGGTATATCCGAGGGCCGGGTGGGATCCATCGAGAAATGATGGGCCACGCTGGAAGCGTAGTAGTCCAGCAGTGCATCGCGGCCTTGCATCGTCCGCAGGCCTCCCCGGTCCTCGACGAGGATGCCCCGCAGCAGGAGGATCCGGATGCCCATGGTGACCGCGCGGGCCGCCTCGCCCCGGGCCAGGTAGGCAGGCAGGCCGCCCGCCTGGGCTTCATTGAAGTGGCGGCGGCACGCGGTCTCGAGGTCCTCCCGCGTGTGGGCTCCGGGACCCAGGTTCCGGAAGGCCCACGCCACCAAGGCGACGGGCGTCACGGGAATCTCGCTTCGCACCGCCGCCATGAGGCGGTCGGCGAGGGCTTCCAGGTGCGGCTTCCGCGCCTCCCAGTCCAGGGACGCGTAGGTTTCCGGAAGGATCTCCCGAGCAGGCACCGGGGCGCCGAAATTGGCCACGGCATAACCAAGGCGATGGAACCGCCCCGTCGCACCCCGGAACAGGAGGCCCAGGATCCAGAACGCCGTGCGGCGCAGGGAGGAGGTCCGGGGTCGGGCCTCCGTGTCCGGGCTGTGGGTAGTCTCCCTGCGGGAGGCTTCTTCCGTGAGGCTGACGTCTTCGAGCACACGGTCGTAGTTCAGACCGACGGGAATGAAGACCAGGTCCGCCTGCGCGCGGGCCATGTAGTCGAGCAGGCCGAGCTTGGGCTTCAGCAGGCCGCCATCCCGGCTGAGCCCGCCTTCGAGGAAGATGCCCTGGGTGATGCCGGCCTCCACCGCGCGCTGCACGTAGCGCTCGAGGACGCGGTGGTAAAGCGGGTCGCGGAAGCGGCGCCGGATGAAGAACGAGCCGAAGCTCTTGAAGATCCGCTCCAGGGGCCACACGCGGGCCCATTCGCCCACGGCCCAGGAGATGGCGACGCGGTTCGCCAGGAGGAAGGCCACCAGCACGTAGTCCGCGTTGCTGCGGTGGTTCATGACATAGATCACCGAAGCAGTCCTGGGGATCTGGTTCAATTCAGCTTCGGCGCTGCGTCCTACGCGCACCCGGTAGAGCCCGCGCAGCAGCGCGCCGGCCACCTTCTTCCCGTAGCGGTAGGTGGTGAGCAACTTGAAGGCAGGAATGATCTCCTCCAGATATTCGTTCACGTCGGCCCAGAGGGCGACTTCGTCCCTGCCCGCCGCCGCCGCGTGGTCCCGGACGAAGGCCGACAGCTGCGGATCCTCCATCAGCTCGGACTTGAGCTTCGCCTTGCGGGTGAGGGTGACGGGGTTCAGCCTCACGCCCAGGTCGCGACGGGTACGGACCGCCAGCCTGAAGAAGAATCGCCGCAGCCACAGCCTCCCCGCGCGCGCCAAGGCCAGGGCCAGGAAGAGGCCCGCCAGGATCCACGCCCAGGTCGGAAGGGAAGGCATGGCGGCATCCTGGCGCTCCGCGGCCCCGCGTGGCAAGCCTTCCTGCTTGCCTCTGCGCCGCTCCCCATTACACTGCACCCACCCAGACCAGCATTCTTGGAGGCACTCATGACGGGCATTGCCCCCTCCGGACCCAGGGCCGCGGCCCTGGTCGGACCCTATCTCAGCGGCAAGACTTCGCTCATGGAGGCGATCCTCCTGCAGTGCGGGGCGATCGCGAAGAAGGGCTTGGTGAAGGACCACAACACCGTGGGCGACAGCTCGGCGGAAGCCAAGGCCCGCGGGATGAGCGTCGACCTCAGCGTGGCCTCCGCCACCTACCTGGGCGAAGCCTGGACCTTTCTCGACTGCCCGGGCTCTGTGGAGTTCACCCAGGACGCCATGAACGCCCTCCTGGTGGTGGACGTGGCGGTGGTGGTGGCCGAGCCCGAGCCACACAAGGCGCCCACGGTGGCGCCGGTCCTCCAGTTCCTGGACGAACGGAAGATCCCCCACGTGGTCTTCATCAACAAGGTCGACGCCGGCGGCGACGCGAAGATCAGCGAGACCCTCGCGGCGCTCCAGGCCATCAGTTCGCGGCCGCTCATCCTTCGGGAGATCCCACTCAAGGAGAACAGCGTCATCACCGGTTTCGTGGACCTCGTCAGCGAGCATGCCTACGGGTTCAAGGGCCACGAGGACGCCGACCTCATGCAGCTGCCCGAGGGTGTGCTGCCCGAAGAGCACGCGGCCCGGCAGGAGATGCTGGAGCGGCTGGCCGACTTCGACGACCACCTGATGGAGGAGCTCCTCGGGGACGTGAATCCGCCGGTGGATGAGATCTCCGAGAACCTCAAGCGGGACCTTGAGCAGGATCTCATCGTCCCGGTCTTCTTCGGCAGCGCCGAGGGGGACCACGGCATCAAGCGCCTGCTCCAGGCCCTGCGCGACGAGGCGCCGGAGGCTTCGGCCACGGCGGCGCGCGTCGGCGTGGCCGGCGGCACCGAGCCCCTCGCCCAGATCTTCAAGACGGTGCACGCGCCCCACGTCGGCAAGCAGAGCCTGGCCCGGATCTGGCGGGGCGAGATCGCCGATGGCACGACCCTGAACGGCGCGCGCCTCAACGGGATCATGCGGCTCATGGGCTCCCGTCAGGAGAAGGTGGCCAAGGCGGCCGCCGGGGAAGTGGTCTCCCTGGGCCGCCTGGAGGAGGCGCTCACGGGCCAGACCGTCTCCGGGGGATCGTCGGCGGAACTCCCCTGGCCCGCACCGCTTCAGCCCTTCACCTGCATCGCCATGAAGGTCACCAAGATGGGCGATGAGGTGAAGCTGAGCGGCGCCCTGCACAAGCTGTGCGAAGAGGATCCCAGCCTCAGCGTGGAGCAGAACGCCGACACCCATGAGCAGCTTCTCTGGGGCCAGGGCGAGATCCACCTGAAGAACGCCCTCGACCGCCTGAAGTCGCGCTTCGGCCTCGACGTGAAGTCCGAGCGTCCCCAGGTCCCCTACAAGGAGACCATCCGCAAGGGGGTGAACCAGCACGGCCGCTACAAGCACCAGTCCGGCGGCCACGGCGCCTTCGGGGACGTCTACCTCGACATCAAGCCGCTGCCCCGGGGCTCCGGCTACCAGTTCGCCGAGACCATCGTCGGCGGCGTGGTCCCCCGCCAGTACTTCAGCTCCGTGGACAACGGCGTGAAGGACTACCTGAAGCAGGGCCCGCTGGGCTTCCCGGTGGTGGACATCGCGGTGACCCTCACCGCCGGCAGCTACCACACGGTGGACAGCAGCGATATGGCCTTCAAGGCCGCGGCCCGGGTGGCGATGACGGAAGGCATGCCGCTCTGCATGCCCGTGCTCCTGGAGCCCATCGTCTCCGTGGAGATCAGCGTGCCCAACGAGCACACGGCCAAGGCCCAGCGCCTGGTCACGGGCCGGCGGGCGGGGCAGATCCTGGGCTTCGACGCCAAGGAGGGCTGGAAGGGCTGGGACGTGGTGAACGCCTTCCTGCCCCAGAGCGAGATGCACGACCTCATCGTCGAGCTGCGCTCCCTCACCATGGGCGTGGGCACCTTCGCCTGGAAGTTCGACCACCTGCAGGAGATGGAAGGCCGGGAGGCCGATGCGGTGGTGAAGGCCCGCAAGGCCGCGCTGGAAGCCAAGTAGGTTCCCAACTCAAACGGCGGGGCGGCGGGGCATTCCCCGCCGCCCCGCCTCCGCGTTCACTCGAACCGCAGGGACTCGATGGGGTCCAGCTTGGAGGCCTTCGCGGCGGGGTAGAGGCCGAAGATCAAGCCAATGGCCGCGGGCACCGCGAAGGCGCTCACCACCGCCCACAGGGGCACGGTGCCGTAGGTCCCGAAGAGGGCCTTGCCCAGCAGGGCGCCGCCCAGATACCCGGCGGCGATCCCGATGGCTCCGCCGGCGATGCACAGGAACGAGGCTTCGATGAGGAACTGGGCGAGGATGTGCTTGCGCTTGGCGCCCACCGCCTTGCGCACGCCGATCTCGCGGGTCCGCTCCGTCACGCTCACCAGCATGATGTTCATGATGCCGATGCCGCCAACGAGCAGGGCGATGGAAACCATCCCGCCGGCCACGGTGGTGATGGCCGAAGTGATGCCGCCGATGATGCCGGTGATCTGCTTGGGGCTGAAGACCTGAAAGCCCTTGGGTTCCTTGCCCTTTAACCCCTTGATGCGGCGCAGCGCGTCCTCCACGAGCTCGGCGCCGTCGTCGGCGCTGATCCTCGGGTCGATGCGCGCCTGGAAGAAGAGCTGCCGCCGCTGGGCGTCCGTCAGGGTGGCGCGGCCCGTCGTGAGGGGGATGAGGATGTAGGAATCCTGGTCGTTGCCCAGGGACGATCCCTGCTCCTCCAGCACGCCGATGACCTCCAGGCTCATGCCGGAGGTCGTGATGGCACGGCCCAGGGGATTGCCTTTCAGGCCCAGCTTCTCGATGACCCGCGGGCCGATGATGGCGACCTTGTTGCTCAGCCGCAGGTCCGAGGGCACGAAGTTCCTTCCGGCGGTGAGATTGACGCTGTTGAGTTCCAGGTAGCTCTCGTCCGTCATGATGATGGTGACGCTGGCGGTCCGGCCTTCGGCCTTCGCTTCGCCGCCGTTGAAGAAGAGGGGCGTGAGCTGCGTGATCTGGGGGACGGCCCGGCCGAGGGCGCGCATCTCCTCGAGGGTCAGGTCCTTGTTCCTGATCTTCGTGAACTCGGGATAGGGCATGTCCGTGGGGAAGACGGGCCGGACCACCAGGGTCTGGCTGCCCGCCTTCTCGATCTGCTTCAGGACGCTGCCCTTCAGGCCTTGGATGAGGCTCACCACGATGATGACGGAGGCCACGCCGATGATGATCCCCAGCGCCGTCAGAGCCGAGCGCAGCTTGTTGGCCCTAAGGGCCCGGACCGCGGCGGAGAGGGGTTCCCGGGCGTCCATCAGGCCTTGCCCCCGGACTTCCGCTTCCGGGCTTCCTCCTCAACCTGAGTGTCTGACTTGGCCTTCAACTTCACGGCGGCGCGGTCCTTCAGGTCCTTCAGCCTGCGCACCGGTCCGGTGAGCACCTGTTCGCCCTCTGCGAGCCCGGACTTCACCAGGAAGAACTGGTTGTTGGCGATGCCCGTCGTGACGGCCCGCTCGGAGGCCTTGCCGGCCTTGGCCACCATCACCACCGTGCGGGTGGCGGGCGCCAGCAGGCCCTGCTTCTGGGCCTCCTCGTTCGTGCCTTCCCGTTCCAGGACGGCCTGGAGGGGCACCCGCAGCACGTCCTTGGCCTCGCTGGTGAGGATCATCGCCCGGGCGCTCATGCCGGGCCGCAGCCGTTCCACGTCGGTGGACTTCATGTCGAGGGCGACCTTCACCTTGTACATGTTGGCGTCCTGGCCGATGCCTTCGTTCCCGGTGGCGACCTCGGCGACGGTGCCCTGAAAGACCCGGCCCGGCAGGGACTCCACGGTGACCTGGGCCGTCTGTCCGACCTTGCAGCGGACGACCTCCCCCTCGTTCACCTTGATCTCAGCCATCAGCTCGCTCATGTCGGAGATGACCATGAGGGTCGCGCCGGGGAGATTGCTGACGCCGGGAATGGCCGTTTCACCCTTCTCCGCCTTCAGGGACGTCACCCGCCCGTGGATGGGGGCGCGGAGCACGGTCTTGCTCACCGAGTCGCGCATGGAGACGAGGTTCGCCTGGCTCTGGGCCACGACCGCCTGGGCCGCCTGCCAGCTCAACTCGGCGTTCTCCCGCGCCAGCTGGTCCTGGCGCCAGGCTTCGTCGCTGATCAGGCCCTGCTTGAAGAGCGACTCGCTGCGCAGGTTGGATTCCTTGGCCCGCTTCATGGTCGCCTCCATGCGGGCGGCCTCCTTGCGGCTGGCGTCCAGGGCGGCTTCCGTCCGGTTCAGTTCGGACCGGAGGCGCTCCTGGTCGATGCTGACCAGCAGGTCGCCGGCCTGGACATCCTGGCCATCCTTCACGTGGATGGCCTTGATCTCCCCGGCCACCGAAGTGCCCACATTGACCTTGCGCACGGCCTGGATCTCGCCACTGGCGCTGATGGTCTCCCGGATCCCGCCCTTGGAGACCGCATCCCAGGAGAAGGCGTCGGGGTCCTCCTTGCCGCCGCCGAAGGCGAAGCCCAGGGCGATCAGCACGGCCAGCCCTGCGGCCAGGGCGGCGAGGAGCTTTGCTTTCCGGGAGGCCATCCTACCGGGCTCCCAGGACGCGGGGCAGGTTCAGGAGCAGGACCACCAGAACGACGCAGAGGATCGCGCCGCCGGCCTTCAGGCGAAGCAGATGCCGCGCGGCGAGGTAGACGAGGACGTAGGAGAAGATGCCGAACAGATCCACGGCGCCGAGCAGGGCGTGGACCTTGGGATTCTCGGGGTGGAGGTAGAAGGCCAGGGAGGCCGGGCTGAGCTTCTCGGGCGTGGAACCGCCCACGGGGCGCACGAAGCACATCAGGGTGATGATCAGCGAGTTCGGAAGCCCGGCGAGGCCCGGCACGGTCGTCGCCGAAAGCGCCTGCACGAAGGAGGGCTTGTCGCCGACCGCGCTGAACTTGCCGACGAGCCAGAGGAGGAACGCGAACAGGAGGGTGCCAAGGGGCACCATGAGCGCGGTCTGCACGAGGGCGATGTAGGGGAAGAAGCGGGTCATGAAGCCGATCGCCTGATCCACCTGCTCGGGGGTCATGCGCGGGTTCGCCTCCATGCCAGGGCGCATCATGGCGTCCACGTCCACGTGCCACGCCCAGGCTGCCACCAGGACCAGACTGACGATCAGCGTGGTCAGAAGGGCGGGGACCCAACTGGGAGCCGCGTTGAGCCGCTGGAAGAGAGCGGAAGGTTCGGTGAAGAGACCTGCGAACTGGTCGACGAGGCCCGGGGGAGCCGGTGGAGCCTGTTTGGGTACTCCTCCGTACAGTTCCGCTTCCGGCGTCGCATTGGGCTGGTCACTCATGGGCTGCCTCCGATGCCGAGAACCTATCAGCGGGTTCCCGCAGGGCTGGGGAGCCCGGGTCGATCGGGCAGTATCCCCCGGCGAGCGGACCCAGGATCGGGGGCATCAGGGGGAGAATAAAATGTCATTTATATGACATCCGTGGATCTTCTTGTATTTTCCAGACCTCGCCCAGATGGGGTCGGTGCCTTGAAAAACAAAGGACCTGCGGGGATGTGACGCGCATCAGGTCCTTCACTGATGCAAGCCGGGGGGAAAAACCCGGTTGACACATTAAAGGTTGGAAAGGGTTTAATAAGGGGCACCCAGCCGTCCGTAGTTCGTCATGCATGCCTTTCGAGGGGCTCCTATGCGCACCGTCACCCGGTTCCTGTCCTACTTCTCCATCGCCTTGCTGGCCTTGATGGTGGCCTGTGGCGGGGGCAGCAGCAGCGCCCCCCAGGCACCTCCCGAACCGGCCATCACCAGCTTCACCGCTGACAGCACCACCATCGCCCAGGGCAGCATCGCCATGCTCACGGCGGTGTACACGAACGGCACCGGCACCATCGCGCCGTCCGTGGGCTCCGCGCCCAGCGGCCAGGCCCTAGCCGTATCCCCGTCCCAGACGACGACCTTCGTGCTCACGGTGACCAACGCCGCCAACGCTTCGGCGAGCCGCGCCTTGACCATCACCGTGGTGCCGCCGGTGGGGCCCGTCTCCTTCAGCGCTTCGAAGAGCAGCATCACCCTCGGCGAGTCCGTAGCCCTGACCGCGACCTTCTCTGGCGGGACCGCCGCGGTGACCAACAGCGCCAGCGCCGCGACGGTGGTGCCCGTCAGCGGTGTGCCCTTCCTCGTCAGCCCGACCACGACCACGACCTACACCCTCACCGTCACCAACTCCGTAGGCCAGAAGGTCACCCAGGGCCTGATCATCACGGTCCAGGGCGCGCCGGTCATCACCACCTTTACCGCGACTCCGACCACCATCTCTCAGGGCGCGAGTTCGACCCTGAGCAACATCTTCAGTGGCGGCACCGGCTCCATCAACAACGGCATCGGCACCGTCGGTTCCGGGGTGAACACCACGGTGACCCCGCTGGTGTCCACCACCTATGTCCTTACGGTCACCAATGGCGTGGGCGTTTCGGCCATCGCCGCCACCACCGTCACCGTCGTGGGCTTCCCCTCCAATGTCAGCCTCTTCGCCGACAAGACGACGATCACCCTGGGGGATTCGGCCCGCCTGACGGCCACCTTCTCCGGCGGCGCGGCGGTCATCACCAACAGCGCGAACGCCACCACCATCACGCCGACCAATGGCCTGCCCATCACGGTCACCCCGACCGCCACCACGACCTACATCCTTTCCGTCACCAACCTGGCGGGAGGGGTTTCGACCTCGATCGTGACGATCAATGTCGTGCTCATCCCCGAAATCATCAGCTTCATGGGCAGCCCCGACACGATCACCGTCGGTAGCAGCACGGACCTCATCGCCACCTTCACCGGCGGCAATGGCTCCATCAGCGGCATCGGTCCCGTCCTTTCCGGCGTCCGGGTCAAGGTCTCGCCCACGGTCACCTCCACCTACCTCCTGACCGTGACCAACGCGGCGGGTGCCTTCGTCCAGCTGTCCACCACCGTCACGGTGGTCATCCCCCCGACCGGCATCAGCCTGGTGGCGGTGCCGCCCATCATCACCATCGGCAACTCGACGCGCCTGGTCGGCAACTTCACCAGCGGAACCGCCATCGTCGACAACGGCGTCGGTTCCGTCCTCAACGGTGTGCCCTATCTGGTCACGCCGCCGGTCACCACGACCTACACCATGGTCGTGACCAACCCGGCGGGCGCTTCGGCCACCACGGGCACCGTCGTCACCGTCGTCCCGCCCCCGTCCATCACCAGCTTCACTTCGAACCCGCCCACGCCGCCCCCCGTGGCGGGCGGCAGCCCCGTCCAGCTCCTGCCGGTCTTCATCAACGGCCAGGGCTACATCGGCGGCGTCGGTTCCGTGATCAGTGGCAATTCCTACACGGTCAACCCCATCGAGACGACCACCTACACCCTGACGGTGACGAACCCCGCCGGTGACGCCGTCACCCGGATCCTCACGGTCCACGTGGTGGGCGATCCCGTCATCGACAGCTTCATCGCCTACCCGTCCACCATCACCGCCGGCGACTTCTCCCAGCTGATCGGCATCTTCTCCGGCGGCAACGGCGTGGTCACCGCGCCCCCCACCGGGAGCGTGCCGCCCTTCCCCGGTGCCGGCGTTCCGGTCACCAGCGGTGTCTCCCTCTTTGTCAATCCCAGCGTCACCACCACCTACACCCTTACGGTGACCAACGCCGCCCTGGTGTCCGTCAACCGCTCGGTGACGGTCCTCGTGGTCGGCCTGCCCGTGGCGACCAGCCTGACCTCCACGGTCAACCCCATCACCGCCGGTGACACCACCTTCCTGGTCCCGACCTTCTCCGGCGGGACCGGCGTGGTCGCCCCAGCGGTCGGACCGGTGCTCTCCGGCCAGCAGTACGCTGTCCAGCCCACCCAGACCACCACCTACACCCTCACGGTCACCAACTCCATCGGCGCCACCACCGGCACGGTCCACACGGTCATCGTCCTGACTGGCCCCAACGCCGCGGCCCTGACCGCCACTCCCATCAACATGTCGGTGGGTTCCAACACCTTCCTGACGGCCTACTTCACCATCGGCAGCGGCGGCACGGCCTCGGTGGTCTGCACCAGCGCCACCGGCGTGGGCGCCACCACGGGCACCAGCGGCCTCGGCGCCGCGGTCGCCCCCTTGAACGCGGTTCCCTTCGTCGTCACGCCCACGGTCGCCGGCAGCTATGTCTACACCCTGACCGTCACCAACAGCGCGCTGGTGACTTCCACCCACGGCGTCACGGTCAATGTCTATGCTCTGCCGACCGCGGCCCTCGCCATCACCGGCGGGTCCAACAACCCGATCACCCTGGGTGAGACCACCAGCATCACCCCGACCTTCACCAACGGCACCGGCGTCATCGCCGGCATCGGCACCGTCACTTCGGGCCAGGCCTACCCGGTGACTCCGGCCACGACGACCACCTATGTGCTCACCGTGACCAACCCCGTGGGCGATACCGCCACAGCCAGCCTCACGGTCACCGTGCTCGCCGGTCCCTTCGCCCAGGCCTTCTACTTCCAGCCCAATATCATCACCGAGGGCGACACCACCCAGCTTTATGCGGTCTATACCAATGCCGTCTCGGCGGCGGTGACCAGCAATGGTGGCGCCTTCCTGACGCCCAACGCCTACGCGCCTACCAGCGGCACGCCCCAGGCGGTGCTTTCGGCGCCCGCTTCCGCCGGCATCTACACCTACACCCTGGCGGTGACCAACGCGACCCCGACCACCTACACGACCACCACGAACCTGACGGTGGTGCCGGCGCCGACGGCGGCCCTGACGGCCACCGTCCCCGCAGGCAATCCGGCCAACACCCTCACCGCCGGCCAGTCCGCCACCCTGCTGCCCGTCTTCACCAACGGCACCGGCGCCATCAACAACGCCATCGGTCCCGTGGTCAGCGGCGCCAGCTACGTGGTCACTCCCATCGTGTCCACCACCTACACTCTGACGGTCACCAACTCCGCCGGACGTGAGGTCACCGCCTCGGTCACCCTCTTTGTGCTCTCCGGCCCCTTCGCCCAGACCCTTGTGGCGGACCGCCTGGTGGCCACCGCCGGTTCCCAGCTCTTCCTCACCGCGATCTTCAACATTCCCCTGCCTGCGCCTCCGGCCACCGCTGGGGTGACCTCCTCCGTCGCTACGGACACCGGCACGCCTCGCAGCACCCCGACCCTCCAGACCGGCGTGCCCTTCGCAGTCACTCTTGACGGGACCGACACCACCGATCGCATCTTCACCCTGCTCGCCGACAACGGCGCCGGCGTCACCCACACCACCGGCGTCCTGGTCAAGGTCGTCGTCGCCCCCACGGGCGTGGATCTGCAGGCCTCTTCCAACACCATCAATGCGGGCGATTCGGTCGACCTCACCACCATCTTCACCGCGGGTCCCGATGCTACGGCCATCCTTTCCGGCGGCGGCAGCGCCTTCAATGTCATCAACGGTGGCGTCTACTCTGTCAGCCCCATCGTCACCACCACCTACATCCTGACGGTGACCAACGGCGCCGGCACGGCGGTCACGGACATCGAGACCATCACCGTGGTCCAGCCGCCCTCCATCGCCAGCTTCGCGGCCTTCCCGAATGTCATCACCTCCGGAACGAGCACCCAGCTGATCGCCGTCTTCAGCGGCGGCACGGGCAGCTTCGACACCATTCCGGCCTCCGCGGCCACCGTCATCGTTTCCGGCACTCCGGCCACCGTCGGTCCCCTGGTCGCGAACACCAGCTACCTCCTGACGGTCACCGGCCCCGGCGGCGTCGCCGTCGCCACGACCCTCGTCACCGTGGCCCCGGCCCCCAACTGCACCATCACGGCTGAAGCCGGTCCCATCATCGCCACCACCCCGGGCCACATCGCCAGCGTGCCCAGCCAGATCGGCATGACCTACACCTGGACCGTGACCAACGGCAGCATCACCGCCGGCCAGGGCACCAACCAGATCACCTACACCGCCGGCAGCGTGTCGCCGCTCACCATTACGGTGACGGTCACGAACGCTGCGGGCTCCAGCTGCACCCCCGGCGCGCCCACCAGTATCGTGGTCAATCCCCTGCTGGCCCTGACCGTGACGCTCACCTCCTCCGCCGTCGCCGACACCATCACCGCCGGCCAGAGCGTCAACCTCCTGCCCGTCTTCAGCGGCGGCGCGCCTGCCCTGGTGGGCACCATCAACCAGGGTGTCGGAACCGTCCTGACTGGTCAGTCGTATGCGGTCTCGCCGGCCAACACCACCACCTACACCCTCACCGTCACCGACAACGCCGGACAGGTCGGCACCGCGGTCCGCACCATCATCGTTGTGCAGCCCGTCACCATCACGAGCTTCACGGCCTCCCGGAACCCCGTGACCATCGGCACCGTGACCAACCTGACCGCGGTCTTCAGCAACCCGACCCCCGCCGTCGCCGGCAACCAGATCACCCACGGCGACGCGCTGGGCAACCCGGCCTCTCCCATTGTTCCTTCCAGCGGCTCCCCGATCCCCTACATCCCCGGGACGGTGGGCACCCAGACCCACACCCTGACCGAGACCAACCTCGCCGGCCAGACGGTCACCCGCACCCTGCCCATCGTGGTGGTGGCGGCCCCCGTCGCCGCCAGCCTGGTGGCGGTCCCCGCGACGGTCACGGCGGGTCAGTCCTCCACCTTGACGCCCACGTTCTCCAACGGTACCGGCGTCGTCAGCAATGACGTGGGAACCGTGATCACCGGGGCGGGCTACCCCGTCACCCCCATCGCGACGACCACCTACACACTGACGGTCACCAACACCGCCGGTGACTCGGTCATCACTCAGGCCACCGTCACCGTGGTGTCCGGTCCCAACGCCATCAGCCTTACCGCCAGCCGCCGCATCATCACCGTCGGCGACTCCATCAACCTGACGGCGCTCTTCACCAACGGCACCGCCGTGAACGGCCTGACCGGCTCGGCCAACTCCTTCACGGGAGCCCAGTTGCCGGCGACACCGACCTCCGGCACCCCGGTGCTCGTGACGCCCACGGGGGCCTCCGTCGGCACCACCGTCACCTACAGCCTGCTGGTGACCAACACCGCCGGGACCACGTCCCTCCAGACTGTTACCGTCGATGTGGTCGCGGCCCCCACGGCCACCCTCAACGCCAGCGCCACCATCATCACCGCCGGCGGGAGCACGGACCTGACGCCCATCTTCACGGGCGGCACGGGCGCCATCAATAACGCCGTGGGCGCTGTGCTTACTGGCACTCCCTACACGGTCGTGCCCGGCGCCACCACGGTCTACCAGCTGACGGTGACCAACGCGGCCGGCATGATCGCCACGGCCCAGCGCACCATCACCGTCCTGGCCGGACCCCTGGCCACCAGCTTCACCGCCACTCCGGCCGTCGTCACCGCCGGGTCCACCACGAGCCTGCTGGCGATCTTCGCCGCCGGCGCCGCGGGCTCCGTCGACAACGGCGTGGGCGTCGTGGTCTCGGGCGTGCCCATCAACAGCGCGGCCCTGGCCACCACGACGACCTTTACCCTTACCGTCACCTCCGGCACCATCACGGCCACCCGCACCGTCACCGTCACGGTCGTGGCGACGCCGATCGCCACCAGCCTGGTCGCCACCCCGGCCACCATCAATGCCGGCCAGACGAGCGTCCTGGTGCCGACCTTCTCCAATGGCACCGGCGTGGTCACCAGCGGCGTGGGCAACGTGGTGACGGGCGGCTCCTACAACGTCACCCTCAACGTCACCACCACCTACACCCTGATCGTCACCAATGCCGCGGGCACCATCGCCACCACCACGGCCACGGTCACGGTCCTCGCGCTGCCCTTCTCCAGCAGCTTCACGGTCGCCCCGGCCGTGGTCAGCGTGGGCGATTCGATCTTCATGAACTGGGTCTTCAACCTCGCGCCCGGTGGCACCGCCGACATCCTCCAGACCGATGACGGCGGCACCGTGACCACGATCTACGCGGGCGTCAGCAGCCCCGGCACGGGCACCGCGGTGCCGGTGGCCCTGGTGGTGCCTCCCTTCGGCCTCTACAGCTACACGCTGCGGCTGACCCAGGGCACTTCGGTGGTGGATACCACCCGGACCGTCATTGTCTGGGAACTGCCCACCGCCACCATCACCGGCCCTGGCCCCAGCCCCTTCGTGGTGCCGATCAGCACTCCGGTGCCCCTGACCTTCACCTTCACCGGCAGCACCACCGGCCGGGTCACGGATGGCATCGGCACCACCTGGACGGTTTCGAACGGGGATGTCCTCGTGGTGATGTCGCCGGCCACGCCGGCCACCACGCGCACCTACACCCTGACGGTCCAGAATCCGGCCGGTACCCTGGCGGTCACCACCTTCCAGATCCGGACGCCCTGACCTTACAAACCACTTGCAGGAAAAGCCGCTGGGAGACCGGCGGCTTTTTCATGCCGGCGAATCGTCAAGGCGGGTTGCCCCGCGGTGCGCTTCCCGGGACCCTGGACCAGGAGGTCCCATGGGGCGGCTCGTGTCCATCCATATCTCGCCGGCTGCGGGGGCGCCGATGTCCAGTGTGGAGGCCATCCTGGCCCACACTGGACGCGGCCTGGCCGGGGACCGCTACCTGCTCGGCACCGGCTCCTACTCGAGCAGCCCGGCACCGGCCGGGAGTGCACCCTCATCGAACTGGAGGCCCTGGAGGCCCTGGCTCGTGAACTGGACCTGCACGTCGAGCCCGGCCTCGCCCGCCGCAACCTGGTCACCGAAGGGATCGCCCTAAACCACCTGGTGGGGCGCGAGTTCACCGTGGGGAGTGTGCGCCTGCGGGGCATGCGGCTCTGTGAGCCCTGCAAGGGCCTGGCGGCGGCCACGGGCCTGCCCGCCCTCCTCCCCGGACTCATCCACCGGGGTGGCCTGCGCTGCGAGATTCTGAGCGATGGGGAAATGCGCGTGGGAGATCCGATCGCGCCGGCCTGATACTCCCCCCGGCGCGGTCGGCGGAGCGCTCGAACCCGGGAAGCCAGGCGGCCCGGGTGCCGGGTCAGGCGGCGGAGCTCCGGGGCGGCGTCGCCGGCGTGGGGCGCTCTGGGGTGCTCGACCGACCCCGCAGGAACCCTGGAGCCCCTCTGGACGCTTCCGTAGGGCCTTCCGAAGCCCCACCGGCACCGAGAGCCGCCGAGCTGCTGGAGACGGGCCTGGGAAGCCGGCGGCCGTGGTCCTCCGGAGGCTTTGCCGATAAGGGATTCCGGAAGGATTGGAACGGTGCAGAGCCGCCCGGCGGCGGAGCTCCGGGGCGGCGTCGCCGGCGTGGGGCGCTCTGGGGCGCTCGACCGACCCCGCAGGAACCCTGGAGCCCCTCTGGACGCTCCGTAGGGCCTTCCGAAGCCCCACCGGCACCGAGAGCCGCCGAGCTGCTGGAGACGGGCCTGGGAAGCCGGCGGCCGTGGTCCTCCGGAGGCTTTACTGAAAAGGGACTCCGGAAGGATTGGAACCCTGCAGAGCCGCCCGGCGGCAGGACAGAGGAAGGAGGCCTTGGAAACCGTCCGTGGAGGCTTGCGGATCGTGGGCCATCCGGATTGGGCCGATCCGCGCCCAGGACGGCTTCCGTGTGGATCCTCCCGCCGGGTCTCGGAAGAGGGAGGGCGGCGGTCCTCCCGGACCCGCGCGTGGGTGTTCCAGTCCCTTCCGGGGCACGCCGATCCAGCCCAGCGCAGGGCTGCGGAACTGGGCGCCCCCGGCTTTCGCGAGGTCAGGAGGGGGCCGAGCCGGCGTGTGCAGCAGATACCGTTTCGGGCCCCGTCCACCGGCAACACAAAGGGCCGCTGCGAAGCGGCCCTTTGCGGTTCAGGAGGAAATCAGAGCTTCTTGAA
This sequence comes from Holophagaceae bacterium, assembly GCA_016710635.1. Taxonomy (GTDB): domain Bacteria; phylum Acidobacteriota; class Holophagae; order Holophagales; family Holophagaceae; genus JADJVL01. The sequence continues at coordinate 233,438 of JADJVL010000008.1, read as the reverse complement.
CTTCACGGTGCCCGTGGAGGTGGTCCCGCCGGGTGTGGTGACGGAAATCGGCCCGGTGGTGGCGGCCGCGGGAACCGTGGCCTTCAGCTGGGTGGCGGAGACCTGGGTGAAGGTGGCTGCGGCGCCGTTGAAGGCGACGGAAATCGTGCCGCCAAGGTTCACGCCGTTGATGAAGACGATCGTGCCCGTCGCGCCGGCGTTGGGCGAGAAGGAGAGGATGCGCGGCGCCGCCAGGGGAACGGTGAAGAGGGACGTCATCTGGACCAGCCCCGCCGAGTTGGTGACGGAGATGGGACCGGTGGTGGCCCCCGCGGGGACGACGGCGCTCACCTGGGTCGAGGAGAGCTGGGTGAAGGTGGCGGGGACGCCGTTGAAGGACACGGCGATGACGCTGGCGATGTCCGAACCCGACAGGATGACCACGGTTCCGGGCCGGCCGGACGCCGGCGTGAAGCTCAGCAGGAGGTTCACAGCGTAGGTGGCGACGACCGTGCAATCCGAGACGACAGGCCCGGTGGTGTAGGTGTAGGTGCTCACCGTGTTGGAGGTGTTCAGGTAGGGGGAACCGTAGCCCCCGGTGATGCTGGTGATGTGGTAGCCGGGATTGGCGTTGAACTTGAAACTGGTTGTGCTTCCGTGGGGAACGGCGACCGGGGAGGGCGTGCTCGGATCGAGGGACCCATTGGCGCCGGCGGAGCCCGTCACCTGGTAGACGTTGATGGCGAAGGTGGCCGACACGGTGCAGTCGCCGGTGATGGCGCCTGTGGTGTAGGTATAGCTGGTCACCGCGTTGGAGGTGTTCGTGTAGAGGGGCCCGCTGCAGCCGGAGATGGAGGCGACGTGGTAGCCCGGCGCGGCGTTGAACTTGAAGGCCGTGGTGCTCCCGTGGTTCACGTTGACGGGGGAGGGCGTGGTCACGTCCAGGCTGCCGTTGGCGCCGGCGGAAGCCGAGACCTGGTAGACATTGATGGCGAAGGTGGCGGTGACGGTGCAGTCCCCGGTGATGGCGCCGGTCGTATAGGTGTAGGTGCTCACTGCATTGGAGGTGTTGCTGTAGACCGGACCGCTGCAACCCGAGACGGAGGCCACGTGGTAGCCCGGGTCGGCGTTGAACTTGAAGTTCTTCGTGCTGCCGGTCGGGACGGATGCCGGGGAGGGCGTGGCCGGGTCCAGGGTGCCGTTGGTGAGGGGCCCCACGGTCACGACGGGATTCCGAACGATGACCACCGCGACGTTGCTGAGGACGTAGAAGCCCGAACCCTCGGTGACGCGGACCGTGTAGTTGTACGTTCCGACGGCCAGCACCGGGGTGGTGTAGTTCGCGGTCGTGGCGGCCGGGACCGGCACGCCGTTCAGGTACCACTGGTAGGTGAAGCCTCCGCAGCCGTCCTGTGCCACCACACTCATGCTGTGGGTGGAGCCCTGGATGATCGTCGCGCCCACGGGCTGGGTGGTGATGTTAACCGCGGGGCCGCCCAGGGGGTTCGCGATGGCGGCGGTGGATGAGTTGTTGCCGGGGGCCGAGTCCACGAAGTTGCCGGACACGGTGACGGTGGCGGAAGCCGAAGCGGTGGTGGAGGGCCGCACCGTCACGGTGAAGGTGGCGGTGGCGCCGCTGGCCATGTCGCCAAGGCTCGCCACGACGGGGTTGGCGCCGGTCACGAGTCCGAGGGTGGTGGTGGCGGCGACCAGGCTGGTGTTGGCGGGCATGGGCAGGGAGGCCTGGGCCTGGCTGGCGGTGGCGCCGGTGTTCGTAATGGTCGAGGTGTACACGGTGTTGCACCCTACGAGGGAGGCCACGGTGCTCACAGCCAGATCAGTCCCGGCGCCAATGACGTAGTTCTTGACCGGCGAGCCGTACAGGGACCCGTAGTTGTCGGCCTTCGCGTAGTAGTTCCCGCTGGTGATCTCCGTTCCCGCCGGGGTGCCGGCGTTCACGGTGACGTCCACGACGAAGGTGTAGGTGTCTCCAGGCGCCATGGTGTGGCCGGAGGGGAAGGGCAGGGTGGTCTTGACGACTCCGCCCGCCTGGCTCAGCCGCCCGCCCGCATCCGTGAGGGCGAAGAAGGTGGTGTTGATGGGCACGATGGCGTTGATCTCGACGTTCGTCTGCGTCGTGACCCCCGTGTTGCGAACGGTGTAGGTGTAGAAGATGTGGCCACCCACGGGGACGTTGGTCGGCGTCGACGAGACGGAGACCCAGAGGCCCGGGATCACCGCGGAGATGCCGTCCACGTAGAGCTTGCCGAAGTGGCCGCCCAGGGAGCAGCCGGCGGCCACGCATTCAATCTTGATGGTGTCGTTCAAGTACACAGCGGGATCCAGGGAGATGTCCTTGATCTGCCAGTCCGTGTAGACGACCGTCTGGCCCGTCTGCAGGGAGGTGGTGGTCTTCCAGGGGCTGCCGGGCTGGTTCGAGAAGTTCAGGTTGTCGTAGAGGATCACCGAGGCCTTGGAGATGTCCTTGACGTTGATGTTGAAGTAGGGCTGCTGGCTGACCAGGTGCCCGGGGTTTTCCAGGACCGGCGCGAAGGCGAAGCGGATGTGCAGCCGTCCGTCCCCGGCGTCGATCATGCTGCTGTCCAGGGTGAAGGTCTGGGAGATGGCGTTGCCATTGGTGCTGTGGCCCCAGAAGCTCGAGGACTGGGTGTTGATCAGCACGCACTGATTGCCGAACTTGGGCCACCGGAGGGTCTGCGCGGCGCCCAGGTCCGGGTCGAGCTGGGTCTCCGGACCCGCCGCCGAGACGACGCTCGTCAGGTCGGTCCCGCCGGCGTTCCTCACGATGCTCGTACCGTTGTAGGGTGTGGGTCCCGTCAGCCCGGGATTCAGGAAGGTCGTCTTGGGCCAGCCGAGGATGTTGGGCGCCACGTAGGGGGATTCGAAATTCCCGTTGGTGAGGGCCTGAGCCTGGGCCCCGGCTCCCGTCAGCGCCAGTGCGAGGAGCAGGCCTCCCCGAAGATGAGCCTTGAGCCTCGACATGATTGCGAATGGCATGATCGCCTCCTGGCGTGATTACGAAGGGGGTCGGAGGACGCTTCCGCCGACTTGTACCGCACTGGGTGGATGCAGTGTCCTAAGGATATGCCTAGTGCTGAAACTCAGGCCAGGACTCATTTTTATGAAAATAACGACGCAAAATAGCCCGGTTTTTTCTCATGTTTTTTTCATATCGTTTCCGGAACACGGATTCACCGCCGCGCCCGTTTGAAAAATTCCCGGGCGGGGCCGTCCCCGCTCCCCGGCGTGCGGGGCGCACCCCTGGCTCGAGACCGAGGGCGGAAATCGCACAGGCTTCCAGCTTGCTTCAGATCCTGGCCATCAATTCCAGCTGGATCAATCGCATGAAGTCCTGGGCGTTGGTCACCACGCCGAAGGCCTGGTGTGTCCCTCTATCCTTCAGCTTCCCCACCAGGAATTCGGTCTGGTCCACGCAGATGGTGGTGATCTCGTGATACTCCCCGTCGGGCTTGAGGCAGAAGGTGGGCAGCATGTTGCCGGTGGCGATGCTGTGGAGGGCCGTCGCGACCATCACGACCATGGTCGCCTGGGCGGTGTGTTCCCGCATGGCGCCCTGGGCCTCCAGGGCATCGGTGATGGTTTCAGGCAGGGGCCCGTCGTCCCGGATGGAGCCCGCCAGGACGTAGGGCGTGTTGGTGACGGTGAGGGCGTGCATGATGCCGTCCTGCACCCGTCCAGCCTCCACGAGGGCCTTGATGGAGCCGGCCTTCTTGATCTCGTTGATGGCGCGCATGTGGTAGGCGTGGCCCCCGATCTCCGGGGTGCCATCCTTCTTCATGCCAAGGGTGCTGCCGAAGAGCGCGGCTTCGACATCGTGGACGCCGACGGCGTTGCCGGTGAAGAGGCAGTGGGCGAAGCCGTGGTGGATGAGCCATTCCATGGCCTCCCGGCCGCGGGCATGCACCAGGGCGGGCCCGATGACCCAGAGGATGCGGCCCTTGGCGCCGCGGTTGTCCAGGAACTGCTTGAAGATGGCCTCGTAGTTGACGGGCTTCTCCCGGCTGACTTCCGAGCTCATGAAGCCGAAAGTCTCGTCGGCGGTCTCGTCGGGCTCGTCCTGGAAGCCTTTGTCCCAGAGCAGCACGCCTTCGGTGCCGTCCTCCTTCGTGGCCACGGCGACCAGGTCGCCCCGCTTCACCAGGCGGAACTCCCGGGTCAGCAGGCGCTGGGACGCGGGCTCCCACACCAGGTGCGAGTCCATGCGGGGCATCTCCGGCATGCGCCAGGCGCCGCCGACGTGGACGTAGGTGGGAAAGTTGGTGGTGCTCATGAAACCGTCCGGCAGGGTGCCGTCCTTCGGCGCGGGCTCGAAGCGGCACTCGGGGATCCCAGCCAGGCCCAGGGCCTTGAAGTCGGGATGGCGGTAGGTCATGGGCGGCTCCTGGCGGGCGTGAAGGACCATTCTAAGGCCTGCCCGCCGCCCCGGGAAACACCGCAAGGGCGCCCGGCGGGCGCCCTTGCGGTGTTTCAATCCTGACCCAGTCGGCCGGGCTCAGGCTTCGGCGAGCGCGGCTTCAAGCTGGTCGATGGCCCAGTCGAGCTGTTCCTTCGTGATGACGAGGGGCGGCGCGAGGCGGATGGTGTGGGTGTGGGTGTCCTTGCACAGCAGGCCGCGTTCCTTGAGCCGGTAGCAGTATTTCCGCGCCCCGCCGGCCTCGGGCTTCAGGTCCACGCCGGCCCAGAGCCCGCGGGAGCGGACGCCGGCCACGAGGGGCGACTTCAGCGCGGCGAGACGGGCGGCGAGGTGGGCGCCGAGCTCCGCCGTGTGCTCGATGAGGCCCTCGTCCACCAGCACGTCCAGGGCGGCGCTGGCGACGGCGCAGGCCAGCGGATTGCCTCCGTAGGTGGAGCCGTGGATGCCGGGGGTGAAGACGTCCATGACCGCGTCGTTCGCCAGGAAGGCGCTCACGGGATAGAGGCCGCCGGAGAGCGCCTTGCCGATGGTGATGGCATCGGGGCGGATGCCTTCATGCTCGAACGCGAAGAGCTTGCCGGTGCGGCCCAGGCCGGACTGGATCTCGTCGAGGACCAGGAGGATGCCGTGGCGGTCGGCGATCTCGCGCAGTCCCTTGAGGAAGCCAGGGGGCGGAATGAGGACGCCCGCCTCGCCCTGGATGGGCTCCATGAAGATGGCGGCGGTGTTGGGGTTGACCGCGGCCTCCACCGCCGCGAGATCCCCGTAGGGCACGATCCGGAAGCCGGGCGTGAAGGGGCCGAAGCGGCTCGTGCTGTCGGGGTCCGTGGAGAAGCCCACGATGGTGGTGGTGCGGCCGTGGAAGTTGCCGTCCGCGACGATGATCTCCGCGTCCGGGTACGCGATGCCCTTCACGTCGTAGCCCCACTTGCGCATGGCCTTCAGGGCCGTCTCCACCGCCTCGGCTCCGCTGTTCATGAGCAGGGCCTTGTCGAAGCCGGTGAGGGTGCAGAGCTTTTCCAGAAGGGGCGGGAAGCGGTCGTTGCGGAAGGCGCGGCTGGTGAGGGCGAGGCGCTGCGCCTGATCGACGAGGGCCTTCACGATGCGCGGATGGTTATGGCCCTGGTTCACCGCGGAGTAGGCGGCGAGGAAGTCCATGTACCGCTTGCCGTCCACGTCCCAAAGGTGGACGCCCTCCCCGCGCTCCGCCACCACATCGAGGGGATGGTAGTTGTGGGCCCCGTAGCGGGATTCCAGTTCGATGAGGGCCTGGGCTGAAGTGGTGCCGGTGGTCATGGCGACTCCTGGATGGAAGGCGGAGGGCGGAATTCCCTTCCCGCGCCTCGTGAAAGAAGGCCTGCGCCGGGCGAGGGTAACGCGGATGAAGGGTGACCGCCTTCACGGCCAGGGCGGGGCGAACCCTGGCATCGTGGCGAGGGGCCGACCTCCAGGCCTGGGCATTTGGGTATTGGTTCAGGAAATTTACAAGAATTCACGCCCGGCTGGAGGGGTGTTGTCGGACCCTGAGGTCCTTCGAAAGGATTCCCCGTGCCGTTCCTGCCGCCGCCCCCACCCGCCCTCGTCCTGGTCGGCCAAGCCAGCGACCCGGAGCCCGACGGCTCCAGGCGCGTGGGGAAGGCCCAGGCGCCGGCCGCGACCGCCGCGTCTCCGGCCTGGCTCCGCGCCGCCTCCCACGCGGTGGCCTCGGTGGACTGCGGGCACTACCTCTACGAGGTCTACGCCCTCGACGGCCAGTTCCTCGCCCGCTACGTGATGCTTCCCGAGGGGCAGGAGGCCTACCGGGAGATCGAGCAGGTCTTTCTCTTCACCGCGGAGCCCAAACGGAAGCCCCGGGAACTCAAGCCGGCGGAGCTTCAGTTCGAGCCTCAGGCGGCCCTGTGGAAGGGGAAGGCATGGCTGCTGGTGGACCGCCGGGAGCTGCTGAAACCCTGACACGGCTGAGCAGCACCGCGGAGCCCAGGCCGAGGACGCCCATGGTAGTCCAGAGCGTGAAGGCGCCGGTCCGGTCCAGCATCCAGGTTCCCAGCCAGGGGCCGAAGGCGAAGGCGACGCCGATGCCCAGCCCCCAGAGGCCCATGTACTCGCCCCGCCGGGTCGGGGGCGCGAGGTGGGCCACGTAGTCGCTGAAGGCCGGCAGGAGCAGCATCTCGCCGAAGGTCCACACCACCACCGTCGCCAGCACGCCGGTCTTCGAATGGGTGAGGGCGAGGGCGCCGAAGCCGATGGCGTAGAGCACGGAGCCCAGGGCGAAGGTCCAGCGGTGGGGCCAATGGGAGGTGCCCAGGTTGATCCGCACCTCCACCGCCACGATGAGGATCGTGTTCACCGTGAAGAGCAGGCCATAGAAGGATTCGGCGTAGCCGAGGTCCCGTACGAGGAAGACCGGCAGGGGACCTTCGTGCTGGAAGAAGACCACCAGCACCGGCAGGGCGGCGAGGATGAAGAACAGGAAGCGCCCGTCCTTCCAGGCGGGCGGGGCCTCCGTGGCGCCGGGCTCCGCGCCGCGGGCGTGGCGGACCTCCTGGACCCGGACAAAGGCCATGATCACCCCCGCCGCCAGGAGGCTCGTCAGGCCATCGAGCCAGAAGAGCGCCTTGAAGGAATGCACGGCGAGAAAGCCGCCGATGGCGGGCCCCACGCTCATGCCCAGGTTGATGGCCAGGCGGTTGAGGGCGAAGACGGCCTTGCGGTTCTCCAAAGGCGCGAGGTCCGTGAGGATGGCCATGCTGGCGGGGCGGAAGGCCTCGGAAGCCAGGGACCAGGCGACGGTAAGGGCAAGGATCCCGGGCCAGCTCGAAAGCAGGGGCAGCCCGGCGAGCAGGGCGCCGGAAAGAGCCAGGGAAAGCACCATCACCCGGAGGTGGCCCACCCGGTCCGCGAGCCAGCCGCCCAGGGGCGCCGCCACCATCGCGGCGAGGCCGTAGGCGATGAAGGCCTGGCCCGCCCGCGCCGCCGGCAGGCCCAGACCCTTGTTCAGGTAGAGCACGAGGAAGGGCAGGGCCATGGTGCCCGCGCGGTTCAGCAGGGTCGCCGCCGACAGGATCCACACCGACCTGGGCAGGCCTTCCAGTCCCCGCCAAGGCGAGGCGGCGCGGCGGAGCAGCGGGGCGAGTCCCATCCTCAAGGGTCGCACAGGGGTTGGCGTTTCCCGCCGCCCCTTGCCGTTTCGTCAGCCCGGGCCCTGGGCCTGGGCCTTTCCGCTCCGGCACCACTCGCTCCAGCTCCCCACGAAGAGGGCCGGCGCGCTGCCGTCGGGGCCGTGGAAGCCCGCGTGCTCCAGGGCCAGCAGGGTGTGGCAGGCGGTGACTCCGCTGCCGCAGTGCACCACCAGGTGATCCGGGCGGAGACCGTCCATCAATCCGCCATAGAGGGCCTGCAACGCCTCCCGGGACTTGAAGCGACAGTCCTCCTCGAGGTTCTCCCCGTAGGGCAGGTTGCGCGCGCCGGGAATGTGGCCGGCGGCGGGATCGAAGGGTTCGGTCTCTCCCCGGAAGCGTTCGCCGGAGCGCACGTCCAGGACCTTCCAGGCCGGGTGCTGCGCGAGCTTTTCCACGATGTCGAGTTCCACCACCGTGGACTGCCAGCGCGGCGCAGGGCAGGGCTCCTGGTCCTGGAAGACCGGCACCTCCACGGTGGTATGGAGCCCGGCGGCCAGGGCGGCCTGCAGGCCGCCGTCCAGCACCTGCACGGCGGGCAGGCCGAGGGAGCGCAGCATCCACCAGGCCCGCGCCGCGGCGTTGGCGCCGCCGGCGCCGTCGTAGACGACGACCCGGGACTTGTCGTCGATGCCCCACGCGCCCACGGTGGCGCAGAATTCCCGCAGGGAGGGCAGGGGATGCCGCCCGCCCCGGGCGGGATCGTGGCCTTCCCTGGAAGCCGCGCTGAGGTCCCGTTCCAGGTCCGCGTGCCGGGCGCCGGGCAGGTGCCCCGCCAGGTATTCCTCCCGCGGACGCGCGTCCAGCAGGATGAAGGCCTGGAGGTCTTCGAGGAGTTCGGCGGCGGCCAGGATCGGTGCGGACATGCCACCATGGTGCCGCATGTCCTGCCTCTACAACACTGCCCTCGCCCTCCTGGCCCTCGCCCTGCCGGTCCTCATCATCAGCCTCCTCTGGAGCGCGGCTTCCCGGTCAGCGGTCCTCGGCTTCATGGAGCTGGGCCTGCGCAAGGTCCGCGTCCTCTTCCATCCGAGACCCGCGGTGGCCTGGATCGCCTGGGCCAGGTCGGCCCATCACGGCTTCATGGCCAGGGCCTTCATCGAAGAGGCCGTCCGGACCGGCGATCCGGAAGGCCTGCTGGAGCAGGGCCTGCTCCTGTGGGAGGGCGGCCTCGGAGCGGCGGGACGGGAGGGCGCGGTGAAGTGGTTCCGGCAGGCCGCCGAACGGGGGCAGCCGGACGCGATGTACTGGCTGGCCATGGCCCTCGACTGGGGCGCGGCCGGGGCGCCGGACCGCAACGCGGCCCTTGCCTGGCTGCGCCGGGGCGCCCAGGCCGGATCGGGCGCCTGCATGGCGAAGCTCGCGGCCGAGTTGCGGACGACCCTGACGCCCGCCGACGCGGAGGAGGCCCAGGCCTGGGACGCGAAACGCTTTGCCGCCGGGACCGACCCGGAGCCCCGCCACAGCGCGGCCCTGGGTGGTCGCGGCGAGGCTGAGGGGGCGGCGGTGCCGGGCCGGGGGGCCGAGCTGGATGAACGGCTCGAGGCGTGGTTCTCGCGGAAGTCGAAGCAGGTCTGGTTCCAGGGGCTGTTCTGGCTCCTCTTCGTCCTGGCCATCCTGCTTGCGCTGCTCACCTTCATCGTGGCGCCCGCCTGGATCATCTATACCTTCGGGAGCTCCCTGGCGACGCCGGGCGCGGACCGGACCGCTCCGCTCTGGCTTCCTGCGGGCCTGGGGCTGGCGATCCTCCTCATGGTGTCCTGGATCTGGCGGGAGGCGCGTTCCCCGAAGCGGGAGCTCGCCGTGCACCGGCTGATGACCCGCGCCGAAGCCGGGGACGCGCAGGCGGCCCACGACCTGGCCCAGGCCTACCGGCGCGGCGCCCGCGGCCTCGCCCTGGATGCGCTGGCCGCGCGGGTCTGGTTCGCCCGGGCCGCCGAGGCGGGGCACGCCCCGTCCATGCTGCTGCTGGCGGAGATGCTGCGCTGCGGCGAGGGCGGCCTCCGGGACGAGGAGAAGGCGCGGGTCTGGCTTGAGCGGAGCTCAAAGACTTCGCCGCGGGGCGCCGGGGCGCCCTGAAGCGTCACCGGCTCGGCCGCACCAGCGCCTCCACGGCCTCCAGCAGCCGCGCCGCCTCGACCTCGACGCCCAGGGCGGGATGGGGCCCGGGCACCGCCGCCCCGATGGCGAGGAAGGGCACGCCGGCCTGGGTGGCGGCTGCCTGGTCGTGGGGGCGGTCCCCCACGTAGAGATGGGGACCGGCGCAGCCTTCGAGGGCGCGGGCGATGAGTCCCGCGCGGCTCAGGCCCGGGAGGCTGCCCAGGCGCGGGATGCGGGCGTCGATGCCCAGGCGCTCCGCCTTGTAGACGAGCGTCCGGGGCGTGTTGCCGCTCACCAGCCAGACCCTGTGCCCGCGCTCGAGGAGCAGGTGCAGGCCTTCCAGGATGCCCGCGAAGGCCACGGGGGCCTGGACCTCGGGATGGAAGGCCGCTTCGAAGCGCGCGAGGCAGGCGTCCTCGAAGGCCGCGTAGGCCTCCAACGGCAGGGGCGCGCGGAACCGCTGGCGGTGCAGCTCGTCCACGATCTCCCAGTCCGTGCTGCCCGCGCAGGCCCGCAGCTCCTCCCGCGTCGGCGCCGCGCCCCACAGCTCTCCGAGGGCCTCCCGCAGGAGCGCGTAGCCGCCGCCGAAGGTGCCGAGGGTGCCATCGAGGTCGAAGCAGAGGGGCATGCTCGAATCGTACATGGCATGCTGGGTCCCGATGCCTTCTCCCGCGCTACGGATTCCCGCCCTGCTGTGCCTTTTTCCCGCCCTGCTCCCCGGAGCGGAAAGCGTGGGGAAGGTCCGGCCCCTAACCCGGACGGGCCTGCGCTACCGCATCCTCCTGAAGCTCAAGGGCGAGCCCATGCAGGAAGCCAACTTCCTGCTGCTGCCCACGCCGCCCACGACCTCCGTGAACAAGGTGAAGAAGCGCCGTCTCGGCGGCTGGCGGCTGGAAGCCGAGCGCGGCGAAGGCACGCCCTACGCCCAGGCGCCTCTGCTGGCGCGGGCCGAGCGGCTGCTCTTCTTCTCGGGACCTTCCCCCCACACGGCGCCGGAAGGCTACGCTCTGCGCTTCCAGGGCCGGGCCTGTCCGGTCTGGAAGGTCGCCGTGCCCAAGGGCGTGAAGGCCTTCGCGTACCTGGTGGAGATCGCGCCCAAGGAGCTGGTGCTCTGCGACCTCAGCGCCCGTTTCGATCGCGGGGATGTGGAGAGCGTGGAACTGCACCTGGAGGCGGTGAACCTGCCGAACCGGCCCGCGCCGCCGGAGAACGGCACCTCCCTGCTCACGACCCTGAAGCGCTGGGCCGATGGCGAGGCGGAACCCCTGGAAGTCCCCGGATCCGAGGAGGAGGACCTGAAGGAGCCGGAGGCGGGTCCTACTTCTCCGGGGTGAAGGTGGCGGTGCGCTGGTTCGAGTAGGAGAAGGTGAAGCCCGAGGCCGACTCCTCGAGGGCGCGGCTGAGCACCACCAGCCGGTCCCCCTGCACCGCAAAGCGGCGCTCCTCCTGGATGCTCCCCTTGAAGGAGATGAAGAAGCGGCTGCCGCTGTAGGTGGCCTGGTAGCTCAGGGCCAGGGGGGCGCCGTCCTCGCCGATCCAGATGCGGGCGTTCACGTCGACCTTCTTCAGATGCCGCCGCTGGCTCTGGGGCAGGGGCGGATCCACCCGGAGGACGATCACCCGTGCGGGCCGACCCTTCCAGGCTTCCCGGCGCTCCTCCACCAGGACCGCCTTTTCGAGGTAGCGGGCCAGGGGGTCGGCGTGGTTCACCAGGTCCGCCACGTCCAGGGCATCGGCCTCCCGCAGGCCCAGGCGGTGGGGCGAGGCCTTTTCCGGGTTGGCCATCTGGGCCCGGCCTTCCCCGGCGGCCAACAGCAGGTCCTCCTTGGCGAAGGCGAGCTTCAGCCCCTTCGGGCCGTCCTCCACGCTGAAGGTGGCATGGCCCCGGTAGGTCACGGGCTTCTTGTCCTCGACGGTCTGGCGGGTGAGGCGCACGTCCATCGTGCCTTTCACCGGATCGTTGCCCGCCAGCCGCTGCAGGGCGGCCTTCAGATCACCGAGTCCGTCGGCCCGCGCCGCGGAGGCGGAGAGGAGCAGGGCGAGGGCAATCCGGTGCAGGGCCATGGCGAAGCATGGCAAATGGAAGGCCGCCTCCGAAAGGGATAAACTGGACGATTCGGAGGCGCCATGCCCTTCAAGGACGAATGCGGAGTCTTCGGCGTCACGGAGCTCTTCGAAGCCTCCCGCCAGACCTACCTCGGCCTCTACGCCCTGCAGCACCGCGGCCAGGAGGCCGCGGGCATCTGTTCCCGGGATGGCCACGGTCTGCACCTCCACAAGGCCCAGGGCTACGTGGCGGACATCTTCAGCCAGCCGGTGCTGGATTCCCTGCCCGGGGACGCCGCCATCGGGCATACGCGCTACAGCACGACGGGGGGGAACGTCGCCTCCGCCGCCCATCCCTTCCTGATCCACGGCCGCTTCGGGCAGGTGGCCCTGTGCCACAACGGCAACCTGACCAACACCGCCGCCCTGCGGGACCGCCTCATCGCCGAGGGCCACACCTTCACCAGCCCCAGCGACAGCGAAGTCATCCTGGCCCTCATCAACCGCGCCGACGCCGGGACGGTGGAGGACGCCGTGGTGGAGGCCCTGAAGCTCTGCGAAGGCGCCTTCTCCCTGCTGATCCTCACCCAGGACGCCCTCCTCGCCGCCCGGGATCCCCACGGCTTCCGGCCCCTGGCCATGGGCCGCCTGGGCGAAGGCTTCGCCTTCTCCTCCGAGACCTGCGGCTTCGATCTCGTGGGGGCGGACTACCTGCGGGAGGTCGAGCCGGGCGAGGTGGTGATCGTGAAGGGCCGCGAGGTCCAGTCCCGCTTTCCCCGGGAGAAGGTCGTCGCCAAGCCCTGCGTCTTCGAGCACGTGTACTTCGCGCGGCCCGATTCGAATGTGTTCAGCCGCAGCGTCATGGGCACCCGGCGGGAGATGGGGCGGCTGCTGGCGCAGCGCCATCCCGTGGAGGCGGACCTCATCGTGCCCGTGCCCGACAGCGGCGTCAGCGCGGCCCTGGGCTACGCGGAGGCCAGCGGCATCCCCTTCGACTTCGGCATGATCCGCAACCACTACGTGGGCCGCACCTTCATCGAGCCGAAGCAGAGCATCCGCTCCTTCGGCGTGAAGGTGAAGCTGAACCCGGTGCGGGACCTGCTCAACGGCAAGCGCGTGGTGCTGGTGGACGATTCCATCGTGCGGGGCACCACCTCGCGCAAGATCGTGGAGATGGTGCGGGCCGCCGGCGCCAAAGAGGTGCACATGCGCATCTCCAGCCCGCCCACGACCCACAGCTGCTTCTACGGCATCGACACCCCCAGCCGCGAGCAGCTCATCGCCAGCTCCCGGGACAACGAGGCCATCCGCGCCTTCATCGAAGCCGACAGCCTGGGCTATCTCACCCTGGAGGACCTCCAGGCGGCGGTGCGGGACGGGCAGGGCGGGCAGGGCTTCTGCTACGCCTGCTTCACCGGCGAGTACGCCGTCGCGCCGGAGGCCAAAGGGGTCTGCTGAACGGCGGGCTCAGGGCTCCAGGCGGCCCACGGAGCGGCTTTCCGCGGCGAAGGGATGGCCCATGGCCTGTCCCTTCACGGCGACGGTCTCCGAGATCACGACCAGGCGGTCCTGGTGCCGCTGGAAGGTCCGCCGCAGGTCGAGCTTCAAGTCCATGGAGACCACCAGCAGTACCCGCACCTTGAGGTCCAGGTTCCGCTGCCAGGCTACGGGGAGGCCGTCCGCGCCGATCCAGACCGTGCACTCGGACACGGCGCGCTTCAGGTGTGCCCGGTCCTCGTCGGACAGGTCGGGATCCACGGCGAACCGCAGCCGGCGCACGGGTCTGCCTTCCAGGGTGTCCGCCTTGTCCTCCAGCAGCTTTGCCTCCGCCAGATCCTCGAGCAGGGCCTCCTGGGCCCGCACGAAGGTTCGCGTCCCGTCGCCGCGATGGCCCTTGACCCGCGGGCTGGTCCGGGCCTTGCCATCGGAGACGCGCACCCCCTCGGGCCCGTCCGCGACCACGAAGGTCTCCTCGAAGGCCTCCCGTTTTCCTTCCTCCTCGTCCCAGCCCTTCTGGACCACCTTCAAACGGACCGCTTGCTTGGAGGCGAGGCCCCGGAGGGCGGACTTGAGGTCGGACGCGGCGTCCGCGTGCAGGATGGCCGTGGCGGCCAGCAGGCCGAGCAGAACGCGCATGGGGTGGTCTCCGAAGAGGCTTACGCGTCCTTATTCCAGGCGTTGAGTGCAGGAATGCCGGCCCTGTGCTTGGATGGAGCCATGGCCACCGGTCCCAGCCACGCCCTCCAGGCCCGTTTCGAGGATGGCCTGCGCTTCCTTGCCGCGGCCTACGCCCTCCAGGCGGACCACCGGAACCAGGCGGCGGGGATCACCGCGGCCTGCGATGCCCTGGCCTGCTTCATGGCGCTTTTCGAGGCCGCGGCCCTCCGACAGCTTCCTGATCCAGGAGGGGAGGTGCGCATCCTGCGGGAGCAGTGCGAGGCGCTCCTGGCGCCGGACCAGGAAGCGGACCTGGCCCTGGGCCACGCCCTGGAGGCCGCCCGCCTCGCCCGGGACCTGTCGGCGTCCCTGCTGCCTCGGCTGATGGAGCCGCAGGCCTGACTAGCGCCGGCGACTCCAGCCCAGGGGCACCGCGCCGGGGATCCGGTTCCCGCCGGGGTGGGAGACCAGCCAGTTCCCGGTGGGATGCTGCGGCGGATCCGGCGTCGCGCTCAGGGCCTGGCCGTTGAAGCGGTTGGCGATGATCCAGGCCACGGTGAGCCGCAGCACTTCCTGGGTCTCGGTCTCCAGGGGCGGGTAGTCGCCCCAGACCACCACCGTGGCCCCGGGGAGCTCGGGAGGGGCCGCCGCGGGCCGGGGTTTCCAGGGGTTCCAGAGCGGCACGCCCTTGGCCGCTTCCCGGGCCACCCAGGCTTCGAAAGCCTGGGCTGCGCCCCCAGGGCTTTGGGGACTGTCGGCGGGACAAACAATAGCGGCGGGAGCCGGGGGGAGCATTCCCCTCCATGCCTTCCCGCAGGGATTGGTTCCACCCCGCACTCCCGAAGGGGGGCGCGTTGGACCGGCCTGCGCGCGCTTGACATTGCGGCGTGGCCCCGCAGGCTGGAGCAATGGACCAGACCCCACCCTCAGCCTGGGCCCGGCGCTCCCCTTGCAACCAGCCCGCGGAGTGCCGCGCCTGATGCCGAAGCCGAAGGTGGAGCGGCTCCGGGAGCCGGTGCTCATCGTCGGCACCGGCCGATGCGGGTCCACGGCCCTCTCCGAGGTCGTCGCCACGCAGCCGCGGTGGCTGAGCCTGTCGGAAGTCTTCAGCTCGATGGTTCCCGACATCTTCCCCCCGGGCGCCATCGACGGGCCACGCTTCGAGGCCCTGCTCTGCGAGCCCCGTCGGGACATGGGCGTGATCCTGGCGAACCACCTGGAACCCTCCGAATTCCTCTATCCCATCGACGGGGGCCTCGGCCGCTACACCCGAGAGACGGGCATCCCGCCCCTGGCCATGGTCTGCCTCCCCCACCTCACGGGCCTCGGCGACGATCTGCTGGACGAGCTCCGCGCCGAGGTCCGGGGCTGGTCGCCGGCGCCCGCCGGAGAGCACTACCGGCGCCTCTTCGACCTGCTCGCCCGGCGCTTCGGCGCCGAGCGCTGGATCGAGCGGTCCGGCGGCTCCCTGGCCTACCTGGGGCCGCTGCTCGAGGCCTTCCCCGAGGCCAAGGTGGTCCACGTCTGGCGGGACGGCCCCGACTGCAGCGCCTCCATGGCGAAGCACGGCACCTTCCGGCTGGCCCTGGTGCGGCGGGAGATGGTGCGGCTGTTCGCCGTCGACCCCTTCGAATCCGCGGAACGCCCCGCGAGCCTCCTGGAAAGCGAGTATGGCGCCCTCGTGCCAGAGGCCTTCGACGGGGAGGTGTTCCGGCGCCTCGACCTGCCCCTCGCCAAGTTCGCCGGGATGTGGTCGAGCCAGCTTCTCCTCGGCCTGGGGCTGCTGGCGGGTCTGCCCCGGGAGCAGGTGCTCCACATCCACTTCGAGGAGCTGCTGGCCCAGCCCGAGGCCCATGTGCGGAGCCTCGCCCGCTTCATCGATGGGGAGGCCGACGAGGCCTGGGTGGCGTCCGCGGCGAAACTCATCCGGCCTGGCCGACGGACGCCGGGGCCGGCGCGCCTCGACGAGCGCACGCGGCGCATCTGCGAAGGCGGCCGGGCCCTGCTCCGGGAGGCCGGAGTGCCCGGAGCCTAGTCGCGCGGAGCCTGGTTGCGCGCGACTTCAGTAGCCCCAGCCGAGGGGCGCCATCGGCGCCACGGTGAAGCCGCCAGGATGGGTCTGCTCCCAGGAGGCCGTGGACATGAAGGCGGGCTGGAGGGCCGGCACGAAGGCGGAGCCATGGAAACGGTTGGCGACGATCCAGTCGCGGAATTCGCGGAGAGTCTGTTCCCGAGCGCTTTCCAGGGGCCGGGAATCCCCGAGCACCTCCACCACCGCCCCGGGCCGCTCCGGGACCTGCTGGGGTGCGGCGGCCAGGGTGGGTTTGGGCTTCACCTGTAGGCGAAAGGATTTCCCGAAGCGCAGGGAGGGCTGCTGGGGCCGCGGGCCGTCCGGCGGAGCAAGCGTCAACATCGGAAGGAGGAGCAGGGCGGACAGGAGCGGGAGCATGGGACCTCCCCGGGGGAACGCAGGTTCAAGATAGGCTCGATCCGTGCGCATCGCCATTCTCGGTCCCACGGCCTCCGGCAAGTCCACCCTCGCGGTGGCGGTGGCCCGCCGGCTGGAGGGCGCGGTCGTGAATGGCGATCCCTTCCAGGCTCTGGACGGGCTGGCCATCGGCACGGGGCAGCCCTTCGCGGCGGAACAGGGCGGCGTGCCCCATGTGGGCTACGGCGTCCTCCCGCTCTCGAGCCGGACCAATCCGGCGGAGTTCGGCGCCCTCGTGCGGGGCTGGCTGGCGGACCTGGAGGCTCCGGTCCTGGTGACGGGCTCCGGCCTCTACCTCCGGGGCATCTGGAACCAGTTGACGGCGCTTCCGGAAGTCCCTGAAGCGCTGGTGGCGAAGGTGCGCCGCCTGGGTCAGGACCTGGGCGCGCCCCGCCTGCATCGCTACCTGCGCGCGGTGGATCCGGACCGGGCCGCCGGACTGCATCCCAACGACGGCGCGCGGATCCAGCGGGCCCTGGCCCTGCATCTGGCCACCGGGCTCCGCCCCTCGGCCCTGCTCACGGGAGTGGCGCCGGTGCCCGCGGGCTGGCAGGCCCTGGTGGTGCGGCCCACCCGGGAGCGCCAGCGGGAACGCATCGCCGCCCGGGTGGCCGCCCAGCTCGCCCAGGGCTGGCGGGAGGAGGCGCGGCGGCTGCGGGAGGCCGGCCATGGGCCCGACCTGGCGGCGCTCCGGCCCCTGGGCTACGACCTGCTGCTGGAGGCGGGTGTTTCTCCGGCACAGGCCCGGGACCGCATCGTGCAGGCCACCCAGGCCTATGCGAAACGGCAGGCCACCTGGTTCCGCAATCAGTTGCCGGAAGTTCCGGGCTGGGATCCGGACGGGGAAACCCTTAACGCCGCCTTCGCGAAGCTGGAGATCGGATGAGCCCCCGGCGCGTCTTCGAAGGCACCACCTCGCTGCTACTGCGGGAAGGATCCGGCTGGGCCTGGATCGGACTGGATTCCACCGATGGCCTGCACCGCCTGTCCATGGCCACCCTCGAGGCCCTGGACCGGCTGCTGACGGACCTGCGCTGGGCGGGGAAGGCCAGGATCTCCCTGAGCGGCGCGCCCTGGATGGCCGGGCGGCCCTGCCACTTCAGCGCGGGGGCGGACCTGCACGAAGTACTGGCCCTGGATCCCGTTTCAGCGGAGCCCTTCGCCCGCCGGGGCCAGCGGGTCATGGACCACCTGGTCTGGCGCGGGTGGCGCACCCTCACGGTGCTCAGCGGCGCCGCCATGGGCGGCGGCTGCGACCTCGCCCTCCACGGCCAGGAGCGCTGGGCGGTGGAAGGCCTGCGGCTCAAGCACCCGGCGGCGAAGCACGGCATCCTCACCGGCTTCGGCGGCACCGTGCGCCTGCCGGAAGTCCTTGGCGCAGAAGGTGCGGCAAGGCTCTTCGAAGGGCTGCAGACCTGGGACGAGGCTGCCGCGCTGCAGGCCGGCGCTGTCCACCGCGTCCTCGCCGCCCAGGACACCCTCGCGGCGGTGGAGGCTTGGTTGGAGGCCCACACCGCTATTTGAAGCCGCCCCCAGCGATGGCGAAGGCGATGAAGGCGGCGTAGAGGCCGCAGCAGAGGACCAGGGGCGTGAACACCGCGACGATGCCGCGCCACATGTCCGTGCGATGCAGGCGGGCCAGGCCGATGCCCAGCAGGACCGCGCCGCCCAACGCCGCGAAGAGGCCCACGAGCGGGATGAAGCTGCCGATGAGGATGAAGGCGTAGGTGTACACGGTGGCCCGGATGGTCTGGCCCAGGCCGGCGCTGCGCTCCGTGCCGCGCCACATCCACAGGCACGCGTGGTTGAGCAGGCCCCACACCGCCGTGGACACGGCGATCATCGGAGGATAGATCAGGGCCATCCCGCCCATGACCACGGGCAGCATCCAGGCGGGCTCATTGCCCTTCGCCCCTGAACCAAACATGGTCGTCAGCCCAAGGACGCCGAAGATCAGCATGATGAACGCGATCACGGGAAGCAGCATCACCGCGAGGAAGCGGAAAGGCGCGCCAAGGCCGGAAGTCACTCCCATCCGGTCATAGAAGGAGTAGGGATCCGTGAAGAGCAGCTTGAACATGAGCCCCACCCTGCGCCAGAAACCCGGCACGGCGTCCCGGTCTTCGAAAGGGATGGGCCGCAGGCCGTTCCGGTCCTCCTGCTCGAGTTCCAGGGGCGCTTCAGGCGGAGCATAGGGGTTGGAGGGGAAATCTTCGATCATGGGGTGGCTCCGTCAGGGCCCGGGGCAGCGGCCAAACCCTCGACGCGTCCGGAAAACCAGGAGTCTACCAGTGGGCCCTATACTGGTCCCCGCGAGCGCCTCTTGAACGAATCCCTGCAGACCTTCGGTTCCTACCGGCTGATAGAACCCCTGGGCGAAGGGGCGATGGGCAGCGTCTGGAAGGCCATGGACCTGCGGCTGGAGCGGGTGGTGGCCCTCAAGCTGCTGAAGGACGCGGACGAGGCCCGCCGGCGCGCCATGCTCATCGAGGCGAAGACCGCCTGCCAGCTGCACCATCCCAACATCGCGACGATCTTCGAGGCCGGCGAGGTGGACGGCACCACGTTCATCGCCATGGAGTTCGTGGAAGGGCACACCCTGCGGGCCTTCGTCCGGGAGCGCAACGAGGCCGACTGGCTCATGAAGGCCGCGCGGCAGACCTGCGGCGCCCTGGGCCACGCCCACCAGAAGGGCATCGTCCACCGGGACATCAAGCCCGAAAACCTCGTGATCACCGGGGACGGCGCCATCAAGATCCTCGATTTCGGCATCGCCCGCCGCCATGGCGCCGAGCCCGCCGCCGCGCCCTCCGG
The DNA here is from genome assembly GCA_016710635.1 of Holophagaceae bacterium. Taxonomy (GTDB): domain Bacteria; phylum Acidobacteriota; class Holophagae; order Holophagales; family Holophagaceae; genus JADJVL01. The sequence goes on along the minus strand of JADJVL010000008.1, from coordinate 214,222 downwards.
AGCCACCGCCGGGGGCCTTCCCACGGGCCATCACGCCACCCTGGTGGAACGCACGGCGCCGGGCTACAGCCAGGGCACGCCGGCCTACATGAGTCCCGAGCAGGCCAACGGCTACGAGGTGGGCCCCGCCTCGGACCAGTTCTCCCTCGGCGTGGTGCTCTACGAACTGGCCACCGGGCACCATCCCTTCCTGCGGAGCAGCCTGGTGGAGACTCTCTTCGCCGTGGTGAAGGACGAACCGGCCTCCCTCCGGGAGGCGCGTCCCGACCTCCCTCCGGGCCTGGTGGCGGCGGTCGAGCGGCTCATGGCCAAGCTGCCCGCGAACCGGTTCCCGTCCATGCAGGACGCCCTGGTGGCCCTCGACGCCCCGGAGGCCATGCCCACCCTGCGGGCCCCCGTGCTCCCACCGCCCCGGGCGAGCTGGGCGCGCATCGCCGTGTTCGGGGGCCTCATCGCGATCCTCGCCGCGGGGGGCATGTACGCCCTCCTGCGCCGGGAGTCCACGGGCCTCGCCGCCGCGCGCGCCGCCTCGTCCACCGACTTCGCCAAGGGCCGCAAGGCCGTCGCCGTCATGCCCCTGGAGCAGCTCATGCCGGACCCGGAGCGCGCCTGGATCAGCACGAGCTTCGCCGATGCCATGGCCAGCAGCCTAGTGGCCCGCAACGACGTGATGGTGGTGGACCGCGCCCGGGTCCTGGAGGCCATGCGCGCCCTTGGCGGGCAGCCGGGCCAGGCCTTCTCCGGCGTGTCCGAACTGGGCAAGGCGCTGCAGGTGGACCAGCTGGTCACCGGGACCTACCTCATCGTCGGGGACCGGGTCCGCCTCGGCGTGCGGGTCCTCGAATCCTCCAGCGGCGCCCTGGTGCAGCAGTTCAACGTGGAGAAGCCCCTGGCCGAGATCCTCGACATGGAGGACGAACTCAGGACCCGCCTGCCCCGGGAGATGGGCCTCGGGGAAGGCTCCACTTTCCAGTCCAAGGCCCGGGATCCCCGGACCCGGGAAGCCTACGCGAAGGGCGACGCGTACCTGACCCAGGGGAACCTGGACGCCTTCCTTCAGGCCAAGCGGTACTTCGAGGAAGCGCTCAAGACCGAACCCGGCTACGCCCCGGCCCACGCCGGCCTCGCCTGGGCCCAGTCGGAAATCGCCAGCGACCGCTCCCTGGGCCAGGGTCGCTTCGCGGAAGCCCAGAAGCTGTTCAAGGAGGGCGAAGCCCACGCGCGGAAGTCCATCGGGCTGGATCCGGCCTACCCGCAGGCCTACCGCGCCCTCTCCGCGATCCTCATGCGCACCGGCAACCTCGACGGCGCCTGCCAGGCGGCCCTGCAGGCGATCCGCCTGGACCCCGGGAACAGCCTCGCCTACAACGTGCTCGGGGACGCCTTCGCGGGCCTCGAAGGCGAGGAGAACCACGCCGCCTCCCGCCGCTACTTCGAAAAGGCCCTCCAGCTCGACCCCAACAGCTGGCAGGCCCACCACCGCTTCGCCGTCCTCCTCCAGAACGACGGCGCCCTGGCGGAAAGCGTGGAGCACGCCCGCCGCGCCATCGCCCTGAAGCCCACGGCGGAATACGTCTACGTGACCGGGGCCGACGCCCTGATCTGGGCTGGCAAGGCTGCGGAAGCCGATGCCATGGTCAAGAACGGGCTCGAGATGATTCCCGGCTCCAACGTGTTGAGGAGCCTTCAGGCCTACGGCGCGGCCCTCCGGGGCGAAACCGCGGTCGTGGAGGAGCTGGCGCAGGGGCTCAAGGGCGCCTGGGCTCCGGACCACAGCAGCAGCGTGCTGCTCGCCGGGCTGGCCCCCGCGGGGCGGAAGGACCTCGCCGGCACCGCGGCCATCTACCTCCCCTTCGCCCAGCGGCAGACCGGCGTGGACTGGAGCCGGAAGCTGCACAACGAGCGGCGGGTGATGAGCGTGAACCTCTACTTCATGGCCCGCACCCTCGCCGCCCTCGGAGGCCGCACCGAAGCCCAGACCCTGCTCGATCTGGCGGACCGGCTGCACCCCGGCAAGCGCCGGGTCGCGGCCCAGGATCCGGCCTTCAGGGGCTGACCGACCCCGCCGGGAGCCGGGCACCCGCAATCAGGGCCTCGATCCGCGTCCGCACCGCGGTGAGCAGGGCGTCCCGGTCGGCGTAGGCAGCGGGATCCGCAGGCTCGCCGAAGCTCACGACATAGTGGCCGGGCCGGATGCCCCGGGCGCCCGGGGGCAGGGTCTGGTAGCCGCCCACCGTGGCGAGGGGCACGATGGGCACGCCGGCCTCCAGGGCCAGGTTGAAGCCGCCCTTCTTGAAGGGCAGGAGCTGGCCAGTCCGGGTGCGGGTGCCTTCCGGGAAGATCACCACATTGCGGCCGCCGCGGATCTTCCTGGCCGCCTCCCGGATGCTGGCCATGGCCCGCTCGTGGTTCCCCCGGTCGATCCAGATCACGCCGGCGCACATCGCCGCCCAGCCCACGAAGGGGATGTACTTGACCTCCTTCTTGGCGATGTAGACCGCCTGCACCGGGATGGCGCCGATGAGGAGGGGCGGGTCCAGCTGGCTTTCGTGGTTGCTCATGAAGATCGCGGGCTGCCGGCCGGACCGGATCGCTTCGGGCAGGGCCTCCCACCCGCGGATCTCGCAGGTGATGCCGCTGATGGCGAACATCTGGCGGGCCCACCAGGGCCCCACGGTGAAGAAGGCGCGGCGGGGACCCAGGAAGGGGGCGGCCAGGAGGATGCCGATGACGATGCCCATCACCGAGATCACGGCCCAGACCAGGGTGAAGAGACCCCACAGGGCGTTGTTCCGCCAATTCGCCACGCAGCCTCCATTGTGCTATTCAAACTTATCAGCGAGAGGCCGGTCCTCGCGCATCGGGAACCCCATGAGCAGCCTCGCGACCCAGAACATCACCGACACCATCCTCGGGGACCATCAGGCCCGGAAGGACGCCGCGGGCACGGCCTGGGTCACGGCGCAGGACCTGCGCCGCCTGGGCATCGACCTCCCCCTCATGACCTGCATGCAGACCGTGCAGCACACCCTGCGCCTGCGCCGCAGCGGCCACGTGGTGGAGACCCAGGGCCGCACCGACGCCTTCTCGGTGCAGGACGCCCACTGAGCGACTGAGGGCGCGCCCCGGCCGCCCCTACTGGATCCGGGCCAGCAGCCTTCCGGCGTCGGCGTCCCCCACGAGGCCATCGCCATCGAGATCCGTGTCGCCGTCGAAGAGGGGCTGCCCCGTGACGGTCCCGAAGGCGCGGGCGAGCCGGGCCAGGTCCAGGACATCCACCACGCCATTGGCGTCGGCGTCCGCCGGGCGCCAGACCTTCACGGGCCTGGAGACGGTGTTCGAAGGGTTCGCCGCCTCCATCGCGATCACGTGGAAGGTGCCCGCGCCCGCCGGGGCGGTGTAGAGGCCCGCCGCCGATATGGTGCCGCCGGCGGCGCCTTCCTGCACGCTCCAGGCGACGGTCGCGGCGGCGCCCCCGAGGGTGGCGGCGAACTGCACGGTGCCCGCCGCATCCGGCTCCGGTGCGTCCGGCGTCACGGCGAGCACCGCCGCGCCGAGGCCCAGCTCCCAGATCCCCCGGCCCCAGGTGGCCACCCGCAGGAAGGCGCCGGCGGGATCCATGTAGAGGTCCCGCACGCCCACCAGGGGCAGGCCCGCGCCGTAGCGGGCCCAGGAGGCCCCGCCGTCGGTGCTGCGGTAGAGGCCCAGGTCCGTGCCCGCGAAGAGTTCGGCGCGGTCCCAGGGCGCGTTCTGGATCACCTGCATTGGGATGCCGAAGGGGAAGCCGTTGCTGGCGGTGTCCAGGGCGGTCCAGGTGGCGCCCCGGTTGCTGCTCTTCCACAGATGGTTCGTCGTGGCGTTCAGGGCCGTGGAGGCCACGTAGAGGGTGCTGGCGTCCATGGTGTCGAACCAGGCGCTGCTGAGGTTGGAACCGGAGTTCGGGATCGTGCCGAACTGGGTCCAGGTGGCGCCGCCGTCCCCGGTGACGAAGCCCGTGTTGCCGCCGGTGACCACGCACAGGGACAGGGGGTCCGACTTGGAGGCCGCCAGGTTCCGGATGATGAAGGCCGGGTTGTAGCCGCCCATGGGCAGGGCGGACCAGCTCTGGCCAAAGTTCGTGCTCTTCCAGACGCCGGTCCGGCCCGGCGTGTAGACCGTGTTGCCGGTGGGATCCGCGCCACCGAGCACGAGGCGGGAGAGAAAGGGCCAGAGGGCGCTGTCCCCGGGGCTCGGCAGGCCAGCCTGAGAAAGGGCCCAGGTCTGGCCCCCATTGCTGGACCGGAAGGTGAAGTTGAACTGCTCGACCCCGAGCATCAGGTCGCCGTTCACGGCGTGGATGACGGTGCCGAAGCCGTCCCCGGCAAGGCTGTCCCCGTTGGCCTGCACCGCTTCGGGGAAGAAGCCGCTGGCGGCCAGCCCCTGGCCTTCGTCCTGCCGCACGATGATGCCGTTGTCCTGAAGTCCGGCGGTGATCCGGAAGCGGGCGTCCGCGGGGGTGGCGGCGGGGGTGGACCCGAGGTGGTAGATCAGCTGGGTGGCCAGACCCTTGTTCCGGCGATGGTCCAGGAAGGCGGGATCGCTCGCCACCCGCACGTCCCAGGGGGCGCTAGGCACGCTCGCGCGGTCGGGCTGGCGCAGGATGCCGAGGCCGCCGTCGCTGCCCAGGAACAGGGTCTTGGGCCCGGCCTTCGACCAGGCCGTGGCGTGCAGGTCCGCGTGGCTGTAGACCCGGGTGAAGCCCGCCCAGTGGGTGAGCTGCTCCCAGGAGGCTCCGCCATTCGTCGTTCGGTACAAGGCGAGGTTGGCGCCGAGGAAGACGCGGTCCGGATCCACGGGATCCACCGCCAGGCCCTGGTTGTAGGTGCCCTGGCCGCCGTCATAGGGCATGTCGGGGCTGCCCGGGTTCGTGGGGTCGCCGTTCCATCCGCTGCCCTGGAAAAGTCCGCCGGCCTGGTTCGGGGCGGGCACGAAGGTCCAGGTGTGGCCCTTGTCGCCGCTCTTCAGCAGGCCCCGGGCGACATTGCCGCCCTGGTTGCAGGCCCCCCACACCCGGGTGGCGCTGGCGGGGCTGACCTCCACGGTGATGCGGGAGGGGCCCAGGCCCGTCACCGAAGCGTCCAGGGCCGCGGCGGTCCAGGTGGCGCCCCGGTCCGCGCTCCAGAAGATCTGACTGCCCCGGGTGCAGACCAGGTCCGTGGCGCTCAGGGCCCGGATGGACCAGGCGTTGCCAAGCTGGCTTCCCCCCAGGACGAGGTTCGAGAAGGTCAGGCCTCCATTGGTGCTGCGCCAAAGCCCCGCGTTGGTGCCGACCAGGATGACGTCCGCGTCGAGGGCGAGGATGTCCAGGGTGCGCGTGGCGTTTCCGAGAAGCACCCCCGCACTCCAGGTCGCGCCCCCGTCGTGGCTGGCGTAGAAGCCCCGGGAATCCGGGCCGAAGGGGTCGCCCATGCCGGCGTAGATCGTGTCCGGATCCGCGGGATTGAGGGCGATGGCCCCGATGCTCAGGTTTCCGGCGGCGCTGCTGGAGGGCAGGGCGTCGGCGAGGGATTCCCACACCCAGTCGCCGCTGGCGGCGGGATCCGCATTCGCGCAGCGAAACAGGCCGGACTGGGTGGCGACAAAGAGAATTTGCGGATTCGTGGGATGCACCGCCAGGGCGGTGACCCGTCCGCCATCGTTGTCCGGGGCGGTGCGCAGCACGGTCTGGTGGAAGGGGCCGAGGTTCCGCCAGACGGGCCCAGCGGCGGCGGCGCGGGTGAAGCTCGGGCGCCAGGCTTCGACCTCCTTCGCCGCGGCCCTGGCCTTGAAGTCCAGGTAGGCGAGGTCGGGCCGGCCGCCGCTCCACGCCAGCAGCGCCTCCTCCCGGCGTTCCGCATGGTCGGGCCGCTCCCGGCCCGCCCCCTGGGCCTGCAGAAGCGGGGCCGCGGCGAGGAGCAGGCAGAGGAGCGGGAGTCGAGGCATGCGGCGTCCAGGGGAATCCTCCAGTCTAGCCCCGGGCGGCGGGAGTGGATTGGCAGGGGCCCTTCGCTACACTTCAGGCTTCCCGGATCCAGGATGAACAGGAGTACCGCATGGCCGATCCGCTGGTGATCGCGAAGGCAGGGGACCTGGAACTCGCCCTCCATCCCCGCATGGCCAACCGCCACGGCCTCATCGCCGGCGCCACGGGCACGGGCAAGACCGTCTCGCTGCGGGTCATCGCCGAGCACTTCAGCCGCATCGGCGTGCCGGTCTTCCTCGCCGACATCAAGGGCGACCTCTCGGGCATGGCCAGGGCCGGCGCGGAGAACCCCAAGCTCAAGGAGCGCCAGGCGCTGTTGAAACTCGAAAGCCTCCCCTTCGAGGCCTGTCCGGTGGCCTTCTGGGACGTCTTCGGCGAGCAGGGCCATCCCGTGCGGACCACGGTGAGCGAGATGGGGCCTCTGCTCATCGCGCGGCTGCTGAACCTGAACGACATCCAGGAAGGCGTGCTCACCATGGCCTTCCGCATCGCCGACGACAGCGGCATGCTGCTCCTCGACCTCAAGGACCTCCGCGCCATGGTGCAGTTCCTGGGGGACCACGCGGCCGAATTCAAGACCCAGTACGGCAATGTGTCGCCCGCCAGCGTGGGGGCGATCCAGCGGGGCCTGCTGGCCCTGGAGGAGCAGGGCGCGGAGAAGTTCTTCGGCGAGCCGGCCCTGAACCTGGAGGACCTGATGCAGACGGACGCGTCGGGGAAGGGCATCGTCAACATCCTGGCGGCGGACAAGCTCATCAACGCGCCCAAGCTCTACGCGACCTTCCTGCTCTGGCTGCTGAGCGAACTCTTCGAGCAGCTGCCGGAGGTGGGCGATCCGGAGAAGCCCAAGCTGGCCTTCTTCTTCGACGAGGCCCACCTCCTCTTCGAGGACGCGCCGGACGCGCTCCTCACGAAGATCGAACAGGTGGTGCGCCTGGTGCGCTCCAAGGGCGTGGGCATCTACTTCTGCACCCAGAACCCCCTCGACGTGCCCGACAAGGTGCTGGGCCAGCTGGGCAACCGGGTGCAGCACGCCTTGCGGGCCTTCACGCCCCGGGACCAGAAGGCGGTGAAGGCCGCCGCCGAGACATTCCGCGCCAACGCCGGCGTGGACGTGGCCGAAGCCATCACCCAGCTCGCCGTGGGCGAGGCTCTGGTGAGCTTCCTGGACGAGAAGGGTACGCCCACGCCCGTGGAGCGCGCCCTGGTGATGCCGCCCCGCAGCCAGTTCCCGCCCATCACCCCCGAGGAGCGCAAGGCCGTTCTCGCCGGTTCCCTGGTGGCCGGCGTGTACGAAAAGGTGGTGGACCGGGAGAGCGCCTTCGAGCTGCTGAAGGCCAAGGCCGAAGCTTCCGCGAAGCAGGCGGAGGCCACCAAGGTCCAGACCGAGGCGGAGAAGGCGGAGCAGGCCGCGTCGAAGGAAAGCGGCCGCATGGGGATGCTGGAGGCCTTCGGCAAGAGCGCCGTCCGCGCCGCGGGCTCCGCCATCGGCCGACAGGTCATCCGCGGCGTGCTGGGCGGGCTGTTCGGGGGCGGGAAGAAGAAGGGCGGGCTCTTCGGCTGAGCCGATCCTGCGTCTGGATTCCTGTTTCCCGGTTCCTATTTCACCGCGAAGGGCGTCGGCTCCAGCGGTCCCGGATGCTTCGTCCCGCAGCGCGGGCAGGCGGCGCTTTCGGGCCGGTCGGGCACGGGATCCACGCCGCCTTCCGTGAGGGGCGAGCAGCGGATCAGGCGCATGGCCGTGAGGATGCCGCCCTTCAAGGTGCCGTGGGTCCGGACGCAGCCCAGGCCGTAGTGGCTGCAGCTGGGGTGGAACTTGCAGGCCGCGCCGAGGAAGGGGCTGAGGGTGATCTGATAGGCGCGGATGGAGGCCCGGCAGATCCAGGCGGAAGGCTGCAGGCGCACCGGCAGCAGGGCTTCCACGCACAGGTAGGCGAAGAGCACGAGGAAGGGATGGTCCAGCATCCAGAGCTTCCACACGGCGGTCGGCATGGCGTCGGCCTTCGCCTCAGGCACCGGTGGTCTCGAGTTCCAGCTTGTACTTCCGCGCCTCTTCCAGGAAGGCGGGGACCAGGTCCTCCTCCTTCACTTTCCGGATGAGTTCGCCTTTGCGGTAGATGAGGCCTTCCCCGGCGCCGCCCGCCACGCCCAGGTCCGCGTCCTTGGCCTCGCCGGGGCCATTCACCACGCAGCCCATGACGGCGTAGGTGATGCCTTCGTGGTTGATGGCCTTCAGGCCCGCCTCGATCTCGTTGGCCACCCGGTTCAGGTCGATCTGGACGCGGCCGCAGGAAGGGCAGCTCACCATGCGGATGCCCCCTTCGCGGAGCGCCAGGGCCCGCAGCATCTCGTGGCCGACCCGGCACTCGTCCTCGCCTTCGCCGGTGAGCGATACGCGGATGGTGTCGCCGATGCCTTCGGCCAGCAGGATGCCCATTCCAATGCTGGATCGAATGGTGCCGCCGAAGGGCGTGCCCGCCTCGGTGACGCCCAGGTGGAAGGGATAGTCCACCTGCTTCGCCAGCAGCCGGTAGGCGGCCACCGTGCGCACCACGTCGCTGGCCTTGAGGCTGATCTTGGTGTTGTAGAAGCCTTCCTTCTCCAGCATCTCCAGGTGACGCAGGGCGCTTTCCACCATGGCCTCGGGGGTGGCGGTGCCGAACTTCTCCAGCAGGTCCTTCTCCAGGCTGCCGCCGTTGACGCCGATGCGGATGGGGATGCCCTTCTCGCCGGCCTTGTCCACCACGGCGCGGACCCGGTCCTGGCCGCCGATGTTGCCGGGATTGATGCGCAGGCAGGCGGCGCCGCCGTCCGCGGCCACCAGGGCGAGCCGGTAGTCGAAGTGGATGTCAGCGATGATGGGGATGGGGCTGCGGGCGACGATCTCGTGGAAGACCTCGCCGGCCTTCTTGGTGGGCACGCTCACCCGCACGATCTCGCAGCCGGCCCCGGCGTAGCTGTAGATCTGGCCGACAGTGGCCTCCACGTCCCGGCTGTCCGTCTTGGTCATGCTCTGGACGCTGATGGGGGCGTCTCCGCCCACCGGCACCTTGCCCACCATGATCTGGCGGGTCCTGCGGCGGGGAGAGAGGGGCTGGAGCAGTTCCGACATGGGGCCTCGCGCGGCGGCCCTTCTGAATAGCGGGGGCCGAAGGTCCAGTCTATCGGAAGGCCGCCGCTTCAGTCCGGCGGCAGCTCCTCGGGGACGGGGAAGCTCGCGGTGGTCTCACCCGGGCTGGCTTCGTCCAGGTCCAGGATGTCGCCCCGGGCGTAGGGCTTGGTGGCGTAGCCGTCCAGGTCCTGGAGCTTGCGCAGGATGGTGCAGGCGTGGTCCAGGCTGTCCCGCAGGGCCCGGGCCTGGGGGGGATTCAAGGACCCGCCGCCGTCCACCAGGAGGTCCGCCAGGATGCGCGCGGTGGCCAGGGGCTGGGCCAGTTCGTGGGCGGCGCCGCCGGCCACTTCCAGGAGGGTGCGCTGGCGGGCTTCGTTCAGCAGGGCCAGTTCCTGCCGGCAAAGGCGCACCATCAGCTTCAGCTTGGCCAGCAGCTCCTGGAAGGCATAGGGCTTGGTGAGGTAGTCCAGGCCGCCGGCTTCCAGCCCCTTCGCCACCCAGTCGTCCCCGACCCGCAAGGCGCTGAGGAAGATGATGGGGGTCCGGGAATTGAGGGCGCCGGTGCGGATCTTCCGGCAAAGTTCAACGCCGTCCATGCCAGGGAGGCTCACGTCCAGGAGGATGCCTTCGAAACTCTGGCGGGCGCAGTAGGCCAGGGCCTCCTCGGCGCCGGCGGCCACCGTCAGGATGAAGGGATGGCTCCGCAGCTCCAGGGACAGGACCCGGAGGTTGTCCGGCTGGTCGTCCACCGCCAGGATGTGGCCGGGGGCGCCGAGGGTGGGCAGAAAGGCTTTGGGCATGGGGGAGGTTCGCTCAGGGCTGGCGGGAGTCCGAAGAGGCAGCATATCGGCGGAAATCAGTGAGTGCTATTGCCTTGCGTTCCCGGGTTGCTACACTCCCGGAACAACCCGCGAGGATGCCCATGAAAATGACCACCCGCACCCACAACGACGTCACGATCCTCTACCCCGAGGGCAAGATCACCCTGGGGGACGGCGATCAGGAGCTGGGCGAGGCCGTGCGCACCACCCTGGACCAGGGCTCTCGCAAGGTCCTCATCAACTTCTCGAAGGTCAGCTACCTCGACTCGTCCGGCGTCGGCGAACTGGTGGGCTGTTTCACCAGCATCAAGAACAAGGGCGGGGAGCTGAAGATCTGCGGCATGAACAGCCGCATCTTCAGCCTGATCACGATGACCAGCCTCCATTCGGTCTTCGACGTGAAGGACACCGAGGAAGAGTCCCTCGCCGCCTTCTGAACCCGGTGCCATGGGCATCCGCGCCCGAGCCCCCGTGACGGCAACATGCCTGGCGCGTGGGGTGCTCCTCGTCGCGCTTCAGACGCCCGTCCAGGCCCAGGCTCCGATCCCGCCGCGGACCCCGCCGGTCCCCAAGGCTCCCCAGGCTCCGAGCCTCCAACTGGTCGTGGAAGGCGGGGACCGGGACGATCAGGCCTATGCCCGCGCCGCCGCCGGCCGCTTCCAGGACCAGGCGAGCTTCGCCGTGGCGGTTTCGGCGGTGCGGGCCACGGACCGCTTCCGCGACGTCCAGAGCGCCTTCGAGGCGGGCCCGGCTGGCTCCGTCGGCCGGATCCGGGTCGTTCCCTGGCCATTGCTGAAGAGCTGGACCATCTCAGACGATGGGCCAGGCACGCGGAAGGAGTACCGGCGGATCCTGCCTGAACTCCGCCGCGGCATCCGCGCCGGCGCGGCCCGCCGGGAAGCGTGGCGGGACCGGGCCGAGCAGATGCTCCGCGCCGAAGGCTATCCCGCGGCCACCGTCGCCCTCGCCGAGGCCGCCCAGGGCGCCGGCCTCGCCATCACCCTCCGGCGGGGTGCGCCGGCGCGCATCCTTCGCCTGGCCCTCGACGGCCGGGCTGGGCCCTACGGGGAGGCGAGGCTCTGGAAGCTCGTGGAGGCCGTCCCCGGGCAGACGCTCTGGACGCTCACCTTCCGCCGTGAAGCCCTCGCACGGCTCCGGAAGCGCTTCCTGAAGGATCACCGCTACGAATGGCGCGCCGAGTTCCAATATCAGCCGGATGGCACCCTGCGCCTGCAGGTGGATCCGGGCCCGGTGGTGGAGCTGAAGGCGGAGGGCGCCACTCTGGGCTTTGGCGGCATCGCCGAGCTCGCGCCCCTCGCCCGGGCGGAGCGCTACGGCCCGGAGCTGCTGGACGAAGGCGACCGGCGGATCTTCCGCAACCTCCGCAACCGGGGCTACCTCGATCCGGTGGTGTCCCACCGGCGGGACATCCTGGAGGGCACCGCGGAGCGTCCCGAAAGGGTCCGCGTCACCTACCTCATGAAGCCCGGGGCGCCGGTGGTCCTTTCGGAAGTGCGCTTCGAAGGGAACGAGGCGATCCCGGAGAAGGATCTGCAGAAGGCGGCGAACCTGCCCTTGGGCTTCTGGGGCGTGGGGGTGCCCAAGGCGAATCCGGACCTGCTCCAGGGGCTGGAGGACCGCATCAAGGCCCACTATCTGCGCCGGGGCTACAGCGAGATCCGCGTGCGCCGCGCGGTCCCTTTGCTGGAGCGGGGCCGGTGGAGCCAGACCTTCATCATCAAGGAAGGGCCGCAGCGGGAACTCACGGAGCTCCAGGTCGGCCTGCCGGACGATCCCCAACTGGATGCCTGGGCCTTCGGCGAGGATCTCCTGCCCCTCCTCGGGGACCGCCCGCCCCGGCAGCGGGACCTGGAGCCCGCGGACGGCAGCGTGCGGGTCTTCGAAAGCGATCGCCCCCTCACCGCGGGCATCCGCGCCCGCATCGAACGGCGTCCGGCGGCGGAAGGAGTCACGACCCTCGTCTTCAAGACCGATCGCCCCATCCCGTACGTGAAGGGCGACCTGGTGCTGGCGGTGGCCGCCATGCGCGCCCGGCTCTCCTCCCTCGGCGTCCAGAAGCCCCGGGAGGACCTGGACTTCCAGGAGGACGGCGGCAGCCTGCGGATCCAGCTGACCATCCCGGACGCGCCCAAGGCCCAGGTCGAGCGGCTGGTGGTGCAGGGCAGCGACAACACCCGGGCCCGGGCGGTCCTCCGGGAAGCCGAACTCGAGCCGGGCAAGCCGCTCTCCCCCGCGGGCCTTGGCCAGGCCCAGGCTCGGATCGCCAACCTCGGCGCCTTCCAGCGGGTGAGCCTGGAGGCGTTGTCGGAGCAGGACGAAGGCAGCCTGGCCCTCAAGCTCGTCGAGCGGAACCCGTGGGTCCTCAGCCACTCCTTCGGCTATGACCGCAGCCAGGGCTACCACTTCGGCACCGGCGTGCAGCGCCTGAACGTGGGCGGCATGGGCCGCAGCGTGGATTTCGGCATCCGGGCGGGGGACGCCACTATCAACAGCGAAGGCCTGCGGAAGCTCTTTCCGACCGGAGAATTTGCGCGTTCCGTGGATATCTATTCCCTCGGATACTCGGATCCCCGGTTTTCTCCGGCCTTCCTTGGGAATTGGATTCCAGACCGTGTCCAGTACCGGGTCGAAGCGGCTTACATCGTGGAGCGCCAATCGGTCTATGAAGTGCCGAAGCGGCGCGTGGTCAACACCTTCGATTGGAACCTTGATCTCCAACGCACGGTGCAGGTCGGCCATCGATACGAAAGAGTGGAAGTACGGAGCCGCATTGAACCTGTCGAGGCGATCGCCGCTCAATTCAAGAGCGACCTGTTCAAGTCGGCGAAAATTCCCGATGGGCGCGTGATCATCTCGGCTCCATTCGTCCGGTTCATCCGGGACAAGAGGGACAGTTCCTTCGACCCAACCCGGGGCACCTTGTTCACCGTAAAGCTGGAGCTGGCCAACCAGTTGTTTGGGACTTCCACCAACAGCAGCTTTGTGAAGCTGGACGTTCGCCACCAGTGGAACTGGCCGATCGGCTATAACGCCGCCGCCGGCGTCGTGGTGCTGGGAGTGAGGCTCGGGGTCGCCGGCTCGACCACCGCCGTCTGCCGAAAACTTCCCGCTATCTGAGCGGTTTTTCGCCGGCGGCCATTTCACCCACCGAGGCGTGGAGCCAGACTCCCTTGGCCCGCGCCTGCGATGCCTGATCCTCGACCCGGCAACGGGCCGGAATTACAGATGGTCTGGCCGGACGGCAAATCAGGTCACGGCGCTGACTCCACTGGGCGGCCAGGGCTTGGCCCTTGATCAACATCGAGTACCGCTTCCCGGTCCATTTTCCCTTGGTTGTGGGGAGGCCTTCGTGCGATTCGGGACAGGTCTACGAGATCCCTGCGCGCCGGGAGAGCCGGCTCCCGGCACCCCGGCGAAGACCGCGGCCCCATATCCTCCCTTCCGCACCGCACTGGGCCTCGGCCTAATCTTCAAGCTCGGCATCCCCATCAAGATCGAATACGCCGCGGACGTGAAGCGCATCTTCGGGAAGGCCCGGAGCCGGGAGGAGCGCGAGACGGAACTGCACGGCGTGCTCATCTCCGCGGGATTCCAGTTCTGATGTCGGGTGGCTCGGCAGATGGCCAGGAGGGGCCAGGCCCCTGCATCCGCGTCTGCGCCCTGGGCGACGACGGCCGCTGCCTCGGGTGCCGCCGCACGCCCCGGGATTTCTCGGCCTGGCCCGGCGGCCTGGGGGGCGGCGTCTTTGCGCCGCCCCCTGCGGGGCCTTCTAATCAGGGTTCGTAGCGCTCGGCGCTGGCGAGGGCGCTCGTGCTGGCGTTGGTGTTGAACCCGCCCGTGACGAGCACCTTGCCGCCGGGCAGGGCCGTGGCGGCATGGAAGGAGCGCGCCGTTCCCAGGCTGTCGGCGGTCAGGAAGGAGCCGGTGCCAGGGTCATAGCGTTCCGCGCTGGTGAAGGGGTCGTTGTTCACGCCGCCGGCGACGAGGAGCTTGCCGTCGGCGAGGAGCGTGGCCGTGTGGCCCGAACGCGCCACCGCCAGGGGACCGGTCGGGGCGAAGGTCCCCGCGGCGGGGTCGTAGAGCAGCGCTGAAGCGAGGCTGCCGCCGGTGGCGCCGGTGGTGCTGCCCCCCGCCAGCAGCACCTTGCCGTTGCCGAGCAGGGAGGCGCTGTGCCCGCTGCGCACGCCGCCCATCCCGCCGGTGGCGGTGAAGAGGCCCGTGGCCGGATCGTAGAGCTCGGCGGTGGCGTGGTAGGTGTTGCCGTTCCGGCCGCCGGCGACCAGGACCTTGCCGTTGGGGAGCAGGGTCGCCGTGAGACCGACCCGGGGCGAGCCCAGGCTGCCGGTGGGGGTGAAGAAGCCCGTGGCCGGATCGTAGAGCTCGGCGCCGTCCAGGTAGAGGGCGCCCGTGAAGCCGCCGGCGATCAGGACCTTGCCGCTGGGCAGCAGCGTGGCGGTATGGCCCGCCCGCGCCGAGGCCATGCCGCCGGTGGGCGTGAACTGGCCCGTGGCGGGGTCGAAGAGTTCGGCGGTGGCGGCGTAGCCGAAGCCGCCGGCGCCGCCGGCGATCAGGACCTTTCCATTGGGTAGGAGGGTGGCCGTGTGGCCGACCCGGCCGATGGACATGGCGCCCTTGGTGGTGAAAAGGCCCGTGGTGGGGTCGTAGGCTTCCGAACTGGCGAGATAGGTGATGCCGCTGTACCCGCCGGAGAGGAGCACCTTCCCGTCCGCCAGGGCCACGGCGGCGTGGCCGGCCCGGGCGCTGCCCATGACTCCCGCCGGGACGAAGACCCCGGTCACCGTCAGCAGGGCCTCTGTGCTCGTGTCCTGGCTGCCGTAGGCGTCGAAGACCAGGGCCCGGAACCGGGCGCCCTGGTCGGCGCCCGAAAGGGGCGGCGTGGTGTGGCTCGGGCCGGTGGCGCCGCCGATGGGCACGCCATCCTTCTGCCACTGGTAGGTGAGGGCCGTGGCGCCCGTCGCGGCGACGGTGAAGGTGGCGGTCCCGCCGAAGATGCCGCTGGCATCCAGGGGCTGGAGGGTGATCGTGGGGCCCGGCGGGACCACCTTGATGCTGAGGTCCGCTGTGGTGCTGCCCGCGAGGTTTGTGGCGGTGACGGTATAGATGGCCTGGGGGGTGATTGCCGTGGGCGTGCCGGTGATGGCCCCGCTGCCGGTGTTGAGGCCGAGGCCCGTCGGGAGGGCGGGAGCGACAGCGTAGCTGAGGACGGGTCCGCCGGCGCTCTGGGGCAGGTTCGCGGGGATCGTGTTGCCGGTGGTGTAGGTCGAGGTCATGAAGGTGTAGGTCAGGGCCCTGGGGGGCGCTTCCACCACCGTCAGGGTGAGGCCCGCGGTGGTGCTGCCCGCGGCATTGGCCGCGGTGATGGTGTAGACCGCCGTGGCGGTGAGGGTGGTGGGCGTTCCCGAGATCACGCCGGTCCCCGGGTCCAGGACCAGGCCCGCCGGCAGGGCCGGCAGCACGGCGTAGGACGCGACCAGGCCCCCGGAGCTGGTGGGCGCGTTGGCGGGAATGGGCAGCGTCCTGGGGTAGGAGGCCGGGTTGGTGCCGTAGACGAGGCTCGCGGGCGGGTCCAGGACCGTCACCGTGGCGGTGGCGGTGGTGGACCGGCCCGCGGCGTTGGTCACCGTCAGGGTGTAGGTCACCGTGGCGGCGAGGGGGCCCGTCGGCGCGCCCACGCCGCTGGCCACCGGGCCGATGCCCGCGTCCACGGCCCCGGTCCCGCTGGAAAAGGTGGCGGTGAGGACGGCACTGCCGCCGGTGGCCACCAGGGCGGGTGCGGCGGTGAAGGCGGTGATCACCGGGGCCGCCACCACGGTGACGGTGGCGGTCCGGGTCACCGGGCCCCCGGAACCCAGGGCCGTCAGGGTGTAGGTCCTGGTGGCGGCGGGGGTCACCGCATAGGTCGCGCCACTGATCACGGCGCCGACGCCGCCGTCAATGCTGGCGGAGGCGGCGTTGACGAAGGTGGGCGCGAGGGTGGCGCTTTCGCCGGCGGTGAGGGTGGCCGGGGTGGCGGTGAAGGCGAGGATCTCGACGTCGCTGCCCACGGTCACGGTGGTGGAGGCCGACGCCGCGGTGCCCGCCGCGTTCGTCACCGTCAGGGTGTAGGTCCGGCTGGCGGCGAGGGGACCCGTGGCCACGCCGACGCCGCTGATCACGGAGCCGATGCCGTTGTCCACGGTGCCCGAGCCGTTGCTGAAGACGGCGGTCAGGGTCGAAGCGGCGCCCGGGGCGACGGTGGCCGGGGCGGCGCTGAAGCCCGTGATCGCCGGCGCGGACACGACGGTGGCGAGGGTGCTGGCGGTGGTGGCGGGATGCGCGGTGCTGGCGGCGGTGATGGTGGCGGTTCCCGGAGTGGCGGGGGCGGTCCAGACGCCGGCCTGGGTGATGGCTCCCGCGGAGGCGGACCAGACCAGGGTGGTGTCCGGCGTGCCCCCGACGGTCGCCGTGAAGGTCGTGGTGGTCCCGGTGGTGCGGACCGGGCTCGCGGGCAGGACCGGGCTGACGCTGACCGCGGTCACCTCCACGGTCGCCGTGCGGGTGGTCGTGGCGCCGGCGGCGTTGGTGACGGTGAGGGTGTAGGTCCGGCTCGCGGCGAGGGCACCCGTGCTGACTCCGACTCCGCTCGCCACCACGCCGATGCCATTGTCGACGCTGCCCGTGCCATTGGTGAAGGTCGCCGTCAGGATGCCGCTGCCCCCGGCGGACACGGTTCCGGGGGCCGCGGTGAAGGAAGCGATGGCGGGGGCCGGGACGACGGTGACCGTGGCGGCGCCGGTGGCGGTGCCTCCGGGTCCGGTGGCGGTGAGGGTGTAGGTGGTCGTGGCCGCGGGGCTCACGGCCAGCGCGGTCCCGCTCACGGCGCCGATGCCCTGGTTGAGGCTCAGCGCGGAGGCTCCGGTGACGGTCCAGGCGAGGGTGCTGGCCTGTCCCGCCGTGACGGTGGGCGGCGTCGCGGTGAAGGCGGCGATGACAGGCGGGGTGGCCGGCGGCGGGGTCGTGGTTCCGCCACCACCACCGCCCCCACCGCACGCCAAGGCCAGGAACAGAAACAGGAATGCCAGGGCCGGGGAAACCGACGGTGTCTTGAAGCGCAACTGGACCTCCACGATCACATCAGGGATTCCCGGAAGATAACGGAACTGGGCGGGGAATGGAGCCCTTCCAGGCATTCCCCGCGTTCCCCGGGCGCCCCGGGGCAATGTGAAACGCAAGGAAGCCCCCTTTCGGGGGCTTCCTTCTGGCATGGGTACGGGGGGCTAGTAGGTGCTCAGGATCAGCTTGCCCTTGGCGTTGATGGAAACCCGGGCGGCGCCATAGGCGTTTTCATTCGCAGGGTTGACGATCGCCAGGCCGCAGATGCCATCACAGGTCGTGGCTTTCCCGTCCATAAGCTCGAGACCTTTGTAGTAGGCCTTGCCGCCTTCGAAGATCAGCAGGCTCTGGAGGTTCGAACCGTTCCACTTGTAGATCTTGGTGAGCATCTTGTTCTGCTTGGTCTCGTCCACCAGGATGAGGGGGAAGCCGTCGGTATCCAGGAGGATGCCGGTCACCAGGTTCGGGTCCGTGCCGGGAAGGCTCGCCAGCGGAGTGCGCTGGGGCGCGGAGGTGAGGCCGGTGTAGGCATAGAGGTTGTTGGAACTGTCCAGGCCCCAGCCGCTGGTCGGGCCATTGAAGGCGATGTAGCCGTCCACGGTCACGGCGCCGCTCGAAAGGCCCAGGTTCATCCCGTCGAAGTAGAGGAACTCGTACTGCTGGGTGTTGTCGTGGAAGATCGGGCTCAGGATCATCTGGGTCCCGAAGGTCATGGGACGCTGGTTGTACTCGTCGAAGCGCAGCCCGCGGATGTCATGGCCCTGGTTGACCACTTCCTCGTCGTTGTCGAACTGGTTGGCGCCCCGCAGGACGTACTCGCGATGGCCCGCGACGAACTCGCTGACCTTGATCCAGGCGCTGGTGGAGATGTCCACAACCTGCAACACGCTGTCCTGGCTGTAGGTCCGGGCACCCGTATCGCTGGCGCCACTGGTGGTCACCGGAGTCCAGCGCACGAAGTTGACCACCATGTAGACGCCGCCGTTGGCGGGGAAGACGCCGCTGATGGTGGGCGCGTTGCCGAAATCCGTCGTCCAGCCGAAGGCCGTCTTGTGGTCCTCGAACCAAGTGGCGGGAATGATGTCCGTGGTGATCCCACGGTCCACCTTGATGGCCCGGGCACCGTTCCTGAAGGCCGTCGACGGCATGGTGTTGTGGAAATAGTGGGCCGTGCCCAGGCAGAAGTTCTTGGTGTTGAAGCTGGAGTTCTGTTGCATCCAGGTGTCCATCAGTCGCTTGGCTTCGTCAAACTGCTCAACCTTCATGCCGCCCATGAGGATGTCCTTCGTGACTTTGAACTCCATGGGGCAGTCCGCGAGGGCGATCGGGTTCGGATGGAACTGGCCGCCGTAGTTCTCCATCGGATCCACGAGCACGGTGACGGTGGTGGTGGCGGAGGCGCTGTACCGGGAGTTCATGCCGAAGAGCACATAGGTCGTCGTCGCGGTGGGGCTGACGGTGCGGCTCGTGCCACTGACATAGCCGATGCCCGGGTTGAGGTAGAGCATCTGGGCGTTCTGCACGCTCCAGACCAGGGTCGTGGACTCGCCCTGGTTGATGACCGGCGTCGAAGCATAGAACGACGAGATCACCACGGGCTTGGGCAGGGTGTAGGTCTGGGTGGCGACGGTTCTCGAAGGCGTGCCGGCAAAGGCGGAACCGGCCACAAGAAGGAAGACCAGGATTTTGTTCATAACGCCTCCGAGGGCTGCGCGGCAGCCGCTGGGTGATGAAGACTTAGGGTTCAGGTGCTTCTGCTGCCTCGTCGCACCGGCTGAACTCCACGGGAGCGGCACGGACAAGAGAGCAAGCGGGATGCCAAGAAAACCGAGAACCCAAATCTTGACCACAGAGGGTTTGGAAAGCTGGTCCCAAGAAACCGGTCCCGGGTTTCCTGGATCTTGACGAATTTCTAAAAAGTGGACATCCGGAGGCCCGCCCGTCCATGGGGCCGGACGATCACTCACGGCCTTGCCCCCCCAACCATTCATTGGTTGGCGCGGGCGGTCTCGAACCGCCGACCCCTACCGTGTCAAGGCGGGCATGGGAGAGCATCCCGTTTGGAGAGATAGTCGGCAGCCGCTCCCCTACTGCGTTCGAAAAATGGTTCGGGCACCAGCCCAATCGCACCTCCGCGTGGTGCAGGCCAGAAGCGCCATTTTGCTCCAAGGTGAGGTGAGTGGATGGGAGGAGGACGCGGAAACAGAGATGGGCTTGATATCTGCCTCGCTGGGGCTTCAGAGGGAGGAGACCTCTGGTCTAGGCGGCTTCAGGCGTCCAATCCCCTGAGGTTTAAAAGACTCCAAACAACAAAAGAGGATAAAAAATTGTTTGAAATAGAATAGACATCAGGGTACACATGAACGAGCGAACCCTCAGGAGGCCCCGTGACGCATCAGGCGAAGAAGGAATCCATGAAACTCTCCCTCTCGAAAGAGACGCTTCGGAGGCTGAACAGCCCGGAGCTGCAGAACGTGGGAGGGGCCTATGACCCCGATCCCGGCACGGAAACCCAGACCACGTCAGTCAAAGCCCCGACCTGCAAGACGGGAACCAACTCCATGGCGGGTTGTTGAATCATTGGGACGGACGGAATGCCGTCCAGTCCTGACTCAGCCAGGGATCAGTGGACCGGCCCCCTACGAGGGGCCGGTCGCCTGATTCACCAGGAATTCGCAGCCGGCGGCAGGTCCTTCAAGGCTTCGATGACACAGTCCAGCAGGAGGTCCTGGCTATCCCCAGTTTTCGAGCGACGCAGCAAGGCGGCAGTCGTGATCTCGAAATCCAGCGGGATCCCACGGTACTGGATGGCTCTTGAACGAAAAACAGGCCACGCACCCGTGGGCGTGTAGAACGCGAAGCCAACCTCTTCCCCGAGCGGCAGTTTGAGGGTTGTGATTGGACCGGTGACCCCCGCGGTGGGCAGGCCCACCAGAAAGGTGTGACTGCTCATCCCGAGGCCAGACTTCAGGACCATAGGCTGGGTCTCCATGCTGCTTTGGTTCTCGCCCCAGACCAGCACGACGATTTTGCCTTTCAGAACGGGTGGCGGGAGTTCAGGGTTGCCAACCCTCAGCCGGACAGCCCGCATGGGGTTCGCAACTGCGGCGCTCCCCCATGAAGCCGGCTCGGAGGGGGTCCTGATGAAGTAGCCCCAGTCGGAGATGGCCAGACGAGTGTCAGGGTCGGCGAGGACATCAGGAACCCTCATGTCCACGAGGAAGTTCTCGCCCACCTCGGCGCGTCGGATCATCTCGTCGGTGGAGAGTTGTTCGGGCTTGTTCAACAGCGTCCAGCCGGGAGGCAGCTGCGCGTGTTGTTGAGGAAGCGGGAGTTCTGTGTACTCCTTCGGGTTGCAGGTGGCGATGGTCTGCACCTGGGCCGCCTCGCCAGGATTCACGAACTCGACCGTCAGGGAATCCTTGATGGGCAGGTAGTAATTCAACTCGAAGCCTGCCCGCATGAGGTCGTCGGGACGGGCAGGGTTGATGCTGGAAGCCTGTCTCAGCCATTGCCTGATTGGGATGCCCTCGATGGCGGTAATTCTAGCCCCAGCGCGGATCGGCAGGCTCTGTTTGGCGGCCGGTGTGGGCGCGATCACGATGAGGGTGCCGGGATCGGGGCTGATGGTTCGAAAGGGAAGGAACCTGGGGATTGGCGTCCTGGGGTGGCGGGTCTTTTCCTCGGCATCCGTCCGCGATCCCCCGTTGGACTGCCTGACGTGAGAGTGGGGCTCGTGGTTGAACCGGGCCGTCTGCATGATCAGGTCGGGCACATCGGCCGCGTCGTTGAACAGGGAAAGAACTCCGGTGGCCAGGGGTGCCTGAAAGGGTTCGGGGGTGAATCCGAAGAGCTGATCGAAGTTGAGAATGGTGGCCGCCGCCAGGGCCTTGGCTGCGCCGCGATGCAGGCGACGGCTCTGGTCAAAGCCCAGAGCCGGCAGTTCGCCCCGGGTGGAACCTGGGAAGGCTGAGGAGCCATAGGAGGCGCCGGCCCCGTAGACTGCGGTCGGGAGAAGGATGTCCACGGTCTCGAGGGCGTAGCGCGCACGGGACGCGACGGCATGGGCCTCTGGAGGCAAAGCCCACCCGGCCAGGGCACGGGACAAGCCCAGGGGTACGCATCCGCCTTGGGGCCACCTTGCGGTAAAGGAGGCTTCGGCCTTCGGGTGCTGCACGAAGGGAACAGCTTCCAGCATCACCTTCGAGGAGAAGACGCTTGTAGGGGAGCCATCCGGGTAGCCGATGTTCTGCCGGGAGATCTGGAAGACAGCCGTATACCGGGCCTGGAGTCGAAGCTTGTCCCATATGGGACCGAGCTTTGAAGACAAGTCAGGAGCACCTCCGTTGAGCCAAGCGGCAGTGCGGAGGTCCAGGCGATGCACGGCAGCCAGCTCCTGGGCTGAGAGGCCAGGGAGAAGGTGCAGGGGGACGCCGTCCCACCCGCCATCCACCCAGATGTCTTTGGGAAGGTCCTTCGTGGCCGTGATGCCCCTTGAGGTCCCGTCCCCGAACGTGAACTTCCAGGTGAAGGCCTTGGGCTGTTGCCCCGTGAAGGACATGACGCTAGCGATCTGGTCAGGCCCTGGGTTTCCGCCGGTTCGACGCGCCACGAACACCCGTAGTGATTCTCCATTGATGTGCGTGACGGGGCCCATGCGCCCAGGAGCCGCCTCCCGGTCGCCCCCAACGATCCATAGGGACCCATCCGGCATCACTTCGTAAAGCACCGGGAGAAAATACTCACCGCGCCCTTCATCCTTTTCCAGCACCAGGGCACCGGGGTCCCGGAGCGACCCCAGGGTCTGGGCGGCAAGCAGGCTGAGTGGCAAGGTACCGTCGAGGCTGCGATTCATCTCCGCGAAAAACTCGGCCTCCCAGGCGGCGCGGCTCATCCGGCCGGCGAAGGGGTAGAACAACCCCACGTCAGTCCAGAGTTTGCCTAACGCGACCGGTGTTGGTGCCTTCACCGGGAAGGCGGCCCGCCCTGGTGGAAAAACGGATTGAGACCAACCTTGACCGCCTAGAAGACACAGAGACAATGAAATTGAATGTAGCCTCGATGGGAGAAGAATGGGTCGCATCGTGATCCTCGGGTACTGGGAATACAATCAATCCTAATCCAAAGCTGAACGATGATCCCCCTCCTTGGTCGAGTAGTCCTGGTCCTGGTCGGCTCCTGGTGGATGGGGCGAGTGTTCCAGCGGTGGCTTATTAAACCAGGTGCCAACCCAACCCAGATCAAGAGAGCTGGGATCGCCCTACTCTGCCTGAATGTCATAACAACATTCCAATATTTCAACATATCTCTTCCAATTAAAACAAAAGTACCTGAACTCGCTTGGTGGGTCTTCAGGCCTTTCTCTGTAGCAGTCTTGATAAGCCTTGGAGTCCTTGTCCTGGTCGGGTTCATTCGAGTTATTGGCTATCTCAAGACGACAAAGCAAGTCCCAGCGCAACTCATCACACCTTGGCTTCTATACTTATATACAAAGAATAATATTATCGATGAATATACCCAAGGAATCATCCTCAACAGCCGAGATCAGATCGAGGCGGAGCTGCGCGAGGCCTCCGGGAACTCGAGGCTCATTTTCCGTTGGGTGGAGCGCTGCCAGCTTCCCTTCACGGCGGGGTTTCTCAGGCCCATGGTTTGCTGCCCTGTCTGGATCAGCCAGGTGTCGGAGGGAGGCTTCCTCACAGTCCTCCTGCAGCATGAGGCAGAGCACGTCTCCCTTCGGCATCACCAGCTCACCTACATCCTCGGCCTGATCCAATCGCTCCTGCCCTGGACCCACGGGCTCGTCGATGCCGTGCTGCGTGCCATGGAGCTTGAAGTCGATCGACGCGTGGTGGCCGCCTCATCCGACCATGGAGAGCTCTACCGACAGGCTTTGAGCGAGGTGGTGCAACACGCGCAGGAGGCTGTCGTTTCCGGGGTCGGACACGATCCAAGGCATCTGGAATCCCGACTCCTCCAGATGGGCAGCTCGCCGATTGGAGCGGGGTGGCACGGCGCGGTGGCTATTTCGGTGGCCATCGGCATGCTGGCGGCCTCCCTTTCCCTCGGACGTCCGGACATCGGGGACCTCATCCGAATTGCCTTAAGAGAGCAGGGACCGGATCTCCAGGTCATGGTGGGAGATCCGAAACTCCATGTGTTCCGGCTCCCCGGGCGGGGGGGAGCCCTCGGAGACGGGATCGGAGTGGATGCCCGCGGAATCGCAGCTCCGGTCGTTGTCGTCGAGTATGTCCGGCAGGGCTCCTTCGGATTTACTGGAGCGGCAGAGATGGTGATCCGATACCGCGCCATGGGTCCCGGGCCCTTCAGGCCCCTGGCCCTCGTGAACGCCTTGAGTGACCCGAGCCACGTGCCGATTCCAGGTTCTTCGGCCATCTCCCAAACGGTTCTTACCGTGGACGCGGACGTAGGGCAGCTGACTCCGGGCTCGGGTGAACTGCGGCTACACCTTCAGGGGGATCCAGGCGTGCAGCTGGAGCTCTCCGGGCCCCGGTTCAGCGTGCCCAAGGGCTGGGCTGTGGAGATATCCCGTGCTGATCTCCTCCCGGCCCCGAGGCTCGACCCACTGAAGATCCAGGTCCAACGGCGGAAGACAACCACGCTGTGGCAAGGCTTGAACGGCATTGGAGGGTCGTCTCGGGCTTCGAGCGTGAACCTGGCCTGGACTCCTGAGCGTGGCCTGGTGGGATTCTGATGTCCTTCGTCTTTCCGCTGGTCTCTCTGATGGTCCTTGCCCTCAGCTGGGGCCTCGGGCGCGTTGCCGCGGGCACGGGCGCCGGACCCAGGGTGCTGCGAGGGCTAATCCTGGTCGCAGGCCCTCTCTGGCTTGCGACCGTGTGCTTGAAAGTCGCAGGTCCCATGGCCTGGTTTCGGCTGCCCGAGTGGTGCTTCCTGCCGGTGATGAACTGGGTGGTGGCCGGGATCTGGGCCTTGTTCGTTCCGATCCGGAACATGCATCACATGGTGAAGGGGCTTCGAGAGAATCGCAGGCTCAACTCCGAGTCCAGGGCGGTTCCAGAATGCTTTGTTCGATGGTTGGAGGCCCGAGGCTACCCGGAGGCCGCCCTGTTGGCCGGCTTCCGGCTTCCACCGCGCGTGGCGCTCCACCCAGAGCTGGACCAGCCACGGGCACTTGGGCTTCTTGATGCCTTGTCCTGGCGAGAGGTGATCCTGGTTCCAGCTTCCTGGGTCCCCGCGTCACTCCTGGACGAGAGTCCCTACTGGTCCACTTTTGGACTGGTGAGCCGGGAGGTTGAGCCGCGAGGAGAAGCCGGCCTGTTCATGGTGCTGTTACACGAGCTTGGACACCTGCATGGAGGGGATACCTTCGCCGGTTTCCTGGCACTGGTGGGAAGCCTTGTCGTGCCCCTCGAGTGGCAGCCAATGTCGGCGGAGCCTCTCCCCGCAGCCAGGGTGCGAAGAGCCCTCTGGCAGCTGGGCAAGGCTTACAGGCATTTTCTCGGCGCGGACCTGCAGGGGCGGGAATGGATGGCCGATGAGTTTGCCGCAAGCGTCTTCCCCGGAGCCCACCATCTGCTGCTCGAGGAGCGCGGAGGGGCCCCAGAACCCCCCTCCAGTCCGGCGGTCCAGGGTTTCTGTTGCCGCGGGGATCCTCGGCTGGGTGCTCATCGTCCCCTTGGTGGCGATGTTCACCCCAGGTGCGGCGCCGCTCCTCCGTGGACTTGGGGGCTCGGGGATCATCAAGGGCAGTGCTCCGGCCGGCTGGGAGGTCCTGATCTGGCAGGCCCCAGGTCGGCCTGTTCGGCCGTCGTCAGCCTATTGGGGCTACCTTCCAGCGACACGCGCAACAAAGCCACGGGTTCGATTGGGGCAGAAGGATTCAGATCATGTCCTTGTCTTCACTTCCAGCTTCCAGCTCTCAAGCGCGTTGAAGGGTCCCGCGAGTGTTCGAATCACTTGGGAGTTCGTCCTGGAAAAGGGCGATCCGGCTCAAGCCTTTGATCTGCAGCTGGTCGCCAACCAGATCGGCGAAGAGGAAACGCGAGGCGTGTTCCTGCCCTTCCGGCCGAGGCTGCAAGAAGGATTGCAGCGACTCTCCATGAATCGGTTCCGAATGACCAAGGAACTGCCGATTCCCCGCGGCCTGAATGTGGACGTGATCCATTGCTACTGGGCGATCGCCAAGCCCCTGGAAGTTCTCATGGACCCTCCAGCCGTGACGGCAAGAGGTGCTGATGGGGTGGACCACTCCCTGGATGCGGATCGCTGAGTCCCAGTACGGGCGACCCATAAAATGTTTCATCACTAGAATTGAACAATCGCTTAGTCTGTAAGAAGTCTTTGAGCATGACTTCAGTTCCCACCGATGCTTAAGTGTTGAGGTGAATCCAGGAGCTTCGATTCGATGAGCCAATTGCCCTCCCCTATTCCGGCATCGCTGGCAAACCTGCACCGACGAACGGATACGGAAGGGCTCCTTCCCCTTCTCCCACTTCTCATGGAATTCCCCGCGGGGTTCACCGCTGCGGTGTTGATCCAGACGGCCCATGAACGCAGCATCTTCCCCGGCATGGACGAAGTGCAACTCGCGTGGAAGATTCGCCGGAGCATCAACATCTTCGAGAAGGTGGGCTACCTCAAGAACACCGTTCATGGCTGGCACATTCCTGATGTGGCCCGGATCAAGGACGAATGTGAGGAGGCGGCCCGTGAGATCAACCGGGTCATCGCTGAGATGAACACCCAGCGGAACAACCTGCTCCAGGCGGCTTTCATGGGGCCGGCTGCTCCCCCCGCGCGCGCTTCAACACCCGCGAAAAAGTCTCCCTTGAAGGTCAACCCGGGGTTGAAAAAGCTGGCGGAGAAGTCCAAGAAGTGATCGCCCCCCGGGGACTCTCAAAGAGAGACCAATGGGTAGAACCTGCGAAGTAGTCTCTTACTCCTGCAGGATGAAGGCCTCGATGGCCTGGAAGTCAACTTGGCCATGCCGGGAGGGCAATCCGATCGCGGATTCCACCACGCGTCCGTGGCGGACCTTCAGCAAGGTGGGCGTAGCGGGCCCCAGCCACCAGACGTTCCGGTCCAGGAGGATGGTCGGGATCGCTGATACAGGAAGTGGCTCGGGCGTGATGATGGTGACCCGCTCCAGAACCTTTGGGTGCTCCATGAGCCAGAGGCAAAGCTGCGCACAGCTGCCGCAGGAAGGGTCCACCTGGACGAGCATGGCCGGCCGCTCGAAGCCTTGTTTCCCGAGCCAGGACCAGGTTTTCCATGAAGCCACCGAGAGCCGCAGGACCACGCATCCAAGCACTGCCACGAGCACCGTTCGATGCGAACCCGGATGGTCTTGGTTCCGATCCCCTTCCGTCGTGAAGGCCACGGCGATTCCACCAAGGATCAGATTCCGGGCCAGGCCGATGAGCGGCGGAGCCTTCAACGGCCCCATGCAACCGCAATCGATGGGCAGTCCCGAGGCAAGCATCCCCCCAAGGAAAACCGAGTAGGCGGCGAGGAGGAACAGGGTGGCCGTCTTGAGCCATCGCCTTGGGGGCTGACCAACGATGGCGACACGTAGCAAGCTCATTCCAAGGAACGCCTCCCCCGTGGCAAGCACCACGAGCGACACGTCCATGGAGGGAGAGAAGAAGACCATCCTCCCGACGGCAAGATAGGGAGCCGGATCCAGGATCTTGAAGGCTGTGGAGAAAAGGAAAACGCCGCCAAGAATGGCGGCGCAGATGCGGTTAATCATCACTTGGCTTTTTTCGCTTTGGTGGGTGTTCGCTCTTCAATATTCTCCAGGAAGGCTCCCAGCCACATGAGGTTCCCGTCCGAATTGAAACGCCAACGGAACGCCTTCAATTCCTTCACGCTGCGGACGAGAGAGGGAAATCGTTGGGGCGCGGCTTCAGGCTCGATGCTTCCGGTAGCCGGATCCAGCTTCCACCACTCCACCCTGGGAAAACTCTGGAGATTCAGGTCCCAAAGGTCCTTGATGCTCCCGTAGTTGGAAATGAAGGCACTGTCCGAATCCGTCTTGGGGAGGAACTTCTGGAAGGCACGGGCAGCCTGCTGCACCGCGTCTTCTGATCGGGTCGCGATCAGGATCCTGCCATCGGGTCTTGGCTGGGCGCCAAGACAGACATGCGCGAGGTCCCGGGATTTCTTGAGAAGCTCCTCACCCACTGAGGCGTAGATCTGCCCCTGGCGTTTCAACTGCCCGTTCATGTCACTGAAAACCCAGAACCATCCTGTCCTTGGGCTGAGGACGGTGATGAATCCCTCGGTCCGGATCACGGTTGGGCTCAGGAAGTCCAGTTCGAGTGAACCGTAGGGGGTCTCACTGTTCGGATGGGCTGGTGACTTCTGAAAGTACGGACCGGCCAGTCCAGCATCCTGGGTGGACGCGACCTCAAGATTGCCCTTCGCGTCCGCGCGCAGAACCGCGAAGGGGAACTGCTTTCCGGAGCCATCCTGGAAGTTGGGTTGACCCGAGATCCCCAAATATTTCCCGTTCCCCAGAGGCAGAATTTCCCAGATCAAGCCGTGGCGGTAGCGGAAATCAACCTGGCGTTCCCATCTGCCGTCAATCAGCTTGAACAACGTGCTTTGCCGGGCTTCCGAACCATCCGGGAATGTCGCCTTCCCTGCACGCGAGGACCAGAAATGTCCCTCGTGGAAGTCCAGATGCAGGTCACCCTGTTGCCTGGGCAGCCGCTCAAGAATCTTCCCAGGCCCTTCCTCGATATGGCTCGGAACCTCGGGTCCCTCACCCTTGACCAGGAGTCTCGAGGGCCCGATCCACTGGCCTGCTCTCGCAGGTTCAGGTGACTGGGCCGACAAGCCGGCGGACAGTGTGAGCAGGGAAATTAGCGTTCGCATGGAGCCTTGCATCTAGGTGCCGCATCCATTCTGCGCCCACTGGTACCAGGTCCCCGAGGTGCAATTCCCGCCGGCACCGGTACAGATGACGTATTCGGTTGACCCGTCAGAGCTCCTGATCCTGTACATCCGGACGCCCCCCAGGCACTGGATAGCGTAGGCCGTCACTCCGCCTGCGATCAGCACTCCGGCGAGCACGAGCCGCCTCAGTTTTCGGTTCATTGAAACTCCTTTGAAAGTAGGGCCGCTGGGAGGACTTTCGGATACTCCCTCGGCACCAGGGGTTGGGTGTTGTTGTGGCGAATCCGCACACCACAGGAAATAGCTGGCCGGATTCCTGACCTCTCCAGCCTCTGGAAGACCAGGGGTTGGTTCGGGCCGCGGAAGCGGCTTTCGTCCTCTCGCGTACTCACCGTCCTCACCCTTTTCCGCTGGATCCAGCTAAAGACGGCGCTGCGACAACAGACCCTCATACCTCTACGACTAGGAGTGAGGGGCCATCCTTCATGCTTATTGAGAGTTCCGGACCACCTCAGGTGGAAGAGGTACGGCGGGTGTTGCCAGGGGATCGACGGTAATTTCCGCGTCGGTTGCGGGCTTTGCTCCGCTGGCGGAGTCTGTGAATTCAGCCCTGAGCACCACCTTCATTCTGGTCGAGCCGGCTGGAAGAGTGTTCGGCGCAAAGTAGGTGCATGAAGACTCACCGGACCCCGTCGGGAATTCCAGGATCACAACGTGACCGATGTCCTCGCCGGCCTGTAGCGGGCGAGAGGGGGTGAGGTCTGCGGAAACGATCCGCCAAGTCGTGTTCGTCATCCGGCCAGGTTCGACATGGCCATCGGATGCGTAACGAAGGCTAATCTTGAACATGATGCCGTCGTCGGGCCGAATGGTCTTCGGACTCGGGGGGGTCAGAGTGACTAGAGGCGGAGCAGGCGTCTCGAAGGCGCTCTTCTTCTCGGGCGTACAGCCGAGGAAGAGGACTGCAGCCAGCGCTGGCATGGTGTAGTGGAATTTCGAGTGGGTGTTACGCAAGGTCAACCTCTTGGCCTGGACAATTCGATGGCTTTCCGAAGTTTGGTGGGCACGGACCGCTCAATCAAGGCCTGGTCGATCTTTTTCGTATCTTTATGGGAGCTTGTGGGGCTCACCAATCCGGAGGATAGATCCGTGATCGGGACCGCCACAACTGTGCCCGCGAGCATTTCGCCTTGAGTGCTCGTGGTGGTCTCCAAAGGTGTTCCATCAATGGTTGAATCCTCACACACGAGGCTGTCCACGCCCTTGAACATCTTCTTGATCTGCTTGGCCTCCTCTTTCCCGATGACGAGGTCACCTTTGCTGTCCCTCGCAATCTTGAGGGTTGTGGCGCTCGTGTTCACCCCTGGCCCACCGAAGGAGGTGTAGCCACCCATCGTCTCGTTGAATCGACCAACCAGCCTCTCCCAGGTGAAGTCGCTTGGCCAGACACTCGGGTAGGCCATCAAATCATGATTCCCTGTGCTCAAACCGTAGCCTTGAAGCACGTCGAAGGCATCAGCTGCGATCTGGCTGTTTCCGGAGTATGGGTAGTCATAATCGACTGGGGCGGGAAAGGATGTGGCACCAGGGCTTGGGGAGTGACCAAGCCAGTAGGCGTGCCCAATTTCATGCGCGAGAATCTTGCGAGACACCTCCTGGCTGACCATGAAGAGAGCCACACCTGCGAATCCCTTCCCTGAAGAAATGCCGACGACACTACCCGTCTCTGAATACCGCGGGTTGATGAAGGCCGCATAGACTCGATTTTGAGTTTGCTCGGTGCCCGTATCGAGGGCAGCATGCACGGACATCAATCGTGCAATGGCTTCAAAGCCGGCAAGGCTGAACTTGGGGTCGCCAAATGGGTTCCAGAATGGCGGAGGAATGTCTGGAACGATTTCGATGGTGCCGCGTATGTGAATGTTCATCCCCTGCAGTGGCAGCATGCTTTCCGAGTACTGGACGATCTGGCTTCTCAAACCCGAAGCATCTCGTGCGACTGGAACCCCAGATCCGCCCGGAGGCTTGATCTCATAAACATGCAGTTCGAGCGCGCTTCCTGGGACCACAACTGGTGAATACGACTTGGTGACAACGCCACCGCCGGGCACACCTACCTCGACATCGAATTGCACACCGGGGACGACCATGTTGCCTGAGATATTCAGATCCAACGTCGGATTGTCCGCGCTGTTGAAGTAGACGAATTGGTTGGAGGCAACCACCGTTCGGGAGCCACCAGGAACCGTGGCGTACACAGTGGCCGGGACATAGCCCCAGATCAGCGGATAGGTGTTGCTGAACCAAGCGCGAAGCCTGCCAGGGCGGCCAGAGATCAGTGAGAGCGACCCGGAATCATTTTGAACAGCCTGGACGAGGTGCATTTGATCTACACGAGCCCCTCGGTATACGGGGTGGCTTCCTGGCTCCCCTACGTTGAGTGTCGATGTTTGATCTCGCGAGATGGTAAATGTTCGGCTTGCGACGCCATCCGCAATGATGTTCGACCCTTGAAGGTAGGTCACAGACTCAACGATGTTTTGTCCAGCGTGCACACCCAAGATTCCGATGTTGTAAGCAGGAGTTCCGGACGCGAAAGAAACCTGGAAGAATCTCCGCCCACCAATGGAATTCCGCATTCTCACGATCGCTGAATCTGCATTTCCAGCAGGGAAGATGTTCAGCTGGACGTTCCCAAAAGCTGAGTATCCAGGCTCAGCAGGGTCTGTGCCTGCACCGAGCCTCCAGACCGATTTCGAGAAGGTCACATAGCCATACATCTGGATCAGCTCTTGAATGCGGGCCGGATCCGCACCGGCGGCTATCGCCTGATCGGACGTCAATGTCATCGATTGAAGGACTTCAGCCCCCGACGGCACCGAGTCACCGACGAGAACCTCGTTGACGCGTATACATCCGCCACCCGGTGCGATGGTAGGAGATGGACTCGTTTTCGCCAGGTACCCTCCGTCCGAACAATCTTGATATCTGGCGATGACAGTAGTCGCAGGGTCAGGGACGGCAGGGTTGGCAAGGGACGACCAGTAGACTTGGGCCCCTCCACTCCCTAGGGGAGTCGGGGTCTGGGCAACCGAGACTTGTCCTGCGACGAGGAAGAGGCTCGTTGAGAGAAGCCGACCGAACAATAATCTGTGGGCGAGCGAGACCTGCTTCAGATTGATTGCCAGGGCAGACCTATAGCTGGGCTTCATCGGAAGCTCCTGTAAAGGGTTGAGGTTGACTAGGTTTGAACCGTTTGGACTGCCCGGGGGGTCAGTGCGGGATACCGACTAGGTTGAGATGGGTTGGAAGGATCCTTTGGGAGGTGGCGGCAAGGCGGGTGCGGGTCAGGGGGAGTTCGATGGGTTCTGTTCCGCAGAGGCCCTCCTTTCGAGGAGGGTGCCCGTGGGTTGAAGGTTCTGATCCGCCATCGCGGCTCCAGGGGATTCACACCACTCCTGTGTACAGCCCTGTTTTGAAAGAATCAACAAAAAAATAGCATCAAATATAAAAAGGAGCAAAAAGATGGAGGGTGCCCTCCGACCATGAATCGAACTCGCCCTCCAGCCTTGTGTACCTGGCATTCCTATCGGCCGTAGTGGCTTCTCATGTATTCAAGGCCCTGGCCGATGCCTGAGTAGATAGGCAGGGACCCGATCAAGGCGGGGGTGGGGTGCGGTCGGGTTGTAGTGATTGGTCCAGGTCCCAGTCATCCGGAGGAATCCGCCAGGGTGCACCGCTCTCCGCCCCTGGTTTTGACACCGTTTTGGCACGGACCGAAAAAGCGAAAGGGCCAGGATTTTTTAGTCCTGGCCCTTCTGGGCTTGTTGGTTGGCGCGGGCGGTCTCGAACCTGACGGCTGGCTGGGCCCGGCGATCCTGCGTTGCAGGACCGGTCTCCGGCGCTCGCGCGCCAGCGGCCTTTCCCTACCGGCCCGCCAGCCTTGGGTCGGCGGTTCGAGCCCGCCCTGATCCCGACATGGTGTCGTGTAAAAACAAATGGCCGGGATGTCCCGACCATTTGTCTTTGGTTGGCGCGGGCGGTCTCGAACCTGACGGCTGGCTGGGCCCGGGAATCCCGCTTCGCGGGACCGGCTGCGCACGCTCGCGCGTGCTGCGCCTTTCCCTACCGGCCCGCCAGCCTTGGGTCGGCGGTTCGAGCCCGCCCTGGCCTAACCATCGGCCTGAAAATGGAAACGGCCGGGATGTCCCCGGCCGTTCTGTGGTTGGCGCGGGCGGTCTCGAACCGCCGACCCCTACCGTGTCAAGGTAGTGCTCTACCCCTGAGCTACGCGCCAATGCGAATGGGTATTTTATCGCGGACCGGGGGATTGTCCACCCGTCAGGCTGGGGCGGTGCCCCTGGCCTTGAAGGACCAGGTGATCTTGAAGACGGCCACCTCATCGCCGGTTTCGTCGCGGCCGATGGCGGTGCAGGGGACGACGCGGGGTTCGCCGGTGGCCCGGGTCCCGGCCACGGCCTGGGCCAGCGCCTCGCCGTCCTCGCAGCGGAAGGTGATGAGTCCGACGGCCTTCTTGCTGAACTCGCCTTCCAGTCCGACCACCAGCATGGCGACGGGACTCCCGTCCATGGTGAGGACGAGGCCCTGGACGCCGGTGGAAAGCTCGGCGGCCATGGCGAGACAGGCGAAGTAGACGCTGCGGAAGGGGTTCTTGGTGAGGTAGCCGAAGCGGATGGTGACGGACGCGGCCTTGTCCGTGAATTCCTTCACCTTCAGCCCCGCGAGAAACCCCATGGGCAGCTTGGCGAGCATGAAGGCCCGCAGCTTCCAGGGATTGAGGACGGAACGGCGGAGCTGCTCGGCTTTGGACATGGGCTCCACGCTAGCCGTGTCCCTGCGGGCAGGGAATCCCCTACCGGCGGTCGGTCATTCCACGGTCACGGACTTGGCGAGGTTGCGGGGCTGGTCGACATCACATCCGCGGAGAACGGCGATGTGATAGGCGAGCAGCTGCAGTGGCACCACATAGAGGATGGGCGCCAGCCAGGGATGGACCCTCGGCAGCTCGAGCACGTCCTCGGCGATGCCGTCCAGGCCCTTGTCGCCTTCGGTCACCAGGCCGAGGATGCGGCCATCCCGGGCTGCGGCTTCCTGGAGGTTGCTCAGGGTCTTCTCCCGGTGGGCGTCGTCCGGCAGCAGGGCCACCACCGGCAGGGCCTGATCGATGAGGGCGATGGGGCCGTGCTTCATCTCGCCCGCCGGGTAGCCCTCGGCGTGGATGTAGGAGATCTCCTTCAGCTTCAGGGCGCCCTCGAGCGCAATCGGATACATGGGGCCGCGGCCGAGGTACAGGAAGTCCTCGGCGTCCCGCCACTGGTGGGCCCAACGCTGGATCTGGGGCTCGAGGCTCGACAGGCGCTCCAGGTGGGCGGGCAGTTCCCGCAGGCCCTGCAGCAGCTCGGCCCGCAGGGCTGGATCCACCGTGCCCTTGGCTTCGCCGAGGCGCAGGGCCAGCAGGGTGAGCACGGCAAGCTGCGTGGTGAAGGCCTTGGTGGAGGCCACGCCGATCTCCGGACCCGCGTGGGTGAGGATGGTGGCCTCGCATTGGCGCGTGGCGGTCGATCCCATGACGTTGCAGATGGCCAGGGTGCGCGCGCCGCGGTTCGAAGCCTCCTTCATGGCGGCGAGGGTGTCGGCGGTCTCGCCGCTCTGGGTGATGCCGATGATCAGCGTGCCGTCGGGGATCACCGGATCCCGGTAGCGATACTCGGAGGCGTAGTCCACCTCGACCGCGACCCTGGCCAGCTGCTCGATGAGGAACTTGCCCACGAGGCCCGAATGCCAGGAGGTGCCGCAAGCCACGATATGGATGCGGGTGAGGGCCTTCAGTTCCGCGTCAGTGAAGGGCAGCTCCAGGGGGATCGCTTCGCCCGCCTCCAGGGGCAGGCGGTTCAACAGGGTGTTGGAGAGGGCCTGGGGCTGCTCGAAGATCTCCTTCTGCATGAAGTGCTTGAAGCCGCCCTTCTCCGCGGCGATGGGGTCGAAGGGGATGATGAGGGGCGTGTGGTGCACTTCCGCGCCGTCCAGCAGCGTGATTCGCGCGCCCTCCCGGGTGAGTTCCGCCAACTCGCCATCCTCCAGGTAAGTGACCTTGCGGGTATGGCGCAGGAGGGGCACCACGTCACTGGCGAGGAAGGTCTCGCCCTCGCCGAATCCAATCGCCAGGGGCGGTCCGCTGCGGGCGGCGAGGATCAGGCCGGGCTCGTCGGCGTGGAGGCAGGCCAGGGCGTAGATGCCCCGCATGCGGCCCACGGCCTCCCGGAAGGCGGTGCGGAAGTCGCGGCCCTGGTTCATCAGGTGGGACACCATCACCGGAAAGCATTCCGTGTCCGTCTCGGTGATGAAGGCGAAGCCCGCGGCCTTCAGCTCGGTCCGCAGCTCCAGGAAATTCTCGAAGATGCCGTTGTGCACGGCGACCACCTTGCCGTCCGGGCTGCGGTGGGGATGGGCGTTCTCCTCCGTGGGCCGGCCGTGGGTGGCCCAGCGGGTGTGGCCGATGCCCAGGGGCGTCGGATCACCGAGATCCACCTTGGCCTGCAGGTTCGCCAGCTTGCCGCTGGCCCGCGTCACCCGGAAGGAGCCGTCCCCCGGCGCCAGGGCGATGCCCGCGCTGTCGTAGCCGCGGTATTCCAGGGCGCGCAGCCCTTCCACCAGAATGGCCGCCGCGCCCTGGCTTCCGATATATCCGACGATTCCGCACATGGGTGGCACTCCCTGTTCCCTGCGGCCGGGCCGCTTCGATGATTCAGGCTTGAGGCTAGTGGGTGTGGGCCGGAAACCCAATGTGGTTGAGCGGACACGGGGCGGGGAGGTCTCCGGCTACGGTGTGTGGTCGATGGGACACGGGCGATGCCGAACGTAGCCTGCTGAAAGGATGGGTGCTGCCTGGTCCCAAGAAACAAGCACCCTTCCAAGGCACGATTCGCGCCCTTTGCAAATCGTGCCTTGGAAGGGTGCCGGCAAGCGGAGCGCGGCAGGACGGGGCCCCATCCGCGATCGAGCGGAGCAAGGAGCGGGAGGACAGGACTCCCACCGATCGGACGCCGTGCGTCCTCCCAATCGCTTCGCTCTTGGAGGTGGGAACCCTTGTCCTGTCCGATCTGGGGGTGGTCGGCGCAGCCGCGGGGCGGATGGGGAGGCATGGGCTCGGTGCTGGGGGAGTCTCGTGGCAGGGGCCGGTGTTCCCCAGGCACCATCCATGGCCCGTTCTGGGATCGCCACACCTTTCATGGTCCTGCCGCGCTCCGCTTGCCAGCATGCGAGACAAGCACGGCCATACCGCCGGCCGCACTTGTCTCGCATGCCCTTATGAAAACCTCGACCGAGTGGCTATCCGGTTCGGGTCGGCAGGATCCGATCGGGGCCGGTCAGCCGGTCACCGGCTCACCCGAACAGCCGCCCCCACTCCGCGTCGAGCCCTTCCCGGATCAGCGCCTCCCCCCGCATCAGCCGCTCCGCGGCGGCCCTGAAGGCGCGGGCGGAGGGGCTTTCCGGGTAGGCCTCGAGCACGGCCCGCTGCTCCCGCACGGCCTGCAGGAGGGCGGGATCGGAAGGGACGGCGCCGAGGAGCCTGAGGCGCCGGCCCAGGAAGCGCTCGCAGGCC
Source organism: Holophagaceae bacterium (assembly GCA_016710635.1). Taxonomy (GTDB): domain Bacteria; phylum Acidobacteriota; class Holophagae; order Holophagales; family Holophagaceae; genus JADJVL01. The sequence goes on along the minus strand of JADJVL010000008.1, from coordinate 178,646 downwards.
TCCTGCATCTGGTCCACGGCTTCGCCGGCCTCCAGGCCGCTGGTGCACTGGTTCACCAGGAGCCAGATGGGCTTCCGGGGAGCCCGGAGGTGGGTGATCTTCACCATGGCGTAGGCGTCCACGAGGGAGGCCGGCTCGGGGGTGGTCACCACCAGCACCGCGTCCGCCGCCAGCAGCAGCTTCACCACCGCCTCGTGGATGCCCGCCGCGGTGTCCATGAGCAGCCAGTCGGCGTCCTCGGTGACCCGCTGCAGGCCCTGCACCAGGCGCAGCTCCGAAGCCCGGTCCAGGCGGGTGAGCTCCTGCAGGCCCGTGCCCGCCGGCAGGATCTTCAGGCTCCCCGGGCCTTCCAGGAGGATCTCCTCCAGCATCTTGCCGCCCTTGAGGACCTCCTCCAGGGTGCCCTTCGAATCGAGGCCCAGGAGCAGGTCCAGATTGGCGAGGCCGAAATTGGCGTCCAGGGCCACGACCCGCTGGCCGCTCTGCCCGAGGGCCAGGCCCAGGTTCGCCGCCGTGTTGGTCTTGCCCACGCCGCCCTTGCCGGAGGTGATGGCCAGGGACCGGGCGTGGAAGAGGCCTTCCATGCCAAGGGAGCCGCCCCCGAGGGGCTCGATCCGGGCCAGGGGAAGGCTCATGCGGCCCCCGGAAGGCGTCGCAGCTCATGGTGCAGGTGGGGGACGGGGCGAAGGCGGGTCAGCATGTTGACACGGGTCCGACTGGAGGCGAGGTCGGTGCCAAGTGCTGCCGCCATCTGAGCCCATGGCGCTTAGCCGTGGGCGTCCAGGTTCAGGGCGTCCCAGCGCTCGGGTTTGTGGAAGCGCACCCGCAGGCCGGACCAGCTGGCCCGCTGGAAGGTGACGGCGCCGGGCCAGGGGACGCGGTCGAGCCAGGCGCGCAGGGCCAGCTGCAGCCGCAGGCGCTGCTCGGGGCCCAGGGCGCTGTCCGCCCCGGTCCAGGCCCCGGGCCGCCGGGCCTTCACTTCGAGGAGGCGCAGCTCGTCGCCCCGGGTCAGCAGCAGGTCCAGTTCGTAGCGGCCCACCTTGAGGTTCGCGGCAACCAGGTCCCAGCCCCGGGCCCACAGGAGCCAGGCCGTGAGGCGTTCGCACCAGCGACCCCAGCGCCGGGCCCGGCGGCCGCGCCTTGCGGCGGAATCCGAAGGGGCCCCGGCGTCCATTTCATCGTCGCCAGAATTTCAAGTTCAGGGCCTGGCGGTCCCAGTAGAGGTGGAAGGGCGCACAGGCGCCGCCACCCACCTTCACGCCTTTGGCGACCTTGCTGCGGGTGAAGCCCGGCAACTCGCCGATGGGGGTCTGCTCCGGGTCGAAATCCAGGCTTTCCGCCTCCAGCTCGGGCTTGTCGGTGCAGAGGCCCGTGGGGCGCCGGGGATCCAGGGTGAAGACGAGGACCTGGGCTTTCGAGCCCAGGCCCAGGGGCGCGGTGAAGGCCGCCAGCAGGACGCGGTCCGGGGTGCGGCCCAGGACCAGATAATCGGGTTGGCCGTCGCCGTCCAGGTCCACGCGGAAGGGCGTGGCAGTTTCCCAGCGGGCCTCGGGCCGGGCCTGCCGGAGCAGGGGCTCGAGGAGGGGCTCCTGAGCGCCGGCGGTGCAGGCGGCCAGGACGGCGAGGGCGGCGCGGCCCAGGTTCACTCGTCCCGCCGGGGGATGAGGAGGCTGCGCTGCACGCGCTCCAGGTTGCCCTGGAGGCGCACCAGCTTCCAGGCGATGACCATGGCGTAGCCCAGCCACACCCAGAGCAGGCGCGGGTCGCTGGGTGTGCGCATGAGGCCTTCGATGCCCAGGTCCAGGCCCAGGCCGTAGAGGAACCAGACCACCACGCCGAAGCCGATGAGCAGGTAGCCCCAGCGGATCCAGTAGGGCCGCAGGCACTCCTTGATCTTCCAGCGCAGCAGCAGGAAGCGGGTCATCAGGTCGCTCTTGGCCTCGGCGAAGTGCAGGGCCACCAGCTTGTCCACCATGGGCGCGTAGCGGTGCACCTTCAGCTCGGAGATCTCGTCCTCGCCGTTCACCTTGCGCAGGAAGGCGCTGCGGATCTTCCCCACGCACTCCTCCCAGGGCGCCTCCTCCTTCTGGATGCTGAAGTGCAGCCGCACCAGCATCACCCAGAGCAGCGCCTGCGCCAGCAGCACGCCCCACAGGGCCATGCCCTGCCAGCCGTGGCCGCGGACGAGGTCGAAGAAGCGGGCGAGATCCATGGGGACAGTGTGAAGGAATTTCCCGCCACCGGGCTCGCGGAACCTTTGGGGGGCGACGGGGCATGGCTGCAGCAGGCCAGCCTGTCCGGGGATCGGCCATGCTTTGATGCAAGCTTGTCCTGGGGACCTGAATGCTCCGCGCCGCCCTGCTGATTCCGATGCTGATGGCCTGCCTACCGGGCTGGACTCAGGTCTCCTGGAACGAGATGAAACAGGAACAGCGATGGAAGAAGGGCTATGACGGCCAGTTCCGCCTGGTGCTGGCGAGCCGGCCCATGCTGGGCCAGGCCTGGAGCCTGACGGAGGACGGAGCCCGCTTGGTGGTGTCTCGGGCCATGACCTTCACGGTCCTTGGCGAGAAGGAGCAGGCGGCCCTCCTCGAGACCTTTCCGGAGGTGGGCAAGGCCACTTGGTTCGCCCTCGGGCCCGAGGGGAACGTGCTCCTCTCCGGCAGCGGCGAGCCGGACGTCCCGGGCCTCATGGCCGCCTTCCGGGCCACGGGCTGGCGCCCGCGCTGGGAAGTCCGGGCCGAGTTTCTGCGGGAGCATCCCGAGCATGGGGAGGCAAGGGGCGAGGAACTCGCCCACTGCATTTCCATGGTCAACTTCCGGGCCAGGAACCTGAATCGCCCCCAGCCGAGTCAAGGGAACGACTTCACGAAGCTCACCACCGAAAACTGGGATCAGGTGGGCGTCGGGCAGGTGCGGGAAGCCCTCGAAGCCATGCTGGGCGTGCCCAACTGGGAGGACGCCGAGCACTTCTTCTTTTTCAGCGGTCTCGAGAACTTCCGGACCTGTCCCCAGCTGCAGCCCAGCCTTCAGCGGCTCATCGAGCGCCTACAGGAGCAGCTCCGCCAGAACCCCTATGACTACCGGGCCTGGGAGACGCTCGGCAGGCTGAGCGCCCTGCTGCCCGCGGGTTTCGCTGAGACCGTGACCGCCGGACTGGAGCAGATTCCAGGAGGGTTCAGCTTCGACGATGCCGCCATCGGGCTGGCCTGCGATCTCTACATCCGGGAGCAGGACTGGCCGGGCCTCGAGCGCTACACCGCCGAGCGGTGGAGTCGGGCCGTGGCCGGTCCCAGGCCCTTGGCTCTGGGTGTTCGCCGCAGTGAACGACAGGGTTGGGCGGACGTCTACCTGATGGGAATTCCAAGGTTCCACGCCCTCCTCAGGCTTGGAAGGGTGGAGGAGGCCAAGACCTTTCTTCAGGAGTGCCGGATTCGCAGTGGTACCGAGTGGCCTTCTGTAGCCCGGTTCATCTGGAACCAACCGAAGCCATGGGATCCGAAGGATGTAAGGCGGGCCCAAGCCTTCGAAGAGGTCCTGAACCTCCCGCCCGTGGAAGCCGCGCCCCTGCCCAAGCCCGAACCCTTCCGCCTGATGCTCGCCAGGGAGGCGGGAGGCCCAGCCTTGATGAAGCGGCTCCAGGACGATCCCCGCTTCGACGACTGGCATCCCAACGAGCTCACGTGGGGAACCCTCGGCGAGGAGGAGAAGGCGCTGTTCCGGAATCTCCCGCCCTCGGGGCAGGCCGTGCAGTGGGCCCTGCTCCAAGGGAAGACGGTGCTGGAAAGTGGCGTAGAAGGCCCCACCGCGGAGCGCCTCGCCACGGCCCTCGGCCGCCATGGCGAGCCCTGGATTCCAGCCGTGCGCCGCTTCCTCGACCGGAACCCGGACCGCCTGGATGCCCGTGAGCTCTACCTCAACCTGCTGGACGCCAAGCTTCCCAATCCAAGGCTGGAAGCGGAGCTGCTGCCCCGTCTGCAGGAAGGGGGACTGACCTTCCGCCGGAAGGGAACCTTTACCCCGCGGGGACTCCGGAGCCTGGGCCGCCATGGCGACCCGCGTCCTGCCGAGGCTCGAGGCGAAGCTGGAACACTGGCCCCAGAGCTGGCGGCTCTGGAACCGCTGGCTCTTCTGGTCCCAGTTCCATCCCCGGCCCGCCCAGCCCCACGCGCTCCTGGCGCGCCTCCCCTACCTGCCGGCCGCTTCGGCGGGTGCCACCAGCCTGAACGGCAATGTCCTTGATCGCGTGGCCGAGACCCTGCAGCAAAGGAAGGCGTGGAAGGACCTCGCCGCCTGGTGCGCGGCGGTCTGGGACCTGGACCTGCGCCGGCGGTTGGAAGCCGTGCTCAGCCGTCCGGCCCGGGTCCGCTCTGGCTGGGCGGATCCCCTCGGAGAGCTCCGCGAGTTCCGGAGCCAGATCCTCAAGCCCTGGGAGGAAGCCCTGATCCAGCTCGGCGACACGGCCCGGCTGAAGCGTCTGCAGGCGGAACTCAAGGCCATGGGCTACAAGGATCCCGGTCCCCGGCCCGAGAACAAGAACTGAGCTACAGCTTCCCCCACCCGACCTCCCCCAGTTTCAGGAATCCTTCCCCGTCCAGCCCCTGCGCCTCGGCCCGCTCGATCAGGTGCTTCATCAGTTCCGCGGTGGCTTCCGCGTCCGGCAGCGCCCGGTGGGGCCGACGGTTGGGGATGCCGAGGAGGGCGCAGAGGCGCACGAGGGCGCGGCTCTGGGCTTCGGGGATGAGGGCTTTGGCCAGCAGGCGCGTGCAGATCAGGCGGTGGCGGTGCCAGAGGCCCTGGGGCAGCCAGGCTTTGAGGAAGCTGCCGTCGAAGGGGGCGTGGTGGGCCACCCACACGCGGCCTTCCAGATGGGGCGCCGACTTCAAAGCCACGCGCTCCCAGGAATCAGCGTCCACCAGCAGGTCCGGCGTGATGCCGGTGAGGCGCTGGATGTTGGCGGGGTAGGGGCCCTCCACCGCCGCCAGGCATTCGAAGCTGTCCTCGATGACCGGGCCCGCCATTTTCACGATGCCGACATCCGTGATCTCGCTGGGCGGATGGAAACGCTCCTGCTTGTCCCAGAAGGCCTTCGGGCTGCCGCCGGTGGTCTCCAGATCGATCACCGCGAAGCGCAGTTCGCGGATGGCGAGGGGCGTCTCGATGAGGAAGGGCTGGAGATCGTCCATCCTTGCAACCTACACTCGCCGGACCGGAACGAGGAGGGCAGGATCGTGGCGGAGGGAAGGATGACGGGAACCGCAGCACCGGAGACGAGTCCCCGCCCCTGGCCCCTGGTTCTCACCGTGCCCCTGGTCCTCCTGGGCTTCGCCGCGAACTCCCTGCTTTGCCGCGCCGCCCTGTCGGATGCCTCGGCGGATCCGGCCACCTTCACCGCCGTGCGTCTGGGGACCGGCTGCGTGGTCCTCGCGTTGATCGTCGGGCTGCGGGGGGACGGCTTCGCGCGGCCACGCGTCGGGCCTTCCCTGGCCCTCGCCGCCTATGCCTTCGGGTTCTCCTGGGCCTACCGCCAGGTCACCGCGGGCACCGGCGCCCTGCTTCTCTTCGGCGCCGTCCAGGTGACCATGCTGCTGGTGGCGCGGCTCCAGGGCGGAGCGCTGCCCTGGCGCAAATGGCTGGGTGCGGGCGTCGCTTTTGCAGGCCTCGGCGTCCTCTGCGCCCCCAGCGCCGCCGCGCCGCCCTGGCAGGGCGCCCTCTCGATGCTATTGGCGGGCGTCGCCTGGGGCGCCTACTCCCTGCTGGGACGGGGTTCCACCCGGCCGGTGGCGGATACGGCGGCGAGCTTCGCCGGGGCGGCCCTCCTCGTCCTGCCGCTGCTGTTCCTGGGAAACCTGCACCTCACGCCCAGGGCTCTGGTCCTGGCGACGGCCTCGGGCACCGTGGCCTCCGGCGCCGCCTACAGCCTCTGGTACGCGGTGCTGCCCCGCCTGGGTGCCGCCCGCGCCGCCGTGTGCCAGCTCGCCGTACCGCTCATCACCGCCGCCGGGGCCGCCCTGCTGCTGGGGGAGCTGCCCTCGCTGCCGTGGGCGATCGCGGCGGCGCTGGTGCTGGCGGGGATCGGACTCGTCCTGCGGAGCTGAGGCTCAGGGGCCTGCCGACTTCCACGGCCGCACCCGCACCGCCACATGCTTGAAGGCCGGCGTCCGGGACCTTGGATCCAGCTTCGGCGGCACGAGGACGTTGGCCTCCGGGTAGTACATGGCGGCGTTGCCGGGACGGATGTCCACGAGGAAGACCGTGGCGGTCATGGCGCCGGTTTCCGATTCCACCCGCACCCGGTTCCCTTCCGCGAAGCCCAGCCGCGCCGCGTCTTCGGCGGCCAGCATCAAGGCGTCGCGCCGGTCCACGCCCCGGTAGAGGTCCTCGTCCTCGTAGACGACGGTATTGAACTGGCCTTCGCTGCGCAGGGTCATGAGGCGGAGCTCGTCATCGCGCTGCTGGAAGTCAGGTACCGGCGTCACGGCGAAGTTGGCGCGGCCATCGGGGGTGGGGAAGGCGGGTTCGCGAAAGGTGCGGCCTTCAACCTGGAATTCCTTCCCCGAGGTGATCTCGCCGTACCCCGCCACGGACCTCCCGATCTCTTCGCGGAGCGCGGCGTGGCTGCGCAGGCGCGTCCAGTCGAACTTCCCGTCGGGCAGGATCCGCGCGGCCAGCTCCGCCAGGATCGCCACTTCGCCCTTCGGCTCGCCTTCGATGGAAGGCTTCCCTCCCTCGCTGTGGCGCACGAAATTGAACATGCTCTCCTGGCTCGTGGCCTGGTCCTCCTCGTCCCTCGCCAGGGCCGGCAGGATCACCGTGGTCTGGCCCCGGCCGTGGACGTGGTTCTCGTTGAGCTTGGTGCTCACCATCGCCGTGAAGGGAATGTTCTGCAGTGCCTTTCCGGACCAGGTCCGATCAGGGTTCGATCCGAAGAGGTTACCCCCGAGCTGGAGCGAGGCCTGGATCCGTCCCGCGGCGGCGGCCTCCATGGAGGCGAAGGTGTCCTGGCCGGCGGGCAGCGGCGGGATGCCGTAGAGGTCCTGAAGCTTCTTCGCGAAGGCCTCCTTGGCAACGGGCGAGACGCCCATGCTGCCGACGCCCTGGACGTTGCTGTGGCCGCGGATGGGCAGGAGGCCGCAGCCTTCCCGGCCCAGCCAGCCCCGGGCGAGGGCGAGGTTCGAAAGCGCGAGGATGTTGTCCACCCCGTGGGCGTGGTGGGTGAGGCCCATGGCCCAGAGGGCGATGCCGCGCTTCGCCTTGAGCAGGGCGGCGACGGCGGCGTCGAGCTGCGTCCGGGGGACGCCGCTCTGCGCCTCCAGCTCCTCCCAGGACGAGGCTTCGAGATCGGCGCGGAGGGCCTCGAAACCCGTGGTGTGGTCCCGCACGAAGCCTTCGTCCAGACCGCCCCGCTCCACCAAGCCTTTCAGCAGCGCCTTCAGCAGGGCGATGTCGCCGCCGATGTGGGGCTGCAGGTAGAGGTCGGAGATCTTCGAGCCGAAGAGCAGGCTGCCGAGCAGGGAAGGCACCCGGAAGCGCACGAGGCCCAGCTCCTTCAAGGGATTGATCACGATGACCGTGCCGCCCCGCCGGCGGAGCTGCACCAGCTGGGTGATGAGGCGGGGATGGTTGCTGGCGGGATTGGCGCCGATGACGATGGCCAGATCGGCCTTTTCGAGATCCTCCAGCACGATGCTCGCCGTGCCGCTGCCGTAGACCTGATTCAGGGCGACGCCGCTGGCCTGGTGGCAGTAGAAGGAGCAGTTGTGCAGGTTCGGCGTGCCGTAGGCCCTGGCGATGAGCTGCAGCAGGAAGGCCGCCTCGTTGGAGCTGCGTCCGGAGGCGTAGACGAAGGCTTCCTCGGGCTGCGCGGTCCGAAAAGCCGCGCCGCAGCGGTCCAGGGCCTCGGTCCAGGAGATGCGCCGGTAATGGGTGTCGCCGGGTTCGGCCAGGAGGGGAAAGGCCAGGCGGCCCAGGGCTTCGAGTTCCCGCGGCGTGAGCCAGGCCAGCTTGCCGATGGGCGTGGCCCGGAAGAAGGCTTCCGGAATCGCGCCCTGCATGTCCCCGGCCTGGGCCTGGATGCTCTTCTTGCAGACTTCCGGGAAGTGGCCCGCCTCGTTGCGCATGCCACCCTTCGCGCCGCCCATGCCCAGGGCGCAGGTCTTGCACGCGTTCTTCGAGTGCATGCGCCGCCAGAGCCGCCAGAAGCCCACGGCGCGGCCCTTCCGGAAGACGTAGCGGAGGGCCGCGAGGCCGCCGGCGGCGGAGACTCTGGGGCGGGCCACGGTGGTCCCTAGGCCGACATGAGGGTCTTCAGGCCGTCCTTGAAGAGCACGTCCACCTTGCGGCCGGCGCGCTTCTGGACCTTGCCGAGGCCGAAGGTGGGATGGTCCATCCAGGCGCCTTCCTCCCAGCGGGTCTGCACGCTGTAGGGCTTGGCCACGGCGCCGGCCTGCTCGGCGTTCATGAGCTCGTGGAAGCGCGATGCGCTGGGGGCCGGCCGGGGCGCGGAGGCGCTGCGGGGGACCCGGGCCGGGGCTTCCGCCTTGGGCTTCTCCGCCCGGAACTTGTGGATGGACGCGCAGGTGGCGCAGATGAGCTTTTCCGGCAGCCCGTTGGTCACCGTCATCACCCGGTGCCGGGTCTCCTGCTTGCAGCGTCCGCAGGGGGCGTCGAGGTCCTGGCCGGCGTAGTAGGTCTTGTTCAGCATCTGGGGTCGGTCACCTGGGGGAGGGCGGGGGATCGGGGAGGAACACGATGGCACGACTTGCCGGCAGAGCCTACCCCAGCAGGGCGCCCACCTGCTCCAGGCGCGCCGCCTTTTCCGCCGCCAGGGCGGTGGCCTTCTCCACTTCGTCGGCGGGGGCCTTCTCCAGGTAGCGGGGGTTGTCGAGGCGGCCGCGCAGGGCGGCGAGCTCCTTCTCGAGCTTCTCCTTCTCCTTCTCCAGCTTCGCCTTCTCGGCGGCGGGATCCTTGAGGCCCGCCAGCTCCAGGGCCGCCGTGCCGCCGGCCACCACGGCCACGGTGCGGGTGGGGGCCGCCAGGTCGGTGGACGCGAAGTCGATGCTCTCCAGGCGGGCGATGGCCTTGAAGGCTTCGCTGAAGGGGGCCAGCTCCAGCACGGAACAGAAGGCCGGCACGCGCTTGGCGGGGTCCACGCCGCTTTCGGCCTTGAGGCGCAGCAGGGCGCTGAGGACTTCCTGGAAGCGGGGGATAAGGGTGGGATCGCCGCCGCTGCGGGCGAGGACGGCATCCTCCAAAGGCCAGGCCCGCTGGGCCAGGAGCTTCGGCGCGCCCGCCGGCAGGCGGTCCGCCACCACGGCCTCGTGGATCTCCTCCGTCACGAAGGGCACGAAGGGATGGAGGGCGCGGAGCAGGATGTCCAGGAAGTGGAGGATGGCGGCCTTCTGGGCCGGCGTGCCCGCGGTGAGGTCCACCTTGGCCAGCTCGATGTAGGTGGCGCAGAAGTCGTCCCAGACCAGGTGATAGAGCAGGTCCGCGGCTTCGTGGAAGCGGAAGCCGTCCAGGGCCGCGGTGACGGCCTGGAGGGTGTCCTGGATGCGGCCGCGCATCCAGTGCCCCGCCTCGCCGAACTCGGGCTCCACGGAAAGCGTGACCTCCTCCGTGAGGTTCATCTGCACGAAGCGCGCGGCGTTCCAGAGCTTGTTGCAGAAGTTGCGGGAGGCCTCCAGGCGCGTGCGGGAGAGCGCGATGTCCGTGCCCGGCGCCGACATGGAGATCAGCGTGAAGCGCAGGGCGTCCGTGCCGAACTCCTCCATGACTTCGAGGGGATCGATGACGTTGCCCTTGGACTTGGACATCTTCTGGCCGCCTTCGTCCCGCACCAGGCTGTTGAAGTAGACCTGGTGGAAGGGAACCTGGCCGGTCCAGGCGAGGCCGCTCATGACCATGCGGGCCACCCAGAAGAAGATGATGTCGTAGCTCGTGCACATCACGTCGTTGGGGTAGTAGCGCTGGAGGTCCGCGGTCTCGTCGGGCCAGCCCAGGATGCTGAAGGGCCACAGGGCCGAACTGAACCAGGTGTCGAGGGTGTCGGGGTCCTGGACGAGCTCGCCGTGGCCGCAGGCGCCGCAGGCGGTGGGCGCCTCCAGTTCCACGTGGACCTTGCCGCAGGCGGCGCAGGACCAGGCGGGGATGCGGTGGCCCCAGACCAGCTGGCGGCTGATGCACCAGTCCTGGATGTTGGTGAGCCAGTGCTCCCACACCGCCACGTGGTGCTCGGGGGTGAACTTGATGCGCCCGTCGCGCACGGCCTCCAGGGCCTGCTGCGCCGCGTCGTCCACCTTCATGAACCACTGCTCGCTCACCAACGGCTCCAGCACGGCGCCGGTGCGGTCCGAGGTGGCCACCTGGCTGACGTGGTCCTGCACCTTCACCAGGAAGCCGCCCTCATCCAGGTCGGCGACCACCTTCTTGCGGCACTCGAAGCGGTCCAGGCCCGCGTACTCGGACCCGGCGGCGGCGGTCATCTTCGCGTCGAAGCCGATGACCGTGATGGCGGGCAGGCCCAGGCGCAGGCCCGCGGCGTGGTCGTTGGGGTCGTGGGCGGGGGTGAGCTTCACGCAGCCGGTGCCGAAGGCCGGGTCCACGAAGGCGTCCGCCACCACGGGGATCTTGCGCCCCGTGAGGGGATGGTCCATCAGCTTGCCCACGAGGTGGGTGTAGCGCGCATCGTCGGGATGCACCGCCACGGCGGTGTCTCCCAGCATGGTCTCGGGGCGCGTGGTGGCGACCACCACCTCGCCACTACCGTCGGTGAGGGGATAGCGCAGGTGCCAGAGCTTGCCGTTGCGCTCGACGTGCTTCACCTCGAGGTCCGACAGGGCGGTCTGGCTGGCGGGATCCCACTGGATCATGCGGGGGCCGCGGTAGATGCGGCCCTGGCGGTAGGCCTCCACGAAGACCTTGCGCACGGCGCGATTCAGGTCCGGATCCATGGTGAACCGCTTGCGGCTCCAGTCCAGGGAGGCGCCGAGGCGGCGGAGCTGGTTCTCGATGTCGTCCTGGTTCCGTTCCTTCCAGGCCCAGATGCGCTCCAGGAACTTCTCCCGGCCGAGCTGGTGGCGGTCCGTCCCCTCCTCCTTCAGCTGGCGCTCCACGATGACCTGGGTGGCGATGCCCGCATGGTCTACGCCGGGGATCCACGCCACGTCGAAGCCCTGCCCGCGCTTCAGCCTCGCCACCACGTCCGGCAGGGTGTAGGCCAGGGCGTGGCCCATGTGCAGGTTGCCGGTGATGTTGGGGGGCGGCAGGGACATGGAGAAGGGCGTCTTCGCGCTCTCCCGGTCCGCGGTGAACACGCCGGCCTCCTCCCAGCGGGCGTACCAGCGGGTCTGGGCGGTCTTGAAGTCGAAGGCCTTGTCCATTTCTTGCATCGTCGTTCCCGGGGCTGAGGAGAACCGCGCGGCCTGGGCAGCACGGCGGAAACCCGTGTCTCCGGGGAAGGGGGTGGCCTTCCCGCTGGAAGAGGGGTTCAGACGGCGGCGGCGGAGCCCTCGACGCGCATGCCCAGTGCCTCCACGAGCTTGTGGTCGTGGCTGTCGCCGGGGTTGGGCGTGGTGAGGAGCTTGTCCCCGGTGAACAGCGAGTTGGCGCCGGCGAAGAAGGCCAGGGCCTGCATCTCGTCGCTCATGGCGGTGCGGCCCGCGCTGAGGCGGATGCGGCTGGCGGGGAACAGGATGCGCGCCGTGGCGATCATGCGGATGAACTCCAGGGGCGGCACCGGCGGCAGGTCGGCCAGGGGCGTGCCCGCCACGGGCACCAGGTGGTTGATGGGAATGCTTTCCGGGGGCGCGCCGAGCTGGGTGAGCTCATGGAGGAAGTGGAGGCGCTGGTCCACGCTCTCCCCCATCCCCACGATACCGCCGCTGCACACCGCCAGGCCGGCGCCCTGCACGGCGGCGATGGTCCTGAGCCGGTCGTCGAACTTGCGGGTGCTGATGATGGTTTCGTAGAAGTCCCGGCTGGTGTCCAGGTTGTGGTTGTAGACGTCGCAGCCGGCTTCCTTCAGGCGCTCCGCCTGGGCCGCGTCCAGCATGCCGAGGGTCACGCAGACCTCCATGCCCAGGCCCTTCACGCCCCGGACCATGTCCAGCACGGCGTCGAAGTTGGCGTCGTCCTTCACTTCGCGCCAGGCGGCGCCCATGCAGTAGCGGGTGCTGCCGTTGGCCCGGGCCTCCGCGGCGCCCTCCAGCACCTTTGCCACGTCCTTGAGGGGTTCGACCTTGAGGCCCGTGCTGTAGCGGGCGCTCTGGGGGCAGTAGCTGCAGTCCTCCGGGCAGGCGCCGGTCTTGATGGAATCCAGGGTGCAGAACTGGATCTCTTCGGCGTTCCAGTGCTCCCGGTGCACCGCCGCCGCCCGGAAGAGGAGCTCCGGAAAGGGCAGGTCGTGGATGGCGCGGATCTCTTGGACGGTCTTCATGGGCCCACCGAAATGAATCCTCCAAACTACCATGGGCGCGCGGGTTTTACCCGCCCGGAAAGGCCCGGAAACCGTGGTAGATTGGCCGTTCCGAACCGTCTTGAACCGCTTTTGCTGGAGGTCCCGTGACGCCCGCCGCCCCTTCCGCGTCCGCCGCTGCTGCCTCCCTCTCCGCCTCGGCCCACCTCACCCGGGAGCAGCGCATCGCGCTCTTCCGGACCATCTACGCGGCCCGGCGCATCGACGACAAGGAGATCATCGGCAAGCGGCAGAACAAGGTCTTCTTCCAGATCAACGGCGTCGGGCCACGAGGCCGTGCAGGCCGCGGCGGCAGCGCTGCTGAAGCCAGGCCACGACTGGTTCTTCTTCTACTACCGGGACCGGGCCCTGGCCTACGGCCTGGGCTACACGGCGAAGGAGATGTTCCTGGGCTCCGTGGGCAGCGTGGAGGATCCCGCCAGCGGCGGCCGCCAGATGCCCAGCCACTGGGGCCAGAAGGACCTGAACATCTTCACGACTTCGAGCCCCACGGGCTCCCAGTTCCTGCAGGCGGTGGGCGCCGCGGAAGCCATCCTCCGCGCCGAGGCCGGCGGCCTGCAGGAGGAGCTGAAGATCCGCTCCGACGAGGTCGTGCTCACCACCACCGGCGACGGCACCTGCTCCCAGGGCGAGTTCTGGGAGGCCATCAGCAACGCGGTGAACCTGAAGGTCCCCGTGGTCTTCCTGGTGCAGGACAACGGCTACGCCATCAGCGTGCCGACGGAGGTCCAGTACCCCGGCGGCAACATCGCGGCCCTGCTGAAGGGCTACGAGCCCCACGGCCTCCTCATCGTGGACGAGGTGGACGGCTGCGATCCCCTGGCCAGCTACGATGCCCTGGCGAAGGCCATCGACCACGCCCGCTCACGCAAGGGCCCGGCCCTGGTGCGGGCCAAGGTCGTCCGCCCCTACTCGCACTCGCTTTCCGACGACGAGCAGCTCTACAAGCCCAAGGCCGAGCGGGACGCCGAGGCCCTGCGGGATCCGGTGCCGACCTTCGGCGCGAAGCTCATCGAGCTCGGCGACCTCACCGCCGAAGGGCTGGAGCAGCTGAAGGCCGAGATCCAGATGGAGATCGACCTGGCCTGGGAGGCCGCGGAGGCCGCGCCCCTGCCCGCCAGCGGCTCCTACTACGAGCACCTCTACAGCGAGGACGTGGACCCCACTTCGGCCGCTTTCGACACCGAGGCCTCGGTGACGGAGACCAGCGGCTCCAAAACCCTCATCGACGCGGTGAACCAGGTCATGAAGCAGGAGATGGCCCGGGATCCCCGCATCCTGGTCTTCGGCGAGGACGTGGCGGACGCCAGCAAGGACGAGATCCTGGGCGAAGTGAAGGGCAAGGGCGGCGTCTTCAAGGCCACCCACGGTCTGCAGAAGGCCTTCGGCTCGCACCGGGTCTACAACTCGCCCCTGGCGGAGGCCACCATCGTCGGCCGCGCCATCGGCCTGGCGGCGCGGGGCTTCAAGCCTGTCGTCGAGATCCAGTTCTTCGATTACATCTGGCCCGCCATGCAGCAGCTGCGGGACGAGCTGGCCAACATCCGCTGGCGGAGCAACGGGGCCTTCAAGGCGCCCATGGTGATCCGCGTGCCCATCGCCGGCTACCTCATGGGGGGCGCCACCTACCACAGCCAGTGTGGCGAGAGCACCTTCACCCACATCCCCGGCCTGCGGGTGGTCTATCCCGCCACCGCCCTGGACGCGGCGGGCCTGCTGCGCACCGCCATCCGCTGCGACGATCCGGTGCTCTTCCTCGAGCCCAAGCACCTCTACCGCCAGACCCACAACAAGGGCCCCGAAGTCCCCGCCGATTTCCTGATCCCCTTCGGCAAGGCCCGCACCGTGCGGGAAGGCAAGGACCTGTCGGTCATCACCTACGGCTGCACGGTCCACCGCGCGGTGCAGGCGGCCCGGGACGCCGAGAAGGAAGGGATCAGCGTCGAGATCATCGACCTGCGCACCCTGAATCCCTACGACTGGGCCGCCATCGAGCGAACGGTGAAGAAGACCCACCGGGTCATCGTGGCCCACGAGGACACGCTTGCGTGGGGCTACGGCGCCGAGCTCGCCGCCCGCATCGCCGACGAGCTGTTCTTCCACCTGGACGCGCCGGTGCGGCGCGTGGCGGCGAAGGATACATGGGTGGCCTACAACCCGCACCTGGAGGACGAGATCCTGCCCCAGCCGGCGGACTTCCTTGAGGCCTACCGCAAGCTGATGGCGGTCTGACCGTGCGCCTGGCCGCCAACCTGCTGATCGGCCTGCTGATCCTGGAGCACCTCTGGTTTGCCGTGCTGGAGCTGTTCCTTTTCAAGGGAGAGCTGGGCCGGGCGACCTTCGGGATGAGCGAGGAACTGGCCGCCAAGGCCGCGCCCCTGGCGGCCAACGTGGGGGTCTACAACGCCTGCTTCGCCGCGGGCCTGGCCTGGAGCCTCTTCGCGCCGCCGGCCCTGCGGTTTCCCTTGCAAGTATTCTTCCTCGGCGCCGTGGGTCTCGCGGGCATCGCCGGGGGCCTCACCCTCGGCCTGCCGACCTTCCTGGTCCAGGGCCTGCCGGCCCTGCTGGCCCTCGCCCTCGTGCTCCTCGCGCCCCGTTAGGCTGGTGACATGGCCCTGAGCTCTCCGAAGAAACCCGGCAAGCGCGCCCTGCGGGCCCAGGTCGAGGCCCAGCGCGCCCAGTTGGAGAACCGGCTGGTGGACCTGCTGAGAGCCCTCGGTCTGGGCGCGAAGTCCATGCCGGGACTGCTGGCGCGGGTGACCGAGGGGGACGAGGCCGGGGCCGTGCAGCTCCTGGGCCAGTTCGCGGGGAAGATCGAAGGGGACCAGCGGCGGATGGCGGAAGCGCTCGGGGTGGCGAAGGAGATCGTGGGGCTGCCGCAGGTGTGAGGCGGAACGGATCGGGACTGGTTCTGGACGCCTGGTTCAGGACGCTTGGTTCTGGACGCCTGGTTCAGGACGAGTCGATGAACCCGCCGGCCCGCCAAGGGTTTTAACACCGGCACCCTTTCCAAGTGCGGATCGCGGCACTTTGCGATCCGTGCTTGGGAAGGGTGCTCGCAAGCGATAGCGCGCGAGGTGCAGAGCGACGGCTGGGGCGGCGTAAGGAAGCACGGGCTGGGTGGAGGCCGATTTTGCTTTCAGGCCCCGCGCCGTCCAATCGACCCAGCCTCGCGCGCTATCGCTTGCGAGCGCTTGAGTCCGGCGCGGCGAACTGCCGCCGCGCCGGACTCAAGCACCTGTTTTAAGGTCAACTTCAAGTTCAACTTCAAGTTCAACTTCAACTTCAATTTCAACTTCAACTTCAACGTCAATTTCTGACGCTACAGCCTCGTCCTGAATGGACGGTTGCTGTCGCGCTGCTCAGACACCCACCTGTTCGGGCTGGGCCTGTATGAATTCGTGCTCCAGATCGGCCCAGCCGACGGTGCCGGAGGTGGCTTCGCCGGTCTTGCGGAGGCGCTTGATCTCGTCCTGGTACCAGGCGACGACGGGCTTGCCGATGCGCAGGCCGGTCAGCTCGCCGGCGAGGTTGCTGGCTTGCAGGGTGCAGATCCAGCCGCGGTCGTAGGGGCTCTGGCTGAGGGGCGAGGTGTCGCCCTTGAGTTCGTCGTTGTTCTTGAGGACGCGGCCGCTGAGGGGGGCGTTGAAGTGGATCTGGTCGGCGCCGTGCTTGAGGGTGAAGAGGACCTCCCCGCGCTTCACGGTGTGGCCGTGCTCGGGGGCGACCACTTCGTCGATGGGGCCGAGGGCCTTGCGGGCGAAGTCGTCGATGCCGATGCGGATCTGGCCGCCGGGCTCGATGCGGGCCCAGGCGTGGCCCTGGGAGATGAAGGCGCCGCCGGGCACGCAGAACTCGTTGCCGGGGATGGCTTCCGCGAGGGCGGGGGTGACGATGCGCACCACCGGCTCCTGCTGGGCTTCGAGGCGGGCCTGGCGCTTGATGAGCAGCTTGCGGGCGAACTCCGCCAGTTCCTCGGCGGTGAAGGGCTTCTGCACGTACTCGCAGGCCCCCTGCTGCAGGGTTTCGACGGCGGTCTCGATGGTGCCGTAGCCGGTGATGACCACCACATCCACGTCCGGCCGCAGGTGCTTCACCGCCTTGACCACGTCGAGGCCGTCCATGGTGGGCATCTTGAGATCCGTGAAAACGAAGTCGTAGTCGTGGCGCTGCACCAGGCCCAGGGCCTCCTGGCCGGTCTCCACCGTGTCCACGTTGTAGCCTTCCAGCACGAGGATGCGGCGGAAGGAGTCGAGGATCACGGCTTCGTCGTCCACCGCCAGGATCCGGGCCTTGGGGTTGGGCACCTCGACCCGCTTGAGGGACTTGGCCTCGTCGGTGAAGTCCAGGCGGACGGAGGTTTCCAGGACGGCCTTGCGGGCTTCGAGCTCGCGCTTCGCGCGCAGGCGGCGGGATGCCTCGCGGACGAGGAAATCCAGGCCGACGAAGGCCAGAAACATCACGAGAATGAGGAGCACGGTCATGGTTGGACCTCCGTGGAAGAAGCGGGACCTGGCCCTGGGGAAGGGGCCGCGAGGGGAAGGTGGACGGTGAAGCGCGCGCCCTGGCCGGGCTGGCTCTCGACTGCGATGGTGCCGCCGTGGCCTTCCACGATCCCCCAGGTCACCGCGAGGCCGAGGCCGGTGCCGCGGGTGCCCTTGGTGCTGAAAAAGGGATCGAAGAGGTGGGGCAGGTGCTCCGGGGGAATGCCGTGGCCGCTGTCCTCCACGACGAGGTCCACGGTGGCGCGGTCGGCGCCGGGCCGGGACAGCAGGCGGATCTCGCCACCTTCCGGGCCGATGGCGTCGGCGGCGTTGAGCAGCAGGTTCACCACCACCTGCTGGATCTGGTTGGCGTCCGCGGAGGCCTCGGGCAGGTCCTCGGCGAGGTCGAGGGCGAGCTTCACGTGGCTGAGGCTGAGCTGGTTGATCACCACGGCCACCGCGTGGCGCACCACCTCGTTCAGGTCCGTGGGCTTGCGGGTGGGCGGCGTCGGCCGCGCGAAGTCCAGCAGCTCCCGCAGGATCAGCCGGCAGCGCTTGGTCTCGCGGATGATCACCTCCAGGTCCTCCGCCGCGGCGGGATCCGCCTCGAAGCGCTTCTTCAGGAGGGAGGCGTAGCTGAGGACGCCGGTGAGGGGATTGTTGATCTCGTGGGCGAGGCCCGCCGCCAGCCGTCCCACGGAGGCCAGCTTGTCGGCCTGGGTGAGCTGGCGCTGGACGTCCGCCAGACGGCGGGTCATGTCGTTGAAGGCCTTCGCCAGGTCCCCGAGCTCGTGGTGGCCGGACACCTCGATGGTCGTGCCCAGGTCGCCCGCCGCCACCCGGCGGGTGCCCGCCACCAGCGCCGCCACGGGCCGCGCCACGAGGCGGCGGTTGAGCCACCAGAGCATGAGGCTGCTCAGCAGGATGGCGAGGCCCGCGAGGAGGGCCATGACGCTGCGGCTGCGGGCGATCTCCGCATCCGCCTCCGCCATGGAGACGTTCACGTCGAGGACCCCGAGGATGCTCTGCTTGGGGCTGTGGGCGTGGCAGGCCGCGGTGTAGCAGGAGGGCTGGTTGGGGATCGGGTTGATGATCCCCAACATGCGGGTGCCGTCCTCCGCCGGGAAGAAGCGGGCCCGGGCCGTGATGTCCAGCTTCTCCAGGGGCCGGCCCTCCGTGTGGCAGGCGAAGCAGGCCTCCCCGCGGGTGTCCAGGGCCGTCCCGATCTCGTCCTTGGCGGACGAGAACATGATCCGGCCCTCCTTGTTGAAGAGGCGGACCTTGCGGATGCCTTCCGACTGCAGCTCCCCGATGGCCCGGATCTGGCGGTGGAGGTTTTCCCGCCGGTTCTCGAGCATGTCGAAGTGGGTGCTGCTCTTGATGGTCTCGCTGAGCTGGTTGGCGCTGCGGGTGCGCTCGGAGACGAGCTGGGCGGTGTGGGTGTTCACGATCACCACCGACATCACGCCGATCACCGACGCCGTCACGAGGCCGGCGCCGAGGATCAGTCGCGTTCCGATGCGGGTGGGCAAGGCTCAGCTCCCTTCGGGCTCAGGCTCTTCGGCAGGCTTCTCTTCGGGGAAGATCTTCAGGTAGCGCACCGCCAGGGCGAAGGCGGCCATGCCGATGCCGATCAGGGTGACGGACACGATCACTTCCATGACGGAAGGGACGTAGCGGATGCCCGAGGCCCGCTCCATGCCGGTGACGCTCACATTGAGGCGGTTCACCACGAAGCCCAGTACCGCGGAGAAGGCGCCCACCACCAGCCAGGTGGGACTGGTGCGGAGCTTCCGGAAGGCCAGCAGGCCTACCGGGAGGAGGACCCCCAGCACGAATTCGAGAAGGAACATCTTGCCTTCATAGGTCAGGTTCAGGACGTCGGCGTAGGAGCCGTTCCGGACGATCACCTGGATCCGCATCAGGCCGTAGATCCCGAGCGCGACCACCATGGCCCGGGCCAGCGGCTCCAGCAGGTCCATCTCCAGGTGACGCCCGAAGGCCCGCTTGCTCATGTAGCTTTCGAGGATCACCATCCCGATGCCCGCGCCGATGGCCGAAATGTAGAAGAAGAGCGGCAGGAGCTGGGAGTACCACAGGGGATGGAGCTTGGAGGGCACGATGAGGTAGAGGGTGCCCAGGGACGATTGGTGCAGGGTGGAGAGGATCACGCCGGCGATGACCAGGGGCGTGATGAGGCGGTGGATCATGCGGACGGGCGCATGGAAGCCGAAGCGTTCCAGGACCACCGGCGCGAACTCCAGGGAGAGCACGGTCGTGTAGAGCATCACGCACCACCCCACCTCGAACATGACGGAGTGGGGGTTCCAGTAGATGATCGTGTGCCAGATGCGCCAGGGCTGGCCCAGGTCGAACATGAGGGCGAGGATGACGAAGATGTAGCCCAGGAAGCCCGTGAGGATGGTGGGCCGGACGATGGGCTCGAACCTCTTCAGGTTGAAGAGGTGGACCACGGCGGTGAGGGTGAAGGCGCCGGCGGCGAGGCCCACGCCGCAGAGCAGGTCGAAGCCGATCCAGAGGCCCCAGGGGAACTTGTCGCTCAGGTTCGTGACGGCGCCGAGGCCCTTGGAGAAGCGCAGGAAGGTGATGGCCAGGAAGGGGATGGTGAGCAGGGCGAAGACCGTGGTCCAGAAGCCGAGGCGGAAGCGGCCCGCGGGAAGCGTGGCGGTGCTGTTCATGACGGCCTCCCGGTGTGCGTGGTGTCGATGGTGTCCGGGCCCTTCCGGGCCGCCTCGTGGTGCGCCACCGTGTCCCGGCGGGCGGTGATCCAGTGGACGCCGTAGAGGAAGACGCCCCACACGGCGACGAAGTCCGGAATGTTGGAGAGCACCTGCCAGGTGCGCATGGCCGGGGGCTCGTCCGTCAGCTTCGCCTTCAGGCCCATCTTCTCGAAGGGCACGCCGGAGATCATCAGGACGCCGGTGCCGCCGGCCTCCTTGAGGCCGTACACATGGTCGATGTACTTGTCGGGCTCCTTCCGGATCCGTTCCTTGGCCTCCTTCAGCATGTCGGCGCGGCTGCCGAACACGGTGGCCTCCGCGGGGCAGGCGGTGGCGCAGGCGGTGGCCTCGCCCTGCTTCACGCGGCTAGTGCACATGATGCACTTGCCGATGATGGGGATCGCCCGGTCCCACTGGTACTTCGGCACATCGAAGGGGCAGGCCATCATGCAGTAGCGGCAGCCCATGCACTTGTCGGCGTCGTAGACCACCGGCCCCTCGGGGGTCTTGTGGAGGGCGGCCACCGGACACACGGAGGCGCAGGTCGGCACGAGGCAGTGCATGCAGAGGTGGCGCACGTACTGGCCCTCGCGGGCCTCCACCGTCGTCCAGGTGTAGGCCGTCGTCACCTCCTCCACCGGGCCCGGGAGCTTGTTCTGCTCCTTGCACGCGTCCGCGCAGGCCCCGCATCCGATGCACTTCGTCATGTCAAACAGGATTCCCACGGTCATGGGTTCCCCCTTGAACCGGAGTATATGAATCGGAAACTTCCTATATCAGATGCGATGTGTCCATGAGCACAGCAGGCCTGCGCTCCAATCGAATTCGCGCAGGATGGTTCGCGCCTGGATGCCGAGAATCGCCACACCCGGGATTCCCGGCGAGGCTGTAGCCGGATCCGGGCTTTGCCCCCCGCGCTGCGCTCCGGCGCCGGGCTTCTCCGTGACGCAGGCCACACCTAGCGGGGGCTTCGCACTCATGGGCCGCGGAGGGCCGGACCCGGAATCTAACCCGGATCACCGTTGCGCCGTAGGTCCAGCATGCGCCTCCTGGTCCGTCTGTTCTTCGCCGCCCTGCTCCTGTGGGCCGCGGCGAACCTGCTGCTGGGCTTCCTGCTGCCGGACCATCTGCTGAAAGGCTCGATGCCGGCGCGGACGGAGACGGACCGCGCCCGCATCCGGACCTGACCGTCGCCGCAGGGGCGGGGCACTGCGAATGCGGCGGCAAGCTCCCCGGCGGCTGGAAGGGCTGGGCGGAACCGCGGCTGAAGGCCTGGGGATTCTAGACACCGGCCGCCCGAGTCCGCCGGGTCTTCATTCCCCGGTTCACCTTCGGGCCATCTGCGCCGATACTCCTGGTCATCCATCCAGGACAGGGAGCGCCGGTGACCATGAAGGCCGTGCTGTGGGCGCTGGGGTTCCTGTGGCCGGCGGGGGCGATGGCGCAGACTCCTGCGGCGCCGGCGCTCCCCTACCAGGGCCAGCGTCCCTTCGTGGTGCTGGGTCCCGATGACGGCCTGCCCCCCGGCGGGCCCATCGCCATCACCCAGGACAAGGCGGGCTTCATCTGGTTCGGGACCGAGGGCGGGCTGGTGCGCTACAACCGCGGCCAGTGCCGCCGCTGGACGACGGAGCAGGGGCTGCCTTCCGCGTATGTCGGCGCCCTGCTGCCGGATCCCCAGGACGGGCTCTGGCTGGGCACCCAGCGGGGCCTGGTGCGATTCCGGGATGGGCGCTTCGAGCCGGCCCGGCTCGGTGGCCAGCTCTCCCAGGCGCCGGCGAGCCAGATGGTTCTCGATGGGCAGGGCCGCCTCTGGCTGGTGACGGCGGCGGGGCTCTACCGGCAGCGGGAGGGCCTGGACTTCGAAGCCCTGCCCTGGGGCCGCGAGGAGGCCACCGGCGCCCTGGCGGCGGGACGGGCGAGCGGCGCCATGTACCTGGCGGTGGCCGGTGGGATCCGGGCCTACCAGCCCGATGGCACCGCGCGGACCTGGGGCGCCGCCGACGGCCTGCCGCCGGGGATGCCGACCCTGGTGGCCGAGGATGGCCAGGGGCGGCTGTGGGCCGGCGCGGGCCGGACCCTGGTGATGAAGGAGCCCGGTGGCGCCCGCTTCCTGGACCGGTCGAAGCTGCTGCCCGGGAGCCTTTCCCCCAACAGCACGCCCTTCGTGGACGGCGACGGCTCCCTCTGGCTGCCCACCCAGAACGGGGCCCTGCACCTGGCCGGGGACCTTGCCGAGGGCCTGGACCGGGAGCAGGGGCTGCCCTTCCGCTGGGTGCGCGCCCTCTTCCGGGACCGGGACGGCACCCTCTGGGTTCTGGGGCCCACGGTGGCGCGCCTCCAGGGCGGCGGCCGGGTCTGGAACTACACCCTCACCAAGGGCGCGTCCGGCGAGATGGTGTGGGCCATCGGCCGGGCCCGGTCCGGCGCCCTGCTGGTGGGCACCGACGACGGGGCCGCCCGCCTCGAAGGGGAAGGCCTGGTGCGGATCCCCGGCACCGAGGGCCGGCGCATCAAGGCCCTGGCGGAAGATGGCCGGGGCATCCTGTGGATGGTCAGCACCATCGGCTCCGCCCTGTGGCTCCGTCCCGGGCAGACCCGGGCCGAGCAGCCGCCCCTGGGGGACCTGGGCCTGATCCTCAACAGCGTCATGGAGGATTCCGCGGGCCAGCTCTGGCTGGGGCACAGCCGCCGGGGGCTGCTGCGGTGGGATCCCAAGGCCTTGCAGCTGGTGCCGGAGGTGGGTCCGGACTTCATCCAGGCCAAGGGCCTGGGGGCCTTCCAGATCCGGGAGGACGCCCGGGGCCGGCTCTGGGTCGGCACCACCGCCGGCCTGCTGGTCCGTGTGGCCCCGGGCCAGTGGCGGCTCTTCACGGACAAGGACGGCCTGCGGCCCCACACGGTGCGGGGCATGGCCTTCCTGCCGGACGGCACCGCCTGGCTCCACTACCAGGAGCCCCAGGGCCTCACCCGGGTGCGCCTGGACGGGGACCGGCTCACGGTGCTGGAGCAGCGGAGCGTCCGCACGGGCCTCCGCTCGGATCTCAACTACGCCGTGCAGGTGGACCGCCACGGCAAGGTCTGGGTGAGCACGGACCAGGGCCTGGACCAGCTGGACTCGGGCCTGCACTTCGGGCGCAACGAAGGGATGATCGACGAGGACTGCTCCATCCACGCGCTCTTCCTGGAGGAGGGCCGGGTCTGGGTGGGCACTTCCGGAGGCCTGGTGCGGGTGGACACCAGTCCTTCCGACGCGCCCCCGCCGCCGCCCCGGGCGCAGGTGATGCAGGCCCAGTTCGGGAGCCACCCGCTGGATCCACCCTTCGCCGTTCTGGACGCGGTGCCCTACCGGGACAACACGGTGGCGCTGAAGATCGCGGCGCCCGCCTACCTGAACGAGCGGGATCTCCGCTTCCAGGTGCGGCTCGTGGGCTTTGAGGACATGTGGCGGGACCTCGAACACCGGGCGCCGCGCTACCCGGCGCTGCCCAGCGGGAACTACCGCTTCGAGGTCCGCGCCGCCCAGGGCACCGGCGAGTTCGGCCCGGCGGCGGGGCTGGACTTCGTCATCCGGTCCCCGTGGTGGAAGAGCTGGTGGTGCCTCGCCCTGGAAGGCCTGGCGGGGCTGGGCCTGCTGCTGGGGCTGGTCCGCCTGCGGGTGGCCGCCCTGGCCCAGAGCCGGGCCGCCCTGGCGGCCCAGGTCAAAGCCCAGACCGAGGAGCTCCGCACCCGGAACGAGGAGCTCTCCACCGCCCTGGCCCATGTGCACCAGCTCTCGGGCCTGCTGCCCATCTGCGCGAACTGCAAGATGATCCGGGATGACGGCGGGGCCTGGACGCCTCTGGAGAACTACATCTCCGAGCATTCCGAGGCGAACTTCACCCACGGCATCTGCCCGAACTGCATCCGCAACAACTTCCCGGACTTCGAGCAGGGCTGAGAAGCCCGGCGCCTTGGCGCCTGAACCCTCGCCGCCTTGTCCCCCGCCGCGCCTTCATGGTCCTCTGAAGGCGATGAAGCCCTCCCGCTGGATCAGTGCCGGCCTCCTCCTGCTCCTGGCGGGGGCGACGGCGGCGGGATGGCTGCGCACCCGGGAGCTGCCGGTGGCGGCGCCGGTGCAGGTGGATCCCGGGAAGGCCCAGGCCCCGGGCCAAAGGGCCGGCGGCGGCCCCTGCTGGTGGACGAGACGCCCATCCAGACCGCCAAGGCCCTGGCGGCCCTGCCCATGGCGGCGGAGGAGCAGGCCTTCGCCCTCCAGGCGGTGCAGCTGGCGAACCACGAGGTGGACATCGCCTTCGCGGACGTGCTGCGCCGGGCGGTGGACCGGCCCCCTACGCCCACGCCGGAGACCCAGGGCCTCTTCACCGCCAAGGCCCAGGCGGAGGCCTCCCTGCGCACCGAGCAGGCGGCCCTGGCGGCCCTGGAGGCGGAGCTCGCGAAGGCGCGGGAGGCGGCGCGGGCGGACCTTGAGGACCGCATCACCGTGCAGAAGGCCCAGGTGGACCTGGCCAAGGACGAACTGGAGGACGCGGAGGCGGACCTGGAGAAGGCGGGGCTGGATCCCCAGGCCAGCATCCAGCGCCTCATCGAGGCCCACAAGGCGGCGGAGCAGGTGCAGGCCGAGCACGAGACGCCCCTGGCGCTGCCCTTCCAGGTGCAGGCGGGCAGCCTGGTGGCGCGCTACCGGAGCTGGAGCCTGCTGCACCGCAAGGCGTTGAAATTGGCGGAGGCGGAACGCGCGGCCCAGGCCCGGGGGCCGTGGCTGCTGGAGGAGCGCGCGGCCTTCCTGAAGCGGCTGGCGGAGCGGGAAGCGGCGCGGCGGGAGGCGGCGGCGCAGGCGGGGGCCGAGGCGGCACCGAAGGCGGAGGCAGCGCCGAAGGTGACGCTGCTCCGAAATCCGCTGCGCAAAAGCAGATGGACGACCTGAAGCGGAAGGTGCGCCGGCAGCGGGTCCTCACGGGCTTCACGAAGCGGGCCCAGGACGCCCGGGACCAGGCCCAGGTCTACGGGGCCTGGGGCGATCGGGTGGAGGCCCAGGCCCGGCTGGCCCTGCACGGGCTGCTGGGCAAGGCCTTCTGGATCCTGCTGGTGCTGGGGGGCGTCTTCCTGGCGGGTTTCGCGCTGGAGCACCGGCCCCAGGACGACGACGAGGACCTGCGCCGGGCCCGGGCGGTGCGCACGGTGCTGAAGGTGGCGGTGCAGGTGCTGGGCCTGCTGGTCATCGGCTTCCTGCTCTTCGGGGCGCCGGGGCAGGCGACCACCATCCTGGGCCTCGCCGGGGCGGGCCTGACGGTGGCCCTGAAGGATTTCATCGTCGCCTTCTTCGGCTGGTTCCTGCTCATGGGCCGCAATGGCATCCATGTGGGCGACTGGGTGGAGATCAAGGGCGTGGGCGGGGAGGTGGTGGAGATCGGTCTGCTGCGCACGGTGCTGCTGGAGACCGGGAGCTGGAACGATGCGGGCCATCCCACGGGGCGCCGGGTGGCCTTCGTGAACAGCTTCGCCATCGACGGCCACTACTTCAATTTCACGACCACGGGGCAGTGGATGTGGGACGAGCTGACGCTGCTCATCCCGCCGGGGCAGGATCCCTATCCGGTGCTGGCGGGGGTGCGGCGCCTGGTGGAGGAGGAGACGGACGCCAATGCCCGCCGGGCGGAGGCGGAGTGGCAGCAGGCCACCACGCGCTACCGGGTGAAGGCCTTTTCCGCGGTGCCGGGCATCCAGATCGTGCCGACGGCGCTGGGGTGAGAGATCCACGCCCGCTACATCACCCGCGCCCACGAGCGCCACGAGACGCGCCAGCGGCTGAACCAGGCGGTGGTGGAGCTGCTGCACGGCAAGCCGGAGGGAGGGGCGGAACCGGCCGCGGGCGATGCCCCGGCCTGAGCTTTACTCGATGGCGGTCACGCGGGGGGCGGTGACGGGGGCGACGAAGACGATGGTCTCGCCGCGGCGCAGGCAGTAGCCCAGAGCGAAGTCGCCCCGCACATTGCGCGGGCTCTCCCAGTACCAGACCTCGTCCCCGGGCATTCGAAGACTCTTCAACTGCTTCCACCGCCGGCAAACCTCCCGCGACGCCCCCGGCGACCCCTCCCCGCAATCCGCGAACAGCTTCCCGTCCTCCTGCTCCACCACCACCGACCCCTTCCAGCCAGGCCCGGGGAAGCTGTTGGGCTCCCGGGAAGCCAGGACAGCGCCGCCGCGTCCGGGTCGGGGACGCGCAGGCGAGGGTGGCGAGGAGGGCAGGGAGGAGGAGGAGGGAGGGATGTGGGGCGCATGTCGGTTGGCCTGGAGACTGAGGGTGGACCGCGGACATCGCGGTGTCCGGATTCTACGAGCGGTTGGGCGGACGCGCATCGGACGCGTTGATGTTCACGGGAACACCGGCCTGATTCCAGGGCAGGACAAGGCGCTGTGCCGAAATGCGCCCATCACGCAGGTCCGGATCTGCGGAGGCCCCGGGTCGAAAGCGATCATCCAGGCCTACCCGATGGCTACAGGTCACCAAGGGTGAGGCCGGTGTGTTTCGAAATGCGGGCCAGCATTTTTGGGCCAATCTCTTCGCCATCGTGAAATGCGAAAACAAAATCGGGCCAATCAGCGAGTCAGGGTTTTGTGGGAACCCGTTTGCCGCTTGACCTGCCAACCCAATTTCAACAAAACCGCCAGGAGACGCGAAGCCTTGATTGAGGGCCACTGGCTCATGCAACGGAATCAACGGTGATCTGAATGCTCACGGCGCGGCTTTCGCCGTGCTCAAGACGGTCGGCGATGACGCGAAGCGCAAGAACCTCCGCCTTGGACATGGCCTCTTCAGCGGTGGAACCGTAGGCCATGACACCGGGCAATTCGGGAACCTCAGCCAACCAACGGCCATCGTCTTCTTGTTCGTTCTGGATGGTGAAATTCATGGCCCGCCTCCGGATAATCCATGGTGGG
Source organism: Holophagaceae bacterium (assembly GCA_016710635.1). Lineage (GTDB taxonomy): Bacteria > Acidobacteriota > Holophagae > Holophagales > Holophagaceae > JADJVL01. The sequence continues at coordinate 152,004 of JADJVL010000008.1, read as the reverse complement.
AGCCTGAGTTTAGCAACATGGAACCACCTAGAAACGAATTGAGTCAGCCTAAGGCCCAACGGCCACTGAAACTCTGAGCAGCCATGACGATCCAAGTTCTACCCAGACACTGAGCGGCGAAGAGTCGGGGAGCCAGATGCGTCAACAGCGCATGCCCGGATCTGTGGTAAGCCTGGGTGAGTGATCACCCAGGCTTACCCGACTTAACAAAATTGATTAATCATTGGTTAATTGAGTTTAAACGTGACATTTACTGAAGCAGAGACGGGGATTTCTCCGATCATAACCGTTGTATTGGTGTCGGGCTCTGCGTTTCCATACGAGCGAACAACTTGTGAACCACCTGTGCTGCGATTAAATGAATAGCCTGGATACCAGTAAAAAGAACCCCCAAAAGAGTTTTCTGAAATGGTGTGAACGGCACCAAGTTGCACACCAAGGGCAGATGAGAGTTTTTCTGCCTTCTCTTTTGCTGCCTTAATGGCGAGATCTCTCGCTTGCTCTCTGTACTTTTTTAGTTCAGAGGTTCGAAAATCTATTCCATAAATGTTAGTCGCACCATTCGTTATGCAGCCAGAAATCAACTTGTCTATTGCGGCTGCTGAATGCATGGTGATAGAAAACGTCTTAACCACACTGTAATATTTTATATTATTTTCTTCATAATTGCTGAATACTGGGTTTATAGTCAAAATGCCTGTTTGAATGCCCTTTGATGCTATTCCATAATCACGGAGAAAAGCCAACAATTTCAATACTGATTGGTCATTATCTGACTTCGCCGTATCAAGGTTTGGCCTTCTGGTTTCAATACCTAAATTTATATATATTAAATCTGGATTGATTTTAATATCAGCTGATCCCGATACGGAAATGGTTCTTATTGGCGAGATTTGGGACCGATTGCGAAAAGCAGTACGCCGAGGTGCAAAGGCATATGGCGATCTGAGGGAAATAGAGTCTGTTCATGCTTTCTCCTTGGGTGAGTGGTTGCCTTACGAAAAAAGTTAAACGGCCCGGCATTGGAGGTCCGCTTGAATCACGGCTTAGACCTATTTGGGATATTTGAAAAATGCATCTTTGCCTCGAAAAGATACCCTGACAAAGTCCCGAAAAAAGATGAAGTGAATAACGGATTTACTTTTTTGGAGCACGACCACATGAATAGCACCGTTTGAGGTTCGAAAATTACCTTCTGAAAAATCAATCGGATATTGTTCTTTCATCTGGGAAACTGAAAGAAGTTTTGGGTTTTTTGAAAGTTGCAAAAGGATATAGTCCAATTTCTTAGTCACCAGTCCTGAAGTGTTATTGTCGAGGATAAGCGCTGCTGGAATATCGTCGGAAGGTAGTATCTCGGCAATTCTTGGGTACTCTATTTCAAGGCCATCGACAGGATAATCTGCAATACTACGAGATATATCACCGGTATATAAAACCGGGAAAATTCTCCCATTAAATTGAGATTTAGTCATACCTAATTTGGTCGTACCGAAATTAGGTGGCATCGGACTTCTGTGACATCCAAGAGCCAAAAATGCAGAAATTAAGACCAACAAAGAAATTCTTCATAGCCACGTCTCACTCCTTAATATGCGACCAGTACGCGACAATTTAGAGGCCGCCGAATCGAGACTGAAAGATGAATCAAAGTTAAAATACTTTGCTTTACTATCGAGGCCAGGGAAGAAACCCAACCGAGAATTCGGCGGATGAACGCCCGTTCAGAAAGATCTGCACCGCTCGGCCAAGGACGGGTAGTGACGAGAGGAACCCCGCGACTCGCAGTGGCCTGAGAAAGGGCTGTGTCTCGAATCCGGGCTTTCATCGCCCACCATGCTATTCGCCCTCCACGCTGCCTGTCCGGCCTGAATTGCCTCGCCAACCGCCCTCCCCGCTGGCCGTCCACCTACCCCGAGCGCAAGATAACCCCACCCTTCCCCAACTGGAGTCCCCCATGCGCCTTCCCGCCTTCGTGATGGTCCCCGCGCTCGTCACCCTGTCCCTCGTGGCGCAAACCCCGAAGGACGCCACCCTGCAGCCGGTCTATGACCAGATCCGGGCTCGGCACGCGGAGTCGGTGAAGCGGCTGCAGGACTGGATTGCGTTGCCGAGCATCGCGGCGGAGGGACTTAATTCCGAAGCCGGGGCGGAGCGGATGATGGCGCTGCTGAAGGAGGCCGGGTTCCAGCGCGTGGAGCGGGTCGCCACGGACGGCAAGCCCGGCGTCTTCGCCACCCTGGACGCCGGCGCGGCGAAGACTGTCGGGCTCTACTTCATGTACGACGTGAAGCAGTTCGATCCCAAGGAGTGGTCCTCGCCCCCGTTGGAGGCACGGATCGTGGACAAGCCCGGCTTCGGCAAGGTCATGATGGGCCGCGGCGCCGTGAACCAGAAAGGGCCCGAGGCCGCCTTCCTCGCCGCCCTCCACGCCTACCGCGGCGCCGGCCGCAAGCTGCCCGTCAACCTCGTCCTCGTCGCCGAAGGCGAAGAGGAGATCGGCTCCCCCCACTTCGCCCAGGTCGTGCGCCGCCCCGACATCCAGGCCGCCCTGGCGAAGACCATGGGCGTCTTCATGCCCGGCGCCGGCCAGGGCTCCGATGGCGAAGTCACCGTGTCCCTCGGCGCCAAAGGCATCGTCGAGCTCGAACTCATCGCCGACGGCGCCACCTGGGGCCGGGGCCCCGCCAAGGACGTCCACTCCGCCAACCGGGCCCGCCTGGACAGCCCCAGCTTCCACCTCGTGCAGGCCCTCGCCACCCTCGTCACCGCCGACGGCGACCCCGCCATCGACGGCTTCGCCGACGCCGCCCGGCCCCTCTCCGCCGACGAGTCACGGATGATCGACGAGGCCGCCCGGCGCCAGAGCGAAGCCGACGCCAAGAAGCAGCTCGGCGTTAAGGCCTGGGCCCACGACGCCACCTGGCGGCAGTCCCTGGTGAACCTCGTCTCCAGGCCCACGGTGAACATCGAAGGCCTGGTGGCGGGGTACACCGGCCCCGGCGGCAAGACCGTCCTGCCCCACCGCGCCGTGGCCAAGCTGGACCTGCGCCTCGTGCCCGGCATGACCTTCGACGGCGCCGTCGCCGCCCTCAAGTCCCACCTCGCCAAGCGCGGCTTCGGCGACATCGCCGTGGTGCCCAGCGGCGGCTACGACCCCACCCAGACCGCCCCCGACGCGCCCCTCATCCAGAAGCAGATCGCCACCTACAAGCAGTACGGCATGGACGCGCCCCTCTGGCCCCGCAACGCGGGCTCCTACCCGGGCTGGGTCTTCACCGGCGCGCCCCTGAACCTGCCCAGCGGGCACTTCGGCCTGGGCCACGGCAGCGGCGCCCACGCGCCGGACGAGTACCTGCTCATCGAAAGCTCGAACCCCAAATTGCGGGGCTTCGACGACGCCGTGCGCTCCTACGTGGACTACCTGGAGGAGCTGGCCCGCTAGGAGGGTTCAGCCTTTCCGGGTCTTCCGGGTCGGCGCCGGCGCCGCGGAGGCCTTCCCCTGGAGCTGGGCGATGCGCTTGGAGATGGCCGGATTCTTCGGATCCAGCACCACCGCCCGGTGCAGCGCCACCAGGGCGGCGCCCGTGTCGTCGGGCTTGGGGGCGACGCCCCGCAGGAGGCCGGCGGCGTAGAGGGCCTTGTTGCCCTTGTACTTCCCGGCGATGTCCTCGGACTCCTCCTTGAGGTACTTGTCCCACTGGGCCACGGCGGCGTCGAAGGCGGCGGTACGGCCCTGGAGGTCCTTCGTGGGGCGCTCGAGGGGCGCCATCGCCTTCCGCGCCTTCTCCACGTTCTCCTTGAAGGTGGTCTCGTTGGACTTCAGGAAGGCCAGGCGCTGCACGTCCTGGGCCTTCTTCTGCTCGGCCTCCGCCCGGCGCATCAGCTCGAAATTCGCCTCGTCGAAGGACTGCTTGGGGTCGGGCTTGGCGGGCGGCGGCGCGACCACGGCCTGCTTGTCCGCGGCGACCTTGGCCTCCAGGGCCTTCAGTTCGGCGAGGGCCTGGAGGGATTCCTCCCCGGCCTTGTCCCACATGGCCTTGTAGGCGGCGAAGCCACCGGCGGCCTCCTTCTCCAGGGCCTGGGCCAGCTCCCGGCCCTTGCCGGCCACCTCCCGGGCCTCCTCGAAGCGGCCGCAGGCCACGCCGCTGTCATAGGCGAGCTGGTAGGCGTCGAGGTGGACATTCCATTCCCGGATGCCGGCGAAGGTGGTCTGCAGGCTGGTGCGGTCGAAGGCCGGCCTTGCGGCGGGCAGCAGGGCCTTGGCGCGGGCGAAGGCCTCCGCGGGATCCTGGGCCTTGAGGGCCTGGATGGCCTTGAGCTCCTCCGCCAGGCGCGGAGCCGCCGGCGGCGCGGCGGGGGCTTGGCCCAGGAGGGCGGGGCCCAGGAGGGCAGGGTCAGGAAGGCGAGTCAGGTCGAGGCGCATGGTCGTCCATTGAAAACTCCCAGCGTACCCAGGATTGGCCCCGGCACCACATCACACCTGGGGCCTGCGGGGCGAAAGGCTGGACGGAAGCCTGGGCGGCAGGGTGGACGGTGGGGTCCTCCCGCCTGCGGGCCAGGCGGGGCTGGAGCTGATGGATGGGTTCGTGCAGGGTGCCAGCGGGCATGAGGGAATCTCCGTGTCGGGGAAGGGTCATTCGAGGATGTGGGCGGCCGGGCTGGCCCCGGCGGGCAGGCCGATCGCCGGCCGGTCGGTGAGGAAGCCCTGTGGGTGGTGCTCCAGGGCTTCGTGCGCGGTATGGGCCAGGATGGCCCGGGCCAGGGCCGTGTCCTCCTGGGAGCCGCGGGCGATGAGCACGAACTTGCCGATCTTCAGCGCGGACTCGTAGCGCAGGATGCTGTCCTTCGGGATGCCCAGGCCATAGAGGCCCGCGCCCAGGGCGCTCAGGCCGCCGACCACCACCGCGCCCTCGAGGGCCCCGACGATCCAGGTCACCAGGGGCCCCCACCAGCAGGGGCCCCAGGCCCGGGATGAAGAAGAAGGCGGAGCCGAAGAAGAGCCCCACAGGCCTCCCCAGAAGGCGCCGGTCCGGCCCCACACCTGCATCCGGTCGCCGAGGTTGTAGTAGCCGACCACGTGCTCGTCCGTGTGGTAGTCCCGGCCGATGATGGACAGCTTCTTCATCTCGAAGCCGGCCTTGTGGAGCTCCTGGATCGCCGCCTCGGCGCCCAGGTGCGTGGGATGAACGGCGATGACGAAGGTGCGGGGTGTCCATGGAATGCCTCGAATGCAAGGGCCGGGCGTGACAGTGGGCAAAAAAGACGAATTAAGCGACGAGTCCACCCCAATCGCAGCCTCGCCTGGAGGCGGCCTGGACATGCGCTGCGCGAGGCCGGCCAACGGGGCGCGGTCCTCCGTGAAGCTTGGGTCTATCGTTTCCTGCGGGGACTCCCAGTCGGATCCATGCAGGTTCTGAGCCACCGCATAAACGGCGGCAGGGCAGCACTAGCCCGACAAGGCCGCCGGAAGGCCGGGGCCAGGTCCATCAGAAGGATTTCCCAGCTCCTTCGAAATGATCAGGACCTTTGGGTCGGAAAGGGCCCCTACCGCTTCAGTTCCGGGCCGCGTCCGGGGCGTCGGGCTTGAGACGCTTGGCGTGGGCGGGCAGGCCGATGGCCACGTTGTAGTCGTCGAGGTCCTTGGTGACGAGGCCGAAGGTGCCCACCATGGCCCACTCGCCGACCTTGGTGCCGCTCAGCACGGTGGCGTGGTAGGCCACCCGGGCGAAGTAGCCGATCACTGTGTCGCCCAGGTGCACGTTCCGGGGATCCACGAGCTCGTGCCAGTGGCTGTAGACATTGGCGTAGTCGCTGACGCTGGCGCCCTTGCCGATGGTGATGGTGCCCCGGTCGTCCAGCAGCACGAAGCGGTGGACGATGGTGTCGTCGTCGATGCTGACGTTGTAGCCGAAGCTGAACTCGACGCCGGTGAAGAACTTCACGTTCTTGCCGCACCGCTTCAGGATGTGGGGCGCAAGCATGGCGCGGAACTTCAGGCCCAGCCAGACGTTGGCGTTGAGGGGCGAGTTGTCGAACATCTGCCAGAGCCACAGGAGCGGCTTCACCGGCGTCCACTTCTCGAGGATGAGTTCGCTGTAGTACTCGGCCTCCAGGGTGGCGTTGCGGGGATCGAAGTTGAGGAGCATGACTTCGTCGTGGATGTTGCGCGGCGCGTCGGGGATGCCGTAGAAGGACCGGCACAGCTCGATGCAGAGCTCGTTGCGGTCCACCTTCGGGTCGCGGATGCGGGCGTCGATGCCCGCGATCCAGGCGTCGTACTTCGCCTTCGCGGCGGCGTTTTCCAGATCGACGGGGCGGTTGGCCATGGGGATTCCTAATTCAAACCGGGTCAGTCAACTTATCGGAAGAAGCCAAAAAAGGCAGCAGGAGCTGCTGCCTTTGACGGAACGGGAAAGGCCCGCGCTAGTGGTGGCCGTGGTCCGCGGCGTGGCCGTGATCCGCGGCGTGGCCATGATCCGCGGCGTGGCCGTGGTGGTCGTCCGCGCTGGGCTTGCCCAGGAACTCGACGCTGCGGCCGGCGAAGACCACCCAGGCGCCGTAGGCCGCCAGGAGGATGAGGCCGACATTGCGCATGGGCAGGACGGCGGAGGCGAACCAGCCGTAGGCGTGGCTGAGGAGGCCGGTGCCCAGGGCGAAGCAGGCCCAGGTCATCAGGGCCGCGCCCCACTTCTGGCTGGCGCCGGTGGCCTGGGCGGCCTCCTCCGGCAGGGTGCCGAGGGGCGCTTCCGTCTCCTGGAAGAGGTGCAGGCCCTGGAAGAGCAGGACGGCGGCCAGGATGTAGGCAAAGACGTATTCGAGCAGGGACGGCATGGAGGCTCCGCAATGCTCCAGGAATAGCATGGATCGGCCCCCTTGGGCACGCCCGGGACGGGACCCCAGGGCCCGGCCCGGCCCGGGGCCGCCGCGGGCCGCGGGAAGGCGGCTAAGCTACGGGCAGCCCCCCCGAAAGGTCCTCGATGAAGACCGTCACCTTCCCCGTCCGCGGCATGACCTGCGCGAGTTGCGTGAACCATGTGGAGAAGGCGCTCAAGGGCGTGGCGGGGGTCCAGGACGCGACCGTCAACCTCGCCATGGAGGAGGCCCGGGTCAGCTACGACGGCGTCAGCGAGGAGGCCCTGTCCCGGGCCGTCTCCGCGGCGGGCTATGCCCTCGTGACCGAAGGCGCCGTGGAGACGCCGGTGGACGACCCTTTGATCGAGCTGCGCCTGCGCATGACCCTGGCGGTGGTCCTCGCCGCGCCGCTGCTGGTGGACATGCTGCCCTGGCTGCCCTTTCACCTCTCGCCGTGGCTCCAGCTGGGACTTTCCATGGCGGTGGTCTTCTACGCGGGCCGGGGCATCTTCGCCGGGGCCTTCGCCCAGGCCGCCCAGGGCCGGACCTCCCTGGACACCCTGGTGGCCCTCGGCGCCTTCACCGCCTGGGCCTTCGGGCTAGCGGAGTGGGTCTGGCCCGCCCAGCCCCTGGATCCGGGGCTGGCCCGGCACCTCTCCTTCGAAACCGCCGCCGGCCTGGTGGCCTTCCTCCTGGTGGGCCGCTACCTGGAGGCCAAGGCCCGGACCCGCGCCGCGGAAAGCCTGCGGGGCCTGCTGCGCCTCGCCCCGCCCACCGCCACCTGGCTGCCTCCGGCGGAGATCGGCGGCGGGGAGAAGGAAGTGCCGGTGGGGGACCTGAACATCGGCGACCTGGTGCGGGTGAAGCCCGGCATGGCCATCCCCGCGGACGGCACGGTGGTGGAGGGCTACGCCGAGATCCAGACGACCCTGTTCAACGGCGAGCCCCTGCCGGTCCCCAAGGGACCCGGCGATCCCGTCATCGCGGGCACGCTGGTCCACGGCACGCCCATCACCGTGCGGGTGGAGGCCACGGGCCGGAACACCTTCCTTTCCCGCATGGCCTCCGTGGTGGCCCAGGCCCAGGCCTCCCGGCCGCCCCTGCAGGATCTGGCGGACAAGGTGAGCGCCGTCTTCGTGCCCACCATCCTGGTGCTTGCCCTCCTCACCCTGGCGGGCTGGTGGTTCACCAAGGGCAGCTTCGCGGAAGCCTGGCGGCCCGCGGTCACGGTCCTGGTGGTGGCCTGCCCCTGCGCCCTGGGCCTCGCCACGCCCCTCGCCATGTCCATGGCCCTGGGCACCGCGGCGCGCCGGGGCATGGTGGTGAAGGACCTGGCCTCCTTCGAGGCCCTGGGCCGCCTCACGGACCTGGCCTTCGACAAGACCGGGACCATCACCAAGGGCCAGCCGGTGGTGCAGCAGGTCCAGGTCCTCGGCGACATGAGCGAGGAGGACATCCTCGCCATCGCCGGCGCCCTGGAGCAGGATTCCGTCCATCCCATCGCGCGGGGCATCCGCAACGCGGCGCCCCGCCATTCGCGCTCGGAGGTCTACGAGTTCAAGACCCAGGCGGGCGGACTCTCCGGTAAGGTCCGGGGCCGGCACTACCGCCTGGGCAGCGTGGACTTCCTGGGCATCGAGACGCCGCCCCTCCGGGAGGGCACCACGGTGGTGGGCCTCGCCGAGGACGAGAAGCTGCAGGGGCTCATCCACCTCGCCGACGAGCGGCGGCCCGACGTGCTGCTGGTCCTGCGGGCCCTGGAGAACGACGACCTCACCCTGCACCTCTGGAGCGGCGACCGGGAGGAGCCGGTGAAGGCCACTGCGGAGGCCATGTCCCTGAAGGGCTGGAAATCCGGCTGCTCCCCGGAAGGCAAGTCCGAGGCCCTCAAGGCCCTCAAGGCCGAAGGCAAGGTCGTGGGCTTCGTGGGGGACGGCGTGAACGACGCCATGGTCCTGGCCAAGAGCGATTGCGGCATCGCCGTGAAGGGCGCCGAGACCGCCCGCAGCGCCGCGGGCCTGCACCTCGTCCGGGACGGCTTCGAGCCCATCCTCATCGCCCGCCGCCTGAGCCGCCGGACCGCCCTCGTCATCCGGGAGAGCCTGTTACGATCCTGAAACAAAAAAATTTGTGAATTTCAGAAACCCACCATTAATTTAGAATGTTTTATATGATTTATTTGTTAATTATTATGAAAACCATGAAATTGGATGAAGTGGGGCATGGAGTGGTTCCGGGCCAGTGGGTGCTCATTTCGTAGGAAGGGTCCCTGACTGGGGGGTGGGCGCGTTGCAAGGAACCGGCGCTGAGGCACGAGGGCTTCCGATTGAACCTCCGGATCTCCGCCTTCCCCTGAGGCACACTGAAAGGCTATGGATTCGAAAGACCAGGGCCATCTGCAGGATCTGCTGCGCCTGCTGGACGGTGCGGCGGCGCCGCTCCAGATCGGCGCCCGGCTGCGCTGGTCCTCGCCGCCGGCCATGGCCCTGCTGCTGGCCCGCCGGGCGACCCTGGCGGGGCGCTTCGAAGGCATCTGGGTGGACGCTCCCAGCGAGGCCGAGGCCCAGACCCTCGCCGGTGATCTGACGGCCCTCCTGCCGAACGCCGGCGTCGCCTATTTTCCCGGCATGGCGCCCTACGCTGGCGGTGAGTCGAGCCCGCCGGGCCTCGTGCTGCGGGACCGGCTGTCGGCCCTGGTGGGCCTCCTGGAGCGCCGCGTCCAGGTGCTGGTGACCGGGCCCCTGGCGGCCTTCGAGAAGCTGCCCCATCCCACCTGGTTCCAGAAGCAGAAGCTGGAGCTCCGGAAGGGCGCGGAAGTGCCCCGGGAGCTGCTGCTGGAAACCCTGGTGGCCCTGGGCTACAGGCGCACGGAGATGGCCTCGAGCCCCGGCGAGTTCAGCGCCCGGGGCCTGGTGGTGGACCTCTGGCCGGACCACGTGGACCTGCCCCTGCGCCTGGAGTGCTACGGCGACGAGCTGGAGCGCCTGACGGCCTTCGATCCCGAAAGCCAGCGCCGCACCGGGGACGGACTCGACGCCTTGACCCTCTACCCGCGTTTCGAAGGGGAGCGCAGTGGCCTCATGGCGGCGGTCCTGTCACGGGCGGGGCAGACGCCGGAGCCCGAGGACGACCTGGCCTTCCGCCGCAACCGCCTCGCGGGCCACGGCCACTTCCCCGGCGAGGAGCTCTTCTATCCGCTGCTGACCCAGCCCGCGGGGCAGTTGGCCCACTGGGTGCCGCCCTGCCTGCGGGTGAAGCTGGACGGCGCCTGGTCCGCGGCGATCCGGGAGACGGAGGGCGCCCGCATCGCCCAGGGCGTCGAGGCCCTGCGCCGGGGCGGCGTGGTCTGCCCCGATTTCGAGGACCGCTTCCTGAAAGGCGATCCCAGCAGGGAGACCCTCGCCCTCACCGAATGGCAGGCGGAGGCGACCCTGGCCTTCACCGCCCAGCCGGCCCGGGAATACCAGGGACGCATCTCCGAGCTGGGCAAGGAGCTGCAGGGCCTGGTGGCGGAGGGCCAGCGCGTCTTCTTCGCGGGCTCCACCACGGGCATGCGGGACCGCTTCAACGAACTCATCGCCGATCTGGAACTGCCCGCGGTCCACGGCAGCGAAGCCGGGGCCCGGGCCCTGCACCTGGGCCTGAGCGCCGGCGCCGTGCTGCCGGAACAGCGCCTGCTGGTGCTCACGGAGCGGGAGGTCTTCGGCCGCAAGGCCATCAAGCAGTCCCCCCGGCGCGGCGCGGCGTCGGCCTTCATGTCGGACCTGCGGGACCTGAAGATCGGCGACCGGGTCGTGCATCTGGATCACGGCATCGGCGAATTCCTGGGCTTCCAGGAGCTGGTCGCCGGCGGAGAGCTGCACGAAGTCGTCCGCCTGCGCTACGCCGACGGCGGCGAGCTGCAGGTCAGCCTCGGCCGCGCGGACCTGCTCCAGCGCTTCGTGTCCGCCGACGGCCACCTGCCGCCCCTGGACAAGCTGGGCGGCGCCTCCTGGGCCAAGGTGAAGCGCCGGGCGAAGAAGGCCATCCGGGACATGGCGGAGGAGCTGCTCAAGCTCTACGCAAGGCGGAAGATGGAAAAGGGCCACGCCTATCCGCCGGACGGTCCGGAAATGGCGGAGTTCGAGGCCAGCTTCGAGTACGAGGCCACAAGGGACCAGATCGAGGCCACGGAGGCCATCAAGGCGGATCTCGAAAGCGAAAAGCCCATGGACCGCCTGCTCTGCGGCGACGTGGGCTTCGGCAAGACGGAAGTGGCCATGCGCGCCGCGGCCAAGGTGGCCCTGGAAGGCAAGCAGGTGGCGGTGCTCTGCCCCACGACCATTCTCTGCTTCCAGCACTTCCGGACCTTCAGGGAGCGCTTCAAGGGCTTCCCCATCCGCATCGAGATGATCAACCGCTTCGTGGACAAGGCGGACGCCAAGCGCATCGCCCAGGAGGCCGCCGACGGCAAGATCGAGATCCTCATCGGCACCCACCAGCTCCTCAGCGCGAAGAACCAGTTCGCGGACCTGGGGCTCATCATCATCGACGAGGAGCAGCGCTTCGGCGTCACCCACAAGGAGAAGCTGAAGAAAATGCGGCACAACGTGGAGGTGCTGGCCATGAGCGCCACGCCCATCCCGCGCACCCTGCACATGAGCCTCACGGGCCTGCGGGAGATCAGCCTCATCGAGACGCCGCCGAAGAACCGCCTCGCCATCGAGACCGTGGTGGCCCCCTGGAGCGACGAGCTCATCGCGTCGGCCATCCAGTTCGAGCTGCGCCGGGGCGGGCAGGTCTACGTGGTGCACAACCGGGTGGAAAGCATCCAGAGCATCGCCAACCGCATCCGCGACCTGGTGCCGGACGCAAGGGTGGGCGTGGGCCACGCCCAGCTCAGCGACGACGGCCTGGAGCAGATCATGCTGGGCTTCATGGACGGTCGCATCGACGTGCTGGTGGCCACCACCATCGTGGAAAACGGCCTCGACGTGCCCAACGCCAACACCTTGATCGTGCACCGCGCCGACGCCTTCGGCCTGAGCCAGCTCTACCAGTTGCGCGGCCGGGTGGGCCGCAGCGATGTCCCCGCCTACGCCTACCTGCTCATCCCCGGGAAGGGCGAGATCAGCGAGGACGCCCGCAAGCGCCTCCAGGCCCTGGAGGACTTCTCCGAGCTGGGCAGCGGCTTCCGGGTGGCGGCCATGGACCTCGAGTTGCGGGGTGCGGGCAACCTGCTGGGGGGCGAGCAGAGCGGCCAGATCCACGAGATCGGCTTCGAGCTCTACCTGAAGCTGCTGGAGGAGACCATCGCCGAGCTCCAGGGCCAGCCCAGCGGCACCTTCGACGTCAAGCTCGACGGCCTGGCGACGGCGGGCCTGGCCCAGCTCAGCCGGCGCTGGATCGACGCGGCGGCGGAGCGCCTCGTGGCCTACAAGCGCGTCTCCCGGCTCCGGGACCTCCGGGACCTGGACCTCTACCGTCTGGAGCTGGAGGACCGCTTCGGCCAGATCCCCAGCGACGACGAGGAGAGCGCCCGCTTCTTCGAAGTCCTCAAGGTCCGCGTCCTCGCCCAGCGCCTGGGGGTCAGCGAAGTGGGCGTGCAGGTCGGGAAATTGAAGCTCCGCGTCAGCCCGCAGACCGGCCTCGACCCAGGCAAGCTCTTCGCGTGGGTGCAGGGCCAGAAGGGCGGGGCCATGAGTCCGGACGGGACGGTCACGATTCCGCTGGGGCCCGGCGGCGGGGACGCCACGATCCGGCAGGCCCAGGGCGTATTGCAGACCTGGGCCGAGCTCTAGGTCCCGAGGCGCTCCGCGGCCAACCCTGAAGCCTGGACAAGCGATGCGGGTCACGGCTCCCGGGTCCATGATGGAGTCCGCAAGCCGGGAGGTCGGACATGGCCAGCCAGGGACGCAAGTTGGAACGACGGGATCTGTTCAGACTGGGGGCGGCGGCCACCGCCGGCCTGCTGGCCCAGCGCCTGGTCGGCGCGGCGGAACCGGCGGAACAGGGCAAGGGAGGCCAGCCTCCGCCCGCCCGCGCCGCCATGCCCACCCGGAACCTGGGCCGCACGGGCCATCGGGTCTGCCTCTTCAGCCTGGGGGGTCAGGCCGCCCTGGAGCAGCCCCGGAACGAGAAGGTCGCCCTGCCCATCATCGAGCGGGCCCTGGATCTGGGCGTCAACTACTTCGACACCTCCGCGCGCTATGGAGGCGAAGCCCGGTGGAGCGAACGCTACTTCGGCGAGGTGATGGCGAAGCGCCGGGGGGAGGCCTTCCTCGCCACCAAGACCCATGACCGCACCCGGGACGGCTCCCTCCGGATCCTTGATGAGTCCCTCAAGCTGCTGCGCACGGACCACGTGGACCTCTGGCAGCTCCACGCCATGAGCACCATGGACGACGTGGATCGGGTCTTCGCCAAGGGCGGCGCCCTGGAGGCCTTCCACAAGGCCAAGGAGCAGAAGCTCGTCCGCTTCCTGGGCATCACGGGCCACACGGATCCCGACGTGCTGGCGGAGGCCATCCGCCGCTTCCCCTTCGATACGGTGCTCATGGCCTTCAACGCCGCGGGATCCCCACCGCCGGCCCTTCCAGAAGGACCTGCTGCCCCTCGCCGTGGAGAAGGGCATGGGCATCATCGGCATGAAGATCCCCGCCCGGGGCCGGCTGCTGGCCTCCGCCTCCCAGGCCGGACTGACCATGCAGGAGGCCCTGGGCTACGTGCTGTCCCAGGCCGTCTCCACCGTCATCGTCGGCGTGGATTCCCTCGCCCAGCTGGAGGAGGACGTGGCCCTCGCCAAGGCCTTCACGCCCCTCAGCCCGGGCCAGCTCGCGGCGCTTGAAAAGCGGGCGGAGCCCCTGGCGAGCCGGGCCCTCTGGTTCCGGCGCGCCTGAGGGCTCCTGGAAATCCTCGTCCGGCCTACTTCACCCGGGCGGTGAGCCAGTCCACCCACATGGTGAACACCTGCCGACGGCGGGCCGGCGTCCCGGGTCCGTGGCCCCGCTGGGGCCAGGCGTAGAACTTCACCTCCACCCCCTTGTCCTTCAGCACCCGGTAGAGCTTGTAGCTCTGGGTGGGCGGGACGCGGTAGTCGTGGTTCATGGACATGATGAGGGTGGGGGCCGTGATGTGCCGGGCTAGGGAGATGGGGGACTGGTCGCGGAAGGCCGCTTCGCCCTTGCCGCCGTCATAGGGTTCGATCCCCTCCCAGAAGGCCAGGCGCTCGCCCTGATTGAAGTCGCAGAAGGCGTACTGGTCCCGCATGTCCGTGACCGGGGCGCCGGCGACGCCGGCCTTCCACAACGCCGGGTAGCGGCCCAGGAGCCAGGTGGTCATGTAGCCGCCATAGGACCAGCCGCTCACCACCATGCGGGCCTCGTCGACGATGCCGCGGGCCTTGAGGGCCTCGACGCCGGCCATCACGTCCCGGCCGGGGCCTTCCCCCGCGTCGTTGATGATGGCCTTGGCGTAGGCGTTGCCCAGATTGTCGCTGCCCCGGTAGTTGGGATTGAAGACCAGGAAACCCTTGGCGGCGAGGAGCTGGTTGTTGGGGGCCCAGGCTTCCAGGCTGGCGGAGGTCGGCCCGCCATGGATGACCAGGGCGAGGGGATACTTCCGGCCGGGCTGGAAGTCCGGCGGGTAGGTGAGGACGCCGTCCTCCGGTTGGCCTTCCGGGCCCTTCCAGGTCACCCGCTCCACCCGGCCCAGGTCGAGGGCGTCGATGTGGGCGTTCAGGTTGGTCAGGCGCCGGGGCTTCGCGGTGAGGGAGTCCATGACGAAGAGTTCGCCGGGGTGGGTGGCGGTGCGCGCCACGAAGGCCAGGGCGCCGCCCGCCGCCATGCTCAGGTCCCCGGCGGAGGTTCCGCTGAGGACCAGATCGCCCAGGTCCACCCGGCGGGCGGGCCCGTCCAGGGGCTGCGCCCAGAGGCCGATGCGGGTCTGGTCGTTCCCGCCCACGAGGACCGCCTTGCCGTCCGAGGTCCACAGGCTCATGTCGAGGCCGCCGTCCAGGGCGGCAGTGAGGTCCCGTCCGGACCCGCCGCCGGCATCCGCCAGATAGACGTGGGGAAGGTTGGTGGGATCGCCGCCCTTCGCCCAGACGTACGCGATGCCCTTGCCATCGGGCGTGAAGGAGGGATTGGATTCGAAGCGGACCTGGCCGGTGAGGGGCCGGCTGATCCCCGTGGCAAGGTCCAGCACCTGCACCGAAGACCGCTCCTGGTCGCCTGAGTGGGGCGTGGCCTGGCGCACGTAGGCGAGGCGGCTCCCGTCCGGGGACCAGGCCAGGGGGCTGGGGGTGGCATTGGGCGGGGGCAGGATGGGCAGGCTCCAGGTTCCCGAAGTGAGGCGCCTGGCCTCGCCGCCTTCGGCGCTGATGACCCACGCGTGCACCGGCGGCGTGGCGGCATCGGCGTAGAGGTCGTCGTCCCCGGCCTCGAAGCCGTCCTCGCCCTTGCGGTCCTCGGGGAGCTTGGGGACCTCGTCGGACTGGGTGAACGCGAAGCGCCGGCCGTCCGGGCTCCAGGTGAACTGCTGCACGCCGGTGGGGCTCTTGGTGATGGCCTGGGCCTCGCCGCCGGCCATGGGCAGCACGAGAAGCTGCGCCTTGCCGTCCACGTCGGCGAGGAAGGCCACCCGGGAGCCGTCCGGGGACCAGCGGGCCTGGCCCAGGCCCTTGCGCCCCTTCACGAGGACGCGCAGGGCGCCGGTGGCGGCGTCCACCAGGTCCAGTTCCCGGTCCGTGCGGTTCTCCGCCGCGACGGTCCGGGACAGGGTCACGAGGATGGATTTTCCGTCCGGGGCGATGCGGGGCTCGGCGAGACCCACAGTCTTCTCGAGGTCCGTCCAGGCGATGCGGGCCCGGGGCGCGGCGGCGGGGGGCGCGGAGGATTGGGCGAGGAGCGCGGCGGCACAGGAGAAGGCCAGGAGGCCAAAGCGGGTGGTTCGCATGGAGGTCCTCGGGAAGGAAGGGCAGTCTGCATCCACACGGTGCCTTCCACAACAGGGAAGGGGCGGGCGGCGGTCCTGGCAACGCACCCGGGCGTGCGTATTCCGCCCCCCGGGGGCCCGTGCGATCCTGCAGGTTTGCGGAGCGCCCGTGGCCGAGGCCAAGACCATGCCCAGCGAGGCCAAGACCAAGCCCAGCGAGGCCAAGACCAAGCCCAAGGTGGACACGAAGCGCGCCTGGCGCGAGGCCCGGGCCCTGCTCTACGACCACCGCAAGTCCCTGACCATCGGCCTCGTGCTCATGCTCATCAGCCGGGCGGCGGGCCTCGTCCTGCCCGCCAGCACCAAGTACCTCATCGACGAAGTCCTGGGCAAGCACAACGCCCACCTGCTCACGCCCCTGGCCCTCGCCGCCGGCGCGGCGACCCTGGTGCAGGCGGTCACCAGCTACGCCAACTCCCAGGTGGTGAGCGTGGCGGCCCAGCGGGCCATCATGACCATGCGCCAGCGGGTGCAGGACCACATGCTGCGCCTGCCCATCCGCTACTTCGATTCCACCAAGAGCGGCATCGTCATCGCCCGGGTCATGAACGACGCCGAAGGCATCCGCAACCTGGTGGGCACGGGCCTCATCCAGCTGGTGGGCGGCGTCCTCACGGCGATCATTTCGCTGTGCGTGCTGTTCTGGCTGAACTGGCAGCTGACCCTCGCCTCCCTGGTCTTTCTCGGCGCCTTCGGCGGCGCCATGGCCGTGGCCTTCAACAAGCTGCGGCCCCTCTTCCGCCAGCGCAGCGAGATCACCGCCGACATCACGGGCAGGCTGGCGGAATCCGTGGGGGGCGTGCGCATCCTCAAGGTCTACGTGGCGGAATCCCGGGAGACGAAGATCTTCGCCGAAGGCGCCGAGCGACTCTTCAAGAACATCGCCGGCACCATCACGGGCACCAGCGCCATCACCGCGTTTTCCACCGCCATCATCGGCGCCGTGGGCGTGCTCATCATGATCATCGGCGGGCGCGCCATCTTCGCCGGGTCCATGACCCTGGGCGACCTCATCATGTACACCTTCTTCGTCGGCCTGCTGGCGGCCCCCGTGGTCCAGATCGCCAACATCGGCACCCAGGTGAGCGAGGCCTTCGCCGGCCTGGACCGCATCCGCGAGATCCTGGACATGCCCACGGAGGACCAGGAGGACCTGAAGCGCGCGCCCCTGCCGGCGGTGGAGGGCCGCATCGAGTTCCAGGACGTCCACTTCGAGTACGAGACCGGCGCGCCGGTGCTCAAGGGCATCAGCTTCGAGGTGCCCGCGGGCTCGACGGTGGCCCTGGTGGGCTCCAGCGGCTCGGGGAAGAGCACCATCATCTCCCTGGTGATGGCCTTCAACCATCCGCAGCGGGGCAAGGTGCTGGTGGACGGCCAGGACGTGGAGGCCGTGCGGCTGCGGGAGTACCGGAGCAAGCTGGGCGTGGTCCTCCAGGACAATTTCCTGTTCGACGGCACCGTGGCGGACAACATCGGCTTCGCCAAGCCCGGCGCCACCCGGGAGGAGATCGAGGCCGTGGCCCGCATCGCCCACGTGAACGAGTTCGCGGAGCGTTTCGAGCAGGGCTACGACACCATCGTCGGCGAGCGGGGCGTCAAGCTCTCCGGCGGCCAGCGCCAGCGTGTCGCCATCGCCCGCGCCATCCTGGCGGATCCGCGGATCCTGTTGCTGGACGAAGCGACCTCCTCCCTCGACAGCGAAAGCGAAGCCCTGATCCGCGACGGCCTGCGGAAGCTGCGGACCGGCCGGACCACCTTCGTCATCGCCCACCGCCTCAGCACCATCGAAAGCGCCGACCAGATCCTCGTGGTGGAGCAGGGCCAGATCGTCGAGCGCGGCACCCACAAGGAGCTCCTCGCCCTGGACGGCCGCTACAAGCAGCTCCATGACCGGCAGCACAGCGTGGAGGACGACCAGTTCATCAATCCCGGGGAGGATTTCACGGGGGTCCCGGAGTCCGGCCGGTAGGCAGGGCGCACCGTCCCTTCCATCTAATTTGAGTCAGGGTT
Source organism: Holophagaceae bacterium (assembly GCA_016710635.1). Lineage (GTDB taxonomy): Bacteria > Acidobacteriota > Holophagae > Holophagales > Holophagaceae > JADJVL01. Next base: position 134,166 of record JADJVL010000008.1, on the reverse strand, counting down.
TGGCGGTTGCAGTTGGGTTTCAAAAAGGCATTCGTTCAAAGCGTGGTTCGCGCTCTATGCGAACCATGCTTTGGACGGATGCGGCCAAGCGATAGCGCGGCAGGACCATGAACCATGTCCGATCCGGGCCAGGACTCCTCGGCGTGTCGAGCCCGGTCTTGACTTGAAGAGAGCCACCTCCACGTTTGACCCCCTGACTTCCGTTCCCCAACCAGAATTCCGCCCACCCGCTTCCGCTATCCCCGACCTGCCGCGCTCCGCTTGCCTGCACCCTTCCCCAGCACGATCCGCCAACTGCGCGGATCATGCCGGGAAAGGGTGCCAATTTTAAAAGCCGCACGAACGGGGGTTTGAGACGATTCACGCAGCGAGTTCACCTCCTCCCATGGAGCCCGCCGCCCGGGTCGAATAAGCTACTTCCACCATCCCCCGAGGTCCCGATTGCCGGCTTCCGCCCTCATCGCCTGTCCCGAGTGCGACCGGCTGCACCGGGAGGTCGCTCCGCCCCGGGGCGCCACGGCCCACTGCCTGCGCTGCGGCGCGGTGCTGCGGCGGGGTGGGCATGATTCCCGGGACATGGCCCTGGCCCTCTACCTTGCCGCCCTCGTCTTCTTCGCCCTGGCGAACATGTTTCCCCTTCTGTCCCTGCGCCTCCATGGCGCGGTCAAGGAGGCCAGCCTCCCCGGCTGCGCCTCCCTCCTCGCGGAGCTGGGCTGGCCCTGGCTCGCCGCCATCCTCATCACCACGGTGATCCTGGCGCCGACGATGCACCTGCTGGGCATGGCCTGGGTCCTGTTCCAAGTGCGCCGCGGCCGCCAGAACCGCTGGACTGCGCGCCTCTTCCGCCTGGTGGAGCAGTTCCAGACCTGGGGCATGGCCGAAGTCTTCGTGCTGGGCATCATCGTGTCCTACGTGAAGCTGGCCAAGATGGCGGTCATCCTGCCGGGCCCCTCCCTCTATGCCCTCGGCGCCTTCGTCCTCACCGCCGCCGCCGCCCTGTCCGCGGTGGACCCCGCCGCGGTCTGGCACGATCTCGGGGCGGGACACGACCTTCCCGACCTCCCGGCCGGGGCGCGGACCGCAAGGGCGGCGGACCTGGTCACCTGCCTGTCCTGTCATCGGCTGTCGGCGCGGGGCAAGCACCGCCGCTGTCCCCGCTGCGGCGCCACCCTGCGCACCCGCAAGCCCGAAAGCCGGCAGCGCACCTGGGCCCTGCTGGCCACCGCCGTGATCCTGTATGTTCCGGCCAACCTCCTGCCGGTGATGCGGGTCGTGAGCCTGGGCAAGGTCCAGGCGGACACGATCATGGGTGGCATCCTCTACTTCGCGCGGACGGGCTCCTGGCACCTGGCCCTGATCATCTTCACCGCCAGCGTGGTGGTGCCGGTCCTGAAGATCTCGATCCTCGCCTTCCTGCTGCTGGCGGAACACCGCGGGTCCACCTGGAACCCCTTGCAGCGGGCCCGCCTCTACCGGCTCACCGAAATGGTGGGACGCTGGTCCATGGTGGACATCTTCGTGGTCACGCTGATGGTCGCCATGGTGGAGCTGGGCAACCTGGCCTCCATCGCTCCGGGCCCCGGCGCCGTCGCCTTCGCCCTCATGGTGGTGGCCACCATGCTCGCCGCCCTCACCTTCGATCCCAGGCTGCTCTGGGACCGTCTGGAGCCCGCCCATGGATGAACCCGTCCGCGATCCAGCCCCCCCCCCCAGGAGTCAGCCCCGGAGCCCCAGATCCAGATGCGCTGGCGGCCTTCCATGGTGTGGCTGCTCCCCCTCATCGCCGCCCTCATCGGCGCATGGATGGCCGTCCGGGCCTACACGTCCCGCGGCCCCTCCATCACCATCACCTTCCTTTCGGCGGAAGGACTGGAGGCGGGCCAGACCCGGCTCCGCTACAAGGACGTGGAAATCGGCAAAGTGACGGCCATGGGCCTCAGCAAGGACCTCACGCGGGTGGTGGTGACCGCGGAGCTGAACAAGGACGCCGCGCCCCTGCTCTCCGTCAACAGCCGCTTCTGGATCGTCCGGGCCCGCATCGGGAGCAGCGGCATCTCGGGTCTCGGAACCCTGCTCTCGGGGGCCTACATCGCCATGGACCCCGGCCAGCCCGTGGAGGACCAGGCCTTCGACAACGCGTATACGGGACTCGAGTCCCCGGGCCTGCTTACCACCAAGCAGACGGGCCTCCTGGTGGTCCTGCAGGCGGACAAGGTGGGATCGCTGAACATCGGCAGCCCCGTGCACTTCCGCCAGATCCGGGTGGGCGAGGTGGCGGGCTTCGACCTGGAGAAGGACGGCCGGTCCGTGTCCATCAAGGCCTTCATCCACGCGCCCTACGACAGCCTGGTGAACACGGCCACGCGGTTCTGGGACGCGGGCGGCGTGGACGTCTCCCTGGACGCCAGCGGCATCCGCATGAAGTCCGAATCCCTGGCGGACATCCTGCTGGGCGGGATCTCCTTCGAGAACCCCGAAAGCCTGGAGGCCGGGGTCAAGGTGCCCAAGGGCCACGTGTTCACCCTCTATCCCAACCATGACGCCATCAGCGAGCAGGTCATCCGGCAGCGCCACTACTACGTGGTGAACTTCAACGAATCCGTGCGGGGCCTCACCCGGGGCGCGCCGGTGGAGTTCCGGGGCATCAAGGTCGGCGAAGTGCAGGACTTCAAGCTCGAGTTCCACGCGGACAGCCTGGAAGGCAGGATCCCCGTGCTGATCGCCCTGGAGCCCGAGCGCTTCTCGGTGCTGGGCCCGAAGGCCTCCAGCACGGACGCGGTGGTGGCCCAGTTGGTGAAGCGGGGCCTGCGGGCCCAGCTCAAGCCCGCGTCGCTGCTCACCGGCAGCATGTTCGTGGACCTCGGCTACAGCACCCAGGGCCCCGCCCGCAGCCTTGGACGCTACGGCAAGTATCCGGAGATCCCCACCATGCCTTCCACCATGACCGCCATGGTGGACAACCTGGCGAACCTCGCGGAGCGCCTGCAGAAACTGCCCCTGGAGGAGATCGTCGAGGAGGTGCGCACGGCGATCCCGGCCCTCAAGGCGGCGCTGCAGCAGACCACGGTCCTCATGGCGAAGCTGGACCAGGACACCGCGCCCCAGGCGAAGGCCACGCTGGCGCAGGCCCAGGCCACCCTGGCCACGCTGGAAAAGACTCTGCGGGCGGATTCTCCGGCCCAGCAGGATCTCCACCGGGCCCTCGACGAATTCGCCAAGGCTTCCCGTTCCCTCCGGGAGCTGGCCGATACCCTCGAACGCCAACCAGAAGCGCTGATCTTCGGGAAGGGGAAGCAGAAATGAGACTGTCGACGCGATGGCTACTGGCCGCGGGACTCGCGGCGTCGCCGGGCTGCCTGAAGCGTTCCGAGCCGGTGGTGTTCCACACCCTGCGGCCCCTGTCGCCCGCCCGCGAGGGCGCGCCCGTGGCCGCCGCGGCCCTGGAAGTGATGCCCGTGCGGCTGTCGGAAGCGCTCCAGCGGTCCCAGCTGGTGATCACCCGGTCCGAAGGCACCCTGGAGATCTCCGAGGCCCACCGCTGGGGCAATGGCCTGGGCCCGGACGTGCAGCGGGTGCTTGTGGAAAACCTCGGCGCGCTGCTTGGGGGCGATGCGGTGGTGGCCCACCCGTTCGGCGAGCGGGTAAAGGCGGCCTGGAGGCTGGAAGTGGACGTGCAACGCCTGGACGGGCGTCCCGGCGGGGTCCTGACCCTGCGGGCGACCTGGATGCTGGCGCCGGCGTCCGGCGGCGCCGCCCTCTTGCGGCGCAGGAGCAGGCTGGAGGAGCCCGTCCCGGATTCCGGACCCGAAGCCCTCGTCGGTGCCCACGACCGCATCCTCGACCGCCTCAGCCGGGAGATCGCGGCGGAGGTGGTGGCGCTGGGCAGCGTTCAGAAATGAGCGCTGAGGCGGTTCTTCCCGGCGGCCTCAGGAGCACTCGGCCTGGATGGCCTCCAGGAGGCCGGCGCTTTCGTTGAACCATGTGCGCCGAACCGGGCTGCCCTCCTCGGCGGCGGCTCGGGATTCCAGGATGCAGAGCTCCAGCAGCTCCAGCAGGTCGGGATCCGACCCGATCCCGCCGCCCTTTGCGTAGGCGGAAAGGATGCGCTCCGCGATGGAATCCGCGACGTAGCCCACATCCTCGGGCACGGGCCGGGCCAGGAAGGCGATGACGCGGCTTTGCAGGCTCATGGGCACCTCACGAGTGCCAGTATGGCCTGCGGCTGAAGGGGGTCTGCTCCGCCCAGGCGCCTGCAACCTACCCCAGGTCTGTGAGGCCCGTCACTGGACCCATCCAGCGGTGGGCACCACGCTTGCACCGGACCCGCACCGGAAGTGGGAGATTTCGGCCCTGCGGTGAGCGCTCAAGGCGCGGGGTCCAAGGAGAAGCCCATGAACCGTCCCGCCCTTACCCTCAGCCTGGGAGCCCTTGTCTGCTTCGCGGGCATGGCCCAGGAATCCAATGTGAAAAAGATGCCGACCCCTTACACCTCTCCAGGGTCGGGCATGGAGATGTACAAGGCCTATTGCGCGAGCTGCCATGGCACGGATGGCACCGGCAATGGCCCTGTCGCCTCCCGGCTGAAGACCCCCACCCCCGACCTCACGCACCTCTCCAGGCTTAACAAGGGGGTCTTTCCCGCCGCGCATGTGGCCCAGGTGATCCGCGGGGAAGCCGGGACGGGCACCCATGGCGTGAAGGACATGCCCGTCTGGGGACCGGTCTTCCGGGTCTTCAATGACCGCCAGGAGTCCGTGGTCCAGCAGCGGGTGGCCGGCCTGACGAAATATCTGGAAGGGCTGCAGGTGAAGTGAGTCCCTCGAGGACTCCTCCAGCGGCCCAGGCGAAGCCCGCGAGACCCGGGGGGGATTTCGCGGCCTTCGCCTTCAGGCCATTCCCGCAGTCAATCACCAGCGCCGGGGCGGCGGAGGCGCATACCCTTCGTCCCACAGGCGGTTCCGAGGGATCGCAGGAGGGTTGCGCAGGACGCCGAGGCGCACCAGCGCTTCCCGCCACTCGTACTTGATGAAGGTCTTCTCCAGGGGCGCGCTTTCCGGTTCGAAGGTGACGGTGTAGGAGGGCGAGTAGGTGTCCGAGCCGTAACCCGTGCCAGCCTGACCCTCTTCCAGGTCCCGGGGCGTTGGCCGCTCGCTGCGCTGCTCCGAGGGCGCCGCCGATCCGGTGCCGGAGCCAGGCATGGCCTTGGCGCTGGGGGCATCGGATCGGTCCGCCTCCCGGCTCCGGGAGCCTGAATCCCTCCCCCAGCCGAACCAGCCGCGGGCAGGCTGCCTTTGGCGGAGCTCGCCGAAGGTCGCGACGGAGATCAGCCCCATGGCGGATTCATCGCCGAAGGCGGACGCGTAGGAATCGGCGGCGTGGGTGAAGTAGAAGCGGTTGACCCGGTCCGAGGAGGCCCGCCAGCCCTCGTAGGACTGGGATTCGTAGGGGCCAAGGATGTACATGCGCTCGTTGCTGCGCAGCCACGAGGCCTGGCCGGAGATGATGTTCCGGCCGTCCACGGCGATGACAAGACCGACGCGCCGGTTCAGGTGGTTGTGGACGACGATGCGATAGGCCTGTCCCTGCACGGCCTCGGCGTAGACCCGGGACTCGGCGCCGCGGCTGGCGGCAGGATAGAGGGGCAGGGCCCCGCCGCCATCGGTGCGGATCTCGATGGTCACGCCACGGCCGGCGCTCTGGCTGGGGGCTGGGATGGCGCAGGCACAGAGGCCTGCGGCGAGGGAAAGGGCCATCCTGGTCTTCATGGGAACCTCCTGGTGTGGGCTGCCTCGTTGGACAGCCCGAAGCCTCCAGGGGTTCCCAGGATCACCAGCGGATGAGCAGATTCACCTGGCCCGGGCGGGAGGACTGGGATTGCTGAGTCTGGGGAGAGCGCACGGTCCCCAGTCGCTGCAGGCGGGCCAGGAGCTCGGGCAGACGCCGTCCGTCCAGCCTCGCGCCCAGGGCATGGACCTGTGTCTGCTGCGAGCTCTGGCGTCGGTCCTCCGGGAGCACGGTCCCGCCCAGGTCCGCCAGTTCCTGCTCCAGCAGCTGCCGGGCCCGGTCCGGATGTTCGGGTTCCCACTGGATGTAGAACCGTGGCGCCTGGGCGCTGTCCTCCAGCACCTCCTCCTTGGCCCGGGGCTTCTCGGCCGCGGCGGCCTTCTTGGAGGTCGCCGCGAGATCGGCCCGCGCGTCCCGTTCAAGGCTGGAGGCGGGGCCGCCCCCGGGGGCTCCGGCGGCGGGTGTGGCAGGTTTCGGCGCCACGAAGCCAATATCGTCGCCCACGCGCCCCAGGGCGCCGGGCATCGCTTCGGGAGCCGGTGACGCAGCCGAGGGAGGGGGCGGCGCGGCGAAGCCGTAGACATCCTTCTTTTCCTTGGCCTCGCCTTCCTGACGGGATGGTGCGTCCACTTCCCGCAGCCTCCGCTGCTCCGTGGGCCTGGGCGGAATTCCTGGCCGAGCCCCCGCGGCCTCCTCGATGGCCTTGTCCTCGGGGTTTGTGCTCGTTCCGACTGGAGCGGTTTGGAGGCTCGGTTGATCCCGGCCCGAGCCATCCTGGACGGAGCCCGATTGGTTCCGGATGAGGTAGAAGCTGGTGGCGCCCACCAGGAGCAGCGTCGCCACCTGGTACTGCGGCTTCAGCAGGATCGGCAAGACGGCCCGGCGCCAGAAAGAGGGCTGCGGCATGGCTTCCGCCCGGACGCGGGCCATGATCCGGGATGCCAGCCACAGGGGAGGTTCGATGGCCTCGACCCCACGGACCAGCTGGTGGGACTCCTGCAACTCGTTCTGGAAAACGCGGCAGGCGTCGCAACTGGAGAGGTGCGATGCGAGGCGGGCCTGATCCCCCGCGGACAACGCCTGATCCAGGGCGGTGGACATGAGTTCCTGGATCTCCCGGCAGGCCGTCATGGCGCCTCCCCCCCGCGTTTCAGGCAGTCCTTCACGCCTTCCCGCGCGCGGAACAGGCGGGACTTCACGGTCCCCTCGCGCACGCTGAGCATGGTGCCGATCTCCTCGTAGGAATGGTCCCGCAGGTCCCGGAGCACGAGGACTTCGCGGAAGTCAGGGGGCAGGGCGTCGATGCACTTTTCCACCCGCTGGCGGAGGGCTTGGGTCTCCAGCAGGTCCAGGGCGGAAGGCGCACCGGAAGGTGGATCTTCCCGGCGGGCCTCGTCGTGACCGCCTTCCGAATCCCGGCGGGGCGCATCGAGGGAATAGGCTTCATGGCGGCGGCGGGAGGCCAGGTGCTCGATGCGGTTGCGGGCCTGGTTCAGCGTGATGGTGGTGAGCCAGGTGGTGAAACGGGCCTCCCCGCGGAAATTCGCCAGTCCCTTGTAGGCCGCCACGAAGGCGTCCTGCGCGACTTCGCAGGCCTCCTCGTGGTTCCCGAGCATGCGATAGGCGACATTCAGCATGGCCTTCTGGTGCCGGCGGACCAGGGTCTCGAAAGCACCGAGCTCTCCGGTGCGGAAGGCCGCCACCAGCTCCCCATCGTCAGACTCCTCGTTCCACCGCGGCAGGCTCGTCACGGGGGACAGTGTACCGGCGGCGGTCCCATCGACCGACTGCGGACAAGGGCATTGCAAGATGCGCGAGAAAGGAACCGGCGCACAAGGGGGCGGATGGCATGGCGGCCTCTCGGTGGACTGCCCGTTGGACAGGCACCAATGAAGGGAAGTTCCCGCGCGAAACCCCGGAGGCACGGCGAGGGTGCCCAACGGTCGGGGTCCGACGCTACGGTGCGGTCTCGAAGCGGATCTCCACGGTGCGGCCCCGGAAGTAGGGCCACCGGCCTTCCGGGAGGAGCCAGGCGACCTCGCTGGCCAGGGGGAGGAGCACGCCGTTCCGTTCCTGCCAATCGCTGAACCGGCCCTCCCAGGCGGTGGGTCTGGTGCCGCCCTTCACCGTTCTTGGCCTGGCCGGCGCAAGGATGGTGGTGATGAGGCCCACGGCGTCGAACGTGAAATCCAGGGAAACCCGGACGGCGCCATCGGTCAGGGTGGCCCTTGCGGAATCGGTTCCCAGGGGCTCCCAGCGCACGCCCTGGCTGGGCAGCAAGGCCGTGGGCATCCAGGCGCCTTCGGCGAGATAGCGCAGGAGCTCGCCTTCCGCGGCTTCTGGGGTTCCACGGAGGTGGGCCAACCGCCAGAGCCCCAGCATGGAGGCCTCGAGCCGACCTTCGCCACGGCAGTAGGCATCATGCACGTAGACCTGCAGCCCTGGGGCCGCCTGGATGCGGGCGTCCCAGTCGAAGCCGGGAGGTCCGGCGAGGATCACCTGGTCCGCCCGGAAGGGACGCCAGGAGTCCTTGTCCTCGCCCATGCGGAACTGTCCCACTTGGCGGATGTGGGCTCCGAGGAGCATGGGCTGCCCCGGTCGCAGTACCGCCCGGAAGTAGCGCTGGACCGGTTCGGGAAGGCCTTCCAGTTCGGCGGTCTCGAAGCGCGCGACCCGCGGGGGTCGCCGCGCGGAGGTCAGGGCGGACCGCAGGTCGGCGGTCCGCTCCCGCCACCGCGCATCCCCGAAATAGCGCGCGAGGGTGGCGAGGAACAGGAGCGCCGCCAGGATCGCAAGGATGAGGCGCGCGCGGCTCATGGTCGGTTCCGGTGGAGGCTCAGGCGAGGGCTTCCAGCCCCTTCAAGGCATCCTCGACCCGGAGGAAGACTGGGAGTCCGCTGCGGGCCAGGGCCTCCCGGTAGGGCTCGTAGTCGGCGCCGGCGTCCACGGCGAAGGCCACCGCCTTCCCGCGACTCCTGGCCTGGGTGGCCAGCGTCTCCGCAAAGGCCGCCGCGGCCTCCAGATCGTCCGTCTGAAGGTTCCGTGCGAAGGGGACGATGCCCAGGATGACGATGGCGGCCTCCGTGTCGAGGATCCGGCTGGCGCAGCGGCCGAAGACCCGCAGCGGCGCCATGGGCGTGAGGTCCAGGGGCAGTCTTGGCGCGACGAGACCCGCCAGGCCTTCGTCTGCCAGGATGGCCCGGAGGTCCGTGGCGAGGCCGTCGTCCTGGGCCAGGCCCGCGAGGGGCGCCACCAGCAGATCGCCCGCGCCCACGCTTTCGAACCCGGCGTTGGTGACCAGGGCGATGGGCCCCAGGGCAAGGGCCGGGAAGGCGCCGAGCCAGGCGAGCCCGGCGTCGAAGGCCGCCTGGGAGGTCGTCCACCGCGCTCCGGCCCGCCGCAGCAGCGCCTCCTCGAGGGCCGCGTCCCCCGCCAGCGCGCCGGTGTGGCTGGCGGCGGCGGCCTGGCCGCCCTCGGTGCGCCCCGCGCGCAGGATCAGGGGGCGGCGTTCCTGCGCGGCGAGCTTCGCGACCGCCTTGGCCGTGGCCGCGAGGTGGCCGGGGCCGAAGCCCTCCAGGTAGGCCGCCACGGCGCGGAATTCCGGGCGTTCGACCAGGGCTTCCAGCAGGTCCGGAAGGGCCACGTCCATCTGGTTCCCGAGGGCCAGGGCCAGGCCGAAGGGCAGGCGGGGCAGGCGGGAGCGGCGGGTGATGAGGAAGGCGCCGCTCTGGCTCAGGAGGGCCAGGGGACCGGGCGCTTCCGGCAGGGGCGGGAGGCGGTCCTCGGCGATGAAGGAGGTATCGATCCCCGCGCCGGGAACCCAGTGCCCGAGGAAGTTGGGCCCGAGCACCGCCGGAGTCCAGCAGCCCATCTCCCGGGCGTCCCGGAGGGCTTCCGACAGCTTCGCCCCCAGGCCTTCGCCATCGGCGCCATCCCCGAGGCCGCCGGACACGAGGCCCACCACCGCGGCCCCGCCGCCCTGGTCGATGAGCTGGAGCAGGGTCTGGGCCGCCGCGGGAGCGGGCAGGGCGAGGAGCAGGAGGTCCACCGGCGCCTGTTTGAGGGCGCTGACGTCCGGCAGGCAGGGCAGGCCGAGGAATTCGTCCTGGCCCGGCTTGAGCACCGTCAGCCGTTCCCAGGGCCGGCGCCGGAGATTGTCGAGGATGGTGCGTCCGACGGTGCCGGCCTGGGCCGAGACTCCGGCGATGGCGACGGAGCGCGGGGCGAGGAGATGTTCCAGGAACCCGCAGGGCGGCGGCCAGCGCGCCGCCTGCCGTCCAGTGGCGCGGAGACCGACGGCGTCCAGGGGCCGGGGCTGCCCGGAATCGTCCAGGGCCACCGGGTTCAGTTCCAGCAGATCCAGGTCCCGCAGCTCGGCGAGATCCGCGGCCCGCCAGAGGGAATCGAAGAACCTTGCGAGCTGGCTCTCGGTGGTCAGCGCCGAAGTGCCCCGGAGGAGGCCCAGCCACACCTGGCCCAGCAGGTGGCCTTTGAAGGCTTCCAGGGCCTCTTCGCAGGTCGTGACGGCGAGGGGCAGGCGCAAGGGCGGCGCCAGGGCGCCCAGAGCCTCCGCCTGCAGGCCGCCGATGCCCAGCACCAGGGTCCAGCCGCCTTCGCCGCGGGTCAGCGCCGCGAAGGCCTCGGTGGGCAGGCCTTCGGCCCGGGCGATGGCGACCTTCTCGCACACCAGCGCGCCGATCCACCGGTGGCCGGCGGCCTCGATGCGGGCCCTCATCTCCACGGCGGCCCCGGCCAGGGGCGCCGGCTCGAAGGGCAGCATCCGCACCGCCCCCAGCTCCGACTTGTGCCACAGGCCGTCCCCCAGGCCTTTCAGCACCACGGTCTCGCCGGCCTCGAAGGGCAGCACCTGGCCCAGCCAGGCGTGGACCGGCGGAGCCAGGCCCGCGTCCATCAGGAGGCGGTAGGCCTCGGATTCATGGACGAAGGCCGGGGCCGGGGCGCTGAGCACCGCGTCGCTCATGCGGGGACAGGCGTGGCGTGGCGGACCCCCTCCGCGAAGGCGGTCTCATTGAGGGGCAGCAGCTGGGGCTTGTCCTTCAGCACCGTGCGGAGGGTGTCAAGGAAGCGTTCCACGGGCAGGACGCCGGTGGAGCCCTGCAGGGCCCCCAGAGCGACGACGTTCTTGACCATGGGACGCTCCAGGGCCATGGCGAGGCCCGTGAGGGGCACCGCCACCAGGCGGCGGTTCGGCGGCATGTTCTTCACTTCGGTGATGACGGTGCTGTCGTAGATGATCGTTCCGCCTTCCTTCACGGTGGCGGCGAACTTCGCCAAGCTCGGGGCGTTGAACGCGATCAGCACATCGGGATGGGCCGCCGAGGGGTTGAGCACTTCGGTCTCGGCGATATGGACGTCGGCGTAGGAGGTGCCGCCCCGGCTTTCGGGGCCGTAGCTCGGGATGTGGGTGGCGTCGAAGCCTTCTGAAATGGCCGCGCGGGCCAGGAGCAGCGCGGCGGTCTGGGCCCCGTCGCCGCCGGAACCGGCGAACTTGAAGCTGATGTCGGTGCCCCCGAGATGGGTGGGGAAGCCGGTGGAGTACCGCTTCGGCGCGCCGTTGGCCGCGCCCATGATGGCGAGGAGCTTGTCCGCCTCGAAGCTGGGGGCCTTGCGGTCCCACCAGGGCTCCACGGTGAGGTCCTTCTTCACGCCGAGGGGATAGATGGGCTCCATGTGCTCCTTCACCCACTTCTCCGCCTGGTCAGGGGACATCTTCAGGTGGGTGGGGCATTCGGCGAGGACCTCGATGAAGGTGTAGCCGCGGCCTTCCTTCTGCAGGCGGACGGCCTTCTCGATGGCCTTCTTGGCCTTGATGCGCTGCTTGGCGTCATAGAGGGCCACGCGCTCCACATAGATGGGACCGTCCAGCTGGGCGATGAGCTCCGCCACCCGGAGGGGCTGGCCCATGAAGGTGGAACGGCCGTCTGGGCTGGTGCTGGTCTTCTGCCCCATGAGGGAGGTGGGCGCGAGCTGGCCGCCGGTCATGCCGTAGATGGCGTTGTTGATGAAGATGACCGTGAGGGGCAGGCCCATTTGGGCCGTCGAGATGGTTTCCGCCAGGCCGATGGAGGCCAGGTCGCCGTCGCCCTGGTAGCTGATGACGATGCTGTCGGGGTTGGCCAGCTTGTGGCCGATGGCCACCGCGGGCGCCCGGCCGTGGGCGGCCTGGGTGTTGCCCACGTCGAAGTAGTAGTAGGCGAAGACGGAACAGCCCACGGGGCTCACGAGGATCGTCCGGTCCTGGATGCCCAGGGACTCGATGACCTCGGCGAGATCCCGGTGCGCCAGGCCATGGCCGCAGCCGGCGCAGTAGTGGGTGGACTGGCCCTTGAGGCCTTCGCCGTGGGAATGGCGCTCGAACCGCTTGTAGAAGACGCTCATGCCATCACCTCGCCGCTCTGCACGGGACACAAGGACAGGACCTTGTCGACGATCTCGAACTGCTGGGGCAGGATGCCGCCGTAGCGCTGGACGTGGTCAATGGGTGGGCGCGCGACGTCGGCGCGGTCCAGGGCGAGGCGCAGCTCGTCCTCGAGCTGGCCGGGGCTGGCCTCCACCACGACGATGCGGCTGACGCCCGGCAGCACGGCCTTCAGGGCGTCGATGGGGAAGGGCCACAGGGTGATGGGCCGGAAGAGACCGGCCTTGATGCCCTTCCGCCGCAGGTCCTCGACGGCGCCCTTGGCCATGCGGGCCGGCGTGTTGCAGGCCACCAGGAGGATCTCGGCGTCGTCGCAGCGGTAGAGGTCCGAGCGCTGCTCGTCGCGGATCATGGCGCCGTATTTTCCGAGGAGGTGGAGGTTGTGCTGCTCCAGGTCCGGTTCGGAGAGATGGATGGAACTCACGAGGTTGCGCCGGTGGTCCCGGTCGCCCCAGACGGCCCAGGCCGGCAGGCCGGGCTTGGTGAAGGTGGACGGCAGGCGCACCACGCCGGTCATCTGGCCGAGGTAGCCGTCCCCGAGGAGGACGACGGGGTTCCGGTACTTGAAGCTCAGCTCGAAGGAAAGGCGGGTGAGGTCCAGCATCTCCTGGGGCGTCGAAGGGGCGAAGGTGATGGCCTGGGTGTTGCCGTGGCCGAGGCCCCGACAGGCCAGCTTGATGTCGGCCTGCTCCGGGCCGATGTTCCCCAGGCCCGGGCCGCCCCGCATGATGTTGACGAAGACGCCGGGCAGCTCGGCGCCGATCATGTAGCTGACGCCCTCGAGCATCAGGCTGAAGCCGGGACTGCTGGTGAAGGTCATGCAGGGCAGGCCGGCGCCGCCGCAGCCGTACATCATGTTCACGGCGGCCACTTCGCTCACCGCCTGCACGAAGGCCCCGTCGAGCTTGGGCAGGACCTTGGCCATCAGCTCGGCGCCTTCGGTGGAGGGCGTGATGGGATAGCCGAAGACGTGGCGGCAGCCGGCCAGCAGCGCGCCGAGGGCGGACGCGTAGGTGCCCTTGAGCACCAGCGGCTCGGACGCCGGCAGCGGCAGGTGGCGGTCCGGGATGTCCACGGGGACGGGCGCGGTGGTGTCCCGGGGGCCGAAGAGGGCGGCGGGATCCTCCAGCTCGAAGCCGGCGGCGTCGACGGTGCGTTCGTTCTCGGGCCTCAGGCCGTAGGGCTCGGGGCAGGCCTGGATGCAGAGGCCGCACCCGTTGCAGGTCGCGAGATCCAGCACCACGGGCACCACGCCGGTGGCGGGGTTGATCTCCGTGCCCTGGGCGATGCAGTCCTTCGGGCAGGCGTCGATGCAGCGCAGGCAGCCCTTGCAGTACTCGGCTTCCAGATAGGGTTTCGGACGGGTGGAGGCGGAAATGGCCATGGTATTGGCTCCTCGGTTCAACGACGCGGCGCCGCGGCAGTGGCACGGCGGATGGGGCTGCCTGGAGGCAGGGTCACTGGGCCAGATCCTCGAAGGCCTGGACCAGGGCGTGGCAGTTCTCACAGGTGTCGCTCGGCGTGCCGCAGGGGAAACCGTCGGGTCCGATCCCGGTGCACTTGGCGTGGTGGGCGGTGATCCGCAGCAGCTCCGCGCAGGCCCGGGCCATGGGCATCTGCCGTTCCGACGGGAACTCCCTCAACGCATCGATGACATGCTGTTCGTGGGTGGAGAGCATGGGATCCTCCTGCAGGACTCCTAAACATCGCGTCCCGCGCCTGTGTGGATCGTCACGATGTGCCTCGAAGCCATACCGCTTGACGCAGGCTGTGTCAGTCATCACAGTCACTGAACCCCACCCCCCAGGAGTTCCCATGCGCGCCATCCTCGCCGTTTTCGCCCTCACCGCCTTCGCCTCCGCCGGCGTCCCCTGCAAGTGGTGCGCGGACCACCACGCGAAGTGCAACGCCTGCAAGCAGACCCACAAGAACTGCAGCACCTGCCACAACCACCACAACGGCTGCAAGGACGGATGCAACAAGTAGCCTTGACGACCCCCAGGGCCCTCGGCGCAAGCGTTTCGGCGCTGCGCAGGGCCGCGGATTCGGACCGCCGCCCTCCGCAACCGCGCCGCGGATGCGGATCCGGCCGCGGGGTCCGCTGATGCGCTTCGGTCTCTGCATGATCGTCAAGGACGAGGCCGCCCGGCTCTCCCAGTGCCTGGAGCCCGTCCTGGAAGCCGCCTCGGAGGTGGTGATCCTCGACAACGAGAGCACCGACGGGACGCCGGAACTGCTGCGCACCCGCTACGGCATCGAGGCCCTGCCGGTGCGGCTTTCGGAAGACCGCTGCTATTGCTACAGCGAGCACCGCAACCTCGGCTTCGATGCGCTGTCCACGCCGTGGGTCCTCTGCCTCGACGCGGATGAGCGCCTGGAGGCGGCGAACCTGCGGCGCCTGGCGGACATGGAGGAGGAGCCTGGCGTCGCAGGCTATTTCGGCCTCTGGCGGACCGAGCTGCCCGGCGGTGCGGCCTACGACGACTACAAGCTCTTCCTCTTCCGCCGGGGCTTCAACAAGCGCGGCCTGGTCCACGACAACGTGCAGATCGACATCCGCGAGAAGGGCGGCCACGCCCGCTGGCTCGAAGGGCTGGAAGTCGCGCACCACCCCGATCCCGGCCGCGTGGCCTGGAAGAAGCGCTTCTACCGGCAGCGCCTCGCCTGCGCCATCAAGCGCGAGCCGGACTGGATCCGCTACCACTGGTTCCTGGGCTACTCCCTCTTCCAGGACGGCGAGGCCGCCGAAGCCGAGCCTTGGCTGCGGGCCGCCGCGGAAAGCCGCTCGCACCGCTTCCCGGTGGAGTGCCTGAACTCGGGCATGGTGCTGGGCGAGCTGCTGGCGGCGCGGGGACGGGCGGCGGAGGCCGCGGAGGTCCTGGAGGCGGCCCAGGCTTTTTTCGGCGAAGTCCGGGACGACTTCGAAGTGGCCATCAACTTCCGCGCGGGTCCCTGGCTCGAGACGGCCGTCCTGGCCGCCCGGGAAGGTCGGACCGGGGACATCCATGCCTACCGCTTCGCCCGCTGAAGGTCTTCCCGACCTCGCCGTCGTCCTGGTCATCCGGGAGAAGTTCAGCCTGGCCCTGGAATGCCTGCGGCGGATCTGCGCCGAGACCGGACCGGTCTTCACCCTGCGCATCGTGGACTGCGGCTATCCGGCGCCCGTCCGCGCGGCCATGGAAGCCTTCCTGGCCGGTCGTCCCCGGGTGGTCTGGATCGAAAGCCCCCGGCCGCTCCTGCCGGGGGAAGCCCTGAACCTCGCCCTGGCGTCGGTTAGGGAGCCCCTGCTTTGTCAGATCCAGAACGATGTGCTCATCGAGCCAGGTTTCCTCGCCCGCATGGTGGCGACCCAGCGGGAGACCGGCTGCGACATCGTGGCACCCCTCACCCTAGACCTGGCGCCGGGGGGCGAGGCCAAGCCCCACCGGGACGAAGGCGGCGGCACCCTGGGCATCTTCGAGCGGGAGCCGGACGGCCGGGTCGCGATCTTCGAGCGGCGCCGCCTGCCGGAGGAGGCTGGACGGATCCGCGTGCACCGCTTCGAAACCCACGCGCTCCTCCTGCGCACCGAAGCCTTGCGGGCCCTGGGGCCCCTGCCGGCCCTGAACTCGAGGGAGCACCTGGATCTTGCCCTCCGGGCCTGGAACGCGGGCTGCCGCGTCCTCTTCGAGCCCCGGGCCGTGGCGACCTACGTGCTCGCGCCCATCCACCGGTCCGAGGTGGCCTTCTTCCGCTTCCGCTGGGACCTGGCCCTGGCCCGGCGCTCCCATGCGGAGGTGAAGGCCGCCTGGAGGATCCGCAGGATGCCTCGGGCCATGGCCTTCGTGGCGCGGCACCGGGCGCTCCTCGAGGAGGCGCGGGTGCTTCCGGACCCCGATTCGGTGGGCTGCGGGAAGGCTGCTAGGCTCTAAGCATCATCTAGCGAGGTTTCAATGTCCGTCCCCCGCCTGCTCGTGACCTTCGCCCTGGCCGCCGCACCCCTGCTGGGCCAGACCGATTCCGGTGGCTCCGGGGCCGGCCTCGATCCCGCGAACCTGGACCGGTCCGTGAAGCCCTGCGAGGACTTCTACCAGTTCGCGAACGGCGGCTGGATCAAGGGCCATCCGGTGCCCGCGGACCGAGGCCGCTTCGGCAGCTTCGAGCAGCTGGCGGACCGCAACCGGGACGTGCTCCACGGGATACTCGACGCCCTGGCCCGGAAGTCCGATTGGAAGAAGGGCAGCCGCGAGCAGAAGGTGGCGGACTTCTACGCCAGCGGCATGGACGAGGCCGCCATCGAGAAGCTGGGAGCTGCACCGCTCAAGCCCTGGCTGGACCGCATCGAAGCCATGAAGGGTTCGCGGGAGCTGGCGGCGGTGCTGGGGGAGCTGAGCCTGGTGCGCGCCGGCGGGGGCTTCAATTTCATCGTCGCCCAGGACGCCCGGGAGAGCACCCGCACCCTCGGCATCCTGAGCCAGGGCGGACTGGGACTGCCGGACCGGGACTACTACCTGAAGGACGATGCGAAGTCCAAGGAGCTCCGGGCCAAGTACCTCCTCCATGTGGCCCGCATGCTGCAGCTCGTGGGCGAGCACGCCCACGACGCCCGGGCCCACGCGGAAACGGTGCTGGCCCTCGAAACCCGGCTGGCCAAGGCGTCCATGACCCGCGTGGAGAATCGGGACCCGCAGAAGACCTACCACAAGCTGGCTTTCGCGGAGGTCGAGGCGCTGACCCCCGCCTTCGACTGGAAGGGCTACTTCAAGGCCCTCGGCCTGACGCCCCCGGCGGAGCTGAACGTCCGCCAGCCCGGCTTCTTCAAAGAGTTCGGCGTCCTCGCGGACCAGGTGACCCTGCCGGAATGGCGGATCTACCTCCGCTGGCACGCGGTGCGCTCAGGGGCGCCGCTCCTTTCCAAGGCCTTCGTGGATGAGGCCTTCGACTTCAACGAGCGGGTGCTGAACGGCATCGAGCAGCCCCAGGACCGCTGGAAGCGGATCCAGGCCGCCACTGACGGCGCCCTCGGGGAGGCCCTGGGCCAGCTCTTCGTCGAGAAGGCCTTCACCCCCGAAGCCAAGGCCCGCATGCTCGCCATGGTGGAGAACATGCGCGCCGCCCTGAAGGAGCGCATCGAGGGCCTCGACTGGATGAGCCCGGAAACCAAGGTCCAGGCCCAGCGCAAGCTGGCGGCCTTCGGCGTCAAGATCGGCTACCCGGACCGGTGGCGGGACTACGGCAAGCTGGAGATCCGCCGCGGCGACCATTTCGGCAACGCCACCCGCGCCCGCTTCTTCGAGGCGAAGCGCAATCTCGCCAAGCTGGGCCGGCCCGTGGACCGCGGGGAGTGGGGGATGACGCCGCCCACGGTGAACGCCTACTATTCCTCCACCCTCAACGAGATCGTCTTCCCAGCCGGCATCCTGCAGCCGCCCTTCTTTGACGCGGCGGCCGACGACGCCGTGAACTACGGTGGCATCGGCGCCGTCATCGGCCATGAGATGAGCCACGGCTTCGACGATTCGGGCTCCCAGTACGATGCCGATGGCAACCTGAAGAACTGGTGGACCGACGCGGACCGCAAGGCCTACCTGGCCCGCACGGCGCTCATCGTGAAGCAGTTCGACGGCTTCCAGGCCCTGCCGGACCAGGCCGTCAACGGCAAACTGACTTTGGGCGAGAACATCGGCGACCTGGGCGGCCTGAAGATCGCCTACGCCGCCTGGCAGCGCAGCCTGAAGGGCAAGCCGGCCCCGTCGGCGGGCGGCTTCACCGGCGCCCAGCGTTTCTTCCTGAACTACGCGACCGTCTGGCGGAACAGCATCCGGGATGAGGCCCTGCGGGTCCGCCTCAACACGGATCCCCATTCCCCGGGGCGCTACCGGGTGAACGGTCCCCTGGCCAACCTACCGGAGTTCTACGAGGCCTTCGGGTGTGCGGAAGGCGACGCCATGAAACGCGCCGCCGAGGTGAGGCCGGCGATCTGGTAGGGAGGCATTGAGGCATTCCCACGGATTGTCCAAAGGTGATGCCACTACCCGGAAGCAGGGAGGCTTTTGAAAAAGGCACCGCGCTCAAGGGAGGCCCGCTCTTGGCCTTCCTTGAGCACGGTGCGGCCAAGCGATAGCGCGGCAGGGACCTGAACCATGCCTGTCTCCAGGCCTGGCTGGCGCGGTGGGACGAAGACTGGGCTTCCTGATCCTTCGTTCCGCCACCAGAATTCCAGTCTTTCGAAGGAGACGGTCCCTAACCTGCCGCGCTTCGCTTGGCTGCACCCTTCCAGATCATGGTTCGCCAAGGGCAGGCGAACCACGACCTGAAAGGGTGCCTTTCCAAGGTCAACGGCAAGGTCAAGTTCAACACCTACGAACGTGGAAGCCCCGCAGGGCTTTCGTCGGTGCCCGCTCGGGCCTACCTCGCCGCCCCCAGCACCACCCGTTCCATGCGCTCCAGTGCCTTCTCGATCGTCCCCATCGCCGGCCCGAAGCTGAACCGCACGTACTGCTGGAAGCGGCTGCCCCGGCCCTGGCGGCGCTTGCCGGGGTTGATGTCGAAGAACTCCCCGGGCACCACGATGACCTTCTCCTGCAGGAGGGCGCGGAAGAGGCCCATGCCGTCGTTGAGGCCTTCCGGCAGGGCGCTGACGTTGCCCCACGCGTAGAAGGTGCCCTCCGGCGGCCGGTCGAAGCGCACGCCCAGGCGCTCCAGGCGGGAGATCACCAGGTCGCGCTTGGCGCGGAAGGCCTGGTGCGTGGCCCGGGTTTCGGCCTCCATGTGGGCGTCCTCCAGGAGGTGGATCGCCGCCCGCTGCAGGGGCCGCGAACCACCGCCGTCCAGGAAGCTGCCGGCGTTGGCCACGGCCTCCACGACCTTCTTCGGGCCCATGGTCCAGGTCATGCGCCAGCCGGGATAGCGCCAGTTCTTGGTGAGCCCGTCGAAGAGCACGACCTCCTCCCGCTCGATGTCCTCGATGTAGCGCGCGGCGCTCTCCACCGGCAGCTGGCCCGGCTTACCGGACCAGACGTAGTGGGAATAGAACTCGTCGATGAGGAGGGAACAGTCGCTGTCGCGGCCCAGCTCGATCCAGCGGCGCAGCTCCTCGCCCTGGATGTGGCGGCCCGTGGGGTTGTTGGGGTTGGAGAAGAGCAGGGCGCCCAGGCCGCGGCCCTGGATCTCCCGGCGCAGCTCTTCGATGGGCAGGGCGTAGGCGCGCTCCGCCTCCAGCAGGATGGGGATGGCGGTGAAGGCCTTGAAGACGTCCAGCAGCTCCTCGTAGGCCGTGTAGTCCGGCAGGAAGTGGCCCAGGTTGATCTGGCCCAGGGCCGCGGCGGCGCGGGCCAGTCCGACGCGGCCGCCGCCGCTGACGCAGACGTTCTCGGCGCCGTAGTGGGTCTTCATGCCGCGGCGGTAGGTGCGGTTGTAGTAGCCGGCGATGGCGTCCCGCAGCTCCATGAGGCCCGCCACCGGCGCGTACTCCTGGTCGTCCACCAGGATCGGCACCGTGTGTTCCCGGGACGGCGCGCCGGGCAGCTCCCCGGTGTCGGGCTGGCCCTGGCCCAGGTTGCACCAGTCCGCATCCGCGGGGTCGAAGCCGAGCTTGCGGGCTTCGCCGGTGACGTAGATCACGCCGGTGCGGGGAACGGGGCGGAAGGCGGAGGGATGGCTTTCGGGCTGCATGCCCCATGCTACCGTGGGCCCTCACAGAGCCATGCCCGGCGCAGGTTCCGGCCTTTCCTGGCGGCTCTCGAGAGGACCTGGATGCGTCACGCGCCCGCCTTCGCCTTGCTGCTGCCCCTGCTGGCCGCCTCCAGCCTGTCGGCCCAGGGGGAGCCCTATGGCAACCGCTTCGGCCTCGGCTTCGCCGCGGTCTCTCCCCAGGGCGACCGCTCCCAGGGCTTCGGCACCGGCTACCAGCTGAGCCTGCAGGTCCACTTCAACCGGGAGAGCCCCAACCTCGGCCGCCTGCGCATCGACTATTCCGTCATGGATTCGAGTCATCCCTTCAACGACGGGTCCATCTACGTCTACCCCGGCGGCTTCATGGGCCCGCTGATGGCCGATGTACGGCGGGAGTCCTACGGCGTGGCCTACGAGTGGATGCCCCACTTCGGACCGGACAGCCGCGGAGGACCTTTCATGATCCTGGGTCTTGGCGGCATGCTCTGGAACGAGCGCCGGAAGGTCACCTCGCCCCAGTATCCCTACGGCAGCCACACCGACGTCGACCTGGGCCTGACACCGTCCCTGGGCTTCGGGTACCGGTTCAACGTCCACCTCGCCCTCGAGGCGCGGCTGGTGGGCTCCTTCCTCGGCGTCTACCCCGGACCGCCCGATTCGAAGAGCTGGGAGGCGGACGGGGAGCGGCACCACCTCACCTTCGGGGCCAGCGTCCGTTTCTGAAGAAAGCCCAGGCCGGTCCCCGTTAAAGTTTCGGATGCTTCCAGGACTGCTCTGCACCCTTTTTCTCAGCCTGCCGGCCGCCTTGGCCCAGGCTCCCGCGCCGATCAGCGCGCAGGCCACCGTCAGCGCGCAGGCCACCGCGACGGCCTTGCGCCTGGATGGGGCCCGGATCCTGAAGGACGTGGAGACCCTGACGAGCCCCGCGTTCGGGGGACGCCGGCCCGGCACGAAGGGACACCGCAAGGCCCAGGCCTTCCTGGAGGCGCGGCTGAAGGCGATCGGCTTGCCACCCCTGGGCGCGGCCTACCGCCTGCCCTACGCCACCTTCAAGGGCGGCGCGAATTTCGCGGTGGTGGCCCGGGGCACGGAGCAGCCCTCGGCCTGCCTGCTGCTCTCCGCCCACTACGACCACCTGGGCGTGCGCAAGGGCAGGCTCTTTCCCGGCGCCGACGACAACGCCTCGGGAACCGCCGCAATCCTGGCCCTCGCGGCCCACTTCAAGGCCCATCCCCCGAAGCACTCCATCGTCTTCGCCTTCTTCGACGATGAGGAGCGCGGGCTCTATGGTTCCCGGGCCTTCGTGGCGGCGGCGCCCTGGAAGCCGATGACGCCCCTGCTGGACCTGAATGCCGACATGCTGAGCCGCAGCGACAAGGGCGAGCTCTGGATTTCCGGGCTCCGCGCCTTCCCTGCCCTGCAACCGGCGCTGGCGACCCTCGCCTCGGAGGTTCCCGTCGTCCTGCGCTTCGGCCACGACACCCCGAAGGTGCCCAAGCCCGACGAGGACTGGAGCGACGAGTCGGACCACTATTCCTTCAACCAGGCCGGCATTCCCGGGCTCTACGTCGGGGTCGAGGACCACGAGGACTATCACCGCCCGACGGACTCCTTCGACCGCATCCACCGGGACTTCTACCTGCGGGCCTGCGAAGCCCTGCTGCGCATCACGGAGCGGGCGGACGGCCTTGAACTGGAAAAGCTGACGGGGCGCTAGGTGGCGGCCTTCAGGGCTTCCACCCCAGGATCGGATCCAGGGAGGCCTGGGCGATGGGGTGGTAGCCGGGCCGCGCCTTGCGGTAGATGTCGATGGCCATGAGCTTGCCTTCGGGGGTCTTGGCGAGCTCCTCGTAGAGGGGCTTGATGAGCTTGCGGCGGCCGATGGCGACGAGGTAGCGCTCCAGGCGCGGGTAGGCGGCCTCGTAGCGGTGGCGGACCGCGAGCAGCAGCCAGCGGTGGGCGATCTCGGCGTTGCCCCTTTCTGTCAGGCCGAAGGCCCGGTCCAGCTCCTTCATCCGGTCCAGGCTCAGGTCCGCGGGGAGGGCATCGAGGAACCGCAGCCATTCCTGGGTGCTCCAGGTCTTGCCCGGCAGCGCGTCGGCGCGGCCTTCCCCGCCGGACCAGGTCTTGGCGAGCCCATCCACCGCCGCGAAGGCCTTGCTCTCGGGCCTGGGGGCGCCGTCGGGCAGGCCCGGCGCCTTGATCCATTCCGCCAAGTGGACCGTGGCGGCCTTGTCGGGGTTGGCCTTGAAAAGGGTGTCCGTCAGGTCCTGCTCCAGGTCCGCGGTGGTGCGGCTGGTGAAGGCGCCCCGCTGGAACCAGCCCTTCAGCCAGGCGTCGAAGGCGGGACGGCCGAAGGTCTCCTCTAGGCTGCGGAGGAAGAGGCAGCCCTTTTCGTAGGGGATGTCCGTCATGCCGTCATCGGGATCCCGGCCCGCGAGGTCGATGTGCAGAACCTGATCCCGGGCGGCGAAGCTTTTCAGTTCCCCCTGCAACGAGTTGTAGCCGAGCACCGCCTCCATGTCCGCCCGCTCCCGCCCGTAGAGGGCCTCCACGATGCGCCGCTCCACGTAGGTGGTGAAGCCCTCGTTGAGCCAGAAGTCCCGCCAGGTGGCGTTGGTGACCAGGTTGCCGCTCCAGCTGTGGGCCAGCTCGTGGGCCACGAGGCTCACCAGGCTCTTGTCGCCCGCGAGGATCGTCGGGGTGGCGAAGGTGAGGCGCGGGTTCTCCATGCCGCCGAAGGGGAAGGAGGGCGGCAGCACCAGCAGGTCGTAGCGGCCCCAGGCATAGGGGCCGTAGAGCTTTTCAGCCGCGGCCACCATGCGCTCCGTGTCCGTCAGCTCCTTGGCGGATTTGGCGAGCATGGACGGTTCGGCGTAGACACCGGTGCGCTTGCCGAGGGCCCGGAAGTCCAGGTCGCCGATGGCCAGGGCCAGCAGGTAGCTGGGGATGGGCTTTTCCATGGTGAAGCGGTAGTCGCCGAGCTTGGGACCCGGGGGCGGATTCTTCGCCCCCATGACCGCCCTCAGGCCTTTGGGCGTGCGGATGCGGGCGGTGAAGGTGACGCGCACCGCCGGGCTGTCCTGGCAAGGCACCCAGGAGCGGGCGTGGATCGCCTGGCTCTGGCTGAACATGAAAGGCTGCTTCTTGCCGGCGGTCTGGGCCGGGGAGAGCCACTGGAGGCCGGAGGCCGCCGGGCTCGTCCGGTAGGCGATGCGGACCTGGTCCGCCCCCTTCGGCACCGTGATCTGAAGGGCGGCGCCGAGGAAGGGGGTCGCGGCGTTGAGCTGGAACTCGGCCTTGGTCCAGGCTTTCCCGCCGGTGCCGGCCTCCACGGACTGGATCTCCAGCTCCCGGGTGTCGAGGAGGAGGGTCGTGAGGTTCTCGTCGGCCTTCTTCAGGCTGACGCGGACGCTGCCTTCGAGGATCCGCTTGGCGAAGTCGGCCTTCAGGTCCAGGTCCATGTGGGTGACGCGAATCTGGGCGGGATTGGCGGCGGAATGCAGGTCCCGGGCTGCTTCCCAATCGCGGCGCAGGGGGCCGACGGGCATGGGCCGCTTGGCGGCGTCGGAGGCTTCCGGGTCCTGGGCCCGGAGCGGAGCCGCCGTGGCCAGGGCGAGGGCGAGGAGGGTCAGGAGGAACGGCTTGCGCATGGACACCTTCCGGGAAGCCTCCAGTTTCAATCAGATGGCGGGCAAGATGAAGCGATGCGTTCCAGATCCCTGCTCCTGCTCGCCATGGCGTCCATCCTCCGAGGCCAGAGCCTCGCCCTGACCTTCGACGACGGCCCGGACCTCAAGGCTGTGGGACTGCCCCGCGCCCAGGCCATGAACGCGGCCATCCTCAAGGCTCTGGGCGAGGGCAAGGTGAAGAGCATCCTCTTCGCCTGCGGGAAGCGGGTGGACAGCCCCGAAGGCTGGGCCATGGTGCGGGCCTGGGGCGACGCGGGCCACCTCGTGGGCAACCACAGCTACACCCATCCCTACCTGAATTCCAAGAAGCTCGACCTCGCCGCCTTCGAAGCCGACGTGGCGAAGATGGACGCCCTGCTCCGCCCTGTCCCTGGGTTCACGAAGCTGTTCCGCTTTCCCTTCCTGAAGGAAGGCGACACCGCGGAGAAGCGGGATGGCTTCCGGGCCTGGCTGCAGGCGCAGGGCTACCGCAACGGCGCCGTCACCATCGACGCCAGCGACTGGTACTACGACAGCCGCTTCCTGGCCTGGAAGGAGGCCCATCCTGGCGCGGACCCGGCCCCTTTCCGGAAGGCCTACCTGGCCCACCTCTGGGACCGGGCGCAGTACTACGAGGGCCTGGCGCAGCAGCTGGGACTGAAGGGCGTGAAGCACACGCTGCTGCTCCACACCAACGAGCTCAACGCCGCCTTCCTCCCCGACGTCATCGCCATGTTCCGCGCGAAGGGCTGGATCGTGGTGGATGCCAAGGCCGCCTTCGCGGATCCGGTCTTTTCCCGCCAGCCTTCGACGCTGCCCGCCGGAGAGAGCCTCTTGTGGTCCCTGGCCAAGGAGAAGGGGCTTCCGGGCCTGAGGTTTCCCGGGGAGGACGGCGACTACGAGAAGCCGCTTCTGGACGCTCAGGGCTTTTGATCCTGCAGGGCCGCCAGGAGTTCCGGGTGAACGGCCGGACTGGCCGCCACCACGCTGCCGCTGTCGAACCAGCCCTCGCCGCCCTCCCAGTCGCTGATGCGTCCGCCGGCCTCGGTCACCAGCAGGGCGCCGGCGGCGATGTCCCACTTCTTGAGGCCCAGCTCGAAATAGCCGTCGAAGATGCCGGCGGCGGTGTGGGCTAGGTCCAGGGCGGCGGAGCCCGCGCGCCGCAGGCCCTTGGCCTGGTGGAAGACGCGTTCGAAGGCGCGGAGGAAGCGGGGAAAGCGGTCGCCAAGCTGGTAGGCGAAGCCCACCGCGAGAAACGCCGAATCCAGGCCGGGATGGGCGGAAACCCGCAGGGGCCGGCCGTTCCAGGTGGCGCCCAGGCCGCGCACGGCGACGAACTCGTCGCCCCGCAGAGGGTCCAGCACGCAGCCCACCACCGCGCCTTCGCCGTCCCAGAGGGCCACGGACACGCACCAGTGGGGAAAGCCCTGGACGAAGTTGAGGGTGCCGTCCAGAGGATCCACGATCCACAGCCGCTCCGTATCTCCGGAAGCGCCCCCTTCTTCGCCGAGGAAGCCGTACTGGGGAAAGCGGAAATCCAGGATTTCCCGGATCACCGCTTCGGCCTCCTGGTCGGCGATGCTCACCAGGTCATTCTTGGACTTCTCGGAGATGGTGGCGGGATCCAGGTGGCGGAAGTGCCGCATCAGCACTTCGCCTCCGGCCCTGGCCGCGGCGAGGCAGGCATCCTTTTGAGCATCGAACATGCAATCAGAAAACCATGGTTCGGGCTTCGCCGGTCCTCCGGATCAGCCCTCGCATTCCCATTCGCACCCCAGCCGCTTCGCGAGGCCTTCTGCGCCCCAGCCCATGACCCGATCGTGGTTGCGCCGGAAGGGTCCCTTCAAAAGAAACGCGAACCAGTTCATCCAGGCCTTGGTGGTGCGCACGTTCCAGTCGTAGCGGACGGTGGTCCAGGCGCCGTCCTGGCGCAGGAGCCAGCGCCCCACGCCCTCCAATTCGCCGCAGGCGTCGCCTTCGATGAGGGAGGGCGCGTCGATGCGGGTCGCCCGCAGGTTGAAGCGCAGGCGATAGGGCAGGGTGCCCTTCCAGGTGAAGCGGCGCAGGCTGCCGATGCCCTGGGCGTCCCCGGGCTCCAGGACTTCCACCTTCTCCACGCCCCGCCACCAGGAAGGCCAGGCGTCCACGTCGTGAATCAGGGGCCAGACCTGCTCCAGGGGCGCCTTGAAGGTCCAGTGGGTCTGAAAGGCGTAATCGGTCATGACGGCTCCCGGGCCAGGGCTGGGTTGGGCGCGAGGTCCGCGAAGACGAACCCGTCCCGTTCCAGGACCGCGCCCCGCAGGACGGGCACGGCCTCCCTGAACATGGGCCCGGCCCAGGCAAAGGTGTGGAATTCGCCGTGCTCCCCGCAGGGATCCACGGCAGCCGGCAGGTCTGCCAGGAGGGCGGCATCGAAGTCCCGGCCGGCGAACCGGGCGTCCAGCCGGCCTGGATCCACGCAGGTGAGGATGGCCTTCAGGCCCCCGGCGACCATGGTGCGGGCCAGGTCGCCGGTGGGCAGCCCCCACAGGGGAAAGCGCGCCTGGATCCCCGTGCCGGCGTGGCGGGCCTCCCGGTAGGCGCGGACGTCCTCCAGGAAGAGGTCGCCGTAGGCCACCCCGTGGACGCCTTCGGCCCGGCAGCGGTCCAGGACGCCCCGCATCAGGGCCTCGTAGGTGCCATCGGGGCAGGGCCAGGGCAGGGGCACTTTCCAGAGGGGCAGGCCCGCCGCCTCGGCCTGGAGGTCGAGGAGCGCCTCCCGCACCGCGTGCATGGCCACCCGGCCATGGGTCTGGTTCAGTGTGGTCAGGAGGCCGGCGACCTCCACCGCCGGGTCCTCCCTGAGGACCTTCAAGGCCCACGCGCTGTCCTTGCCGGAGGACCAGGAGAGCAGGATGCGTTGTCGAGCCATGACCCCAGAATAGGCTCTGGGCAATCCTGACCACCGCAGTAAACTTAGGGCTCGGAGCCGCCATGCCGAAGGTCATCAACATCGAGCCCACCCCCAATCCGGACGCGCTCAAGTTCATCTGCCAGCCGGCCCTGCTGCGGGGGGGCACGCGTTCCTTCAAGGATTTCGCGTCCGCGGTGGGCGATCCCCTGGCCTCGGCCATCTTCGCGCTGGGAAAGGTGACCTCCGTGTTCTACATGGACCGTTTCGTCACCGTGAACAAGGAAACGGCCTGCGAGTGGAGCGACCTCATCGATCCCATCTGCGAAGCCATCGAGGACGTGAAGCTGGAGGTCGAGGCCACCGGTGGCAACATGGCCGCAGGTCCCGACGCGTCCGCCGACGAAAAGCTGCGGAAGATCAACGAACTCCTCGACCACCGCATCCGCCCGGGCCTGGCCGGGGACGGCGGCGGCCTGGAAGTCATCTCCTTCGACGGCGACACCCTGCAGATCAGCTACCACGGCGCCTGCGGCGCCTGCCCCAGCTCCACCAGCGGCACCCTGAGGTACATCGAAGGGATGCTGCAGGAGGAAGTGGACCCGAACCTTAGAGTGATCAGCTACTAGGCCAAAGCGAAGCCAGGCCCAGGGGTGATGAACGATGTCTCGCGTATCCCGAAGGGATACCGAGAGGAAGTGGATCCGAACCTGAGGGTGATCAGCTACTAGGCCAAAGCGAAGCCGGGCGCACGGGTGCTGAACGATGTCTCGCATCTCCCGCAGGAACCCCGGGGATGCTGCAGGGCTGGTTCCAGGGGCATTTCGAGCTGAAGCCCAGGAATCCGCGCCCCCTGCCCAAACCGCTGGGACATTTCCGCCTTGAGTCCGGGGCTCTGCGGATGCATCCTGGGGCCCACTTCCGCGACACCCACCCCATGACGGCCAAGGCCAAGTCCAGCGACGCCCCCGACGACCACATGAGCGCCCTAGGCGAGCTGGTGGAGCGCGCCTTCATGGATGCCACCCAGCTCTTCGACCTCGGGCTGCACATGCTGGTGCGGCGGTTGAAGGTGGACCGGGCCCTGGTGTCCCGGCAGACCGACCTGGGCTTCGAGACCTTCTGGTGGGCCCAGGCGCCGGACAAGACCGTGGGCCCCGCCATCACCATGCCCGGCATCGGCTTCCTCACCCATCCCATGGACGAGCCCACCCGCAGTCTCGTGATCCGCGACGCCGCCGCCACTTCCCGGTGGCGGCACGACCCCGCCTTCCTCGAATTGGGCATCCGGGCCTTCATTGGCGTCCCTCTGCGGGAGCTGGACCGGGTCATCGGGGTGGTCTGTGTCGAGCATGGCGAGGCCCGGGACTTCACCCGCCAGGATGTGGCCCTGGTGGAAGCCGTGGCGGGGCTCATCGGCAAGACGCTGGAGGTCGAAGCGCTCCGCTACGAGCTGCGACTCACCCGGGACGCCCTGGACCTCACCAGCGCCGTCGTCGAGGACAGCGCCCTCCAGGCCATGACCGGGCTGCCCAACAACCGCTACCTGGACGTTTGGCTGAAGGCCAACCTCTACCTCGCCAAGCGCCGCAAGGACGCCATGGCCATGGTCTTATGGCGGCAGCGGCTGGACCGGGCGTCCATGACAGCCCTCAAGGAGGTCAACGACGCCCTCCGGGGCGAAGACCTCCTGGTGGACCGGGGCCGGGACTGCTTCCTCCTGCTGCTGCCGCACACGCCCCTCCACGGCGCCCAGATCCTCCTGGACCGCATCCGGGAGAAGCTCGGCCCCGTGCCCATGGGCGCCACCATGTGGGAGCCCGAGGTTGACGACCTGGCCACCCGGGAGGCCATGGCGCGGCTGGAGCGGGCCCTCAAGGCCAGCCAGGCCGGCCCTGGCGCCGAGGTGGTGTGGGAGGAGGGCCGCGGCGTCCCGGCTTCCCAGGGCTGACGCCGGCCGCCAGCCATGGGAAGATGGGCACCCCGCGCGTTCAGGGCCATCGGGCTCCGGCGCGGCCCTCGGAGGTGCTTCTTGTCCCTGGATACGCCCACCCTGGTGCGCGCCGCCATCAACGCCCTCGCCGCCGAACAGGCCGCCGGGACGGGTGACCACGCCACGATGCCCATGGCGCAACCCCGGAAGCCCGGCAAGGAGGATCTGGCCGGGATGTACCGGCTCATGCACCTGGGCCGCGTCCTCGACGACAAGGCGCCCAACTACCTCAAGCAGGCCATCGGCTGGTCCTACCACGCCCCCAGCGCCGGCCACGACGGCATCCAGCTCGCCCTGGGCCTGAGCTTCCGCCCGGGCCTGGACTACCTCTTCCCCTACTACCGGGACATGACCACCTGCCTGGCGGCGGGGCTGACGCCGGAGGAGATCATCCTCAACGGCATTTCCAAGAAGACCGACGCCGCCAGCGGCGGCCGGCACATGTCCAACCACTTCGCGAAGCCCGCCATCGGCATCCAGAACGTGAGCAGCCTCACGGGCAACCACACCCAGCACGCCGCGGGCCTGGGGCGCGCGGTGAAGCACTACCAGTCCCGCGCCATCGTCTACTGCAGCCAGGGGGAATCGAGCCTGTCCGAGGGCTACTGCTACGAGGCCATCGTCGGCGCCGACAAGGAGCGGCTGCCGGTGGTCTTCGTGGTGCAGGACAACGGCTACGGCATCTCCGTGCCCAAGCGGGACCAGGCCGCCAACGAGTTCCTCTGCGACAACTTCAAGGGCCTGCCGAACCTCCGCATCCTCAAGTGCGACGGCCTGGACGTGCTGGACAGCCTCGCCGCCATGGACGAGGCCATCGCCCACGTCGCCAGCGGCGCGGGACCGGCGATGGTCTATGCCACCTGCGTGCGCATCGGCTCCCACTCCAATTCGGACAAGCATGAGTGGTACCGGGACGAGGCCGAGCTGGCCGCCGCCAAGGCCGCGGACCCGCTGCCCCGCTTCCGGGCCCACTGCCTGGCGAACGGCCTGACCGAAGCCGAGCTCAAGGCCATCGAGACCGCCAACGCCGCCGAGTACGACGCCGCATCCACCCGGGCGATCCAGGCGCCGGACCCCGAGGGCGCCAGCATCCACGATTTCGTGCTCCCCGAGCCCTGGGTCGGCGAGCGGTACCCCGACGGCCTCCACCAGGAGAAGGGCACGCCCATCAGCTTCATCACGGCCCTCAACCAGACCCTCAAGGAGGAGTTCCGGCACAACCCCGACACCTTCATCTGGGGCCAGGACATGGCCAACAAGGAGAAGGGCGGCATCTTCAACGTCTCCAAGGGCATGCAGCAGGAGTTCGGCGAAGGCAGGGTCTTCAACGCCCCATCGCCGAGGACTTCATCGTCGGCACGGCGAACGGCTTCACCCGTTTCGACGACAAGATCCGGGTCGTGGTGGAGGGCGCCGAGTTCGCCGACTACATCTGGCCCGCCGCCGAGCAGATCGTGGAGACCAGCCACGAGTACTGGCGGACCAATGGCCAGTTCAGTCCCAACATCACGCTCCGCTTGGCATCGGGGGGCTACATCGGCGGCGGCCTCTACCACTCGCAGAACGTCGAAGCCTGGCTGACGAACCTGCCCGGCCTCCGCGTGGTCGTTCCCGCCTTCGCCGACGACGCCGCGGGCCTGCTGCGCACCGCCATGCGCTCCCGGGGCATGACCTGCTACCTGGAGCCCAAGTTCCTCTACAACTCGAAGATGGCCCAGGCCGTGGTGCCGCCGGACTTCGCCGTGCCCTTCGGCAAGGCCCGGGTCCGGCGGGAGGGCAAGGATCTCACCGTGCTGGCCTACGGCACGCCGGTGCACTTCGCCCTGGAAGCGGCGGAGAAGCTGGAGAAGGAAGGGAAGTCCGTGGAGGTGGTGGATCTCCGCAGCCTGTCGCCCCTGGACACGGAGGCCATCGTCGCGTCCGTGAAGAAGACGCACCGCTGCCTGGTGGCCCACGAGGACAAGGTATTCGGGGGGTTCGGCGGCGAGTTGGCGGCCCTGGTGGGGGAACAGTGCTTTGCCTGGCTGGACGCCCCCGTGGCCCGGGTCGGGAGCGAGTTCACGCCGGTGGGCTTCAACCGGATCCTGGAGCGCGCCACCCTGCCCAACACCGCGAAAGTGCTGGAGGCGATGCGGAAGGTGCTGGCCTTTTGAGCCGTCCCCGGGAGTTGGCCGGAGCCACCGCCGGGAAAGAGGCCGCGCGGAAACGCCGCGAAGCCGATTAAGATTCCCTGGTCCATCCCTCGCCCGCCGATCCCCGCAACCACCCACGCCAACCGAAAGCCGGAGGGGCCATGCCGTCCATCGAGTGGAACGCCCGCTACGAAACCGGCGTCGCCGCCATCGACTACCAGCACCGGACCCTCGTCGAGCACATCGGGAAGCTGCAGCAGGCGCTGGAGACGGACCGGATCCAGGAGGAGGCCGCGGGGCTGATGACCTTCCTGGTCCATTACGTGGATGAGCACTTCACCCTCGAGGAAGCCTATATGGAGCACATCGGCTACCCGGAACTGGCACAGCACCGGGAGCTCCATGGCCGGCTCCGGATCCGGGTGCAGGCGCTGGCGGACAAGCTGGCCCGGGGCGAACCCGGCGACGGCGTGGAACTCTCGGCCCTCCTCTTCGGCTGGTTGCGGGACCACATCCTCCACGACGACTTCATGTACATCGAGCACCGCCGGGGCGGGCGGGAAGAGACCGCCTGAGGCGCCCCTGGACGTGGGTTGCCGTTCCCACCGCCACACCCTCCGCGTAATCTGCGGGGACAGCCCTCCGTAAATCCCCCCGATGCCCCTCGAAACCGGCCTCTGCCTGGACTCCCGCTACGAGATCGCCGGCCTCCTTGGCACCGGCGGCATGGGCGAGGTCTACCGGGCGAAGGATCTGAAGCTTGGCCGGGAGGTGGCCCTCAAGGTCCTGCCCCAGCTCATGGCCCTCCAGGAGGACAGCCTGGCCCGCTTCAAGTTCGAGGCCCGGGTCCTGGCGGTGCTGACCCATCCCAACATCCGCGCCATCCACGACCTGGTGGAAGCCGAAGGCCTCCACTTCGCCGTGATGGAGTACCTGGAGGGCGACACCCTGCGCCATCGCCTCGCCCGGGGCGCCATGCCCCAGGCGGAGGCCCTGGCGGTGGCCACGGACATCGCGGAAGGCCTCGCCGCCGCCCACGCGAAGGGCATCATCCACCGGGACCTGAAGCCTGAGAACATCTTTTTCACCACCGAAGGGCAGGTGAAGATCCTGGATTTCGGGCTCGCGCGGCGGGATCCCACCGGGGAAAGCCTGATCGACGATTCCGACCACCTGCTCAGGACCCAGCCGGGCCTCGTCATGGGCACGGCGAGCTACATGGCGCCGGAGCAGATCCGCGGCCAGGTGCTGGACGCCCGCTGCGACCTCTTCGCCTTCGGCTGCCTCTTCTTCGAGATGCTCACGGGCAGGCGCCCCTTCGACGGCCAGACCGTGGGGGACATCATCGCGGGGGTCCTGAAGGACCAGCCCGCGATCCCCTCGCCGGGACCCGCGACCGGCTGGCCCAAGGGGCTTTCGGATCTCCTCTGGCGCTGCCTCTCCAAGGACCGCGAAACCCGCATCCAGAGCGCCGTGGAGATCGAGGCCGCCCTGCGCGCCCTGCGGGGTCTGGCCGCCAAGGATGGCAAGCGGGGACGCGCTCCAGGAGCCGCGGGCCCCGTCAAGGACGAGACCACCCGCGCCATCGCCATGGCGGCGGAACGGGAGCCCCAGGCAGGGTCTGGCTCCGAGCCCCAGGGTTCCGGCGGGTTCTTCGCGCGCCTGGGCCGCCTGTGGCCCTTCCAGCGTCGGGAGATCGATTCCCTGGCGGTGCTGCCCTTCGAAAACGCCTCCGGGGATCCGAGCGCCGAATACCTCGCCGAAGGCCTGCCGGAGGGGCTCATCGAGCGGCTCTCCCAGCTGGGCGGTCTGCGGGTGGCGGCCTGGAGCGCCGCGTCCCGCCTGAGCAAGGCCGACCCTGCGACCATCGGCGCGCGCCTGGGGGTGAAGGCGGTGCTCCTGGGCAAGGTGCACCGGCAGGACGGCGTGGTGGTGGTGAGCGCCGAGCTGGTGGACACTCGGTCCGGCAGCCACCTCTGGGGCGCCACCTTCCAGCGCCCCGACGCGGGCCTGGTGGACCTTCAGCAGGAGCTGGGCCGGCGCATCGCCGAAACCCTGAAGGGACGGGTCAGCAGCGGCGCCCAGGCGGTCCTCGCGGCCCGGCCCACGGCGGATCCGGAAGCCCTGCGCCTCGTAATGCGGGGCCGCCACGCCTGGCGGAGCCGGACGGAGGAGGGGCTGCGCCAGGCCGTGGCCCATTTCCAGGCGGCCCTGGCCCACGATGAGCACTTCGCCCTGGCCTACGCGGGCCTGGCGGAGGCCTACGCGCTCCTGTGCTTCCTCGTGGGCGTCATGGCCCCCGCGGACGCCCTGCCCAAGGCCGAGGCCGCGGCCCACCGGGCCCTGGAGCTGGATCCCCAGCTGGCGGAAGCCCATACGAGCCTCGCCATGGTCCTGGAATCCTTCCGCTGGGACTGGCCCGCCGCCGAAGCCGCCCATCGGCGCGCCATCGCCCTGGAGCGGGGCAATCCCAACCTCCACCACCGCCTGGGCATGCACCTGCTCTACCGCGGGCGGTTCAAGGAGGCCCGGGCGGCCTATTCGGAGGCCCTGCGCCTGGATCCCCTCTCGCCCCTCTTCCAGGTGGGCATGGCGCTGCCCTCCTTTTTCGAAGGGGACGCCGCCGGGGCGGCCAAGGCCTTTGCCCAGGTCACCGTGCTGGCCCCGGCCTTCCCCATCGCTCAGGTGATGCTGGGACTGGCCCTGGAGCAGTGCGGGGAGCCGGAGGAGGCGATCCAGGCCTTCCGCGCGGCCCACGCCCTGTCGAAGTCGCCGGACTCCCTGTCCATGGAGGCCCACGTCCGGGCCCGGCACGGGGATGCTGAAGGGGCCCGCGGCCTCCTCGCGGAGCTCGCCGCCCTGTCCCGGCGCCGCTATGTCTCGCCCTACATGGTGGCCATCGCCCACCACGCCCTCGGGGAGACCCGGCGCTGCCTGGAGCTCCTCGAGGCCGCGGAGGCGGCCCACTGCGAGCTCCTCGTCTACACGGGCATCGACCCCCGCCTCGGCGGGCTCCGGGAGGAAGAGCGTTACCGGGCGCTCCTGGGGAGGATCGGGCTGGGGTGAAGGGCGCCCGGGAGGCCTTGTGGGCCGGAACTTCCCTGGCTATGTTGTATTGCGAGGTATGCCTCGAATCCCACGGAGACGCCCATTCGCCCCGCCCGCCGCCTTCTCCCAGTCCTGCTTTGCTGCGGCGCCGCCCTCGTGGCGGGCGCCGCCGGCGGCAAGGGCCGGACTTCGCTCCATCCCTTCCGGACCGATGCGCCGCCGGTGCTGGACGGCCGCCTCGACGACGCCGTGTGGCGGCAGGCGGCTTCGGTGACGGACTTCGAGACCTTCATCCCGGAGTTCGGCAAACGGCAGCCGGAAAAGACCATCGCCTACATGGCCTACGACCGGGACAACCTCTACTTCGCCTTCCGGTGCTTCGATCCCGAGCCTTCGAAGATCAAGGCGGCCCTCGCCAGGCGGGACGACGTGGTGAAGGACGACTTCGTCTGCATCAACCTGGACACCTTCAACGACCAGCAGTCCCTCTACGCGTTCTATGTGAATCCCTTCGGCATCCAGGCCGACAGCCGTTTCGCCAGCGGCAAGGAGGATTTCAGCGTGGACCTGGTGTGGGACAGCGCCGGGCGCATCGACGGCGAAGGCTACACGGTGGAGATGCGCATTCCCCTGAAGAGCATCCGCTACACCCACGGCGAGGTGGTGCGCATGGCGGTCTTTTTCGAGCGCACCATCAGCCGCCGGCAGGAGCACGGCTCCTATCCCGCCCTGGACGCGGCGCGGGGCTACGCTTTCCTGCCGCAGATGGCGCCCATGGAGTACGCCGGGCTCGCGCGGCCGACCATCCTCGAGGTGCTGCCGGCCTTCACCCTGGCCCAGAAGCGCGTGCGGGAGAACGGCGTGCTGGAACGGAAGCCCGATGACCGGGAGTGGAGCCTGACGGCGAAATACGGCCTCACCCCGTCCCTCATCCTGGACGCGACCGTCAATCCGGATTTCTCCCAGATCGAAGCCGACGCCGGGCAGATCGACGCCAACCTGCGGTTCGGCCTCTTCTACGCGGAGAAGCGGCCTTTCTTCCTGGAGGGCAGCGAGTCCTTCAATGTGGGCGCCACCGCCACCGGGCCCCTGCAGACCGTCGTCCATACGCGGACCATCCAGGACCCGAAGTCCGGCTTCAAGATCACCGGCAAGCTGGGCCCGGGCAACACGGTGGCCGCCCTCGCCGCGACGGATGCGCCGCCCCTGCCGCCGGAGGCCGAACCCGGCGCGCCGCAGCCCCTCGACGCGCGGTTCACGGTCCTGCGCTACAAGCGCACCACCGCGGAGGACGGCTACCTCGGCGCCTTCCTCACCGCGCGGGACCAGGGCGGCCGAACCAACCGGGTCTTCGGCCCGGACGGCCAGATCCGATTGAATCCTTCCGACATGCTGAGCTTCCACGCTTTCGGCGCCACGACGAGCCCGGGCGGAGGGCTCCCGCGCCTGGACGGCCACGCCCTGGGACTGGAATATCTCCACGACACCAGCACGCTGGGCATCACCGCCGCGCTCCATCAGGTCTCCAGGGATTTCGAAGCGGACGCGGGCTACCTCACCCGCACGGGCCTGACCTCCGGCAGCCTCGCGCTCACGCCGAAGGTCTATCCCAAGTCCGCCTGGCTCCGCCGCCTGGACGGGAACCTCACCGCCTCCGCCCTCAAGGACCAGGACAGCGGCCTCACGGAGCACGACCACGCCTTCGGGGCGACCGCCATCCTCCAGGGCAATGCGGCGCTCTCCTTCGCGATCCACGATGCCTCGGAGGTCTTCCTGGGCCAGCGCTTCCGCACCGACGGCCTCAACCTTTCGGCCCGCAACCAGTTCTCCAAGAGCCTCTCCCTGCAGGCCAGCTACCGCCGCGGGAAGAGCATCCGCTACACGGCGGAACCCTTCCAGGGCCGCGGCTCCCAGGCCAGCGCCGCCCTCGTCTGGCAGCCCACGGACAACCTGAACCTCACCCTCAACTGGACCCACGCGGACCTGTCCAAGGAAGCCACCGGGGAAAAGGTCTACGACTACCACATCTACCGCAGCCGCCTCGCCTACCAGGTGAATGCCTACCTTTCCTTCCGCGGCATCGTGGAATACAACGCCTTCCGCCGCCAGCTCCTCACGGACTTCCTCGCCGCCTACACCTACATCCCCGGCACCGTGGTGTACCTCGGCTACGGCTCCCTGTACAAGAAGCAGGCCTGGGAGGAAGGCGTGTACCGGGAATCCACCCGCTTCCTCGAGATGCAGCGGGGGCTCTTCTTCAAGGCCTCCTACCTCTGGCGGTTCTAGGCCCGGGCTATTTCACCGTCAGGACGACCACGGTGCCCGTGGGCACCAGGGCGCCGACGGCGGGGTTCTGGGCGCCGATGAGCCGTTTGCCGGGGTTGATCACGAGGGTGGAGGACTTGTAGGAAAGGCCCGCGGCCGCGAGGACGGCCTTCGCGTCATTCCAGGTCTTGCCAACGACACCGGGCACCGCCACCCGGCGCATGCTGGGAAGCCGGGGCTTGTCATCGTCCGACTGGCTGAAGGCGGGGGTTCCCAGGTAGAAGGCCGCGGCCAGCAGGGCGCCCTGCCATTTCGAGGTGCGCATGAAAGACTCCTTTGAAGGGGCTGCGCAGGAAGGGTCATTCCCGACGCAGCCCGCTTCAAGGTGATTGTGGTGCGCGCCGTCACCAATTCCTTCGAACGTGAAACGGGCCCCGGTCGCCCGGGGCCCGTCCTGCTGCGGCTCGACTTCAGAAGCGGAAGGTCACGCCAGCCTGGAGGGCGTTGGCGCTGCCTTCGTTCTTCCCGAACTTGGTGGTCGTGAAGCGGACCTCGGCTCCGAAGGAGCGGTTGAAGTTGTAGCCCGCGCCCACGGCGAAGCCGGCCTTGTTCGTGCTGTCGCTCTCCGAGCCGGAGGAGGTCACGTTGCCGATGCGCACCGTGTAGTCGTAGTCCACCGTCCAGCGGTGGAGCCCGAGGCCGGCGGTGAGGTACAGGCCTTCGTCCTTCCCTTCGAGGAAGTAGAGATAGTCGACGCCCACCGACAGGTCGCTCACCTTGTACTTGCCGTTGGCGCTGACGCCATAGCCATCGGCGGCGTAGGCGCCGTTTTCGGGGAAGAACAAGTAGTCGAAGCGGGGGCGGATCACGTGGCCGCCACCCAGGTTCCAGGTGAGATGGGCGCCCGCGCCGAGGCCCGGCTTGCTGTCGACGGCGTCCTTCAGATCGCCCAGCGGGGCGTTGCCGGAGGCCTGGACGCCGAAGCGGACATCCTGGGCGGAGAGGCCGGCGCCGGTGACCAGGACAAGGCCGAGGGCGAAGCGGGAAAGGGTCGTCATGATTCCTCCAAATAAGGTTGAAGCGGCGCCCCGGGAATGAGGCGCCGGCACGGTGAACCTCCCGCGGCTGCGGGAGGGGGAAAGGCGAGGCTTGGGATCCGGGGCTCCCGCCGGCCCGCGTTGGGACGCGGGAGAAAAGCGGGAAAGGGTTCGGCTGGATCTCAAAGGACCTGAAGAAAGGGCTGCGGCTTTCTTACGAACCTCCAGCTTGGCAGGTTAGTCCGCCCGTGGCACTTCCCAGGGTTCAACGGCCCAGGGGCAGCGCCGTCACTTCCAGGCTGAACTGGCCGTCCAGGAAGGCATCCACCCGGAAGCGGTCCTCGAGCACGCGCACCTGGCCGAGGTGCAACTCGCTCACGGTCCCCTTGAGCTGGATGCCCGTGGCCAGGGGCCGGTTGAGGGCCAGTTGCAGCAGTTCCTTGAGGCCCTTGAAACTCTGGTCCAGGAAAAGGTTGGCCCGCTCCTGCAGCAGCCTTTTCAGGCTGGAGCGGAGGAGCCACTCGGCGGTGTTCTCGATCCAGCTGCGGCTCTCGAAGGTGTAGTCCAGGTCCTCGACCCTCAGGGTGCCGAGGGCGGAATCGTAGACCGGGCGCCCGGCGAGGGCGACCTTGCCGTTGGCGCGCCCCTTCAGTTCCACCTCGATGAGCGCCTTGCCTCCCGCGCCGCGGACCGAGGCGGAGACGATTTCGAAGGAACCCTGGTCGGTCTCGAACTTTCGTCCCGCCAACTGGCGGCCCAGCTGCTCGGAGGCCTGCTGGAACGGAAGGTCGGATTCCAGGGCCACGCGGACGCCGCTTCCCGAAGCGGGGGCGGTGTCGAGGGCGGGCAGGGGCGTGACCGGAAGGCTGGGAGGCGGTCCCAGCACCAGCATCGGCCGGGCCTGCAGCTCAGGCCGCAGGAGCAGGATGCGCCCGTCGCCGGCGGGGTCCGCCATGGGCCGGCCCAGCCGTACGCGCTCCGGGCGCAGCAGCAGCCAGACGCCCTCGGCGACGGGGATGGGCTTCTGGGCCATTTCCCAGGCCTCCTTCGCCCGGCTGCGCACGAAGGTGGATTCCCGCAGTTGCACCTCGGCGTTACGGGCGGCCTCCACGAGGGCGCCCTTCATGCCGTTCATCACCGGCCCGGTGGCGTTCAGGCCCAGGAAGGTCATCTCGCAGCGGCTCACCGGGAGCGGGTCCAGGGCCCTGGGCCGCACGGCGAGGTGCCAGCCCGGCGTGAGGAAGACTTCGGCCTCGGCGCCGAGGATGACGGCGCGGTGGCCTTCCTTGCCGACACCGCAGGAGGCCAGGGTCTTCACGAAGGGGCCGAAGACCCGCGCGCCCACCTGGATCCAGTAGTGGGCCAGGGTGCGGACGACGATGCGGTCGCCCTCGGCGCGGGCCTGGATGGCGTCCCGGTAGAGGCTGAACCGGTAGACGTAGTCAGGGCGGTCCGGCAGGGGCGCCCAGGTGTCCACCCCCGGAGGCGTGCGGGGGATGTTGCCCTCCAGGGCATTGAGCACCGCGGAGATGTCCACCCGCACGGGCAGGGAGATCTGGGAGACCGGCGGCTCGAGGCCGGCGGCGAAAGCCGGCGTCCCCTGGGGCGCCTGGGCCTGCAGCGCTCCCAGGGCGCAGCCGGCGAGGGCAAGGGCCCTGAGGCCAGTTCGGTGCCTGGGTCCCGGCATCAGGCCGATTGCAGATGCTGCTGGTAGGCGGCGGCGAGGGTCTCGGCGATGGCGCCGGGTTCGCGGCCGAGGAAGTCGCTGCGCTGCATGAGATGGACGAGCTGGCCGTCCTTCAGGATCGCCGCCTGGGGCGAGGTGGGCTGGGCCCCCTCGAAGAACTCCCGCGCGGCGCGGGTGGCCTCGATCTCCATGCCGGCGAAGACCGTGTAGAGGTGGTCGAACTTCAGGCCCTTCGCTTCGAGGGCGGTGATGACGCCGGGCCGGGCGCCGGCGGCGGCGCAGCCGCAGACGCTGTTGACCACCAGAAGGGAGGTGCCCTTGGCCTGCAGGGCGGCTTCGACCTGCTCCGGGCTCATCAGCTGGGTGAAGCCGGCCTGGACGAGCTCTTCGCGCATGGGCGCGACCATGTGTTCGGGATAGTTGGACATTCGGTTCCTCGGAAGGGTGCGGAGCGGGAGGCGGAGCAACGTGCGGTGCTGGGGATGCGGCGGCGGGACGCCTGTCCGGACCGGCCGCGTCTCTCAGTTTATCCCGGACCCTGGCAGACTGGTGGATTCGGGAGGTCGCATGCGACTGGTGCTGGTGGGCGGTTCCTTGCGGAAGGCCTCCCTGAACACGAAGTTCCTGCGCCACCTCGCCAAGACCCTGGAAGGCCGCGGCCACAGCGTGGTCCCCTTCACGGGAGAAGCCCTGCGCCTGCCGCTCTACGATGCGGACCTGCCGGGGGCGCCCGCGGCGGTGACCGCACTGCAGGCGGGCCTCCTGGAAGCCGGCGCCCTGGTCATCGTCAGCCCCGAATACAACGCGGGCATCCCCGGCCACCTGAAGAACGCCGTGGACTGGGTCTCCACCCTGGAGAAGAGCCCCTGGGGCGGCCTGCCGGTGCTGCTCTGCAGCGCGAGCCCCGGCGCGTTCGGTGGGGCTCGGGGCATGCTCTCCTGGCGGGCCACCCTCGCCAACATGGGCGCCTTCGTCTTTCCGGGCAGCGTCAATGTGCCCCACGCCGATAAGAACCTGGACGAGGAGGGCGCGCCGACGGAAGCCCGCACGGTCTCCTCCCTGAACCACACCCTCGACGCCTTCCTCGACTTCGCCGCCAAGCTGCGCGCCTGACCTGAAAGCACCCCCATGAAAGACTTCTTCAAATCCTTCTTCGCCAGCGTGCTGGCCCTCGTCCTCGTGGCCGGCATCGGCTTCGGCCTGGTCTTCGCCATGATCGCCGCCGCCGGGGCCGCCAGCCCCACCGTCCCTGCGAAGGCCGTGCTGGTCTTCGACCTGGGCACCAACATCCCCGACAGCCCCGCCGAGTCGACCCCGGGCGAGGCGCTCTCCCGCGCCCTCAGCGGCAAGGAGGATGGCGGCGTGCCCCTGGCCTCCCTGACCGCAGCCCTCGACCGGGCGGCGAAGGATCCCAAGATCGCCGCCCTCTACCTCACGGGGAACATCAGCCCGGTGGGCTACGGTTCCGGACCGGCGGTGCTGAAGGAGGTGCGGGAGGCGATCCAGCGCTTCAAGAAGGACAGCGGCAAACCCGTGCTGGCCTACAACCTGGAGTGGGACAAGAAGAGCTACTACCTCGCCGCCGGCGCCGGCAAGGTCTACGTGCACCCCATGGGCGACGTGGACGTCACGGGCCTCGCTTCCGAGCCGATGTTCTTCGGCGGGGCCTTCAAGAAGTACGGCGTCGAAGTCCAGGTGACCCGCGTGGGCAAGTACAAGTCCGCGGTGGAGCCCTACATCCTCGAGAAGATGAGCCCCGAGAACCGCGAGCAGATCCAGAAGCTCCTGGACGATATCTGGGGCGAGTGGAAGGAGACCATCGCCAAGGACCGGCACCGCAGCGTCGAGGACATCCAGAAGCTGGCGGACGAACTGGGGCCCGTACTGGGGACGGAAGCGGTGAAGGCCGGCCTGGCGGACCAGACCATGACCCCGGACGCGGTGCTGGACGAGCTCAAGGGCCTCGCCGGCAAGAAACCCGAGGACAAGGACTTTCCCCAGATCGACCTGGAGACCTACGCGACGAAGGTCCCCGGACCCGCCACCGGCAAGGGCAAGCAGCGCATCGCCGTGGTCTACGCCGAAGGCGAGATCGTGGACGGCGACGGCAAGGGCGGCCAGGTGGGCGGCGACAAGCTCAGCCGCGAGCTGCGCAAGCTGCGGCTGGACAAGGATGTGAAGGCCATCGTGCTGCGGGTGAACAGCCCCGGCGGCAGCGCCACCGCCAGCGAGCTCATCCAGCGGGAAGTCATCCTCGCCCGCAAGGCCAAGCCCGTCGTCATCAGCATGGGCCACCTCGCGGCTTCCGGCGGCTACTGGATCAGCGCCTACGGGGACCGGATCTTCGCGGAGCCCACCACCATCACCGGCAGCATCGGCGTCTTCGGCCTGCTGCCCAACGTGCAGAAGCTCGCGTCCGACTACGGCATCACCTTCGACGAGGTGAAGACCGCGAAGATGGCGAATGCGGGCACCCTCACGCGCCCGAAGACGGCGGAAGAGCTGGCCCGCATCCAGTCCATCGTGGACGGTATCTACGACCAGTTCATCGGCAAGGTGAGCGAAGCCCGCAAGCTGCCGAGGGAGAAGGTCCAGGAGATCGCCCAGGGCCGGGTCTGGAGCGGCGCCGAAGGCCTGAAGCTGGGCCTGGTGGACGAGCTGGGCGGCCTGGCGGATGCCGTGCGCTTCGCCGCGAAGAAGGCGGGCATCGAGGGCAACTACCGCATGGACGCCCCCGCAGCCCCCAAGCCGCCCCTGCAGCGGCTGCTGGAGGCCATGGGCGGGGACGCCCACCGCCAGGCCGACAGCCGCGCCGGCTCCGCCAGTACCCCCGCCCTGCGCATGAAGCGCCAGGCGGAGCGGGCTTTCGAGAGCCTTTCGGCCCTGAACGATCCCCTTCACGTCTACGCCCGCATGCCCTACGAGTTCGAGCTGCGCTGACGGCGGAGCCAACGCTGCTTGAGCCGAGGCGCCGGAGGTTGCCCTCGGCGGGACCGGCGAATGGGTTTAGACTCCGCAGCAATCCAGACCCTTTCATCCATCCCGCGTTCAGGAGCCCCCGTGGAACCCCTTCCGCGGCCAGAGACGAATCCGGAAGGCCCGGCGGACGGGGGCATGCAGGAATTGCTGGAGATCCTGGCGGGCCAGGTGCACCGGACCCTGGTGCGCCAGCACCCGGAGTCCCTCTGGGAACTGCGGGCCCGGCCGGTGCCCTTTCATGAGCTCACGGACGCGCAGAAGGCCTACGAGCGGGAGACGGCGCGGGAGACCTTGAAGCTGCTCACGGACCAGGGCTGGCGGATCGAAGCGCCCCGCACGCCGGAGGCGGACCTGGCCTCCTACCGGGACCGGGGCGAGGACTTCCTCAAGCAGGGGGAATCCCTGCTGGCCTACGATGCCCTGTCGCTGGGACTGAAGGACTATCCCGGCGACCTCTTTCTCCGCCAGCTCCAGGCCCTGGCCCTCATCCGAAGCGGTGCGCCGCGGAAGGCCCAGGAGCTGCTCTCGGGGCTGCTGCAGGAGGGCCACCGGGACCAGGGCACCCTCGCGCCCCTGGCGCGCAGCCACAAGGACCTCGCGGAACGCACGACGGATCCCCTGATGCGGCGGACCCACCTCGAGCTCGCCTGCGGCCTCTTCACCGAGGCCTACCGCCTCAACCGCGGCATGTGGAGCGGCATCAACGCGGCGACCATCGCCTTGCTGCTGGGGCGTCAGGACGAGGCCGAGGCGCTGGCGCTGGAAGTGGAGTCCCGGGGCCGGGACATGCAGGAGGCCCTCACCGCCGATGGGAAGGATCCCTTCTGGGTGGCGCCCATCCTGGGCCAGGCGGCCCTCATCCGCGGCGAGCGGGAGGAAGCCCTGGAGCTCTACGGCCTGGCGGTGCAGCTGGGCCGGGACCGGCCCGCGGACCTGGCGGAGATCCGCCACAACGCCCTCACCCTGCTCCGGCATCTCGGACAGAATGCGAAGGCCTTTGAGGAGGCGCTGCCCTTGACGCGGGTGGTGGTGTTCTCCGGCCACATGGTGGACCACGCGGACCGCGGCACCCCGCGGTTTCCGCCGTCCCTCGAGGCGGAGGTCTCCAGGGCGATCCGCACCCGGCTGGAGGGCCTGCGGGCCGGGGCGGGTTTCGCCACCGCGGCCTGCGGCTCGGCCCTTCTCTTCCACGAGGCCATCCTCGCCCGCCACGGGGAAGCCCATGTGGTGCTGCCCTACGACCGGGAGGAGTTCCACCGGGACAGCGTGGCCATCCGGGCCGACCAGGACTGGACGGACCGCTTCGAGGGCGTCCTGGCCGCCGCGCGCCGGGTCATCACCGCCTCGCCCCAGCGCCTGGACCGCGGCAGCGTGCCGTTCCAGTACGCCAACCAGCTGCTGCTGGGCCTCGCCCGCATCCGCGCCCGCCAGATGCATACGGAGCTGGTGCCCCTCGCCGTCTGGGACGGCCAGCCCAGCGCGGTGCCGGGCACCACCGCGTGGACCGTGGCGCGCTGGCGGGAGCTCGGGCTCCGGGTGGAGGTCATCCAGCTTGGGGAGCTGGAAGCGGGCCAGGCCAGCACCCGGCCCTTGCGGGCGCCCCAGGCGCTGCCCGCGGACCTGGAGCCCCGGATCATGGTGCTGCTCTTCGCGGACGTAGTGAACTTCAGCACCCTCCAGGAGACTCAGGTGCCCCTCTTCGTGGCCCACTTCCTCACGGTGATCCGGGACCTCAAGCAGGCCCTCGCGCAGCAGCCCCGGATGGAGAACACCTGGGGGGACGGGCTCTTCCTCGCCTTCGAAGGCCTCGTGGAAGCCGCGCGCTTCGCCCAGGACCTCGTGAAGCGGGTGAAGCACATGGATTGGGAGGGCCTGGGCCTGCCCGCGGAATTGAACCTGCGGGTCGCCCTGCATGCGGGGCCGGTCTATGTC
Source organism: Holophagaceae bacterium (assembly GCA_016710635.1). GTDB lineage: Bacteria > Acidobacteriota > Holophagae > Holophagales > Holophagaceae > JADJVL01. The sequence goes on along the minus strand of JADJVL010000008.1, from coordinate 90,656 downwards.
GGGATGGATCCCGTGACGGGCCGGTCCACCTGCTTCGGCACCCACGTGAACAAGGCGGCGCGCATCGAGCCCATCACGCCGCCCGGCCAGGTCTACGCCAGCCAAGCCTTCGCGGCCCTCGCCGCCGCCGAGGACGCCCCGGGCCTGCAGTGCGAGTACGTGGGCCAGCTGCCCCTGGCCAAAGGCTTCGGCACCTTCCCGATGTACCTGCTGCGGGTGGTCGAAGAAAAGGCTGCGGAGTAGCTCCGCAGCCTTTTCGCGAGGGTCCTGTGGAAGAGCCCTACTTCGGCATTGCCGTGCCCCAGAAGTTGTCCTTGAAGAAGGGCACGAAGTCCTTGTTCTTGATGAGTTTCAGGAGGGTGGCCACCTCGTGGCTGGAGGTGCACTGCCAGGCGCGGGAGGCCGTGAGGGACTTCATCATCCGGACGAAGGACTCTTCGCCGACTTCCTTGTAGAGGGTGTAGAGCAGGTAGGCCCCCTTGTCGTAGAGCAGGCTGGTGCGGGCGGCCTGGGTGCCCGCGCCATCCAGGTGGAAGTTGATCCGGTTCGCCATTGGGATGCTGGTGTCCCTGGTGTGGTCCTGGGCCGAACTCCTCCAGCCGTTGACGAGGGAGTCGAAGGCGCCGGTTCCCTGGCCTTTCATGATGCGCATGGACAGGGCCGAGCAGAACTCCGAGAAGGACTCGGTGATCCACTGCTCTTCCGGGCTCGGCATCTGCACGAGATCACCCCAGTACTGGTGGGCGATCTCGTGGGCGATGCGATGGTTGAGGCGGTTCACCTTGAGGGCGCTGGGGTCGTTCCTGGTGATCGCGCTCGGGTCGCCGAACTTGTCGGTGGAGGTCTCCACTGCGAACTTGATGTTGAAGGCCTCGTCCGGGAGCATCACCATGCTGGGAGGCGCCTGCCCGTAGTCGCGATCCACCATCTGGATGATGTTCAGCTCCTTGAATGGGAATTCGCCCAGGATGGCTTTGTAGTAGTCGATGACGCCAAAGGCCGAGTTCGCCAGCCGCTTCTGGGCGTTGCGCGCCTCCTGGGCGTAGACATGGACCCGGATCTTGAGACCGTTACGGGTCTCCTCATAGGGGATGTAGTTCCCGCCGAAGAGGGCCAGGAACTGGACTGGATTCTCCAGGGTGAACTCGTTCAGGTTGTAGGCGCCCTCCTCCACGCTGCGGATGGTCCGGCCCGGCGTGATGGGCCGCCAGGGCTTGGCCACGCGAAGGATGCCGTGGGCGGTGAACCGGTTGCTCATGGAGGCCGCCGGGGCGGGGTACCAGGGTCCGATCCCCAGCTCCCAGTAGCTGTTGCCCTCGGGATGCAGGAGGAAGTCGCCTTCGATCTTGAAGGTGAGCTTCTGGACGGAGCCTTCCGCCAGTTCCTGAGGGAAGAAGACCACCAGGCGGTCGTCCTGATGGAAGAACTCCAGCGCCTTGCCTGCTGCGTCCGTGACCGAGGCGAGCTTCAACTGGCGGGGCCCCTTCTGGAAGGCGAGGGGGTCGATCACATCGTAGAGATTGAAGGCCAATGTCTTCAGACCACCCTGCTGGATGCGCAAGGTCTCCGTGGCGCTGTAGCGGATGTCGTCGCCCTTCTCCGCCTGCATGTCGAGCTCGAGGTGCTCCAGGAGGAAGGGGTCGGCGATGGGCTCGGAAAGCAGCCAGCCCAGGGGCTGGTCGGAGATCGTGATGGCGTTGACATACTTGTGCTGCTGGACTGTGTCCGCCTTCAGCAGCAGGAGCCGCTCCCGCATGTCCCAGGCCTCGTCGAAGATGTAGCGCCAGGTCTCGAAGTTGGCCTTGAAGTCCATCCACGCCACGGGCTTGCCGGCGGCGTTGCCCCGCTGAAGCGCCACGAGGGAGCCTAGGGGCAGCTCCGAGCGCTGCTCGAAGGGGTCGCGGAACCAGCGGAAATCCTCGTCCAGGGAGCCGGCGGCCTCGCCCTGGAGCTCGGGGAGGGCCAGGCCGGAGGTCACGAGGGTCAGTTCCGTCAGGTCCAGGGTCACCGCCAATCCGGCGGGTCCCGGCTTGGCGGTGAGCTTCGAACCCTTGGTGAGGTTCAGGACCAGGGCCGAGGCTTCCAGGGGCGCCGCGCTGGTGTAGACCGCGGTGCCCTTGCCTTTGAAGTGGAAGCCCACCGCCTGCCCGCCTGCGCCCATGGGCTGGGCCACGCCCTCTTCGAGCGCCACGGCGAAGTGGCCCACCTGAAACTTCCAACCCTTGACGGCCTTGGCCCCGGGGAGGAGGGCCAGCTTCTGGTGGGCCCGGGCAAACTCAGCCTCCTTGGCAGGCTGGGCGCAAAGGCCCACGCAAGCCAAAAGCAGGGCCAGCATCGTCCTGAACATGGGATCTCCTTGGGCCCGACCGGGCAGGCCGCGTGATTCAAAGGTTCCAGCATTCCACGGGGGGAGCTTCGCGGCCACTTCCCGGAAGGTTCCAGGCGCTCTAAAGGTCGAGCAGCCCCGGCGGCGGATCCAGGTCCAGACGGTGATTGGGCAGGTCGAGGGTCCACCAGGCTTTGATGTAGGGCACATTCCGGAAGCCCGTCCGGCCAGGCCGGCGGTCCTTCACCACCACCATGTCATAGCCGGTGGGCGCGGGGTCCAGGCGCAGGACCTCGCCGAGGAGCTGGCCTCCGACGAAGACATCGCACCCCGGCCATTCGTGGCGGAAGGATTCGCCCTCTTCCAAGTCCGCCAGGAGCTCCGGCATCCAGAGGGCCCAGCCCTTGAGGGCCTCGGCGGCGGTGCGGTCGGGAATGCCCTCGAAGGCCACGCAGGGGCGTTCCTGCTGCCAGCGGAAGCTCCGCACCACGGCGGAGCGGGTGCCGGCGGGAAGGGCGGCCGGATCGGCGTGGTCGAGGGCGAGGGCCGGGGGCGCCAGCACCAGGCCCTGGGCCGTCTCCAGCTTTTCCGGCTGGTCCATCACGGCGTGCAGGAGGAACTCGCCCTTGAGCCCCTGCACTTTGGCGAGATGGCCCAGCAGGAGCATCAGGCCCTCTCCTCGCCGCGCTCCTCTTCGAAGAGCTCCAGGTCGACGCTGATCCCGGCCTTGTCCCCGGCGGCCCGGCAGAGGGTGCGCAGGCTCTGGATCATGCGGCCGCTCTTGCCGATGATGCGGCCCCGGTCCCCGGGCTCGGCATGGATCCAGACCGCGCGCTTGCGGCCCTCGCCCTTCACCTCGATCTTCAGCGCCTCCGGATGGTCCACCATCGGGGTCAGCACGTCTTTCAGGAATCCTTCGAAGTCCATGGTCGCTCCAGGGGTCATTCCGGACATGCGGGGAAGGGGATCAACGCCACGAGCCGGACTCGCGTCCGGCTCGTGCTGCGGCGATCGCCGGAAGGATCGGTCTAGACGACCTGATGCTTCTTGAAGAGGTCGAGGACCGTCTTGGAGGGCTGGGCGCCCTTGGCGATCCAGGCCTTGGCCTTCTCGGCGTCGATGCGGACGCTTTCGCCGGCGGTGGCGATGGGGTTCACGAAGCCGAGCACCTCAAGGGCCTGGCCCGTGGGGATGCGATCATTCTCGCTGACGACGATGTGGTAGAAAGGCCGCTTCTTGGCGCCGTTGCGGGCAAGTCGGATGGTGAGCATGGGCACTCCTGAGCGGGCTAGTGTAGCGCGGAACGGTGGTTCCACTGGGAATTTCCCGAAGAGGGAACTGCCCAGAGGCACCCCGACCTGGGTCCGACTGGCCGCAGGGCCCGCCGAGGGGCCGGGCGGGACCTGGGCCTAGAACGGCAGCTTGAACCCGCCGCCCCCGCCCAGGCCGGGCATGCCGCCCATGCCCTTCATGCCGCCGGCCATGCGCTGCATGCGGGCCATGAACTTCGGGTCGTTCATCTGGCTCATCATCTTCTTCATCTCGAGGTACTGCTTCAGCAGCTGATTCACTTCGGCGACCGGGCGGCCGGCGCCCATGGCGATCCGGCGCTTGCGCTTGCCGTCCAGCAGGTTGTGGTTGGCGCGCTCCCTGGGTGTCATGGAATCCAAGATGGCGGTCAGGTGTTTCATGCGCTTGTCGGTGGCCACAGAGGCGATCTGCTCCTTCATGGCGCCCATGCCCGGCATCATCCCGAGGATCTTGTTCATGCTGCCGAGCTTCGCCACCTGGGCGAACTGGGCGCGCATGTCCTCGAGGGTGAACTGGTTCTTCGCCATGCGGCCGGCGAGCTTCTCGGCCTCCTTCTCGTCGATCTTGTCCTTGGCGTGCTCGATGAGGGTCAGCACGTCGCCCATGCCGAGGATGCGCTGGGCCATGCGGTCCGGGTGGAAGCGCTCGGAAATCGTCCAGCTTCTCGCCCTCGCCGATGAACTTGATGGTGCGGCCCGTGGCCTGCTTGATGCTGAAGGCCGCGCCGCCCCGGGTGTCGCCGTCGGTCTTGGAAAGGATGACGCCGGTGAGGCCGAGCTTCTCGTGGAAGGCGGTGGCGGAACGGACCGCGTCCTGGCCGGTCATGGCGTCCGCGACGAAGAGGATTTCGGCAGGGCCGACGGCGTCCCGGATGTGGAGCAGCTCGTCCATGAGCGCGTCGTCCAGGTGCAGGCGGCCGGCGGTGTCGAGGATGACCGTGTCCCAGCCCTTGGCCTTGGCCTCCGCCACGGCGTTGCGGCAGATGGCGACGGGATCCTTCGAATCGTGGTGGAAGCTGGCGATGCCCGCGTCCTTGGCGACCACGTGGAGCTGCTGGATGGCGGCGGGGCGGTAGACGTCCGCGGGCACCAGGAAGGGCGCGCGGCCCTGCTTCTTGAGCCACTTGGCCAGCTTGCCGCTGGTGGTGGTCTTGCCGGCGCCCTGCAGGCCCACCATCATCACCACCGCCGGGGGCTTGCCCAGCTCGAGGGGCTGTTCCCTGGCCACGCCGCCCCATGATCTCCGTGAGCTCGTGGTAGACGATGTCGATGAAGGCCTGGGCGGGGTTCAGCCCCTGGATTACGTCCGCCCCGCGAGGGCCTTCTCCTTGACCCGCTGGAGAAAGGTGCGGGCCACCTGGACGTGGACATCGGCTTCCAGGAGGGCCATGCGGACTTCCCGCAGGGCCTCCTCGATGTTCTTCTCCGTGAGCCGGGACTGGCCGCGGAGGGACTTCATGGCCTGGCTGAGCTTTTCGGAAAGGGCGTCGAACATGGGTCCCGTCACGCGCGAAAGGCGCAAACGGCCATTCTACCGCCTGGAAAGGCCTTGAAGAACCATCGGAATCCGCCTTGCACCCCCGGCGGTCCGGGCCATCGGAATCCGCCTTGCGCCCCGGCGGTCCGGGCGATCATGGGGCCATCCCTCCGCCCTGCCGCAGTTCCAACCCGGAGACCCGATGGCGGTCGTCCCCAACTTCATCTTCGGACCCAACGCGCTCCTGAGCCTGTTCGGCCTGTGCCGCGGACCCGACCGCACCCTGCCGACCATCACCGAGGACTGGCGGCGCGCCCGGGTGGACGTGGTGATCCCGGCCCTGGACGAGGAGGCCACCATCGTCTTCTGCCTGGCCGGCCTCGCCCGCCAGACCATGCAGCCCCACCGGATCATCCTCGTGGACGACGGGAGCACGGACCGCACGGTGGAAGCGGCCATGGCCTTCGCCGAGGCCAACGGCCTGGAGCTGATCACCATCCCCCGCATCCGCTCCATCGGGAAGACTGTCACCGTCAAGCGCCAGTCCCGGGAGTTCGATGGGGACGTGGAATTCGTCCTGGACGCGGACACGGTGCTGGAATCGCCGGAGTACCTCGCCCGCTGCGTGGAAGAGCTCTACAAGGCGCGCGGGGTCGCTTCGGTCTGTGGCCGCGTGGCGCCGATCCGGCCGAAGGACCGGGCCGCCTGGATGGAACAGGCGGAGCTGCGCCAATTGCGCGCGTCGCTGCCGGACCTGGACTGCTGGCGCACCGAGGGCTGGCCGCGCCGCCTCTCCCGGGGCATCACCAACGCCTACCGCGCCGCCCTGCACGCTTTCCTGGAATGCTTCATCCAGCGTGGCCAGATGAACGCCTTCGGCTCCGTGCTGAACCCCGCGGGCTGTGCGGTCGCCTACCGGCGCCGCTACCTCAAGGACCTCTTCGACCACTACGAGCCCATTTTCGGCGACGACCTCACCAAGGCCGAGGACATCTTCATCGGCATGGCGCTGCTGAACGAGGGCTACCGGAACGTCATGATCGAGGACGTGCGCGCGCGGTCCATGGAACCGACCCTGCCGGAACTCCTCGCGCAGCGCTACCGGTGGACCCACAGCTTCTTCCGGACCTGCGCGGACATGGATGGTCTGGTCCTGTCCCCCTTCAAGGCCCCCCGGCGCCGGTTGCATGAGCGAAAGGTCAGGCTGAGCGGCGTGACGGAGAAGCGCCGGATCCGGGAACCCTACCGGCAGTGCTGGGGCAAGGAATACACCCACCGGTTTGGCCGTCCCATCGGCTCGGCGGTCCTCTTCTCCATCCTCGAGAAGGCCCTCTGGCCCCTGGCCCTGTGCGCGCTGGCCGGGCTGCGGCTGTGGACGCCGCTGCTGATCGCCATTGGCGCGGAGTGCCTGCTGACCTGTTCGATCCTGCTCTTCGCCTCGTCCGGCGACAGGCTCAAAATCGCCTTCCAGGCCCTGGTCGCGACGCCGGTCCGCTACCTCGCGCTGGTGGCCGACCTCCTGGCCATGCTGGCCTTCCCCTTCCGGCGCCCGCCCAACGCCAAGAGCTGGCAGCCGGCAAGGCTGCCGATCTGAGGTGGAATCTTCCGGACCCGTTCTGGCCGGACGCCTTCCCGTGGACAATGCCCCATGGCCAACCGTCTCGCTCCTCGCTCAGTCCCTACCTGCTGCAGCACGCCCACAACCCCGTGGACTGGTTTCCCTGGGGCGAGGAGGCGCTCGCGAAAGCCCGGGCCGAGGACAAGCCCATCTTCCTGTCCATCGGCTACAGCGCCTGCCACTGGTGCCACGTCATGGAGCGGGAATCCTTCGAGAACGAGGCCGTCGCGAAGCTGCTGAATGCGCATTTCGTGCCCATCAAGGTGGACCGCGAGGAACGGCCCGACCTGGACGACCTTTACATGGATGCGGTGCAGACGCTCACGGGCCAGGGCGGCTGGCCCATGAGCGTCTGGCTCACGCCGGAGCTCCAGCCCTTCTATGGCGGCACCTACTTCCCCCCGGAAGCCCGGCGGGGCATGCCGGGCTTCATCCCCCTCCTCGAACGCATCGCCCACCTGTGGCAGGAACAGCGCGTCGACGTGCTGGGCCAGGCCGTCGAGCTCACCGATGAACTGCAGCGCCAGGTGCAGGTGAAGGCTGGCAGGGAGCTCCCCGACGGCAGCCTCTTCGAAGGCGCCCTCGCCCAGCTCCGGCAGGCCTTCGATCCCCGCTGGGGCGGCTTCTCACCGGCGCCGAAGTTTCCTCAGCAGATGGCCTGCGAACTGGTGCTGCGCCGCGGGACTTCGGAGGACCAAAGGCTGGCCTTGCGCACCCTCGACGCCATGTGGGAGGGCGGCATGTTCGATCATGTCGGCGGCGGCTTCGCGCGCTACAGCGTGGACGTGAAGTGGCTGGTGCCTCATTTCGAGAAGATGCTCTACGACAATGCCCAGCTTGCCACCTGCTATCTCCTGGCCTACCAGGCGACGAAGGACGCGAACCATGCGCGGATCGCCTCGGAGACGCTGGACTATCTTCTCGAGCAGATGCAGGACCCAGCGGGCGGCATCCACAGTTCCGAGGATGCCGACAGCGAAGGGGAGGAAGGCAGGTTCTACGCCTTCACGGCGGGAGAGATCATGGAGGCTCTGGGGCACGCCGATGGGGCCCGGTTCTGCGACCTCTTCGGGATCACCCCGGAGGGCAACTTCGAGCACGGCCAGAGCGTGGTCCACCGCTTTTCCAGGCCCGCGGGGATCACGGCGGAACCTGGCGAGGAGCGCGCCCTGTTGGAGCGCGTGAAGGCTTGGCGAAGCCGCCGGGTGCGGCCCCACAAGGATGACAAAGTGCTCGCCGCCTGGAACGGTCTCGCCCTGAGCGCCTTCGCCCGCGGCTACCAGGTGCTGGGCGACCGGCGCTACCTCGACGCGGCCCAGGGGATCACGGCCTTTATCCAGCGGGAACTGTGGCGGAACGGCGTCCTCCTGCGGGTCTTCCGCAGGGGCGAGGCGCACACGCCGGGCTTCCTCGAAGACTATGCGGCGGTGGCGGGTGGGCTGGTGGATCTGTTCGAGGCGGATTTCGATCCGCGCTGGCTGGATCTGGCCCGGGATCTGGCGGAGGGGATGCGCGCGGCCTTCGAGGACCGGGTCGAAGGCGGCTTCTATTCCACAGGGGAAGGCCAGGCCGACCTCCTCTTCCGGCAGAAGCCGGGTTTCGACAACGCCATGCCCAGCGGCAACACGCTGGCGGCCGTGGCCCTGCTGAGGCTGGCGCGGCACCTGGACCGGCCTGATTTCCGGGCCTCGGCGGAGGGGATCCTGCGCTGCTTCGGGCCCTGGATGAAGCGCGCGCCGAGGGCGTTCCTTGGCATGCTCAATGCACTTGACCTCGCCCTTTCGGAAGAACTCGACATCGTGATCGCCGGGGCCCCGGAAGAAACGGATGCGCAGGGTCTGTTACGCGCGGTGCACGAACAGTTTCTTCCCAACCGGCTGCTGAGCTGCGCTGAGGAAAGTGCGCTCCCGCTGCACAACGGGCGTGGAAAAGTTGGGGGCAGGGCGGCTGCATTCGTATGCCGGAATCATGCCTGCGACGCGCCGCAGACATCACAAGACGCGCTGAGGGCGCGGCTTTCCGCGTTCCGGACGGCTCAAAAAAATTCCTTGCCATGAACGCCTTCGAGCGTACCTTCTGGGCATGAAGAACGATCCTCCGGGTTACTTCTTCACACCATGGGGCGACCATTCCCTGCCTGCCCCTTCCACGGCACCGAACAAGTAGCTCCCGGGAGTTATGTCGGCGGCCGTGCGACCCCCACAGGGCACCCTTTGGTGCCCTGTACTTTTTTTTTGCGCGGGAATTTTGCGCCGGAGATCGGATCAGGTGCGCCGCGTGGCGAGCAGATGTCCGATGGCGACGGCCGCCGCGTCGGCAGCGTCCACAGGCAAAGGCTCCTTCAGGTTGAGGAGCATCATCACCATTTTTCCTACCTGCTCCTTCACCGCCCAGCCGTAGCCACTGACGGCCTTCTTCACCTGCATCGGGTTGTAGTCGCCCACCGGCAGGCCATGCAGGGCGCCGGTGAGCAGGATGCCGCCGCGGATCTGCCCGAGCTTCAGCGCCGTCGCCGCATTCTTTTCCACGAAGGGCGACTCCACCGCCATGAAGGTGGGCTTGTGGGTCGCGATGGCCTCGCTCAGCCGTTCGTGGATGCGCAGGCAGCGCTGGTCGAAGTCCGCACCGCGGGGGGAGCGGATGACGCCGGCCTCGAGGAGTTCCATGCGCGATCCCAGCCGCGTCACGATGGCCCAGCCACAAGCCAATGAGCCGGGGTCCACGCCGAGGCAGATGGAGGGGGATGGAACAGCCATCCCTCCATGATGCCTGGAGTCACGCGAGTTCATGATTGGATGGGCTACCCTCGCCGCTTCTTCACCGGCGGCTTGGGCCGGGAAGCATCAGGTCCCCGCTTGGTCCGCGCGGGTCCGGTGGCAGGAGCCCGCACGGAGCCCTTGGGCTTGCGGGGTCGGTCGTCCCGGCTGCCATAGCCGCCGCGGCCGGTGGAAGTTCCGGAAGTCGCGCTGGCGGGGGCGTCCCGCCGCGGCGTCCGGGCCCCGCCGGGACGCTCGGTCCCCCGCTCGGTCCGGGGACCGCCGCGCTCAGGCCTGGGTCCGCGCTTTTCCGGCACGAAGTCGGCCTCCCTCAAGGTCGCAGGGGCGACGAGGGCCGGCGTGAAGATGAAGGGCTTGCCCTTGTCGTCGTGGCCTTTCGCTTCCGTGACCCAGGCGCTGACGCGCCGCAGGTCCTCGTCCACGCCCACGATCTCCACCTTCACCGCGTCGCCGATGGACAGGGTCGCCTGGCCCCGCATGCCCACGGCCTTGGACTTGTGCTCGTCCACCACGAAGTTGCCGCCCAGCGCCGCCAGGGGCACGCCGACTTCCACGAAGGGACTGTCCAGGCGCACGAACATCACCTTGAGGGAGAAGCCCTGGATGCGGCCGTCGAACTTCTGGCCCAGTTTCGGCTTCATGAGGATGCAGGTCTTCCAGCGGTCGTTCTCCCGCTCGGCCTCCGTGGCCTTCTGCTCCGCGTCGCTGGCCTGCTTGGCGATGATGGCCAGGTGGCCGTGGAGTCCGTCGGGCAGTGGCTCGCCCTTCAGGACCTTGCGCAGGTAGCGGTGGGTGACCAGGTCCGGATAGCGGCGGATGGGGCTGGTGAAGTGCAGATAGTCCTGCAGGGCCAGGCCCGAGTGGCCGATGTTGTCCACGCTGTACTCGGCCTTCTTGAGGGAGCGCAGCAGCAGCGTGTTGAGCATGACCTCCAGGGGCCCGCCGCTGATCTTCTTCAGCAGGGCGTTCAGGACGTCCGGCGTCGGATTGTCGTAGGGGCGCATGAGTCCGAAAGTGGAGGCGATCTCCTTGAAGATCTCCAGCTTCAGGGGATCGGGCTCGTCGTGGATGCGGTAGATGGCGGGGATCTTCTTCCGGCTGAAGAAGCGCGCCACGGCCTCGTTGGCGAGGAGCATGAACTCCTCGATCATCTTGTGGGCCTCGTGGTGGGCGTACTTCCGCGCGTCCACGGGACGGCCCTCGTCGAAGATGAACTCCGTCTCCTCCGTTTCCAGGTTCAGGGCTCCCCGGCCCAGGCGTTTCACCGTGAGCTGGCGGGAGAGCACCAGGCACTGGTCCAGCAGGGAGCAGACCTCGTCGCCGAGCTCGGCACGCTTGCGTTTGCTGAGGTCCAGGCTGGCCTCCTTCACCTCGTCGTAGGTGAGGCGCTTGGCGCTGTGGATGACGCTCTCCGTGAAGCGGCTCTCAATGACTTCGAGCTCGGGGGAGATCGTCATCCACGCGCTCATGGTGAGGCGGTCCACGCCTTCCCGCAGGCTGCAGAGGTCGCCGCTGAGGCGCTCGGGGATCATGGGGATGGCTTCGTCGGGGAAGTACACGGAGGTGCCCCGCAGCCGCGCCTCCACGTCCAGGGGGCCGTTCTCCGGCACGTAGTGGCTCACGTCGGCGATGTGCACGCCGAGGATCCAGCCGCCGCCTTCGTTGTCAGGAAGAACTTCGAGGGAGATGGCGTCGTCGAAGTCCTTGGCGGTGGGCGGGTCCACGGTGACGATGACCAGCTCGCGGAGGTCCTCGCGGCCCTTCACCCAGGTCTCGGGGATCGAGGTGGGGAAGGGGGCCAGCTCCTGCATCACCGCGTCGGGAAAATTCGTGCGGAGGTTGAAGAGGGCGGCCGTCAGGCGGTTCTCGATCTTCAGGTCCGTGGGACGGCCCAGCTTGGCCAGCACCGTGCCATGGAGCTGCTTGGCCTCGGGATCTGGATCGAGCAGCAGGCTCACGTAGTCGCCGTCCCCGGCGAGATCCGTCTCGGGCACGCTGACGAGCTGGGAGAGGCGCGGTTCCACGGGCACCGCCCGCCAGCCCCAGGCCTGTTTCTGCAGCAGGGCGGGCAGGGGCTCCACGCTGCGAGAAATGACCTTGATGATCCGGGCGCGCAGGCGGCCGTCCTGGGTCTCGCCGCTGACTTCCGCCAGAACCCGGTCGCCGTGGATGGCGCCGTGGGCCTCCCGCCAGTCCACCAGCAGGTCCATCTTGGCGGCCTTGTCCATGCCCACGGGCCGCAGGAAGCCGCCCACGCCCTCGGGATGGCCCAGGAAGGTGGCTTCGAAGGTCTCGTTGGGGCGGAAGCCGGGCTTGCCCGCCTGGGGCGGGCGGGCAGTCATGCGGTCGGGCTTGCGGCCTTCGGAGCGGGGCTGGAATCGGGGTTTTGCGTGTCGGGCCATGGACCAGGGTACCGCGGCGATGTGAAGGTCCTGGAATCAAGCCCTGTCGCCTACCCCCGGATGTCCTTCTTGATCAGGTCCATTTCTTCCCGGGTGATCCTTCGCGCGGGAATTCCACCCCAAGTCTCGCCGGCAGGCACCCGGCTGCCGGGCAGGACGACGCTCTGGGGCAGGATCACCGCCCGCTCCCCGATCTCCACGTCCCCCATGACGCAGCAGCCTGCGCCCAGCGTCGCCTTGGCGCCGATGACCACCGGGGCCACGACGAGGTTTCCGCCGCCGCCGTAGTGGGCGAAGATGCGCACGGAGCCGCCCAGGGCCGCGTCGTCGCCGATGGTGAGGAGCTGGGGGTCGCTGATGTATTCCGTGTTGATGAAGGCGTGGCGGCCGATTTTCATTCGCATGGACTTGAGGAACCAGACGCCGAAAGGCGTGAGCGTCACGAAGGGCAGGAAGGTGAAGCGCACCAGGTAGAAGAGGGCGTTGTGGAGGAACCAGGGCACGGCGACGAGCTGGTAGTAGCCGCCCTTGAAGGGTTTCACCCGCGTGGGCAGCAGGAAGTTGAAGAGGGGCACCACGATGATGAGATTCAGGCCGAAGCCGAAGAAGGTGAGGGCCCCGATGAAGCCCAGCCAGATCCAGCGCAGCACCGGCGCCCAGGCCTGGCCGATGGGCCAGAGCTGGTGCCAGCCCCACAACACCGGGGCTAGCGCCAGGCCCAGGGCCGCCGAGGCGAGGACGTAGACGAGGAGCACCACGATGCCATAGCTGAAGCGGGCGAAGCGCCGGAGGAAGGCTTCGAGGGCGCCGCTCGGCGGCGGGCTTTTGGAATGGTCCTGGGCGAACTCGGCCATGGGGGCATCTTCGCACGGCTACAATCGGCAAAATGCGCCTCGTCCTGCTCCGGCTCTCCGCCTTGGGAGACATCCTCCGCGTGCTGCCCGCCTGGGCGAACCTGCATGACGCCTTTCCCGACGCGCGTTTCCAGGCGGTGGTGGAGGACCGGCATGCCTTCCTGCTGGCGCCGCTGCCCTGGATCGAGCCGGTGCTCATGAATCGGAAAGCCCTGTCCCATCCCTTCCGGGCTCTCGGGGAGTTGCGCAGGGTGGCGGAGGAGATCCGCGGCGCCGAGGCCTCCCTCGACTTCCACGGCATTCTCAAGTCCGCCCTGATCCCGAAGCTCGCCGACATCAAGGAGCGCTGGGGCGATGGCGCCACCCGGGAGGGCGCGGGCTGGCTGCAGACCCATCCGCAGGCCTGGCGCCACCAGACCCGCTACGCCCAGGCGCTGGGGCTCAGCGCGGCGTTCGGAAGCAGCCGGGGCCTCGAAGGCCTGGACCGCTTTCGTCCGGTCCTGCGGGACGCGGCCCTTCCCGATCCCGGCGAGGTCTGGCCCGCGAACGGCCGGCCACGCGCGGTACTGGTGCCCGGCGCGTCCCGCCGCGGCGCCATCAAGCGCTGGCCCCTGCGCCACTGGCTGAAGCTCGCCGGTTTGCTGAAGGGCTCGCATGAGCTGCGCTGGAGCCTCGGGCCAGAGGAGCAGGCGCTGCGCGCGTGGCTCCCGCAGGAGAGTGGGGTGCAGGCCCTGCCGGAATTGGACTGGTGGCGCCTCGCCGCCGCCGTGCGCCAGGCGGACCGGGTCATCGCGCCGGACACCGGACTGCTGCATCTCGCCGTGGCCCTTGGCGTGCCCGCGACGGCGGTCTACGGGCCTTCCGATCCGGTGGTGGCGGGGCTGCCGCCGGGAGCGGGGTACGTGCTCCGGACCGGCATCGGCTGCAGTCCCTGCCGGGAACGGAGCTGCCAGCGGCGGCAGTGCCTGGAGGACCTGGCGCCGGAACGGGTCCTGGCCGCCTTGGCCGGCCCCTGAAGGCCTATCCTCATCCCATGGCCTGGACCCCGATCCCCCGCGCCGATCTGGATCTGCTGGGCCTGCCCCTGGACGCGCAGCAGGGCTACCTGCTGTCCCGCCTGGATGGCGCCACGGACGTGACGGGCCTGGCCCAGGTGATGGGCCTTCCCAGCGAACAGATCGAAGCCCTGCTGGGGGACCTGGTCGCTATGGGGGTCGTGTCTCCGGTGGCGAGTGCGGAGCAGCCCGCCCGAAGGCCCGATGACCCGGAATCGGAGACCGATGCCGAAGCCGAAACACCGGATAGCGGTGAGGCGGACGGGGCCGATCGGGAAACCCCCGCCGAGGCCGCCCGGACGACCACCCATCGGAAGCTCTTCGAGACCAGCCTCCATGCGCTCTCCCTCGATGTCCGTGTGGCTCGGGCCCGGTCGGCGGAGGAGCCTGAGTTGAGCGCCTTCTGTTTCGATCCCATGCCCGGCGTCATCCAGTCCCTGCTGGAAAACCCGCGGGCGGGGCTGGACCAGGCGCGGCTGGTGGCCCGCCACCATCGGACGCCGGCGGGCCTGGAGGCCGTGGCCACCCGGGTCGCCTTCGCCAATGACGCCGGCGTGCGTCGGGGCCTCATCCAGAACCCCCAGCTGCCCACCGGCCTCCTGCGGCGGCTCTGGTCGGCGCGGCGCCTGGCGGAGCTGTACCTCCTGGCCACCTCCCGGGATTCTCCGGAGCAGACCCGGCACGGGGCCCGGGACCTGCTGAGGTCCGCCTTCGTCCAGCGGGTGGGGGAGGAGCGGGTGGAACTGATCCTGAACACGGAAGGTCGCTGCCTCGCCCTGTTGGCGGGGCTGACCATCGATGGCAGGACCACGGCTTTGCTTTGCCGGCGGACCTACGTCTCGACCCTGCTCATCCAGAACCTCGCGCGCTGGAGCGCCGCGCCGCCTCAGCTCATCGCCCACCTTCGCAAGCAGGACGCCGTCCGGCGCAACGCCCAGCTGCGGATGATGCTGGAACGGCACCCGAACGCCGGCTGAGGCCGGGCCCGGAGCTGGCGCCCCGGTCTCCCGCGCCCGCGGGCCCCCGCGCCGCCCCCGCCCCCCGCCTCCCCCCCCCCCCCCGAAAAGCCGGGGGGGGGAGGCGGGGGGCGCCCGGCTCCTGGACTGGAGGAAAGGTCTCCCGTTGCTACTGGAGCAGGTAGGCCCCGGTGTAGGCGACGCCGCCGGCGCCCCCGCCGGTGAGGAGGATCCTGCCGCCCTTGAGCCTCGCCATGGCGGCGAAGTAGCTCACGCCGGCGGGCAGGGTCGGGGCCGGGGCATAGGCGGAGAGCGTGGCGCTGAAGGTGTCCAGCAAGGTGGGGCTGGAGCCGCTGCCGACCATCGGCACGCCGTCGGCCCGCATGACGCTCGGGCACCAGAAGAATCCGGCGCGGGCCTGGGTCCCGGTGCTGGTGGTGAACTGGCCGGTGGCGGGATCCCAGATTTCGGCGGTCTTCGAAGAGGTGCCCGAACTGCCCACGTAGATGCTGCCGTTCAGCACCACGGCCTTCCCGTCAGGCAGGGCCTGGACCTGGAAGAGGGCGCGGTTCGCCTGCAGGGCTCCGCTGTTGGTGAACGTGCCCGCGGCGGGGTCGTAGAGCTCGGCGATATGCGTTGGATTGGGGATGCCGCTCACCTCTGTGCCTCCCACCACCAGGACCTTCCCGCTCGTCAGGAGCACGGCGTTGGTCCATTCCCGCCAGCGGGCCTGGCTCATGGCGCCCGTGGCGGCGCACTGGCCCGTCGCAGGATCGTAGAGCTCCGCCGATGTGCTCGCGGCACCGACATGGAGCACCTTCCCCGAGGGCAGCAGCACGGAGGCGTGGGAGGAGCGGGCGGATACCATGTCGCCGGTGGCGGTGAAGGTGCCGGTGGCGGGATCGAAGAGCTCCTGGCTCTTCTTCGTGCCCGGGTTGAACCCGTTGATGCCGCCGCCGGAGATCAGCACCTTGCCATTGGGGAGCAGGACCGCCGTGTGGAAGGCGCGGATGGTGGTCATGGACCCCGTGGGCGTGAAGGTGCCGGTGGCGGGGTTGAAGATCTCCGCGGTGGCCGTGGCGGGGGCGTCGACGGTGGTTCCCGCGCCGCCGGCGATCAGGACCTTGCCGTCGGGCAGGAGGGTCGCCGTGTGTGCGTAGCGGGGCTGGCCCATGGACGGCAGCGTGGTCCAGGCCGTGTAGGCCATGGCGGTGACCGTGACCGTCGCGGAGGCGGACTTCTGGGGGTCGGCCTGGCTGGTGGCCACGATGTGAAAGGTGCCGATGCCATTCGCCACCACGGGCGGGGCCGTGTACACCCCGGCGGCGCTGATGGAGCCGCCGGCCGCGCCTTCCTGGATGCTCCAGGTGACGGCGGTGTTGGAACTCCCGGTGACGGTCGCGGTAAAGGTCTGGGTGGCGTCGGTGGCCAGGCCCTGGGTGCCCGGAGCCAGGGAGACGGCCACGGGAACCGACGGCGCGCTCCCGGTAGCGCCCCCACCTCCGCCGCAGGCCAGGGTCAGGAGGGCGGCCGGCAGGAGCAGGGCTAGGCGGGTATGGGCGGATCGCATGGCGTGCCTCCAGGGTGTGTCACCCAGGATCCGACCATCCTGAAGCGGACGGATGATCCGGTTTCAGGATTTCCCCATGGACCAGTGGCGCTACAGGCGGTCCGAGATGGCCTTCAGCTCCGCCACGAAGGCGCGCGCGGCACTTGGATCCACCTTGGACATCTCGAGGGCGAGCTGCATCTTCCGGGCCGGGTCCTGCTCGGTTTCCATGGCCTTGGCCTTGGCATCCATGCCGGGCTTGACGGCTGTGTTGTAGCGGTCGATGGCCTTGCTCAGGGCGTCCATGTCCTCGGTCTTCATCCGGGCGGACCGCTCGGCGAAGGCCTTGAAGGCTGCGTTGGCATCCGCCTGCTCCGAGGCAGGGAGGCTCGGTACGATCTGGATCGACATCATGCTCACGGACGCGCCGATGCCGGCGCCCGCCAATCCGGCCACGGCCCCGGTGAGTCCGCCCTGGCCCCGTGTCGCGCCCTGCTTCATGGCTTCCAGGGCGGCCTTGCCACCCTCGGACTTCGCCATCTCGGCCTGCGCCGCCGTGACCTTGCTCTTGCCCCAGTAGTACATCCCCACGCAGCTGCCGCCGACGAGGAGGACGATGACGCCGCAGCCGATGCCGAGGCCGAGGAGGATCTTCTTGCCGGTGGCCATGGGGAACTCCTGTGGGAGGTGGGGATGCCTGGAAGATGCCAGAGACTCAGGCCCGCCGCCAGCCCACGCTGCCGTCCTTGCGGTCCTCCAGCACGATGCCCAGGGCCTGGATCGCGTGCCTGAGCCGGTCGGCTTCGGGCCAATCCTTGGCGGTCTTGGCGGCCTTCCGGGCTTCGATGAGGGCTTCGACCTGGGCGTCGAGACTGCCAGTTTCTTTGGGCCAGGCCGCGAAGATCGAATCTGTCTCGTCCAGGAAGGCCAGGACCTCGTCCCGCTCCTCCCGGCCCAGGGCGACGCGGTCGTCGTGGGCGTTGAGGTCGGAGATGAGGGTGAACAACGCCGCCAAGGCCTCCGGGGTGTTGAGGTCGTCCCCCATGGCGGCCCAGTACTCCTCCCGGGCCTGGGCGAGGCGCTGCCGGGGATCCAGGGCTTCCTTCCATTCCCCCTGGCCCGCCGGGGCGCCTTCGTCCTCCATGCGGCGGCGGAAGGCACGGATGCGCTTGAGGGCGTTCTCCGCGGCCTTCAGCCCCTCGAAGCTGAAATTGTAGAGCTTCCGGTAGTGGTTGCTCTGCATGGCGAAGCGGAAGGCGATGGGGTCCACGCCCTTTTCGATCAGGTCCCGCAGGGTGAAGAAGTTGCCCAGGCTCTTGGACATCTTTTCGCCCTCGACCATCAGGAACTCCCCGTGCACCCAGGCATCCACCCAGCGGTGTCCGAGGCAGCCTTCGCTCTGGGCGATCTCGTTCTCGTGGTGGGGAAAGATCAGGTCCACGCCGCCGGTGTGGATGTCCACGTGCTCGCCCAGGTGTTCGATGCCCATGGCGGAGCATTCGATGTGCCAGCCGGGACGGCCCGGCCCCCAGGGGCTGTCCCACCAGGGTTCGCCGTCCTTGACGGCCTTCCAGAGCACGAAGTCCGACGCGGCGTCCCGCTCGTACTCGTCGGCGTCCCCGGAGGCCCCTTCCGACGCGCCCTGGCGCATGCCCTCCTTGTCCAAGTGGGCGAGGGCGCCATAGTCGGGGAAAGCGGCGATGCGGTAGTAGACGGAGCCCTCCCGGGCGTAGGCGAGGCCCTTCGCCTCCAGGTCCTTCACGAGCCGGATCATGTGCGGGATGTGGTCCGTGGCCCGGGGCATCACGTCCGGGCGCTGGATCCTCAGGGTCTCCAGGTCCTCCAGGAAGGCCTGGGTATAACGCACCGTCAGCGTGGACATCGCGCCATGGCGCTGCTCATTGGTGGCATCAGCCGGCAGGTCCTTCTGGCTGTCCCGGATGATCTTGTCCTCGACGTCCGTGATGTTCATGCAGTGGCGGACGTTCCGGCCCGCGGCCCGGAGGGTGCGCTTCATCAGGTCCTGGAACAGGAAGGTCCGCAGGTTGCCGATGTGGGCGAAGTTGTAGACGGTGGGCCCGCACGTGTAGATGCGGATCTGGTCGCTGGCACCGGCGACGGGCTCGACCTTGCGGGCAAGGGTATTGAAAAGGGAGATCGACCGCACCATGCTCATCCCACCATCTCACCATCATTGGCCGCCTCCCCCAAGAGGCGCCACCCTCACGGGGCCGGAAGGAAGGACCGCATGGGTCTCTTCGGGAACGGAAAGTCCAAGCAGGAGCACATCTCCGAGCTGGAAGTCAGGATCCACCGCCTGGAAGCCGAGGTGGAGGCCCTGCGGGCCGAGAAGACGGAACTGCAGGAGCTTTCCCACCACCAGGAGCTGGACCGGGAGCTGGTGCTGCGGGTGGTCGAGGCCTTGCAGGTTGGGATGGACGTGAAGGCCCTGGGCAAGGCCTTTTGCGAGACGGTCTTCCGTCCCCTCGAGCTGGCGAGTTTCTACATCGCCGTGATCGACCGGGAGCGCAGCATCATGAGTTTCCCCACCTATCACGAGGGCGGCGCCCTCAGGGTCTACGCCGACCGGGACTACAAGGCCGAATTCGGCCTGACGGGGCGCACGGTGGAGTCGGGGGTGCCCCGCTACATCCGCAGCGCCGACGAAGGGCTGGCGGGCGGGGCCGTCTTCTCCGTGGCGGAGCAACTCAGCGGCCTCGTACCGCAGAGCTGGTACGGAGTCCCCTTCGGGTTCGGGGAGAAGCACTATGGTCTGGTGAGCTACCAGTGCTTCCAGAAGGACGGGTTCAACGAATCCGCGAGGCGGCTCATGGACGCCCTGACGGTCATCCTGGCCCTCCACTTCGAGATGGCCCGGCGCTGAGCAGCAGCGCCAGCAGATCTTCCGGCAGGGTCCTCGCCCGGCCATCGGATCCGGTCACGAGATGGGTGCTGGTTCCTTCGGCGAGTCTTTGTCCGTCCCGTTCCAGGAGGTAGCCGAACACCACCTTCCGGCGTCCGGCGTCCAGGATCCAGGTGCGGACCCGCACCACCTCGTCGTACCGGCAGGGTGCCCGGTAGGTCATGGCCAGGCCCGAGACCGACATGTGGACGCCCCGGCGCTCCCACTCCGCATAGCCCGAGCCCAGGGACCGCAGCAGGTCCGAGCGGCCCAGCTCGAGCCAGACGATGTAGGCCGCGTGATGGACGATCCCCATGGCGTCGGTCTCGGCGTAGCGCACCCGGAGGTCGGTGATGGATTCCATGAGGTGAGGCTAGCGGTTCCGGCCACTTCGAGGAAACGGGATTCCGCGCGAGAAAGGCCCCGCCGAAGCGGGGCCTGACCCAAGGAGGGGGAACTTGCTATTCGAGGGTGATCTTGACCAGATCGCCCTTGTCGGTGGTCAGCTCCAGGAGCAGGTCGCCGGCCTTGGAGGTCTCCAGCAGCTTGATCAGGGAATCGGGCTTGAGGCCCTTCTTCGATTCGCCGTTGATCTTGATCTCGGAGTCGCCCGCCATTTCGAGGGCGCTCTTGGCGAGGCCGATGGGCATGCGCATGTTCACTTCCGTGGGGCCGTCCTGGCCGGTGCGCTTGCCGTGGTGCCCGTGGACCGACTTGCCGATGATGTGCACATGGATGAACTTGGCCTGCTGGGCGGCCGCGGGAAGGGCGAGGGCCGAGGCGAGGATGAGGGCGGTGAAGGGGGCGCGCATGGATTCCTCCGGGTTTGATCCGCATCGTGCGTCTCAGGAGGGGATACGGGGCGGTGGTTGGGGCGGTTAGTGATCCCCGTCTGACGCCTGCGATTGGCGCCCTATTCGTAGCGCAGGGCTTCGATGGGATCCTGCTTCGCGGCCTTCAAGGCGGGCCAGAGGCCGAAGACGAGACCCACCGCCGTGCTCACGCCGAAGCCGAGCACCACGCTCCAGAAGGGCGCCGCGGCGGGGAAGTCGAAGGCGACCTTCACCAGCATGGGAATGCCGAGCCCCACGGCGATGCCGATGGCTCCGCCGACTCCGGTGAGGCTGACGGCCTCCACCAGGAACTGCATGGCGATGTCCCGCCGGGTCGCCCCCAGGGCCTTGCGTACTCCGATCTCCCGGGTCCGCTCGGTGACGCTCACGAGCATGATGTTCATGACGCCGACGCCGCCCACCAGCAGCGCGATGCTGGCGATGAGGATCATGGCCCCGGCGATGCCGGAGGTGATCTGCTGGAAGCTCTTGACCTGGCCTTCAGAGGTGAAGATGGCGAAGTCGTTGGCCTGGTTTGCCTTCAGGCCCCGGCGTGCCCGCAGGATGGCCACTTCCTGGTCCATCATGTCGTTCATCCGGGCGGGATCCTTGGGCACGGTGGCGATGTGGATGGTGTCGTTGCCGCCGTTCTTGATCTGGGGCCAGAGCTCGTCGAAGGTGCTGATGGGCATCAGGAGGATGTTGTCCGCGCCGCCGCCGAGGAAGGAGCCCTTCTTTTCCAGGAGCCCCACCACCCTGAAGGCCCGGCCATTGACGAGGATTTCCCGGTCGATGGGATCCCGCTTGTCGAACAGGGCCTCGGAAAGCTCGGGTCCAATGATGCAGGTGCGCGCCGAATGCCTCACATCGGCATCCACCAGGAAGCGGCCATCCTTGACGAAGGCATTGTTGGCGGGGGCGTAGTCCGGGTTGGTGCCGCAGATGGTGGGCCCGCTGCCTTCCCGGCCTTCCGGCGTCTTGACCGTGGTCGAGGCGGACAGGGTGCCGTTGAGGTAGCGTTCCTGGCTCACCGCGCGGCTCAGGGTGCCCAGGGTCTTGAGGGCCTCCGCATCCTCGATGGTCAGGTCCCGGCGGCGTTTCTGGTCTTCCGGGAGCGGGCCGCCGCCCCCGAAACGGGGTTCGTACTTCTGGAACTGGACCAGGGTCGTGCCGAAGGAGGAGAAGCTGTCGGTCACCGCGTTGTTGAAGCCCACGACGAAGCTCACCATGGAGATCACCGTGGCCACGCCGGCCACGATGCCCAGCAGGGTCAGGAAGGACCGCAGCTTCTGGGCCACCATGCTGCGCAGCGCGAACTTCACGTTTTCCGCGCCGACGCCGCGCAGGGACTTGGGTTTCAAGCGGGAGGCCATGGTTCACTCCGCCCGGATGGCGTCGATGACAAGCAGGTTCGAGGCCCGGTAGGCCGGGAGGAAGCCCGCGGCCAGGCCGACCAGGGTGCTGAGGGTGACGCCCGCGAGGATGATGCCTGGCGTGACTTCCGCGGGGAAGCCCGTGATCCCTTTCACCGCCAGCGCCCCCAGGCCGCCCACCAGGACGCCGATCACGCCGCCGAAGGCCGACAGCAGGGCCGCCTCCAGGAGGAACTGGCGGCGGATGTCCCGCTTCTTCGCGCCCAGCGCCAGCCGCACGCCGATCTCCTGGGTTCGCTCCACCACGCTCACCAGCATGATGTTCATGATGACGATGCCGCCGACGCCCAGGGAGACGGAGGACACCAGCATCAACAGGATGAAGGCGACCCGGGAGATGGCCTTCCAGAGTTCCTGGAGGGACTCCTGGGTGATGATGCCGAAGGGGTCCGTCGCCTGGTAGCTGGTGTGCCGCATGGCGCGGAAGAGGGCCCGGACTTCGTCGATGCTTTCGTCGATGCCCTCCACGCCGCCGGCGGCCTTGATCTGCAACTCGAGGCTTTCGTTGGGACCCATGAAGTTCTTCCGGTAGACCTGGATGGGAACGTAGACCCGGCCGTCCTGGTTGAAACCGATGCTCCGGCCCTGCTTGGGCATCGTCCCGATCACGCGGAAAGGCATTCCGGCGATGAGGATGGTCCGGCCCAGGGGATCCTGGCCAGGGAACAGCTCCTCCCGGGTGTCCGAGCCGATGATCGCGACCAGCTGGCTGGCGTTGTTCTCCTGCTCGGAGAAGAAGCGCCCGGCCTCGAATTCCAGGTTGAACATGTCGGCGAAGTTGGGCGTGACTCCGACCATGATGATGTTGGGCAGGCGCTTGTCGCCATTGCTGACTGCGAAGGCATTGCCGGCGCCGGCGCTCACCTGGGCGGCGTGTTTGAGGATGCCGCTGCTCAGCCGCTCGTATTCCTGCCAGGAGATGCGCGGGCGCTTGATGGCCTGGATGAACTCCTGACGGGAGCGGATGATGCCGAATTTCTGCACGAGGTAGACGTCCGGGGCAAGGACGATCACCTTTTCCTTCACGTAGGTGTTGAGGCCGGAGATCACGCCGACCACGCCCACGATGGTGCTGACGCCGATGATGATGCCCAGCAGGGTCAGGAAGCTGCGCATCTTGTGGGCCCGGATGGCCCGGAGCGCCACACGGAAGAGTTCGGCGAGGTTCATCTGCGGCTCAGGAAACGGGAGGCGGGGTTCAGGACTTCTTCTCGTCCTTCTTCTTCGACTTGTCGAGCTTCACGGTATCGCCGTCCTTCAGTTCGCGGAGGGCGCGGTTGGGACCGGTGATGAGCTGTTCGCCCCCCTTCAGGCCATCCACGACCTCGACGTTCAGGTCGCCGAGCAGCCCGGTCTTCACGGGGACAAACTTCGACTTCCCGCCCTCCATGATGAAGACGCCCTCGATCTCCTTCGGCCTGCCGGCCGTGGGTTTCGAGGTGGCTTCCTTTTCTCCGGTCCCCTTCGCGTCGCCCGGCTTCTTGGGGTCCCGCATCACCAGGGCCTGGAAGGGGATGGCGAGGACATTGTCCTTGGAGCCCGTGAAGATGTCCGCCTGGGCGCTGAGGCCGGGCTTGATGGTCAGGGGCGGGTTCTTGATCCAGACCTTCACCTTGAACTTGGTGGCTTCGTTCTGGCTGATCTTGAGGATGGGGCTGCCGCCGACCTCGGTCACCTGGCCCTGGAAGGTCTGGTTCGGGTAGGCGTCGATGTGGACCTGGGCCTCCTGGCCCTGCTTCACATTGGGGATGGAGGCCTCGTCCACTTCCATCTCCGCCTCGACCTTGCTCATGTCGCTGATGGTGAGCAGGACGGTGCCCGCGGAGTTCTGCACGCCGATGACGGCGGTCTCGCCCACCTCGATGCGCTTGGCGGTGACCACGCCATCCATGGGGGCGGTGATGTAGGTCTTCGACAGGGCGATCCGAGCGTCCTGCAGGGTGGCCTTGCTCTGGTCGACCCGCTGGTGGGCCGCGGAGGCGGTCCGCTCGGCGGTGGTCAAGTTGGTGCGGAGCTGCTCGAAGTCGGCCTGGCTGATGATGCCGGCCTTCCGGTTGGCCTCGGCCCGGGCAAAGTCGCTGCGGGCCTGGGCGAGGCGGGCCTTGGCGCTCTCCGCGTCCTGGGCCGTCGCCTCGACGGAGGCCGCCAGGCCCTCCGCGCTCGCCTTGCTGCGGGCCGGATCGATCTCTAGGAGGAACTGGCCGGCCTTCACCGGATCGCCCTCCTTCACCGCGAGCCGGGTCACCTGGCCCATCATGTTGGCGCTGATGTCCACCTTCTTGACCGCCTGGACCTTTCCGTTGGCGCTCACCTTGGAGACCAGATTTTCCCGGCCCACCGCTTCGGCCTGGACGGGAACGCCCTGATCGCCCTTCTTGGCGATGCCAATTCCCACCAGCAGGATCAGAAGCAGTCCACCGCCAAACAGAGCCATTTTCTTGCGGGTCATGTCAAAAACCTCCGGAGGTCCCTCGGGCTTCGTCGGGAGCGGTTCGCCCGTTTAGTTTGAATACCTTGCGATACGAGGATTTTCTAGGTTGACAGTCGAATTGGAGTAGAAACAATTATCAAATAGAGATCAATCCCATCCACTTCCTTCGCCGGTTCACCCATGAAGCCTTCCCCTACCATCCTGACCGCAATCCTGGGCTCGGCCGCTACCGTGTGCGCCCAGAGCCCCGCTCCACCCGCCCCGGCGGCGGAGCAGCTGAAGGTCCTGGAAGCCCGCATCCGTAAGCTCGAGGAGGAGCTCCAGGCCCTGAAAGCCATCCGTCCGGCACCCTCCGCCGAGCCGGACCAACAGCCCCGACCTGATGAAACCCCCGTCCGCCTGGGCGGGGCGGGGGGCGCGGCGGGCAAGGCCCTCAACCCGGACCTCAGCCTCATCGGCGATTTCCGGGCAGCGGTGGGCCATGACCCCGTCCGCCAGGAACCTGGCCTGGAGAACCATGAAGTGGAGCTGGGATTGTCGGCGGTGGTGGACCCCTATTCCCGCGGCGATGTGTTCCTGGCCTTCGGCAAGGACGGCGTGGAGGTGGAAGAGGCCATCCTGACCTTCCCCGCCCTTCCAGGCGGATTCAGCGCCAAAGTGGGCAAGATGAGGGCGGAATTCGGAAAAGTGAACACCCGGCACAATCACACCCTGCCTTGGACCGACCGACCCCTCGTGACGGAGAACCTCCTCGGTGGCGAAGAGGGGATCAGCGACATGGGCGTGTCCGTCAGCCGGATCCTGCCAGCTCCTGGGAATCTCTTCCTCGAGGCCACCGTCCAGGTCTTCCGGGGAAATTCGGAAGGCCTCTTCACCGCGACCCGGAAAAAGGACTTGAGCCAGGTTGGCCACCTGCGGGGCTACCACGACCTCACGGAGAACACGAACCTGGAGGTCGGCCTATCCTATGCCCGCGGCCACAATGAGCTGGGCAGCGACTTCACGACCACCCTCCGCGGCGCGGACGCCACCTTGCGCTGGAAGCCCTTGCAGCGGTCCATCTACTCCTCCCTCCTCTGGCGCAACGAACTCGTCTGGAGCCAGCGGGAGCTTTTGGACGGGACGCACGCGAGCAAGGGCTTCTACTCGTCCTTGGAATACCGGCTCAACCAGCGATGGACCTTCGGCGCGCGCTACGACCGATCCGGGCGCGCCGCGGAAGCCGGTCTCGTGGATCGTGGGTGGTCGGCCCTCGGGACCTACTGGATGAGCGAGTTCAGCCAACTGCGCGGGCAGTACCGCAGCACATGGTATGCAGGAGGGCAGCGGGCGGGTGAGTTCCGCCTGCAACTGCTCTTCGTGATGGGGGCCCACGGGGCGCACCCCTTCTGAAATGGCCAATAGCGCGGCCCCGGGGTGTTCGCCTCACGGCCATCAGGATCAAGGAGGACGGCATGGCAATCGGTGTGGTGCGCGGATGGACTGGCAGGGCCCTGGCACTGGCCACGGCCCTCTTCTTGGGAACCAGCCCTTCCGCCCTCCATGCGGGAGGCAAGCTCAATGTGGTGGCGACCACGTCGGACCTGGCGGCCCTGGCCATCGAAGTGGGCGGCGACAAGGTGGGCGTCTCGGCCATCGCCCGGGGCTACCAGGATCCCCATTTCGTCGAGGCCAAGCCCAGCTTCCTCCTGAACCTGCGGCGGGCGGACCTGGTGGTAGCGGTGGGTCTCGAGCTGGAGGCCGGCTGGCTGCCGCCCCTCCTCAACCAGTGCGGCAACCCGAAGGTCCAGCCCGCCTCCCAGGGTTACTTCGACGCCTCCCAGTCCGCCGAGATCCTGGAGATCCCCGCGGGGCCGGTGAGCCGCGCCATGGGCGACGTCCATCCCATGGGCAATCCCCACTACTGGCTCGACCCCGCGAACGGCCTGCGCATCGCGACGGGGCTGGCCCAGCGCCTGGCGCAGCTGAGCCCCGGCGACGCGGCTTACTTCCAGGCGCGCCTGGAGGACTTCCGGAAGCGCCTGGGGGAGGCCGAGCGGCGCTGGGACGAGCGGATGAAGCCCTACCGCGGGCGCAAGGTCATCACCTACCACCGCTCCTGGCCCAACTTCGCCAAGCGCTTCGGGCTGCAGGTGGTGGACTTCGTGGAGCCCCGGCCGGGGATTCCGCCGAGCCCGGGCCATCTCGTCGCGCTCATGGCCCGCATGAAGCGGGAGAACATCAAGGCGATCCTCGTGGAGCCCTACTTCGACCTGAAGACTCCCCAGAGCGTGGCGCGGGAGACCGGCGGCCAGGTCGTCGTGCTCATGCCTTCCGTGGGGGGCAACAAGGACACCGGAGACTACATCAGGCTCTTCGACTACGACGTGGAACTCGTCGCCAGGGCCCTCCAGACCGACAAGTAGGCACCACCCGGATTCCCTTTTGAGCGCGTGAGGCACCATGGACATCTTCATGTTTCTGCTGGCCCCCCTCGCGGCGAGCCTCATCCTCACGGGGATCCACGCCTACCTGGGCGTGCACGTGGTGGAGCGCGGGGTGATCTTCGTGGACCTCGCCCTGGCGCAGATCGCGGCTCTGGGGGCCATCATCGCGCTGATCATCGGCCTCGACCCCCACGGGGCCGCCGCCTACTGGATCAGCCTGGGCTTCACCTTCTTCGGGGCCTTCATCTTCTCCGTGGCCCGCTCGAAGCGGGGCCACATCCCCCAGGAGGCCTTCATCGGCATCGCCTACGCCGTGGCGTCGGCGGCGGCCATCCTCGCCATGAGCAAGGCCACCGGGGAGACCGAGCACCTGAAGGACATGCTGGTGGGCAACATCCTGGCGGTTTCCTGGGCGGAGGTCGCCAAGACCGCCGCGCTCTACGGCGTCATCGGCCTCTTCCACTACATCTACCGCAAGCGGTTCCTGCTCATCTCCATGGATCCCAAGCGGGCGGCGGCGGAGGGCATCTCCGTGCGGCTCTGGGACTTCCTCTTCTACGCGTCCTTCGGGCTGGTGGTCACCTCCAGCGTGGCCATCGCCGGCGTCCTGCTGGTGTTCTGCTACCTCATCGTGCCCTCCGTGGGGGCCATGCTCTTCGTGGACCGCATCGGCCCCCGCCTCGCCATCGGCTGGACCATGGGGACCCTGGTGTCCGCCCTGGGCGTCTTCGTGTCCGTGAAGATGGACACGCCCACCGGAGCCACCATCGTCTGCACCTTCGGCGCGGTGCTGGTGGCCATGTATCTGGTCCACCTGGTCGTCTTCCACCGCCGGGGCGGGGACGGGAAATTGCCTGAGCTGCAGGGGGCCGGGGACCGGGCCTTCGAGGCCGAACAGCGGCCCTAGCCTGCCGGGTGGTTCGTGATCCCGGACATGGACGAGGCATTGCCCTCGTGAGACGATGGTCGGTTCGTTTCCAGGAGCCCGACATGTCCCGAACCTCCCGTCTCGTCCTTCCCATCCTCGCGGTCCTGCTGTCCGCTGGCGCCATGCGCGCCGACGAAGGCATGTGGACCTTCGACAACCTGCCGTCCAAGAAGATGCAGGCCAAGTACGGCTTCGCCCCGGACCAGGCCTGGCTGGACCACGTCCGCCTGTCCTCCCTGCGCTTCCCCGGCGGTTCGGGCTCCTTCGTGAGCAAGGACGGCCTGGTGCTCACCAACCACCACGTGGGCCGCAGCTGGACCCAGTCCGTGTCGGGCCCTGGCGAGAAGGACTACATCAAGAACGGCTTCGTGGCCAAGGACCGCGCCGCGGAGATCAAGGTGCCGGGCCTCGAGCTCTACACCCTGATGCAGATGGACAACGTCACCGAGCGCGTGGCCAAGGCCACCCAGGGCGCGAAGTCCGACAAGGACGCCCAGAAGGCCCGGGAGACCGAACTGGACAAGCTGAAGAAGGAGACCCAGGACAAGACGGGCCTCACTTCCGAAGTGGTCAGCCTCTACCAGGGCGGCGAGTACTGGATCTACAGCTACAAGAAGCACACGGACGTGCGCCTGGTGATGGCCCCCGAAGGCCAGATCGCCTTCTTCGGCGGCGACCCGGACAACTTCACCTACCCGCGCCACAACCTGGACTTCACCCTCTTCCGGGTCTACGAGAACGACAAGCCCTACAACCCGGCCCACCACCTCACCTGGACCCAGGGCGGCCTGAAGAGCGGCGACATGACCTTTGTGACGGGCCACCCCGGCAGCACCGCCCGCCTGGAGACCACCGCCCAGATGAAGATGACCCGGGACGTGGCCTTTCCCAACCGGCTCAAGGCCGTGGAGAAGCAGATCAAGTTCCTGAAGGCCTTCGGCGCCCAGGATCCGGAAAAGGCCCGGCAGGTGAGCTCCCAGGTCTTCGGCCTCGAGAACACCCACAAGGCCATTTCGGGCTACCTGGTCGGCCTCAAGAACGCCGAAGCCATGACGAAGATCGAGAAGGCCGAGAAGGAGCTGCAGGCCAAGGTCGCGAAGGACCCCAAGCTCGCCGCTACCACGGGCCAGAGCTGGACCAAGATCGCCGGCGCCATGACCGCCGCCCGGGCCATGGCCAAGGACAGCGCCTACGTGAACACCCGGGGCAGCCAGCTCCTGGGCGGCGCCCTCAACCTGGTGCGCCTCGCGGACGAGGAGCCCAAGGCTGATGACAAGCGCCTGGCGGAGTTCAAGGACGTGAACCTCAAGCGCATGAAGATGATGCTCGGCATGGCGCCCCGCAACTTCAACAAGGAGCTGGAGATCGCCTCCTTCACCTTCGGCCTCCAGGAAGCCCTGGACGAACTGGGCCCCAACCACGAGTTCGTGAAGGCCATGCTGGGCAGCCGCAAGCCCGCCGAGGTCGCCAAGGAGGCCGTCGAGGGCACCAAGCTCACGGACGCCGCCGCCCGCAAGGCCCTCATGGAAGGCGGCAAGAAGGCCCTCGCCGAAAGCAAGGATCCGATGATCCTGCTGGCGAAGAAGCTGGATCCCCTCGGCCGCAAGCTTCGCGAGAAGCAGGAGACCCTGGTCTCCTCCGTGGTCACCGAGCACGGCGGCCGCATCGCCAAGGCCCGCTTCGCCGCCTACGGCAAGGAGAACTACCCCGACGCCACCTTCTCCCTGCGCATGAGCTACGGCGCCGTCGAGAGCTACCCCGCCAACGGCACGAAGATCCAGCCCTTCACCACCATGGCCGGCCTCTACGACCGCGCCTGGGGCTGGGGCGACAAGGCGGAGAACGGCTCCTGGGCGCTGCCCCAGCGCTGGCAGGACCGCAAGGGCGCCCTGGACATGAGCACGCCCTTCAACTTCGTCCACACCATGGACATCATCGGCGGCAACTCCGGTTCGCCGGTGGTGGACAAGAAGGGCGAGCTGGTGGGCCTCATCTTCGACGGCAACATCGAAAGCCTGCCGGGCCGCTACTACTACGACGAGAAGATCAACCGCGCCGTGAGCGTGGACGCCCGCGCAATCTCCGAGGCCCTGGCCAAGGTCTATGACGCCCACCACCTGGTGACCGAACTGAACGGCAAGTAGGCCCGCCGATTGCCAAGACCACCAGGCAGGATCGGACCATCCCGTCCCTGATCCCCTGGTGGTCTTGTCCGTTCTGACGAACACGATCCGGAGCCTCCATGCGCCTTCGCACCCTCGCCCTCCTCAGCCTCCTCGCCGCGACCCTGCGGGCGGACGAAGGCATGTGGACCTTCGACAACGTGCCCAAGGCGAAGATCAAGGCCGCCTATGGCTTCGAACCCAGCGACGCCTTCCTGGACCACCTGCGCCTCTCGTCGCTCCGCTTCCCCGGCGCCACCGGCGCCTTCGTGAGCGCCGAGGGCCTGGTGCTCACCAATCACCACGTGGGCCTGGGCGCCGTGCAGCAGGTGAGCGCCAAGGGCAGCGACTTCGTGAAGAACGGCTTTCTCGCCCGCACCCGCGCCGAGGAGCTGAAGATTCCCGGCTACGAGCTGCTGCTGCTGGAGTCCTATCAGGACGTCACGACGGCGGTGAACGCCGCCGTGAAGCCTGGCATGGACGACAAGGCCGCCCGGACCGCAAGGGAGAACGAGCTGGCCCGGCTGCAGAAGGCCGAAGCCGAGCGCACGGGCCTCACCGTCAATCCCGTCACCCTCTACCAGGGCGGCGAGTACTGGCTCTACCGCTACAAGAAGTTCACGGATGTGCGCCTGGTGATGGCCCCGGAGGAGGGCATCGCCTTCTTTGGCGGCGACTGGGACAACTTCACCTGGCCTAGGCACGACCTCGACTTCACCCTCTTCCGGGTCTACGAGAACGGCGCGCCCCACAAGCCCGCCCACTTCCTGCAGGTCTCCGCCGAAGGCGCGAAGGCCGGGGACCTGGTCTTCGCCTCCGGTTATCCGGCGGCCACCGCGCGGCAGGAGACCTTCGCCCAGATGGCCTACGCCCGGGACCGCCAGCTGCCCCTGCGCCTCAAGAGCATGGCCCGCCTCCGGGACGCCCTCGCGGCCCACGGCAAGACTTCGGAAGAAGCCCGCCGCCTGGTGGGGGACCAGCTCCGCGGCCTGGAGAACAACCTGAAGCGCCAGAACGGCTGGCTGTCCGGCCTCAAGGACGCGGTGGCCATGGCGCGCATCCAGGCGGACGAAAAGGCGCTGAAGGCCTTCGTCGCCAAGGATCCGATCCTCGCCGCCCGCTCGGGCCAGGCCTGGACGAAGATCGAGGCGGCCACCCGGCGGGAGGCCGCCCTGCTGAAGGAGAGCACCTTCGTTGCCGCGCGGAATTCGAACCTGCTGGTCCACGCCCTGAACCTGGTGCGCCTCGCCGACGAGACCGCCAAGCCCGACGACAAGCGCCTCAACGAGTTCAAGGAGGCCAACCTCAAGGCCACGAAGACGCGCCTGGGGAGCCCCAAGCCCCTCGATCCGGGGGTGGAGACCGCCCTCCTCGCTGCGAACCTCTCGGAAGCCAAGGATGAGCTCGGCGCCGCCCATCCCTTCGTGCAGGCCATGCTCGGCGGCAAGTCGCCCCAGGAGGCCGCCGCGGCGGCGGTGAAGGGCTCGAAGCTGGCGGATCCCGCCGAGCGCAAGCGCCTGATGGAGGGCGGGGCCAAGGCCCTCGCCGATTCCACGGACCCGATGCTCCTGCTGGCGAAGAAGCTCGATCCCTTGAATCGGAAGGTCCGCAAGCAGCTGGAGGACGAAGTCCAGGGCGTCTACACCAACATGGGCGGCCGCATCGCCGAGGCCCGCTTCCAGGCCTACGGCAAGACCCAGTACCCGGACGCCACCTTCACCCTGCGCCTCACCTACGGCGCCATCGCGACCTATCCCGCCAACGGTACCCAGCAGCAGCCCTTCACGACCTTTGCGGGCCTCTTCGACCGCGCCTGGGGCCAGGGCGAACTGGCGGAGGACGGCGCCTGGGCCCTGCCGCCCCGGTGGAAGTCCGCGGCCGGAAAAGTGGAACTCTCCACGCCCTTCAACTTCGCCTACGCCGCCGACACCACCGGCGGCAACAGCGGCTCGCCCCTGGTGAACACCAAGGGCGAACTGGTGGGCCTCAACTTCGATTCCAACATCGAGGCCCAGGTGGGCCGCTACTTCTACGACGGCCGCACCAAGCGCAGCATCGCCGTGGATGCGCGGGCGATCCTGGAGGCGCTGGACAAGGTCTACGGGGCTGGCCACCTGGCCGCGGAACTGCGGATGAAATAGCGCCCGCTGCACAAGGACTCAGGCCGCACTGAACCACCTCGTCCGATTGGGGCGGATGGCTTGTCTGTTCAATAGCGATGGTCTTGGAATCAGAGCGTCTTTGGGTTCATCCTACCCGTGGGGACCCGCCACCACCATGACCAGATCGCCCGACCTCCGGCAAGTCGTCCACACCCTCTCCGGCGCTCTGGACCTGGTGGGAGTGGATGACGTGGGCCATGGCAAGCGCGTTGGCCTCATGGCTGCGGAGTGCGGAAAACGGGCTGGGCTGACTGCCAAGGAGGTCACCTTCCTGTTCGACTTGGGCATGCTCCACGACATCGGCGTGTCGTCCACCCAGGCCCGCCACAACCTCCTCACCGCCTTCTCTTCGCCGGATGTCCAGGCGCACTGCGATATCGGATCCAGACTGCTCTCAGGGTTCCCGGCCCTGGCCTCCCTGGCGCCAGGCGTGAAGCGCCACCATACGCCCTGGGTCCAACTCGTAGCTGAGGAAGAAGATCACACCCTGGCCTGGCAGGCCAACTTGATCTTCCTGGTGGATCGCGTGGACTCGATGGCCATTCCCTACCACGCCGAGAGTACGACGCTCATGCATGCGGGCGAGATCCGGGAGAGGATCCGGCAGCGCGCAGGCATCGACTTCAACCCGGAGCTGGTGGACCTTTTCCTGGAGGCTTCAACATCCGAGGCCTTCTGGTTTGCGCTGGAACCCGGCACGGGGCAGGCACTCCTTGAGGAGCTGCAAGGCCACCGCCCGACGTACGGGGCCAGCATGGATGACCTGAGACGGTTGGCAGAGATCTTCTCGAGGATCGTCGACGCCAAGAGCCCCTTCACTGCGGAGCACTCCCTGGGCGTGGCCGGACTGGCCAGCCTGTTGGCCGAAAAAATGGAGCTCGGTGAAACCCGCCGCGCAAAGCTGGAGATCGCCGGCTTGCTTCACGATGTGGGCAAGCTCCGCGTGCCGAACCACATCCTGGACAAGCCTGGCGAACTGGACGCCTCGGAGCGGGAGATCATCAACACCCACAGCTTCGAGACCTTCCAGCTCCTGCGCCATCTCCACGGCCTCGAGGACATCGCAGAGTGGGCTGCCCATCACCACGAGGAACCGGGCGGAGGCGGATACCCCTTCCGGCTGGACGCCAGCACCCTGCCACTGGAAGCGCGCATCCTCCGCATCGCCGATATCTTCCAGGCCATGGTGCAGGACCGGCCCTACCGTCGAGGCCTGGACAAGTCCCAGGTTTTCGCCTTCATGGCGGACATGGCGGCCAGGGGATTGGCGGAATCCAGCATCGTGGATCATCTCGCAGCCAACAGGGACGAGGCCATGGCCGCGGCCCGGGCGGGCGTCCCACGAACCATGAACTGAAGCGGTTGTCCCGGTAGCGAACCGGCCCAGGCCACCATCGGCCGCCACCAGCGAAGATCCGGAGAACGATGAAACCAACGGGACCGAAACCCCACACGGCCCCGGCCAGGATTTTTAACCCCGCCCGGTACCCCCGCCTGGCCTGTTGGGACTATGGTCGCCGCCCGCAAGAAGCTCCATTGCTCGTACGACCAGCCTGCCGGGTGGACAAGGCGGGCGGCCTGCGACCGTCGCCTGCACAGGCTGAGGTTTCATTGGGCAAGCCCCAACCGCGCAGGACTCAGCGGATGGCGTGGGATGAGGTCCATCTCCATGAGGGAGGCCGCCTGCCGCCCCACCGCCAGGCCCGACGTCATGCCGTGGCCACCCAGCCCTGCGACCCAGAAGAGCCGCGGATTGATGGGATCCCAGCCGAGGACGAAGCGCCGGTCCGGGGCGAAGGTGCGCAGGCCGGACCAGGCCCGGGCGATGCCGTGGTCGGCGAGGCCCGGCGCCAGCTCCGCCACGCACATGGCGAGCTGCTCCATGGCGGCGGGATCCGTATCGGGCTGGTGGCCGGGGCCCGGGGGCGCCACTTCCGATTCATCACAGGGACACATGAGCACGCCGCCGCTTTCCGGGCGCAGGTAGAAGGGCCGGTCCACCCACCAGGCCCAGGGCGCGTCCGCGGGCCAGGGCCCGTCGCTCCAGGCGAGGTGGCGGCGCATGGGCTTCAGCTCGATGCGGAGGCCGCCGGCCATGGCCCCGAGTTCCGAGGCCCAGGCGCCCGCAGCGTTCACCAACAGGTCCGCTTCAACCGGGCCCATGGGGGTCTGGATCTGGAAGCCGTCCTCCGTCGCGTGCATCCCGGTGACCCCGCAGCCATAGCGGATGGTCACGCCCGCGGCCCTCGCCGCGTTGGCGCAGTGGCCCAGCAGGCCGTGGACATCGATGACGCCATCGGAGGGGATGCGGAGGTGGGCCGCGGCCTGCAGGCCCGGCAGCACGCCGCCTTCGCCCCGTTCGGTGAGGATGCCGAAGGCCTCGGCCTCGGCTTCCAGGGGCTCGAGGGCGGCTGCGTCCACCGCCAGCAGGAGGCCGCCGGTGGCCTGCAGGAGCCCGGCGTCGGCGAGGCCCTGCCGCCCTTCCACGGTGAGGGCCGTATGCTCGGGACGGCCGGTGAGCTGGCGGGCGATGGCGGCGTTGTGTCCGGAAGCGTAGAAGCCCGGGTGGTCCTCCCGGTCCAGGAGCAGGATGCGCCGGGCCCCCTTCCGGGCCAGATGCATGGCGGTGGCGAGTCCGGCGATGCCGCCCCCGACGATGAGGATGTCGACCTTTTCCGGCACGGCGCGCTCCAGCTTCATGGATACCACGGCCGCCGGACCGGACCTCCCGGCCCTGTGACAGGGACCAAAACTTCCCCCGGCGCGTCCCACCCCTGTGCCGGCAGCCCCCGGCAGCCTAGACTGGTCGAGCCGTGAACCTTCTCGCCCGCCTCTTCCTCGCCTTCGCGCTGGTCACCGGCGCGGGGAGCTCGATCCTGGTGCATGCGGAGGCCCAGGCCTGCGGCTGCTGCGACCTGCCTTCGGAGCCGTGCCCTTGCGGGCCCGTGACCCCGGCGCCAGCCTCCCATCGCATTCCGGGCAACACCGCCACGCCGGTCCAGGCCGAAGCCGCCGAGCCCGCCGAGACCCACCGTGAGGTGGTTTCCGAAGCAAGGCCCCTGGACGGTCTGCCCCAGCAGGCCGAAGGGACCGTGGCCTCCTCGCCAGGTCCCGCCCGCCAGCCCCGGGGCCGCGAGCCCGACCTCGGGCGCCACCTGGCCCGACTGAATCTGCTCCGGATCTGAAAGAGTCGCGCTCCGCGACCGTCTTTCCTTCTGGAGGTTCCATGTTCCGTTCCACCCCCCTGACGGGGCGCCTCGCCGTGGCCGCCGTCCTCGCCCCGATGACGCCGCTGGCCGCCCAGGCCCCCGCGATTCCCCCCCTGACTCCCAACGCCGCGCTCCAGGCCTTCGTGGCCGAGGTGCTGGCCCGCCACCCGGACCTGGTCCGCGCGGCGGAAGCCCTGGCGGTGGAGGACGCCAAGGTGCCCCAGGCCCGCAGCCTGGAGGACCCGGTCCTCAGCCTCGAGATCGCCCGGGATCCCAGCATGGACATGGGCGTCCGGGACGACATGAAGACCCGGGGCCTCATGCTCAGCCAGGTGCTGCCCTGGCCCGGCAAGCGGGACCGGCGGGAGGTCATCGCCCGCATGGAGGCCAAGGGCACGGAGGCGGCCCAGACGCGGGTGCGCCTCAGCCTCCAGGCCGACGCCAAGCGCGCCTTCTTCGCCCTCCTGCTGGCCCGGGAGCAGGCGGGCCTCCTCGACCTGCAGGAGAAGCTGGCCGCCCAGGCGGAGGGCGCGGTCCGCGCGCGCTTCGAGGCGGGGCAGGGGAGCCAGGCCGACCTGCTGCGCGCCCAACTGGAGCGCAGCCGCCTGCTGCAGCGTCGCTGGACCGCCGAGGCCGAGCTCAAGGCCCGGCTGGCGGCCCTCAATGGCCTGCGGGACCGGCCTTCCGGCGAGCCCTTCGACACGCCCTTCACCCTGGACGCGCTGCCGGATCCCGAAGCGGCGGTGTGGTCCGACCTGCCGGAGGCCGAGGCCGCCCAGAGTCCGGAAATCGCCGCCGCGGAGGCCCACCTCGTCCACGCCCAGGCGGCCATCCACGAGAACCGCCTGAACCTGCGGCCGGACTTCGTCGTGAGCGGCGGCCTGATGCGCGCGGTGGGAATCGGCACGGGCTGGAAGCTGGGCGTGGGGATCTCCCTGCCGGTGTGGGCGGGCACGAAGCAGCGCAAGGCCGTCCAGCAGTGGGAGGCCGAGCACCGCATGCACATGGGCGAACGGCGCGTGGCCGCGCTGAACCTCGCCCGGGCCCAGGCGGAGCGCCGGGCCCAGGCGGAAGGCGCCGTAAAGGTCCTGCGCCTCTACCGGGAAGGTCTCCTGACCCAGAGCCGCGCGGCCATGGAAGCGGCCCTGCTGCAGCTGGAGGCCGGCCGCGCGGGCTACCTGGCGGTGCTGGACGCCGTCCAGGGCTACATCTCGGACCGCAGCGCCCTGCTGGAAGCGCAAGTCCAACTGCAGGCCAACGCCATCGCCGCCGAGGAGCTGAATCCGGGACCCACCCCGGCCATTCCCGGTCTCGTCGTCACGGGGGCCGCCATGCCCAGCGCCATGAGCGCACGGCCCGGAAGCTCCGGCGGCGCCGCCATGCCCAAGCCGGAAGCCGAGGCCCCGGCTTCGTCCTCCTCCCCCATGAAGTCCATGTGAGGCTGACCATGAACCCGAACGCGAAAGCCCTCCTCTTCGCCCTCGCGGGCCTCGGCGCCGGCGCCGGCCTCATGTGGACCCTGCGGCCCGCCGCGGCGGCCACCGCCCAGGCCCCCGGCCAGCCAACCGCCCCGAAACAGATGTACCAGTGCCCCATGCACCCCCAGATCATCCTGGACCACCCCGGCGACTGCCCCATCTGCGGCATGGCCCTGGTGCCCATGGAAGGCCACGGGGAAGCCGGCGCCGTGGAGGGCCACGCCGTGGTGGCCATCGATCCCGAACGCCAGCAACTCATCGGGCTGCGCACCGAGAAGGCCGCGGAAGGCCTGGTGGGGGGCGAACTGCGCTCCGTGGGCCGGGTGGCGGTGGACGAGACCCGGGTGCGCAAGGTGAACGTGAAGGTGGACGGCTTCGTGGAGCGCCTCTTCGTGGACTTCGTCGGCAAGCCGGTGGCCAAGGGCCAGCCGCTGTTCACGCTCTACAGTCCGGAGCTCCTGTCGGCCCAGAACGAATTCCTGCTGGCCCTGCGGACCCGCAAGTCCCTGGCGGGTTCCCCGGAGCTGAAGCAGAGCGGCGAGGAACTGGTGGCCTCGGCACGGCGGCGCCTCGCCTTGTGGGACATTCCGGCCTCCGTCCTCGACACACTGGAGCGCACGGGCCAGCCCACCAAGACCCTGACCATCTTTTCGCCGGCTTCGGGAGTCGTCACCGCCAAGAACCTGGTGGAAGGGGCCCGGGTCACCCCCGCGGACATCCCCTTCGAGATCACGGACCTGAGCCGGGTCTGGGTGCTGGTGGACATCTACGAGGCCGAGCTGGGCCGCGCCAAGGTCGGCACCCCCGCAGAGTTCACCGTGCAGGCCTCCCCCGGCAAGACCTTCCAGGGCCGGGTCGCCTTCCTGGATCCCGTCATGGATCCCAAGACCCGCACCGCCAAGGCCCGGGTGGAATTCGCGAACCCGAAGGGGGAGCTGAAGCCCGAGATGTTCGGGGAGGTGCTGTTCCGGACCCAGGGTCGCAAGGGCCTCCTGGTGCCCCTGGATGCGGTGCTGGATGCGGGCACCTCCAAGGTCGCCTTCCTCGCTCTGGGCGACGGGCGCTTCGAGCCGCGGGTGGTCACCATCGGCACCACCGTCGGGGAGCAGGTCGAGATCACCTCCGGTCTGAAGGCCGGCGATGAGGTGGTGGTCCGCGCCAACTTCCTGGTGGATTCCGAATCCCGCCTGAAGGCCGCCCTCGCCCACCTTAGCCAGAAGGGCGCGGCGAAACCGGACGCCGCACCCACACCCGCGGCCGCGCCCAGCGGCCACCAGCACTGAAGGGGACGGCATGAGCGGCCACGTCAGCTACGATCCCGAGCACCCGACCTTCCTCCAGCGGATCATCCGCTTCTCGGCGGAGAACCGCTGGCTGGTGATGGCCTCCTCCGTGGTGCTGATCCTTGCCTCCTTCTGGACCATGCGCGCCATCCCCATGGACGCCCTGCCGGACCTCAGCGACACCCAGGTGATCATCTACAGCAAGTGGGACCGCAGCCCCGACCTCGTGGAGGACCAGGTCACCTACCCCATCGTCACCAGCCTCCTCGGGGCCCCGAAGGTGAAGGCGGTGCGCGGGCTTTCCGACTTCGGCTTCTCCTATGTCTACGTGATCTTCGAGGACGGCACGGACATCTACTGGGCCCGCAGCCGGGTGCTGGAACAGCTCTCGAAGATCTCCTCCTCCCTGCCGCCGGGGGTGCAGACCTCCCTCGGCCCGGACGCGACCGCCGTGGGCTGGGTGTACCAGTACGCGCTGGTGGACAAGACCGGGAAGCACAGCTCCGACGAGCTGCGCTCCCTGCAGGACTGGTTCCTCCGCTACGGGCTTCAGAGCAGTCCGGGGGTGGCGGAAGTGGCCACCGTGGGCGGCCAGGCGCGCCAGTTCCAGGTGCAGGTCAATCCCAACAAGCTGGCGGCCTACCGCATCTCCATCGAAGCGGTGATCGCCGCGGTGAAGGCCGCGAACTCGGAAGTGGGCGGGCGCCTCGTGGAATACAGCGGGCGGGAGTACATGGTCCGGGGCCGGGGCTACGTGAAGACCACCCGGGACCTTGAGCAGGCTGTGCTGAAAGCCGAGAACGGCACGCCGGTGCGCCTGGGGGAGGTGGCCACGGTCACCCTCGGACCCGACATGCGCCGCGGCCTGACGGATCTGGACGGCCAGGGCGACGTCGTGGGCGGCATCGTGGTCATGCGCCAGGGGGAGAACGCCCTGAAGGTGATCGAGCAGGTGAAGGTGAAGCTCGCCGAATTGAAGAAGGGCCTGCCGGAAGGCGTGGAGATCGTCACCACCTACGACCGCTCCGAGCTGATCCACATGGCCATCAAGACCGTCGAGCACAAGCTCATCGAGGAGATGATCATCGTCTCCCTCATCATCCTGATCTTCCTGTGGCACGTGCCCTCCGCCCTGGTGCCCATCATCACGATCCCGGTGAGCGTGGCCCTGGCCTTCATCCCCATGTACGGCATGGGCCAGAGCGCGAACCTCATGAGCCTGGCGGGCATCGCCATCTCCATCGGCGTGCTGGTGGACGGCGCCATCGTGGAGGTGGAAAACGCCTACAAGAAGATCGAGCAGTGGATCGCCGCGGGGAAGCCCGGCAGCTTCTACGAGGTGCGGCTCCAGGCGCTGATGGAGGTGGGTCCGTCCGTCTTCTTCTCATTGCTGGTGGTGGCGGTGAGCTTCATGCCCATCTTCACCCTGCTGGACCAGGAGGGCCGCCTCTTCCGGCCCCTGGCCTACTCCAAGAACATGGCCATGGCCATCGCGGCGGTCCTCGCCCTGACCCTGGATCCGGCCCTGCGCATGCTCTTCGCCCGGGTGGAGCCCTTCACCTTCAAGCCGAAGTGGCTGGCCTGGACCGCCACCCAGTTCGCCGTCGGCAAGTACTACGCCGAGGAGAAGCATCCCATCAGCGTCCTGCTCCACCGCCTCTACGAGCCGCCCTGCCGCTTCGTGGTGAAGCACGCGAAAGCCACCATCGCCGTGGCCATGCTGCTGGTGCTGGCGACGATCCCCGCCTACCTGAAGCTGGGCAGCGAGTTCATGCCGCCCCTGAACGAGGGCACGCTGCTCTACATGCCGTCCACGCTGCCCGGCCTCAGCCAGACCGAGGCCCAGCGCATCCTGCAGGTGCAGGACCGCCTCATCCGCACGGTGCCGGAAGTCGAGCGCGTCTTCGGCAAGGCCGGCCGCGCCGACACGGCCACGGACCCCGCGCCCTTCTCCATGATGGAGACGGTCATCCTCCTCAAGCCCGAAGACCAGTGGCGGGAGAAGTCCCGCTGGTACTCCTCCTGGGCGCCGGGCTTCGTGAAGTCCATGTTGCGGCCCTTCTGGCGGGACCGCCTCACCCAGGAGGAGATCGTCGCCGAACTGGACCGGGTGGTGCGGCTGCCCGCCATCCCCAATGCCTGGACCATGCCCATCAAGGCGCGCCTGGACATGCTCAGCACGGGCATCCGGACGCCGGTGGGCCTCAAGATCAACGGCGCGGACCTGGAGACCATCCAGAAGGTGGCGGTGGACGCGGAACGCGTGCTCCAGAGGGTCCCGGGCACCCGCAGCGCCTTCGCCGAGCGCACCGCCCAGGGCTACTTCCTGGACTTCGTGCTGAAGCGCGACCAGCTGGCCCGCCACGGCCTCAGCGTGGAGCAGGCCAACATGCTGGTGATGACCGCCATCGGCGGCGACAACCAGAGCACGGTCTTCGACGGCCGCGCCCGCTACCCGGTGAACGTGCGCTACGCCCGGGACTACCGGGAGAGTCCGGACGCGCTGAACCGGGTCCTCATCCCCACGCCCAACGGCGCCGTGATCCCCATGGAGGAGATCGCGGAACTGAAATGGACCACGGGGCCCGCCATGATCCGGGACGAGAACGGCCAGATGAACGGCTACGTCCTCGTGGACTTCGATACGGCGAAGACCGACGTGGGCACCTACGTGCAGCACGCCAAGGCCGCCATCGAGAAGGAGCTCAAGCTCCCCGCGGGCACCAGCCTCACCTGGTCCGGCCAGTACGAGAACATGCTGCGGGTGAAGGAGCGCCTGAAGGTGATCCTGCCCCTCACCCTCGTGCTCATCTTCGGGCTGCTCTACGCCAACACGAAAAGCGCCTTCAAGGCCTCCATCGTCATGCTGGCGGTGCCCTTCAGCGCGATCGGCGCATTCTGGCTGCTCTGGGCGCTGGGCTACAACATGAGCATCGCCGTGTGGGTGGGGCTCATCGCCCTCATGGGCCTGGACGCGGAAACCGGCGTCTTCATGCTGCTCTTCCTGGACCTGTCCCACGAGGAGGCCCAGCGTGAAGGCCGGCTGAAGACCACCGGCGACCTCGTGGAAGCCATCATCCACGGCGCCGTGAAACGGGTGCGCCCCAAGGCCATGACGGTCTTCGCGGCTTTCATGGGCCTGCTCCCCATCATGTGGAGCACGGGCACCGGCGCCGACGTCATGAAGCGCATCGCCGCCCCCATGGTGGGCGGCCTCGTCACCAGCTTCCTCCTCGAGCTCCTCGTCTACCCGGCCATCTACTACCTCTGGAAGAAGCGGGAGGTCGAGGAAGGACCCGTCTCCTTCCAGGCCTCGACTGAACCTGTGCCAGACCCTGCGCCGGACCCTGTGCCCGCGCCCGCCTGAACCCACCCGAGGCCTTCGCCTCCCTTGCCAAGGAATTCCCCATGCTCAACCTCCTGCTCCTCGCGGCCCTGACCGCCGCTCCCGCCGACACGCCGGAGCCTCCGACCAACACCCTCTGCCCGGTCATGGGCCTCAAGGTGGACGCCAAGGGCCCCATCGCCGTGGTGGACGGCCGCGCCTACCGTATGTGCTGCGGCGGCTGCGACAAGAAGCTAAAGGCCGATCCCGCCAAGTACCTCGCCAAGGACGGCACGCCGAAGAACGCCCCCAAGGCCGCTGCCGGCAAGTAGGGCCCGGGACCTGTGTCCCCTGAACGCACCAACCCGAGGCGGCCGTGCAGGCCCGCCTCGGGTTGGTGGCATTCGGGAAAGGGCGCGGGGTGCCTGGGGATCAGGCGGCCTTCGGGGTCGGCCGGTCGCTGATCTTCGGCCAGATCAGCGCGAAGGCGATGACCAGCACTTCAAACGAAATGAAACTGAGCAGGGCGTAAAGCGTCTTGTCCATGAAGCCGTAGGAGTGG
Organism: Holophagaceae bacterium; assembly: GCA_016710635.1. GTDB lineage: Bacteria > Acidobacteriota > Holophagae > Holophagales > Holophagaceae > JADJVL01. The sequence continues at coordinate 49,198 of JADJVL010000008.1, read as the reverse complement.
AGGCCGATGCCCAGCATGTTCACGCCGAACCACGACAGGCTGGTGATGATGCCGCCGAAGACCGCCATGACCATGAGGCCGCGCTCCCGGGCGTAGCCCGCCCAGCGGGCGTGGAGGATGAGGGCATTCCACAGCACGATGAGCAGGGCGCCGTTCTCCTTCGGGTCCCAGCCCCAGAAGCGGCCCCAGCTCTGGTCGGCCCAGATGCCGCCCAGCACGGTGCCCACGAAGCTGAAGAAGAGGGCGAAGCAGATCACGCCGTAGGTGGCCTTGTTCAGGGCCGTGGAATCTTCCTTGCTGAAGTTCTTGGAGAGGGCGCTGCGGAAGATCCAGATGTGGGCCAGGAGGCCCGCCAGGAAGGTGGCGCTGTAGCCGATGGTGATGGTGGTGACGTGGGTGGCCAGCCAGAAGTTGGAGTCCAGCACCGCCTGCATCATCTCCAGGGTGTCGCCGCTGCCTTGGCCCGTGAGGCCCTGGGCAATGATGAGGGTGGCCGCGCCGATGATGGCGCCCCCGAGGGCCGCGAAGCCGCGGCGGCTCCAGCGCTCGAAGGGGATGCAGAGCAGCACGGCGATCCAGCCGATGAATACGGCGGAGGAATACAGGTTGGTCACCGGCGGCCGGCCTTCCAGCCACATGCGGGTGAACATGCCGAAGGTGTGGATGCCGAGGGTGGCGAGCATCAGGTACCAGGCGGCTTCCTGCAGGGGCTTCTCATAGGCCAGCCAGGACACGAAGATCATCAGAGCCGCGAGGAAGTAGAACCAGATGCCCAGGTAGAAGGGCTCCATGCGGTTGAAGAGCACTTCGATGCGGGTCTTGGAGGCGCTGGAAGGGATGCGGGCCTGGGCGTCGCCCTGGAGGGAGGCCAGGGAGGTCGCGAAGGCCCCGGCGTCGCCCTGCTTCCAGGCCCGGAGGAGCATTGCGTAGTGGGCGGCCTGGGGGTTGAGCTGGCCGTCCCGGAGGGAGGCGAGCAGGCCCGCGCCCATGGTGGTCCAGTCCTTGTCCGTGCCGCCCTTGGGGGGCAGCAGGGGGCGGAAGGAGGCGGCCTGGTCCAGGAACTGGTAGCGCTGCAGGAAGGAGCCGAGCTGGTCCAGGGCCGCCTGGTCGTGGGTCTGGCCCGCCTGGCGGAGGCGGAAGGCTTCGGCCCCCGAAGGGATGGCCGCCGCGAAGGCCGCCATTTCCATCGGCAGGTCCCGGGTGTCCTCGAGCTGCATGGTGTTCTTCAGGCGCTGGTAGGTGGTGAGCTTCTCCTCCAGCCCGGTGACGGCCCGCTGGAAGCGGTCCCGGCGCTGGGGCTCGATCTTGCTGGCCTGCTCGGCCTGGGTGCGGATCTCGTCCAGCTTCGGGGTCAGGTCCGCGAAGCTGTGGAAGCGGGCCTCGTCCGGGCGCTTGCCCAGCATGGCCAGCACGTCGGCGTCGTTGATCATGAAGACCGGGTACTTGTCGGCGACTTCGGGGTTCGCCAGCACGTCCAGCAGCCATTCCGTGGGCTCCAGGGTGCGCTGGCCGTCCCGCACGGACTGCTTGCCCCTCATGACCAGGAGGGAGGCCCGGGCCACCGTGTCCAGGGGCTTGATGCGGCCGTTCTGCAGCACCGGCAGGGCGCCGGCGCCGGCGAGGTCGAAGCCCTTGGGGCTCGGGGCCTTCAGGCCCAGGACCGCGGCGAGGAGGAGGGCGAGGAGGGCGGGGATCCAGGAAAGCTTGAAGTTCATGCCTGCCTCCGGAATGGGGCCATGCGTGCGAGGAAGTGCCAGGCCAGGCCCGCGGCCACGAGGATGCAGGCGAGGTAGGGGATGCGCCAGCCGGGGTTCTGGACGACCTGGAGGATCGACAGGGTGTCGTTCTTGCCGAAGCTGGCCTGGAAGAAGGTGCTGCCCCGGTAGCGCAGGGGATGGTTCATGTAGATCAGGACGTCCCGGTCCTCATTGAGCTCCGTGTCCTTCAGGCGCACGAGGCTGGAAAAATTCTTCGGGATCTGGGTGCCCGGGTACACGTCGTGCCGGAATTCCTTGAGGGTCAAGGTGTAGGGAACATAGACGCGCTTCAGGCGCAGGGAGAGGTCGTAGTGCTTGCCCTCCACGTCCAGGTGCTGGACTTCCAGGGCGGTGCTGACGAGCCAGGTGCCCAGGGACTTGCCCCCGGCGGAGAACTCGGCGTACATGGAGGCGGTGTTCTGCTCCTCCGAGGGCGCATTGTCCGCGGGCATGGCGACGACCTGCGTGCCGGCGCCGGCGGTGGCGGGGCCCTTGGCGGCCATGACGGGCGCCTGCTGGACGATGGAATTCGTGTAGTACTGGAGCACCTTCACCGTCAGGGGGAAGCGCGGATCCTGAATGGTGTTGCCGGGGGTGAGGCGGCGCTGGGCGATGGTGTGGACCGTGTCCTCGGTGGCGCCGGACTCGATGAGGGCCAGCTCGACGTGGCGCAGGTCCTCGCCGTAGTTCATGGTCTGGCCCACTTCGATGGGCATGTGGCTTTCGATCTGCATCCCGCCGGAAACGAATTCGCCGATGAACAGCAGGATCAGCCCGCTGTGGGAGAGCCAGAGGCCGCCCTTGCGCCAGGAGAACTCGAGGCGCACGAACATGGCCGCGGTGAGGTTCAGGAGCAGCAGCAGACCCACGAGGGCGCCGCCGGGAGCCACGGGGAGCTTCCAGGTGGCCTCGGCCGGGCCCCACATGACGAACCAGGACCGCATGTAGACCTTCACGGCGCCGAAGATGCCGAGGTGGACCTGGGCCAGGGTGCAGGCCACCACCAGGCCCATGAGCAGGGCGATGAGGACGATGGCGATCTGGAGGGAGGCGAGGGGCTTGAGGCGCTTGAGCAGGGTCGACTTATCCACGGCGCACACTCCCGAGCAGTTGCAGCAGGCCCGGCTTGGCCTTGGCGACGGCCCCCGCGGGGCCGGTCATCTTGAAGAACCAGCTGGCTTCGCCTTCGGTGAGCATCGCCGCCACCATGCGGCGGCCCGCCTGGGCGCCGGCGCCATCGAACTCCACCATCCGGGCGCTGCCCAGGGGCGTCTTCTGGTTCGTGGTGGCGCCGTCCAGGGAGGGGATTTCCGGCAGGCCCATCTGGCCCCGCCAGCGGTTCACGTTGGGCAGGTCGCCCCCCGCGGCGCCAGACAGGGAGATCACCGTGACCTCCACGTCGCCCGGGAGCTTGTAGCTGGCCACCCGCATGCCCGCGCCCGCCTGCCGGGTCCAGCCGGGAGGATCGGTCCAGGCCAGGGCCGTGGAGGCGGGAGCTTCCATGCCGGGGCCGCCGCCGGTCATGCCGGGCGCCATGCCGGGAGCGCCCGGAGCCGCGCCTGCGGGGGCGGACGCCGGAGCCGCCCCGCCCATGGCGGGATGCCCGTCGGGCAGGGCCGCCGGGGCCGCCGCAGCGGGGGCCTTGGGGACTTTGTAGACCTGGATGTCCGATTCCTTCGAACAGCCGACGAGGAGGAGGGGGAGCCAGATCAATCGTTTCATGATGCTTCCATTATGCAGGGCGGGCCCTGGACCCCCGACGACAATCGGAGCTGGACCCTGCTCGTCCAGAACCCAGGATGGGGGATGTTCCCTCCGTGTTCCACCATGCGGCACGGGTTGTGACCGATGCAATTGCGGCCCGCGGGGGTAAGTGCTTTGCTGGTTCCATGGCCGCACCCTGTCGCCTCATCGTGCTCACCGGCGGACCTGGGGCGGGGAAGACCGCGATCCTGGAGGTGGTCCGGAAGGACTTCCATCGTGGCGTGAGCGTGCTCCCAGAGGCCGCCAGCATCCTGTTCGCGGGCGGTTTCCCCCGCCGAAGGGACGCCCCGGGCCACCGGGCGGTGCAAAGGGCCATCTATCACGTCCAGCGCGAGCTGGAGCGCATCGCCCTGGACCATCCCCCGGAACTGGACGGCACCCACGGCGGCCGCGCCCGCCGCCCGGTGATCCTCTGCGACCGGGGCACCCTGGACGGCCTCGCCTACTGGCCTGGGGATCCCGCCGATTTCTTCACGGACCTGGGCACCACCCTGGAGGCCGAATTCGCCCGCTACCACGCGGTCATCCACCTCCGCACGCCGCCTTCGGACAATGGCTACAACCGCCAGAATCCCGTCCGCATCGAAACCGCCGAGGAAGCCGCAGAAGTGGACGCGCGGATCCTGAATGTCTGGGCCGCCCATCCCAACTGCACCGTGGTGGAGAGCACCGCCCATTTCCTGGAGAAGGTGCAGCGGGTGCTGACCCTGGTGCGGGCGGAGGCCGGCGAGACCGAAGCCTGAGCCTCCGATCCCGGTGCTAGACTGCCCCCCTTCCACCGGAGTCGGGCATGCGGGGTGCGGGCTGGATCGGACTGCTGGGGCTGGTGAACAGTCCCGTGCTGCAGGCCCAGAACAGTCCCGTCCTGCAGGCCCAGGACGGTCGCGAGGCCGTGGCCCGTCCCACCCGTGCGCCCCGGCTGCCCCTCGCCCCGGGCCCCGCGGAGGAGATGGCCCGGGAGGTGGTGTCGGAGATGTCCCTGGCCCGGACCCAGCCCAAGGCCTACGCAGGCTTCCTGCGCCGTCTGCGGGAGCGCTACGACGGGGACCTGATCCGGGAGCCCGGCCGCCGGCCCACCCGCACCTTCGAAGGGCTCGCCGCCCTGGAGGAGGCCATCGCCTTCCTGGAGGCGGCGGCGCCGGTGGGGCCCCTGGCCTGGGACGCGGCCCTCGCCAGGGCCGCCGGGGACCACGCCCGGGACCAGAGCCGCACCGGGGAGATGGGCCACAAGGGCTCGGACGGCAGCACCATGGCCCAGCGCATCGAGCGCCACGGCGTCTGGCTGGGCCGCATCGCCGAGAACATCGACTACGGCGATTCGGAAGCCCGGCGCATCGTCATCAACCTCATCGTGGACGACGGCGTCGCCAGCCGCGGCCACCGCCGCAACATCTTCAACCGGGACCTCCGCGTCGCCGGGGCCGCCATCGCCACCCATCCCGTGTACCGCCACCTCTGCGTCATCGATTACGCGGGGGGCATGACCCAGGACACGGAGCCCCACTGACGGTGTGGTTTACCGGGGCTTCGCGGAAACCGCTCCGCTGCGCAGGCGGAGGGCGAGGTAGGCCCCCGCGACCACGTCGAAGGACCCGCAGAAGGCGGGCCACCAGGCCGGCAGCCCCGGATTGGTGATGAGGAAGCCGTGCACCGCGTCGAAGAGGCCGTGGCCCACCAGCAGGGCCGCCAGGAGCCAGATGTTGCGCTGGAAGCCCAGGACGGCGCCGACCAGGTAGGCGGCGATGACCACGGACTCCTGCAGGAGCACGGGGGTGGAGCCCCCGAGGATCGCGTAGAGGCCGAAGTAGGAGGGCACCACGATGGTGATCGTGGCGTAGTAGGCCCGGTCCCGCTCGAAGCCGGCGAAGGTGCCCAGCAGCCCGACGCCCAGCGCCAGCACGATTCCGATCAGATAGGGCGTCATGGCATCTCCTGGCCCGCGGCGGCGCGGATGAGCGCTTCCAGTTCGGCGGGAAGCGGCAGGGGTTGGAAGGGACTGATATTGGCGCCCCCGGTGTTCCCCGTGGGCACCAGGCCGAAAGCCGTCATGGTCCCCGCGCCGAAGATCCTGAAGAGCTGCCCCAGGACCTCCCGCGGACCCCGGCGGCGCAGGCCCCAGCCCAGCATGCGGAGGTGCACGCGCACGTGCTCCCGGGTGGAGGCCTGCCCCAGGACGTGGGCCCGCTCCAGGTGGGCGAAGGCGCGGGGCAGGTCGCCTTCAGCCTCCGCCGCAGCCGCGCGGCGCAGTTCCTCCGTCACGTGGGGACGGATCCGGGTCGCGAAGGCGCTCATGGCACGGCTGGAAGATACTTCGCTTCGATCACCCGCAGATGGTGCAGCTCGTGGCCCACGGCGTGGAAGGCCAGGCCGCGCACGGAGGCCCCGTAGCCGTTCACCGTGCCCCGCCGCACCCAGGCTTCCGCCGTGAAGGTGCCCAGCAGCCCCAGGGTGCCTTCCCGCACGCTGCGGTACTCCGCCAGCAGGTCCGCCCAGGCCCGGGCCTCGAAGCCCGCGGTGCGCACATAGAGGTTCTCGTCGAAGCCCGGCAGCGGGCCCGTGTCCCCCCGCGCCACGCAGAGCATCCGGTACTGGAAGATCCGCTCGTCGTCCGCCAGGTGGCCAAGGAGCTGCTTGAGGGTCCATTTCCCCGGGGCATACGCGAAGTCCGTGGCGAAGGCGTCGGGAATGGGGGAGAGCAGCGCCAGGGTGGCCGCGGCCTGGGCTTCGAGGGCCGCGAGGGCGTCGTCGCCGGGGACGAAGGCGATGTCTTCCGTGGCGTAGGCGGCGAATTCGCCGGGGCCGGGGCGGCCGGAGGGGACGGGGGGCGTGGGGGGCATCGGATGAGGATAGTCAGGTCTCGGGGGTGGGGCTCTGGGAACGGTGCCAGGGGCCCAGGTCCCCGGTGGACGATGGGTGGACGCCGGCGGGGGCCTGGTGGCCCAGGAAGGACTTCTTCCGGCGCCTTTTCCCCCCCCCCTTCCTGGGGCCCCCCCCCCCCTCCTTTTGGGGCACCTTCCCCCCGGGGCAAGGCGGCCTGGGGCGGGCTCCCCGGCTCCCCCCCCCGACTCCCTCCATCCCTCCCCCCCTCCCTCTCCCCTCTCCTTCCCCACCGGGTGGGCGCCCCCCCGCCGCGCCGCCGGGCGCCAGCACCCCCGAAAACGCCCCCGGGGCCGGGGGCTCCCCGGGGGGGCCCGCGGGGCCGGGGGGGCGGGGCGGCACCCGCCACCCGCGCCCGGGGCCCCGCCCCCCCCCCCCCCCGGCCTGGCCGCTGCCGCCGGCGGCCGCTTCCGGCCCCGCCCCCTCGGCCGCCCGCGCCCCGGGGGGGGGGGGGCGGGGGCGCGGGGGCGGGGGGGGGGGGCGGGGGGGGAAGGGGGGGGGGGCGGGGGTTTGCCTTTCGCCCGTCCCGGTCTGATTCGTCTCCCCCTCCCCGGCCCCCCCGGCCGGGGCGGCGCGAAACCAACCCCCACCCCCCCGGCCGGCCGCCCCCTTCTCCCTCTCCCCCGCGGTGGACCGGGGAGGCCGGGGGGCGTCTCAAGCCCACGGCGCAGCCAAGCGCGGCCCTTAGCGTTGCCTCCCGGTTGCACCCGCTCAGCGGGCCTTGGCCTCGTGGTAGGCCAGGGCGATCAGCTCCTTGAGGGCGTAGTCGAAGAAGGGTGCGTCGCCGGGGTCCGCGGCGAGCAGCTGCTCCTTGAAGGCCTTGGCGTCCACCGTCTTCCGGAGCGCCTCGAGGTCCGGCTGCAGGCTTTCGCCGAAGGCGGCCCGGACCTGGCTTACGACGGTCTGCAGCAGGTCGCGGAGCCGCAGGACATAGCCCGTGTCCCGAAGCACGTCGCCGTGGCCGGGAACGATCACCGCCGGGTCCAGCGCCACCAGGCGCTCCAGGGTGCGGATCCACTCGGAGGGGTAGCCGTCGAAGGTGTAGGGGACGGGCTGGACGATCAGATCACCCGCGGCCAGGATCCGCTCCTTGGGCACGAACACCACCACGTCCCCAGCGGTATTGCCCCGTCCGGGGTGGAAGACCTGGACCTCCCGGCCACCCAGATCCAGGGTGAGGCCCTCGGAAAACGTCAGGGTGGGCCGCTGGGGCTGAAAGGCGTTGAGCTGGACCACCATCGCCCGGCCCTGGGCAGCCTGCTGTTCCACCCGGCGCCGTTCCGCCTCGTTCAAAGGGCTGCCATCGCGCTTCGTGCCGGAGGCGAGGGCCTGGGTGCTGCGTTCGATCAGCGCCTGGGCGTCCTTCAGGGCATCCCGCTTCATGACCGGTCCCGCCTGGGTCATCAACTCGGCGGTGTCGCGGTGGGCCAGGGTGGCGAGGCCGGGATAGGCTTCCACGTAGGCCTGATTGCCCTCCCAGTGATCGCCGTGCCAGTGGCTGTTCACGAGGTAGCGGACGGGGAGTTTGGTCCATTGCTGGATCTGGGCGATGTCCTCCCGGGCGGCTTCGAGGGTCTGGCAGGCGTCCACCACGAGCACCTCCCGCGTCCCGATGATCACGGTGGTGTTGCCGTGGACCCAGCCGGGCAGGGGGTCCACGTGCCGGATGGCGTAGATCCCTTCGGCGAGGCGGGTCACGACCCGCGTTTGGGTCTGGGCCGAATCCGCCCTGGCGGGGAGCGCGATCCCGAGGCACCCGAGCCCCAGGGCGCCTTTGAGCAGCATGGACGCAAGCCGGTTCAAGGACACGGGAGCCCTCCTGTCACTCAGCAACGGTTTCCAGCCTGGCGTGGAAGCCCCATCCGCCACCCAGTTCACTCAGGGCCAGCAGCAGCTCGTTGGGTCCCTTCTTCAAGGGCAGGTAGAGGGTGTCGTTCTCCGGGTTGACGATGCCGAGGAAGCCCGGATTCCGGAAACCCTGGGCACTGCGGCCCCGGTACAGGATCTGCCCGTTCAGGAACACGCAGACGTCGTCGCTGTAGCCCAGGCAGAGCCGTTGCACCTGGTCGCGGTCGGCGTTCAGGAGGGTGCGGGCGTAGACCACCCGCATCCCCGGCTGAGGTTCCAACCGCTTCGAGAAATCGCTCTGGAAGCTGACCCGGGGATGCGGCGCGGCCCGGTACCGGTAGACCACCACGAGGCCCGGGGGCTCGGCGTCCACCTCCTGCCAGGGGATGGCCTGCTGCTCGGCGGGGGAGGGGGCCCGCTCCAGGTTGCGGTCCAGGGCGTCGTAGGAAGGCGAGAGGCTCCAGCGGGTCAGCGTGCCCTTGGCCATGGGCGGCAGGTGCCGTTCCCAGGCCGCGTCCGGGGTCGGGCGGACCTGGAAGTTGGAGAAATAGGTCTCCCCGGTGAGGACGTACAGGGCCAGCTCGCCCTTCTGGACGCCGCTCTTGAGGTCGTCCATGACCAGGGCGGGGTGGTCCATGTCCTTCACGTACAGCTTGGCGGTGGCCCCCGCCACCACCAGGCGCAGGTGGAACCAGGTGTCCTTTGGAATGTCCACGGCGCCGGTGAAGCCCGGCCCGTTGTAGAGCTGCCAGTTCAGTCCCGTGTGCAGGACCGGGGTGTACTGCAGGGCGTCCGGGCTGCCCGAATGGTGCGGGCGCAGGTAGACGAATTCCCCGGTGGCGCCGTCGTCCGCCAGGCGGAACTGGATCCCGAAGAACCCGCGGGCCGCCGGGGTGGACACGTCCACATCCACGATCCCATCCCGCAGCACCAGGTCCTTCACCACCGCCGCGCCGCCGTTGAGGAGCAGCGCCTTCCGACCCTGGTGTTCAACGACCTGCGCCTTCCCCTGCAGGTCCCAGCGGGGAGAATCCGCCGGCAGCACCACCGCCGCCGGGCCCTCCGGCGCCTGCGCCGGGGCCACACCCCCCGCCCAGCCCACGAGCCAGGACATGAGCAGGGCCGGGAGCACCCGCCCCCTTCGCCGCACGGCCGCTGGGATCGGCATGGCCACCCTCCACGAGAAACCCTGAGAAACAACAGATCGGATCCCCAACCCTCGCGAAAGGCCGGAAGAAGGGCCACCGGCCTGGGGCCAGCCGTTGGGAACCCGGGGCGGAGGGCGTGCAGGGGGTTCCGTAGGACCGGCGCGATACGGTTCCCTAAGGCCGCCGTCCCGGAAGCGGAACCGATGCGGGGTTTTGCGTTCAGTCCGACCATGGGTTTCCAGGTGCTGTTCAACCGGAGGGTGAACCTCTGGAAACGGCGCGCCGGAAGCGATGTGTTCAGTTCTAGTTACCCTTTACTGGCAAGCCGCACGGCGAGACAGCTATTCCTGGATAAGCTCAAGTACACCAAGGCGATCTGATGACTAATAATGCGCTCTCCGAACTGCGGGACCAGCTTCGCGCCTTCGCGGTGGAAAGGGAATGGGACAAATTCCATAACCCTAAAAATTTAGCCATGGCGCTGGCGGGGGAAGCGGGTGAATTGGTTGCCGAGTTCCAGTGGCTGTCTGAGGAGGAAGCGCAGGGACTGAGTTCAGAGCAACTTGCCCGGGTAAAGGCCGAAGCTTCCGATGTCTTGCTCTACTTGATACGACTAGCGGACAAGCTCAACTTCGACCTCCTCGATGCGGCGGCAGAAAAGCTTGCACAGAATCGAATGAAGTACCCTGCAGACCTGGTACGGGGAAGTGCGCGGAAGTATTCAGAATATTGATTCAGAGCTCCGATTCCAGTTCATCAGAAATATGTTCTTACGCTGAGATCTCGACGTGATCATCTACAACGAAACCAGATCGCAATTCTTGGAGGACGTCGACCAGAACCAGCTGGGTTTGAAGCTCTCAAACTCCTTCAAAACGATGACGGGTTCAGTTCCAAGCGATAGCAGAGTATGGGCAGATGAATACAGCCGGTTTTCATTAGCTGTCCGGAATGCCCCGGATTGACGACGAAGTAAGAGTAGCCCTGGAGTACCACATCTCTGCTGCAGGCAGGTTCAGGATTGACGCGCTTCTTGCTGGAAATGATGGGCTGCATGACAACGGGATGATTGTCGAGCTAAAAGCTTGGGATACGGTCGCAGCCACGGATATTCCAGACATTGTTTTTGCACCGATTGGCGGAGGTACGAACAAGGAGCACCCCGTTCTGCAGGCGAGCAAGTACAAGGGGATGATCCTGAACTTCAATCTGGATGTCAGGGAGCAGGGATTCAAGCTTCACCCTATGGCCTACCTGTTCAACCTTCAACGGCGCAATCCTGAGCCACTCGAAGATCCCAGGTATTCACACCTATTGGAGAGGGCCCGACTTTTCCTTGCTGGCGATGTGGACCAACTAAGGAAGTACATCGAGCAAGTCGTTCCAAGAAAGCCGAAGAAGGACCTGTTTTTCTTTCTCGAAAATGGGAGGCTCCGCCCATCAGATGAGTTGATCGAACGCGTTGGCAGCATGCTCGAAGGCAACGATGAATTCACGTTGATCGACGAGCAGAATGTCGCCTTTCAGGTCATCAAGCACCACCTCCTCCCGAACAAGGCGAAATCCGAACGACAGGTGTTCATCGTCGAAGGTGGCCCGGGAACCGGCAAGTCCGTCATCGCCGTCCAACTCATGGCCGAGATTCTGAAACAGAGGCGCATGGGCTTTTTCGTGGCCCCAAACAGCGCATTCCGGGAAACCCTCATCGAGTACCTGGGCAAGGGAAATAAGGGCTACCGGCATGATGGACAGGCGTTATTCCTTTCCTCCTGGTCCTTCCATGACACCGATTGGGATAGGGACAAGCGCTTCGAGGTCCTCGTCGTGGACGAGGCCCATCGTCTGAAGGATTCCTCCGCCCACATGTACAAAGGTGAAAACATGGTGGAGGACATGGTTCGATCGTCACAGATATCTGTATTTTTCATCGACGAATCCCAGAGGGTCTCTTGGGGTGATATTGGCTCTATCGCGCAGATCAAAGCAGCCGCGAAAAAATTTGGCGCTACGGTGATGCCGACACACAAACTCACCTCTCAATTCAGGTGCAATGGTTCGGATTCATATCTCAACTGGCTGGATGATTGCCTTCAGATCCGGAGCACCGCCGAGTACGACACATGGGGCGACACCCAATACGAATTCAAGGTGTTTGACCGTGCAGAGGATCTGTATGCGGCACTCTCTTCTCGTAACGGTCAAAACAAGGCCCGCCTGGTCGCGGGCTACTCATGGGAGTGGCCATCCGAGGGTAGGCAGCGTGGGACTATGCGGACACATGTGGAAGCGGATGGCCTTGCGCTTCCCTGGAATTTTCATGGCGAAAACTGGGCGACCAGTAAGGATGGAATTTCTCAGGTTGGGTGTGTGCACACAAGCCAGGGTCTTGAATTCGACTGGCTGGGAGTTTTGATCGGGGAAGACCTCATTTACAAGGATGGGCGGGTCCAGGCGGATGCTTCAAAACGCGCTAAATCTGATAAGTCACTGAAGGGTTCCAAAAAGGCATTGAAGGAGGCCGGAACTGATGCGAAAGCGCGGCAGGTGGTCCTCGACCGCGTGGACCTCATCGTCAAGAGCACATACAAAGTTCTGCTCTCGAGAGGACGGAAGGGCTGCTTCGTCTGGTGTGCCGATCCAGCGCTTCGCGAATACTTGAAAGCTCGACTCGCCCTCGTGGTCAACCACGACGCTAAACCAGCGGTTGTGGCTGATCGGGCTCAGGGCAAGGAAGAACTGAAAGTGCGAGGATCTTTGCCATTCACAGAGGTTCCCGAAACGAAACTGGAACGTTACGTAAATGCGCTACCTGTGGTGAATCTAAAATTCGCTGCCGGGACCTTCAGTGCGGAGCAGAACCTCGATGAGGATTCGATTGTTTGGGTCGAACCCCCGGAAGTCATTCGGCCGGCAACAGGACTCTTCATTGCCCAAGTTGTTGGTGAATCAATGAACCGCCGGATCCCGAATGGTTCCTGGTGTGTCTTCAAACTGAACCCGAGTGGGACTCGGCAAGGAAAAGTCGTGGTTGCCCGGCACAACTCGATTCATGACCCGGACTTTGGTGGCGAGTACACGGTGAAGCTGTATCAAAGCGAAAAGGCGACCATTGAAATTGGTGAATGGCAGCACACCTGGATCTCCTTGTCCCCAGACAGTACCGACCCTAGTTTCAAGCCGATTGAGTTAACCCCTGGCGATGATGAATTCAAAATCGTTGCAGAACTGGTTGCTGTCCTTAGTTGAAGTTCCGGAGGTAGGTGGTCCGCCAATTGAATCAAAACAGCCATAAAATCGTTGGGATTCAAGGATGCGGTTCCGTGCTTCATTCGGTAACGGCGGCAGGGTTGAACCCGCGAACTTTGGTTATTTTCTGCGTACTGAGCGAACCTCCGCTCCCGCGCCCTCCCACCTTCTCCGCCCCACCTCCCCCCAACCATCGAATCCAAATACCCCTCAATCCCCGAAAACTCCTCCGTCACCATCGGCACGGACACCCTCACATCCTTTGGGTCTTTCACCCCCGGCTTGGCAATGAACCAGATTCCTGTGCCGCCCCACTCCGGTGTGCCTTCAGGTCGCCGTTGCCGGCCTTCCTCGTCTTCCGGGTCGTCCAGGCTGTCGCGGTCCATGGCGTATTGGATGCGCTGGCAGGGGCCGGGGAGGAGGTCCACGAGGGGTTCGCGGGGCTGGTCGGGTTCGCCGGTCAGGGCCACCCAGCCGATGGCGGTGTGGTCCACGTCGCCTTCCAGCCAGGGCACCTTCTGGGGCGAGCCCAGGGCGGCGTCCCAGACGGCAACGTCGCGGCCCAGGACCAGGCCCGTGCGGCCTTCGAGCCAGGTGCAGAAGGCGCGGACGTCCTTCGGCACCAGGAAGAGGGTGGCCATCAGGTGGTCGTCGAAGCGGAACCAGTGCTTCCGCCACTGGAAGGCCTGCCGGGCGACCCAGCGGCCCCGGGCGTCCAGGGCGCGGGTGGCCTCCAGGCGGAGGATCACATTGATGAAGGCAACGCCGAGGGCCATGGGGGCCTCCTGGGCACCAGGATCCGGCGGCGGGGTGGTCAGGGGCTGTCCGGGTGGGGGCGGTCGTGGCCCTGACCGATTCAAAATTGAATCTTGAATCCGTCACGGGGCGACCTGAAGGTCTATGCCACTTGCAATGTTCGGTATTTGATGTATGTTCAGCAATTGGTGAACAGGCTAATGAAACCGAACGCACTTCCCGATGCAGCGGCCCTCCTGAGTGGTCTTCGCCAAGACCTCCTGGCGCTCCCCATCTACAGCCACCCGCACGGGATCACCTTCGTGGCGACGAAGCGCACTCCTGGGTTCGATGCGATTGGAGAACTGTATCCGCTGGGCGCTGATACCCCCCAGCGGTGGGGCATCGCCGTCAAAACCAGGGGTCTCGAACCCCGCGAAGCGGAGCTGCTGGGGGCGCGGTTGGCCGAGCTCAAGGTCGATCAGCACCTGGACGGGATGCTGGTGCTCGCCCCCTTCGTGTCAGAGGCTGCCGCGGAGCTCCTCTGGAAGCGGGGCATCGGCTACTGGGACGCCAGCGGCAACTGCCGGATCTCGTCAGGCGCGCTCTACCTCGAGCGGAAGGGCTGCCCGAACCGCTATGTTCGGCAAGCCGCCCAGGGTTCAGCGTTCACGCGGATGGGCCAGCGGATCCTGCGTCCGCTGCTGGACCCTGAGCACAGCGGGCGAACCTGGACCCTTCGGGAGTTGGCCAAGGCCGCCTATCCCGGCGTCAGCCTGGGGCAGGTCCATGCCCTTGCCAAAGTGTTGAGAGAACCGGAACCACCTTGCCAGGACTCCCGAGGGCATCACGATCCTGAACCCCGAACAGCTCCTCAGAGCGTGGGCTCGCGAAACCAAGCCTTCCAAGCTCATCCAGAGCCGCTTCTATTCCGCCATGCCGCAGGACGGCTTCCGCAAACGGTTTGCAGAGGTGCTGCGCGACCTCGGGCTCGGTGGCCAAGCCCTGTTGGCGTCCTTCACGGCTGCCAGCGATCTGGACCCTTTCGTGCGGCAACACCGAAGCTTCCTGTACTGGTCCGGAGCGCAGGAATCCCTGCAGAAGGCGCTGGAGCTGCAGGCTGTCCCGGATGGGGAGAATGTGGTGGCCAGCATCGCCCCCGACGAGGGTGTCTTCTACGGCTGGCGGGCCGACCACCCCCCGGTGACGTGTCCTGTCCAGACCTTCATCGACCTCATGCAGGCTGGCGGCCGAGGCGAGGATGCCGCAGAACATCTCTTCGAGCGCCTTCTGAAGCCGAGGTATGCCCCGTGAACCTCCAGCCTGGAAACCACCAAGAGGACTATCCCTCTAACGCGGAGGTGGAGGCTGCGCGGCGGGTCCTCGGCCCCCCCCCCCCCCCCCCCCCCCCCCCCCCCCCCCCCCCCCCCCCCCGCCCGGGAGTGCCCACGCCTTGATGATACGGCTTTCCTGGAGGCCTTCAGGCCAGGGACCCCGGCGACCACCGCGGGAAGCTGAGCCGAGGACAAACCCGGAAGATCGAAGGCCTCCTGGTTCGCAGGGGCCGCCACCGCAGGCGAACGGGATGCTGCCCAGGCGGCCCGAGCGCGGATCCAGGCCAAGCTGCGCGACAGCGAAACCCGAGAACAACCCGCCGAAATGAAGTTCACCCTGGGAGATGGTTGGAACCTCAAGCTCTTCCTTGCACTCTGCCGCCGCTACGGTCTGAAGCCCTATCGAAAGCGAGGCCAGCGCCGCACCACCGTGATCCTGATGGTCGTGCCCGGCTTCGCCAACGAGATCCTCTGGCCTGAGTTCACCCAGTTGGCGGAAGCCCTGGGGACCTACCTCAACGAGGCCACCGAGCGGATCATCCGGGAGGAGGTATTCAAGGACACGGATGAGCCTGAGGAGGGACGCGCGTGACTTCCGCGGCTTGCACGCCATCCCGATCGCAGCTGCAAATCCTGCGAAGACTTTAAGGGCGTCCAGACAAAAGGAAAGGGCCCGAACGCGTCGGGCCGATGGTGAAGTCGCAGCCTGGATTTGAACCTGGGTTCTGGCGCTGCGTTGTCACCCCCGCGGGTTCTGGCTGCGCACGGGGATCCCCGTGGGGACCGGCTCCGACGCTCGCGCGTCTCCGCCTTCCCCTACCTGCGCGCCATCCCGATCGCAGCTTCAAATCCTGCCGAGACTTTCCGGGCGTCCAGGCAAAGGAAAGGGCCCGATCGCGTCGGGCCGATGGTGAAGTCGCAGGCAGGGGATTGAATCTGGTCTCGGCGTTCGTTCACTCCCGCGGGCTGGCTGCGCACGGGGATCCCCTGCGGGGACCGGCTTCGACGCTCGCGCGTCTCCGCCTTCCCCTACCTGCGCGCCATCCCGATCGCAGTTTCAAATCCTGCCGAGACTTTAACGGTCGTCCAGGCAAAGGGAAAGGCCCGATCGCGTCGGGCCGAGGGTGAAGTAGCAGGCAGGATTTGAACCTGGGTTCGCGCTGCGCGCTCACCCCGCGGGCTGGCTGCGCACGGGGATCCCCTGCGGGGACCGGCTCCGACGCTCGCGCGTCTCCGCCTTCCCCTACCTGCGCGCCATCCCGATCGCAGCTTCAAATCCTGCCGAGACTTTTCGGTCGTCCAGATAGAAACAAAGGGCTCGAATTTAACGAGCCCTTCGATTGGTTGCGGGGGCAGGATTTGAACCTGCGACCTTTGGGTTATGAGCCCAACGAGCTACCGGACTGCTCCACCCCGCGCCGGAATCCTGAGTGTAGCACTCCCGCTCTGTCTGGCAAGGCGGGATTGCGCTAGGGTTGGGCTTTTCGGGGTCGGCATGCTTGGCGTGAAGCGCATCGTGGGGGCTTTGGGCCTGTTGGTTGGACTTGGCCTCGCGGGCGGCGAGCCGACCTGGACGCCGGCCAAGTGGTTCGACACGCCGCTGTCGCCGCGCATCGCGAACTACCGCATCCAGGCCAACCTGGACTGGCCGGGGAAGCTGGTGGACGGCAAGGCCGCCATCACCTGGCGCAACGCGGGCACCGCCGCGACGGACGAGTTCCCCCTCCACCTCTACCTCAACGCCTTCCGCGGGCCCCAGAGCCTCTTCGTCAAGGAGAGCGGCGGGCGGCTGCGGGGGGACGTGCTGGGGCGCTCGGACGACGCGGGCTCCTGGGGCTACTGCCGGCTCAAGACCGTCAAGGTGGACGGCGCCACCCTCCGCGGCCACTACGGCGAGGACGAGACCGTGTACTGGGTGAAGCTGCCCCGGTCCGTGAAGCCCGGCGAAAGCATCACCGTGGACGTGGAATGGCAGAGCCGCTTCCCCAAAGTCTTCGCCCGCAGCGGCTGGGCCGGGGGCAAGACCCCCAAGGACGCCACCTTCCTCATGGCCGGCCAGTGGTTCCCGAAGGTCGGCGTGTACCAGGGCGACAAGTGGAACTGCCACGCCTACCACGCCAACACGGAGTTCTTCTCGGACTTCGGCACCTACGACGTGGAGCTGAACCTGCCAAAGGGCCTGCGGCTGGCCCACGCCGGCACCGCCATCCCCTTCCTGGATCCCGACGACAAGCAGGAGAAGGATGCCTGGCCGGATCCCAAGGACCTCTACCGCATGGTGTACAAGCTCCACGCCGAAGACGTGCACGACTTCGCCTGGGCGGTGATGCACAAGCTGGACTGGAGCATCAAGAAGGTCCCCTACCGGGGCACCCAGGTCTTCTACTTCTACCAGCCCCAGCGCCAGGCCAACCTGCGGCGCCAGCAGATGGCCACGGAGGCCTCCCTGCGCCTGGCGGGCGAGTGGTTCTTCCCCTATCCCTACCCGGTGCTCACGGTGGTGGACGTGCCCGAAGGGGCCAGCGGCGCCGACGGCATGGAGTATCCGACCCTGATCACCGCCAGCAGCGTGAAGTTCGATCCCTTCAAGCTGCGCTTCGAGCCGGAAGTGGTCACCGTCCACGAATTCGGCCACCAGTATTTCTACGGCCTGCTGGCCAGCAACGAGTTCGAAGAGCCCTGGCTGGACGAAGGCTTCACCAGCTGGTTCACCCACAAGGCCATGGAGCGCCAGTACCACGCCCTCTTCGCCTCCCGGCGCTTCACCCTGGAGACCGACTTCGGCGAGCACGCCGGCTACTGGGACGACCCCTCCGTGGATCCCCTCACCCGCTTCGGCTGGCTCACGAGGGACAACGGCAGCTACTTCCGCGTCGCCTACGCCAAGCCCACCCTGGTGCTGGACCAGCTCGAAGCCCTCCTGGGCCGGCCCCAGATGGAAGCGGTCATGCGGACCTACGCCGAGACCTACAAGTTCCGCCACCCCACCGCCCAGGATTTCCGCAAGGTGGCGGAAAAGGTCAGCGGCCGGGACCTTTCAGCCTTCTGGCGGGACTTCGTGGAAGGCACGGAGATCCTCGACCTGCGGATCCTGAAAGTCCAGAACCTGCCGGTGCAGGCGGGCGGCTGGATGGAGGCCGGCGCCGACATGAAGTTCGCCGCCCCCCAGCAGATCGCCCCCGGACGCCGGGGCCGGCTGGTGCTGGAGCGCCGGGGCGGCCTCGCCCTGCCGGTGACCCTCTGGGTGCGCCTGGAGGACCGCAGCGAGCAGCGCCTCACCTGGGACGGCCGGGAGCGCTGGGCCGCCTTCGACTTCAACAGCCCCGTGGTGGCCGCCGTCCTGGACCCCGACGGCAACTATCCGATGCTGAAGGACCGCCTCCACGCCAGCTGGGCCCGGAAGGCCCCCCGCCGGGGCTTCCACTACTGGTCGCAAATGGTCTGGGGCGCCCTCACCGGCCTGCTGCAGGGGGCCGGCCTGGGCTGAGCTTCCCTCACGGGTCTTGGCCGGCCTTAAGGCCGCTCCGGCGCCGCGTCCCCCATGCGGATGCGCGTGATGCGCTTCTCCCCGTCCAGCTCGATGAGGATGGGGAAGTGGATGAGGCCGTAGGGCTCGAAGGGGATGCGGCTGGCGGCGTACCAGGCGTGGCGGCCCGCGGCCTGCAACTGCTCGGCGAGCTGCCGGGCTGGGGGCTGGTTGTCCTCGTCCAGGCGGGCGTCCCCGGGGGCCTGGCTGCCGGCGCCGCTGGGGATGATCCAGGCCACGTCCGCGGGCAGCGGGTCCAGGCGGCCCTGGGCGGGCTGCATCCAGATCCGTGTGCCCCCCAGCTCCCCGAGGCCGAGGTCGCGGAAGTCGAGGCCCGGCAGGGCGAAGAAGCGGAACACTGGCGCCGGGCCCCCCAGCAGGGCGAAGAGGCGCTGGAAGGGCGGGAAGAGGTCCTCCTCCACGAGCTGGTAGCGGTCCCGCAGCTCGCGGAAGCGGGCCTCGTCGGCTTCCGCCACGGCGTAGCAGAGGGCGTGGCGCAGGCCGTAGCTGCGGAGGTAGGGCACCGGCGACGCGGCGAGGCGGTCCTCGAAGGCCTTGCGGCCGGCCTTGTCCAAGGTCCCCAGGCGGGTCTGGACCCGGCCCCAGCGCCAG
This sequence comes from Holophagaceae bacterium, assembly GCA_016710635.1. Taxonomy (GTDB): domain Bacteria; phylum Acidobacteriota; class Holophagae; order Holophagales; family Holophagaceae; genus JADJVL01. The sequence continues at coordinate 30,351 of JADJVL010000008.1, read as the reverse complement.
AGGCCGAGCTGGGTGCCGGTGAGGGAAAGGGAGAGCTGGGGCAGCCGCGCCGCCCACTCCGCCGGGGGCGCCGCCAGGAAGGCGCGCCACGCGGCGGCTTCTGCGTGGGCGGCCTCCCCGGCCCGGAAGGGATTGGCCGGGGTCTTGGGGGCCGTCGCTGCGTTGGCGGTGAGCCAGGCATAGGCCGCCTTGTCCCCGGCGGCCAGCGCCGGGCGAGGCAGGGCCTTGCCTTCGTCGAAGGCGATGAGGGCGAGGTCCTCGGCCTGGGCCAGGGGGATGGGTTCGGGACGCCGGACTTCCGGGGCCTGCAGGGCGGGGGGCACGAAGAACACGGGGACCTCGGAATCAGGGTGGAGAGTGAGAGAATACCTGCCTGTCTGGAAGGACCGCCAATGGCCCCCATCTTGAGTCCCCGCGAGCGCCTGGTGGTGGCCCTGGACGTCGCTTCCCGGGCGGAGGCCCTGGCCCTGGCCCGGGCGCTGGCGGGCCGCGTCGGCATGCTGAAGGTGGGCCTCGAGCTGTTCTGCGCCGAAGGTCCGGCCTTCGTCGCCGAGTTGCAAATCCTGGCGCCGGTCTTTCTCGACCTCAAGCTCCACGACATCCCCACCACCGTGCGCCGGGCCCTGGAGGCGCTGCTGCCCCTGAACCCGCGCCTCATCAACGTCCACGCCCAGGGCGGCCCCGCCATGCTGGAAGCCGCGGCGGCGGCGGTGCGGGCCCACCGGGACGGGGGCGGCACCACCGAGCTGCTGGCGGTGACCGTGCTCACCAGCCTGGACCGCAACGACCTGGTGCGGGCGGGGAACACCCAGGAGCCCGCGGAGCTGGCCTTCCACCTGGCGAAGCTGGCCCAGGCCAGCGGCTGCGACGGCGTGGTGTGCAGCGCCCAGGAGGCCGCGCGGATCCGGGAAGGCTGCGGCGAGGACTTCTACCGCCTCTGCCCGGGCATCCGGCCCGCGGGGGAAGGCGCCCAGGACCAGTCCCGGGTGGCGAGCCCGGAAGAGGCCGTGGACCTGGGCGCCACCTGGCTGGTGGTGGGCCGGCCCATCACCCGGGCCGCGGATCCCGCCGCCGCCGCCGACGCCATCGTCGAGGCGCTGGCGCGGAGCCTTTGAGCTCCGAACCCGACCTCGACCTGAACCCACCCGACGGCCGCCCATGCACCCGCTGACCCCCCTCGTCTTCCGCCCCAGCTACGCCCAGCGCGCCGCGGCGGCCCTGCTCTGCGCCGGCTCCTGGCTGGTGGGAGTGCGCAGCCTGGCCATGCTCTTCGAGCACCTGCCCCGGCTGCGGGCCCTGCTCCGCGCCGCGGAAGCCGCCCAGGAACCCACCCTCCTGCTCTGGCTCCAGTTCGCCGTGGTGATCCTCGCGGCGGTGGTGGCGGGTGTGATCCTCGCCACATCCACCCTCGGGCTCATCCTGGTGGAAGGCACCCAGGTGATGGCGGACGAGCTGGGTCTCGCCGTGGAGCTGGCGGGGCTGCCGGCGCCCCTGGCCCGGCGCTGCGGGGCCGGCCGCCTGCCCTGGAAGCACGTGACGGCGCTGGGCCGCAGGGGTCCCTTCTTCGTGGTGCGGGGCGCCCGCCGCCAGCCGGGGGACACCGGGCCGGAGGATCCGGTGCTGCGCTTCCTGCTGGTGGAGGCGCTGGAGCAGCTGGTCCTGCTGATCCTGGAGCGCAGCCCCCACCTCAGCTTCGAGGAAGAAGAAAGGTGATTGGGCTAAGCTGGAGCTTCCCTTCCGGAGACCCCATGCGACTCGCAACCGCCACCCTTCGCGCCGCCCTGATGGCCCTGCCCGCCATCCTTTCCGCCCAGGACGCCGCCGCCTCCATGACCCTCACCCAGCGGCTGCGCGCTTCGGAAGGCGAGATCCAGAAGCTGACGGAGGCGATGGATTCGAAGGCCGCCCTGGCCAAGCTGGAAGCCCTCATCCCCGCCACCAAGCCGGTCTTCGCCAAGACCTCGCCCAAGGTCGGCCTCGACAGCTCCCAGGAGTACAGCACCCTGATGGCGATCTACGGGCAGGCCGCCAAGGCGGCCATCAGTTCCGGCGACTGGGAGAAGGGCAAGACCAATCTGGAAAAGGCCCAGGACGTGGCCCGGGAGAACAGCGCCGAGACCACCGGCGTGATCACGCCCCTGATCGACATGTGGAAGAAGGCCATGGACGCCTCGAAGAAGGCCCTGGAGGAGGGCGCCGAGCGCCGCAAGGCCCTGGAGGCGAACGACAAGCGCACCGAGGAGGAACAGCGCGAGCTGAACAACTTCAAGATCCACGACAACAACATGACCAATGGCCCCAAGGCCATCGCCGCCCTGCAGAGCACCCTCGACGGCCTCAAGAGCGACGCCGCCGGCTTCGAAGTGGCCATCTCCTCCATCGACAAGAAGCTCAAGGAGGAAGCGGAGCTGATGCTGAAGTTCAAGGGTGACAAGGCCGCCTACGTGAAGGCCGTCCTCGCCAACAAGGCCAACCTCGCCGGCATCGAGAAGCCCGTGGACAAGGTGGCCTGGCTGAACCGCATGCTCCACCTCTCCCCCAGCAACGCCGTGGCCGCCAAGCAGCGGGACATCGTGCTAGGCAAGGCCCCGGCGGAGCCCGAGAAGAAGAAGAGTTCCAAGTCCAAGAAGAAGGCCTGACATGCCCCGGCACCCTTTCCTGGCGGCCGCGGCGCTGCTGGCCGTGGCCCCTCTGCCCCTGCGGGCGGAGAGCCTGTCCGAACGGGTGATGGTGGCCCGGGCCCAGTGGGAGTCCCAGCTGGAGCGCGGCTACTCCGCCGAAGTGCGCCGGGCGGTGGAGGCCATGCTGCAGAAGGACGCCCCATCGGCGAACCCTTCGGACTTCAATGACCTCCACGCGGTGGTGGCCCTGCGCAACCTGGCGGCCCGGGCCTGCGTCCTGGAAGGCGCCTGGGAAGACGCCGTGAAATATCTCCAGGAGGCCGCAGCCCTCGCCGGGGACAACGCCTCCAACGCCAACGGCCTGCTCTCCAAGGTCCGCCGGCAGCACGAGGACCGGCTCGCCGAATGGCGCCAGGGCATCGCCGACCAGGAAAAGCGCATGAAGGACCTGGAGGCCCAGCCCGGGCTGACCACCGAGCAGCTGAAGCTCAAACAGCAGCTGCGCGCCTTCATCGAGGAACGCCAGGCCGCCGTGGCCCACAGCGAGAAGTCGATGAAGACCATCGACGACATCCTGGCCCAGCTGAAGAAGGATCAGGTCGCCTACGAACAGTCCGCGGCCCTCTGGCAGGGCTTCATCGGCAAGGAGAAGCTGGAGGCCGCCGCCGCCGGCTCCCCGCAGGCCTACGTGGCCCAGAAGATCGAGCAGGTCAAGGCGGACGACGCCCGGCCGCGCTTCGAGCGCCTGGCCTACGGGCGCCGGCTCATGAAGCTGGATCCCCAGAACCGGGACGTGCAGCGCTTCGTCAACGGCCTGATGGGCATCCAGGACCTCGCGGAAGATGAGGCCCGGCCGGCGCCGCGGAAGAAGGCCCGCAAGCCCGCCTGAATCCAAGGCAAAGCAAAAACGGCCCCGGAATTCCGGGGCCGTTGCACGTGTGGATCTGGCTCAGAACACCCAGCCCAGGGAAACCTTCACGAAGTCCGAGGAGGGCGGCTCGCCCTTGGCCATGTCGTTGCCCGAAAGGGTCTTGTGGAAGGCGACCTCCAGGTTGAAGCGGGCCGCCTCGATGCCGAAGCTGTGGCCGATGCCGATGGTGCCGCCCAGGCGGCTCTTCCGCTCCGTGTACTCCGGGTTCGTGTCCACGTCGTCGTAGCGGCTGCGGTCGAAGCGCTCGAAGTCGGCGGAGGGCCCCAGCAGCAGGTAGGTGCCCCGGTGGCGCCAGGCGTTGCCGTTGAGGAAGAACTGGAACTCGCCGCCGACGCTGAAGATGGTGTGCTGCAGGTTGATCTTCTCGTAGGGCGGCGCCGTGTTCGTCCCGTTGATGCTCTGGCCGCTGAAGTTCAGGCGCATCGCGATGCCGGGGTCGAGGGGGAAGCTGATGGTGAACTGGCCCCCCAGACCCACGTCGTAGCCTTCCTGCTGGGGCACGGTAATGTCGGCGTTGGCGGGGTAGGTCTTGTTCCTGAATTCACCGGTGGGAAAGGCCAGATTCAGCGCGACCCCGAAGCGGGGACTCTGGGCCTGCAGACAGGGGGCCGCCAGCACCAGGGCCAGGACGGGTAGTAAGTGTTTTTTCATGGAATCCTCCGGGAAGCCTATGGCCAGGGCCATGCCAAAGTTTCTTATCCCATGGAATCAAGGAAGCGCACCCATCCGGGGCCGGGCCGGCCGTCGGTTTTTGCGCCAGGTGTGGCGGTCGCGCAACGCCAAGCATGGGCGAAGCAGGGACTTGGATTATTCTGTGGGGAACAGGAGCGGGTCATGGTCTGGAATGATGATTTGGCGAAGCTGAAACAGCAGTTGAAGGCCCAGGACCCGAAAGAGTCCCCGCCGCCCCCCAAGCCCGCGCCCCCGCCCCAGCCCGCCCGCTCCATGGCCGAAGAGGATTCCGCCTTCCTGTCCGCCATGGGCGTCCGCCGCAGCCCCCAGCCGGTTCCCACGGCCCTCCCGGCCGCCACCCCCGAGCCCCAGGCCGCGACCCTCCCGCCACCGGAAGCCGCGCCGGAGGATTTCCGCACCGCCATGGCCCAGCTCGGCGGTGTGAAGTCCCTGGGCCCCGGGCCCCTTGCGCCAGCGCCAATTGCAACGCCGCCGGCCACGTCCGCGCTTGCCCCGCCGGCCACGCCAGCCCTTGCCCCACCGGCAGGGCCGAGCCTCTCCCAGGGCATGCTGGCCCGGCCGGCCCACCTGCCCCCGGACGCCGAACCGGAAGCGGAGACCGTGGACATCCCGCCCCCGCCGCCCCAGGGCATCCGGCCCCGCCCTGGTCCGCTTCTCATCCAGCTCGCCGCGGGCATGGCCATCGAGGTGGACGCCTCCATCGACCTGCGGAGCCACTCCATCAGCGACGCCAAGGAACGCCTGCGGGAGCGCATCGCCGACGGCCTGGCCATGGGCTGGCGCACCCTGCACGTGAACCTGGGACCCGGCGAGGCCCTCAAGCAGGGCTTCCTGGCCTTCCTCGCCTCTCCGGCCGCCAGCTCGGTCCAGCGCTACGCCCAGGCCCCGGTCCCCATGGGCGGCAACCAGTCCTGGATCCTCTACCTCGGCGTCCCCGGCAGCTGAGCCTTCACCCCATCCTTCCCCTGGAGCGCCCATGAGCCTGCTCGTGGTTGGCAGCGTCGCCTTCGACGACCTTGAAACGCCTTTCGGCCGCCGGGACGATGTGCTGGGCGGATCGGCGACCTATTTCTCCCTGAGCGCGAGCCTCTTCGCCCCGGTGCGCGTGGTCGCCGTGGTGGGCGACGACTTCGGCCCGGAACAGTTCCGGGTCTTCGCGGACCGGCCCATCGACCTGCTGGGCCTGGAACGCAGGCCCGGCCGGAGCTTTCACTGGAAGGGGGCCTACGGCTACGACCTGAACGAGGCCCAGACCCTGGACACCCAGCTCAATGTCTTCGCCGACTTCCATCCCCGGCTGCCGGAGGGCTATCGGACCAGCCCCTACCTTTTCCTGGGCAACATCCACCCCTCCCTGCAGCTCGATGTGGTGAAGCAGATGGCCCAACGGCCCGCCATCGTGGCCCTGGACACCATGAACTACTGGATCCGGGACTACCGGGAGGAGCTCGCCCGGGTCCTCCGGGAGGTGGACGTGCTGCTGGTGAACGAGGCTGAGGCGCGGGCCCTCACCCGGGAGCACAACCTGCTGAAGGCCTACCGCAAGGTCCAGGAATGCGGACCCCGGATCCTGGTGGTGAAGCGGGGGGAGTACGGGGTGATGCTCTTCACCCCGGAGGCCATCTTTTCGGCCCCGGCCTTCCCCCTGGAGGACGTCTTCGACCCCACCGGGGCCGGCGACACCTTTGCCGGAGGCTTCCTCGGCTCCCTGGCGGGCTCGGGGAAAACCGACATTCCTTCCCTGAAACGCGCGGTGTTGGCAGGATCCGTGCTGGCCAGTTTCACAGTGCAACAATTTGGCACTGAGTGTCTTCAAACCGTTTCTCCACAGGAGCTTTCAGGGCGCCTGCAACGTTTTTCCGACATGATGCGTATTGACGAACTATAATGTCGCCAACTCTTCCTAGGGGGATGTGATGCCTCAGCGCAACTGGCTGCGTGCAGTCTTAATGGTGTCCTGCGCCGCGATGGCGGGGACTGCGCAGGATGCGCCCGCCCCCGAGGCTCCCAAGGCCGAGGCCCCGGTGCCGGGCGGGCCCATCAAGGTGGAAGCCCACCAATCCCGCTGGGACTATCCCAAGGAGATCACCCTGACGGGCGAGCAGAAGCTGCACATCGTCAAGCCGGGGGACACCTTCTGGGGCCTCTCGAGCCACTACCTCGGCAACCCGAGGGCCTGGGCTCAGATCTGGGACCTCAACAAGTGGGTCAAGGATCCGCACTGGATCTACCCCGGCGATCCCCTGATCGTGGACGGTTCGCGGGTCGCCATCGGCAAGGCCGAGGCCCCGGACAGCGTGGCGCCCGCCGCGGACGCCAAGGAGAACGCCGACCTCGCCCCCCAGGAGGCCGTGGACATCACGCCGGACCTCACCGCCGTCCCGGCCCGGACCCGCTCCCTGACCACCGTGCGCGAGGAGCTGGCCTACAGTTTCCAGGACTTCCTGCAACTGCCCTACGTGGCCCCCAAGGGCGCCGAGGCGGCCTACCGGGACATGAACGCGATGCAGATTGTTGGCACCAAGGAACTCACCCGCACCTATATGGCGGACGGGGAGACCCTCTATCTGAACGGCGGGCAGAACCGCGGCCTCAAGGCCGGGGATCGCTTCCTCATCCTCAAGACGGTCCAGAAGGGCCTCTACCGTGCGGATGACACAGAGCGGCACACCTCCCTGGGCGACGTCGTCCAGCAGGTGGGCGTGGTTCGCGTCACCGTGGTCAACCCCAAGGGCGCCGTGGCTGTCATCGAGCGGTCCATGGACGCGGTGGCGGTGGGGGACCACGTCGTTCCCTACACCGAGCCCTCGAACATCGTGCTCAAGCTGCGCACCGACGTGGAAGAGCCCGTGCGCATCCGGGACATGGGCTCCGTGCTCTATGCCCGGGATGGCCGGCGGCAGGGTGGGGGCGGCGACATGATCATCGTGGACAAGGGTTCCGCTGATGGCCTGCAGGTCGGCGACATCCTGCTGGCGGTCCGTACCCGGTCCTACCCGGTCACCGAGTCCCGGGTCGAATCGAAGCGCGAGATGGAGAAGACCAACCACTACCTCGGCCAGGTGATCGTGGTCCGGGTGAATGACACGACGGCGACCTGCCGCGTGATCCGCACCCTCAGCGAACTTAACCCCGGGGACATCGTCACCCGCTGAACGATCCCGCCAACCTTCAGGCCCCGGACTCGTCCGGGGCCTGCTTCATGATGGGGCCTCGTTCAGGTGGGGTTCGAGGGCCGGGCCTCCACCACCGAGCGGTGGCCGCGGGTGGGCAGCTCGTAGGGATGGGCGGTCAGGGACCAGCCTTCGGGCTGCGGCTCCGTGGCCCATTCCGGCCCCTTGAGGGCCAGGAAGGGACTGCCCGGCCGGCCCAGGGGCCGCCACCAGTCCAGCAGCTGGGCCATGGGCGCCAAGGCCTTGGCGACGCCCACGTCCCCTTCGAGCCCGCCGAGGGCCTCGAAACGCCCGGCGAGGGCGGTTAAATTCCTGATCCCGAGCTCCAGAGCGGCCTGACGCAGAAAGGAAATCTTCTTCCGGGAACTGTCCACCGCGATGATTTCGAGATCGGGCCGGGCCAGTGCAAGGACAAGGGCGGGTATCCCCATGCCTGTACCCAGATCCACGACCCGGGACTGCGCCGGCAGGCCGGCGAGCAGGGGCAGGAGGGCGCAGGCGTCGACCAGAAGCTCCTCCCGCCGCACCGCCGGGGGCAGGGAGGTCAGGGCATGGATGCGGTTCCAGCGGTCCAGAAGCGCCAAATACCGTCTGAGGGCGGGCTCAAGATCAGCGGGTATATGCGGGACCATGGCTCTGATCCTAACGGAATTCATAGTTTCGATCCGAGGACGCAAGGTTCCTGCAAATCCAAATGACTCGAATATAAGTAAAATCAATAATATCTAAAAATAAAATTAAAATCGCGTGAATATCCCATTCCGCCCAAGCACTTTGAATAGCAGGAAATATCAACCAAGCAATTGACATCAAAGGGTATTGGAGCAATTCTTTTAGTCCCCTTCATGGCCCTCCGGAGTGGTATTCATGAGCGATGCCGACATGACGTTTCGAGTGGATTGGTCGAGCCGCAGCAAGCTGCGCGGGCCCGGCGAAGGCTCCCTGGGCGAACTCCTGCAGAAGCTCCGGGACCGCCTGTCCCCGCAGGCCATGGGTGTGAGCATCAGCTACGTGGACGACCGGGCCATGCGCCGCCTCAACCGGGAGCACCGGGGGATCAACCTCACCACTGACGTGCTGAGCTTTCCGGCGGAACCCGAGGCCGGGGCCTACCCGCACCTCGGCGACATCGTCATCAGCCTGCCGGTGGCGGAAAAGATGGCCAAGAAGCTGGGGGTGAGCCGCCGGCGGGAAGTGGAGACCCTGGTCATCCACGGGTTCCTGCACCTGTGCGGCCATGACCACGAAAAGGACCAGGGCGAGATGCTGGCCCTGCAGGCCCAGCTGGAGAAGGAGTTCCTGGAGGAGGAGCCCCTGCCCATGGCCCTGCGCCGCGGCCGGAAGCCCGGGAGCAAGGTGAAGGTGCTCAAGGACGGCAGCAAGGTGGTCGTCACCGGCCGGGCCGCCGCCGCCCTGCGGCAGAAGGAGAGCATCGCCAAGGCCGCCCCGAAGGTTCCCGCCGCCAAGGGCAAGGGGCGGACCACTGCCAAGGCCGCCAGGCTGGCCCTCGAGAAACCCAAGCGCGGGCCGGGCCGGCCCCGGAAGGCGAAGCCGGAGCCTGCGTCGGAGACCGCCGCCCGGCGGGCCCCGCGACGCCGGAAGGCCGTCAAGCCCCGGAGCGGCGTGATCGCCTGAGCCGCCTGAGCGGTCTGAGTCGATGCCCCGGGGGAAAACCTCGCGTGGCCCTCGGCCTGGGAAGTCGGTAAAATCGCGTTTTGGCCCCGCCCCGGGTGCCATCCGCGGAGTCGAACTTGCTCAACCTCCTGGCGGGCCTCGGCCTCGCCCTCCTGGTTTCCGTCCTGGGCTGGCTGCTCAACATCACCCTGTGGGTGGGCGTGCCCGCGGGCCTCGTCTCCGGCGCCGCACTCTTCATCTACCTCGGGCGGAAGGTGCAGCAGAAGATCGAGGCCATCTTCGCCCGGGCCGGCGAGCTGCTCAAGAAGCAGAAGTGGGACGAAGCCATCAAGGTGATGAAGGAAGGCTACGCCTTCTCCACCCAGCAATTCCTCGTGAAGGGCAGCATCGACGGCCAGATCGGCGTGGTGCAGTACCTGCGGCAGAAGCACGACGAGGCCGAGCCCCTGCTCAAGTCCGCGTCCATGCAGCACTACATCGCCAAGGGAATGCTGGGCATCCTCCAGTGGAAGCGCGGCGAGAAGAAGGCGGCCAGGGAGACCTTCGACCTGGCCCTGAAGACCGCGAAGAAGGAAAGCCTCCTCTACGCCGTCTACGCCTACGTCCTGAACGAGATGGGCGACCGCGACAAGGCCATCCAGGTCCTCAACAGCGGCCTGAAGGTCTGCCAGGGCGACGAGCGCCTCGCCACGAACCGCGGCCTGCTCCAGAACGGCAAGGCCATGAAGATGAAGGTCTACGGCGAGCAGTGGTACCAGTTCATGCTCGAGCGCCCCATGGTCCGCCAGGAACCTCCGCCCTACGCCCGCATCAGCCGCAAGGCCATGCGCGGCTAGCCTCTTCCCGATTCCAGACCCCGCACCCGCCTTCAGTTTCAGGAGCGAACCATGTCCGGCCACAGCAAATGGTCCACCATCAAGCACAAGAAGGGCGCCCTGGACGCCAAGCGCGGGAAGCTCTGGACCAAGATCCTCAAGGAGATCACCGTGGCGGCCCGGCTGGGCGGCGGCGACGTGGCCAGCAACCCGCGCCTGCGCCTGGCGGTGGACACGGGCAAGGCCGCCAACCTGCCCAAGGACAACTGGGAGCGGGCCATCAAGAAGGGCACCGGCGAGCTGGAAGGGGTGACCTACGAGGAGGTCGCCTACGAGGGCCGCTTCCCCGGCGGCGTGGCCATCATCGTGGAGGCGATGACGGACAACAAGAACCGCACGACCCCGGAGATCCGCAGCTACTTCACCAAGTTCAACGGCGAGCTGGGGACGGTCGGCAGCGCCGCCTACCTGTTCACGAAGCAGGGCCAGATCGTCGTCGACGCGGAGATTTCCGAGGACAGGGTCATGGAGGTGGCCCTGGAGGCCGGCGCCGAGGACGTGAAGGACGAGGGCGGGGCCTGGGTGATCCAGACCAGCCCGGAAAGCTACCAGGCCGTGAAGGACGCCGTGGACGCCGCGGGCCTTCCGGTCATCGAGGCCAAGATCATCATGGCCCCCAGCACCAGCGTCGAGCTCTCCGCGGACAAGCTGAAGTCCTTCCTGAAGTTCGTGGACATCGTCGAGGACAATGACGATGTGCAGAACGTCTGGCACAACGCCGAGTACGACGAGGACGAGGCGGGCTGAGGGACTTCCCCCGGCGCGAAAACGGCTCCTCCGGGAGCCGTTTTCGCGCCGGGTCAGCGGGTTGGTGCTAGCCTTTGCGGAAATTCCCATCCCGCGAGGCGTCCATGTCCCTGACCAAGCGCGCGTCCGCCGAATTTCTCGGCACCTTCTGGCTGACCCTTGGCGGCTGTGGCAGCGCCGTGCTTTCGGCCGCCTTTCCCCAGGTGGGCATCGGCCTGCTGGGCGTCTCCTGGGCCTTCGGCCTCACGGTCCTCACCGCGGCCTACGCCCTCGGTCCGGTTTCCGGCGCGCACCTGAATCCCGCCGTGACCTTCGGACTGCTGGCGGCCAAGCGGGTGGACGCCAAGGATCTTGTTCCCTACGTTCTCGCCCAGGTGGGCGGGGCCATCGCGGCGGCGGGAACCCTCTACTGCATCGCCAGCGGCAAGCCGGGCTTCGACCTCGGCGGCTTCGCCGCGAACGGCTATGGCGCCCATTCCCCCGGGCAGTACGCCCTGACGTCGGCCTTCGTGTGCGAAGCGGTCCTCACCTTCATGTTCCTCATCGTCATCCTCGGCGCCACGGACCGGCGGGCCCCTGAAGGCTTCGCTCCCATCGCCATCGGCCTCTGCCTCGTGCTCATCCACCTCATCAGCATCCCGGTGACGAACACTTCCGTGAACCCGGCTCGCAGCACCGGTCCCGCCCTCTTCGTCGGCGGCTGGGCGCTCCAGCAACTGTGGCTGTTCTGGGTGGCGCCCATCCTCGGCGCCGTCGCCGCGGGCTTCGTCTATCCGGCGGTCTTCGAGGAATAGGCTGTCGGCCTGCTCCGCCTGGACTCAGGCCGTCCGGGGTTCCAGCTCGAAGGTCACCCGCCAGGGCGGCAGCACCAGCAGCGCCACCAGCAGGAAGGCCAGATCCACGCCGATGAGGAAGGGCGGCAGCCCGAAGACCGGCTCCCCGGGCACGAAGGGCATGACCCGCGCGAGGAACAGCCGCTTGAGCACCACATCGGCAAGCAGGGGTAGCAGCAGCAGGCCCGTGAAACTCCAGGCGCGGCGCCGGACGGGGAGGGCCCGCCAGGCCGCCAGCAAGGGCGGCAGGAGCAGGACCAGCGCGAGTACGAGGATGATCGGCCACGCCATCGGGCCGCCTACCCAGGCCCGGGCGAGGACCATCTCGTCGCCGTGGCCGGAGACCACGCTGGCGAGCCGGCCCATGGGCAGGTTGGCGAAGAACAGCAGCAGGCCGAAGGCGCGGCTTCGGTCGCTGCGGGCGCGGCCCATGAGCCAGGCGCTCAGCAGCATCAGCCCGTAGGTGAGGGCCGGCCCGGCGAAGGTGGACCACAGGGCCAAGGGATGGTTCTGTCCCGCTTCAGGGAGGTGGAAGTAGTCGAAGGTCATGGTGCCCCAGGCGCCGCAGATCAGCCGGGCGGCGCCGTGGTGGGTCAGTTCATGGGCCTGGCCGCAGAGGAACTGGAAGGCCAGGAAAGCGGAGAGGGCTCGAAGGGCTGGGAAGCGCATGTCCGTGGGCTTCGGGCTGGGAGGGATGTGGTTTAGGCAGCCCGCTTCAGGCGTCCGCGTTCCGCCGGGTCCAGGTTTCCAGAAGCACCCGCGTCACCGTGAAGATGACGGGACCCAGGATCAGGCCCGCGGGGCCGAGGACCAGCAGCCCGCCCACGATGGACACGAAGGCGACGACGCTGTGCAGCTTCAGCCGCTTGCCCACCAGGATCGGATACAGCAGGTTGTCGATGCCGCCGACCACCACCGCCCCCCAGAGGGTGAGCAGCAGGGCCTTCCCCACGTTCCCGTCCACCGCCAGGAACAGAGCCGCGGGGACCCAGACGATGAAGGCGCCCAGCACCGGCACCACCGCCAGCAGGCCCATGACCACGCCCCAGAGCAGGGGTTCCGGCAGGCCGAGCCACCAGAACATCAGGCCACCCAGGCCGCCCTGCACCGCCGCGACGGCGAGGGTGCCATAGACGGTGGCGTGGACCGTGTCGAAGACATCGCTGAAGAGGCGGTCCATGTCCGGCTTCGGCAGCGGCGACAGGGCGCGCAGTCCCGTGAGGATCGCGGCCCGGTCCCGCAGCAGGTAGAACAGCACGTAGAAGGTCAGGACCAGTCCCACCAGTTGCAGCAGGGAGCCCCGGAGGAAGGCGGTGGCGGTGCCGGTCAGCCAACCCGTCGCGGTCTGGACCGTCCCCGGCAGGTCGAACTGCTGTTCGATCCAGCGGCCGGTGGGCGCCAGGCTGGGATGGGCGTCGAAGACCTGGCGCCAGGCCCCTGAGACCACCAGGGCCTTCACCGTCTCCGCGCCGCTGGCGGCCTCCCGGATGATCCGGTCGAGCACGAAGGCGGCGGGCACCACCACCGCCACCGCGATAACGAGGACACAGAGCGCCGCCGCCAGGTTGGGGCGCTTCACCTTCGCCTCCAGCCGCCGCTGCAGCGGGTCGAAGAGGACCGCGAGGGACAGGGCCCAGGCGAGGGCCGGCAGGAAGGGCGCCGTCATCCGGAAGCAGAAGTAGATGCCAAAGGCCGTCAGGGCCATCAGGGCCAGCGCCTGGACATGGATGGGGGAACCCCAGTCGCTCGCGGTGAGCGCGGCGGCCTTCGTCGTTTCGGGATCCTTCAACGTCGGCCTCGCAGTCAGCGCATTCAAGGCTCGGTGCTCGATCCACGGTACCAGTCGCCTGCCCCGGCCGCCGGGAGAACCCGCCCAGACCCTAGCCGCGGGGTTCCGGAGCCGGGCTCCCGAAACGGCGCAGGGGCGGCACGGGCTCGTCCAAGGTCAGTCCCGGGGGAAAGCCCAGGGCGAGGCGCACCCTGGCGATGCTCTCGTGCACCGCGTTGTCCGCCCGGCGGATGGTGATGGGCGCGCCGGCGACGGGCAGCCCGGGATGGGCGTTGACCGCCTCCGGCAGATCCCGGGCGCGGGTGCCGGCGAAGAAGCGCAGGCCATAGGCCTCGCCTTCCTTGAAGCCCACATCCTGGGTATTCAGCAGGGTGAGGCCCGCGTCCCGGTAGGCGGCTTCGGCGCGTTCGGCCTGGTCCAGAGGAAAGACGCAGGCGAAGACGCCCCCCGGCGCCAGGAGGTCCGCGGCGGCGAGGGCGTAGTCGGCGATGGTGCCGCGGACTTCCAGACGGGCTGGAATGGCCTGGGGATGCTGGGCCTCCACCCGCGAGCCCACGGGCCAGTAGGGCGGAGACCCGGTCACGAGGTCGAAGGGGCCGCGGGCCGCCAGGGCGCCGTCCCGCAGATCCCCTTCGTGGATGTGGACGCGGTCTTCGAGGCCGTTGTAGCGGATGCTCTTCCGGGCCAGGCGCACGCTGATGTCCTGGGCTTCCACGGTGTGGACCTCCGCTCCGGGGCAGCGCCAGGCCACCGTCATGGCCACGCTGCCGATGCCCGAGCCCAGGTCCGCCGCCCGGTCCACCCGCGGGCACCAGCTGGTGGCGAACCAGCCCAGCAGGATGTCGTCCACGCTGAAGCGGTGCCCCTTCTGGTACTGAAAGATGCGGAAGTGGCCGCAAAGGAAGTCGAGGCTCTCCTCCGCCTCGAGGGCCACGCCGCCGGGGACGCGGGGTCCGGGGCGGGTCCAGCCCTTGAAGGCGGAATCAGGCATCCGGCGCGGGACCGGAGAAACCGGGCGCTTCCGCCGGAGCCTCCGGGTCCGCCTCGAGGTCATGGCTGCCGTCGAAGAGGGAATCCTCCGGCAGGGGCTCAAGCTGGGCCAGGGCGGTGGCTTCCAGGGTGCCTTCGCCGAAGTCCGCGAGGCGGGGCAGGTCGTGGAGGCCCTTGAGGCCGAAGTGCACGAGGAAGTTCTGGGTGGTGGCGTACATCATGGGCCGCCCGACGACGGACTTGCGCCCCGCCATGGTGATGAGCTCGCGCTCCAGCAGGCTCTTGATCTGGTTCGCGGAGGAGGTGATGCCGCGGATCTCGTTGATCTCGGTGATGGTGATGGGCTGCCGGTAGGCGATGATGGCCAGCGCCTCGATCTGGGCCGGCGTGAGGCGCCCGCTGCGGATGGTGGTGACCAGCTTGCTGACCAGGCGCTGGTAGTGGGGCGCCGTGGCCATGCGCCAGCCGCCGCCCACCTCCACCAACCGCAGGCCGGAGGGCGGCTGGAGGCGTTCCTGCAGCTTCTCCAGGCCCATGCGGAGGGCGCCTTCGGGAAAGCTCGTCAGGTCCCGCAGCCGGGCGATGTCCATCACCTCGCCGCTGGCGGTGAGGAGGGCCTCCAGGGCCCCGGCGAGGTCGCCGCCCTCCTCCCACAGGGGCTCGTGGTCGTAGAGCTCCTCCTCGGCGGTGGCTTCGCCTTCCACGGGCTCGATGTCCGGGGAGCCGAAGGCCGGGTTCAGTTCGGGGTGCTCGGTGAACATCTTCGTCTGGATGGGGTCCGCGTCCTCCGGGAGGGGGACGATGGGATCCTCGCCTTCGGGAAGGGCCGGCTCGGGCAGGTTCGTCTCGCTCATTCAAAGGCTCCCAGGCGCTGGCCCACCTTGATATCGCCCTCGGCGCGCTGGACCTTCCAGTCCTTCGCCCGCGGCCCGCCGATGAGCAGCACCACCGTGGAGCCGAACTCGAAGGTGCCCAGGTCGTCACCCGGTGTGCAGGGGAGCTGGGCCACCGGGAAGGCGCCGTCCTTCGGCAGCTTCCGCCCGTCCAGCCACCGCTCCGCGATCACCACGCCGCCCACGTGGGTGGCGCCCACCAGCACCGCTGCCACCTCCAGGCCTTCGTCCGGCCCCGTGCCCGTGGCAACCCAAGTGGCCCGGCGGTTGCGCTCGTAGAGACGGGGCACGTGGGTCGTACTGGCGTCGTTGACGGGCCAGAGCTCCCCGTCCACTCGGCCCACGGCGCTGACGGAGCCCTGCAGGGGCACGTGGATGCGGTGGTAGTCCTTGGGGGCGAGGTAGAGGGTCATGAAGTGGCCGCCTTCGAAGCGGGCGGCCTGCGGGTCGTGCTTGAGGAGTTCGGCGACGCGGTAGGGCAGGCCTTTGGCCTGGATGGCGAGACCCGCGGTGATCTCGCCGTAGGCGATGATGCGGGCGTCCACGGGGCTGTTGAGGGCGCCGGGGACCAGCGCCTCCTGGGGCCGCAGGCCCGGCTTCAGGCGCCGGGTGAAGAAGTCCTGCAGGCCCGTGTAGTCCTTCAGCGGCTTCTCAGCTTCCGCCACGTTCGCGCCGTAGCGCCGGGCGAAGCGGCCCAGGACGGGCTCCCGGAGGGCCACCGGCAGGGTTCCATTCGCCGCCCAGCCCACCACGGCGCTGCCCGCCTTCTTGGGGTAGAAGCGCAGCAGGTGCAGGGACAGGGGCCAGCCGGACATAAGCCACCAGACTACCATTCCGAGGGCCCCCGCCAGAAGGACGGAAGCCGCGCGGCGCCTTGCTCCAGGCCCGGTTCTCGGCTTCCACCACCTCACCGGGACGCAGCCGGACGGAGGCGCTCCGGTCCCCTTCAGTCCTGCCCCTGGGGCGTCAGCACGCGGCGCTCGGCGAGCAGGGTGCGCATCCACAGGGCGCCGATCACCGCGAGGTGCAGGGTGGCGTTGAAGCTCCATTCCATCGCCACGATCCAGGGCGTGATCTTGCCCAGAGGATAGCGGTGCAGGAGCAGGGATTCGGTCAGGAACACGAAGGCCGTGAAGGCGCTGATCTCCAGCAGCCACTGGCCCAGGGGCCGCCGCTGGGCGTGGCGCTCGAAGAGGTAGCCCGTGTAGGCGCCGTAGAACAGACGGCTCAGGACGAAGCCGCGGGTGCTGGTGAAGCCGAGGGGAATGGAGAGGAGGACGCTGAGGGCGATGGAAGCCGCCAGGCGGCCCTTGGCGCCCAGCCGCTGCCAGCTGTGGCGCACCCAGAAGAGCCCGGTGCCCACCGCCAGGCCGTGGGTCAGCCCGAAGGCGAAGCTGATGGCCAGGCTCCAGCCCGTGAGAACCAGATGCCCGCCGGTGCCCAGGCCGATGAGGATGCCCCCGGCGATGGCGGTGGCCTGCCGGTGGCTCGAATCCCGGATGTCCCCGTCCCCCAGCTCCCGGGCCAGTTCGTGGGGCATCTCCTTGGTGGAGAGCAGCTCCCGCATCCCCGCGTCATCCTGGATGCCCTTGGCCTCGGCTTCATCAAGCAGGTGGTCGCCCACTTCCCGAAGGAACAGGATCCGCCTCCGGGAAGGGATGTTGCCCAGCCCCCGGGCCACCTCCGCCAGGTATCCATCAAGGCTTCGAAAGGGGGTCGGTTTCAAGGGGCGTCCGGAAGGCGTGCGCTCGCCCATGCTGACGAATCCCCGCCGCCCCCGCCACTGCTTTCAAGGAAGTCCCTGAAACCGTGGCTCTTGAACAGTCGGCATGGGTGCAATGGTCGAACGGGAGGGATGGACATCGGGCCTTCGACGGGGGGAATGCCAGGTTTTTCGGGGAACTCCGATTCAGCAGTACACGGGCAATGCGTGGGGAAGGGTTAGTGGTGGTTTCCGTTTTCCCATGTGCCGCCAGAACGAAAAAGACCGCGGTGGAACGAGGTTGCCGGGCGACCCATGCGGGCAGCTGGGATTCGCTCCGGCCCTGCGGGCCTCCGTCTATCGATCGCTCCACTGGAGCGATCTCCCGTTCGCCATGGGCTCACGGAGACGGAGCCTGTGCTCCGCGGCACGGGCTGCCGCGGACCTCGCCTATGGCGACCGGCTGCGAACGCTCGCGCGTTCTTCGCCTGGTCCTACCAGGGTTCCCGCCTCCGCGAAGGCGAAGCCTGAGTGGGAGCGCACGTGTGCGCGTCAGGCGGGAGCGCCTGTGCCGTTCGAATCCCCCACTCTCCGCCAGAACGAAAAAGGCCGTGGTGGAACGAGGTTGCCGGACGACCCATGCGGGCATTGGGGATTCATTCCGGCCCTGCGGGCCTCCATTCCGCGGCACTGGCTGCCGGCGGACCTCGCCTGCGGCGACCGGCTGCGAACGCTCGCGCGTTCTTCGCCTGGTCCTACCCCGGCGCCTGTGCCGTTCGAATCCCCCGCTCTCCGCCAGAACGAAAAAGACCGCCCAGGGGGCGGCTTTTTCTGGCGGAGAGTGGGGGATTCGAACCCCCGAAAGGCTTTCACCTTTACACGATTTCCAATCGTGCTCCTTAAACCGCTCGGACAACTCTCCGGGGGGTTCCCGAATGCAGGAAGAGCCAGCCTATCACGGGGTTGGACAGTGGCCAAGGGCCGGTTCCGGCCGGTGGGAGGGTGACCGGGGCCACGGAACAAAGATCCCGCTGGGCCATCCCAGTGATGTCTGGCCATGATGGCCCACAGGAGCAGCCCATGAAGAAGTTCATCCTCCCCGTCCTCGCCGCCGCCGTCTTCGGCGTCTCCCTCATGGCCGCCGGCGACACCGCCGGTGAAGGCAAAGGCAAGAAGGACTGCGGGTCCTGCTGCAAGGACATGAAGGACTGCAAGGACGCCAAGGCCAAGGATGCCAAGGTGAAGGACGCCAAGCCCGAAGCCCCCAAGGCCTGAGGCTTCCTGACGTGAAGGCCGGCGGATGATCCGGGCCGGGCGCGAAGCGCTGGTGGAAGGGCATCTCGATGCCCTCCATTCCTTTGCCCTGGCCTGGACCCGCAACGGCGACATGGCCGGCGACGTGGTGCAGCGGACCTTCCTGAAGGCCTTCGAGAAACTGCACCAGCTTCGGGACCCCGGCGCCGCCCGGGGCTGGCTCGTATCCATTCTGCGCAACGAGATCGCCCACGAGTACCGGGGCCGCATGCGCCTGGTGGCCTGGGATGGCGCGGATTTCGACGGGCTCGCCGGCGAGGCCGCCCAGGACGAGGGGATCGATCCGTCCCTGCTGGCGGCGCTGCCTTCCGCCCTCGACCAGCTTCCCGACCCGGCCCGGGAGATCCTGCTCCTCCGCTTCCAGCAGGATCTCTCCTACGAACAGATCTCCGAACTCCTGGGCCTGCCCATGGGCACGGTGCAGAGCCGTCTGCACCGCGCCAAGGCGGCGCTCAAAGTCCTCCTCACGGGCCTGCCCGCCGGGAAATCCACGGCAGGAGGTGTCGCATGAACCCCCGCATTCCAACCTTCGAAGACCAGCTCCGCCGCGTCCTGGCGCCCTCCGCGGCCCCTGCGGCCCTGCGGGCTTCGGTCCTCGCGGCCCGCGAGCCCCTGGGCCGCCGCGCCGCGCCCTGGCTGGCGGCCGCGGCGACCCTGCTGCTGGTCGGCGGCGGCTTCTGGTTCGGCCAGCGGCCCACCCTCGCTCCGGGTCCCGCCCAGAAGGTGGCGGGCCAGGCCTTGACGAACTTCCTGTCGGTGCATTCCCTCGACTTCACCGGCGCGCCGCCCTCCCCGGAAAAGGATTGCGGCAGCTGGTGCGAGCAGCGCGCGGGATTCCGGGCGCCCCTGCCCAACGGCACCACCGCGGCCCAGGTGGAAGGCGGCCGGATCTGCGCCGTAGGCGGCATCCCCGTGGGCCACTACCTGCTGAAGGGCGGCCGCGGGCTGTATGTCTTCGGCGGTCCCCTCGAAGGGTGCGGGAACAGCATCGGCGCCCCCCTCGCCGTGGCCGCCGGGCTCCAGGCCCGGGTCTGGAACGAGAACGGCCATGGCTACGTGATGATCGAGACCGCAGGGGAGCACCGGCCCTGATGGCCTAGGATGGAGGTTCCTTCGGAGCCTGCATGCTGGACGAGCCCCTCCACCCGGTCGAGATCCGCATCCTGGGCTGCCTGCTGGAAAAGCAGCACGCGACGCCGGAATACTACCCGCTCACCCTCAACGCCCTCACGGCGGCCTGCAACCAGACCACGAACCGGGAGCCGGTGCTGGCCCTGGACGAGGCGGAGGTCGCCGCGGGCCTCGAGTCCCTGCGGGACAGGCGGCTGGTCTGGTTCGTCGCCGGCGCCGGCAGTCGCACCACCAAGTACGAGCAGAAGCTCACCGAGGACCTGAACCTGGCCATCCAGGAGGTGGCGGCCCTGGCGGTGCTGATGCTGCGGGGTCCTCAGACGGCGGGCGAGATCCGCAGCCGGGCGGGCCGGCTCTACCCGTTCTCGGACCTGGCGGAAGCGGAGGCGGCCCTGGACAGCCTGTGCGCCGCCGAGCCGCCCCTCGTGTTGAAGCTTCCCCGCCAGCCCGGCACGAAGGAGTTCCGGTTCGCCCACCTTCTCGGAGGAACACCGGACCTGGAACTTTCCACGCCAGAAGCCACCGCCTCGGGGCCCACGCGCCTCGAAGCGCTCCAGGCGGAGGTGGCCTCCCTGAGGCAGGAACTCGCGGACCTGAAGGCGGACTTTGAAGCCCTCAAGCGGCAGCTCGAATAGCTGACCCCGGAAAGGGCCTACTTCTTGTAGTCCTTCAGCCAGGCGACATCCACTTCCGCGGCCTTGGCGTCGGCCTTCTTCTTGACCAGGAACTTGCCGACCTCGTTGAACTCGCCCTGCTTGGTCTTCGAGGGGAGCTTCTCCACGTGGCAGTACTGGCAGTTCTTGACTTCGGTCAGGCCGAGGTCCTTGGCCTTCTTGACGAAAGCCGGCTTGGCGACGGCGGGCAGGGTGAGGATGCCCGCGAAGGCGAGCAGGACCATGGAGGGGATTCGCATAATGGACCTCGAAAGGATGGGCCCGCGGAGCGGGCAGGGCACAGACGGACTGGAGGGGACAGCAGGTTGCCAGAGCATAGGCCCCCGGCCGGCGCACATCCGTCACGATCCGGGTCGCGCCCCGGAGACCCTTGGGATCACCGCTTCGCCGGGGCGAGGTCTTCGGCGATCCAGGCCCGGACGAGTTCGAGGGCCACGGTGTCCGGGAGCACCGAGCCGAGGGGCGGCATCTGCCGCGCGGGCCTGCGGGAGGCCATGCGGTAGGGAATGAGGCTGAGGTCCGGGGCGCCGGGCTTGATGCGCCGGCTCTGCCCTTCCGGGGCGTCGGCGATGCTGGTCTTGCCGGGCACGTCCAGGGCGCCGTTCCGCCAGGGCAGGGCCGCCGCGTCCCGCGCCCCCGAGGGGACGCGCAGGTCGAGGCCCAGCCGGCTCAGGACGCTGCTTTCCCCGGGGTGGCAGGTGCCGCAATTGGCCGCCAGGTACCCCAGCACCGCGCGCTCCCGCGGCGTCGCGGCGGGGATCCGGGGAGGACGCTGGGCCAGGTCCGCGGGGGCGCCGGTGAGCAGGCCCTCCTGCACGAGGGTGGCAAGGGTCATCATGCCGGGCTGCAGGGGCTCGGCGTGGGGCGCGAGGGGATCCCGGTCGGGGCTCAGTTGCAGGGCGTTGAAGCCCAGCACCTCGGAACCGCCATTCTCATG
Source organism: Holophagaceae bacterium (assembly GCA_016710635.1). Lineage (GTDB taxonomy): Bacteria > Acidobacteriota > Holophagae > Holophagales > Holophagaceae > JADJVL01. The sequence continues at coordinate 9,413 of JADJVL010000008.1, read as the reverse complement.
GCAGGTCCGGCAGTCCTTCACGGACGGGATGCTGTGGGCCTTGCCGGACTCGAGCTCGAGGTGGTTCTTGACCCCGTCGGCGGAGGCCAGCGCCGCCTCGGTCTGCGCCGGGTTCCAAAGGTAGGTCGCGTACTTCCACCCTGACCCCGACCGCCACATGAGGCGCGTCTCCACCTTCCGGCCCGCGAAGGCGAATTCCTTCCAGAGCTTCGTCCCCGGAGGGAACTTCCAGGCGTCCAGGCTGGTGGCGTCGATGCGCGTGCCGGCGGGCAGATGCACCCAGCGCGTCTTCGCGGCACCATCGGACCAGAGCGGGTACTGGGGCGCGTAGGGCCGGTTCGCCGGATCGATGGCGAGCTTGGCGGGATCCGCGTAGAGCCCAGTGCCACTCAACAGCGGGGGCGGCGCATCCACTCCGCCCCCGGGCCCGGCGCCCAGGGACGCAAGGCCAAGGAGGGTGATGGTGAGGAGAGGGACGAGGCGCATGGGATGGGCGAGTCCAGCCATTCTGGGCCCAATCTGGCGCAGCGCCAACCACCGTTCCCTCGACGGGTCCGCTCTCTAATGGGAGATCTTGGCGTCTTCCACGATCAGGTCGTAGGCGTAGCCGGAGCCGAAGTCCTTCTTCAGGCGCACGGTGCCGCGGATGGTGACCACTTCGCCCACCTTGGCCTGGTCGGCGCTGGTGACGGTGACATCGTGGGTGCCGGCCTTGGGGTCTCCGCTGCCGTCCTGGAGGTGCAGCCAGTTCTTGCCCAGGATCTGCGGGTTGTACTTCACCACCTTGCCCCGGATGGTCACGGTCTTCTCCTTGAGGGCGGCGGTCTGGGCATGGAGTTCCGCCACGGTGCGGGCGTCGGCCCCGGCGGCCTTGGGCACCTTGTCCACCTTGGCGTCCGAAGGCTTGGGCGTTCCCTGGGCCGGCGCGGCCTGGCCCGGGGCGTTGTGGGGATTGGCGCCGGCGGGGGCGGCCCCGGACATGGACTTGAGGATGGCTTCGGCGGAGGGGGTCATCCCGCCGGCGGGCGCCGCCGGGGCCGGCAGGCCGCCGCCATGGGGGGAAGGACCGCCCGCCGGGGGCATGGTGGCCGGGGCCGCGCCGCCATGGGCGGCGTCCACGGCGGAGGCGTTCTGGCCTTCGAGGGTGCCGAGGTAGACCTTGGCGAAGGTCCGCTTGGCCTTCTTGGATTCGAAATTGTCCATGGGGTAGGCGCCCACGACCTTCACCATCGCGCCGGGCTTCAGGTTGGCGAAGGGGACGCCGGCCCAGACTTCGCCCTTGTCGGTCTGCAGGCGGAGGTAGCTGAAGGGCGCGGCTTCGAGGTGCTCCAGCACTTTGCCTTCCACGGTGGTGGCGGTGCTGGCCAGATCCTTCCCCGGAGCCTGGGCTGCGGGGGCGGGGCTCACCGGGGGTTTCGAGGGCTTGCAGCCGATGATGCTGGCGGCGGTGGCGACGAGCAGGAAGGGGAGGCGGCGCATTCGGATCTCCATCGGGTCAAACCCGGCTTCCAGCATGGGACACCCACCGGGCGATTTCGCGTGATGTTCATCACCCGCCGCGCCGGAGCACCGGTTCGGACCTTCGAGGCACCACTTTCCGCGGACGAAGGGCGTTCCGGGTCCCCGGGGCCCGTCCCGCCGGATCTTCCGGAGGGAAGCCGGGTGCCCCGGGCTATCCTGAAGGTTTGCGCCCTTCCGCGCCTTCCTCCGAGCCCCCGATGATCTCGTTCTCCAATGTCAGCAAGCAGTACGGTAAGCAGGTGCTCTTCATCGACGCCAGCTTCCAGCTCAACCCCGGCGAGAAGGCCGGTCTCGTGGGTCCCAACGGCGCCGGCAAATCCACGGTCTTCCGCATGGTCATGGACGAGGAGCATCCCGACGACGGCGTGGTCAGCTATCCCAAGAAGCTGACCGTGGGCTACTTCCGCCAGGAGGTGGACGAGATGTCGGGGCGTCCCGTGCTGGACGAGGCCATCGCCGGCAGCGGCCGCCTGGGGGACCTGCACCACGAGCTGCTGGATCTGGAAAAGGCCATGGCGGATCCGGACACGGCGGACCTGGACGCGGTGCTGGAACGCTTCGGCCATGTGCAGGAGGAGTACCAGCACTCCGGCGGCTATGAGCTTGAGGCCAAGGCCCGGGCCTGCCTCCACGGCCTGGGCTTCGAGGACGCCCAGATCGACGGCGACGTGGGCGCGCTCTCCGGCGGCTGGAAGATGCGCGTGGCCATGGCCAAGGTGCTCCTGGGGAACTTCGACGTGCTGCTCATGGACGAGCCCACCAACCACCTGGACATCGAATCCATCCTCTGGCTCGAGTCCTTCCTCAAGTCCGTGCCGTCCACCCTGCTGATGACGAGCCACGACAAGGATTTCATGAACCGCATCGTCACCAAGGTCGTGGAGATCGACGGCGGCGACATCATCACCTACTCGGGGAACTACGACTTCTACCTGAAGGAGCGGGAGCAGCGGGAGGCCAACCTGGAGGCGGCCTTCGAACGCCAGCAGGCCAAGCTGGCCAAGGAGCAGCGCTTCATCGACCGCTTCAAGGCCCATGCCGCCAAGGCCGCCCAGGTGCAGAGCCGGGTGAAGGCCCTGGAAAAGCAGGACCGCATCGAGCTGCCCAGGAAGCGGGTCATCCCCAAGTGGGACTTCCGCCTGCCCATGCGCAGCGGCGACGACGTGGCCATGCTCAAAGGCGTCAACAAGGCCTACGGCCAGCGGAAGCTCTACGACAGCTTCGATTTCCACATCCGCCGGGGCGAGCGCTGGTGCGTCATGGGCCGCAACGGCGCCGGCAAGTCCACCCTCCTGAAGATGGTGGCCGGCGTGACCCAGCCCGACGCCGGCGAGGTGCGCCTCGGCGCCAGCCTGAAGGTCGGCTACTTCTCCCAGCAGGCTCTGGACCTCCTGGATCCCGAACTGACGGTGATCGAGCAGATGCAGAAGGACTTCCCCATGGAGGGCCTCGGGGTGCTCCGCAACCTGCTGGGCGCCTTCCAGTTCACCGGCGACGACGTGGACAAGCGCATCCGCGCGCTTTCCGGCGGCGAGAAGTCCCGCCTGGTCATGGCCCGGATGCTCTTCAATCCGCCGAATTTCCTGGTGCTGGACGAGCCCACGAACCACCTCGACCTGGCCACGAAGGAGATGCTCATCGAGGCCCTCAAGGATTTCGAAGGCACCATGCTCTTCGTCAGCCACGACCGCACCTTCCTGCGCGGCCTCGCCAGCCGGGTGCTGGAGCTGGCGCCGGAGGACCATCCCACGCCCCTGGCCTTCCCCGGCAGCTACCTGGAATACGTGGCCCAGACCGGCCACGAGGCGCCGGGAGTCCACAGCTAGGCCGCTCAGCCGCCCGGGACGGATGCCCCGGCATCCGGTTTGTTCCCGGCCGTTGGCCCCTGAAAGTCCCGGATCCGCCCCCGGAAAGACCTTGCCCCTGCATGGGCGGTCGGCGGTGCTCTACCCTGGATGCCCACCCGCATCCGGAAGGCCGAATGAACCGAACCGCCCGTCTCCTCCTGGCCTGTGCCCTTCCTGCCGTCCTGGTCGCCCAGGCTCCGGTCCCCGTCCTGGATGGTGCCGAGCTCCAGAAGGCCCTCGACAAGCTGCAGGTGCTGGGCAGCGTCCTCTATGTGGCGGCCCACCCGGACGATGAGAATACGGACCTGCTGGCCACCCTTTCCAAGGGCCGCCAGGTGCGGGCGGGCTACCTCGCCCTGACCCGGGGCGGCGGCGGGCAGAACCTCATCGGCCCCGAACTGGGCGATCCCCTCGCCGCCATCCGGACCCAGGAACTGCTGGCGGCCCGGCGCCTGGATGGGGCCGAGCAGTTCTTCACCGGCGCCGTGGACTTCGGCTTCTCCAAGACCGCCGACGAGACCTTCGCCACCTGGGGCCGGGAGGCGGTGCTGGCGGACGTGGTGCGGGTGCTGCGCACCTTCCGGCCCGACGTCATCGTCACCCGCTTTCCCCCGGACGCCCGGGCGGGCCACGGCCACCACACGGCCTCGGCCATCCTGGCCATCGAAGCCTTCGCCGCCGCCGCGGATCCCAAGCGTTTCCCGGAGCAGATCACCGCGGGTCTGCGCCCCTGGCAGGCCAGGCGGGTGCTGTGGAACCACTTCCGCTTCGGCGACAACGCCCCGCCGCCGGCCCCGGGCAGCCTGACCCTCGATGTGGGGACCTTTGATCCCCTGCTGGGGCGCTCCTTCGGGGAGCTCGCCGCGGAAAGCCGCAGCCAGCACCGCAGCCAGGGCTTCGGCGTCCTCGCCCGGCGGGGCTCACGGCTGGAATCCTTCGAACCCCTGGCCGGCGCGCCGGCCACCGCTGACCTCTTGGAAGGCGTGGACCTCACGTGGTCCCGGGTGAAAGGCGGAGCGGCGGTGGGCGAACTGCTGGCCCAGGCCAGGAAGGCCTTCCGTTCCGAGCGGCCCGCGGCGGTGCTGCCCCTCCTGCTGAAGGCCCAGACGGCGCTGCAAGGCCTGCCCGCGGACGCCCAGGCCGATCCCCTCGTCCAGGCGAAGGCCGCGGAGCTGCGGGAGGTCCTGCGGGCCGCCGCGGGGCTTTGGGTGGAGGCCATCGCCGACCGGCAGTCCGCGGCGCCCGGGGATCGCCTCACGGTGTCCGCCGCCCTGATCTCCCGGGGGGACGCCGGCCTGAGCCTCGAGTCCCTGGCACTGGAAGCCATCACCCCGGAGGGCGTGGCCCCGGTGCAGGCCCGCGCCATCCAGCAGCCCTTGGGAGACAACCAGCTCCGGAAGGAGACCTTTGAGCTGGTCCTGCCGGCCACGGCGCCCCTGGGCCAGCCCCACTGGCTGGGCGGCCCCGGCGCCTTGGCCTGGCGGAACCGGCCGGAATCCCCGAGCCCCTACCAGTTGCGCGCCCGCCTGGGTCAGGGTGGCGCCACCTTCGAGGTCACCGTGCCCCTGCGCTTCCGGTTCCGGGACCCGGTGCAGGGCGAGCGCTACCAGCCCTTCATCGTGGTGCCAACCGTGCTGGTCAACCTGGCGGAGCGGGTGGAGGTCTTCGGGGAGGCCCGTCCACAGGACGTCACCCTGAAGACAATGGCCGGGGCCGCCAAGGCTGCGGGCCGCCTGCGGCTCCAGGTCCCCGAGGGCTGGCGGGCTGAGCCCGGGGAGCAGGCCTTCACCTTGGGCCGGGCGGGGGAGGAGCAGACTTTCACCTTCCGCCTCACGCCGCCGGCCTCCCCTGCCCACGGTGAGCTGAAGGTCCTCGTGGACATCGGCACCGGCTTCCAGCCCGCCCGGGGCGCGCAGCGCCTCGACCATCCCCACATCCCCTTGCAGACCCTGCTCCCCGAAGCCGTGGCGCGCCTCGAGCGCTTCGACCTGAAGCACAACGGCAAGCGCATCGGCTACGTCATGGGCGCCGGCGACGAGATCCCCCAGAGCCTGCGCCGCCTGGGCTATGAAGTGGAGCTGCTGTCCGACGAGGCCCTGGCCACCCGGGACCTCAAGGGCTTCGACGCCATCGTGCTGGGCATCCGCGCCTTCAACACCCGGGCGGCCCTGGTTTCGCTGAAGGACCGGCTGCATGACTATGTGGCGAAGGGCGGCACCGAGATCGTCCTCTACACCGTGAATGCCGGCTTTCCCGGCATCAACGCGGACATGGTGACTCAGGCCATCGGGCCCTATCCCTTCAAGGTGGGCCGCAAGCGCGTGACCGAGGAGCGCGCCGCGGTGCGCATCCTCGCGCCGGAGCACCCGGCCTTCCATTGGCCGAACAAGATCACCAGCGCCGATTTCGAGGGCTGGGTGCAGGAGCGCAGTCTCTACGACGCCGAAGGCTGGGATGCGAAGTACAAGCCCCTGCTGGCCATGCACGATGCCGGCGAGGCGGACCAGGAGGGCAGCCTCATCGTGGCGGAGCACGGCAAGGGCCACTTCGTGTACACCAGCCTCGCCTTCTTCCGGCAGCTGCCCGAAGGCGTCCCCGGCGCCTACCGCCTCTTCGCCAACCTGCTGGCCCTGGGCGGGAAGCATGACTGAGCTGAAGCCCGGGCCGGAACCCCTTGCGCCAGAGCCTGGACCACCGGTCCTCGGCAGCTGGAAGCGCATCTACGGCCTGGTGCTGGGGATGCTGCTCCTGGACATCCTGCTCTTCTACGCCTTCGGCCGGATCTTCTCGTGAGCCGCCTCGACTGGCTCATCCTCGGGGCCTCGCTGGCCTTCATCGTGCTGGTGGGGCTGTGGAAGGGCCGCCAGCGCAAGGACTCCGAAGCCTACATGCTCTCGAACCGGGACATGCGCTGGTACACGATCTGCCTGTCCATCATGGCCACCCAGGCCAGCGCCATCACCTTCCTCTCGACCCCCGGCCAGGCCTACGCCGACGGCATGCGCTTCGTGCAGTTCTACCTGGGCCTGCCCCTGGCCATGGTGGTGCTCTCCGTCACCGCGGTGCCCATCTTCCACCGGCTGAAGGTCTACACGGCCTACGAGTACCTGGAGGGTCGCTTCGACCTGAAGACGCGCACCCTCGCCGCCACGCTCTTCCTTATCCAGCGCGGCCTCGCCGTGGGCCTCACGGTCTACGCGCCGGCCCTGGTGCTTTCGGTGCTGCTGGGCTGGAACATCCACTTCGACATCATCCTCGTGGGCACCCTGGTGATGATCTACACCGTCACCGGCGGCACCAAGGCCGTGTCCTGGGCCCAGAGCTACCAGATGCTCATCATCACCACGGGCATGGTGGTGGCGGGGGTCATGGTGATCCGCCAGCTGCCGCCCCACGTGAGCTTCGGCGACGCCCTCCACGTGGCGGGTGGCCTGGGACGGTTGAACGCCATCGACACCACCTTCGACCTCACCAACCGCTACAACCTCTGGTCCGGGCTCATCGGCGGCTTCTTCCTGGCCCTCTCCTACTTCGGCACGGACCAGAGCCAGGTGCAGCGCTACCTGACCGGGTCCAGCGTGGCCCAGAGCCGTTTGGGGCTTTTGGCCAACGGCCTCTTCAAGGTGCCCATGCAGTTCCTCATCCTGCTGCTGGGGGCCATGGTCTTCGTGTTCTACCAGTTCACCGCGCCCCCGGTCTTCTTCAACCCCTCCGCCGTGAAGCTCGCCAAGGCCGGACCGGACGCCGCGGTCTACCTCCAGGCCGAGGCGGCCTTCGCCGCGGCGTCCCAGGACCGCATCCAGCGGGTGCAGGACTACGTGGCCGCCCGGCACGCCGGGGATCCGGGCCGGGAAGCCGCGGCCAAGGCGGCCATGCAGGCGGCGGAGGCGAAGGCCGCGTCCATCCGGGCGGAGGCGGTGGCGGTGGTGCGGAAGGCGGACCCCTCCACCCGGGGCAACGACACCAATTACGTATTCCTTTCCTACGTGCTGAAGAGCCTGCCCCCGGGGCTCATCGGCCTGGTGCTGGCGGCGGTCTTCGCGGCCTCCATGTCCTCCATGTCGGCGGAGATCAACGCCCTGGGCACCACGACGGTGGTGGACATCTGGCGGCGGTTGCTGGGCCATACGGATCCGAAGAAGGAAGTCTGGGTCTCCCGCCTCGCGACCCTGGCCTGGGGCTGCTTCGCCCTGCTCTTCGCCGAGTACGCCAGTCGCCTGGGCTCCCTGGTGGAGGCGGTCAACATCCTCGGCTCCCTCTTCTACGGCACCATCCTCGGCATCTTCCTCGTGGCCTTCTATGTAAAGCGGGTGAAGGGCGGCGCGGCCTTCTACGCGGCCCTGGTGGCCGAGGCCGCCGTGCTCTGCTGCTTCTTTTTCACGAAGCTCTCCTTCCTCTGGTACAACGTCGTCGGCTGCCTGGTGGTGGTCGTCTTTTCGCTCATCTTCAACGCCATCCTGCCCCGGGTGCCCGATGCGGCGCCCGCCTCCCCGGATCTCCCGTCCGCCTCCCCCCAGGCCTAGCCTGTCCTCCCAGGAGCCCTCCATGCGTCTCGCCGTCCTGCCCCTCCTCCTCAGCCTCGCCGGCCCCCTCCTGGCCCAGGCTCCCGCCGCCAAGCCCGCGCCGGCCTCGGCCCCGGCCCCCGCACCGGCACCGACCTTCGCCTCGAGCTTCGACCGCAATCTGTCCGGAGTGGAGTCCGAAGTGGTCTCCGCCCTCGAGGCCATGCCCGAGGAGAAGTTCGCCTTCGCGCCGACCAACGGCGAGTTCAAGGGAGTGAAGACCTTCGCCGAGCAGGCCAAGCACATCGCCGCCGTGAACGCGCTCCTCGCCGCCGCCATCCTGGATGAGAAGCCCGCCATGGAGACCGCCGGGGAGAATGGCCCCGAAGCGGTGAAGACCAAGGCCGAGATCCTGAAGTACGTGAAGGAATCCTACGCCTACCTGCACAAGGCCATGGGCAGCCTCACGGAAGCCAACGTACTGGGCCTTGTGAAGAGCCCCTTCGGCCCCGGCCAGGGCACGCGCCTGGGCTTCGCCACCATCGGCATCAGCCACGGCTTCGACCACTACGGCCAGATCGCCGTGTACCTCCGCATGAACGGCATCATCCCGCCCGCCAGCCGGCGCTGAGGGCATCGACCCGGCGGGCGTGGGACGGTATGCTGGGGCCCCCTCAAGGAGATCTCCGATGCGAAGAATCTTGAATGTCCTGGCCCTCGGTCTTGCCGTGGCACTGCCCGCCGCCGCCCAGGCTCCGGTCACCAAGCCCGAGGTCAAAGCCGCCCCGGCCGCCGCCATGACCCCGGCAAGGCGATGGAAGGGACCTACGCCTTCGTCGAGATGCAGTTCGTGCCCGCCGCGGATGCCATGCCCGAGGAGAAGTGGGATTTCGCTCCCAAGGACGGCGAGTTCAAGGGGGTGAAGACTTTCGCCCAGCAGGTGAAGCACGTGGCCGCCGCCAACAATTTCTTCGCGTCCCTCATCCTCGGCGAGAAGTCCGACATCACCATGGCGAACATCGAGATGGGCCCCGAGAACCTCAAGACCAAGGCCGAGGTCATGGCCTATCTGAAGGACTCCTTCGCCCGCGTCCACAGGGCCTTCGGCGCGATCACCGCCGCCCACGCCACCACCGAGATGCCGAACCCCTTCGGCCCGGGGACCACGACGCCCCTCGGCCTCGCCACGCTGATGGCCTTCCACGACATGGACCACTACGGGCAGATGGTGGTGTATCTGCGGCTGAACGGAATCGTGCCCCCGGCCAGCCGGCGGGCCGCGCATTGAGGGGTCAGAGTTGCGGATCGAAGCCCTCCCGAAGCGGGAGGGCTTCGATGTTTCAAGAGCAAGGTCAAGGTCTACGGAAGGCGGCTCGCGCCGCATGAAATGATTTTTGTGGCTGGGATTCCCCTCCGCGCTGCGCGCTGCGGGCCGCGTCATCCGCTGCGCCCGGGATTCCGGCCTTGCCGGACCGGCTGCGAACGCTCGCGCGTTCTTCGCCTATCCCTACCGGCGCGCGACTGCCGTTCGAATCCCTCTCTC
>JADJVL010000007.1 GCA_016710635.1 Holophagaceae bacterium | reverse complement strand
CATTGGTACAGGAATGGGATGTTGATCGCCGGTGCGACCTTCCCCGACTACACCGCCCCTTCCGACCCGATCCTTTTGAGTGATGCGCGATTTACCGTCAGGGTCAGCAACGCCATTGGTATCGCTGAAAGCAAGGCCGCCGTCGTGACCGTTGGGAAAGCCACCGCCACCGGCTCCATGATGGTTGCCCGATTCCGTCATACAGCCTCCCGGCTCAACAACGGAAAAGTCTTTGTCGCTGGTGGCCAGAGTCCAGACCAGTACCTGGAGAAGCGCACAGAGATCTACGATCCAGTGGCGGGGATCTTTCAGTCAGCAGGCCTGATGCTTGAGGGCCGCACCTCCCACACGGCAACCCTCCTCTCCGACGGAAGGATCCTGTTGGTGGGTGGTACTGCAACGGATTCAGGTGCGGGTGCGGAAATCTATGATCCCTCAAGCGACACATTCAAGGCCACGGGACCCATGGTTCAACATCGAATCAACCATCAGGTAACAGGATTACCTGACGGGAAGCTTCTGATTTCGGGGGGCCTCAAGCCTATTGGCGTCGTGACGGATCGGTGCGAGATCTTCGATCCAATTTCCAACACCTTTGCCTCTACCGCATCCCTTTCCACCCCTCGCACCGATCACACAGCCACGGTGCTCCCCGATGGAAAGATTTTGATTACTGGCGGCAACGCTGGGACAAGCCCCTATTACTTGGCCACCTCGGAAATCTTCAATCCGGCCACCCAAACCTTTCAGGTTTCCGCATCCCTTGGAACCGCTCGGGTCGGCCACCTAGCCATTGCCCTGCCGAATGGAACCACTCTTGTGAAGGGAGGCACCACAAATTCAGGACAGATGGCCTTCCCGGCCGAAGTGTATTCGCCCTTAACCAGCACTTTCACGCCCGCCACGCGGCCCTTTTCCTCGACCGTGGACGGCACCGTAACCAACTTGGGGGATGGCCTTTTCCTCTTCGTGGGAGGCTCGGGAGGCGGTGTGGAATGGAACGGTGTCGAGTTGTACGATTCAGTCCGCGACCTTGTGAATAACTTACTCACGGACCTGCTCACGGAACGGAGGGACCACACATCCACCCTCCTTTCAAACGGGAAAATCCTCATTACTGGCGGAATGGATAGAGCTGGAAAACCATTCTCCACGGCGGAGGTATATCAGTAGTCAGTCCATTGAGGCTTTCGCGCAACGCTAGCCATGATGACCGTCGCATTCAGACCTGCACGATCATCTCAGGGCGCGCCCGACCTGAGTGGTGCTGGGCGCTTCACCCGGTATCAACAGACAGCATCCCGAACCGCGCCATGATCCGCTTTTCCCCGGTCTCGAAGCGCACGGTGTAGGTCAGGCCGTCGCCGCGGCCCGAGGAGGCGAGGATGACGCCGCGGCCGAAGCGGGGGCTGCGGATGCGGGTACCCTTGGGCCAGGCGTTGCCATCGAAGACTTCCGGGGGCGGAGGCGGCGCTGCCGTGGCGGCCTCCTCCTCAGGTGGCGGCGGATCTTCCTCGTCGTGGGGAGAATGCGCGTCCTCGTCCTCCAGCCGGGCCTTGTCGAAAAAGCCGCGGATGCGGGCCAGCTCCGACGCCACGCCCATCCCGCCGCCGCCCGTGCGCGGACCTCGCGTCCCCGCCATGATCCCCTGGCCGCTCTGGTACAGCTCCGTACCCCAGCGGATGGGGTTCTCCAGCACGTCCGCCGGCAGTTCCCGCAGGAAGCGGCTGGGCATGCCCAGCATCTCCTGCCCCATCATGCGCCGCCGCCGAGCCCCCGTCAGCGTGAGCCGGGACTTGGCGCGGGTGAGGGCCACGTAGAAGAGGCGGCGTTCCTCCTCCAGGCCTTCCGAGGTCTCCCGCGCTTGGCGATTGGGAAAGACGTCCTCCTCCATGCCCACGAGGAACACGTAGGGGAACTCCAGGCCCTTGGCGCAGTGGATCGTCATGAGGCTGAGATCCGCCGCGCCTTCGATCTCGTCGGTGTCCGAGGCGAGGGTGACGCGGTCCAGGAACTCCGCGAGACCCAGGCCCAGGGCTTCGGATTCGGCGGCCGCCGACAGGAACTCCTCCAGGTTGCGCACGCGGGTTTCCGCTTCGAGGGTCCCTTCCTCCTCCAGGCTTTGCAGGTAGCCGCTTTCCACCAGCACCCAGCGGGCAAAGCCCGCGAGGGTGAGGGCAGATTTCTCGCCGGCGCCATCGTGGAAGAGCCGCAGGAAGCCACCCATCTCGCGACCCGCCCGGCCCTTCAACTCGCCGCTGCGCACCAGCGCCGCCAGGCCTTCCAGGGGCGTCCCGCCTTCGGGGATGCAGGCCTCGATGCGGCCCAGGGTCGTCGGCCCCACGCCCCGGCTCGGAGCGTTCACGCAGCGGCGGAAGGAGGTCAGGTCGTAGGGATTGGAAAAGAGCCTCAAGTAGGCCAGCAGGTCCTTCACCTCCTGGCGCTCGTAGAACTTCACGCCGCCGATGAGCTTGTAGGGCAGGTTCGCCCCCCGCAGGGCCTCCTCCAACTGCCGGGACTGCCAATTGGCGCGGTAGAGGATGGCGGCCTTCACGCCGGGTTCGAAGCGCCGGGCCTCCTGAACCTTTGCGACGACGAATTCAGCCTCCAGGCGCCCGTCGTCCAGCAGCTTGAAGACCAGCTTCTCCCCGTGGCCCCGGTCGGTCCAAAGCGTCTTGCCCAGGCGCTGGGCGTTGTTGGCGATGACCGTGCTGGCGGCGTCCAGGATGCTCTGGGTGCTGCGGTAGTTCTGCTCCAGCTTGATCTGGACGGCGCCGGGAAAGTCCCGCTGGAAGTCGAGGATGTTGCGGATGTCGGCGCCTCGCCAGCCGTAGATCGACTGGTCCTCGTCGCCCACCACGCACAGGTTCCGGTGATGCTTCGCCAGGTGCTGCACCAGCTTGTACTGGGCGTGGTTGGTGTCCTGGTACTCGTCCACGAGGATGTACCGGAATCGTTGCGCGTAGATCTCCTGCATGGCCGGGTCGCGGAAGAGGCGCTCGGTGTAGAGGAGCAGGTCGTCGAAGTCGCAGGCCCGGTGGTTGCGCAGGCCCTGCTGGTAGAGGGCGTAGGCGTCCACGGCCTTGCGGGTCCAAGGGTCCAGCGCCTCCTCCACGGCCTCTTCCGGAAGCAGGCAGCGGTTCTTGAAGTCGCTGATGAATTCCAGCACCTTGCGGGGGTGGAACTGCTTTTCCGGCAGCTTCAGCTCCGCCAGCACCTGCTTGATCAGGCTCTTCTGGTCCGAGGGGTCGAAGATCACGAAGCTGCGGCCCACGGGGGTGCGTTCGCCTTCCCGGCGGAGGATGCGGGTGCAGAAGCTGTGGAAGGTGCTCACCCACAGGTGCTCCACGGGCACGCTCACCAGGCGCTGGACGCGGTCCCGCATCTCCTCCGCGGCCTTGTTGGTGAAGGTCATGGCCAGGATGGAGGACGGATGGGCTCCGGCCTCCTCGATGAGCCAGGCGATGCGGCGGGTGATCACCGTGGTCTTGCCGGACCCCGCGCCCGCCAGGATCAGGAGTGGGCCGTCCGTATGCACCACGGCGTCCCGCTGGGGCGGATTCAGTCCCTGCAGGAGCGGATGGTCGTCGGAAGCCTCGGTCATCCTCCCAGTCTACTGGCCCGTCACGGGGCGGGCCTACTTCCCGGCGTCGGGCGCGGGGGCGATGGCCTTGCCCTTCTCGGCCTTCCGCACGATCTCCGCGACGAGGGCGGTGGCGTCGGCCTCGCTGAGCTGTTCCTTGAAGGCGGGCATGACCTTGCCGAAGAAGATGCCCTTCCGGATGGTCTGAGCGAGCTTGACGTCCTTCTTGTGGGCCATGTCGCGCGCGTCGGTGAAGTCCTGCCCGGAGAGCTTCTTCCCATCGGCGCCCCTAGCGGAGCCGTCCACCCCGTGGCAGCGGACGCAGTTGGCGGCGAAGAAGGCCTTCAGCTCGTTCACCGACTTGGGAGCGTCACCGGCAGAAAGGCAGGCGGGGAGGAGGAGCAACAGGGAGACGCGCACGGAACACCTCACTTTTTGGCCGCCATGGGGCGGAGGATGTCGGAAACCATCTGACGGCATTCGTCCTCGGTGAGCTGGCCCCGGAAGCCCGGCATGGAGCCCTTGCCCAGAAAGATGATCTTCACCAGGTCGCTGTCCTTCTGCTTCGCCTGCCACTTCGCGTCCGCCAGGTTCCGCCCGAAGAGCCGCTTCCCGTCCGGCGCCCGCCCCGAGCCGTCGACTCCGTGGCAGGTGGCGCAGGTGCGCAGGTAGAAGGTCTTGAGGTCCCTGGCCTGCGTGGTGGCGCTTGTCGAAGCGATGGTTGTGATCAGCAATGGCGCGAGCACGCGGTCTCCTGGAGAAGGCGAAACCAGATGATAGTCCAGGAACCGCCCGCTTTGGCGGCAGTGGGGCTCCGGCCGCATCGCCAACGGGGTCTACCTTCACTTCCGAACCAGCTGGGGATCTACCCTTGTCTTCCAGGTCCGCCGGAGCTCGATTTTCTGCCAGGACCTGGAACCGGGGAAGGGACTTCCAGGGGCTGGAGGATGCACTGGGTGAAGTAGGTCATGCCGATCAGGTGGTCCAGCCGGGTCCACCTCAGCAGCCGGAGGATGGCCAGCAGCCTCCCCGCCGGTTCGATTCCGAACAGGGCTTCCATTCTTCCAGGCTCTGCCGCGCTGACGCCACGGAGTTCCGTGACTCTGAAGCCGGCGAGGCCCGCGGCCCGGCGTAGCGTCCTCGGGGTGAACAGGTTCAGGTGTCCCGGGAAAGTGGGAGCCTTGGAACTGCCCCGGACCCAGTCGTTCAGCCGGTAGCGGAGCCTGAAGAACGATTCGTTCGGAACCTCGATGAAGACGATGCCATCCCTGGCCAGCAGGTTGCGAAGGGCGGAGAGAGAGCCTACCGGATCGTCGAGGTGTTCGAGCACATTGTCGAGGTTGATCCAGTCGAAGGGGGCCCCGCCGCAGGTGGCCAGTTCCTCGATGGAGGTCCTGATCTCGAACCCCTGTCCGCTGAGCGCCAGACCGGCGCGAGCCGAGGGCTCCACGCCGACCAACTCCCAGTCGGGCCGCGCCTGCCGGAACGCCTGCAGCATTGCTCCATAGCCCGCGCCGAAATCCAGAAACCGGCCAGGGCGCTGGGGGAAGAAGGACGTCAGGATCCGACGTATCCTGGGCTCGTAGAGCCGCTGCTTGGCTTCCTGCAAGGCAGGATAGCGTTCATATTCCGTGAATTCAGCATGGGCGTCCTCCAGCATCAGTTCCGAAACCCTTGGATTCTGGAACATGAACCCGCAGTCGCCGCAGCGGACGATGCGCATTCGAAGGACCGCCGATGCCTCTTCGAACAGGACACGCTCCTTGCGTCCCCCGCAGAGCGGGCAGCCGGCCATCGTGGCCGACTCAGTCACGCCCCCTCCTTGCGTGGCAGGAAGTAGAAGTTGTATCCGACGGCCTGGTCGCGAGACTCAAGGGGGACCAGATCCTCGCCGGCAAGCTGCATCAGGTCATACCCATGCCGGTCCGCCCAGGCGCACCAGGATTCAAACTCGCCGGGGGAGAACACGCTCTCGAACTGGATCACCGGCTTGAATTGCTCCAGGAAATGTTCAGCGCCCGCGAGGACCTTCTGCTCGTGGCCCTCCACATCGATCTTCAAGAACGTCACCCCCCGCATGCAGGGAAGGAAATCATCGAGCTTCTCCGTCATGCACTCGTAGGACATTGCCGGGGCATCCGGCAAGTGGAGGGAGGCGAATGCGGGCTCCGGAATATGTCCGGAGATGAAGGGGATCTTGAGGGGAACCTGGCTGCCCCCCTCGTCGGAGAGCAGGGAAGCGTGCAGGTTCACTTGCGGGAATCGCCTGGATAGATCCCGGAGGGACTCGAGAACGGGAGGAAGCGGCTCGAAAGCGTGGACCTTGCCCGTCGGCCCGACCAATTTGGCAAGCACCAGGGAGTAGGCACCGAAATTCGCGCCGATGTCCACGACCTCGTCCCCGGGCTTCACGAATCGCGACAGAGCCTTGAGATGTCGACCCTCATAGACTTTCATGCGCGCGGCGGCCTGCACCAGCCAGGCCCGATGTCGAAAGTAGCGGGGCACATTGCCCATGGCCGCACCGTAGTACAGCAGCCATTTGACGATCGTCCGCCACGAGGACGGGGGTGCTTGAAACGTGGCCTCATCTGGGTTCATCACAACTCCGTCTTCCAGGGTATTCACGAATGGCCGGGGGAATTAATAACGTTGGAAGGGAAGGAAGAAGGGCCTGAGGCCGTGGGGAGCCGGGGCGGCTTCCGGTCCCGGGGAAAGGGACACCACCGCCCCGCCCTTGCCCGGCCCTGTCCCCGTCAGATCCAGCGGGCCAGGCGCCAGCAGCACATCGTCACCCGGCTTGATGGCCCGGCCATTCAGGGTCCACGACCAGGATGGCGTGCCTCGAAAGCGGAAGGTCGCAGACCATGGGACTTCCCAGGTGTGATTCAGTTGCAGCTCCCCCTGGGCCAGGGTGCCGAGCACGACCAGGTTCGGATGGACCTGGACACATCGCGCCTTGATCCACTCGAGCCTCTCCTCGGCCATGAGCTGCTCCGCACGCCCATCGAGGAGGAACAGGGAAACCTGTTCCGTCCCCCAGCGTTCCCGCAGCCGGGCAACGTCCGGGGAACCCAGGGCGGTGGCCGTTACGAAGAAGGCACTCTGGGGCTTCGACAAGGCCCCGACACCGTCGACATAACCCAACCCAGGCGACAGGAATCCTTCCGCATAACGGAGCAGGCGCACCTGACTGGCACGGTCAGGCCCTTCCAGGACGCCCGCGAGCGCCCAGGCTGCGAAGACTAGTGAGAAGGCCATTGCGGTCACGACGCCCTTCGCACCGAACCAACCGGCCAATCGACGCAGCCCTAGGAGTGCGAGTGGCAGCAGAGGTGGAATGAGGCCCACGAAATGGTAGGGAAAGCTGCCGGGATAGCAGGGCGCCACCAGCCAGACTGCCAGTCCGGTGCAGACCCAGTGCCTTGAGGCGGGGGAAAGCGCTGCGAAGCCCTTCCGGGTTGTGAGGCCAAGGAGCACGAGCCCGTAAAAGGGGAGGCCGTAGAGGAGCACTTGTCCGAGGTAGAAAGTGGCGAGGGGCGGGAACAATCCGCCCACTCCAAGCGCTCCCGCGTTTTGGGCTCTGGAGGCGGCGAGGAGGCCGACCAGCGTCCGCCCGGTGCACAGGGCTCCGGCCTGCCAGATCAAGACAAACACGACTGCTGCGCCCAGGGCGGCCCAGGCGGCGTCGGCCCAGCGACGCTTGGCGGGTTCGGCCTCCGCCCTCGGCAGCAGCAGGGCTAAGACGCCCCAAGGCAATCCCCACAGAAAAGTCTTCGGAGCCACCGCGAGGGCCACACCCCAGGCCAGGGCCACCCCCAACCGCGCGGAGCGCCGGCCGGCGGCGTGCCAGGCCAGCGTGGCCAGCACCACCAGCAGTGCCGCAACCCCGTCCGTGCGCATCTCCAAGATGCGCTCACGGAAGGTGGGTTCCAGCCACAGGAGCGCCAACCCCGCGGCCTTCCATCCGCGGTCCCAGGTCCGGGGCAGGATCTGCCAGATTGCCCAGCCAAGCCCGCACTGGAGTCCGAGGAACAGAAGCCGCCCCGCCAGCCAGGGATCCCGGCTCAGCGTCAGAGGCAGGGCCAGAAGGCCTGCCAGGGGCTTGAACGGATCCGTCGCGCGCCCCGCCGCCAGCGCCCGGGCCTGGGCCAAAAGCCAAGGCTCATCCCATGTGAGCCCCTGGTAAACGGACAGCCAGATCAACGCCACCGCCAGGAGGATGGCGGCCGCAACCCACCACCCGCGCCGCCGCCCCTCCAGACCAGGAAGCGCAGGATCGAATGAATCAATGGGTGGGCGCATACTCTCTAGCATGTCCCAAGCAAACCGACTTGCGAACATGGTGAAGCTCCTGAGGCCCTTTCAGGCCTACAAGGCCGGCATCGTGGTCCTTCCGAGCCTCTTCCATGGTGCCGGGGCGCTGGGAGCGCACTGGGGAATCCTGCTGAGGATCGCCTTGGCCTGGGTGGCGGCGTCCTCCCTGATCTACCTCTTCAACGACTGGGTGGATGCGCCCTCGGACCGCTTGAACCCTCACCGCGCGAACCGGCCCCTCGCCGCCGGGACCGTGAAGCCCTGGGAGGCGGGTCTGCTGGGTGCCGCCGTCCTCGCATGCCTGGTGGTGCTCCTCCTCGGAGCGCCCCGCCTCGTCTCAGCCTTCATCCTGGCCTACGTCGGTTTGAACGGTGCCTACACCCTGGGCCTCAAGAAGCTTCTCGGGATCCGGCAGGCCTTTGTGGCCGTGGGGTTCTGGCTTCGCCTTCTCTCCGGGGCCGCGCCCATCATCCCCATCGCCCTGACGCCCTGGGCGGCGTTGTTCACCCTGGGCCTCGCCTATTTCCTGGCCTGCTTCAAGGGTTTCGGCGACATTCCCGAAGAGCGCCAGGGACAGCGCTGGGCCATGGCCGTCGGGGGCGGGCTCGCGGGAGCCTTGGCGCTGGTCGCCCTCACGACGGTCTGCCTGAAGCGGTCCTCGGAGGGCACCATGGCCCTTCCTGAACTGCCCCCTTTGTTCTGTCTGGTCGGGCTTCACCGCTATCTGGCCTCCACCTTCGAATCGGATCACAGTCTCGAGCAGTCGAGTGGAATCTTCCGTGACCCGGTGATCCTGATCGTGATGGGCGGATTCGTCGGTTCCTTCTTTCTCCGATGACCCCGACTTTCCCGGCGCGCCTCCAGGCTCTCCTTCAACAGAATCCGGCCCTTGCCTTCCTGAAGGGCGTCGACGCCTATCTGGTCGGGCCGACCTTGGCCCAGGCCGCACACAGACTCCTAGAACTGAAACTGCCGGAGCAACCCGATACTGCGCTGCAAACGAACGGCCCCATTCATTGGATTCGACCCGGGGGCATGGGCGACTGGGCGGTGCTGGCCCCGTTCATCCAAGGAGTCCTCGACGAACGACGGCACCCGGAGGACACGCTCTGGCTGACGGATGCGGCCCTTCCCTTGGCGACGACCTTCCACGCCGGAACGGGTCCACGGGTCCGCCGGGCCACGCTGCGGGCGCTGGCCGCCTCGCCCGCCGCCGAGGGCGTGGTGATCACCGAACTCTTTCACCCCTCCGCCTGGCTGTGGGCCCTCCTCCTGCGACCGCGATGGGTGATCGCTCCGGGCTTCCCCGATCCCCGGGACCTGGTGGCCCAGGCCCCGGAGCCCATGGTCGGGACTTACACACGACTGCACCCCGGCATCCGTCCCTCGGTTCCTGCTCCCCGGACCGCACTGGAACGCCAGGGTCTCCTCGTATTTGCGCAGGGCACCCATCCGAGCCGCCGCCTTCCGGCTGGAATCCTGGCGGCCCTGGACCGCCGGAACGCAGCGTCCGCGGGAGGCCTCTGGCTGGGCCCCGCCCCGGAGGAGAAACTCCCCACCTCCTGGTCCGTGGTCGACGCGCCGCTTCAGCCTTCGGACCTGCTGGCCAGGATCTCCCGCGCAGAGGCTGTCCTCGCACCCGACAGCGGGCCCTTCCACCTTGCCAAGCTGCTGGGCACCCCGGCAGTCGGATATTTCACCTCTGGAGAGTCGGAACGCTGGGGGTGGGAAGGCCCCCGGCATCGCTGCGTCAGTTCCTCCTACCATTGCCGGGGCTGCATCCGGATCGCCCTTCCTGCTCCTTGCCCCTATGGGTTCGGGTGCGTCAGCCGGGACGATGCCGATCGCCTCGTGGATGCCCTGCTCGACCTCCAGAAACAGGGCTGAGGAGCCTGCAGGACCGTCGAGCGCCCGACTTTGAGACCCGGGCACCTGGCTCCTGTGAAGCTGGTCCCCCGAGCCGAAGTACACTGCTTCCACGCCCCCATGGCGGAATGGCAGACGCAGCGGACTTAAAATCCGCAGCCGGAAACGGCATCCCGGTTCGACCCCGGGTGGGGGCACCAAGCTTGGCGCGGGGCTCGCGCGGCGCTTCGTGACCGGATCGCGGGCCGCGGCCCATACCATGGGAGCAGGCCGGAGAAGGCCTGGGGAGTCTTTCATGGATGCGATCTCGTCTGTCCTGCGCCGCTGCGAAATCTTCTCGGGGCTGTCCGACGCGGACCTGGGCCTGGTGGCCGGGGCGGCGTGGCGCCGGGAGGTGCCGGCGGGGACGCGTCTCTTCGAGCAGGGCGCCCTCCGCCAGGGCGCCACGGTGATCGCTGAAGGCCGGGTGGAGGTCCTGCGGGACAACGGCGACGGCCCGGAACCCATCGTCATCCTCGGCCCGGGCAATGTGATGGGCGAGCAGTCCTTCCTGGCCGCCAGCGCCCATACGGCCTCGGCGGTGGCCCTGACGCCGCTGGTGCTCCTCGACCTGGACCGGGAGGAGGTCCTCGCCGCCCTGGCCCGGGACGGCGCGGCGGCCATCGCCGTGCTGAGCAAGGTCGCCACAGTGCTGCACCAGCGCCTGCTCTACGCCGCCAGCCCCCGCACGGGCCGCGAGCAGGCCTTCGCCAGCGGCCGCACCCGCACCGAATCCGACTTGCTTGGGACCCTGGAGGTGCCCGAGGACGCCCTCTTCGGCGTGCAGACCTTGCGCGCCGTCCACAACTTCCCCATCACCGGCACGCCCACCAGCCATTTTCCCGCCATGATCCGGGCCCTGGCCATGGTCAAGCAGGCCGCCGCGAGGGCCAACGCCCGCCTCGGCCTGCTGGACGGGGCCATCGCCGCTGCCATCGACACCGCCTGCCAGGAGATCATCGACGGCCACTGGCACGGCCACTTCCCCACCGACATGGTGCAGGGCGGCGCGGGCACCTCCACCAACATGAACGCCAACGAGGTCGTCGCCAACCGGGCTCTGGAACTGCTGGGCCAGCCCCGGGGCGCCTACGCCCACTGCCATCCCAACGACCACGTGAACCTGGGCCAGAGCACCAACGACGTCTATCCCACGGCCCTGCGCCTCAGCGCCATCTTCATGCTGCAGGGCCTGCTGGCGGCCATGGAGCGCCTCCAGGCCGCCCTGCACGCCAAGGGCCTGGAGTTCGCCCCGGTCATCAAGATGGGCCGCACCCAGCTCCAGGACGCGGTGCCCATGACCCTGGGCCAGGAGTTCGAGGCCTACGCCGTCACCACCGGCGAGGACATCGCCCGCCTGCGGGAGACCGCCCGCCTCTTCCTGGAGGTGAACATGGGCGGCACGGCCATCGGCACGGGGATCTGCGCCGATCCGCGCTATCCCGAGGCGGTGGTGGAGGAATTGCGGAAGGTGACGGGCCTCGACATCGTGCTGGCGGAAAACCTGGTGGAAGCCACGCCGGACACCGGCGCCTTCGTCATGTTCTCCGGGGTCGTCAAGCGCGCCGCGGTGAAGCTCAGCAAGCTCTGCAACGACCTGCGCCTGCTGAGCAGCGGCCCCCGCTGCGGCTTCGGGGAGATCAACCTGCCGCCCATGCAGCCCGGCAGCAGCATCATGCCGGGCAAAGTGAATCCGGTGATCCCCGAGGTGGTGAACCAGGTAGCCTTCCAGGTCATCGGCAACGACCTCACCATCACCCTGGCCGCCGAGGCCGGCCAGCTCCAGCTCAACGTGATGGAGCCCATCCTGGCCTACAGCCTGGCCACCAGCATGCGCACCCTCACCGCCGCCGTGAACGTGCTCACCACCAAGTGCATCGTCGGCATCACCGCCAACGAGGAGCGCTGCCGGGAGATGGTGGAGCGCAGCATCGGGATCGTCACCGCCGTCATGCCCGCCATCGGCTACAAGCGCGCCACCGAGGTCGCCAAGGAGGCCCTGGAGACCGGCGTGCCCGTGCGCGAGCTCATCGTCCGCAAGGGCTACCTCACCGGCGCGGAACTGGACGAGGCCTTCAGCCTGGAGGCCATGACCCGGCCCCGGCCGATCCGCTGAACGGGTCAGGCCAACTGCGACTAGGCACCCGGTTTCCGGGCCGCCTCCGCCGCCTCCTTACGCCGGTCCTCCAGGCAATCGAAGATGGCGTCGGCGTAGATCGCGAAGGAGAAGTTCTTCTCCTTGAAGGAACGCGTCGTCACGCCACAGACCGCGCCATGGGATTCCAGGATGGGACCCCCACTGCTCCCGCTGCTGATGGTGGCATCGGTCTGCAGGTAGTCGTCCCTCAAGGCGGAGATGACGCCGGTGGTGAAGGTGTGTTTCAGGTGGTGCGGGCTCCCGAGGACGTAGACCGGCTGTCCGACGGCGAGCTGGCTCTTCCGGCAAAGGGCCAGGGGCCGCACGCCACTGCCCAGATCCTTCACGTAGAGCAGTGCCAAATCGGCGTTCGGGGAGATGAAGTCGAGGCGCGCATCGTACTTTGCGTCAGTGGTCAGCTGGACCTCGACACGCATTTCCGAGCCCTTGGCGAATTCGTGGAACACCACATGCTTGTTGGTCAGGATGTAGGCGCCGCCCCTGGCATCCTTGCCGATGATGGAGCCCGATCCCGTGGAAAGCGGCTTGCCATCCAGGAACACCGCGACGGTGACGAAGGCGTTCTGGGTCTGGCGGTACAGCTCCTCGGGATCGAGGCGGGGCTCAGGACCCTTCGGCCCGGGCATCCAGGACTCCACCTGGATCTCCTGGCCCGTCTGGACCGACCGCGGATGCACCAGGGCGTCCGGTGGCTTCACCTTTGATAGGAGCCAACCCCCGAACAGGAGGCTGGCCCCAAGGACCATGGGCAGTTTCCAGCCGAAAGCGCGGATGCCCCGGTGTCCAGCCAGTTCCCGCAGCTTGCGCCGATAGGTCCAGTAGCCCATGCCGCAGGCCTGCGCCAGGTGCCGCAGGAAGCGCCGGTCGCGCCATCCCAGGCTTTCGTCATTGCCCAGCACCTCGATGCACTTTTCGAAGACGAACATGCGATGTGGCGGTGGAAGCCCTCGGATCTGTGCGAACAGGAGATCCACGGCCCATCCCTGCATCGCGATGCGCCGCAGCTCTTCCCGCTCGCTCTCCTGCTCTGCGAGGCTCTCGACCAAGTGGCCCAGATGGCGATGCTCCGCCGGGCTCATCCTTCCGTCGGACCAGATGGCGGCGCAGCAGGCCTGGAATGTGAGGGTTCGAAGGGCGGGGTTCATGGCGCCTCGGGTTCCGGATGGTGGAATCAGCAGGGAGCTGCGCGAGCCGCCCCGGACCATGATCGCGGTTGGCCCCGTGCCTGACCAGGGGCGGGCCGGAAACCTGGATCTGAAGCCAGGCCCTGCCCGGGCTTCACCGGAGCCGGGTCATGTGGCGAGGGTGCGGGCGGCGGCGCCCATGGGATTTCCGCGAGCCGCATGCCAGCGGTGGAGCCATGACGCCCCATGGCATGAAGAAGCCCGCCAGCCAGAAGGCTGACGGGCTGCACTGGACGACGCGGGCGGGCTAGAAGCGCATGCCGATGGCGAAGTTCAGGTTGCGGGCGGCGATGTAGTTGGCCGCGGAGGTGGGCCGGCCGTAATTGGCGCCGGCGGTCCAGCGGCCGGTGGCCGAGGTCGTGCCCGCGGTGTTCCAGGTGGTCAGCAGCTGGTGATTGAACAGGTTCTGGATGTTCACCCGCCCGAAGAGGGACACCTTGGCCCACAGGGGCAGGTCGTAGCCGACCTGCAGGTCCAGGCGGTGGAAGTCCGGGAAGCGCTGGGAGCCGCGGTCGCCGAAGTAGCGGAGGTAGGTGGACGCGTAGCCCTGGGCCTGGAGGCTTGCCGGCGTCGCCGTGCCGCCACCGGTCAGGGAGTAGGGGGCGCCGGAGGCGTAGGTCCACAGGGCGCCCAGGTTCATCACGCCGATGCCCAGGTTCTTCCGGTAGGTGGCGTTGGCGATGATGGTGAGGGGCACGTCCGAGGTCAGGAAGCCTTGGGGCGCTAACTGTTCCCTTGGGATCTCGTTGCCAGGGCCGAAATTGTTGACCTGGTCCGTGGTCCCGACCTGGCCGCCTTCGTAGTTGCCCTTGGTCTGGGCCAGGGTCGCGTTGAGCCCATAGGTCAGGCTCTCGTTGAAGCGGCGCTGCCAGACCAGCTCCACGCCCCAGTAGTCCCGGCGCAGCCTGGAATCGTTGGCGATGCGGGTCAGGATCAGGTCGCGGCCCGGATCATAGGTCTGGAAGTCGTCCACGAAGTTGGTCCAGGTGCGCTTGGAGACATTGATGCTCCAGGAGGTCTTGCCATCCGTATTGCTGTACTGGACGGCGATCTCCCGCATAAGCGGCGCCTTCAGGTTCGAATCCACCGTCGTGGTGCGCAGGGCCGCCGTGTCGTTCACATAGAAGGGATCCGCGGCGAAGGCGGCGAGGTTGATGGAACCGTCCGCCTTGAGGGGATCGCCGCCGATGTATTCGTAGTCATACTGGCCCGGCGTCCCCGCGGGCGTGGCGGCCCCGGTGGTGCCGGTGGTGACCAGGCCCAGGTACTCGCCGTACTGCAGGTTGAAGACGCTGTGGCCCTTGCCGTCCATGTCGTAGATGGCGGCGAGGCGGGGGCTGATCTGGCTGAACTTGAAATTGGACTTGCCCAGGTCGTCCAGGGCCTCGTGCCGGTCGTACCGCAGGCCCAGGTTGAAGGAGAGGCGGTCGTTCACCTTCCACTTGTCGTTGAAGTAGAGGCTCTGCTCCTTGGTCTTGGCCTCGGCGCCGAAATAGGGCTTCCAGTACTCCAGGTAGGAGGAGGAGCCGTCGTTGGGCACAAGGACCCGGTTCGCGACGGCGGAATTGCCCGGCGCGTTGAAGCCGGCGAAATAGATGATGTAGTTGGAAGGCGTCTGGGCGTTGGCGGCGGCGTTCTTGGACTCGAAAGTCTGGAGCCCGAACTTCAGCTCGTGGGAGCCCTTCGCGTCGAAGAACTTCGTCATGCCGATGTTGAGCGTCTTCACCGGGCGGGCGTCGCCGCTGTTGTCGAAGAAGCCGTTGTCGAAAATGTCCCCGGTGGTCAGGTCCAGCCACAGGGGGGCGTTCTTGGGACCCTGGCCGCCGCTCGGACCGGCGCTGCCGCCGAGGGTCTCCTTCTTCTCGCTGTATCGCACGTCCAGCAGGAAGCTGTCGCTGAGGGTGCCCAGGTAGTTCACGGTGGCGTAGGTGTACTCGTCGGTCTGGGAGGAGAGGGTGGCGATGGAGGTGCTGGCGAGGCCGAAGGCCGTCGCATAGTCCAGATTGATGTTGGTCCGGACGGCCTTGTTGTATTGGAAGGAGACCCGGTGGTTGGAGTTGATCTGCCAGTCCAGCTTCAGGTCCTTGCGGTCCTCCGAATCCGTCCTCACGAAGCCGACGCCGCCGAAGTCGCCGGAGGTCGTGGTGCCGGGGATGGACCGAGGCGGCGTCGCCACCCGGTAAGCCACCGCGAAGAAGAGATGGTCCTTGAGGATGGGGCCCGTCACCACGTAGTTCTGCACGGTGGTGGTGGAGTTCTTGAAGGTCGTGAGCCCGTCCCGGCCGCGGCTGAGCGGGTTGTAGGCGTTCCAGGCCTGGTTGGTCAGCTCGAAGCGGGAGGCGCCGTGGAACTCGTTGGTGCCGCTCTTCGTCACCGTGTTCACGATGCCGCCGGCGGTGCGGCCATATTCCGCGGAGACGCCGCCGCTGATGACCTGCACCTCCTCCAGGAAGTCCTCGTTCAGGCGCACGGCGGGTCCGCCGGTGACCGGATCGGACACGTCGGCGCCGTCCACCAGCCAGCCGACCTGGGTGCCCTGGGCGCCCCGGATGGTCACATTGCCATTGCCGTCCACGGAGGTGCCCGGCGCCTGCAGGGCGATGGTGGCGATGGTGCGGTTGTTGATGGGCAGGCTGTTGACGACATCCAGGCTGATGTTGGCGCCGCTCTTGGCGTCCGTGCTGTCGATGAGCTTCTCGCTGGAGGAGACCACCTCCACCGTCGAGCCGCTTTCGGGGATGCGCTTCAGCACCACGTCCTGGACGTTGGTGCGGTCCACGTTCACCCGCAGGTCCACCGCCGCTGAGATGAAGCCCGGCGCGCTGACCTGCAGGCGGCCCGCCCCGGGGATGAGCAGGGGGATGCGGTAGGCGCCCGCGTCGTCGGTGCGGACCGTGCGGTCCCCCTGGCCCAGGCGCAGCACGATGGTGGCGCCGCCGATGGCCTTGCCCGTCTCATCCTTGACCGAGCCCGCCAGGGTGCCGGTCTGGGAACCCTGGGCCAGCAGCGCCGGGGCGGCGATCAGGGGAATGCAGCCTGCCACGAGGCGCCGGAGCAATCGGGATTGCATGAACATAAGGAAAGGTCCTCCCAGGAAGCCGGTCACCGGACCGGTGCGTGCATGTCGTCACCCCAACCTGACCGCCCGGGGACGAAGGAGAACCCTTGTGGGGGGAATGCGGGCGGGCCGGTGGCGACCTGCCGGAATCCAGGGGCGGAAAACTGGCACCTTTCCCGGGGTTGGAACAGGCGGGCTGAACGGGACTGGAGGAGCCCGCGACTTCAATGCGGCGGCGCTCAGCCCTCGACGAGCACCCGGTCCCGGCCCAGTTCCTTGGCGTGGAAGAGCACCCGGTCCGCCGCCTCGAAGAGATCCTCGGGGCGGGCATGGGCCGGATCCAGGTTGGCCACGCCGAAGGTGGCGCTGACCCGGAACAGCTCCTCGGAATGGCCGCAGAAGTCCTTGCTGCGCAGCCGCTCCCGGATGCGCTCCAGGCTCACCGCGGCGTCCTGGGCGGTGATGAAGGGGAAGAGGAAGGCGAACTCGTCGCCGCCGTAGCGGGCGGCCAGGTCCTCGCTGCGGAGCTCCTTGCGGGCGATGAGGCCGAAGGCCTTGAGGATCTCATCCCCGGCGGCGCGGCCGTGGGCCTCGTTGACCTCCTTGAAGCGGTCCAGGTCGCATAGGCAGAAGCTCAAGGGGTGGCCGTAGCGCCTTGCGGAACGCAGGGCGGGCTCCAGGCGCTCCATCAGATAGCGCCGGTTGTGCAGGCCCGTGAGCTCGTCCCGGGTCCCTTCCTGTTCGAGGATGGCTTCCAGGGCCTTCAGGTCGGTGATGTCCCGGGACAGGAGCACCACTTCCGCCGGCGCGCCCTCCGGGCCGTGGACGCGGGTGCCCCGGGCCTCGAGCCAGACCACGCCGCCCTGGGCGTGGTGCATCCGGAACTTGGCGGGAGGCGGCGCCTCGCCTTTGAGAAGGGCGTCGAAAAAGGCCCGGAACGCCGCGATGTCCTCCGGGACCACGAAGTCCGTGGTCAGCCGGCCCAGCACCAGGTCCGGTTCCAGGCCGAGCAGCCGCTTCAGGGCGCTGGAAGCGAAGGTGAAGCGACCCTCCAGGTCGTGGCGGGCGATGAGGTCCGGGCTCAGCTCCGTGAGGTCCCGAAAGCGCGCCTCGGCGGCCGCCAGGGCCCTCCGCGTGCTCGCGAGTTCAGGTTCGTCGGAGGGGACGGGCTGCTCATCCATGGGGCCTGCCGGGGTGGGAGACGATCAAACCATGCGCCAAACCGTCTTCCGGGACAAGTCCGGATCGCGCCCCGGTGACAATGGCCCATGCCCGACGAACCCGCCCCGCCCCGCCGCCGTCCCCGCTACAAGGGGACGCACCCGCGGCGCTTCGAGGAGAAGTACAAGGAATTGGATCCTTCCCGCTTCGCCGAGGAGCGGCTGAAGGTCATGGCCCGGGGCCAGACGCCGGCGGGCTCCCACCGGTCGATCATGGTGCGGGAGATCCTGGAACGGCTGGCGCCGCAACCCGGCGAGACCGTCCTGGACGCGACCCTGGGCTACGGCGGCCACGCCCGGGAACTCATGGGCCGGCTGCGGCCCGGCGGCCATCTCGTGGGCCTCGACGTGGACCCTCTCGAACTGCCCCGCACGGAGGCGCGGCTGCGGGAGGAGGGCTTCGGCCCGGACCTCTTCGAGGCCCTGCGCATGAACTTCGCCGGACTGCCGGGGCTGATCCCCCGCACCGGCCCCTTCGACGGCGTCCTCGCGGACCTGGGCCTCAGCTCCATGCAGATCGACAATCCCGCCCGGGGCTTCACCTGGAAGGCCGACGGGCCCCTGGACCTGCGTCTGAATCCCCAGCGGGGGAGACCCGCCTCCGAACTGCTGGCGGGTCTGGCCGAAGCGGACCTCGCGGACATGCTCACCACGAACGCCGACGAACCCTTCGCGGCGCAGATCGCCCGGGCCCTCTGCGCCGCGGGGCAGCCCATCCTCGGCACCCGCCACTTCGCGGAAGTCGTGCGGGGCGCCCTCATGGAGGCCGGCTTCGACCGGGACGATCCGGAGACCCGCAAGTCCCTCCAGCGCAGCCTCCAGGCCCTGCGCATCGCCGTGAACGACGAGTTCGGCGTGCTGGACCAGTTCCTCGCCTTCCTGCCCCGCGCCCTGAAGCCCGGCGGCCGTGTGGCGATCCTCAGCTTCCATTCCGGCGAGGACCGGCGGGTGAAGAAGGCCTTTCTCGAAGGGCACCGCGCGGGAATCTACGCCGCCATCGCCGAGGCGCCGGAGCGGGCCTCCTTCGAGGAGCAGCGGGACAATCCCCGGTCCTCCCCGGCGAAGCTGCGGTGGGCCGTGAAGGCCCGCTAGCGCCCGGCCCGGGGCTGCCGAAAAGAAAAAGGACCGCCGAAGGGTAGAATCACCCCATGGGCACGAACCAACCCCGCCGCCAGGAAGGCGTGCAGACCCAGGACCGCGTGGAACTGAAGGCGCCGCCCCTGTGGCGCGTCGTCCTCCACAACGACGACTACACCACCCAGGACTTCGTCGTCATGGTGCTCCGCACGGTCTTCCGCAAACCCGAGCCCGAAGCGGTCCGCATCATGATGGCGGTGCACAAGGCCGGCCGCGGCATCGCCGGCGTCTACACCTTCGATGTCGCCGAAACCAAGCTGCACCGGGTCCGCGTCCTCGCCGAGCAGCAGCAGTTCCCTCTGCTCTGCACCATGGAGGTGGATGGATGAGCACTCCCGCGATCCGCACGCCCCCGCCCCTCTCTCCTCAGCTTCAGCGCTGCATACAGATCGCCTTCGAGCGGGCCACCTCCGCCCGCCACGAGCTGGTGAGCCTGGAGCACCTCCTTGCGTCGCTGCTGGAGGACCCCACTGTCACCGGCGCCATCACGGCCTGCGGGGGCGATCCGGTGAAGCTGGGCCGGGAACTGGGGGCCTTCATCCTGGAGCACACGGAACCCCTGCCCATGGACGCGGCGGCGGAGACGACGCTGACCCTGGGGGCCCAACGGGCCCTGGAGAAGGCCATCCTCCACGCCATGTCCGCGGAGCAGCCCCTGGTGCGCTCCGGCGACGTGCTGGTGGCCCTGCTGGAGGATCGCCGCAGCCACGCCGCCCACTACCTGGCCCGCCACGGCGTCACCCGCCTGCCCCTCCTGCGGGTCCTCAGCCACGGCGGTACCGGCTTCCCCGGCGCACCGGCACCGGGAGGACCGCCGGACTCCCCTGCCCCGGCGCCACCGGAAGGAGAGGCCCCGCCGGCCCCGGTGGATCCCCTCAAGGCCTTCGCCATCGATCTCGTGGCCCTCGCCGCCGAGGGCGGCCTGGATCCCCTCGTGGGCCGGGAGGAGGAACTCTCCCGGATGGTCCATATCCTCTGCCGGCGCCGGAAGAACAATCCCCTGCTGGTGGGTGAGCCCGGCGTGGGCAAGACCGCCCTGGCGGAAGGCCTCGCCCAGCGCATCCACAGCGGCGACGTGCCCGAGCCCCTGAAGGGCGCCAAGCTCTTCGCCCTGGACCTGGGCGCGCTCCTCGCGGGCACCCGCTTCCGCGGCGATTTCGAGGAGCGGGTGAAGGCGGTCCTCGCCGCCCTGGCCAAGGAGGAACGGGCCCTGCTCTTCATCGACGAGATCCACATGCTGGTGGGGGCCGGCGCCACCGGCGGCGGCGCCATGGACGCAGGCAACCTCCTGAAGCCCGCCCTCCAGCACGGGGACCTGCGCTGCATCGGCGCGACGACCTTCCAGGACGCCAAGGGTACCTTCGACAAGGACCGGGCCCTGGCCCGGCGCTTCCAGAACGTCGAGGTGATGGCGCCCAGCGAAGCCGAAGCCCTCGAAATCCTCAAGGGCCTGAAGGACACCTTCGAATCCCACCACGGCGTGAAGTATTCGCCGGAAGCCCTGGAAGCCGCCGTGCGCCTGTCGGAGCGCCACCTGCGGGAGCAGCACCTGCCGGACAAGGCCATTGATGTCCTGGACGAGGCGGGCGCCGCGCGGAAGCTGCTGGTGCCCAAACCCAGATCCAAGAAGATCACCGTCCCCGACATCGAGGCCGTGGTGGCCCGCATGGCCCGGGTGCCCATCTCCAGCATCCAGGGGGGCGGGAAGGACCGGCTGGAGCAGCTGGAGGAGGACCTCCGCGCCGTGGTCTTCGGCCAGGACGAACCCATCCGGAAGGTGGCTTCGACCCTGAAGCTCACGCGGTCAGGACTCCGTGGCCACGACAAGCCCAGCGGCGCCTTCCTCTTCGCGGGGCCCACCGGGGTGGGCAAGACGGAGTTGGCCCGCCAGCTCGCCAAGGTCCTCGGCGTGCCCCTGCACCGCTTCGACATGAGCGAGTACATGGAGAAGCACACGGTGGCCCGGCTCGTGGGATCGCCGCCGGGCTACGTGGGCTTCGAGGAGGGCGGCCTGCTCACGGACGCCATCCGCAAGACGCCCCACGCGGTGGTGCTCCTGGACGAGATCGAGAAGGCCCACCCGGACCTCTACGCCATCCTCCTGCAGGTCATGGACCACGCGACCCTCACGGACAACCACGGCCGCAAGGCGGACTTCCGCCACGTGACGCTGATCCTCACAACGAACGCCGGGGCAAGGGACCTCAGCGCAAGGAAGGTGGGCTTCGCGGCGGAGGGCAGCGGCGGCAGCGCGAGGGGCATGATCGAGAAGACCTTCAGCCCCGAGTTCCGCAACCGCCTGGACGCCATCCTCTACTTCGCGCCCCTGGGTCCCGACGAGATCCTGAAAGTCGTGGACAAGAACCTCGCCGAGCTGGAGCAGCTCCTCGCTGAGAAGCACGTGGTCCTCGAGGTCTCGAAGGAGGCGAAAGCCTGGCTCGCGGAGAAGGGCTTCGATCCCGCGCTGGGCGCCCGTCCCATGGCGCGGCTCATGGAGGACAAGCTCAAGCACCCACTGTCGGAGGCCATCCTCTTCGGGGCGCTCAAGAAGGGCGGGAAGGCGAAGGTGGGGTTGAAGGCCGGCGCGTTGACCTGACCTTCGCCCCCCCTGCGGGTGAGGCGGGAGGGCCACCCGAGCGACTGGCCATAGAATCCCGGAGCCTCCGCCACCCGCGCCGGAGTGATCCAAAGGATCATGAAGTGGCTCCGCCCGAAGGCGTGGCTCCCAGGTCCTCGGCCCCGGGAACAACCTGGCCTGCGCCGGCCCTAGTCCTGCCTCGCCCAAGGGGAGCCGCGCCCGGGCCCTGTCCCTGGCCTGCGCCCGCGCCCGCCCGGGGACCCAAGCCCGTCTCGGTGAAATTCAACGGCACGGAGTTCCACCTGCGCTGGTCGAAGGACGGCCAGTTCGAATTCACTCCGGCGGGCCAGGAGGACCTGAGCCGGTGGACGGAGATGCTCACCCTCTGGCGCTACGACGGGATCACCACCGGCGAGGCCCTCGCCGCCCAGGCCAACCGCACCCTGGGCGCCTACCAGAACGCGAAGGGGAAGATCCTCCGCACCAACTCCCTGCCCCGCACCGCCCAGAAGCCCGCCGAGCACTTCATCGCGGCGCTTCTGGGCAGCAATCAGTTCATCGAGTTCGCTGCCGCGCGGCTCCTGCTGGTGAACGGGAAGGGCGCGGGGATCGTCTACTCCCGCCGCGCCTACGGCAATCCCGCGAAGCCGGATCTGGGGGCCTGGGTGAGCCAGAACGGGGCGCCGGTGGAGGCCCGGGTGATGGCCTTCGATCCGGGGCCGGCCCTGGGTGCGCTGCCGCGGTGAGGAGGCCGCTGGCCCTCCGAGCTCAGTGCTCGCCGGCGATGCCTTCGGGGACCGGCGCGGCCCCGCGGTTGCGCCGCGCCCACCACACCGGGACGAACACCGCGAGCAGGATGATCGCCACGCCTGTGTAGAACCAGCCCGTGAGCTCGCGCTGTTCGCCAAGCAGGACGATGGCCAGGCCGATGGCGTACACCGGCTCCAGGTTCACCGCCAGCTGCGCGGCGAAGGCGCTCAAGTGGCGCAGGGCGACCAGGGAAAGGGCGAAGGGCAGCAGGGTGCAGCCCGTGGCGAGCAGGCCCAGGAGCAGGGCGTCCCGGGGGCCAGGGATCGGAAACAGCGCTCCGGAATGGGGCAGGAAGGGCGCGAGCAGGGTCAGGAAGACCGTCCCGGCGCCCAGTTCGATGCAGGTGACCGTCAGGGGGTCGGCCCGTTCGACGAAGCGCTTGTTGAGGGAGCCGAAGACCGCCACCAGCAGGGCCGACAGGGTTCCGACGGCGATGCCCAGGCGCATGCCCGCGGGCACGCCGCCGACCACGAGGGCGACGCCGGGCACCACGGCAATCCCCAGCAGCAGTTCGCGGGCGTCGAAGCGCCGGCGGGCGATCCAGGGTTCCACCAGGGCCAGGAACACCGGGCCCAGCGCGATGCAGGTCACCGCCACCGACGCGTTCGCCAGCTTGATCGCGCCGTAGAAGGTCAGCCAGTGCAGGGACACCAGCACGCCGATGCCCGCATAGATCCCGAGCAGGCGCCGGGGCAGCGCCCGCAGCCCCCGCCACACCCGCGGCACCGCCAGCAGCACCGCCACCACCAGCGCCATGCGCCACCAGACCAGGGCCAGGGCGGGCAGGCTGATCAGCTTGCCCAGGATGGCCGTGAAGCCCCAGAGCACGACACAGGCATGGATCTGCCAGAACGCCTTGGCGTGCGGCGTCATGGGGCTCCCGCCAGGGTCGGCGACCGCGGTCCGAGCGGCGTCTTCAGCGGGGTCGAACGGATTCCGGGCATGGGCACAGGCGTCCTCTCTGAGGGGAATCGTCTCCCACTCGGCCACCCCGGACAACCTTTCCCGGGCGGGATTGGAGCGATCTGTTCACGCCCGCCTCGGTAGGCATAGGAGCCCGCCTGAGGCCTACTCCAGCCCCAGCCTTTCCTTGAGCCTGGGCGTGGCGCCCCGGCTGGCCTCCACCTCGGCGCCACCCAGGAGGCGCACCATGACACGGGCGCCATTGCCGCTGGACCAGACGCCGATGACGGCCTCCGGACGGATGAGGAGGTGGCGGTGGATGCGCAGGAGGCCCGCCTCCGGGAAGGCCGCCTCCACTTCGCCGAGGCTCTTCCACTTGGTGCGGAATTTCTCACCGGCGTAGGCCCAGACCACCTGTTCCTCCACTTCGAAGTGGGTGGTCCTGGCGAGTTCCAGCAGCAGCACGCCACCACCCGCCGTCACGGGATAGCGGGGCTTCCGGTTCTGCGCGGCCGCCGAGGTAGAGCCCTCCGGTCCTCTGAGGGCCTTGCGCACGCGGGCGAGAGCCTTGGCGAGCCGCGGCACGGTCACGGGCTTCAGCAGGTAGTCCACGGCGTCGAGGTCGAAGGCCTCGGCCGCATGTTCCGCGAAGGCGGTGACGAAGACGACGGGGTAGCGCTCGGGCACGGAGGCCCGCAGGTTCAGGCCATCGAGGCCCGGCATCTGGATGTCCAGGAAGACGGCGTCGACGTCCGGGGAACTCCGCAGCCACTCCTCCATCTCGAGGCCATTGCCGAAGGTGGCGGCGATCTCGCACCCACAATCCTCCAGCAGCCGCGCCAGGCGGCGCAGGTTCATGGGCTCGTCCTCGGCGATGGCGATGCGCAGCGCTTTCATCCCCGCTCCGGCAGGGGGAGCCACAGCTCGGCCACGGTCCGTTCACCCTCCCGGCCGATGCGGAATCGCCCCGGGGGCTTCATGAGGGCCAGACGCTCCTCCAGGTTGCGGTGGCCCATGCCGTGGCCCTCGGCGCTCGAGTGGGCGGCCCCGGTGTTGGACACGCGCAGGTGGAGGTGTCCTCCTCGCGAAGGGCCTGGATGCTAAGCTGCCCGCCCTGGGGATGCTGGCTGATGCCGTGCTTGATGGCGTTTTCCACGAGGGGCATGAGCAGCAGGGGGGGAAAGGCGAGGCCATCCACGCCCTCGGGCCACTCCCACTGGACCGCGAGGAGGGCGCCCAGGCGGATCTTCTCCAGGGTGAGGTAGCTCCGGATGAGTTCCCGTTCATCCCGGAGGGGCAGCAGCTGATGGTTCGTCTGGTGCAGCAGGAGCCGCATCATGCGGGAGAGTTCCAAGAGGGCCTCCTCCGCCGCGTCCGGATCCTCATGCACGAGCTCCGACAGCCCGCTCAGGGCGTTGAAGAGGGCGTGGGGGTGCATCTGGGCCTGGAGCGCGGCGCTGCGGGCCTCTTCCGCCAGCCGCTGGAAGGCGCGCTCGGAGGTGGCGGACCGCTCCCGATCCGCCAGGAACCACCCCAGGAGCATCACGAGGGGCAGGTTGGTGAGACCGACATTCAGGGGCCCGGGGGCCAGGGGGCGGGTCCGCCGCGCTGTCGCCTCGGACGGCCCGGTTGGCTCCAACCGGTCCCGCTCGGGCCCGCCGGGGCGACCCGGCGCCGCTGGGTCGAGACGCCCCCATTCCGGGGGTGGCGGACGTTCACCGTCTCGAGGCCGGGGCGGTGGCGGGCCTTCCCGCCGGGGTGGTGGTGGGCTGCTGAGCAGGTTTCCCCGGGGTCCCACGGGTACGCCCAGGCCCGAGAGCAGAGCGAGGCCTAGGACGATCCAAGCGGCGTTCCAGGGGATGGCTTGCAGCAGGCCCCGCAGGAAGGGCGTCAAGGAGGCAGCGTCACCCGTCCACTGCCAGGGCACGGGCCCCAGCAATAGGGTGCCCAGGAGCAGGACCAGGGGAACGACAGTCTCTCCCAAGCCGAAGCCCTCGAAGGGAAGGCCCATGATCGCCCGCATGCCCAACCAGGCTGAACCGAACAGGAGCGCGGCGACCCAGGTGGATCGCCGCTGCAGGCGGTGGAGGACCGCGTTCAGGATGTCGGGGCTGCGCATTCAGATCCCTGTTCGGCCTGTACGGTAGCAGGTCAGTCGCGGGGCTCCGGCCGGCCTTCGGGGCGACCTTCCGGACGACCTTCCGGGCGACCTTCGGGACGACCTTCCGGCCGACCTTCGGGACGACCTTCCAGACGACCTTCCGGCCGTGGTCCCCGGGGGTGCGGCATGACGGGGCGCAATCGCGTCAGGGCTTCCCGCTGCTCAGGGCGGAGCACCTGGGCGGCTTCCACCAGCAGGGCATGGGCGGCGAGCACCTGGGCGCGGTGGGCCTCCGTTTCCTGGCGAAGGAGCGTCTCCAGTTCCGTGACGGTCCGCTGGGGATCCCCCATGGCCTTGTGCAGGGCTTCGCGGGCCTCGTCCCAGGCCTTGTGGCGGCTCTGCATGGCGTCCCGGTGGCGGACGAGGAGGGCATCGATGGACTGGCGCTGGGTGGCGTCGAGACCGAGCCGGGGATCCAGCAGCGGGAAGGGCGGTGGCGGCGGGGGCTGCAGCTGGCCCGGCACCTGAAGGAGGGCGAGGAGGAAGCTCATGGGATCTCCGAGGAATGGGGTGATGAGGGGCTACTTCTTGAAGGGATTCAAGAAGCGGGCATCCGTGGCGAGCTGGGAATCCTGGAGGGTCTTCAGGAAGTCCACCAGGGCCGCCTTGTCGGCCGGGCTGAGGTTCAGGCGCTGGGGCAGGCCATTGGGACCCTTGAGCCTGGGGTCCAGGGCGGGGCCGTCCTGGATGCCGTGGTCGTAGTGGTCCACGACCGCTTCCAGGGTGGCCAGGGAGCCATCGTGCATGTAGGGGCCCGTCTCGGAGACGCTCTTGAGGGACGGGGACTTGAAGATGCGGTTTTCGCCGGCGGTGAGGCCATTGCTCAGGGAGTTGCCCGCCAGGGCAAAGGTGGGCGCCGCGTGACAGGCGATGCAGCCGGCCCCGCCGTCGGGTTTGGCCGTGAAGAAGAGCTGCTGCCCCCGGTTCTCCGAGGCGCTGAAACCGGGCTTCGGCGCACCCAGCCCCTTGCCGGGCGCGAAGGGAGCGTAGGTCACCGCGGCGCCATCATCCCAGCGGCTGTGGGTGGACACCATGCTGCGCACGTACTGGGCGAGGGCCCGCTGGATGCGGTCCTCCGTGATGCTGGCGTCGCCATAGACGGCGGTGAAGAGTTCGGGGTAGTAGGGGAGGGTCCGCATCTTGGCCACGAGGGCGGGGATGCCGCCATGGTCCCCATCGAAGCCCATCTCCACGGAACTCTGTATGGGCTGGGTGGTCTGCACTTCGAGGGTCGCGGCCCGCTTGTCCCAGAACATCGAGCCGGGTCCGTAGAAGCGGCTGTTGTGCAGACGCATGGAGTGGGCCGCGGTCCGGGTGCCTGGTGCGAACCCTGCGCTGAAGGTGGCCGCATCGCCCATGCCCAGAGGCTGCTGGTGGCAGCTGGCGCAGGAGATGGTGTCGTTGACGCTGAGGCGCTTGTCGTGGAAGAGCACGCGCCCCAGGCTGGCACCCTTGTCGGTGACGACGTTGCCCGCCCTCTGGTTGTCGATCTGCAGCACCTGGGCGTCGTAGTGGACGGGGAAGGCGGGCTGGGCGTAGGCAGGAAGAGCGTCGAGGGTGAAGGTGAGGTACTCCGCGATGCCTGAGGTCGTGGCGGTGCTCGCAGGGGCCGCGGCGGTGCTGGAGGAACCGCCGCAACCGGGGGCGAGGCAGAGCGCTGCGGCGATGAGCCCCGCGGCTGGTATCGCCCTTCGCGTTATCGGATCCATGGATGCCTCCTGGAATGGGGGCCGTCGGGCCCGCTTGCCGACCCCAGGATCGGAAGCGCCTCGCCCGGTTTGGAGTCGCCGTTCCCGATGGCGAGGGGTCGTGGCTGAACTGCAAGTGGGCGGGTCCCAGTGGCGGAGGCGCGGCCCGTCCGGATGCGACAGCCACCCGCGCATCGAGATCCCAGCATCACGCTGCATGCCGCTGACCCTCAACAGCGCGGGCCTTGTCCGCTCCCGACCCGGCCATCGGGCAAAAGCTGCTGGCCTTCGCTCCGGGGTATGCCCCGGGCGGGGTGCGCCTCAGTCTGTGGCCTTCACGCAGAGGCAGCTGGTCGCGGCCTTCTGGTCCGCCCGGGCCTGGGCCTTCCTCAGGGCAGCGGAGGCCTTGGCGGCTTCAGCGGTCTTCCCCTGGGCGGTCAGCGCCTGGGAGAGCCCCAGCAGGGACCAGTAGTTGGCGGGGTAGGCCTGGAGGTCCGCCCGGTATACGGCTTCGGCCTCCTTCGCGCGCCTGGCGCTGAGCAGCACCGCGCCCAGGGCGTGGCGGGAAGGGATCACGCAGGCCGGCGGCTCGTCGTACTTGAGGGCGTCCTCCTGCTTCGCCGCTTCCGTCAGCTGGGCCACCGCCTCGTCCACCTTCCCCTGCCGGAAGGCGATCTCGCCGGCGAGGTAGGCCTTGGCCACCTGGAGCACAGGGCCGGCGGCATTGGAGCCCCAGGTGAAGCCCTCCGGAATTTTCGATTGGGCGGCCTCGAAGGCGGCCTGCTCCTTCAGCGCCTCCTCAACCTTCCCCGTGGCGGCGAAGGCCGTGCCCCGCAGGGCATGCCAGTAGGCCGTGGACAGGGGCAGGCGCGCATCCGGCGCGGGCTGCGCCAGCAGCTCCTCCCACAGCCCGAACCGCTTCAGGCCCTCCCAATATCGGGACTGGAAGGAATCCACGAAGGAAGCGTTCTCCACCACCCAGGCCAGGGGAAAAGCGCTCACCACGGCCTTGGTCTGGGCGAGGGCCACCTCCTTGCGCCCTTCCATGAGCGCCGTGTACGCGAGGAAGTCGGCGTCATGCACCATGTACAGCCCGTAGAACCCGATCTCCGGCTGGCGGGCCTTGTAGCGCGCGTCCGCCTCCATCGCACGCACATTCGCCTGGGCCGCGCCCTGCCAGTCCCCGATGCGGGCGTAGGTGTGGCCCGGCATGTGCAGGAGGTGTCCCGCATCGGGCACCAGGAGACGCAGCCGGTCCGCCGCGGCCTTCCCGCGCTCCGGGTGCGGCGAGCCCTCGGTGGCGTGGATGGTGAGATGCAGGGCCAGCGGGTGGTCCGGCGAGCGCAGCAGCGCGCGGCGCAGGGCCGCCAGGATCTCCTGCGTGCCCGGCTGGGGCTCGCCGGCGCGGGTCCACTGGTCCCAGGGCCGCACGTCCATGAGCGCCTCGGCGGCGAGGGCGACCACATCCGCATCCTGCGGGTACTTGGCCGCCAGCGCCGCCATCGCCTGGGCGTAGGCCGCATCCAGCGCCTTGCGGTCCGCGGGGTTGGGCTGGGCATAGCGCTGCTCCAGGGCCGCGATCAGCCCCTGCTCCACCGGGCTGGCGGCGCCCGCCCGCCGTTTCGCCTCCAGCAGGGCCTCCCAGGCCGCCTTCGCGTGGGCGTCGTCCAGGGTCGGATTGTTGATGTGGGGGCCATTCACGAGGGCGATGCCCCACCACGCCATGGCGAGCCCCGGGTCCAGCCGCGCCGCCTCCTGGAAGGCCCGGACGGATTCGTCATGGTTGAAGGCGTAGGCCCAGACCAGGCCTTGGTCGAAGGCCCGCTGCGCCGCGGGCACCCTGGTGGAGACCTTGCGGTGATGGCGCCCAAGGCGGAAGGGCTTCCAGCCCGCCGGCTCCCGCAGGGAAGCCTCGGGCCCGCCCGCGGCGAGCAACAGGGATGACACCAGCAGGAGCGGGGAGAAGATGCGCACGGCGTGACCTCGGGGAACGGTGCGCCCAAAATGACGCCGATTCCCTCGGGGTGGAACTAGAAAGATGCTTCAGGCCCGCTGGATTTTTCAGGAGGGACCAGGGTGCCTTCAACCCCCATCGGCCGTAGCATGGGCGGACACCAAGCCCGGAACTCTGGCGGAATCCCCGCCCCCGACTCACACCGAATCCGCTTTAACCACGGAGGCCTCCCATGGGGTTGAGGGTCAAGTTCAACCTGGTCCTGCTGCTGGTCTTCCTCGTGGGGTTAGGCGCCTCGGGCTACGTGTCCTATGGCCTGCTCCAGCGGAACGCCCGGGAGGACGTGCTGCGCACCGCCGGAGTGATGATGGAGGCCGCGGCATCCATGCGGTCCTACACCGTGGGCCAGGTGCGGCCCAACCTGCGGGTGGTGGACGGCGAGTTCCTGCCCCAGTCCGTGCCTGCTTATTCCGCCACGGAGATCATGCTTCAGCTGAAGAAGAAGTATCCCGACTATGCCTACAAGGAGGCGGCGCTGAACCCGACGAACCCGCGCAACCGCGCGGTGGAGTGGGAGACGGACATCGTCAACGAGTTCCGCAACCACGAGGACCGCCATGAGTTCACCGGGGTTCGGTCCACGCCCACGGGGCTGAGCCTCTACCTCGCCCGGCCCCTGCAGGTGAAGGACGCCGCCTGCCTCAGCTGCCACACCACTCCCGACACCGCGCCGGCGGCGATGGTGAAGCTCTACGGCCCGGGCAACGGCTTCGGCTGGAAGCTCAGCGAGATCGTCGGCGCCCAGATCGTGTCGGTGCCCATGGCCCTGCCGGTGGCGAACGCCCAGCGGGCCTTCTACACCTTCATGGCCTCCCTCGCGGGGGTCTTCGCCCTGCTCTTCATCATCCTCAACCTGATGCTCTCCACCCTGGTGGTCCGGCCCCTCGGCCGCATGTCCTCGGTGGCCGACAAGATCAGCACCGGCGAGATGGACATGCCGGACCTGCCGGAAGGCGGGAGCGACGAGATTGCGGTGCTGGCGAAGTCCATCAACCGCATGCACCGCAGCCTGGACAAGGCCATCCGCATGATCGACGAGGGCTGAGGGGGGCGTGGGCATGCAGCACACCGGGATCACCCTGCCGCCGGGCTCCTTCCTCCAGGAGTACCGCATCCAGTCCACCCTGGGGATGGGGGGCTTCGGGGTCACCTACTTGGCGGTGGATACCAACCTGAACCTGAAGGTGGCCATCAAGGAATATCTACCCGGAGACCTGATGGTGCGCGGGGAGGATCTGACCCTGCGGCCCCGTTCCGAGGAGAACCAGCGGGCCTTCGACTGGGGCCGCGGGCGCTTCCTCTACGAATCCCGCACCCTGGCCGCCTTCCGGCATCCGGGCATCGTGCGGGTGCTGCGCTTCTTCGAAGCCTTCGGCACCGCCTACATGGTGATGGAGTTCGTGGAGGGGCAGACCCTGCAAGCCTGGATCAAGCGCCACCGCCCCCTGCCGGAAAGCACCGTGCTGGCCCTGGCGGCGCCCCTGCTGGACGGCCTGGAGACCATCCACGGCGCGGGCTACCTGCACCGGGACATCAAGCCCAACAACATCTTCATCCGGGAGGACGGCAGCCCGGTGCTGCTGGATTTCGGGTCGGCGCGAGTGGTGGACGCCGACAGCGAGCTGACGGTGGTGGTTTCGCCGGGCTATGCGCCCCTGGAGCAGTACCACGCCCATGGGCACCAGGGACCCTGGAGCGATCTCTACGCCTTCGGCGGAGTGCTCTACTGGATGGTCACGGGAGCCAATCCGCCGGAGGCACCGGCCCGGGTCCGCCATGACCCCATGCAGGCCGCCATTGCGGTGGGTGAACACGCTCTCTACAGCGACGGCCTGCTCAAGGCCATCGACTGGGCCCTGGCCCCCGCGGAGGAGGACCGGCCCCAGACCGTGGCCGCCTTCCGGGAGGCCCTGCGGGACA
The DNA here is from genome assembly GCA_016710635.1 of Holophagaceae bacterium. GTDB lineage: Bacteria > Acidobacteriota > Holophagae > Holophagales > Holophagaceae > JADJVL01. The sequence goes on along the minus strand of JADJVL010000007.1, from coordinate 244,692 downwards.
TCGATCCCGATCCCGGCTCGGAAGTCTCCACCCTCTTCGCCGCCACCCAGCGCCTGCTGGTGCAGGAGGCATCGCCATACCGGGCCGTCCTCGCCGCGGTCAGCCTCGGAGGAGCCCCTGGACAGCGACGCCCTGAAGCAGATCACATCCGGTCTCGCCGCCCACATCGGCCCCATCGCCGGCGTGGTGGTGAGGTCCGCGGCGAAGCGCGGCGCCAGCCACGCCCAGGTGGTGGAGGCCGTCGCCTCGGAGATCCGGGACGCGGCGGCCCGGGCGGCCTTCGTGAAGGCCTACGGCGGCGGGCGTGCATCGGGTCCGGCATCGCAGCCTGCATCCCATCCGTCGGGGCATCCTTCCGGCCAGCCCTCCGGTCCCCGGAGCAGCCAGCCCGCCTCCCAGGCATCAGCATCTCCCCTCGACGCCGCCGTCCTCGCCCGCGCCGAGGCGGAACTGGCGCAGCACCTCGGCGGCGTGGCGAAGGCGCTGGTGCGCCGGGCCGCGGCCAGGACGCAGGACGAGGGCGAGCTCTTCCGGCTGCTGGCGAACGAGATCGAGAACCCGGCGGAGCGGCAGGTGTTTCTTGGACGGGTGGGAGGGCGCCGGTAGCAGGGCCATAGGCTCAGCCTTCGCGATGATCTGGGCGAGGTTCGTTCCAACTGGAGCGACGCGGAGGGAGGAGCGAATCCAAGTGCCGTTGGAGACGCCAGGGGCAGGCCCTGCCGCGTGGCAATCTCCGCATCTTCTGCGGAGATTAGATTGGGTAGTCCCCGCAGAAGATGCGGCGAATGGTCCAGCAATGAAGGGGCACACCAAGAATTACGTTGGCTGTGCCTCTAGGTTCGCCTGCCTTGGAATCTCATAGTTAAGGGAGGTGCGCCTAGCATTTTTCTTTGCAACATATGACCCAAAGACTACTCTTCCATCGCGCGGTGCATCGACCTCGTTTTGAAGAGGTCGGCCCAAGAACATTGAAGTGAACCCATGACCCAATCCACGAAGACCGTGACCCGCCGCTACGGCGCCGCGCGCCACCTCCAGGACGAAGCCTCCATGGCGGCCTACCTCGAGGCCGCCATGGAGGGTGGCGATCCGCGTCTCATCGCCGTCGCGCTGGGCGCCATCGCGCGTGCGAAAGGGATGACTGAAGTCGCGCGGGCCGTCGGCCTGAGCCGAGAGTCGCTGTACCGCGCCTTGTCGGAGGATGGGAATCCGGAGCTGGGGACGATCTTAAAGGTAGTTCATGCGCTGGGGATGCGGCTTCGGCCGGTAGTCGAATGACAGCCTCCCTCCAACCGACCCCTGCCGGCGCCTGCGTGGGAGGCAGGTGGAGTCAACGGACAGAGCACTGCGCACTGTCTGGATTCTGGAAATTTCATTCAAACCTGTCGGTTGCATAATTGGCCGTGAGGCCGCCCATGGCAATTGATCGTGAAATGATGCAGAAGGCAATCAATCGATTCCTGATCCCCCAAATCCGCGCACTCGGTTTCAAAGGTAGCCTTCCTCATTTCAGACGCCGCATAAACGGGGAGCATCAGATGCTGATGATCCTCTTCAACAAGTACGGCGGGAGCTTTTATGTGGAGGCTGGTCGAATATCTGATCATCAGGTACGAGAGCTGCAGCAGGACTGGAGCAATTTCGGGAAGTCGCTTAGCGAGTCCGCACTCACCGTAGGCCACTGCCATTGGCGCGATCGAGCAAGGCTCGGGCCCGATGGCTTCTTCCCTGGTCAAGACCACTGGTTCGTGTTCGGCCCGAATAACACCGAATCGTCTGCCCATCCTATGCAACCTGAAAGTGTGTTTGAGAACATCGCGCTCCAAGCCGCAGTTGGAGTGAGAGATCATCTCTGTTCGTTCCTTGCTGGTGCGCCCTGACTATTTCTCCAGGGCGCTGTTATGCAGCACGACAATATCAATGCGCTGTGACGGTCGACTTTGGCCCGACCTGCAAGGGTTATTGTGAAGTCCAGATACCCACTTGTGTCGTTCCCTCCATCGCGTTTCGTAACCACGCCCTGAACTCCCCCCGCCCGACCTTCCGCGCCCCCAGCCGCGCCAGATGCTCCGTCGGCACCTGCGCGTCGATGAAGTGGAAGCCCCAGCCCCACGCCTTCTCGCACAGCGCCGCGAAGGCCGCCTTCGACGCATCGGGCACCCGCGTGAACATGCTCTCTCCGAAGAAGGCGGCGCCGAGGCTGACGCCGTAGAGGCCGCCGACCAGCCGGTCCTTTTGCCAGGCTTCGATGCTGTGGGCGTAGCCGGCTTGGTGGAGGGCCGCGTAGGCCTCCACCATGGCTTCCGAGATCCAGGTGCCCTCCTGCCCTTCCCGCGGCTCGGCGCAGGCGCGCATGACCGCCTCGAAGGCCGTGTCGAACCGGATCTCGAAGTCGCCGCGCTTGAACTTCCGGAGGGTGGACCTGGGAATGTGCTCCTCGCCGCGAAGCACCACGCACCGGGGATCCGGGCTCCACCAGAGGATGGGATCGCCTTCGTTGAACCAGGGGAAGACGCCGATGGAATAGGCCAGGAGCAGGCGCGCGGGAGAGAGATCGCCGCCCACCGCCAGCAGGCCGTCCGCCTCGGCGAGATCCGGATCGGGGAAGGCGACGCGGTGGCTGAGCTGGAAGACGGGCATGACGCCCCTAGTAGGACTTCGTGAGCTCGATGCCCCGGTAGTAGCGCTTCAGGATGGCGTCGAAGCTCCAGCCTTCCAGGGCCAGGCCGTAGGCGCCGGTCTGGTCCATGCCCACGCCGTGGCCCCAGCCGCGGCCGTAGAAGATCCAGGTCTTCTTCACGCCGCTGCCCACGGTCAACACCCGGAAGGGGTTGTCCTTCAGGCCCAGGGCCAGGCGGATGCGCATGCCGGTGAAGGCGTGGGCGCGGCCGCCGCTGTCGATGACCTGCAGGTCCAGGACGCGGCCGTTGGCGTTGTGCTGCAGACGCAGCTCCCGGATGCCCTGAAGGGCCACCCGCTTCTGCAGCCGCGCCACGAGGTCCGCGTCCTTCACCAGCTCCTTCCAGTGGGCGGTGGGGTTGTAGCGGTCCAGGGCCGCGCCGTCCGGGTCCAGACGGCGGATCAGCACCTTGCTGGAGCCCTCCGCGCTCTGGGGCATCCACCGCACCCGGTCGCCCACCTGGATCGCCGCATCGCCGAGCAGGCGCAGGGTGCCCCCGGGCGCCTCTTCCGCCAGCAGGATCTGGGGCGCCAGGAGCAGGGGCTCCGGGGTCGCATTCTTCCGGCGCACGGTGCCGTCCATCAGGAGCGTGCCCTCGAGGATTTCCGGCGGCTCGACTTCGGCCCACAGCCGCGCCAGCACCGACAGGCCCTGGCCCAGGGTGGGCGCCGCCTGCTTCCAGAGGCTGGCCGGCACGATGCCCCGGCGGGTGAGGAAGGCCGCCAGCAGGCGGTCCTTGGGCTCCACCGCCGCGTCGCCGAGGAAGTACGCCGCATCCTGGGGCTGCTCCAGGCCTTCGACGACCTGATCGAAGCCGAAGCTCCGCGCCATCCAGAGGTAGAGCTTCGGGCCCTGGTCCAGACTGGCCTGGGGCGGCGTGAGCCAGAACCGCGACGCCAGGCGCGACAGGGGACCCAGCAGGTCCGAACCCTTCAGGGGCGCCGTCATGGCCCCGGCGTTCAGCCAGGAGGTCTGGATGATGCCGAAGCCCCCCATCCGCAGGAGCTCGGCGTTGAGCCAGCCCTGGTCCGGGCCCGGGTCCACCAGACCTTTGAAGGGCAGGGTCAGCGGCTTCGCCGCGTAGTTCGACACGCCCTTCAGGTAGGGCTGGGGCCCGCCGAAGACATGGGTGTTGTCCACCGTCGCCCCGCCGGAATTCGCCGTGAAGAGGGCCTGGATGGGCCGGCCTTCGAAGGTCGCCACCAGCCCGGCGGTCTCCCGGGTCGCCTGGTCCGTGAGGGGCTGCTCGCCGCCGGCGCCGCCGTAGACCTGGTCCGCCACCGTATCCAGCAGGTCGAAGCCTTCGGAAGCGCGCTTGCCTTTGTTGGCCATGGCGTAGGTCCGCGCCGCCACCGCCTGGGCCTTCAGGGCCTCCAGGGCCGGGAATTCGTTGGCCCCCATCTCCCGGGGCACCACGCCCCGCACGTAGGTTTCCATGTCCAGCTCGTTCACCACCGTGAGGCGGCCCAGGGCATTGGGGAAGACTTCCAGCTTCCCGCGGTAGCGGCCCTTGCCGCCGAGGCTGATCACCTCGTTCCGGGCCCAGAGGGACACGCCTTCCGCCGGCAGGGGCCGGCGCTCGTAGCGGTCCGTGATGGCATACAGCGCCCGGCCCTTCCGGGCCTTGCCGGGCCTCGCTTCCGAAGCGACCCACAACTCGTCGTAGCCCGCCGCCTGGAGTTTCTGCAGGATGGGGTCCGCGGCCTCCACGGTCTCGAAGTGGCCCGTGAGCACCCGCCAGGTGCCGCCGTCCGCCACGAACTTCTTTTCCGGCGCCTCGCCGGCGGCCTTGAGCTTCGCCATCAGGGCGTCGGCGTCCTTCGCGGAACTGGCCCGGCCCACCTGGATGCGGAACTCGTCCGTGGGATCCGCCTCGCCCCGGCTGTCCCACCAGAGGCGCAGCTTCTCGCCCTCCCGCACCTTCATCAGCGCGCGTCCGCTCCGGCTGCGCACTTCGCCGCCCCCTTCGAGGCCCACCAGCCACTCCGTGCCCTGGGTATCGAGGCCCACCCGCATGGGCGGCGGCGTCCCCTGCTTCCGCGCCGTGGCCAGGGCCGGGGCGTGCAGGGCCGCGAGGCTGAACAGAAGGGCTGTGGCGCGTGACATCAGGCCAGTTTAGCCAGGAAGGGGCCCAGGGCCTCCCAGCGCCGGGCCCGCATGGCCTCCAGGTCCAGCAGGCCGCCGTCGGGCCCGCGTCGGTGGCACAGCAGCGCCAGGCAGGCGCCGTCCGCCGGGCGCACGAAGAGGGCCGGGCCCGTGAAGCCCGTGTGGGTCCACCAGGCGGAAGCCTCGCCGGGCGGACCTTCGAGGGCCGGGGCCGGGGGTGGTGCGCCTTCGCAGGTCCCTTCGATCACTTCCGGGTGCGGCAAGGCGCCCAGGGGCAGGCAGTCCAGGACTTCGCCGAAGCGGCCCGGACCTTTGAGCGCCCGCTGCAGCCCCAGCCCCCAGCGTTCGCCCTCGGCGCCCCGGGCGGTCTCCACCGCCATTCTGGCCGGCCAGCCCGCGCCGACCCAGCGGGAGAGGAAGGCGCGCAGCTGCGGGGCCGTGGCGCCGAAACCCGCGTGGCCCACCATCCCGGACCGGGCGTTGGCATCGTGGGGCAGCTCCGGGGACGGTTCGGGAAAGGGCGCGTTGGTGGCCAGGGCCCAGGCCTCCCGGTCCGGTCCCGGCGGCACGGGCACTGGCGGGTCCGACCAGGGTGCGGGACTGAGGCCCAGGGCGGCACCGAGGCGCTTCCAAGGCAGGCCCAGCTCCCCTTCGAGAAGCTCCGCCAACAGGCGGTAGTTCAGGTCCGAGTAGCGGGCCACGCCCACAGGGCTGCGGGCCAGCAGCGGATGGCCGCCCTCGTCCAGTTCCCGGCGCAGCTGCTCCGCCAGGGCTTCTCCGGGGAAGGGCCGCCAGGCGGGCAGGCCCGAGGCGTGGGACAGCATCTGGCGGGCCGTGAGGGGTTCGGGGCGGTCGTGGAAGCCCAGGAGGTAGCGCCGGTCCGCGTCCAGGTCGAGGAAGGCGTGCACCAGGGTCGCCGTCACCAGGGGCTTGGCCAGGGAGGCGAGGTCGTAAAACCTCACGAATGATCCGCCGGCGGGGCGAAGCCTTCCCGGGGCCACTTCCACGCGTTCTCCAGCTTTTCCCAGCCCAGGTGGGCGTAGTAGTCCTTGGCGATGGCCGAGGCCAGCAGCACCCACTGCACCTCCGGCGCGCCGATGGATGTGGCCCGGCGCAGCAGCTCCTTGCCGATGCCCCGGTGCTGCAGATCGGGGTGGACGGCGAGGTCGCACACATAGCCGTCGAAGGCGTAGTCGGTCCAGCCCCGCAGGAAGCCGACCAGCCTTGCTTCACCTCCAGCGTGGCGCTCATCGCCGTCATCCAGGCTCTCGAAGCAGGCGAGGGTGACGTTGGAGCCCTGCACCATGCGGGCGATGCGGTCCAAGTCCCCGGTGGGCCGGCGCAATCGCGCCGCGTCGTAGAGGACGGCGATGGCGGCGGCGGACGGCAGGTCCGAGCTGCGGTATTCGAGGGAGCCGCTCATCGTCCCGCCCCCAGTTCCTCCAGGCTCCGCGCCACGGCCTTCTGCACCAGGTCGGCGACCCGCATGGCTTCCAGCCCTTCCGCCCAGGTCACGACATCGTCGCCCTGGCCCCGGCAGGCGGCGTGGAAGGCTTCGATCTCCAGCTTCAGGGGCTCGCCCTCTTCGATGTCCACCACTTCCGGCGCCACCTCGGGGCCGTTGGGGCCCAGGACCAGGCGCAGCAGCTCCAGCTTCTGGGCGGCGAAGTCCAGCTTGGCGTAGGCCTTGTCGCCGAAGGCCCGCAGGGTGCGCTCCTTCTTCTGGGCCACCCGGCTGGCGGTGACCGTGGCGAAGGCGCCGCCTTCGAACTTGAGCCGCGCGTTGACGAGGTCCGGGTGGGGCGTCAGCACCGGCACGCCGAAGGCCTCCACATCGGTGACGGGGCGGCCCACCAGGGCCAGCAGCAGGTCCAGGTCGTGGATCATCACGTCCATCACCACGTCCACTTCCAGGGAGCGCATGGGGAAGGGCGACACACGGATGGCCTCCACGAAGCGGGGCTTGAAGTTCGCCGCCCGCAGGGCCACCACCGCCGGGTTGAAGCGCTCCAGGTGGCCCACGGCGGCGACGAGCCGGGGATGCGCGGCCCGGGCCTTGGCGAGGGCCTGCAGCAGCGCCTCGCCTTCCGCCAGGCCGGCGGCCAGGGGCTTTTCAATGAGGACGTGCTTGCCGGCCTGCAAGGCCTCCTGGCCCAGGGCAAGGTGGAAGCCCGTGGGCGCGGCGATCTGGACAACATCAATGCGACCCAGGACAGAGGCCAGGTTTGGGGCCCATTCGGCACCGTGTTTTGCCGCGATCTCCCGGCCCCGCTCCTCCGCGGGCTCCACCACCACGACGCTGGCGGCGTGGGGGCTCGTGGCGGCGATGCGCGCGTGGTGCTGGCCCAGATGGCCCGCCCCGACCACGGCGATGCGGAGTTTGGTCGTGGGCTCGGACATGGACGCCTCCGTGGGCCAGGGTACCCCGCCTGTTCAAAGCGCGCCGCTCCCGCTACCTTCGAGGCTTACCCCGAGGCTTCCATGGGCAAGTTCGAGACCTTCACCCTTCTGAAGTGGATCCACTTCGTGGCCTTCTCCGTCATCGGCGGCGGCGGCGTCGTGGCCCTGCTCCTGTCCGGCTTCGAGGAGGAACGGGAGGACCTGCGCGGCCTCGCCGCCACCATCTGGAAGCGCACCGTGGGCTGGGCCGCACGCATCGCGGTGCTCCTGGGCATCGGCCTCCTGGTGCTGAAGATCCAGGGCGGCCAGCATCCCTTCGACCACTACTACCTCCACACCAAGCTCCTGCTGGTGGTGATCCTCCTCGCGGCCTCCGAGATGGCCCCGAAGCACCTGGCGGCGGGCAAGCGCGGCGCGGCCATGGTGGCCCTCCTCATGTTCCTGGCCACGACCTTCGTCACCTTCAACAAGACCGTCTTCGGCTCGAAGGTCCGCGTCGTGCCCGAGCACGGCGTCATGATCGTCACGCCGGGCTCCTGAGCCGCCCCGCCTCCCGGCTCCCTTGACCTCGCGCCTCGCGGCCGATCCCGCCCTGCTGCTGGCGCTGCGGGCGCGCTGGGAGGCCCTGCTGCCGGAGCTGCCGACGCAGTCCTGGCCCAAGGCCTGGGGCGAGACTTTGCGGGGCCTGTCGGACTGCTTCAACCGCCTGGATGGCGCGCCGAAGGGGGACTACTTCGCCGCGACGAACCTCGCCCCCTACTTCGCCCACCACGGCTGGGCGCAGGCGGAAAGCCTGGCCGCGGTGGCCGCGGAAACGCCGGAGGCTTTCCTCGGGGCCACGGAGGTCTGGGACCTGGGGGCCGGGCCCGGACCCCTGAGCCTCGCCGCCTCCCTGCTGGCGCCCGCAGCGCGCTACACCCTGACGGACCTGCGGAGCGAGGCCCTGGCCTTCGCCGGCGGCGCCCTGCAGAAGCTCGGCGTCGAGGCCCGGACCGAACGGGTGCGCCTGCCGGACCTGCCCGCGGGCCAGCCCGATCTGGTGCTCCTGGGCCACACCCTCAACGAGCTGGAACCCAAAGATCAGGAGCGCCTGCTGGCTCGGTTGAAGGAGCGCCTCGCACCTCAAGGCGCCCTCGTGATCCTGGAGCCGGCCCTACCGGCCCCGACCCGGCGCCTGATGGAGCTGCGGGAGCCCTTCCTCGCGGCGCCCTGGTCCCTCGCCGCCCCCTGCCCCTGCCCAGGCCCCTGCCCCATGCTCGCCCTTCCGAAACAGTGGTGCGTGGCCGAGCTGCCCTGGGCGCCGCCGCCCTGGTTCACCGCCCTCGACCAGGCCGCGGGCCTGGAGCGCCGCCATCTGGCCTTCGCCTACCTGGTCGCCCGGCGGGACGCGCCACCGAAGGCGCCCGCCGCCCGCATCGTCGGCGTGCCCAAGCCCCAGAAAGGCAAGATCGAACGCTGGGTGTGCACGCCCTCCGGCGGCGAGCGCTGGGAAGCCCTGAGCCGCCACGGCGAACCGGAGTGGGCCCTCCCGCGCACGGCGGAGCTGCCGCTGCCTTTGCAGGGTGAAGGCCTCAAGGAACTGGAGGGCGGCTGGAAGCTGAGGCGCTGGCATCCTTGACGGATGCGCCTCCCCCTCCTCTGCCTCGTCCTCGCGTCCTCCCTCTTCGCCGGGCCAGACAAGCCCTGGCCGCAAACCATTCCTGAAGCCACCCGGCACGCCCGCACCAGCACGGTGGCGGAGGTGCGGACCTTCATGGAGGCCCTGCGGAAGCGGAATCCGGCCTTGGTGCCCTATCACCCCAAGGGCGCGCCGAAGACCACCGAGGCCGGCGCGCCCCTCCTGGCCTGGCGTCTGCCCGCCACCGCGAAGGACGCCGTCCGCGTCTACATCAACGCCAACATCCACGCGGGCGAAGTAGAGGGCAAGGAGGCGGTGCAGGTGCTGGTGCGGGAGCTGCTGCAGGGGAAGCATCCTGAACTTCGGAAGCACATCGACCTCGTCATCTGCCCCGCCTACAACGCCGACGGCACCGACGGCCTGGACCCGGCCATCCGCCGTCACCAGCCCAATCCGGCCAGTGGCGTCGGCCGCCGGGAGAACGCCCGGGGTCTGGACCTGAATCGGGACCTCATGAAGGTCCAGGCCGCCAACACCCGCTGGTTCCTGGCGCTGCTGCAGGACTTCGACCCTGCGGTGGTCTTCGACCTGCATACGACGAACGGCAGTTACCACGGCTTCCACCTCACCTACGCACCGGCCCTGGCCCTGGGCGCCGACGCGGACCTGCTGACCTTCAACCGCAGGCTGCTCGTGGAGGTGCGCGAGACGCTGAAGAAGGAAGGCCTGCCCACCTACGACTACGGCAACTTCGCCCCCGAGGAACGGGGTGGCGGCGCCTGGGCGCCGGACAAGGTGGATACGAAGCCCGAACGCTGGGAGACCTTCGACGCCCTGCCCCGCTACCTCAGCAACTACCCGGCCCTGCAGGGGCGCCTGGGCATCCTCAGCGAGGAATACGTCTACCGCAGCTACCCGGACCGCATCGCCGACACCCGGCGCTTCGTGACGGCGTGCCTCGGGTGGATCGCGGCCCATCCCGCGGAGGTGAACCGCACCATCGCCGCCGCCAGGCGGCTGCCCGCGAAGCTGCCCCTCGGAGCGGAGCTGAAAGAGACCGAGCGCGCCACCTTCGACCTCGTGGATCCGATCAAGAACGCCCAGGGCCAGGTCACCGGCGAGAAGTCCCAGCGCAGCGTGGAGCTCCCGAGCTTCGTCACCTTCGCAGGGAAGGACTTCCAGGACCTGCCGGCGGGCTACCTCGTCGACGCGGCCTTCGCCGAGCGGGTGCGGCCCGTGCTGGAGGCCCACGGCCTCAAGGTGCTGCCGGGCCGCGCCAGGTCGCAGGCGCCGGTGCGGCACTTCAAGGAGACGGGCCGTACGGTGGCCAAGGGCGCCTTCCAAGGCGTGCTGTCCCTGGACCTGCAGGGCGCGTGGACGACGGAAGCGCCCGCCCGGGCACGAACCCTCCCCTGGGATGCGAAGTCCCTGGACGCCGCCCTCTACATCCCCGTCCAGCAGCGCCACGGGCGGCTGGCCTTCTACCTCCTGGATCCCCGCAGTCCTGACGGCCTCGTGCACTGGGGCTTCTTCCACGAGGTACTGCTGCGCAGCGATGGCAGCTGGGGGACCCACCGCGCTTCCCGATCCTCGCCGTGGGCGGCGCCTCTTCCGCCGAGGCTCCCGTGAAGCCCGGCACGACCGGCGAGCTCAAGAAGCAGGAGTAGGGCCGGACCGGAGCATGCCCCCCCCCCCCCCCCCACCCCCCCCCCCCCCCCCCCCCCCCCCCCCCCCCCCCAACCCCCCCCCCCAACTCCCCCCCCCCCCAAACCCCAACACCCCCCCCCCCACCCCCCCCCCCCCAACAAAAACCCCCCCCCCCAAAAAGACAAACCCCCCCCCCCCCCCCCCCCAACCCCCCCCCCCCCCCCCACCAACCCCCCCCCCCCCCCCCAAAACCCCCCCCCCCCCCCCCCCCCCCCCCCCCCCCCAAACCCCCCCCCCCCCCCCCCACCCCCCCCCCCCCACCCCCCCCCCCCCCCCCCCCCCCCCCCCCACCCCCCCCCCCCCCCCCCCCCCCCCCCCCCCCCCCCCCCCCCCCCCCCCCCCCCCAACCCCCCCCCAACCCCCCCCCCCCCCCCCAACCCCAACCCCCCACCCCCAACCCCCCCCCCCCCCCCCCAAACCCCCCCCAACCCCCCCCCCCCCCCCCACCCCCCCCCAAAAAACCAACCCCCAAAACCCAAACCAAACCCCACCCCCCCCCCCCCCCCAAAAAACCCCCCCCCCCCCCAAAAAAAAACCCCCAAACCCCCCCCCCCCCCCCCCCCCCCCCCCCCCCAACCCCCCCCCACCCCCCCCCCCCCCCCACCCCCCCCCCCCCCCCCAACCCCCCCCCCCCCCCCCCCCCCCCCCCCCCCCCCCCCCCCCCCCCCCCCCCCGCGCTATGGTGATGCCCATATGCCCAATCCGCTCGCCGCCCACTGGTCCCTCGACCCGTCCGTCGCCTACCTGAATCACGGCTCCTTCGGCGCCTGCCCGAAGGCGGTGCTGGCGCTCCAATCGGAACTGCGCGCCGAACTGGAGCGGGAGCCCGTGGACTTCCTGGTGCGGACCTGGCAGTCCCGCATCGATACGGCCCGGGAGGGTCTCGCCGCCTTCCTTGGCGCCAAGGCGGCGGATCTGGCCTTCGTGCCCAACGCCACGACGGGGGTGAACGCGGTGCTGCGCTCCCTGGTCTTCGAAGCCGGCGACGAGCTGCTCACCACGAGCCATGTCTACGCCGCCTGCGGGAAGACCCTCGACTTCGTCGCCGGCCGCAGCGGCGCCAGGGTCGTCACCGCTCCGATCCCCTTTCCCCTCGCAGGGGAAGACGAGGTCGTGGCGGCCATCCTGGCGGCGGTGACGCCCCGGACGCGCCTCGCCCTGCTGGACCACGTGACGAGCCCCACGGCCCTGGTCTATCCGATCCAGCGGCTGGTGGGGGAACTGAACGCGCGGGGCATCGACACCCTGGTGGACGGCGCCCACGCGCCGGGCATGGTGGCCCTGGACCTGGCTGGAATCGGCGCCGCCTACTACACCGGCAACGCCCACAAGTGGCTCTGCGCGCCCAAGGGCGCGGCCTTCCTCCACGTGCGGCGGGACCGGCAGGCGGGCCTGCATCCCGGCACCATCAGCCACGGCTTCCAGGAAGGCTTCCACGCCGAGTTCGACTGGACCGGCACCTGTGATCCCACGCCCTGGCTCTGCATCCCGGAAAGCATCAGGTTCATGGGCGGCCTGCTCCCCGGGGGCTGGCCGGAGGTGATGGCGACGAACCGGGCCCTGGCACTGCGGGCCCGCGCCCTCCTGGGCGGTCGCTTCGGCCTCGCGATGCCAGCCCCGGAATCGATGATCGGTTCCATCGCATCGCTCCCCCTGCCCGCGCCGCGAAAGGGTGCTCCGGCCGCGCGCCTGGATTCCGACGCCCTCAGCGCCTGGTTCCGGGCCCGGGGCGTGGAGACCTGGCTCTATCATTCGCCCGTGCCCGTGGTGCGCGTCTCCGCCCAGCTCTACAACAGCCTCGAGCAGTACGAACGCCTCGCGGAGCTGCTGGACGAGGCCCTGCATGGCGGATGAGCCTCGCGTCATCGAGGCCCGCCTCGGCACCTTTGACACCGCCATGGTGGTGTTCAGCCTGGTGGTGGGCATCGGCATCTTCCGCACGCCCGCCATCGTGGCGGGCGCCGCCGGGAGCACGGCCCTCTTTTTCGCCGCCTGGGCGGTGGGTGGGCTCGTCAGCCTCCTGGGGGCGCTGACCTTCGCCGAAATCGGTTCCCGCCATCCCCGGGCCGGCGGCTACTACCGCGTGGTGGCGGACTGCTACCACCCGGCCCTGGCCTTCAGCCTGAACTGGGGACAGACGCTGATGCAGGGCGCCGGCGCGGCGGGGGTGGCCTTCATCGGCGCCGAATACCTGGCGCCGTTGGTGCTGCCGGCGGCCCTGCGGACACCCCATTCATCGCTCGCCCTGGCGTGCGCCCTGATGCTGGTGCTCCTGGTGTTGAACTACCTGGGCATCCGCAGCGGCTCGCGAACCCAGAACCTCCTCTCCATGCTCAAGATCGTCATGATCGTCGGCCTCGCGGTGCTCGCCCTCGTCCTCGCGCCGAAGGTGGCGGCCATCGATGTGGTGCCCGTGACCCCGGCGGGGACGCGCTTCGCCGCGGCCCTCATCCCGTGCTTCTATGCCTACGGCGGCTACCACATGACGATGAACCTCGGCGCCGACGTGAAGGACGCGAAGCGCCGCTTCCCCCTCGCCGTCACCGGCGGCATGCTCTGCGTGGTCGCCCTCTACCTGCTCATCAATGTCGCGTACCAGCGCGCCCTGGGAACTACGGGCGTGGCGGAGTCGAAGCTGGTGGCCGCGGCCCTGTCCCGCGCCACCTTCGGGGCTTCCGGCGAGGCCGTGGTGTCCGTGGCGATCTTCCTGTCCGCCGCGGGCTTCGTGAACGCCACCATCCTCCAGATGCCCCGCAGCTTCTACGCCATGGCCGAGGACGGCGTGCTGCCGAAGGCCTTCCTCCGGGTGAATCCGAAGACCCAGGTCCAGGAGGTGGGCCTGCTCTTCTTCGGCGCCACCATGCTGGTGCCCGCCTTCCTGCTGGGTTCCTTCGAAAAGCTGCTGAACTACGTGATCTTCACCGACGCCCTGACCCTGGTGGCGGTGGCCTCCACCCTCTTCGTCCTGCGGCGGCGGGGCGACGGGGACGGCGGCTTCGCCATGCCCGGCTACCCCGTGCTGCCGGCCCTCTACATGCTGGTCCTCGCCGCCGTCGCCGGCCACGTCCTGGTCACGGAGACGCGCCTCGCCCTCGCGGGCCTGGCGATCCTGCTCACCGGCTGGCCCCTCTTCAGGCTGGGGCGGCGCCTGAGCGCCTCAAAAGACTGAGGCCAAACCGGACTGGGACCTCAGCGCGCGAGGTAGCCGCCGTCCACGGGCAGCACGGCGCCGGTGATGTAGGCGGCGCGGGAGGAGGCCAGGAAGAGGGCCAGCTCGGCGATTTCCGCGGGCTGGGCGTAGCGGCCCAGGGGCGTGAGGGCCCGGCCCATGGCCATCCGCGTGGCTTCGGCCGGGGTGGGCTTGGCGAGGATGGGCGTTTCCGTGAAGCCGGGGCAGATCGCATTCACCCGGACGCCCTTGGCGGCGAACTCGAGGGCCGCGGTACGGGTCAGCTGGAGCACGCCGCCCTTGGAGGCCGTGTAGGCGGCCTGGCCGGCCATGCCCACGAGACCGAAGACCGAGGCGTTGTTGATGACGCTGCCGCCGCCCCCCTTCAGCATCGCGGCGATGCCGTGCTTCATGCCCAGGAAGGTGCCGGTGAGATTCACGGCGAGAATGCGGTTCCAGTCCTCCAGGGCCACTTCGGTGACGGGTTCGGAGCCTCTCGACACGCCGGCATTGTTGAACAGGACATGGAGGGCGCCGTGGACGTCCAGGGCACGTTCCACCATCCGCCGCACATCGTCTTCGCAGGCCACGTCCGCCTGGACGAAGGTGGCCGTGAGGCCTTCCGCCGCCAGCCCTTCCACGGCGCGCCCGCCGGCGGCCGCATCCAGGTCCGCGAGGAGGACCTGCGCTCCCGCCTGGGCGAAGCGCCGCGCCGTGGCCAGCCCGATGCCCGAGGCGCCGCCGGTGACGAGGGCGACCTTCCCCGACAAGTCGTCCGTCATAGGGCCGGTTCCGATTTCGCTCATGCCAGCGCCTCCAGTGCCGAAGCCGCGGCGGGGGCGCCTCCCGCCTCCCGGAAGGAGGTCTGCAGGCGCTGCGCGGCGGCCCGGTAGGAAGGGTTTTCGAGCACTTCGAAGACCGCGCGGCGCAGCTCGGGGGCGGTGACCCGGTTGAAGCCCACCCGCACCGCGGCCCCGGCCTCCACGGCCTTCTGGGCGAAGCTGCCCTGGTCGTGGACGATGGGCGCGGCGACCGACGGCAGGCCGTGGAGCAGGCCCTCGGTGAGGGTCGTCCCCGCGTGGGTGACCAGGGCGTCGAGTTTCGGCAGGAGCTGGAGCAGGGGCACCCAGGGCCTTACGATGAAGTTCGCCGGCGGGTCCGGCAGGAAGCCTGCCGGCGCGCTCACCACCACCTGCACCGGCGCGTCCGCCAGGGCCTCCCGCACGATGCGGAAGAAGCGTTCCCCCCGGAAGGCGAAGAGGCTGCCAAGGCTGACGAAGACCTTGGGCCCCTCCCGCAGTGCCTCCCAGGGGAAGTCAACGGCCTCGGCGCGGCCGCCCAGGGCGGGCCCGACGAAACGGTAGTGGCCGGGGAACTCCAACCCTTCGCCGGCGTAGGCCCGGGAGGTGTAGAGGAGCACCAGGGCCGGGGACCGGTCCGGCCACCGCACCGGCTCCAGGCCCGCCTCCCGCTGCAGCCCGGCGAAGAGATCCACGAGCCAGGCCTCCACCTTCGGATAGGGCCCGAAGTGGTCGGCGATGAGGGAGCAGGAGGTGGAGGAGGTGGCCCAGGGCAGGCCCCGGCGCCGGGCGGCGAAGGCCCCCGCCAGGGCCATCTGGTCCACCAGCAGCGCGTCGGGCCGGAAGTCGTCGATGGCGGCTTCGACGCCGGGCAGCATGTCCCGGGCCAGGGGCGCGACCACGTCCTCGAAGAACACCTTCATCCCCGCCAGCCAGGGCGCGCCGGCCTGGCGCTGGATGTCCTCCACCAGACCCTGCGGCGCCGACGAGGCCAGAGAATAGAAACGGGCCCCCGCCGGGACGCTCGCCTGCTGCTCCCCGTAGGTCACCCAGGCCACCTCGTGGCCACGGCGCTCGAGCTCGAGGCCCACGGAGGCCGTCGGATAGATGTGGGAGGGAAAGGGCGGCGCCACGACGAGGTAGCGGCTCACGGGGCGACCTCGTCCAGCCAGGCCCCCAGGAGCCCCCGGACCTGCGCGGTGCCGTGGAAGAGCACGCCGTGGCCGCAGTCCTCCAGGATCTCCAGCCGGCAGTCCGGCAGGATCCGGGCGAGGCGCTCGCCGTCGGTCCGGAGGGCCGAGTCCGCACCGTAGACCGCCAGCACCGGACAGGCGATGGAGGCCAGCGTGGCGTCAACCAGCGGCGGGCTGGCGAGGAGGTCCTGGACGAAGGTGGTGTGGTCCCGCAGCGCCCGCGCCGTGGTGACCATGGAACTCTTCCGCCGGCGGGGGAGGCGCGTGAGCCGCTCCACCGTCGCCCGGCCATCCTTGTCCATGGCTTCCAGGTCCAGGGCGTCCAGATCCAGGTCGCCGATGTCCGCGTGGCCCCGGGCGGTGTGCTGGGCGAGCCAGTTCCCGAAGAGCTCCTTCACCTTTTCCAGGCGCGCCTCGCCCTTCAGCAGGAGGGTCTCGGCCATCTGTTCGCCCAGTTCCGACATGCCGGAGTGGGATTCCAGCAGCACCAGGCCCCGCACCCGCTCCGGGTACAGGGTCGCGAAGCGCAGGGCGAGATGGCCGCCGAAGCTGTGGCCCACGAGGATGACGGCCTCGCCGCCCAGGCCCAGTCCGTCGAGGATCCCCGCCAGGTCCCGGGCCAGGTCGTCCACGGTGTAGCCCGAAGGTGGCTGCTCGCTGCGGCCGTGGCCGCGGAGGTCGTAGAGGACGACCCTCGCCCGCTTCGCCACCGCCGGCGCGAGGGTCATGTAGAAGCTCGCGTGGTTGTCGATGAGCAGCCCGTGGATCATCACCACCACGGGGCCCGCCTGGCCGAGGGTCATGGTGTTGAAGCGCACGCCGCCGGCGAGGACCTCAGGCATCCAGGAACCTCCCGATGGCGTCCGCCAAGGGCACCGGCGCGTCCCGGGTCATGTAGTGGGAGGCGTCGATGGTCTCGAGGCGCACGTCCGGCAGCACCTGCAGCAGACGGTCGCGGGTGACAGTCATCCGCTCGCCGGTCTGGGTGCCGTAGCAGAGCAGGACCGGGCGCGAAAAGGCCCGCAGTTCGGCGTCGGCGAAGTCCGCCTCCGCCAGCAGCTCGTCCACCAGGGTGGTGTCGCGCAGCAGGGCGATGCCCCGCTCGCCCAGGCGCCGGGCCCGCCGGCCGCCGGTGAGGAAGGCGTGCTGCTGCCAGGGCGGCATCATCTGCACCACCGCCTCCCCGTCGAGGCCCGAAACGGAATCCACGTGCTCGCGGGTGAGGATGGGCAGGGGCGCCTCGACGATCACCAGCCGGGTCACGAGCTCCGGGTGGTCGAGGGCGAAGCGCAGGGCGATGACCGCCCCGTAGCTGTGGCCCACCAGAGCCACCGGAGCGCCGCCGCCGTGGCGGCGGACCAGCGTGTGCAGATCCTCCGCCATGGCGCGGAGGCCGTAGCCCGAGGGCGTGCGTTCCGTCAGCCCGTGGCCGCGGAGGTCGTACATGAGGACCCGGCGCTTCAGGGCCAGCATGGGGGCGATGGAGAAGTACCAGCTGGCGATGGAGCCGATCAGCATGCCGTGCACCAGCACCACGCCCGGGCCCGACGCCCCGAGCGTCTGCAGGTGGGTCTTCAGGCCGCCTACGTCTTCGACTGGCATGAGGCGATGTGCTCGACGAGGTCCCCGACCTTGAGGGCGATGATCTGCTCCAGCTCCATGCCGGAGAGCCAGGCGGGAAAGTCCACGGCCTCGCCGTAGCGCTGCTGGATCTTTTCCGACAGGGCCACCAGCTCGATGCTCTCCAGCTCCAGGTCCTGGGCGAAGCTCGTCTCCATGGTGATGGGCGTCTCCCGCACCCATTCCTCCCCGATGATCTCCTCGATCAGGCCTCCGACGGACGCGAGGATCTCGGACTTGCCAGCTTCAAGTGTGTTCATTGCACCGTCCATGCGACAACGTGTTGGCCTCGGCGGCGGGTTTCCACCCAAGCCCCTTCGACCAGTATACGGTCCGCCTCGACCGCTTCGATCCGCAGCCCCTTGGGGTTCCCGGCGAGGCCGGTCCCCCGCGCCTTGCCCACCGCCTCCTTGGCGCACCAGAAGCGCGTCAGCCATTCGTCCCGGTCCCCCGGCGGCAGGAGGGCGAGCTCACCCGGGCCGAAGGCGAAGGCGGCGAAACCCTCGCCGCGGGCTTCAACCTTTTCCACGTCGACGCCGGGATCGGCGCCCTCCGCCGCCAGGGCGCAGGCGATGCCGGCCTTGTGGGCGATGGACACCCGCAGGTCGCCGGCAAAGGGTCCCTTGGCGAGGGGCCGGCCCAGGGCGTCCGCCTCGATGTGGATCTCCACGGGGAAGATGGGGGCGTGGCCCCGGGCGTAGAGCAGGTGCCGGATGGCATCCTTCGCGGCGATGCGGCCATAGAGCCACTCGCTCTTGCGCTGGGCGTGGCGGATGCCGCCCAGGGCGTCCAGCTCCTTCGCCGCAAAGAAGCGGCGCACCAGGAACTCGAAGGTCGCCGAGGACCAGCCCGGATCGTGGAGGACGGTGACGCCGCCCTCCTCCACGCCGGCGAGGAGGTACTTCGCGGGCTGGCGCATCACGGAGTAGATGGGCCCGCCGGTGAAGAAGCGCCAGTCCTCCCAGCCCTGGATGCGGCCCCAGACGCGGCCCCCGCGCCGCAGCTCCAGGTCCGCGCGGACCTCCCGCCGGCCGAAGGTCCGGACCCAGACCACGCAGTCCAGGATCTCCCCGGGTTCAGGGTCGGGGCCGAAGAAGTCGATGCGGCCCACCCGCACCGGCATGGCGAGCTGGTCGTTCTCGCACGAGTGCATCACCCAGAGCCCCAGGAACTGGCCCGCGTTGTCCAGGAGGGAACCCTTCGCCGGCAGGGCCCGGATGGTGCCGCGGACGCCCTGGGTGCCGCAGTCGTCGATGGAGAGGATCCCCTGGTACTGGGGGCCGTGGAAGAGCCAGCCGTCCCGGTAGATGGCCTCGAAGGGCACCGGGAAGGCGTGGGGGGCGCCGAGCCCCTCCGCGGAAGGTGCCGGCGGCTCCGGATAGCGGTCCCCCAGCACGACGACGCCTTCCACGTAGGTGCCCAGGCGCACGCGGATGCGGTCGGCGTCGAGGCGTTCATGGCTGACTTCCACCTCCAGAGGCGGGATGGTGCGGATCCAGGTGTTCGCGACCACCTTCTCCACCGCCACCGCCACGCGGCCCGGCGCGAGGCGCAGGGCGGCCTCCATGAGGAGGGCGATGGACATGGTCATGGGCACGGCGGGGGCGCGGTCCGCCGGTTCCGGCCAGCCCGGGGGCTGGGGGATGAGGCTGTGATCGATGAGCTCCGGGTAGGTCTCGAGGGAGAAGACGATCCGTTCCGCCTCCACGAGCCCGCCGCCGGTCACGGGAACCGGCAGAACGGCGGGCACGGGCGCTGGCGCTGGCGCAGACGACACGGGCGCAGACCCTGGCGCGGGCCGCTCCCCGTAGGCCTGCACCACCGCGGCCTGGGCGGCCTCCAGCTCCCGCAGTGCCGCGCCGAAGGTCCGCAGCACCGGGTCTTCCGGCAGCGCCGCCGCGGCCTTGCGGGGCCCGGCTTGCAGGGCCTCGTGGGCGATGCGGACCATGGGCACGCCGAGGTCCAGGCGCAGGGGCGGCCGGGGCCGGACTTGAGTGGCAGCCTCCGTGGAACTCGGTCCGGCTTCCTTGATCGCGGAGGCCTTGAAGCCCGCCGCGGCGAGGTCCACCGGGGCGCCTTCCACCCAGAGGGCGGCGGTGGCCCGCTGGAACTGGGCCAGGCCGTCCCGCTGGGGCGCGATGAGGGGGATCGCCAAATGGGGCCGGTCCCCCAGGACATCGCTGACGAAGGCCGACAGGCTGCCGGCCCCGGCCTGGACGAAGACCCGCACGCCCTCGGCGTGGAGGGCGAGGATCAGCTCCCGGAAGCGGACGGGCTTCAGCAGGTGTTCCCGGAACAGGGCGCGCACGCCTTCCCGGTCCCGGGGATAGGGCGCGCAGGTCGTCGCGGACCAGAGCGGCAGGGTGGGTTCCGCGAAGGTCAGCCCGTCCAGGTTCCGGAGGTAGGCGTCCATGTGGCCCGCCAGGGCCGGCGAGTGGAAGCCTGAGCGGAAGGGCAGGACCTCGCACAGGATGCGGCGCTCCCGCAGGCGGCGGGCGGCCTCCGCGATGTCCGCCTCCGGCCCGCAGAGGATGGCCTGGTGCACGCAGTTGTCGTGGGAGACCACGACGCCGGGCAGGTCCGCGATCCAGGGCCCCACCTTCCCCGCCCCGGCGCCCACGGCGAGGTAGGCGACGTCGGCCACCTTCAGCATCGAGGGGTTCAGGGCGGTGATGAAGTCGTGCAGGGAGGCGCCCTCGAACATGCCGGCGGCGATCATGCCTGACCATTCCCCGATGCTGTGCCCCGCCACCACGTCGGGCTTCAGGCCGATGCGGGCGGCGGCCTCCTGCAGGAGGCCGTTCAGGAGGATGACGCAGCGGCCCTGGTCCGCGAGGTCGGCGGCCTGCAGGTCCGGGAGTTCCAGGCCGAAGTGCCGGGCCAGGTCCTCCACCCGGGGCGCGAAGGCCGCCTCCACGCCGGGAAACAGGAAGGCGATGCGGCCCCCTTCGGTGATGAGGCCACCCGGGGAGACGTGGATGCCGTCACGGCCATGGCGGGCACGGCCCGCCTCCACCGTGGCCCGGGCGGCGGCCAGCTTGGCCGGCGTCGGCCCGAACACGGCGAGGCGCCAGGGCCCCTCCCCACCGCTGCGGCCGGCGTCGAGGGCTTCCAGGAGGGCGGCCTGGGAAGGCGCCGCGAGGAGCCGCACCGCCGGGGCCGCCGCAACCCCGGGACTCCGGCCGGGAGGCCCGGCCCTCCGGATGGGCCTCGAGGACGACATGGGCGTTGATGCCGCCGAAGCCGAAGGCGTTCACCGCGGCGCGCCGATGGCCGGCCTCCCAGGGCTCGGCCTGGGCCAGCACCCGGAAGCGGGTGGCCTCGATCGCCGGATTCGGTTCTTCGCAATGCAGGCTCGGCGGCCGCACGCCGTGGTAGGCGGCCAGGGCGGCCTTGATCAGCCCGGCGGCGCCGGCGGCGGGCATGGTGTGGCCGATCATGGACTTCACCGAGCCCAGCACCGCGCGCTCGGCGCCGGGCTGCGAAGGGCCGAAGACCCGCCGGAGGGTTTCCAGCTCCGCGGCGTCCCCCGCCGGCGTGGCGGTGCCATGGGCTTCCACGAGGCCCACGGTGCCCGGCTCCAGGCCCGCCATCTGCCAGGCCCGGGTGAGGGCGAGCACCTGCCCGTCCACCCGCGGCAGCATGAGGCTCAGGTCCCGGCCATCGCTGGCGACGCCGGTCCCGCGGATCACGGCGTAGATCCGGTCCCCGTCCCGGCGGGCGTCCGCGAGGCGCTTCAGCACCGTCATGCCGATGCCTTCCCCCATGAGGAGGCCGTCGGCCCGGCGGTCGAAGGGACGGATGGCCTGGGTCCGGGACAGGGCCCCGAGCTGGCAGAACACGCTCCAGAAGACGAGGTCGTGGCAGAGGTGCACGCCGCCGGCGAGGGAAAGGTCGGAGCGGCCGTCCGCCAGTTCCCGGCAGGCGTGGTCCACCGCCACCAGGGCGCTGGCGCAGGCGGCGTCCAGGGTGTACGCCGAGCCCTGGAGGTCCAGGCGGTTCGCGATGCGGGAGGCCAGCAGGTTCGGCACCAGGCCGATGGCGGTGTCGGGTCCATAGACGCCGCACTGGGCCTGGAACTCGCGCTTGATCTGGGCCAGCTTCTCCGCCCCCAGGCTCCGGCAGCAGGAGGCCCAGGGACTCGATGAGCTGCTGGGCGCCGCGGGTGATGTTGATGAGGCGGGAGGTGCCGGCGCCGATGTAGTTCCCGCGGCCGAGGATGACGCTGGTGCGTTCCCGGGGGAAGGCGCGGTCCGCATAGCCCGCGTCCGCGAGGGCGTCCACCGCCACCCGCAGGGTGAGCAGCTGCTCGGGCTCCGCGCCCCGGGCGGAGACGGGCATGATCCCGAAGCCCGCCGCGTCGAAATCGGCGTACTCGTCCACGAAACCGCCGCGCCTGGCGTAGAAGCGGTCCGGCGCCGAGGACTCCGGGTCGAAGAAGACCGGGTCCCAGCGGGCGGCGGGCACGTCGCTGATGGCGTCGACGCCGGCGCAGACGTTCCGCCAGTAGGCATCCAGGTCCGGCGCCTTGGGAAAAAGGCAGGCCATGCCGATGATGGCGATGTCGCGCTGGTGGCTCATGGTCGGGTTCCGCTGCGGGCCATCCGGTCCTCAGGCCATGGCGGCCGGATCGCCGCGCATCAGGATCACGTTGGCGGCCTCCGGCGGTCCGAAGAGCAGCTCGTCGAAGAAGCAGGCGACCCCGGACTCGGGATCGATGAGGTCGATGCCCCGCCGGGCGTACTCCCGCGCCAGTTCCGCGGATACCATCCCGGCGTCCCGCCAGGGGCCCCAATTGATGGAGAGGATCCGGCCCCGCAGCCGGAGGTTCAGGGTGCCGGCGAGGCGGTCCAGGAAGTCGTTGGCCGCGGCGTAGTCGGACTGGCCGCGGCTGCCGAAGGTGGAGGCGATGCTCGAGAAGAAGACCATGAAGCCGATGTCGTCCCGGACCTTTTCCGCGAGGGCGAGGGCGCCGTGGACCTTGGTCTCGAAGACCCGCGCGAAGGATTCCGCCGTCTTGTCCCGGGCCAGCTTGTCCTCGATCACTCCGGCGCCGTGGATGGCGCCGTCCAGGCGGCCCTGGCGGCGGTAGACCTCCTCGACCACGCGCCCGAGGGCTTCGGCGTCCCGCACGTCCGCCGGGTGGTAGACCACCTCGGAGCCCGCGGCCCGGAGGGCCGCCATGGTCTCCCGGACTTCCCGGGCCGCCTGCACCTTCGCGGCGGCGGCTTCGATCTCCGCGGGGGCCTTGCGGGGATCCCGGGTGATCAGCGCCTGGCGCACGGCCTTCAGATCCTCGGCGGCGTGGAGGAAGGACTCCTCGTCCCCGGGCAGGGGCGTGCGGCCCACGAGCTCGAGCCGGCAGCGGAAGCGCCGGGCGAACTCCAGGGCGATGCGGGCGGTGATGCCCCGCGCGCCTCCGGTGAGCAGCACCACGGACTCGGGGCCGAGGGCGAGGGCGGGTTTCGCCCCTGGATCCCGGGCGAGGGCGATTGGCACGACCCGCTGGGTGAGGCGGATGCCTTCGGGGCTGTAGCGCACTTCGCCGGAGCCGCCGGAAGTCCGCAGCTCGTCCAGGATGCGCCCGGCCAGCCCGGGGCCGTCCAGGCCCTCCTGGAAGTTCGCCAGGCGGACCTGCCGGTCCGGCCATTCCTTGCGCAGGCACTTGACCATCCCGGCGACGCCGGCGGCGGGCGGGACGAGGTGGCCGTTCAGCCGCGGCGCCCCGTGGGCCGCCGCGCCCAGCTCCGCGGCGGGACCGGCCACGAGGATGACCTTCGCGCCGCCCACCAGGGCGCCGCGGACCCGTTCGAAGAGGGCGGGGACATCGCCGGGCGCCCAGTCGTCCCGCAGGGGTGAGAGGTCCAACAGGGCGTCGAGCCCGGCGGGCGGAGCCGCGTCCGGGGCCGCCGCGACGCCGTGGCTGCCGGCGGTTTCGAGGCCATCCAGAAGCAGAGGACCCAGCTCCACGGCGGCGCCGAAGACGCCGACGCGGCCCTGGTCGAGGGGCCAGGGCCCGCCCTTCGCCTCGCCCCCCGGCTCCATGCGGATGACGAAGCGTCCCACCGGCGCCGGTGGGCGCGGAGGTGCCGCGTCCGTTGCCGCTGGCGCAAGGGCCGCGGGGACCGCGGCGGCAAGGCTGGCCTGGGCGGCGCCGCTTTCGCCGGCGAAGGTCTTGAGGGCCGCGATGATGGCCCGCAGCGTCTTCACCGCCACGAGGTCTTCCGGCAGCTCCTCCATGGCGGCGCCGGAGGTGCCCATGCGCTCGGCGATGGCGCCGAGGATCTCCACGCGCTTGATGGAATCGATGCTGAGGTCCGCTTCGAGATCCAGATCCAGGTCCAGCATCTCTAACGGGTAGCCCGTGCGTTCCGACACGATGGCGAGGAGCAGGGCCTCGATGTCGTCCTGGCCCCGCCCGGGCGGGGCCGGTGCGGCGAGGGCGGCCTGCGGGGCAGAGACCGGTGCGGAGATTGGGATGGAGGGCTGGACCAGGACGCCTTCGATGGGCGCGAGGGCCGCGGCGCGATCGTCCCCGCCCAGGTACTGCATCATCACCCGGCGCTGGGCCTCGACCATCTCCCGGGCGCTGCGGAGGTACTCGAGCACCACCGCCTGCCGCGGGCCGCCTTCGGGCGCCGTGGCCGCGGCGCCGAAACCCCGGACCACGGGCCCGAGGATGGGGCGCAAAGCATTGGCCGGCAGTTCGCCGTGCATGGGCCAGGACCGCTGTCCATTCACCCACCAGGCGCTGGCCGAAGGGGTCTGTCGCGCCGGCGCCACGAGGTCCGCGGCAAGGGCGCCACGGCCACGGAACAGGGCTTCCAGGTCGAGGACCTGGCCGTGCACCGCCAGTTGGCCCAGGGCCAGGAGCAGGGCCAGCAGGCCGTTGTCCTCGCCCCGGTCACAGGCCACGGCGAGGTGGGGCCGGTCCCCCAGGATGCGGCCCACGAGTCCGGTGAGCACCCGGCCTGGGCCGGCCTCAACGAAGATGCGGGCCCCGTCGGCGTACATCGCCTCGATCTGCGCCACGAAGCGCACGGGCTTGCCGATGTGCTCCGCGAGGCGCGCGCGCACGGCTTCCGCTGCGTGGGGATAGGGCGCGGCGGTGGTGTTCGAGTAGACGGTGGCCTGGGGAGCGGAAATCCCCACCGCGTCCAGGTCGGACCGGAACGCGGCGCAGGCCGGCGCCACCAGCGGGCTGTGGAAGGCGCAGGCCACGGCGATGGGCCGCGTGCCGATGCCCGCGGCGTTCAGCCGGGCCACGGCGGCGGCGACGCCCTCCGCCGGACCGGAGATCACGGACTGGTCCGGCGCGTTCTCGTTGGCGGTGACGACCCCCTGTAGGCCGACCAGGTGGGGCGCGATGGCCCCGGCGCCGGCGGCCACCGCCGCCATGGTGCCGGCCTCGCCGGAGGGCCCGCAGGCTTCAAGGATCCGGCGGCCCCGCAGCTCGGAAAGCGCGGGCAGGTCCGCCTCTGGAAGCACCCCGGCGACGCAGAGGGCCACGAGTTCGCCGTAGCTGTGCCCGGCGAGGAGGTCGGGGCGGAGGCCGAGCTGGGCCAGCAGGTCCGCCACCGCGAGGCCGGCGATCCCCAGGGCCGGCTGGGCGGCGCGGGTGTCCTTCAGGGCCTGCTCCTGGGCTTCCCGCTCCCCGGGCAGCCAGGGTGTTGGCGGGAACATGAGGCGGGCCCAGGGGGCGCCCGCTTCGAGGTGGCGCTGCAGGCGCGGAAAGGCGAGGAAGAGGTCCCGCAGCATGCCCACGCGCTGGGAGCCCTGGCCCGGGAAGAGGAAGGCCACTTTCGGCCTGGCCCCGAGGGCTTCAGGCTTGGCCCCGAGGGCTTCAGCCTTGGCGACGAAGACGCCGGAGGGATGGGCCTTCAGCTCCCGGGCCAGGTCCAGCTTGGCGCGGAGGTCCGCCCGGTCGCGGGCGACTACGGCGATCTGGACGGAGTCCGTCCCTTCGGCCATGGCGAGGGCCAGGTCCTTGAAGGCGTGGGGCGGCTCGCGGTCCAGGGCCCCGGCCAGGGCCTCGATTCGCGCCAGGGCCGTGGCGGCGTCCGCGCCACGGAACAGGAAGAGCTCCGCGGGCCAGTCCGGCAGGCCCGAGGCCGGGGGCGGCGCCTCGTGTTCCGCGAGCACCACGTGGAAGTTCGTGCCCCCGAAGCCGAAGGCGCTGATGCCGGCCCGCCGGCCGCGGCCCAGCCAGGGCCTTGGCTCCGAGTTGAGGGTGAAGGGGGAAGCCGGCGTCCAGCCCGGATTGGGCTGGGTGATGTTGCAGGTGGGCGGCAGGACCCGGCGGTGGAGGCTGAGTGCCGTCTTGATGAGGCCCGCCAGCCCCGCGGTGCACTTGGTGTGCCCGATCTGGGATTTCACCGAGCCGAGGGTGATGGTCGCGGTCCCGGCGCCGGCGCTGCCGAAGAAGAGGTTCAGGGTCTCCAGTTCCGTGCGGTCCCCCACCACGGTGCCGGTGCCATGGGCCTCGACGAGCGCCACGTCCACGGGCCGGACGCCGGCCTTCCCGTAGGCCCGGGCCAGGGTGCGCGCCTGGCCTTCGGCCCGGGGCGCGGTGAGGCCGAGGCTCTTGCCATCGCTGCCGCCCCCGACGCCCTTGATGACGGCGTAGATGCGGTCGCCATCCCGCTCCGCGTCCGCCAGCCGCTTAAGCACCACCGCGGCGACGCCCTCCCCGAGGGCGATGCCGTCGGCGGTCGCGTCGAAGGTGCGGCACTGGCCCGTGGGCGAGAGGGCGTGGACGGAGGCGAAGGCCAGGAAGTCCACGATGCTGTTGTGGAGGTCGGCGCCGCCGCAGATCACCATCTCGCTGGTGCCGGTGGTCAGCTCCTTGCACGCCAGGTCCACGGCGGCCAGGGAGGAGGCGCAGGCGGCGTCCACGGTGTAGTTCACGCCGCCCAGGTCCAGGCGGTTGGCGATGCGGCCCGCGATGACGTTGGCCAGGATCCCCGGGAAGGAATCCTCCGTCATCCGCGGCAGCACCGCGTCCAGGGCTTCGGGCAGCGCCCCGGCGTACTGCCGCCAGAGGGCGCGGAACCCATAGGCGCCGGCGAGATCCGTGCCCGCCTCGGCGCCGAAGATCACCGAGGTGTTCTCCCGGTCGAAGTCCCGGTCCAGGTAGCCCGCGTCGCCGAGGGCGCGGCGGCTGGCTTCCAGGGCCAACAGCTGCACGGGCTCGATGGCGGCGAGGGAAAGGGGCGGAATACCGTAGGTGAGGGGATCGAAGGCCACAGGGTCCAGGAAGCCGCCCCACTTGGAAGGCGTCATGGTGCCGCTGGTGGAGGCGGGATCGAAGAAGGCTTCCACATTCCAGCGCTCCGCCGGGACTTCGCGGATGCTGTTCACGCCGCCGACGATGTTGGACCAGAAGGCCTCCAGGTCCGAGGCGCCCGGGAGGATGGCCGCCATACCGACGATGGCCACGTCCGCGGGAGCCCCCTTCGCGGCGGGCGGTTCGATGCCTTCCAGGGCCGCCAGGAAGGCCGCGGAACCCGCGCCCACCTCCCGGTGCAGGTCCGCGATGCCGCCGACGCCATGCCGCAGGGCCGCGACCTGGCCCAGCATCACCATGCCCTCCCGGGCCTGGGTCGCGGCGTCAACGCCCACGAGCTGCGCGCCTTCGCGCTTCAGGCCCTTGGCGGCGAGGCGCAGCCGTCCCAGGTTCAGCTCCTCGAGTCCCGCCCAGACCTCCTGGGGCGCCAGGCCGGCATCGCGCATCCGCTGGCGCTCGGCGTGGAAGAGCTTCACGAAGTCCGTGTCCGCGCAGCGGGTGGCGTGGCCCGGCGCGGTCTCCAGCAGGACGGTGCCTTCGCAGGCCAGGGCCGCCTCCTGGAAGAAGGGCTGGATGGCGCCGCAGGCCACGGCCTCGCGGGTGAAGAGGTAGGCGGTGCCCATGAGGACGCCCACCTTGACGCCGCGCTCCGCAAGGGGCGCGGCCATGGCGGCCACCATCGCCGCCGAGCGGGCGTCGTGGATGCCCCCGGCGAAGATCACGCTCAGCTCCCGGGGCGCCGGGTGCCGCAGCAGGCGCTCGATCTGCGCCTCCCAGAGGGCGAAGCTGGTCCGCGGGCCGACGTGGCCACCGCACTCGGAGCCTTCGAACACGAAGCGGCGGGCGCCCTGCTTGAGGAAAAGGTCCAGCAGGCCCGGGGAGGGCACGTGCAGGAAGGTCGCGATGCCGAGGTCCTCCAGGGGTCGTGCCTGGGCGGGCCGGCCCCCGGCGATGATGGCCACCGGCGGCTTGATGCGCATGACGGCCTCGAGCTGCTCCTCCCGGAGTTCCTGGGGCACGAAGCCCAGGATGCCGACGCCCCAGGTCTTCCCCGCCAGGGTGCGGGCGGTCTCCTCGAGGAGCGCTTCCACTTCAGGGCCCCGCATCAAGGCGAGGGCCAGGAAGGGCAGGCCGCCGGCCTCCGCCACGGCTTCGGCGAAGGCGGCGCGGTCGCTGACCCGGGTCATGGGCCCCTGGAAGATGGGGAAACGCAGGTTCAGCTCCCGGGCCAGGGGCCCCTGCTCGGAAAGCAGGTTCTGGCCGCGGGCGGCGGCGATCTGCGTGGCGATGGCCTCCCTCACCCCCCGCACGATGCCGCCGACGGTGCGGAAGCGCTCCGCCAGGGGCCTGGCGAAGGCGGCGTCCTGGCCCGCCGGCAGCAGGTCCCGGTGCAGGTCCCCGGCGCCGAGGCGCGCATCGAGGTCCCCCGACGCGAGGGCTTCGAGGGGCAGGTCGGGCCGGGCATAGACCCGGTGGGTCCCCCCCGCCAGCACGGTCTCGCTGCCATCCATGGCGGCCACGGCGGTCTTGATCTCCTTGGGCAGGGCGGATTCCCGGGCGAGGGCCAGCTGGGCGTCGAGCACGACCCCCGCGGCGCCCCCTGCGACACAGGCCGCGGCGGTGTGCAGGCCGATGCCGCCCTGCGCCCAGACCGGCAGCGTCGTCTGGGGGAGCAAGGTCTGGAGCAGCACGAAGGAGGTGAGGTCGCCCACGCGCCCGCCGCTTTCCGAGCCCTTGGCGATGAGGCCCGCGGCGCCCGCGGCGGCGGCTTCCCGGGCCTGTTCCACGGTCGTCACCTGGACCAGGACCCGCCGGCCGCGCCAGGGTGCCAGGAGCTGGCCCGCCTCGAGCACCACCGTGCCGATGCTGGGCGGCAGGTCCGCGGGACCAAGGGGACAGCCGGCGGGCACCCGGACGCCGAGGCTGCCCTCCGGATGGGCCGCCAGCCGCGCCAGTGCGGCGGCGGCGGGGCCGGGCTCCCGGCCCAGATCCAGCACGCCCAGGGCTCCGGCGCGGAAGGCGGCGGCCACCAGCCCGGCGTCGGGAACCTGGAACGGGCTGATGGCGATGACCCGGTTCAATGCCTGCTGCATGCCACGCTCCGTATCCATGGAAGGGTAGTCCTCATCGCCATGGCTCAATGTCCCGTCTCCAGCGGGCTGACGGCCTCCGCGGCGTCCACTCCGGTCCATCGGAGGATGGCACGGGACAGGGTCCGGTCCTCCCGGGGATCCACGGCCAGATCGGCGTGAAGGCCGGCGGGGGCCGGGCCATCTCCAATCCACACGACCTTGAGGCGGCCTTCCGGCAGCATGCCCTTCAGCGCGTCCAGATCCGTCCACCGCGGTTCCGATACCGGGAGCAGGACCAGCAGGCCCGCGTCCAGGAGGAGCCGCGCCTGTTCCGCCATCCGCGTCAGGCGTTCCTTGTGGAAGGGCGCCATCAGCGCAGGCAGGGGATACACCGCCCGGCCCGCGTCGCTGAGGGCGAGGTCGAGGCCGTGGTCATGGGCGCCGCCCTTCCCTTCCTGGGCCAAGAGGATGACGAGGGGCCGCTGGTTGAAGCGCGCCGCCCGGCCGCTGGCCACGCCTTCGGCGAGGCCCTCGAGCAGAAGGCCACCGCCGGAGATCTCGAAATCGTCCACCAGGACGAAGCGGCTCATCGCCGGCGGGAGCTGGCCGGGGTCGAAGGCGATGGGCCGGGCGAGGCGCAGGACCACCTCCCCGACCTCGTGGCGCGCGACGGCTTCGGGGGTCTCCCGGGGTTCCAGGGACGAGGCGTCGAGGACGCGGACGATCCGTTCCAGGCGGGCCCGCACCCGGGCCGTGCCGAGCTTCAGGAGGTAGTCCCGCCCGCTGTGGAGGGGCCGCTTCCCCAGCCAGAAGAGGCTCGCGCGGAAGCGGTTCGCGCAGACGGGCCCCGGTTCGCCGGCCTTGGCGGCCACTTCGCCCCGGGCCAGGTAGACCGGCTCCTCGAGGGTGAAGCCGCAGGCCATGCCCGCCGAGACGATGGCCGGCCCCGGCCCGGGAAAGGCTTCCAGGCTGCGGATGCGGCTGCGCTTGCCGGACGGGTGGAAGACCAGTTCGTCCCCGGGCTCCGCGCGACCGCTTTCCACGGTGCCCGCAACGATGCGGCGGGTGTCGCCGTTGGCGGTGAATTTGTAGACGTCCTGCACCGGCAGGCGAAAGGGCAGCTCTTCCAGGGGCCGCGCGGCCTCGAAGCCGGCGAGGGCTTCCAGCAGGGTCGGCCCGTGGTACCAGGCCATCTCCCCGGAGCGCGCGGCGAGGTTCTCGCCGGTGCGGCCGACCACCGGGATCCAGTGGGAGGGCACCAGCTCGAAGCGCGCCAGGTGCCGGCCGAAGCTATCGACGAGGGCGTCGAAAGCCCCCTGGTCCCGATCGAGGAGGTCCATCTTGTTCACCAGCACCGCCACCTGCCGGATGCCCAGCATGGAAAGCAGGTAGGCGTGGCGCCGGGAGTTCTCCTGCACGCCCTCGTGGCCGTCGAGGACCAGCAGGGCCGCGTCGGCGCGGGCGGCGCCGCTCACCATGTTTTTCAGGAACTCGGCGTGGCCGGGGGTGTCGTGGATCGTGTAGGCCCGGCCGCCGCTCTTGAAGAAGACCCGGGCCACGTCGATGGTGATGCCCTGGGCCCGCTCGTTCCGCAGCGCGTCCAGGAGGAAGGCGTACTCGAAGGGGCGGGCATTGGCTTCGCAGAAGGCGCGGATCTGGTCCAGCTTCCCCTGGGGCAGGGAGCCGGTGTCCGCCAGCAGTCGGCCGACGATGGTGCTCTTGCCGTGGTCCACGTGTCCGACGAAGGCGATCTCCATCACATGTACCCATCCCGCCGCAGGGTCTCCAGCCCGCCGGCGTCGTCCTTGTCCTGAGCCCGGCCCGAGCGCTCCGCGATGCCGCTGAGCTTGCCGGTGCTGAGTTCGGCGATGATCTCCTGCACGTTCTTCGCGGTGGACTCGATGGGCGTGGTGCAGGGGTGGCAGCCGAGGGAGCGGTACCGGCGCCCATCGCCCTGGTCGTAGTAGAGGGAGACCGTGGGAATCCCTTCCCGGCCGATGTATTCCCAGATGTCCAGTTCGGTCCAGTCCAGGAGCGGATGGATGCGCACGTGGGTGCCCGGGGCGAAGTCGGTCTTGTACTGGTTCCAGAATTCCGGCGGCTGGTCGTCCACGTCCCAGTCGCTCTCCCGGGTGCGGGGGGAGAAGGTGCGCTCCTTGGAGCGGCTGCCTTCCTCGTCGGCGCGGATGCCCGCGATGATGCCCGTGAAGGGCTCCTCGCCGGGGCCGCCGGCGAGGGCGGTCTTCATGGCCTCGGTCTTGAGCAGGCGGCAGCAGGTGATGCGGTCGACCTTCCCGGAAGGGAAGGTGTCCCCGGCGGCGAGGGCCGCGTGGTTGGTGCCGACGATGAGGCGCAGCCCCCACTCCCGGACGAGGCGGTCCCGGTAGGCGATCATTTCGGGAATCTTGAAGGTGGTGTCCACGTGGATCAGCGGGAAGGGAACGTGTCCGAAAAAGGCCTTCCGGGCCAGCCAAAGCATGACGGTGCTGTCCTTGCCGATGGACCAGAGCATCCCCAGCTTCCGGAAGGAGCTGTAGGCCTCCCGCAGGATGTGGATGCTGCGGTTCTCAAGCTGGTCCAGATGATGCATCCATCGAGTCTACCCAGGGATCAGGCCCGTTTCCTCAGGTGATCCAGGACCGTCCGGGTCGCGTCCTCAACGGAGAGGCTGGTGGTGTCCAGAACCAGTTCCGGATGCTCCGGGGCCTCGTAGGGGGCGCTGATGCCGGTGAAGTTGGCGAGCTCGCCCTGGCGGGCCTTGCGGTAGAGGCCCTTCGTGTCCCGGCGCTCGCATTCCTCCAGGGGCGTCGCGAGGTGGATCTCGACGAAGCTGCCGCAGAGCCCCCGGGCGAAGTCCCGGGCGGAGCGGCTCGGCGATATCAGGGAGACCACGACGAAGAGGCCGTTGCGCTCCAGGCGGCTCGCCAGGTAGCCCACCCGCCGCACATGCGCCTCCCGCTCCTCCGGCGTGAAGCCCGTGTTAGGGAAGAGGTCGCGGATGGTGTCGCCATCCAGATGCTCGGCCCGGATGGCGCGCCGGCCCAGTTCGGCCACCACCGCCTGGGCCAAGGTGGTCTTGCCGGCGCCGGACAGGCCCGTGAACCACAGCACGGAGGGCCGGAGCTGGCGCTTGCCGAAGGCGAGGCGGTCCCAGACCCGTTCGTGGAGGTAATAGATCACCACCTTCACGAGGAAATCCAGGCCCCCGGCGGCCAGGGCAAGGTCCCAGCGCCGCAGGAAGACGAAGGCGATGGCCGAGGTCGTGAGACTGCCGGCGATGCGCCAGCTCAGGGCCTTCAGCAGGGATCGGGCATGGGTCTCGGAGTACATCGATCCACTCTAGCGTGTGGTCATCGAGGTCAAGCCTCGTAATCCGAGGCCTTCCTGGTAGGCTGGGGCTTTCCCATCTGGAGGCACCATGCCCAGTTTCCGGAGCCGCTACGGCCTTGCCGCCGCGCTCGTCGCCCTGTCAGGGGCCGTCCCCCTCGCGGCCCAGACCGTGCCGGTCCTCGAAAGGACCCTTTCCAACGGCATGCGCCTGCTGATGGTGGAGCGCCACGACCAGCCCACCATCGCCGCGGGCTGGATCACCAAATTCGGCAGCGCCAACGAGCGGGTGGGCGTGACCGGTGTGGCCCACCTCTTCGAGCACATGATGTTCAAGGGCACCTCCACCATCGGCACGAAGAATCCCGCCAGGGACAAGGAGCTGAACGACCTGCAGGACCGTGTCCGCGATGAGATCCGCAAGGAGGAGTCGATCCTGCGCAAGAAGCAGCTGCGGGGCGACATCGAGGACATGAACGATCCGAAGCACCGTAGCGAGAAGCACCAGAAGCTGGTGGAGGACTTCGAGAAGCTGGTGAAGGAGCAGCAGGAGCTGCTGGTGAAGGACGAGTTCTCGAAGATCTATACCGAGAACGGCGCCACGGGCCTCAACGCTTTCACCAATTCCGACGTCACCTGCTACATCAACACGATCCCCGCCAACAAGCTGGAGCTGTGGGCCTGGATGGAGAGCTCGCGCCTCATCGATCCGGTGTTCCGCGAGTTCTACAAGGAACGGGACGTGGTTTACGAGGAACGCCGCCTGCGCACGGAAAGCACGCCCACGGGCCGCTTCCAGGAGCAGATCAACGCCATGGTCTGGCAGGCCAGCCCCTACAACTGGCAGACCATCGGCTGGTCCAGCGACGTGGCCAACATCACCCGCGCCCAGGCCTTCGAGTTCTTCGCCACCTACTACGCCCCCAACAACCTCGTCGCGGTGCTCGTGGGCGACTTCAATCCCAAGGAGGCCGAGGCCCTGGCGGAGCGCTATTTCGGCCGCCTCAAGGCCAACCCCGCCGGCGTGCCGGAAATGACCACCCTCGAGCCGCCCCAGCTCGCCGAGCAGCGGGTCTCCGCCGAGGCCGAGACCACCCCGAGCGTCAACATCACCTACAAGACCGTGGCCGATGGCCACAAGGACGACGCGGCCCTCGAGGTCCTGGCGGACCTCCTGAGCGGCCGCACCGGCCGCCTGACCAAGGAGCTGGTGAACCAGCAGAAGGTCGCCACCAACGCCTTCGCCTTTTCCGGCGCGCGCAAGTACGGCGGCACCTTCAGCCTGGGCGCCACCCTCGCCGCGGACAAGAAGCACGACGAGGTGGAACTCGCCCTCACCCGCGAGCTCGAAAAGATCCAGAAGGACGGCGTGCCCGCCCTGGAGCTGCGCAAGGTGAAGAACCAGGCCCAGGCCGACAGCTTCCGCCGCCTGGAGAACGACAACTTCCTGATGATCCAGCTGGCGGTCTCCGACGCCATCACCGGCTACCAGGACTTCCTGGACAGCCCAAAGAAGCTGGAGGCCGTCACCCCCGAGGACGTCCAGCGGGTGGCGAAGAAGTACTTCACCAAGGAAAACCGCACCATCGCCACCTACACCCGGAAGGCCGGACCCGCGACCCCCGAGGACCCGGAGATCGCCGCCCTGCCCGAGCAGGTGCGGCCCATGGTCAAGGCCCAGCTGGAGAAGCTCGCCAAGGAGACCGACGCCGAGAAGCTCAAGAAGGCCCTGGAGCAGTCCCAGGCGCAGGCGGAAAAAGTGCCCGCAGCGTTCAAACCCGCCATGGATCTCATCATCAAGCGCATCGAAACCCGCCTGAAGCAGCTGGAGGCCAAGTGAAGAACCGCGGAATCCTACTCGCCGCCCTCGCCCTGGGCCTGCCGGTCCTCGGGCAGGCGCCCCAGACGACGGCCATCCCCGACCGTCCCGAAAAGCTCGTGTTCAAGCCCATCCGCTACGACATGGCCAAGGCCAAGGACTACCGGGTGAAGCTGAAGAACGGCATTACCGCCTACGTGGTGCCGGATCCCAACGGCCAGCCCCTCGTGAGCTTCGACCTCGTCCTCAAGGCGGGGCGCTGGCTCGACGCCCCCGGCAAGGAGGGCGCCGCCCAGCTCATGGGCACCCTGCTGCGCACCGGCGGCACGGCGAAGACCAAGGCCGACGACCTGGACGAGAAGCTCGACATGCTGGCGGCCCAGGCTTCCGGCAACCTGGGGGATACCAGCGGCGCCCTGTCCCTGAACCTCCTGGCCAAGGACGCGAAGGAAGGCCTGGGCCTGCTGCTGGAGATGCTCACCGAGCCCGCCTTCCAGCAGGACAAGCTGGACCTGGCCAAGAAGAACCTCCGCCAGCAGATGGAGCGGCGCAATGACGACAGCACGGGCATCGAGCAGCGGGAGCTGGGCTTCCTCCTCCGGGGCGAGGGCCACTTCACGAACCACCTGCCCACCGCCGCCAGCCTGGACGCCATCACCCGGGAGGACCTGCAGGCCCTCCACGGCCGCCTCCTGAGCCCGGAGAACCTCATGGTCACCGTGGCGGGACGCTTCGACCGCGCCGAGATGGTCAAGCTCCTGAACGAGACCGTCGGCGCCCTCAAGGCCGGCAAGGACGCCAAGGCCGCCGGCCGGCCGCCGGCCTCGCCCTATGTCGCCAAGCCCGGCATCTACGTCGTGGACAAGGCGGTGAACCAGGGCCGCGTCACCATGAACCTCACCATGCAGGGCCTGCGGGTCACCGACGCCGACTACCCGGCGGTGGCGGTGATGAACCACGTGCTGGGCGGCGGCGGCTTCACCTCCCGCTTCGTGAAGAAGATCCGCAGCGACGAGGGCCTGGCCTACAGCGCCGGTACCCGCGCCCAGGCCGCCCAGTTCCTCGGCGACACCGGCGGCTTCACCGCCCTCTTCCAGACCAAGACCCGCACCGTGGCCTACGGCATCCGCCTGGCCCTCGCGGAGCTGGAGAAGATGCGCAAGGACGGCGTCACCGACGAGGAACTGAAGGTCGCCAAGGGCTCCCTCATCGAGGGCTTCCCCGCCCGCTTCCCCAGCAAGGCGGCCCTGGCGGGCACCTTCGCCAGCAACGACTGGACCGGCGTGCCGGACGCCTACCTGGAGACCTACCAGGCCAAGGTCCAGGCCGTGACCCGCGAGGACGTCCTCCGGGTGTCCCAGAAGTATCTCCGCCCCGACCAGCTCGCCATCCTCTGCGTCGGCAACGCCAAGGAGATGGAGGAGGGCGACGTGAAGGACCACCCCGGCACGCTTTCCGAAGTCGCCAAACTGCCCACGGTGAAGCTGCCCCTGCGGGATCCGCTGACCCTCAAGCCGCTGAAGTAGGCGAAGGGTTTCCAATACGAAAAGGCGCCCCTCGGGGCGCCTTTTCGTATCGAGTCTTTCTGCCTCACTCGATCTTCCCCACCCAGTCGCCCTGCCCCGGAACCAGGATCCATGGCTGTTTCGGGTCCGTGGCCACGCGGCCCCCGTCGTCCTTTCCGTCGCTCCCGAGGGAGTACAGCAGGTAGCCCTGCCTCTCCCGCCGGTACTTCAGGCGGCCTCCCGCGGGCACGTCCACGGGGATGCCGTCGAGCAGTTCCGGAGCAAGGCCGGCGAGGCTATCGGGATAGGCCTTGTGCCGCAGGCGATGCCGTTCCAGCGCGCAGGCCACCCGGGCCTGGTCGAGGGCCGTCTGGCGCTGGGCGACCCGCAGGTTCTGGCCCAGGAGGGCTGGCAAAGCGATGGCCGCCAGGAACCGGTAGGGGTGCCGCCCCGTTGCGGCCGACGCCTGCATGGCCCGGCTCGCCTGTTCGGCCCGGTCCGGGAAATACCGGTGGGCCGGCGCGTCGAGACAGGGCTCCATGTGCTCGACCCACATCCGATCCCAGGTGAGGAGGTTCTGGTGGATCCAGCCGCTGGGCATGAGCGCCCAGAGGGCAAGACGGCCCCGGCCGGGGCCGTCGGATCCGTCCACCGCAGCCTGGTTCATGGCCTCCGCCCGGTCCCAGGCGGACATCCCCGCGACCTTCTCCAGGTTCCAGGATTCCCCTCGCGACCAGCTCATCCGTTCATTCCGCCAGGCCCCGGCGAAGGACGCGAGGAGGTCGAGTCGGCCCAGCTCCGCCTGGATTTCCCGCAGGTCCTCCTCGCGCCAGCGATGGTCGGAGATCCCCTCCCAGATCGGCTGCATGGCCGATTCCGCCAAGGGCAGCTGGAGGAGCGCGCTGATCAGGCTCGCGCTGGTGGTGGTGTGCTTCGCTGTGCGCAGCAGGGTCACCACGTCCGCCCGGGCCTCTTCGACCTTGCCCTTGGCCAGGAGGTCAAGAGCCCGCAGCCGCAGGACCTTGGCGGCGGTACGGAAGCCCAGGAGGCCGGGGATCTCGTCGGCCCGCTCGTCCACCGGGAGTCGGCACTGGGAGCGACGGGCGGCGGCGGCCAGGACGGCGAGGCGCGACGCGGCCGGGGCCAGCCCGTCCTGCAGATCCGCGACCTGGAAGCGTTCCGCCCAGCCGCGCAGGTCTTCCCGCCGCCCCACGCGCCAGCCCGTGTGGGTGGCGGGCTCGGGGGGAAGGCGGAAGTCCAGGAAGGGTTGGCCGTCGGTCCGCATGGCCCGGGCCACCTCGGGGACCGCCGCGAAATTCTGGTCCGCTGGCACCGGGGCCGGCGGCGCTGGCCACCCATAGCGGTCCCCGGCGGCTTCCCGGGAACGCTTCCAGGATTCCCAGGC
Organism: Holophagaceae bacterium; assembly: GCA_016710635.1. Lineage (GTDB taxonomy): Bacteria > Acidobacteriota > Holophagae > Holophagales > Holophagaceae > JADJVL01. The sequence goes on along the minus strand of JADJVL010000007.1, from coordinate 207,985 downwards.
CCGGCGCCCCCGCCAGTTCTCGACTCCGTGCACGAGGCCGAGCAGTAGCGCGGAGCCGGCGAAGACGTATAACAGCCACTTCCCGATGCGCTTCATTCCGGCTCCTGGATGGGAAAGCCTGAAGTTAGCGCCAGGGATGGAGTCGGGTCAAAGCATGCCCTGCCCTACTTCCCGTCGAGGCGCTCCGGCAGGTCCGCCAGGGCGAAGGTGAAGGCGCTGAGGATGGCGAGGTTCTTCTTCAGGTCCTCGGGCTTGATCTTGTCGAAGGTGTCGGCCCGGGTGTGGTGGACGTCCCAGTAGCGGCTGTTGTCGTGGCCAACGCCGATGCCGGGGACACCGGCGGCCACGGAGGGGCCGATGTCGGCGCCGCTGCCGCCGAGCTCCATCTTCATGGCGCCGAGATCCGCCAGCTGCGGGGCGAGGCCTTCCAGCAGACCCAGGGCGCGCTTCTGCGCGTCCGTCGGGGCCGCGGCCCTCTGCGCCCGGTTGCGGCCCTGGCCGCCGCCGAGGTCCAGGGAGAAGCCCTGGATGAGGCCGTTGCCGCTGTCGGTCTCCAGCATGGCGGCGTGCCTGGGCAGTTCTTCGCGGTGGGCCTCCAGGTAGGCGCGGCCGCCGGCGAGGCCGTGCTCCTCGTTGGTGTAGAGCACCACCCGCAGGGTCCGCTTCGGCTGCAGGCCCGAACGCCGGATCTGGGCCGCGGCATGGAGGGCGAGCATGCAGCCCACGCCGTCGTCCTGGGCGCCCTGGCCCACATCCCAGGAGTCCAGGTGCCCGCTGAGGACCACGATCTCCTCGGGCTTGTCACTGCCGGGCAGCTCACCGACGACATTGGCCGACGGGGCGGTGGTGGGCGCCTCGCTTTCCAGTTCCAGGTGCACCCGCGGCACCTGGCCCGAGGCCTGGAGCCGGCGCAACTGGGTGGCGTTCTCGAGGGTGATGGCGGCGGCGGGGATCTTCGCAACATCCTTCTGGTAGTTCATGGCGCCGGTGTGCGGCGTGTCGAGACTCACCGGCGTCACTGAGCGCACCAGGGCCGCCACGGCGCCCAGCTTCGCCGCCTCGCTGGCGCCGGCGCCCCGGTAGGCCACGGTGGCGCCGTAGTTCGTGAAGGGCACGTCGAAGCAGACGATCTTCCCCTTCACCCTGGCCTCCCCCAAGGCTTTCAGTTCGTCGAAGCTGCCCACCACCACGACCTCGGCGGTGAGGCCGCCCTTCGGCGTGGGAACGGTTCCGCCCAGGCCCAGCACCGAAAGGGTCTGGCGCGCCGGCGCCTCGATCCACCCCTGCTCCGCGCCCCGGCGCCAGACGGGAATCGTCACCGGCTCGGCGCGCACGTTCACGAAGCCCTCCCGCTTCAGGACGGTCTGGGCCCAGGCGATGGCCTCGTCGAGCTGCTTCGACCCGCTGGGCCGCGCCCCGATGCGGTCGCAGAGGTACTCGAGATCCTTGTAGGCCGCGTCCGAGGCCAGGGCGTCGGCCTTGAGCCGCGCGATCCCCGTGGGCGCCGGAGCCTGCGCGAGGAGGGCGATCGGCAGGAGGGCGGTGGCGAAGAGACGCTTCATCAGGAGCTCCGGAGGATCCCTCAGCTTACGAGGACTGGGAGGGGAGGCGAAGGTGGTTTGACGGAGTGGCAGGTGGGAGCCTGCTCCAGGTGTGCCATTGCGGTTGAGCTCGCCGTGGACCTTGCCGCTGGCGTTGACCTTCACGAAGCCGGGTGCAGGTCAGCAGCCAATCCCTTCCCCATCCATCCAAGCGCCACACCGGAACTCCCATCCCCGACCTGCCGCGCTCCGCTTGGCCGCACCCTTCCAGACCATGGTTCGCAAGGACGGCGAACCACGGCCTGAAAGGGTGCCGGTTCCAAAAGACAGTTGCTTGATGATTTCGTCACGCCCGGGGCGTGACGGAATCCTTTGAGCTGCGGAAGCCTGTTCCTTCGATCATCCGTATTGCCTCGTCCCTACGGATTCTTCGTCGCCTTTTCCTTCGCCTTCTCCAGCTCCGCCTTCCCCTGCGCTTCGATCAGCTGCTTCACCTTGTCCATCAGTGGATTCGGAATGGGCACGGTGAGGTTGTACTGGGCGATCTTCCAGGCCTTGCCTTCCTTCACCAGCACGCCGGTGCCGCGGGCGGGCCCCAGGTTCGGCGTGTCCAGGACCTCGTCGAACCAGGCGGTGCGGCCGTCGGCGCTGAAGGCGAGGTGGCGCGAGACCGCGCGGAAGGACCAGGCGCGGCCGCGCTTGAAGAAGGGTGCGGACCAGGCGCGGAATTCGGCCTTGGTCCAGCGTTCCGTGGCGTCGGTGCCGAGAAAGACCGCCTGCTCGGCGAAGTGGCCGAAGTAGCGGGCCTCGTCGGCCTGGGCCGCGGCCAGGTGCCAGTCGTCCAGGACGAGGTCCGCGTCGTGGCGCTTCGCTGGAGGCGCCTGCAAGGGCGTGACGACGAGGGCGGGGGGCAGAAGCAGCGGCATCATGGGGTCTCCGTCGGGGTTTCGGGGGTCAGGCGCACCCGTACCTTCATCCTGCCCAGTCCGTCCGTCGCCAGCACCTCCCAGGACAGGGCGCCGTCCTCGCCCTTGGGGTTCTCCCCAGGGCCGAGGTTGAAGGCGGCGTCGTCCAGTTCATGACGGCCGCAGGGAAGGCGGGGCTTGGGGGGCTTCGGAGTGCCCGGATGGGCGTCGATCACGTGGACGGGCCCCAGGGGCTCGCCCTCGCTGAGGAGGGAGGGATCCACCCGGGCCGCGATGAGTCCCTCGAAGCCTGGCCCCCAGCGGCCGCCGACGCGGCCCCCGTCGAAGCCCCAGGGACGGCGGACGGAGAGCTCCCAGAATGTGCCCGCCCGACGCGGATCGATGATCCGCAGGGCCTGGGGCTCGGTGCCCGGGGCCCGCACCAGGGGTTCCAGCCAGCCTTCCCACAGCCGGCCCGACAGCTCCCGGAAGGCAACGGTGCTTCGGAAACGTCCCCGGTACCAGAGGTCGCCGCGGACCCAGGGACCGGGCTGGCTGGGGCTGGCGCCGATGCCGTCCATCCAGCCGGCCCCGGCGGGCTCGGGAGCGTCCCAGCCCCGGTACTGGCCCGCGTCCATGAGGTCCCAGATGCCGGCGGTCATGGGATGGTCGCAGTCGAGGTAGAGGTCGTCGGCCCGGTGCTCCCCCATGCCGTGGAAGGCCTCGTGCACCAGCAGGCCGATGGGGGATTCGTCCGTGGCGACCACCACCGGCCACCGCACGGCGGGTTTCCAGGGCAAAGGCATGAGAAAGCAGATGGGCGTGAGGTGCCCGCGGTCGCTGGTCACCGCCCGGGGCGGACCCGGCGCGAGGATCCAGAGGTGGTCGGGCTTGCCGTCGGGCCGCAGGGCGCCGGTGGCGTCGTCCACCCGGTCGTAGGGGGCGAGGTCCAGGTTCCGCAGCCGCGCCAGGACCGCCTTCGCCAGCCGGTTCCGGTCCCCGTCGCCGGGGTGGTCGAGGCCCGCGGGCAGGGGCTGCTCAAGGATGTCGCCCTCCTCGAGGGCCAGGGCGCCCTTGGAGGTTTCGTAGAGATAGTTGGCCACGCTGCTTTCGTTGGGCTCCCGGCTGAAGAGCCGGCGCCGCAGGAGGGGCGTGTCGACCTTGGCCGCGGCCTTCGCGCCCTTTCCGAGGCGGATCACCAGGGCCCTTTCCACCCGGTACTCCGGCGCCCGCCGCAGCACCAGGGGGCCAGGAAAGGCCGCCAGTGGCGCCAGGTCCCTCGTCCAGCCCTCCTTCTCGACCGCCAGCACGCCGTCGCCGGCCTCCAACTCCACGCGGAAGCGGCCCTGGCCGTCGGTGAGGACGAAGTCCGTGGGCACCGCCAGGCCCGGCGGGCGATGGGGACGGTCCGGGTAGACCCGGCAGCCCGCGAGGCCCCGCCGGCCGTCAGTGACGCGGCCTTCGAAGGGAAAGGCCCGCAACGGCCCGGTCAGGGCCAGGACGAGGAGGATCCAGTGCAGACGCGGCATCCCGCCAACGATACAATGGAGGGTTCGAGGTTTTGAGTGACTGATCCGAAGCTCATCCGCAATTTCTCCATCGTGGCCCACATCGACCACGGCAAGTCGACCCTTGCCGACCGGCTGCTGGAGCTCACGAAGACCGTGGCCATGCGGGACATGCACGCCCAGATGCTGGACGACATGGACCTGGAGCGGGAGCGGGGCATCACCATCAAGGCCCACGCCGTCACCTGCCTCTACACGGCGAAGGACGGCAAGACCTACACCCTCAACCTCATCGACACGCCTGGTCACGTGGACTTCACCTACGAGGTGAGCCGCAGCCTCGCCGCCTGCGAAGGCGCCATCCTGGTGGTGGATTCCACGCAAGGGGTCGAGGCCCAGACCCTGGCCAACACCTACCTGGCCCTGGAGAACGGCCTGGAGGTCTTCCCCGTCCTCAACAAGACCGACCTGCCCTCCAGCGACCCCGAAAAGGTGCTGCACCAGATCGACACGGTCATCGGCCTGGTGGACACGGCCCACAGCGTGAACGTCTCGGCCAAGACCGGCGAGAACTGCCTGGAGGTCCTGGAGCGCATCGTGGAGTGCATCCCGCACCCGGTGGGCGATCCCGCCGCGCCCCTGCAGGCCCTGGTCTTCGACTGCTACTACGACCCCTACCGGGGCATCGTCAGCCTGATCCGCGTCATGAACGGCACGGTCAAGGCCGGCGAGCAGGTCCGCTTCATGTCCAACGGCTCCGAGTACAAGGTGGACGAGATCGGCATCTTCGATCCCAAGATGAACAAGGTGCCCGAGCTGTCCGTGGGCGAAGTGGGCTACCTGGTGGCTTCCATCAAGCAGCTGGTGGACGTGAAGGTGGGCGACACCATCACCCACGCCCTCACCCACAACACGAAGCCCGCCACCGAGATGCTGAAGGGCTTCAAGGAGATCCAGCCCGTGGTCTTCGCGGGCATCTTCCCCACCTCCAGCGACGACTTCGAGAACCTGCGCAACGCCATGGAGAAGCTGCGGCTCAACGACAGCAGCTTCACCTACGAGCCGGAGACTTCCACGGCGCTGGGCTTCGGCTTCCGCTGCGGCTTCCTGGGCCTGCTGCACATGGAGATCGTGCAGGAGCGCCTGGAGCGGGAATTCGACCTGGACCTCATCACCACGGCGCCTTCCGTGCGCTACCACGTCTTCCTCACCGACGGTTCCGAAGTCATCGTGGACAACCCGTCGAAGCTGCCGGCCCTCCAGAAGATCGTCCGCATCGAGGAGCCCATCATCGAGGCCACCATCCTCACCCGCACGGACTTCGTGGGCGGCCTCATCAAGCTCTGCGAGGAGCGTCGCGGCCTGCAGCAGAAGCTGGAGTACGTGAGCACGGACCGGGTGATGCTGGTCTACGAGCTGCCCCTGAACGAGGTGGTGCTGGACTTCTACGACAAGCTCAAGTCCATCTCCAAGGGCTACGCCAGCTTCGACTACCACATGAAGCACTACGTGGAATCCGATCTGGTGAAGATGGACATCCTGGTGAACGGCGAGACCGTGGACGCCCTCTCCATCCTGGTGCACCGCTCCAAGAGCACGACCCTGGGCCACGCCCTGTGCGGCAAGATGAAGGAAGTCATCCACCAGCAGATGTTCGACGTGGCCATCCAGGCGGCCATCGGCGTGAAGATCATCGCCCGCACCAATGTGAAGGCCCGGCGCAAGGACGTGCTCGCCAAGTGCTACGGCGGCGACGTGAGCCGCAAGAAGAAGCTGCTGAACAAGCAGAAGGAAGGCAAGAAGCGCATGAAGTCCATCGGCAACGTGGAGATCCCCCAAGAGGCCTTCCTGGCGATCCTCAAGGTGGACAACTGAGATGAGCTTCTCGGCGAAGGTCCAGCCCGCGGTGCAGCTGCAGGAGGAGCCCGCCCGGCCCGTGAAGAGCCCCACGGGCCTCGTCTTCAGCGGCCCCCAGAAGGCCGGCCTGCTGCTCCTGGTCCTCGGCCTCCTCTACCTCCGCCTCTGGCGCCGCAAGCGCGCCAAGGACCAGGTCTGCGACCACTGCGGCACGCGCAACCCGCCGCACCGGGCGAACTGCTCGAAGTGCTCGGCGCCGCTGTTCCGGGCCGGGGGCCCGGAGCTCTGACGCCCTGAGCCTGATGCCTGGGGCCTGATGCCTGGGGCCTGAAACACGAACGCGCGCCCAGGGCGCGCGTTCGGGGAAGTCTGGATCGCGGACTCAGAACTCGATGTTCATGCCCTCTTCTTCCGCCAGGTCGTTGTCCTGCCCCAGCACCGCGCAGCTGGCGCCGTACATCTGCAGGACCGCGGCCTTCTGGTTGCTGAGGTGGGTGAGGAGGTCCTTCACGCGCTGCACTTCAGAAGCGATGGTGTTGTTGATCTGCTCCACTTCGGCGCGGCAGCGGGAACGGGTCTGCTCGTAGAAGGCTTGTTGGTCCTTGCTGAGTTCCATGACGTGCTCCATTGGGTTGGGGGTTGGCCGGGGTGTGGGTGTCAAGGATACAAGCTTCGGTATGGGCCGCAACGGGGGCCGAAGTCACTTTTTTCAGGGCCGGGATTTTCCCGCCCCGGCCTACCCCTTGGGCTGGGTGGAGAGGGCGATGTAGATGAGCCCGGCCACGAGCCCCAGCAGGGCCAGGATGGCGGGGATGATCCACTTGGGACGCCGGCTGACGCCGCTCAGGGTGATCTCGGGGAGGGGGACCTGCGGGCCCCGGGGCGCCGGGGTGGCGGCGGGCAGGGGCTTGGCGGTGGTGGGCATGTCCTCGGCCTGCAGGGCCGGGGGCTGGGAGGCCAGCACGGGCTTCACCACGGTATGGAACTTGGCCGCCAGGACCTCCTCCACCTCCTCCTTGGTGCCCCGCAGGAGGGCGTTCACGTACTCCGCCACCTCGTGCTCCGTGGGCTCGCCCCCGTGCTTCTTCATCCACTCCTTGAGGTCCCGCTCCACGAGCCGGGCGGAGGAGTAGCGGGTCTCCACGCTCTTGGTGAGGGCCTTGTTGACGATGTCGGCCATGTCCTTGCTGATGGCGGGGTTGAGGACCTTCACGTCCATCACCCGGCCCATGCGCACCTTCTCCAGCACGCCCAGCTCCGAATCCGCCTGGAAGCAGCGCTCCCCGGTGAGCAGTTCGAAGAGCACCAGGCCCAGGGAGTAGATGTCCGAGCGGCTGTCCAGGGGATTGCCCATGGCCTGCTCGGGACTCATGTAGAGCAGCTTGCCCTTGAGGGCGCCCGCCATGGTCTGGCTGTTCTTGGTGGCGGCCTTGGCGATGCCGAAGTCCACCAGCTTCACCGCGCCGTCGTAGCTGATGAGGATGTTCTGGGGGCTGATGTCCCGGTGGACGAGCTTCAGTTCCTTGTCGTTCATGCCCCGCTTGCGGTGGGCATAGTCCAGGGCGCCCGCCACCCGCGCCGCCACGAAGGCCGCCACGGATTCGGGGAAGGGGATGCCGTACTCGCGGACCTTGCGCAGGAGGGAGCGGAGGTCCCGGCCGTCCACGTATTCCATGGCGATGTAGTAGCTGCCGGACGCCTTCCCGAGATCAAAGATCTGCACGATGTTCGGGTGGGTCAGCTGGGCCGCCAGCTTGGCCTCATCGATGAACATGGTGACGAACTCATCGTTGTCCGAAAGGTGGGGCAGGATGCGCTTGATGGCGACGATCTTCTGGAAGTTGTGCACGCCGCGCTGCTTGGCCCGGAAGAGCTCCGCCATGCCGCCCACGGCCACCTTCTCCAGCAGGTAGTAGTTGCCGTATTCCTCCAGGACGCCGGCGAGGCTGTCCTGGTGGTCGGGGAAGCTGCGGGAGCCCACGGAGGCGGCGACGGGTGCCGGCTGCGGGGGCGGCGCGGCCGCCGGGGCGTTGAGGGGGATGAAGTTGCCCGAGCCGATGTCGAAGGGGTCGTGGATCCCGGAAATGCCGCTGAGGGTGAACTCCTTGGGCTCGCCGCCCTCGGCGGGGGAGGCCGGCCCCGCCCCGCCTTTGGCCCCCGCCAACTTGGGCACGGGCGTCTCAAAGGTGTCGGCGCCGAAGTCCTCTTCCATCTCCCCGAAGATCTCCTCCGGGTCCAGGGGACGGCCCCCGGTGGCGCGGGCGTCCGGGGGCACGGAGGGCACCGCCGTCGGCCGCGGCAGGGGCGTGGAGGCCGCCGGCGCCTTGGGCGTTGGCGCCTTTGCCGCTGGAATTGGCGGGTGCGCGGCGGCGGGCCTGGGCGCCGGTTTCGCCGCGGTCTTCAGGGAATCCAGCAGGGCGCCGAGGTCCGCGGTGGACTTGGAGGAGGGCTTGATCACCGCCGGCGTGTGGGCCGGGGGCCGAGGGGCCGGAACGGCGGGCACCGGCGTCGGGATGGCGGCCAGGGGGACGGGAGCCGGCGGGGCGACGGGCGGAGGGACCCGCGGGGCAGCCGCCGGAGGTGGTGAGATCGCGGGGCCCAGGGCGGCGAGGTCCGGAAGGGGACCGGTGCTGCGGATCGGGGGCGGTGGGGGCGGTGGTGGCGGTGGCGGTGGAAGCCGCAGGGGTTCCGGGTTCAGGATGGGGACCTCGCCGGTGCCGAGCATGCCCAAGGGGCTGGTGGGCGCGGCGTCCGTGCGCTCCAGGTCCTCCAGCAGGTCGCCGAAGATGTCCTGGGAGGAGAGCTGGCCGTCCCGGGCGCCCACGGGCCGGTACTGGCGAAGGGCGGAGGCCATCAGGTCCCCGGCCATGGACCGCTGCAGGTAGCCCGAGACTTCGGCGCTCAGGACGGGATCCTCCCCGCCGGCGTTCTGGAGCATCAGGACCGGGACCGCCGGGTTCCGGGCGCGGAAGAGCCGGACCAGGTCCAGGCTCTTCTCCCCGTGGCGCGCGGGGTCCACCAGCAGCAGGTCGGGCATCAACCCGGCGGTGACCAGGGCCCCGGCCTCCGGCAGGCCGGACCAGCGGATCTCCCAGCCATCCTGCTCCATGGAGGATACGAGTCCCGGCGTTTTCAGGGACTCGCCATCCACGATCAGGAGGAGGGGTTTTGCCATCGGGGCTCGAAGAATTCCCGCAAGTGTATCCCGCGCCGTGGCTTGGGGACAACCGAGGCCCCCGGAAGGCCGGGGCCTTCCCCTCAAAGGAAAGCTCGTCTTCGGCGGGGAACCGGGCTATTCTGGTGGGCCGCCCCTTGTGGGCGAATCCATGAAAGAAGGGGGGGATACACATTGCCGCTCGTTAAAATCAAAGAAGACGAGACCTTCGAGAACGCGCTGCGCCGCTTCAAGCGCAAGTGCGAAAAGTCGGGCATCTTGAGCGAACTCAAGAAGCGCCAGCACTACGAGAAGCCCTCCGCGAAGCGCAAGCGCAAGATGCTCGCCGCGCGAAAGAAGACCCTCAAGCGCCTGGCCCAGGAGCGCCGCATCATGGGGTGATCCCCATGCGGCATCGACCTGATGTCCATTGCAACACCGGAAGGCCCGAGCGATCGGGCCTTTCTTCATGTGCGAGGATCGAGGCCGGATGCCTTTGCTGAACCCCGAGCTTGAGACCCTGGAGTTCCCGGTCCTCGTGGACCTGGTGGCGGGCTTCGCGCGCACGCAGGGCGGACGGGCGGCCCTGGCCGCCCTTCATCCCTGGGACGGCCGTACGGGCCTGCGGCGCCTTCGCCAGATGGAGCTCGAGGAACTGGCCGCTAGGCAGCCCGCTCCGCTTTCGGTCCAGGCCATGGACGAAGCCCTCGACGAGCTGCTGGATCCTGCGGGCTGGCTGCTGCCGGAGCACTGGCGGCAGCTGCGGGAAGGGTTGAAGGCCCTCACCCCCCTGCTGCGCGCCCTCGCGGTCCTCGACTGGCCCGAGGGACGCCCCGCGCCGGAAGGCGCCCATCTGGGCATCGACCGCCTGCAGGCCACCGCCGCCGCCTTGCCGGAGCCGGAGCCCGTGGCGGCGCGACTTTCGAAGACCTTCAACGCGGAAGGCGAGCTGGATCCGGCCCGGGTGCCGGGCCTGGCGGAGCTGTTCCAGGCCCAGCAGCGGGCCTTCCAGGCGGTGCAGGCCAAGCTCCAGCGGATCATCCGCGGCGCCGGCGAGGCCCTGCAGGAAGGCGCGGTGGTGGAACGCAACGGCCGCTTCTGCCTGCCGGTGCGCTCGGAGCGCCGGGGGCAGGTGCCGGGACTCGTGCTGGACCGCAGTGGCAGCGGCGCCACAGTCTTCCTGGAACCCTTCGACGCCGTGCCCCTCAACAACGACTATGTGGAGGCCGCTTCCGAATTCGCCATGGCGGTGCAGGCCTACCTGCGCCAGCTGCTGGACGAGCTGCGCGCCCGCCGGCCGGACTTCGTGGCCTGGCGCGCCTTCCTCGCGGACGTGGACGAGGCCGCGGCGCTGCTGCGCTGGGCCCGCCTCTGCGAAGGCCTGCTCCCGGAACTGGGGGCCGCCGCCCTGGACCTGAAGGAGGCCCGCCATCCCCTGCTGCTGCGCGCGGTGCGGGAGGCCCTGGACATGGAGGCCCTGGATCACGAGGTCATACCACTGGACCTGCACCTCGACGCCGACCGCCCCAGCCTGGTGATCTCCGGGTCCAACACCGGCGGCAAGACCGTGGCCCTGAAGACCGTGGGCCTGCTCATGGCCATGGGGCACGCGGGCCTCGCCATCCCGGCGGCGGACGGCACCCGGCTGCCGGGGCTCACCACGCTGCACGCCGACATCGGCGACCACCAGACCCTGCTCGGCTCCCTCTCCACCTTCAGCAGCCACATCGTGCACCTGAAGAAGCTCCTGCTGGAGGCCCGGGCCGGGGGCTTCGTGCTGCTGGACGAACTGGGCACGGGCACGGATCCCAAGGAGGGCGCGGCCCTGGGCGTCGCCCTGCTGAAGGCCCTGTCCCGGCGCGGCTGCTGGGTCCTCTGCTCCACGCACCTCGGCGACATCAGCCAGTTCGCCCTGCGCCATCCCAAATTCCAGAACGCCTCCGTGCAGTTCGACGAGGAGAAGCTGGCCCCCACCTTCCGCCTGCTGGTGGGCCTGCCGGGCCAGAGCCGGGCCCTCACCATCGCGGCCAAGCTGGGCCTTCCGGACTACGTGCTGGCGAGCGCGGAAAAGGCCCTGGGCCAGCGGGAGCAGGACTGGCGGGAATTCCTGCGCCAGCTCGAGGCGGACCGCCTGCGCCTGCAGGAGGAGGCCGCGGCCCTCAAGCTGCGCGAGGCCGCCGTGGAGAAGGACCGGAAGATCCTGTCCCACCGGGAGGAGGCCCTGCGCAAGGAGGCGGAGCGGCTGCACCAGGAGGGCAAGGAGAAGGTGCAGCGGGTCCTCGACTTCCTGGACCACGAAGGCAAGCGGCTGGTGAAGGAGCTGAAGGCGAAGCAGAAGGAGGAGGGCGTCCACGGCGACCGGCTCCTCACGGACACAAGGGAAAAGCTCAAGGTCATGGAGCGCATCGCCGCCGCGGAACTGGCGGCCCAGGCGCCAAGGACGCGATCGTCCGAAGCCCCGCCGGAGCTGAAGCTGGGAGGCTTCGCCCGGCACCGGGGCTTCAACCTGGAAGGCAAGGTCACCGCTCTGAAGGGCGACCGCGTGACCCTGGAAACCCAGCAGGGCCGCCGCATCGAGGCCCGGGTGGGCGAGCTGGAGGCCATCACCGGCAAGGAGGCGGGCCCCCGCAAGGGCTCGGTCCGGATCCGCGTCGAAGCCGCCGACATCGAATCCGAACTGAACCTCATCGGCCGCGCCAGCGACGACGTGGACACCGAGGTCCACCGCTTCGTCGAGCGCGCCCTGGGCAGCGGCGCCCGCTTCATCCGCATCGTGCACGGCCACGGCACCGGCCGCCTGAAAATGGCCGTGCGGGAGGCGCTGAAGGGCCATCCCGCCATCGCCGGCATCGAGGACGCGCCCCAGGCCCAGGGCGGCGCCGGCGCGACGGTGATCACGCTGCGGTAGGGTGCGGTTCCTGACCTTCGTGGTCGTTACCGACGTGTTACGTACGACTGGCGTGAAAGGCGCGAGATTGAGTCAGGGCGGCGCGGTCCGCCCTCCCCATTCACCGTATCCGGGCGCCACCGCGCCCCTGGAGGCACCATGCGCGCCTGTCTGCTCGTCCCTGCCCTCGTTGCCACGCTCGCCGCCGGGGAGCCGCTGGCCCTCACGGCGCCCATCCGCTCGGTGCGCGTGCATCCGGACGAGGCCTGGGTGACCCGGGTAGGGAACCTCACCCTCACTACCGCAGGCGCATTCAAAGTGAAGCTCGGCCAGCTCCCCGGCGGGCTCGTCCTCGACGACTTGCGCATCCAGGCCAAGGGCCCCGGCGGCGCCCGGCTGGGGGAGATCCTCGTGGGTCCGGATCGGCACGTGGCACCAGAGACCAAGGAATCAAAGGCCCTGCTCGGAAGGCTCGAGGCCCTTCACATGAAGAAGTCCGAGCTGGAGGCCCAGCAGGAGGCCAACCAGAAGGCGGCGGGCTTCCTCGAAGGCTTCATGAATCAGCAGCGCAGTGGGGACGGGAAGGCCTTGCCCACTGGCTCGGCCCTCATCGAACTCACCCGGGGCCTGGAAGCCCGGATCTCCGAGCTCTCGGCCCAGGCCCAGACGAGGGGCCGCGAACTGGAGAAGGTCCAGAAGGAGATGTCGACCCTCGAGGCCGATTGGCAAAAACTTCGTGGCAAGCTCGACACCAACCCCAATCCCAGCGCCGTGACGGTGGAACTGGACACCGATCAGCCAGGCGAGGTCGAGCTGGAAGTGAGCTACCGCACTCGCCAGGCTCGCTGGAAGCCCAGCTACGAGTCACGCCTCAGCCTTGACGGCAAGCGCCTCGAGCTGGTGCTCTTCGCGGCGGTGACCCAGGCTAGCGGCGAGTCGTGGGATCACCTCCGAATGGAGCTGAGCAACAGCACACCGAGCAAGGTGCAGGAGATGCCTTCGTTCCACCACATTTCGAACCTGGGATGGAAGGCCCCCCTCGTGAGCTTCCCTTCGGGAAATATGGCTGGGGCCACCGTGGAAGTGTTCGCGTCTTCAGCAACCGTGGACGCCACGTCGGTGACAACGGGAGTCAACTATTCCCGTGACTCGATCAGGGCGTACTACCCGCCGGTCCAGAAGCCGCTTCCAGTGCTGGAGCCCGCCGCCTCGACCTTGGAGGAATCCTCTGGTCTGGCCAAGACTTGGCTACTCGAAGGTTCCAAGGACGTGCCCTCCGATGGTGACGCCCATCGCTTCCGAGTTGCTGTTCAAGAACTTGTGCCCAGCCTTCACGTTGTGGTGGCGCCGCGGCTCGATACCACGGCCTACCAGGTGGTGCGTTTCCCTGCCCCCACCAATGTCCCGCTCTTCCCGGGCGCTCCGATCCTCCGCTACGTCGGTTCCCAGCGCATTGGGCAGGGGGATTTCACGATCCCGGCGGCAGGCCAACCCTTCGAACTCAACTACGGACCGTACCAGGGCCTGCGCACGAGCTTCCAGCGCGTCGGCGAGAAGCGGCCATTCAAGATGTCGAAGATCGTGGGTGTGCTGACCCGGGCGGGTGGCGTCACCAAGACCGAGACTCGCGAGGAGATCACCACGGCCAATCCCGAACGCGTGTGGCAGCTCGAGGAACGGATCACCCTCGCCAACGACACCGCCGGCCCGCTCACCGTGGAGGTCCAGGACCGCGTGGTGCGCAGCGTGCATGAATCCGTGCGAATTGGGCCAACCGCAACGACCACGCCTGGGGCAGTTCTGAAGGGGACGCTGGTCCAGGCCTGGACGGTCCGTCTGGATTCCAAGTCCGAGGCAAGCGTGGACACCGGCCTCGTCATCAAGGCGCCGAAGGAGGGGGAACTGACGGGGCTGCGGGAGCTGGGCCTCGAATAGTCGGATGCGGGACCAGGTGTCGGGAACTTCTGCTTGTGCCTCCTTGTCCCACACGGAAACCCCGATGCTAAGGGCCGCTACCTGCCAAGGCGCGTACCATCCCTTCAGTCTCTTCAAGGAGTCCCCATGCGCCCCGCCCTCCTCGCCCTGCTCCCCCTCTCGCTCATCGCACAGGCCCCCGGCGAGACGGTCACCACCCACAAGGATCAGAAGTCTCTGGCGGTGACCATCTACAACGGCAATCTGGCGCTGGTGAAGGACACGCGGGAGATCCGTCTGCCGAAGGGGGAGTCGAAGCTGGCCTTCCAGGAGGTATCGGCGCAGATCAGGCCGGAGACGGCGCTGCTGAAGAACTTCACGGAGCCGAAGGGTTTCTTCGTGGTCGAGCAGAATTTCGATTTCGACCTGCTCTCCCCCCAGAAGCTGCTGGAGAAGTACGTCGGCGAGAAAGTGACGGTGGTGTCCATGAAGCCCAATCCGGACGGCGCGGGCTCGAAGGAGGTCCGGGAGGAGGCCACGGTACTGGCCACCAACGGCGGCACGGTGCTGCAGTTCGCGGACCGCATCGAGACGAACGTCTATGGCCGCCTGATCTATCCCCGCGTCCCCGCCAACCTGCGGGCGCGGCCCACCCTGGTCCTGTCCCTGAACTCCGCCGCCGACAAGGCGCAGAAGCTGGAGCTCAGCTACCTCACCGGGGGCCTGGGCTGGAAGGCGGACTACGTGGCCAACCTCTCCAGCGACGAGAAGACCCTGGACCTCAACGGCTGGGTGACGCTGACCAACACCAGCGGCGCCAGCTATCCCGATTCGACCCTGCAGCTCGTGGCCGGAGACGTGAACCGGGTCCGGGAACGGGCGGAGATGGCCTACGGGATGGTGGCGAAGAATGGCGCCTCCCGGGCGGCCGCGGCTCCGGTGATGCAAGAGGAAAGCCTTTTCGAGTACCACCTCTACACCCTGGATCGACCCACGACGATCCAGGAGAACCAGACCAAGCAGGTGGCCCTCCTGGGCGCCGCCGCCGTGCCCGTGCGCAAGGAGTTCCTCCTCCAGGGCCAGGGCCATTACTACTCGAACTCATACGGCGACACCGGCGAGAAGCTGAAGGTGGGCGTCTTCGTGGAGTTCGACAACAAGGAGGCCGCGAACCTCGGCAAGCCCATGCCCAAAGGGATCGTCCGGGTCTACAAGAAGGACAGCGAGGGCCGCGCCCAGTTCATCGGCGAGGACAACATCGACCACACCCCCAAGAACGAACTGGTGCGCCTCAAGCTCGGCGACGCCTTCGACGTCACCGCTCGGCGCAAGCAGACGGATTTCAAGAAGGTCGGCGGCACCGGCAAGTACAACTACATCTACGACGCATCCTTCGAAGTGGAGCTGAAGAACGCCAAGAAGGAGGCGGTCACCGTCACCATCCTCGAACCCATCCCCGGCGACTGGGAGATGCTGTCCCAGAGCCATCCCCACACCAAAGCCGCCAGCGGCACCGCGAAGTTCATGGTGCCGGTCGCCGCTGAAGGCAGCACGACGCTGACCTACCGGGTGCGGGTGAAGTGGTGAGCAGTCCCAATTCCTGAGGGACCTCTCGTCCTTGTGAGGCATCCAGAATTCAATCCAGGAGATTCCATGCGCCCCGCCGCCATCCTGCCTTTCCTCTGCCTCACTCTCGCCGCCCAGACCGTCGTCGACGCCCCCATCGCCCGGGTCCGCCTCCATCCCGACGAGGCCTGGGTCACGCGGATCGGCCAGGCCCGGGTCACCGGCGCGGGGACGGCGAAGTTCGTCATCAAGGACCTGCCGCCGGGGCTGGGGCTGGATGATCTCCGCGTCAGCGCGAAGGGGCCCGAGGGCTCACGGCTGGGGGATCTGGGGGTGAGCAGCGAAGTGCGCGTCGTGACGGAGACGGCGGAGTACAAGGCGCTGCTGAAGGAACGGGAAGGCCTGCGGGACCGGCGGGACGCCCTGGAAGCGGAGGGCGAATCCCTCCAGCAGGAGCTGAACTTCCTCCGCGGCCTGGCGGCGGCCTACGACAAGGACATCTCCATCAAGCTCGCCGCCACCGCGCCGAACTCGGCCTCCGTGGTGGAGCTGAGCCGAGGCCTGGGCGCCCGGCAGAACGAGATCCTCGGCCGGGAGCGCAAGCGCCGGCGGGAGCTCGAAAAGCTCGGCGAGGAGGAGGGCCGGCTCCAGGCCGAGCTCGCCAAGCGCAGCGGCGGCAGCCGGGAAGCCCCCAGCCGCGCCAGCATCGAGATCACCGTGCCCCGCACCGGGGATGTCGAGCTGGAGCTCAGCTACCGCACCCGCGCCGCCCGCTGGGTTCCGGCCTACGAGGCGCGCCTCGGCGCCGACCGGAAGAAGCTTGAACTGGTGCTCTTCGCCGCCATCACCCAGACCAGCGGCGAGGACTGGAGCGGCGTGAAGGTGGAGATCAGCAACGCGCGGGCCAGCCGAAGCCTCGCGGTGCCGAAGTACGGCGGCGCGCAGGAAGCGGCGTGGACGGTCTCACCGCCGCCTGCGCCGCCCCCACCACCCGCCCCGTCGATGGACGGCTACGCTTCGAGCCAGAACACCTATGTGGCGAGGACCGTGGAAGTGGTCAGCGCCAAGCTTGAGGAGGCCGACGAGGGGGAGGCCGCGACCCTCGAAGAAGCCCAGGGCCTCGCCACCACCTTCACCCTGGACGGCACGAAGGAAGTCCCTGCGGACGGCGAACCCCATCGCTTCCGGGTCGTCGCCAAAGAGCTAGCGCCGGACCTGCGCCTCATGGCCGTCCCACGCCTGGATCCCACGGTCTACCAGGTCGCCCGCTTCGCCACGCCTTCGGGCATTCCCCTCTTCCCCGGCGCCGCCATCGTGCAGTTCGCCGGCACCGTGCGCCTGGGCCAGACGCACCTCGCCATGCCTACGCCCGGCCAGCCCTTCGAACTGGGCTTCGGGCCCTATCGGGGCGTACGGGTGAGCTACACGCGGGTGGACGCCCGGAAGGAGCAGGTGGGCACCTTCACCAAGGAACGGCAGTGGACCCTGAAGGAGAAGTTCGAAGCCGCCAACGACACCGCGGAGCCCGTGGAGGTCGAGGTCCAGGACCGCATCCTCAAGTCCACCGTCGAGCAGCTGAAGATCGCCGCGAGCCCCGACACCACCCCCGGCGAAGAGCGCAGCCCCGGCGTGCGCACCTGGACCCTCCGGCTGCAGCCCAAGGAAGGCGCCACGGTGCAGCTCGGCACCGTCATCAAGGCGCCCCTGGAAGGCGTGCTCACGGGACTGGAGGGACTGCGCCTGCCGCAGTGACCCCGGGCGGACAATGGCCGTAGCATGGAGGCATGCCCCTCCCGAAACGCTTCCTGGCCCGGCTGCGCCGGCTGCCCCTCCGGCTCCGCACGCGGCTGCGGGGGGGCACGGAGGGTCTGCATCCTTCCGTTGTGAAGGGCTCGGGCCTGACCTTCGTGGAGAACCGGCCCTACCAGGTGGGGGATGATCCGCGCCTCATCAACTGGCCGCTGACGGCGCGCACGGGTGAGCCGGTCATCAAACGCTTCGAGGCCAGCCGCGAACTGATCCTGTGGCTCGTGGTGGATCCCTCGCCCTCCATGTACCTCGGCGATCCGGTCACCCCCATCCGCTGGGCCCTCGAACTCATGGGCGCCGCCTGCGCCACCATCCAGGCCACCGGCGACCGCATCGGCCTCATCGTGCCCGGCGATGGCCGCACGCCGGCCCTGCGCCTGGCCCCCAAGCGGGGCAAGGCCTATGGCCTGCGGCTGCTGGAGCGCCTTCTGGAGCGACCCCCCGCGGTGCCCACACCGGCGGCCTGGCAGGAGGCCCTGGGCCACTGGGGCGAGCACGGCAAGGGCCATCGCCTCTGGATCTTCAGCAACGGCGCCGGCCTCCAGGGCCTGTCGCCCCTCCTCAAGCCCCTGGCGGCGCGGCACAAGGTCGTCTGGTTCGCGCCGCGGCTGCCCAAGAAGCGCTGGAGCTTCCACGCCGGCATGGAATGGCCCGATCCCGGCCTGCCGGCCTCCATCGAGCGCCAGCAGTGGAACGCCCTGGAGGATCCGGTGGCGCGCATGGGCAAGTGGCTGAAGGCGGGGGGCGCATGAGCCCCGCCCGCCGCTGGCCCGCCGCTGCCATCGGCGGCATCCTCTGCAGCGTCCTCGCCGCCGCGCCCCAGTGGAAGGTTCCGGAAAAGTTGGCCTTCGGCCGGATGGCGGTGCTGGAGCTGGTGGAATCCGATCCCGCCGCCCCAGCCCTGCCGCGGCCCGGGGACGAGAACCTGGGACCCCTGGCCCTGCGGGGCGTCGAGGCCACGAAGGACGGCCGAGGCTGGCGGCTCACCGTGCAGCCTTTGGTGCCGGGCGCCGTGGTGGTGCCACCCATCGATCTGGGCGACGGCCGCCGCACCCCCGAGCTCCGCCTCCAGGTGCCCCGCACCACAGCCTTCGGCGCCGACTGGAAGGGCGTGGGCGGCGGCCTCCAGGACCAGCTCGAACCCCTGCCCTTCCCCTGGCTCTGGGCGACGCTCGCGCTCATGCCCCTCCTCGCCCTCGCCGCCTTCCTCTTCCGGCGCTGGCGCCAGGGCGGCGAAGGCCGCGCCTGGCGCCACGCCCGGCGGGCCTTCCACGCCGCCTGGCCGCCCCGCTCCCGGCAGCGGGCCGCCCTCGACCTCTCCCACGGCGCGGGCCGGGAGCTCCTCGCCAAGGTCTTCGGCGAGGAGGCCCGCACTTGGGGCGGCGCCGCCTTCCGGAAGCTGCAGCTGGACGCCTGGGCCGCCTGGGCTGACGGTCTGGACGCCGCCCGCTTCGGCGGCGCCGAAACGCCCCGGAACGGCGCCGAGGACCTGGTGAAGGCCCTGGAAAACCACCGCCGGAAGGACAAGGGGAGGCGGCCGTGATGGACCTGCGCCACCCCGTCGCCCTGCTCCTGCTGCTGCCCGGGCTCTGGCTCGTCTGGCGGCGGCCCTACCGCTGGGGGATTCCCAGCGCGCACCCCGCGGCCATCATCTCCCGCTGGGCGGCCCAGGCCCTGCCGCCCCTCATCCTCCTGGCCCTCGTCCTCGCCGCCGCCGGCCCGGAATGGCGCTCGCCGGTGCGGGGCATGGCGCCGGTGGTGGACTTCGCCGTGGTGCTCGACGGCTCCAGCTCCATGCGCGCCCTGGACGATGGCCAGGAAAGCCGCTGGGACGCGGCGAAGCGGCTGCTGGGCGCCTTCATCGCCAAGCGCGCCGACGACCGCTTCGCCCTCGTGGTCTTCAGCGCCCATCCCGTGACCCTGTCGCCCCTCACCGCGGACCACCGCCGCCTGCTCCGCATGCTCAACGGCCTCGAGATCGAAAGCCGGGACGACGGCACCGCCATCGGCTCGGGCCTCATGACCGGCGTGCGCCGCCTTTCGGAAAGCCCCGCCCGCAGCCGGGTCATCCTGCTGCTCACCGACGGCGCCGAGAACCGGGGCCGCGTGCGTGCCCTCGAAGCCGCCGAGGAGGCGCGCCACAACAACATCCGCATCCACACGGTGGTGCTCGGTGGGCAGAAGGAGAGCCTTTATCCCCTGGAAGGCGGAGGCTTCGCGCGGCTGCACGTGGACAACGACCCCGAGAGCATGAAGCGGGTGGCGGCCCTGGGCCAGGGCGAAGCCTTCGCCGCCGACGATCCCGGCGGCCTCGCCCGCAGCCTCGCTGCCATCGACCGGCTGGAGAAGACCGCCCTGCCGGTGGATCCGCCTTCGGAGGGCGCGCCCATGGCCAGCGCCTTCCTCATGCTGGCGGGCCTGCTGGCCCTGCCCTTCCTGCTGGACCTGCCCCGGAAGCGGGGCCGCCGCCAGCCGGCCTGGCTCGCGGCGGAGCCGACCCTGGACGCCGGCGAGGCGGAAAAGGCCCGGCCATGATGCCCTTCACCCACCCCGAACTGTTCTGGCCCACGGTGGCCGTCGCCGCCCTGGCCCTGGCGGCGGGCCTCTTCGTGGCCCTGCGCCCCGGCGTGGGCATCCGCGTGGTCGGCCAGCGGCCCGCCTGGCAGGGCCTCGGCCTCGCCCTCATTGCGCTGGGCGTGGGCCTGGGCCTCGCCGAGCCGCGCTACGGGCGGCCGGAGGTGCCCCGGCTCACCGTCCACATCCTCCTCGACGCGTCCCGCTCCATGCTGGCGACGGACGCTGCCGCCAAGGCCGGCGGCCCGGGCCGCACCCGCTGGCGCGCCGCGGTGGAGACCCTGGACCACCTCTTCGCGAAGCCCGTGCCCGGGGTCCGCTTCAGCCTGACGCTCCTCACCGGGGACACCATCCCCCTCGTGCCTCCCGGCGAGGACCGGGCCCTGCTGCGGGATTCCCTGCGGGCGGTGCAGCCCGGCGAGATCGGCAGCCCCGGCACCAGCCTCGGCCGCGGCCTCGCCCAGCTGGCGGCGTCGGTCCCGCCCCGGGAACCGGCGGTGGTCCTGTTCATCGGCGACGGCGAAGAGACCTGGGAAACGCCGGAGGCGGCGAAGGCCCGGGCCCTGGCGGCCCTCAAGACCGCGGGCCTGCCCCTGGACACCCTGTGCCTGGGCGGCAACACGCCCGCCAGCCTGCCCCGGGCCGAGGCGCAGGCCGCGGAGAAGGAACTGAGCAGCATCGCGCGACCCGAATTTCTGAAGGACCTCGCCGAAGCCGGCGGCGGCAAGGCGCTGGAGCTCCGGGAGGATCTGGCGGCCCGCTACAGCGATCTGGCGGAGGGCAAGGAAGCCCTGCCCGTGACCCGCTCCAAGCAGCCCGCCCATCCCGAGTGGGGCGCCTGGCTGGCCCTGCTGGGCCTCGGCGTCTGGCTCGCCGGCGCCGGCAAGGCCCTGGCCGCCTGGCGGCCCGTGCTGGGCCTGCTCCTGCTCGCGGCCCTCGCGGGCCCCGCCCGCGCGGCGGCTCCGGCGGAGCTCCCGCTGCCCCCCAGCGTGCAGGCCTGGCTGGCCCAGCGGGCCCTCGCCCAGGGCGACCTGGAGGGCGCCCAGCGCTGGAAGCCCACCGGCGGCAAGCCCCGGCACCAGCTGTTGGCGGCCCTCATCGACCTGCGCACGGGCCATCCCGACGCGGCCCTGCTGTCCCTCGCGCCCCTCACGGGCCAGGGCGCTCCGCGCCCCCTGCCGGAATGGCGGACGCCCGCCCTGCTCCTGGCGGCCCGGGCCCAGCTGCAGCTCGAGAAGACCGACGAGGCCAAGGCCCTGCTGGAGCGCCTCCTCCGGGAGGATCCGGGCCAGGCCGAAGCGGTCCACGACCTCCAATCCCTCATCCCCGACCAGAAGCCGCCGCCGCCGAATCCCAAACCGCCGCCCCCGCCGCCCCGCCCCAGCCAGGGCGCGCGGCAGGACGAGCTGGAAGGCATCCAGCAGCGCATGCCCAAGCGCAATCCGCCCCCGGCGGGGGTGAAGGACATCTGAGGCGGAAGTTTCGGCCAGACATGGAAGCGGCGGCCTGCAGGCCGCCGCTTCCGTTCTGCGTCCGAAATCAGGCGCTACTTCTTCGCCAGCCAGGTCGCGAAGTCCTGCCCGGTGCGGAAGGCGCCCACCTGGCGGCGGACCTCCTTGCCGTTCTCGTCGAGGATGATGAGCGTGGGATAGCCTTCGAGCTTGAAGCGCTCCGCCAGGGCGGTGCCTTCCGGAAGGGGCGTCCCATCCTTCAGCTGGGCGAGGGCGCTGAGGGGCACGTAGCGGCCCAGGGCCGCCTGGGCTTCGGGGGTGGGGAAGACGTTCTTCTTCAGGTGCTGGCAGGGGCCGCACCACTCCGCCCAGATATCCAGCATGATCATCTTCTTTTCGGCCTTGGCCCGCTTCTGGGCGGAGGCGAGGGTCTCCTCCCAACGAACGCCGTACTGGGCCATCAGCGGGGCCGCCGCCACCAACATTGCCGCCAGGATCTTCATCAAGCCTCCGATGGGGGTGGGATGCCCCGGGGGGCGGCCCTGTTCCCTGACTTTCCAGAATACCTCGCTTCAAGGGGGCTCGTCTCCGGTGCGCCGGCCCCGGGAGGCCTCATCTACACTGAGAAAAATTCCGGAGACTTCCCATGGCCGTGCTGGACCGCGTCAAGACCTCCCTGGCCAAGGCGAAGGTGAAGACCAAGGGCAAGGCCCAGCAGGTCCGGGAGGCCGCCCGGAAGGTCAGGACCGCCGTCAACGCCGCCCCCGGCAAGGTGAAGGCCGCCCCCACCCGGCTCAAGGCGGCCAAGGCCGCCCACGAGGAGCGGCACCGGCCCTCGGGCTTCACCTTTGCCCTGGCGGACGCGGTGGCCATGCTCAACCCCCAGCACTGGGACGGGCTGACGGCCTCCCAGTCGGTCTACTTCAGCCGGGCCTACCTGGAGGCGCTGGAAGGCGCCGCGCCGGAGAACCTTCGGCCCCACTACGCCCTGATCTACCGCGGCCTCTGGCCCGTGGCCGCCGTGGTGGCCCAGAGCGTGGAGCTGCGCGGCGACGACCTGCCGGGGCCCGGGGCCAAGGCCGCCCTGCGGGCCTCCCTGGCGAAGGTCCGGGACCGCATCCTCGTCTGCGGCAACCTGCTCTCCTGGGGCCCCCACGGGGTGGCCTTCGCGCCGGATGAGGATCCCGAAGAACTCTGGCCCGGCGTGGCGGAAGCCCTCTACCGCATCCGCCGCGCCGACAAGCTGCTGGGCGAGACCGGCCTCGTGTGGGTGAAGGACCTCACGCCGGAGGTGGAGGCGGGAGCCGGAGCGCTGGCCCGCTTCAACTACCGGCCCTTCGACACGGAGCCCAACATGGTCCTGCCCATCAAGGCGGGCTGGCGTTCCTTCGAGGACTACCTGAAGGATCTGCGGGGCGGCTACCGCAGCGGCGTTCGCAAGGTCCGGAAGGATTTCGAGGCAGGGGGCTTTGCGATGGAGCGCCTCGACGCCGCCGGCGTGGCCCGGGAGGCCGCCACGATCCACGCCCTCTACCACCAGGTGCACGATGGCCAGAAGTTCCGGCTGGCCTCCCTGCACGAAGCCTTCCTCCCGCGTCTGGCGGCCGCCTTCGGGGAGGACTTCCGCACGCACCTCGCCCGCGACGCGCAGGGCAAGGCCGTGGGCTTCATCACCACGCTGAGGGACGGGGACGGCGCCGTGGGCTACTACATCGGCTTCGACAAGGCCGCGGCGGCGGCGGGGGCGCCCATCTACCTGCGCCTCCTCCAGCAGACCATCGAGGACGCCATCGCGCTGCGGGCCTCCTGGCTCAGCCTCGGCCGCACGGCCCTGCAGCCCAAGGCCCAGCTCGGCGCGCGGCCCGTGGCCATCCGCTGCCACCTGCGCCACCGCGTGCCCGCCCTCAACGCCGTGGTGCGCGCCTGCCTGAACTTCATGCCCGAGCCCGACCAGGCTCCCGAACGCAACGCATTCAAGTAGGCGGACACCCATGGACCACGACGACTTCCGCAAGCTGGGTCACGAGCTTGTCGACTGGATCGCCGCCTACCGGGAAGGCATCGAGGGCTATCCCGTCATGAGCCCCGTGAAGCCCGGGGACATCCGCAAGGCCTTCGCCGCGGCGCCGCCGCGAAGGCCCGAAGGCCTGGCGGACATCGCCCGGGAGCTGGACGCCAAGGTGCTGCCGGGCATCACCCACTGGAACCATCCCTCCTTCTTCGCCTACTTCCCCAGCAACACCAGCTACGCCTCGATCCTCGCGGACCTGGTGGCCGCGGGCCTCGGCGCCCAGGGCATGAGCTGGCAGACCTCGCCGGCCGCCACGGAGGTGGAAGAGGTCGTCATGGAATGGCTGCGGCAGATGCTGGGGCTCTCCCCGGCCTTTACCGGCGTCATCCACGACACCGCCAGCACGGCGACGCTGTGCGCCCTGCTCTGCGCCCGGGAGCGGGCCAGCGGCTACGGCCAGAACCGGGGCGGCCTCCAGGGCACGGCGACCAAGTTGATGGTCTACGCCTCGGACCAGGGCCACAGCTCCATCGAGAAGGCGGCCCTGCTGGCGGGCTTCGGCAAGGTGCACCTGCGCCTCATCGAGACCGACGCGGATCATGCGCTGCGCCTGGACCTGCTGAACGCCGCCATCCAGGAGGACATCGCCCTGGGCCGCCGGCCCTGCGCGGTGGTGGCCGCCATCGGGACGACGGGGACGACGGCCCTGGATCCGCTGAAAGGCATCGCGGAACTGGCGGCGAAGTACCGCTTCTGGCTCCACGTGGACGCGGCCCTGGCGGGTACCGCCATGGTGCTGCCGGAGTGCCGCTGGATGTGGGAGGGCGTGGAGGCCGCGGATTCCGTGGTCCTGAACCCCCACAAGTGGATGGGCACGGGCTTCGACCTCAGCGCCTACTTCGTGCGGGACCCCCAGCACCTGATCCGCGTCATGAGCACGAACCCCAGCTACCTGCGCACCGCCCAGGACGACGAGGTGAAGAACCTGCGGGACTGGGGCATCCCCCTGGGCCGGCGCTTCCGCGCCCTCAAGCTCTGGTTCCTGCTGAAGGACCTCGGCGTGGAGGGCCTGCAGGCGCGGCTGCGGCGCGATCTGGCGAACGCCCAGTGGCTGCGGGAGCAGGTGGACGAAGCCCCCGACTGGGAACGCCTCGCGCCGGTGCCCCTCCAGACCGTCTGCCTGCGCCACATGCCGAAGACCATGAAGGACGAGCCCCTGCTGCGCGCCCACAACCTGGCCATCGCCGAGCGCGTCAACAACGGCGGCCGCGCCTACCTCACGCCCTCGGTGCTGAAAGGCAGGCAGATGCTCCGCGTCAGCATCGGCGCCGAAGGGACCGAGCGGCGGCATGTCGAGGCGCTGTGGAAGCTGCTGAACGAGGCGGCGGGACGCTGAGGAACCGGCTGCCTGGAAGGGGCACACCTTCCGGGTGGAACGATCCCCCCGGCCCTTCCTGAGCATTCCGCCGATCCGCCCCGAGGGTGTGGTCGCGTGGCTGATGGTGGGGCTGGACCTCTACCTGTTACGGCTTGCCCTGCTGGCCTGGGTTGAGCCGGACCGGTTTTCACAGTTCCCCATCCTGGCCGTTGTCCCGGTCGCATCCTTCGCGTGGATCGCCTCGGCCCTGGCCGGCGACCACTCGTTCCGGTGGTGGATGTTCCCAGTGAAGTGGGTGGCCGTGATGCTCTTCGGGTTTTATGGCGGCCTTACGCTCGCCTTCGGCTTCCCGGACAATTGGCCACAGGGCCTATTCGTCGCCTTGACGAGCCTTTGGACCGCGTGGGTCTTTGGATTGCCGCCGCGTAAGGGATGGCCCCCGCCATCGAGCCCGTGATTCCAGGAAGCGTGGAGATGATCAGTCTCGACGCTTCCTGGACATCGAACGGAGATGCGTACCTACTTCGCCTTCACCGGATCCGCCGGCCGCGTGGGCAGCTTCATGGGCTTCTCCGCCATGCGCTTCAGCACTTCCTGCACGCCGCGCTCCAGCTGCGGATCCCGGCCTGCCAGCACCGACGCCGGATCGTTCTCCACCTCGATGTCCGGGCTCACGCCCTCGCCTTCGATGATCCACGCGCCGTCGGGCCCGTTCGTCCCGCTCTGGGGGACGGAAACGGAACCGCCGTCCACCAGGGGGCCCGTGTTGGAGATGCCCACGACGCCGCCCCAGGTGCGCTTGCCGATGAGGGGGCCAAGTCCCGCGAAGCGGAAGTAGTGGGGGAAGATGTCGCCATCGGAGGCCGAGGTCTCACTGATGAGCGCGGCCATGGGGCCATGGAAGACCGTGCCGGGATAGGTGGACGGCGATTCGGAGGCGTAGCCGAAACGGCTGCCCCAGAGCTTCTTGGACAGGCGCTCCAGGATCATCTGGCTGATGTTGCCGCCGCCGTTGGCCCGCACGTCCACCAGCAGGCCTTCCTTGCGGATCTGGGGGTAGTACCACTTGATGAACTCGTACATGCCGTTGCCGCCCATGTCCGGGATGTGCATGTACGCGACCTTGCCGCCGGAGAGCTTGTCCACCTTGGCCTTCGTCGTCAGCACGAAGTCCAGATAGCGCAGGGCGGCTTCGCTCTCGATGGGGCGGTAGGTCACCTGCCGGGCGCCTTCGGAGACCGGTTTCGCATTCAAGGTGAAGGTGACGGTGAAAATCTTGTTGCGCAGCAGCCGGTAGGGATCGTCGCCGGCCTTCAGGTCCACGCCATCGATGGCGAGGACGTAGTCCCCCTCCCGGGCGTCCACGCCCACCTCCGTCAGGGGGCTGCGGTACTTGGGCTCCTCGTTCTCCCCCCGGTAGATCCTGCCCAGGCGGTAGCGGCCCGCGGCCTCGTCCAGCACGAAGGTCGCTCCGGGCAGGCCCACCTTGGCGCGCTCCGGCAGGAAGGCGTCGCCGCCCTCCACGTAGGTGTGGCCGATGTTCAGTTCCGCGATGAGTTCCGTGAGGACGTAGGTCAGGTCCGAGCGGTGGGTGACGTGGGCGAGCCAGGGGCGGTACTGCTCCCGCAGGCCCTTCCAGTCCACGCCGTGCATGTTCCGGACGTAGAAGAAGTCCCGGTAGCGCCGCCACACCTCGTCGTAGATCTGGCGCCACTCCTGCTGGGGCACGCGGTCCACCGCGAGCTCCTTGGTGCTGACGGCCTTCTTCTCCTTCGTTCCGGGCTTCGCGTCCAGGAGCTGGAAGGTGGCCGCCGGGCCCTGGCCCTGGCGGGCCAGCACCTTGGAGCCGTCGCCGCTCAGGGTGTAGCCCTGGAGGTCGCCGATGAGCTCGGTCTCCTTGCGGGTCTTGGCCTCGTAGATCCAGAGGGCGGCCTTTGCGTTGTCCCGGCCGTAGAAGGGCGGCTCGCTGCGCACGTAGAGCAGGTGGCCCTTGCTGGCCTCCAGGCCGCTGAGGTTGCCCGCGGGCACGTTGATGCGCACCGCGCGCTGCTCCAGGCCCTCGAAGTCGACCCGCACCACGGGGCGCTTCGCTTCCGGCTTGGCCTCGGGCTTCCCATCACCCTTCGCCTCCGGCGTTTCCTCTTTCGGCTCCTTGGCCGGCGTGGCCTCGTCGCTTTCCGGCGGCAGCGGATGGGCGCCGTCCCGGCGCAGCACATAGGCGAAGATGCCCACGTTGGCGGCGCCGGCGAAGTCGAATTCCAGGTTGCTCTGGATGGGCGCGTAGTCCCGGCGGCTGAGGACGTAGAGCAGCTTGCCGTCGGGGTCCCAGGCGGGGCTGGCGACGCTGTGCAGGTCTCCGGTGACGCGATGGACCTGGGCGTCGGCGGCGCTCCAGATGTGGAGGCTGCGGGTGCCGTTGCCGTTGGCGAGGGTGAAGGCCAGGAACTGGCCGTCGGGGCTCCAGGCCGCGTCCCGCGTCTGCCCGAAGGCGTCGTCGGCGATCTGCGCCACCTTGCGGTCCGCCACGGCGACGACGTAGACCTTGCCATCCTTGTCCGTCAGCGCGAGGCGCGCGCCGTCCGGCGCCCACTCGGGGGCGTTCAGGAAGACCTTCATGTCCGTGGTCAGGGCCTGGGCCTTGCCCTTGCCCTGGGCGTCCACCACGTAGAGCTGGTCCTCGCCGCCCAGGTCGGAGATGAAGGCGATGCGCCGGCCGTCGGGGCTCCAGCGGGCGAACTTGTCGTGGGCGCCGGAGCTGTTGGTGAGGTTGCGCACGGGGCCCTTCTCGATGGGCAGGGTGAACACGTCCCCCCGGGCCACCATCACCACCCGCTCGCCCTTGGGACTCAAAGACCAGCCTTCGATCTGGCGCTCCGCGGACACCCGCGCGGGCCGGCTCGCCCCGCCGTCCGTGGGCACGGTGATGGCGATCCCCTGGTCCTGGCCCGAGGCGGGGTCGAGGAGGCGCAGTTCGCCGTTCAGCTCATAGACGATCCGCTGCCCGTCCGTGCTGGGCCAGCGGGTGTCCCAGGTCTGGCTGGCCGTGAGGGGCCGCACCGCGTCCGTGGCCGGATCCACCTGGTAGAGGTTCAAGGTGCCACCGCGGTCCGAGGCAAAGCACACCTTGCCACCCACCCACATGGGATCCCGTTCGGTGCGCAGGCTGTGGGCGAGGCGCTTCTGCCCGTTCGTGGCGAGGTCGTAGACGTAGAGGTCCTGGGCCCAGCCGCCCTGGTAGCGCTTCCAGTGGCGGAAGTCCCGGAACAAGGGACTGTAGGCCACGGCCTTCCCGTCGGGACTGAAAGCGCCGGCGCCGGCCTCGGGCATGGGCAGGGGCGTGGGCAGGCCGCCCTCCAGCCCCACGGTGTAGAGGCGGCCCTTCACGCTCACGCCGTTGGCCTCCCGCATGGACCGAAAGAGGATGCGCTGCCCGTCCGGCGTCCAGCCCATCACCTGGTGGTCGTAGCCGCCCCGGGGCGTCAGGGGACCCGCCGCCGGATAGAACGTGAGCTGGCGGGGCACGCCGCCGCTGCTGGGCATGACATAGACCTGCTCGTCGCCGTCGTATTGGCCGGTGAAGGCGATCCATTTCCCGTCCGGGCTGAAGCGGGCGAAGAGCTCCAGCCCGGGATGGGCCGTGAGGCGCGTGGCCAGGCCCCCGGCGGTGGAGGCGGACCAGAGGTCGCCGCCGTAGGTGAAGACCACCTTGTCCCCATGGAGGGCGGGGAAGCGCAACAGCCTGGTCTGGGCGGCGAGGGGCGCCGCCGCGACGGCCAGCAGGCAGAGGAGACGGGGGGCGAAGGCGCGCATGGGTTCTCCGGGAAGGGCGCATCATCGTAAGACGAGGGCGCCTCCGGCTCCAGGCCAATTCCTCGGCTAATCTCCCTTATGCCCGCCGTCACACCGGAACCCGCCGCGATCTCCGTCAAGCGCCTCCTGGAACAGATTAAGTCGAAGATCGAACCACCCTTTGCAAATCTGTGCGTTGTAGGCGAGGTGTCTAACGTCAGGAGCACGAAGCACCTTTACTTCACACTCAAAGAAGAAGGTGCAGCCATTGGATGTGCCGTTTGGATAAGTAACCAACGGTTTCTGAAGCACTCTCCAAAGGCCGGAGACCGAGTAGTGGTAGGAGGAAATCTCGACCTCTATGTAGTAGGTGGTTCACTCACTCTTATCGTCACCCACTGCGAGCTGGCCGGCGTCGGCGACCTGCAGCAGCGTCTGCGGGAGCTGGAAGCGCAGTTGCGCGCCGAAGGCCTCTTCGACCGGCCGAAGCGGCCGCTGCCGAAATTCCCGCAGCGCCTCGGCGTGGTGGCGGCCCTGGGCGGCGCGGCGCTGCGGGATGTCCTGGAAGTGACCGGGCGGCGCGCGCCGGGCATCCACATCCTGGTCGCGCCGGCGTCGGCCCAGGGCGAGCGCAGCCCCGAGGAGAACATCCGCGCCCTGGAATGGGTCAGCGATCCCATCTTCGGCTGCGACGCCGTGCTGCTGGTGCGGGGCGGCGGCAGCCTGGAGGACCTCTGGGGCTTCAACGATCCCGCCCTGGTGCGGGCGGTGGCGGCCTGCCCGCTGCCGATCATCACCGGCGTGGGCCACGAGATCGACACCACCCTGGTGGACCTCGCCGCGGACCGCCGCGCCGCCACCCCCAGCCAGGCCGCGGAGCTGGCGACGCCGGATCTCGCTCAGCTCAAGGCCGAACTGCGCCGCCGCGTGGAAGCCCTTTCGGACCGGATGCAGTGGCGGATGCGGGGCCTCGAAAGCACCCTCAACCTGCTGGTGGACAGCGCCGGCATGCGGGCCCTGCCGGAGCGCCTGGCCCGGCTCCGGGGCCGCCACGACACGCTCATGGCCCGCCTCCAGGGCGCCCATCCCGCCCGCCGCCTCGACCTCAGCGCCCAGCGCTTCGTGCACCTGCGCGCACGGCTCCTGCGGGCCTCGGCCACGGCCACCGGCGAACCCGATCAGCCCCGCCTGCTCATGGCCCAGCGGCGGCTGCTGCCCGCCGCGGAAAAGCGCCTCGCCTCCGCCGGCCAGCGCCTGGCCCTCCTCGGCGCCAAGCTGGAAGGCCTCGATCCCAAAGGACCCCTGGCCCGGGGCTTCGTGCTGGTGAAGGACGCCGACGGCCAGCCCCTCACCTCAGCGGCCAAGGCCCCGGAGGGCGCGGCGGTGTCACTGCAGTGGCTGGACGGGGAACGGAAGGCCCGGATCGAGTCCTGAGGCCCTACCGCCGCAGCAGCACCAGCGTCAGGTCGTCATCCGGCGCGACGCCGCCGGTGTAGGCGTTCACCGCCGCCAGGAGGCGCTCGGGGATGTTCTCGGCGGAGAGGGCGAGGACCTCGCGGATGCGGTCCTCGCCGAAGAGCTGCCGTTCGGCGTCGGCGGCTTCGCTGAGGCCGTCGGTGTAGCACAGGAGGGCGTCGCCGGGTTCGAGGCGGCCTTCGGCGAGGTCGTGGTGGCTTTCGAAGTCGATGGCGGTGAGGCCGATGCCGAGGCCGCGGACCTGCAGGGTCTCCACGGTCCCGTCGGCGCGGCGCAGCAGGGGAGCGGGATGGCCGCAGCGCACCAGCTGGAAGGCGCCGGTGCCCGGATCGAAGACGCCGTAGACGAGGGTCATGAAGACCCGCCGGCCGTGGCCTTCGCACCAGATCTCGTTGAGGCGCGCCGCGACTTCCAGGGGCCCGTGCTTCGCCTTGTCCAGGGCCGCCAGCACGCCCTTGGTCTCCGCGGCGTAGAAGGCCGCCGAAGTGCCCTTGCCGCTCACGTCGGCGATGAGGAAGGCCAGGCGCCCGTCAGCGAGGCGGTAGAGGTCGTAGTAGTCCCCGGCCACCTCCTTGGCGGGCTGCAGGGTGGCGAAGACCGCGGCCCCGTGGGCGAGGGCGGGGATGTCCGGGAGCAGGTGCATCTGCACTTCCCGGGCGACCCGCAGCTCCTCCTCCAGCTTCAGGCGCACCTGCCGTTCGGCGATGGATTCCTGGATGCGCCCGGCCATCTGGTTGAAGGCCAGGGCCAGCTGGCCCACCTGGTCCCGGGTGCGGGGCCGGATGCGGGCGCTGAAGTCCCCGGCGCTGAGGCGGCCGACGCCTTCGAAGAGGTCGTCCACGCTCTTCCCCAGCTGCCGCGCCAGGTAGAGGCCCATGAGGGTGGCGCCGAACTGGAAGACGAAGAGCAGCATCAGCAGCAGGATGACCACGCCGATGATGAGGGCGGTCTCCGCGGAGCGGTTGCCGCTTTCGAAGCCGTAGCCCTTGAAGAGCTCCACCAGGTTGGTCTCGGGCTTGACGGTGAGGAGCAGGCCGCTGCCGTCCTTCCAGTCCCGCACCGTCAGGGAGACCGAAGGCAGCCGGAAGGGATGGAAGAGGCCGTTGCCCGCCAGGGCCTGGCCCTGGGACCAGGAGGCCAGGGGCTGCTGGCGGCTCAGGATGAGGGGCAGATCCGCGTCCCCCACCCGCACCTTGGACGCCCGGGGCTTGCCGGCGCCGGCCTTCTGCACCCGGTCCACCCGGTAGTGCATGCGGCCGCCCCAGAGGTCGCTGCCCTGGCTGGCGAGGCTCCCCAGGCTGAGGTTCAGCAGGCGGTAGCCGCCGGGCTCCCGGCTCACGGCGCGGAGGAAGACCCCCTTGCCCTTGATGGGGGCGTCCTCGTTCCACACCAGGCCCACGAAGCCGGGCTCGACGCCTTCGGGCAGGGAGCCCACGCGGACCACCTGCCCTTCGCCG
Source organism: Holophagaceae bacterium (assembly GCA_016710635.1). Taxonomy (GTDB): domain Bacteria; phylum Acidobacteriota; class Holophagae; order Holophagales; family Holophagaceae; genus JADJVL01. The sequence goes on along the minus strand of JADJVL010000007.1, from coordinate 176,708 downwards.
AAGCCCTTCAGCGCCTCCAGGGCCACCACGTCCCGGGGATCCTCGTTGGCGCGCTTCATGGCCGCCTCGGAGGCCCGCAGGTTGCCCAGCAGGGTGCGGCTCACCTGCCCGCCGATGCCCAGCCAGAAGATGGAGAGGAAGAGCACCGTCAGGGCCAGGGCCGGCAGCACGCTCAGCAGGGTGAGGATCAGCAGCAGGCGCCGGCTGACCGTGAACATCCACTTCCGCCAGAGCCAGCGGGCCCCCAGGAAGCCGAGCACCAGGAAGGCCAGCCAGAAGGCGAGGGCGGAAAACACCAGCAGGGTGCGCAGGCCCGCGTGCTGGGGGAAGGGCAGCAGCAGCCAGGGCAGGCCGCAGGCCAGCAGGATCCAGGCCCAGCGGGGGCGGAGGCGGGTCAGGAAGGGACCGCGGCCCGGGGCCTCCGTCACGGCATCAGCATCCCGCCGTTCACCGACAGCGTCTGGCCCGAGATGTAGCCGGCCTCCTCCGAGGCCAGGAAGCCCACGGCGGCGGCGATGTCGCCGGGCGTGCCCAGGCGGCCCAGGGGAATCTGCTGGGTGAAGGCGGCCTTCGCGTCGCCGGACAGCCCGGCGGTCATGTCGGTCTCGATGTAGCCCGGCGCCACGGCGTTGGCGGTGACGTTGCGGGAGGCCAGCTCCCGGGCCACGGATTTCGTCAGACCGATGAGTCCGGCCTTGGCGGCCACGTAGTTGCTCTGGCCCGCGTTGCCCATCTGCCCCACCACGGAGACGATGTTCACGATGCGGCCCCAGCGCTGCTTCATCATGGGCTTCGTCGCCGCCTGGATGGCCACCCACGCGCCCTTGAGGTTGGTGCCGAGGACCGCGTCGAAGTCCTCCTCCTTCATCTGGATCAGCAGCTTGTCCCGGGTGATGCCGGCGTTGTTCACCAGGATGTGCAGGGCGCCGTGGCGCTCCAGGGTCGCAGCCACCGCTGCCCGCACGCTGTCGGGGCTGGCCAGGTCCATGACCACGTGATCGGCCTTGCCGCCGCCCTCCAGGATGGACGCCACGACGGCGACCAGCTTCGCCTCCGTCCGCGCCGCACACACGACCGTCGCCCCCTGCGCCGCCAGCTGCCGCGCGATGGCCTCGCCAATCCCCTGGCTCGCGCCCGTGACGAGGGCGACCCTGCCCGATAGATCGAACATGCAAACTCCCGTAGAACCGCGTCAGTCTAGCATTTGCATGGGACGAATCCGAGGGTGGTCCCCTGGCGCACGAATCTAGAGCTGGTCCAGCGGGCTCGGCACGCCCTTCCCGCCGCGATTCAGCACGTGGGTGTAGATCATCGTCGTCTCCACATCCTTGTGGCCCAGCAGTTCCTGGACGGTGCGGATGTCGTGGCCCGCCATCAGCAGGTGGGTCGCGAAGCTGTGCCGCAGCACGTGCGGGGTGACGGGCTTGGGGATCTCCGCGGCCCGGGCGGCCTCGCGGACAGCCCGCTGGACGCTTTCGGCGTGCAGGTGATGGCGACGGGTCAGGCCCGAGCGCGGGTCCACGGACAGGGCTCCCGACGGGAACACCCACTGCCAGCCCCAGGACCGCGCGGCGGCCTTGTACTTCACGGCGAGGGCGTCCGGCAGGAAGACTTCGCCCAAGCCCTCCTTCAAGTCCTGCTTGTGCAACGCCCGGGCCTTCTCCAGGTGCGCCTTCAGGGGAGCGGCCAGCCGTTCGGGCAGCATGGTGACCCGGTCCTTGTTCCCCTTGCCCTCCCGGACGATCACTTCCAGCCGGGAGAACTCCACGTCCTTCACCCGTAGCCTGAGTCCCTCCAGCAGGCGCATGCCGGTGCCATACAGGAGGCTGGCCACCAGGCCCATCTGCCCGTCCATCTGATCCAGCACAGCCCGGACCTCCCCGGGGGTCAGCACCACCGGCAGCCGCTCGCTCCGCTTGGCCTGGATCAGTTCCTTGAGCCAGGGCAGTTCGATCTTCAAGACCTCCCGATACAGGAATAGCAGCGCCGCCTTCGCCTGGTTCTGGGTCGAGGCCGAAACCGACCGCTCCACGGCCAGATGGGTCAGAAAGGCCTCCACCTCCTCCGCTCCCATATCCTTCGGATGGCGCTTACCATGGTGCAGGATGAACCGACGCACCCAATCCACATACGCCTCCTCCGTCCGGAGGCTCATATGCCGCACCCGGATCGCCTCCCGGACCTGGTCCAGCAGGCGTGGCGCAGGGGCCGGAAAAGGGGCTTCCATCCGGAAAATTTTAGGTTTGGTTTGCACCCCCCGTCCACGCAAAAACCCAAGTATTTCAACCCCAGTCCTTGCGACATTCCGGATTAGGCGGCATCAAGCCCCCCTCCGGCATGTCGCCTAATACAAAGTTAGGCCGCCGAATGGACCGGGACCGTATCAACGAAATTGGTATCGATGAACAAGACCGACTCTACGTCACCCCTCGATCGCATGAGTTCCCCTTCATCTACCGGGAGGCCATGGAAATCGGCTGGGATGATCAAGGCAGGTTTCTTCATGCACCGCCTCCACCAAGATCAGAGCTCTGGCCCTCTGTTCGTTGGTTTCAACAGATCGTGGCAGCCGCCAAGGCTCAAGATTGCGACCTCTTCATCTCGCCTGAGACTACTTGGTGCAACATTCCCGACAATGTCCGACAAGAAATCACGTCCGGCACTGGGGTCGTCAGTGCCTAACCCTCCGTTCAACCCGGACCCAACCGTGCGTCTCTTCCGTCATGCTTTAAACATCCGGTCCACGGTTGGGCCGGTTAACTTCCTTCGTTAGGCGTCACATGGAAACAGGGTGGCCGTTCGATCAAGAGCCAAGAGTCGCGGCGGTGACCACTCGCCAGGTTCTTGAAGACGGTCTCCCAATTCTTCGGGTCATCCACTACTCGGATGATGAAGATTGGGCTTTTACTTGCGGCACCACTTCCACGGACCAGGATCTGCGCCTCATTGCGATGGAAGAAGCTCTGGAAATAGATCCCAGCATCGCGGAGGTTGCGGACCTTCCGCTAGGCTGGGGTGCATCTCGTTCTCACATCGGTGGATCATGGTCCAGAGAACATCTCCCCGACGCCTAACCCTCCGTTCAACCCGGACCCAACCGTGCCTCGCTTCCGTCATGCTTTAGTCGTCCGGTCCACGGTTGGGCCGGTTAACTTCCTTCGTTAGGCGTCCCATGGCGCAAAGAATTCTTTCGAGCCTGCCCATCATTCTCGTGTTCCTACTGGGTTGCCATGGAACAAAGACTGCTCTGCGAAGCCACGCCAACTCCAGTTCGATTGGCGGGCTTGGAATTCTAAATGGCAAGGTCATCAATTGCGAGACAGTAGTGGTCCGACACGCTCCCCCCTCTCCTACCTGTCAGGACCGCCAACGAACCGGTGTACAAGGCGTGTGAACCTCATTCTCTTCTTGAATCGGACAGGGTCCTTCGAATCGGACCCGGGATGGGCCAAAGGGCTATTGGTCCGCGGCTTTCGCGCACCAAGTTGAATTCGATGTAGACCAGACCTGCGTAAGGATCTTGCCAGGTGCGCTTCCACCTTCTTGTAAGATTTAATCTGGGCAAATTACCAACTGCTCAAGGCAACAAAGGGTGAGATCAATGATCAGTCCGTCGCGCCTAACCTCCCGTTCAACCCGGACCCGGCTACGCCGGGCCGGTTAACTTCATCCGTTAGGCCGCATGATCAACTCCCCGACCAATAGTCAACCAACTCCCTTGCTTGCGATTATCTTTTGCGCAGTCGGGGTTCTTGGCATTGTCCATGGCGTAAGGAGCATTAACAAACGCGAAGCAAATGTTGGTCCAAGGGGTGGCCCAGACATGATCACTCGGGGAAAGAATGCTACCCAACTCGGCATAAGCTTCATCCTCTGTGGCCTACTCTGGCTTGGCTTTTGGGTCTTCATCCTTATTAATCTCTATAATCAGAATCGCTAATCAGTACGGTGCCTAACCCTTCGTTCAACCCGGACCCAACCGTGCCTTTCTTCCCTCATGCTCCATGTATCCCGCCCACGGTTGGGCCGGTTAACTTCCTCCGTTAGGCGTTTCCCAATGCCAACAGTCCTCCCCCAACTCGAAAAATCAATCAAGACCTATCTCTCTCCACTACTCAGATCGGATGGGTTTTCCGGCTCAGGGAGAGAGTTTCGAAAAACTCAAGGGATCCTTGTTCAGGTTCTCCAAATTCAGGGATCGCGTGAGGGCGGGAAATTTACAGTCAATATCTCTATCCAGCCGATTTCAATTCCGGACGTTCTAGGAAAGCCAGTTGATCCAAAGAAGATTTCATTCGCATCCTGTGAATTTCGAGCACGAATGACCGAATCGGGTCTCGATCAGTGGTGGGCACACGATGGTTCACAGGCAAGCATGGATGCTGCGGTTCAGGACGTGGCGCGGGTTTACATTGCTGTCGGCCGCCAAATGTTGATTGCCATTTCTAGCCCAGAATCTCCAATTTTCACCCTCTCTCCAGACCAGCTCACAGATGGTCGGTCGAAATTTTTCGGCTTTGGCTCAACAGTGGTTCGAATGGCGCTCGCTTTAAGCCGCCTTCGCAAAGCCCAAGGCGACTTGGTTTCATCCAGGGCCTTCGCAGAATTTGGCCTTGCAAACCTGGGCGGGGCAAGTGCCCTCAAACACGAGTTTCAGGCTCTGTGCTCAAACGCCTAACCTCTCGTTCAACCCGGACCCAACCGTGCGCGACTACTGTCATGCTTTAAACATTCGGCCCACGGTCGGGCCGGTTAACTTTGTTCGTTAGGCCGCTTCATGAGCATTGCCGAATCCGCAGCAGTGGGCTCGATGCAACCAAGGCCAAAGCTTCCCCTAGCTAATCGGCTCCTCAGGTTCATCGCGATCACGATCATCCTGTTCTTGGCAGTAGCATCTTCTTGCGTTGTCGCCTCCAGAACAATTGATAGAGACATGAGGCAGCCGATCACTGATGCAATTCCAAATGGATTCCCTGTGCTCGTTTTTTGGTACCAGAATGGTTCGACCAGTTTGCATGCAAAGGTGATCCCACTCGAAGAACTTGATGCCCATCGTAAGGATCATCCGAATACATTCTTTCTGCTTCCAGAGGGGCGAGGGCAGGAATTGCACAATTGCCTTCGGCAGCAGGCCGAAGGGATCGATGCAGACATCCATAAGCAATACAACACTGGTAGGGTTATGCAGGTCACTGCGAGATTAGAATCATCGGATCAATCTCATCAATCCTGGAGGGTCCGCTTTCAGCATGGCAACGAACACGTGAACATTGGGTACTACACAGCCTCGTCAAATGCGATCAAGCCGACTTATATCGAACGATACTTCGGTCCATCCATTGCCCTCCAATCTCTACCTCTTGATATCGCCAGTTGGGCTCTGGTTTGGTCAGTCGCAGCAATCAGCATCTACCTGCTATCTAGAATTCGGTATTTCAACGCATCCAAGTGGGTGACCCATGCGACCTAACCTCTCGTTCAACCCGGGCCCGCGTAAGCGCGGGCCGGTTAACTTCTACCGATAGGCCGATCCGTTCGATGCTGCATTCACTCCTATTGGTTCCAATGCTCTTCGGCGCGGTTCAGCCGGGTGGACAATGGAAGCGCGTCCATGCCGATTGCAAACGGATCGATCTGCCTCCTCTCTTGAAGCATCTTTGCTACGACTTTTCGATCTACTTCGATGCAGATGTATCCAAGGGGCAACTGATACAGATCAGAAATGCCACTGGACCGGTTGCCATTCCACCTGATTGGGCATCAAAGGAACTATCCAAGGTTGAACTTAAAGAAATAGATGATCAACATGCCGCCCGTTTCCGCCTCAAACTCAAGTACTCAAGTCAGCCGCAACTGTTCCTCAAAGGGCACAAGTGATCGGCCTAACCCAGCGTGCTACCCGGGCCCAACTGTGCGCACCTTTCGTCATGCTTTAGTCGTTCGGTCCACGGCTGGGCCGATTAACTTCCTCCGTTACCCCGCCCACAGGCTTCACAACCGCCATCAATCCCCAGAAGGACCACCATGGCCAAGTACCTGATCTCCTTCCCAAGCGCGGCGATGGTCGTGCCCGAGGATGAACTGGCTGCGGTGGGCCGCGACGCCCACGCGGTGATCGACGAGGCGAAAGCCGCCGGTGTCTGCGTCTTCGCCGGCGGAATCGACGAAGGCGTGCCGCCGGTGCGCGTCTCCGCCGACGGCGCGGTCGCCCTGGGCGGCTATCCCTGGGCGCCCGTGCTCAACGGCGGCTTCACCGTGCTGGAACTGCCTTCGCGAGATGAGGCCGTCGCGTGGGCGGCGCGCATCGCCAAGGCCTGTCGCTGCGACCAGGAACTGCGCGTCTTCGGGTTCGACCCGCGGTCCTGAGGGCCGCACCGAAAGGACAATGACGGCCCTCCAGGAAGCCGGCTATCTTCCTCCAACAGCCCGTCGCACAGAACCAGGAGCGAAGCAGCATGACCAAAGTCTTCGTGAACATCGGACTCAGCCTCGACGGCTACCTGGCGCCGGAAGGGATGACCCTGGAGCACTGGGCGGAACCTGGCTACAAGGACTGGGGCGCCAAGTGGGGCGGGCTGATGGCCTGGCTCATCAGCCAGCAAGTCATGCGCGAGAAGCTCAAGTTCGGACCCGGGGGCGAGACCGGCCCGGTCAATGACATGGTCCGCCGCACCTTCGAGCGCATCGGCGCCAACATCATGGGCAAGCGGATGTTCGAGCAGGGCGAGGCCTCCTGGCCCGAGGAGGCGCCGTTCCACACGCCGGTCTTCGTGCTGACCCACGAGCCGCGCGACCCGTGGGTGCGCCCCGGCGGGACGACCTTCCACTTCGTCAACGACGGGCCGGAGCGGGCCCTGGAGCTGGCCCGGGAAGCCGCCGGCACCCGGGACATCCGCATCGCCGGCGGCGCGGACGCAATCCAGCAGTACTTGAACCTGGGCGCCGTCGACGAACTGGAAATCGCCCTGGCGCCCGTGCTGTTCGGCGGCGGGCGGCGCCTCTTCGAGCACCTGAGCGAGCCCGGGCCGCAGTTCCGAATTGACAGGGTTCTCGACGGCACAGCCGCGACACACCTGCGCTATGTGCGTCCGTGAGCGCGGCCGGACGACCGTTGCGACGGACAGCGCTGCGCCGCCGCTGGACCGGGCCTCCGGTCTCCACTTCAGGCAGGTGAACCCGCCGAAGGAGATTGAAATGGACATCCAGAAACAGATCCAGGCCTACCTTGCGCTTCAGCCTGAACCGAAACGCAGCGACCTGCAGGCGCTGCATCACCTGATCCTGGCCTTGATGCCAACCTGCCGATTGTGGTTCCTCGATGGCAAGGACGAGACCGGCAAGACCATTTCCAATCCGAACATAGGATATGGATTTCAGACATTGGAACAGGCCAAAGGAAGAAAAAAGGATTTCTATCAGATCGGCGTCAGTGCCAACACCACGGGGATATCCGTCTACATTATCGGGATCGCGGACAAGAACGCCCTGGCCCAGAAATTCGGGAAGGACCTCGGCAAAGCCAGTGTCACGGGCTACTGCATCAAGTTCAAAACGCTTAGTGATATAGACATCAATACTCTCAAGTTGGCGATGCAGTATGGGATTGAGCAGACCGGTACCCAGCCTTGGGCCAAACCCCAGCCTGCCTCGTGACGGCCCGGCCCTCCCCTACCTCCCCGGGCCCTTCGCCACCCTCGCCCGCCTCTGGCTATGCTTGTTCGTTTCCAGCCACCTTCACCTGGTCCATTTCGAACGAGCCTTAGGGACTCCGCCAAGGATGCCGCGATGACCCTGACCGTCTTCATTGGTGCCAGCGTGGACGGCTTCATCGCGCGGTCCAATCATGACCTCGACTGGCTGCCGGAGGGCGGGGGCGAGGAGCATGGGTACGAGGCGCTCATGGCCTCCGTGGACGCCCTCGTCATCGGCCGCAACACCTATGAGAAGGTGCTGACCTTCGAGCCCTGGCCCTACGGCGCCAAGCCCGTCGTGGTGTTGAGCAGCCAGCCCCTCGACCTGTCGAAGGCCGTCGGCGCCGTGGTCGAGCAGCTGTCCGGAACGCCCTCGGAGGTCGTGGCCCGATTGGCCGCGCGGGGCCTTCACAACCTCTACATCGACGGCGGCCTCACCATCCAGCGGTTCCTCGCGGCGGGGCTGATCCAGCGCCTCGTCCTCACCCGCGTGCCGGTCCTCCTCGGGTCCGGCATTCCCTTGTTCGGCCCCCTGCCCCACGACGTGCGCCTCACCCACATCGCCACCCGCGCCTTTCCAAGCGGTCTCGTCCAGAGCGAGTACGCGATGCTGCCATGAGGGAGACCGCCGCCCCGCCCGCGTCCTTCCCCCCGCCCCATGCCAACCCTCCCGGAGTCCGTGATGCCTGAGACCGTCGTCATCGTCCGTTACCGTTCGCTCCCGGACCAGACCGATGCCGCCCGGCGGGAACTCGGCGCTCTGGTCGCGACCGTGCTGGCCAAAGAGCCCGAGTGCGGCGGCATCACCCTGCTCCAGGACGCCCAGGACCCGACGGGCTTCACCCTCCTCGAGCACTGGCCCAGCCGGGAGCTGTTCCTCGGCCCGCACATGCAGCAGCCGCATCTCCAGGCCTTCATCCAGAGGGCCGGCGCCTTTCTCGCTGGTCCCCCGGACATCTCCTTCTGGCACGCCGCCGGGGCGGACTGATTCCTTCGCGACTTCGTCGCGCACCGCATCCCCCCAGACCCTTCCGCCTCGAGGTCCCCATGAAGACGACCCTGCACTTCACCGAGTTCATCCAGGCGCCCCGGGCCCGGGTCTGGACGACCCTGCAGGACCCGGACAGCTACCGGCTCTGGACCGCGGAGTTCTGCGGCGGATCCTACTTCGAAGGCTCCTGGGCCGAAGGCGCCCGGATCCGCTTCCTCATCCCGGGCGGCGATGGCATGACCTCCGTCATCGCCGAGAACCGCCTGCACGAATTCATCTCCATCCGCCACCTCGGCGACGTGAAGCAGGGCGTCGACGACACCGACAGCGAGGCCGTCAGGGCCTGGGCCCCGGCCCATGAGAACTACCGCTTCGTGGACCAGGACGGCGGCACCGAAGTGCAGGTCAGCGTCGAGATCACCCCGGACTTCGAGGACTATATGAATCGCACTTTCCCCAAGGCCTTGAAGCGCCTCAAGGCCCTGTGCGAAGCCCCGGCCTGAAGCCGGCCCTCAGGATCCCGGCGCAGGGTCGGGCAGCACCTCCAGCGCATCCACGCTCAGGTGGCGCTGGCCGCCCCGCACGGTCACGCGGCCGGTGGCCTTGACGCGCCGGGCGATGACATCCAGCCAGTCCCCGCGGCTCCGCTTCAGCCGGCCCGGACCGAGCAGATAGAGGGTGACGCCCTTCCCCTCCGCCACCGCCAGGGCCTGGGGCTTGCCGGCCCTCGCGCAGCGGTCCGCGCACTCCAGGTCCGCCTTCGCACCGTAGGGCGTCACCGTGCGATCCGCCTCGGACCAGCACAGGGAGCAGACCACCTGCCCCTCCAGCACCGTGCCGGCGGCCTTGCGCTGGGCCGCCGCCGGCACTGCGGCCAGGGCTGTCATCGCGGCGAGGGCCAGGGTGAGCGTCGGTCGTCGCATGGCGGGCGCCCTTTCACAGGTGTGCTTCGGGGTTTTTGCAATGGGGTAGGCGCCAGGATAGCGCGCTTCGCGCGAAGGCTTCCAACGGGGACAACACTTCTCGCCGCAAGGATTGTGACGCCGGTAGCGCCCCGGCCTTGCTACAAGTGGTGGCAACCGATCGACCTCCGGTGTCGGACGGAGCGGCCCGACCCTGCCGCGCTTCCGCAGGGGCCCACGCTCTTCTCGCGCCGCACCCCGCACCCTGGCTTTTCTTCCACCCGGAACCCGCCGCGCGGGCCGGCATCCTTCCATCTTCCGGCGCCACCCCGTTCCCCGGGGCGTGGCCGCTGTGCGCCCAGCGAGGAACCCAACATGTCCGACATCGTGCGAACCTCAGACGCCGTGCATTCCCAGGACAAGCCGGTCCAGTGCCCCTTCTGCGGCTGCGAGCAGTTCTCCGGCGGCCGCAAGGTCACGAAGCTGGGCTGGACCCTCATCATCATCGGCCTCGTCAACCTCCCCATCAGCTTCCTGCTGATGAGCGTCTGCATCGGCTGGGTCACCATCTTCCTGTCGCCGCCCCTGGTGCTCTTCGGCCGGCTCGTCTGCCGCAAGCACGTCAATTCCTGCGCCCGCTGCCGGCGGGAGTGGTAGGCCGGGCCCGCCGCCTGGCGCATCCTCCCCGGGGGCAGCCACTGCGCCGGAATCCGCCGGCCTTCAATGCGCCGCGTAGGTCTTTTCCCCTGCGGGGATCCGCAGCGGCAGATGGTTCTGTTTCGGAGGGATGGGACAGAAGAAGAGCGGTCCATAGGCGCACAGGGGATTGAAGGCCTTGTTGAAATCGAGCACCGCCGTTCCATCCGCGCCGCGGGCCACATAGACATAGCGGCCGACCCCATAGGTCTCCCGGCCACTCGTCCCATCGCGGAAGATCACGAAGAGCACATCCGGCTCATCGCGATCGAGAAAGGCATCGAGGGTGCAGTCCTGGCCGAGCAGCTTGAAGTCAGGCGGCCTGCATAGGGGCAGCTTCTGGGGGCCGCCCTGGGTGGATTCCACGGTAACCTCCCGCGCGCCAGGGCTGGGGGTGAAGGTCGCCGCCACCCGGAAGCGCCCGTCGATGGGGAAGTAGTTCAATCCGCGATAGCGGCGCATGGCCTCAGCCTTCAAATTCGCGACGCGCAGGGCGAAGGCGCCCCCCGGCCGCCGAAGCTGGAGGCGGTAGGGCCCGAAGGAGATCAGGTCCGTGGGCGCCAGGGCGCGTTCCGCCATGAAGGTCCCGTTGACCAGCAACCTGGGGGCTTCGGGACCCGGATCCCGGGCCACCAGGAAGGCCCCGCCCTCCCGGAGCACCACTTCGCCGGCGAGGGCCGGCAGGCCCGCCCCGGGCAGCCGGAGCGCGGCCTCCGCCCCGCTGCCCAGGGTGGTGCGGCCCTGGGCCAGCGCCACGACCCGCTCCGCGGCGAAGGGGGATCGTTCCCCGCGCATCGTTGCATCCTGGTGTCTGCGCCAGGCCTGAACCTCCCGCAGCCCGGGAGCGTCCTCCAACACCTGCATCAGCATGGGCACCCACAGCATCGCGACCCCCTCGAGCTTGTTCGAGCCCAACGGCTTGGAACCGGCCCGCCACGGAGGGAGGGTTCCTGGGCTTCGCTCAGGATGGTATCCGGCCGGGCGGCCTGGACCCCGCCGTCCGCCTCAGTCCGGCAGGTCAGACTTGGGCTGCTTCGAGGCCAGCTTGGCCTCCACCTGGGCGGCTTCCCGGCTGGCGCCCAGCCGCTTCAGTACCGCGGCTTGTTCTTCGGCCTTGGCCTTCAGCCCGTCATCGGCGAAGAGGAGCCCGGCCCGCAGCCGGCTGGCGATGGCGTCCTTGGGGCGCTTGGCCTTTTCGAAGAGCGTGGCGCGCTCCACCTCCAGCTTCGCGTCGTTGGGCGCCAGCTTCGCCGCCACGGCGAGATCCGCGAAGGCCGGCTCCCACTTGGATTCCCAGGCGTTGGCCAGGCCCCGCAGCCGGTAGCTGGCGATGTAGTGCTCGGGGGGCTGCTCGACCTCGAGGTATTTCTGCAGGCCGCCCCTCGCTTCCATGAGCTCGATGACCTTCGTCGCGTCCGCCCGGGTCGCGGCGAAGTCCCGCTTGTCGAAGTGGGCCCGGGCCCGGCCCGCGTAGGCCGCCGCGTACTTCGGGTGCATGGCGATGGCCTTGGATTCCGCCGCGATCGAAGCATCCGCATTCCCCAGCTGCAGCTCGAACTCCCCGACCTTGTGCCAGGCCTCCATGTCGTGCTTGCTGTTCTGCGCCACATTCAGCCAGGTGTCGCGCTGCTTCCGGACGTAGGCCTCGTTGGGCAGATCCTGAGCGACCAGGGCGGGCGGGATGAGCAGCATGGGAGCCTCCGATCCCGCATCGTCGCGCCGCGGGAAAACGACCGCCAGCGCGAAATCCGGTGGTCCAGGGGGGAAGTTGGAAAGTGGTCCAGGTCGCCGTCCTGGACCAGGATCCAAGACCCTAGACCACGACCTTCGTCCGCGCCCGCACGAGGATCTCCTTGATGGTCGCCACCACCTGGTCCTGGTCCTCCTCCGTCAGCCCGGGCCACAACGGCAGGCTGCACAGCCGCTCGCCGCTCCATTCGCTGTTGGGCAGGCCTTCCTTCGGCATGGCGTGGGGATGCCGGTTCGTATAGAAATCCTGGTAGTAGGAGTGGACATGCGCTGGCCGGTAGTGGATGCCGGTGCCGATGTTCTCGTCCTTCAGGGCCTGCACGAATTCGTCGCGGGTGAGGCCGGCCTTCTCCGGGCGGATCCGGGCCACGAAGAGGTGGAAGCAGTGGCCGTGGTTGAGGTCGCCTTCCCAGGGCAGCAACACCTCGTCCATGTCCTTCATGAGTTCCAGGTAGCGGAGAAAGAGCACCCGCCGCCGGGCGTTGAAGCCGTCGAGCTGCTTGATCTGGTGGAGGCCGATGGCCGCCTGCAGGTCCATGAAGTTGGCCTTGCGGGCCGGCTCGGCGACATCGATGTGGACGCTGCCCTCCTTGCTCTGGCGCTTCCACGCGTCCCGCTCGATGCCGTGGAAGCGCAGCCGCTGGATGCGCGGCAGGTGCGCGTCGTCGAAGAACGCGATGGCGCCCCCTTCCCCGGTGGTCATGTTCTTGTTGGGGTGGAAGCTGTAGACGCTCATCACGGAACGCGGATCACTGCCGATCTTCTTCCCCTTGTAGTGCGCCCCCATGGCCTGGGCCGCGTCCTCCACCACCCAGAGCCCGTGCTTCGCCGCCACCGCGTAGATGGCGTCCATGGGGCACGGCAGGCCCGTGAGGTGCACGGGGATGATGCCCTTCGTCCGGGGCGTGATGGCCGCCTCAAGTTTCAAAGGATCCAGGTTCAGGGTCTTCGGGTCGATGTCCACCAGCACCGGCACCCCGCCCTGCAGCACCACCGTGCTGAGGGTGCTCACCCAGGTCAGCGAGGTGGTGATCACTTCGTCCCCGGGCTGCAGGCCGAGGACCTGCATGGTGATCTCCTGGGCCGTCGTCGCGCTGTTCATCGCCAGGCAATGGGGCACGCCGTTGTAGGCGCACAGCTCCGCCTCGAACTTCGCGCTCTTCGGCCCCGTGGTGATCCACCCGCTGTGGATGCAATCGATCAGCTCGTCAATCTCCGCCTGCCCGATGACCGGGCGGGTGAAGGGCAGGAAGGTTTCACGGCGGTGGTAGGTCATGGTCGCTCTCGGCGGTGCGCAATCCGCAGCCTCCAGGCTACCCGCCGCGCCGGAGGGACCCAAGCCGGGGTGACAGGGTGGCAAGTCCCGGAAGACGAGGCGGCGCTTCCCTGTCCCTGCACGCTCCGTTGGTCTGCACATGAGTCCGCGGTGAGGAGGCGCAGGCCATGGACGAAGTCGTATCCGTGGCCGTTGACCTTGCGGTTGACCTGGACGTTGACCTGGACGTTGACCTTAAACAGGTGCTTGAGTCCGGCGCGGCGGTGGTTGGCCGCGTCGGACTCAAGCGCAAGCAAGCGATAGCGCGTCAGGCTGGGTCGGAATCAACCCTCGGTGGAGGATGGCAAAAGCAGCCGGAGTGCGGCCCTTGCTTCCCGGCCCCGAGCGGGACAGATCGGCATCAACCTCGCGCGCTATCGCTTGCGAGCACCGCTCCCAAGCACGGATTGCAAAGGGCGCGATCCGCACTTGGAAGCGGTGCCTGTTTTTAAAACCTCAGCGGTTCGACGGGTCCATTGCGGCCGGGATCAGCCAGAGGTTTGCCCTTGACCTTGCCGTTGACCTTGAACTTGCCGTTGACCTTGACCTTGACCTCAATCCGGCTGCGGCAGGTCGATCATCACCCAGGCGCCGCCTTCGGCGGGGGCCACTTGCAGCCCGGCGTTCATGCGCTTGAGGGCGCCCTGCATGAGGACGAGGCCAAGGCCGGCGCCGCCCTGGCCGGTGAGGGCGATCTCGTCCGGGCGGGCGACCCGCAGGGCGCCGAGGGCGGCGTTGGCTTCCACCAGGCCCGGCTCCTCGATGTAGACCGCGATGCGGCGGTGGCCGTGCTCCACCGCCACGTGGATCACCGGCGGGCGCAGGCGGGCGTGGTGGAGGGCCCGCACCAGCAGGGAGGCCAGCACCTTCCGGAGACCGTCGGGGTCCGTGAGGATGCGGCTGTCGCCCCGGACGATCTCGGGCCAGCGGATGGGGAAGTCCGCCACCTTCGGAAATCGGTCCACGGTCTGGCGGAGGTCTTCGAAGATGTCCGCCAGATCCACGGTGCTGCCCACCTGGCCACCCACGGCCTCCGGTTCGGTGAAGGCCAGCAGGTCGTCCAGCTGGGCCTGGAGGGTCCGCCCGGCGAGGTAGGCGTCCCGCATGGCGGGCCCGAGCTCCTCCTCCGTGTAGGCCCCGTCGGCGCCGAGCTTGACCATCACCAGGAGTTCCCGGAGCTGCCGGCGCATCTCGTCGGTGGCGAAGTGGAGGAATTCCACCTTGAAGCTGCCGCCCTGCTGGGCGGCCCACTGGCTCTGCTCCAGGGCCTCGGCGTGGGCCCGGAGCACCTCCGCCTGGTCCGCGAGGGAGGTCTTCTGGCTTTCCAGGTCCCGCATCAGCCACCGCTGGTGGAAGCTGAGGGCGAAGAGGCGCTGGAGCAGGTCCAGATGCTCCTGGTCCCCGTCCTTCAGCTTTTTGTGGCGGGTGCGGGCGAAGATCGCGAAACCCACCAGCAGGGACTCCTGCTCCAGGGGCACGAAGAAGGCCTCCTGGCCCGCCTTCAGCAGGCGCCCCAGGGACAGGGGCAGCGCGGCCATGGGAAAGAGCTGGGGCCGGAAGGGCAGGTCGAGGCGCCCGGGGAAGGGGTCCGGCGGCGCGAGGAAGAGGGAGGTGGTGTCGGCGACGGAAAAGCCGTAGGCCTCCGCGGGCACGAAGTAGTCCTCGCTCAGGTACCAGAGGATGCCCCGCTCCGCGTCCAGGTGCTCCGCCAGGGCCTCCAGGGCCACGGCCCCCAGCTCCGCGTCGCTGCCGCTGTCGGCGATGCTCGCCAGCAGCTGGCGCAGCCGGGTCACCCGGTCCTGGGCGCTGCGGAGGGCCTCCGCGCTCCCCTCCAGGGTCTGCATCATCTGGCTGACCTGGGCCTCGGCCTTCATGGCGGCGCGCCAGGCCTCCAGCATCGCCTCGGGAGTGTCCTCGGGCTGGAGGGGGGCTGGCGGCGGGATGGCTTCGGCCACGAAGTCCTCAGGCCAGGGGCAGGTTGATGGTGAGGGTGGTGCCCATGCCGGATCCCGCGCTGACCAGGGAGACATGGCCTCCCATCATTTCCATGAGGTGCTTGCAGATGACGAGGCCCAGCCCCGTGCCTCCATATTCCCGGGCATGGCCGCCCTCCGCCTGGGCAAATTTCTGGAACAGGCGTTTCTGCCCTTCCGGCGAGACGCCGATGCCCGTGTCCACCACCGAGATGCTGACCCCTTCCGGATCCCGGTCCAGGGTCACGCTCACCGAACCGTCCTTGGTGAACTTCAGGGCGTTGGAAAGGAGGTTCAGCAGCACCTGCTTCAGGCGGCTCGGATCCACCATGACGTCCGGAAAGTCGGTCTCGTGGGCGGGCCAGCACAGGATCACCCCGGGCCGCCGGGGGTAGGCCTCGGCGATGGGCTTGGCCTCCTCCAGCAGGGCGAAGACGTTGTAGGGCTCGATGCGCAGCTCCAGGCGGCCGCTTTCGATCTTGGCCAGGTCGAGGATGTCGTTGAGCAGGGACAGGAGGTGCTGGCCCGAGTTGAAGCTGTCGGAGAGCATCTGCTGCATCTCCGCCTCGTCCTCGTAGAGCTTGTCCATGACCAGGCGCGTGAACCCGAGGATGCCGGTGAGGGGCGTGCGCAGCTCGTGGCTGGTGAGGGCCAGGAACTCGCTCTTGAGCTGGTCCGCCTCCCGGAGGGCGGTGTTGGCCTGCTCCAGGGCGCCCGCCTGGCTTTGCAGGGTGTCCCGCTGCTCGGAGAGGTCCCGGATCAGCCAGGCGGCGTACATGCTGACGGCGGCCTGACGCTGGAGGATGGCGAGGGAGTCGAAGTCCTCGTTCTCCAGGCGGACCTCCTTGGGGATCGCGAGCACGGCGAAGCCCAGCAGCAGCAGCTGGTGTTCGAAGGGGACGAAGTACAGCATGTGGCGGTCCGTCCCCCGCAGCAGGTCCAGGGCCGGCAGGCTCAGGCCCCCGTCGATCCACTGGCTCTGGAAGAGCACCAGGGGCGCGTCCGGGAAGGGGTTCGGCGCGGGCAGCCGCAGGTCGCCCCACAGGCCCCGGGGCACGTCGATGGCGCCGCGGGGCACGAAGCTCTCCCCGACGTCCTCCAGCACCCAGACCATGCACCGGGCGCTGTGGAACTCCGCCGCCAGCACTTCGGCGATGACGTCCGCCACCTGGGAGGCCTTGGGGGTGGCCGTCAGGACTTCGGCCACGTGCTGCAGCACCGACATCTGATGGGAGCGGCGGCCCAGTTTCGCCTTCAGCTCCTGGATCTCCTGGCTCTGCTGGGACAGCAGGCGCTGCATCCGCATGAGCTGCATGAGGGCATCGGAACCGGGCTGGGTGGGCGGCGCCGGCCGGGCCCCGCCTCCCGACGACGACGCTGCGCCCGCGGAGCCCGACCCCGGGCGCGGCAGCCCCGGCGCGGGGGAGGGCTGGGACCCGGGAAGGGGTTTGAGGGGATCGCCGGTCATGGGTAGCCCAGCATGACGAAGCCGGGCCGCCCTTGGAAGCAGATCCAGCGGCACAATGGAGCCATGACTCGGGTCTCCGCCCCTCCGTGCTTCGCCCCCGCCACGGGCTCTGCCCGTGCGGTCCCATTCTCCCTGCGCTCTGCTACGGTCGAACGGTGACCGGCCGCATCCAGCGCTTCACCGTCCAGCGCATCATTTTCTGGAGCGTGGCGGCCCTGCTGGGATCCCAGCTGGCCTGGTGGATCAGCATCCAGGTCCGGGAGTCCCGGCGCTTCCAGGAGGAGCGGGTGGCGCGCCTGAAGGCCGGCCGGGCCGAAGCCTGGCAGTACGACTGCTCGGCCCTCCTGAGCCTGGCCAACGCCTCCCAGTTCCGGTCCAGCCCGGCCCGGCCCGGGACGGTGGAGGGGCTGAGCGTGGACGCCCCGCCGCTGCCAGAGCGCAAGGCCGCCATCGAGCGCGCCTTCCCCCAGGTGGAGGTGGTGAAGGACCCCAAGGAGTTCGACGATCCGCCCCTGGTGGATGGCGTGGCCTACCTGGCCCTGCGTCCCGAGCCCATCCTCGCCCTGGAGCGGGAACGGACCCGGGCCCTGTGGCGCACCGCCGGCCAGGGCGCCTTCATGGCCCTGGGCGTGCTGCTGGGCCTCACCTACATCTACCGGAAGCTCAACAGCGAGATGGACCTGAAGCTGCGGCAGCGCAACTTCATCGCCTCGGTCACCCACGAGCTGAAGACCCCCATCGCGTCCCTGCGGGTCTGGATGGAGACCCTCTTCACCCGGGAGCTCAGCGACGAGCAGAAGGTCCGGGTCCACGACCTCATGGACAAGGATCTGGAGCGCCTCACCACCCAGGTGGCCAACCTGCTGGACGTGGCGCGGGCGGACGCCGGCAGCTTCGACCTGCGCATGGAGCCCCTGGAGCTGGGCCCCTGGCTCAGCCAGGTGGCCGAAGGCATGGACCACCGCCTGGGCACCGGCGCCCTGGGCCTGCGCATGGAACTGGGCCTGGGGATCTGGGCCATGGCGGACGCCAAGGCCCTGGGCACGGCCCTGGAGAACCTGCTCTCCAACGCCTACAAGTACGCCGCCGCCCCCCGGGAGACCGTCATCACCCTCGACGGGGACCGGGACGAGGCGATCATCGTGGTCTCCGACAAGGGCCTCGGCATCCCGCCCAAGGAGCAGGCCCGCATCTTCCAGCGCTTCTACCGGGTGGGGGACGAGATGACCCGCGCGGTGCAGGGCACGGGCCTGGGGCTCTTCCTCTGCAAGGAGATCGTCCAGCGCCACGGCGGCGAGATCCACGTCACCAGCAAGGGCGCGGGCCTGGGTTCCAGCTTCGTCCTCCGGCTGCCGCGGCTGGCGCGGTGAGGGCCCCGGCAGACTGGGTTAACCTGACCCTTTCCCCCTGAGCGGAAGGACGATGTCCAAGGCCATTTTCTTCAACATCCCGGCCAGCGGGCACATCTATCCCTCCCTGGCCATGACCCGGGAGCTCGTCCGGCGCGGGGAACGGATCCTCTACGTCGCGACGGAACGCTTCCGCGGCGTCATCGAGGCCACCGGCGCGGAATTCCGGGCCTATGCGTCCCTCGAGGACGGCTACATCGATCGGCCGGGCCTGAACGGCACGGATCCCCAGCTCGCCGCCGAGCTCATGATCGGCACCTGCCGGGAGCTGCTGCCGGAGCTCCTGGCCCTGGTCGAGGCGGAGGGGCCGGACTACCTCCTGCACGATTCCATGTGCCCCTGGGGCGCGCTGACCGCCCGGATCCTCGGCCTGCCCACGGTGGTCTCCCTGGCCCTCTGGAAGTTCACCCCGGCCATGCTGGGTCCGGGCCCCGGCGCCGACGACCCGGAAGCCCGCCGGCGCGGCACGGCCCACGCCATCCGCTATCACCAGCTCTCGCGCCAGATCGCGGCGGAATACGGGATCCGGCCCCTGGCCTACCCCGAGCTCTTCAACGCCCCCGGCGATCTGACCATCAGCTATTCGTCCCCGGAGATCCAGCCCGAAGGCCACCGGCTGGACGGATCCATCCACTTCGTGGGCTCCTCCCTCGAAGCCCGGGGGGACGAACCGGACTTTCCCCTGGAACGGCTCGACGGAAAGCAGGTCATCTATGCCTCCCTCGGCACCGTGGTGAACCGGAACCCCGGCTTCTTCCGGAACTGCATCGAGGCCTTCGCCGACGGCCCCCGCACCCTGGTGCTGGGCCTCGGGACGCGGGTGTCCCTGGCGGCCCTGGGTCCGCTCCCGGGAAACGTCCTCGCGAGCAACGCGGTCCCCCAGACCGAACTCCTTCGGCGCAGCCGGCTCTTCATCACCCACTGCGGGATGAACAGCGTCCACGAGGCCATGCACCTGGGCGTGCCCATGCTGCTGGCGCCCCAGCAGGCCGAGCAGACCCTCACGGGAACCCGGGTGGCGGAGCTCGGCGCCGGCCTGCTGCTCCAGGACACCGCCCCGGGCACGCTGCGCGCCGCCGCCGAAACGGTGCTGGGGAACCCGGACTACGCCCGCCGGGCGGCCCTGCTGGGGGAGGGCCTGCGCCGCGCCGGCGGCCCTGCCCGGGCGGCGGACCTGGTGCTGGCCATGGCCGCCGCCCGCGCCCGGGCCGGCGCGACGACTCAAGGGGAGCCCTGACATGGCCCCGGCCGAGAAAGCGGAACCCATCCCCCTGGGCCGGCTGCCCCGGGACTACCGCACGAACATGGGACCGGCCATGGCCCGGTGCTTCGCCGACTTCGGACCGGTCTTCCGGGTTCACGGGCTGGCGGGGGACTACCTGTTCCTCATCGGCCCCGAAGCCAACCGCATGGTGCTCCACACCCACCGGGAAGCCTTCTCCACCGCCATCGGCTGGGGCGAGGTCCTCGGGCTGGGGGAACACCTGGGCCACGGCCTCCTGAGCATGGACGGCCCGGTCCACGCCGACCACCGGCGGATGATGAGCCCGGCCTTCGCCATGGGCCACCTGGGCCAGGACCTGGGCGTGATGCAACGGGTCGCCGCCGAGCGCGTGGCGGACTGGGCGGCCCGGGGCACGGTGGACGTCTTCGAGGAGGCCCGGGGCCTCACCTTCGCCATCGCCGCCGAGACCTTGGCGGGCCTCGAGCCCGGCGCGGAGGTCGAGGCCTTTTCCAGCCAGTACGCCCAGCTCCTCGATCTCTGGAACGCCGTGCCCGCCCAGTGGCGGGACGAGGCCTGGCACGCCCGGCGCGACGCGTTGCGGCAAGGGCTGCGCGCCATGCTCCTGCCCAAGATCCAGGCCCGCCGCGCCCGGCCCGCCGGCGACGCCCTCGGCCTGCTGGTGGCGGCCCGGGACCGGGAGGGCCAGCCCCTTTCCGACGAGCAGGTGATCGCCCACATGAACACCCTGCTGGTGGCCGGGCACGAGACCTCCACCAGCCTCATCGCCTGGTTCCTGTACCTCCTGAGCGTGCACCCGGAACACCTCGCCCGCATCCGGGCGGAGCAGGAGACGGTCCTGCAGGGCCGGGACCCGGCCAGCGCCGAGGACTACGGGCGCCTGAAGCACCTGGGCTGGGCCCTGAGCGAAACGGAACGGATGTACCCGCCCATCCCCAACGGCGCCCGGGGGATCCTTCAGGACGTGCCCTTCCGCGGCCACCTCCTGCCGGCGGGGGCCAGGCTCTTCTACTCCATCGTGGGCTCGCACTACCTGCCGGGGGTCTGGACCGATCCCGAACGCTTCGACCCGGACCGCTTCGCGCCTCCCCGGGAGGAGGATGCGCGGACGCCCTACGCCCTGGTGGGCTTTGGCGGCGGGCCCCGGACCTGCCTCGGCATCAACTTCGCCAAGCTCGAGATCAAGGCCCTCGCCACCCACCTGTTCCGCCACTTCGACCTGGAGCCGCTCCCGGACCAGGACATCCGGCAGCGCTACGAGGTGTCCGCGGCCCCGGTGGCCGGCATCAGGATGCGGCTGACGCCGCGCCCCTGACCCGGCCCGAGGCCCGTCTCAGACCGCGGGGGCCTGGAGGCAAGCCTTCACCTGCACCGCGAGCTCCTGGATGTGCTTGGTGAGCATGGTGAGATGGCCGCCGGGCACGGTGCGGACCTCCAGGTCCTTCGTCACCCGGTTCCAGTCGTAGCGCGGGCGGTCCGCCTCGGCCTCGGTGGCGGAGTAGAGAAGGCTGATCCGGCCCGGGTAGGGCTGGGGGAAGTAGTCGATGCAGGCCTGCCGGTAGATCTCCAGCAGCGCCTGGCGGCGGTGCTCCAGGGAGAGGGGGCTCAGGTCCACCACCGGCGCGCGGTTCACCACCGGCGTCGGCAGGGCGGCGAGGCCCGGGGAGATCAGCACCAGGGCCTCCACCCGCTCGCCCCGCTGGAGCAGCCGCCTGGCCATCTCGAAGGCCACGAGGGCGCCGTTGCAGTGGCCGCCGAGGCGGTAGGGGCCGTGGGGCTGGAATTCGAGGAGGGCCTTGAGCTGATCCGCGGCCATGTCCTCGATGGTGGGAGGGACGAGGGGGCCCGCGAGGCCGTGGGGCGGCAGGGTGCAGAAGGCCTGGTCCGGCCCCATGTGCCGCGCCAGGTTCACGCAGTAGAAGCCCCCGCCGTTGAAGTCCCCGTGGAGGTAGAAGAAGCGTCCCTCCGGAGCGCCTTTCTGCACTTCGACCACCCGGGGACGGCCCAGGGCGCGGTTCTCCGCGAGGAGGGCCGCCGCCAGCTGCTCGATGGTGGCGCCGGCCAGGAGGATGTCCGGGGAGATCTCGACCCCCAGAAGCGCCTCCGCCTCCATCAGCATGTCCGCCGCCAGCAGGGAATCGCCGCCCAGGTCGAAGAAGTTGTCCCGGATGCCGACCTGGGGGACTCCGAGGCTGTCCTCCCAGAGCCCCACCAGCAGGACCTGGAGCGGATCCTCAGGCCCGGCGTAGGGCGCGCGGGGCTTGGCCTCCGCCGGCGCGGCGCCCTGGGCGGGTGCGGAAGAGCTGTCGGGGGACTGGCCCATGTCTGACCTCGGGGAATCGGACATTTTGCGCAGATGGCCCGCCGATATCCAGGCGCCGGGTTCCGATGAGGCCCTGGCAAGGCCGCCGCGCCTGCGGGGAATGGCGGATCCGGCGCGCCGGGCCTACTTGAGGGCGGGATCCAGCTTCTTGAGCTCCGTCCACAGGAAGTCCGAGCTGCTCAGCTCGTGGCCGTCCTGGAAGCGGATCCGGTAGGCCGCGCCGCTCAGGCTGCTGCCGGTGGCGCAGCGGCGGATGAACTCCCCCGCCGTCTTCACCCGCGCCCCCGCGTTGCGCCGTTTCAGCCGCAGGTGCTCGCCGGCGGCCTTGGCCTCGTGGCTGGCGCCGTTGCGGAGGAACACCGCCCGGCCCCGCAGCGCTTCGATGGCCTGGATGAGCGCCTCGATCCGCCGCGCTTCTTCAGCGGGCGATGGGGCGGGCGATGGGGCTGGCGTGGGCGCTGGCGCGGGCGCCTGGAAGACGGGCGGGATCGGCGGGAGGGACAACATCCGGGCTCCTGGTCAGGGTCGGCGGCTTCGGATCACTTGCGGTCGATCTCGATGTTCTCCTTCGTGCCGCTGTTGCTGACCGCCACCATGATCCCGACCCCGAGGGCGATGACGACGCCGATCACGGTCCAGGCCATGCCGATGCTTTCGAGGACGCCCATCTTCCAGAGCGCCGCCAGCAGGCCTGCGATGAGTATTAAAAAACCTAGAAAATACATTCCAGTCCACTTCATTTTGAACCTCACCTTCAGATCCAGTCTACGCGCTGCCTCGGTTCCATGCGGAACTCCTTTGGGCGGTCGAACCCTTGCGGCGCGACCGGCGGACCTGACGCACAACCGGGGCGCGTGGCGGCGGGCGGCGCGGGGGAAGCCGCTAGACTGTCCAAAGGCAGCCAGGGCCGGGGATTGCCCCCGGCGGGTGGCTGTCACGCCCTGCTAGGAATGACCATGCGTCCTCTGCTCGCCCTGTTCGCGTCCCTCCTGGTCCTGGCGGCCGGC
The DNA here is from genome assembly GCA_016710635.1 of Holophagaceae bacterium. Lineage (GTDB taxonomy): Bacteria > Acidobacteriota > Holophagae > Holophagales > Holophagaceae > JADJVL01. The sequence goes on along the minus strand of JADJVL010000007.1, from coordinate 153,941 downwards.
CCCAGCCTGCGCGCCCAGGACGGGGAGCTCCCCCAGGAGATCCGGAAACAGCTCCGCGGCGCCTGCTACGAGGTGGTGGTCCCCAAGCCCGAAAAGGACAGCATCGTCTACGAGAAGCCCCTGCCCTGGGATCTGGTGCCCTTCCAGGAGCGCAACGACAAGTTCCATTCCATCGGCACGGCCTTCGCGATCTCCGACCACGAGCTGGTGACCGCCTTCCATGTCCTGTCGCCCAGCAGCCCCAGCCGCTCCTTTCAGCGCTTTTTCATCCGGGACGCCCAGCAGCGGACCTGGGAAGTGGACCAGATCCTCGCCGCCGACGAGCACCGGGACGTGGTGCGCTTCTCGGTGAAGGACAAGACTTTCGCCTCCTGGCTGCAACTCCGGCCGGACTACGAGATCAACGAGACGGTCTTCACCATCGGCAACGCCTACGGCGAAGGAATTCTCATCCGGAAGGGCGAGCTGGTGGGCTCGATCCCCGAACCCATGGACGGCGCCTTCCAGCACCTGAAGATCTCCGCGAACGTGAACTCCGGCAATTCCGGCGGCCCCCTCGTCGACCTGAAGGGCCGCGTCCTGGGCCTCGTGGTCCAGCGCCGGGACAATCTGGCCATCGCCCTTCCCGCCGGGGAATTCCAGAAACTGAAGGCGGCCGCCGTCTTCCACAACAAGGTCACCTACGGCTTCTCCCTCGTGCCCGGCCACACCATCGTCCGCCCCCGGGACATGGAGCTGCCCTTGCCGGCGCCCCTCGCCGCCCTTCGCGACAAGGCCCAGCAGGGCCTCAAGGCCCTCTACACCAAGGGCATGGACGAGCTGCTGGGGGAGCTGGCCCCGGAGTTCTATCCCGTCGGGAAATCCTCCCAGGAGGCCATGCGGGAGATGCCGAACCACACGGCGCCGGAAGTGTATTTCAAAGCCAGCAACACCAACCTCTGGGCCCTGTCCGACCTCGACTACAAGGGTCAGGCCCTGCCCGATGGCAGCCAGATCGCCATGGCGGGCACCGCCGGCCTGAGCTTTCTGGCCCTGCGGCGTTCGTCCCACATGACGGCCCGGGAGCTCTTCGAGAAGCCGCGGACCGCCATGGACCTCATCCTTCAGAGCGTGCGGGTGAACCGGCAGGTGGGCTCCGCGGACACTCGGATCCTCTCCTACGGCGAGCCGCTCCAGGTCACCCGCCACGTGGACCGGCACGGGCGCGTGTGGTGGTTCGCCGTCTGGCACCAGGAGTTCTCCGACCAGGTGAAGCTCCTCTACGGCACCCTCACCCCGGAAGGCATCGCCCTGGTCCTCAAGGAGGACACCTGGAACGAGCTGGACCAGTGGAACTACGACCTGCCGCGGATCCTGGACCTCGTCTCCATCGGCTACAAGGGCACGCCCAGGCAGTGGGAGGAGTTCCTGGCCCTGCCCCAGGCCCTGCCCGCCTTCCTCAAGGAGATGACCGTGGCCCGCAAGGACGGCGGCTTCGCCCTGCGGAGCCCCTGGATCCAGGTGGACCTGCCCAAGGCGCTCCTCGTCCTTGACGACGAAGCGAAGCTCCACGTCAACTTCGGCTTCGAGCCCGGCCCCGGGGCGCCCCGGCCCGCCCTGCGGCGGCTGCAGCTCTCCTGGGGCGAGGACGAGTACCTCACCCTCCTCAAGCACCTCCGGGTGCCCGACGACAGCCCCGAGGAGAAGCGCAAGGGCTGGCTGAAGGTGGTGGACCAGAAGGCTCCCTACGACCACAAGCAGAGCCTCGAGGACGGCCACGCGGTGATGGCCCGCATCCACCCCGCCCAGTCCGGCAAGGGCGATCTGCGCGCGGCGCCCGCGATCTACACGGTCTACCTTGCCCAGACCCAGGGCCCGAAGGAGGAGGAACTCGGCCGGCGCCTCGACGCCCTCGCCGCCGCCTTCAAGCCCATGGACCTTGTCCCGGCGGAGCCCAAGGCGGCCACCGCGCGCTGAAGGCCCCACGGCGCACCGGTGGCGCCTTGGTAGACTGCACGCAGTGTCCTCCTCCGAATCCGAACAACGCCTCCTGGCCCAGGCCCTCGCCGGGGACGGGGAGGCCTTCGGCCAGCTGGTGGAGCCCTACCTGGGCATGTTCCATTCGGCCGTCCTGCGGATTCTTGGGGACGAGGCCGACGCCCAGGATGCCCTGCAGGAGGCGCTGATCGCCGTCCACACCCAGCTGAACCGCTTCGAAGGCAAGAGTAAATTCTCGACCTGGGCCTACCGGGTCTGCATCAACGAGGCCTTGATGCTGCGCCGCTCCCGCAAGCGGCGCCGGGAGGATTCCGTCGAAGATTTCATGCCACGCTTCGAGGACGACGGGCATCACAGGAACATGGAGTCCGTCCTGGGCTTCAAGGAAGAGGCGGAGGCCCTGGCCATGGCGGAAGGACGGCAGCTGCGCGAGCGGGTCCAGGAGGGCCTGGACCGCCTGTCGAGCGACCAGCGCGCGGTCTTCATCCTCAAGGACCTGGAGGGCTGGGACACGGAGGACATCGCCCGGCACCTGGGCATCAGCCGCGACCTGGTGCGCCAGCGCCTGCACCGCGCCCGCCTCGGGCTGCGGGGCTGCCTGGCCAGCTACGCCGACCAGGTCCGGGTTTCCGCGGGGCGGCCATGAACCTGCTGCTCCGCTGCGAGGACGTCACCCGCTTCGCCACCGACCACCTCGAGGGCCGGCTGGCCGCGCCCCTGAGCCTGCGGATGAAGGCCCACCTCGGGCTCTGCCGCACCTGCCGGGCCTTCGTCGCCTCCCTGCAGGCCCTGCCCAGGCTCGTGGGCACCCTGCTCGAGGCGCCGGCGGAAGCCGTTCCGTCCGAAACCGACCGGACCCGGCAGCACGCGGCCCTCGCGGCGGCCCTGGGACGGATCTCCCTGAAGGCGCCCGCCGCCCCGCCGCCGCCCGCCCATCCCATCCCGGACCCGGCCCTGGCGGCCGCGGCGGCCCCGGACGCGGACCGCACCCTGCGGCTCATGGTGCAGGCCTACGAAGCCATCCACAGCGCCGGCCCCGTGCCCGAAGCGCCCTACCTGCCCGAAGCCCTGCGCCGGGAACTCCCCGAGCCCGCCGCCTGGACCTGGCGCAGCGCCCTGCTCATGGGCTGCCGCGCCGCCGAGCTGGCCCAGGATCCCCGCACCGGCGCGCGGCTCTTCCTACTCGTGCTGCCGCCGGACCAGCGCTTCCCGGACCATGCGCACCGGAGCGGCGAGGATTTCCTGGTGCTCCACGGCTACGCCGAGGACGACCATCACTACCTGGGCCCCGGCGACTGGCTGCGCCTTCCGGAGGCCACGGACCACCGGCATGTCGAAGGGGCGGCAGGAGGTCTGCTGGGCCCTCGCCCGCGTGGAAAAGCAGGGCATCCGCCTGCTGGGTTGGCGCGGCCTGCTGCAGCGGGCCTTCGGCGGCTGAAGACCGGGACCCCGCCGGGAAAGTAGACTCCTGGCATGGCCGAGACCCTGCTGCCCCTCGAAGAAGCCCTGGACCTGCTACGCCAGGCGCTGCCCGCGGCGGCCTGCCGGAAGTCCGCGCCGACCGCGACGATCCCGCCCTGGACCGCAGCGCCATGGACGGCGTGGCCCTCCGTTCCGTGGACGGTGAGGCGCCCCGGAGGAACATCGGCACCCTCTACGCCGGGGATGATCCGGCGGGGCTGCGGGTGGACGCCGGCGCGTGCGTCCGCATCATGACCGGCGCTGCGCTCCCCGAAGGCGCGGACGCGGTGGTCCCGGTGGAACGGCTCCGCGCCGAAGGCGGGCTGATCCATCTGGAAGTCCTTCCAAAGCCAGGCGACCACGTGCGCCGCCAGGCCAGCCAGGCGCGGAGCGGCGACCTGCTCTTGCCGCCGGGCACGCCCCTCAACGCCGCCCGCATCGGGCTCCTGGCCCAGGTCGGGGACCCGATGCCCGCCCTGGAACGGATCGTCGTCGCCGTCGCGAGCACCGGCGACGAACTCACCGCGGAGCCCCGGCCCCACCAGATCCGCGATTCCAATGGACCGATGCTGACGGCCCTGGCCCACCGCCTGGGGGCGGAGGCCCGCCGCCTGCCGAGCCTGCCCGATGACCCCGCGGCCCTGGCGGCCCGCCTGCGGGACCTCGACGGGATCCGGGTCCTCCTCACCAGCGGCGGCGTGAGCATGGGGCAGAAGGACCACCTGCCGGCGGTGCTCCAGGACCTGGGCGCGCGGATCCTCTTCCACAAGCTCCGCCTCAAGCCCGGCAAACCCATGCTCGTGGCCCTGCTGCCCCATCCCGGCGGCGACCGGGTGATCCTCGGCCTGCCGGGCAATCCCCTGTCGGCCTACCTCAACGCGCGGCTCTTCCTGCCGGTGGTGCTCGCGCGGCTGGAAGGCACCGCGGAACCGGATCCCTGGCGGCACGGCGAGCTCGGGGAAGGGGTGCGAAATCCCGGCGACCGACCCCTGCTCCAGCCCTGCCTCCGGGACGGACAGCGGCTCCTGCCCCTGGCGTCCCAGGGTTCCGGCGATCTGGCGAAGCTGGCCCAGGCGGACGCCTGCGCATGGATTCCCGAAGGCGGCGCCGACGCCGGTCCCTGCCGCTACCTCGACCTGCCCTGATCCCTGCCGACGAGGAGGTAGGAGGCCAGGAAGAGGCCGAACCAGATCCAGTCGAGGCTCCACAGCAGGAAGAGGGGCTTGGCGAGGCGGCCCTGGGCGTAGAGCACCGCCACGGCGAGGGGCGCGCCGAACTTCTCCACCAGGCCCGGCAGCATGAAGACTCGGTAGCGCGCCGGATCCCGGCCGATGAGGAGGAAGGCGAGCTGCCAGGCCATGCCGACGCCGAGAAAGGCGTAGTAGTACTCGGGGTGCGTGACGGCGGGAGGGAAGTCCCGGCCCAGTTGCGCCTCGGTGAAGTAGCCCAGGGGCAGGATGAGCAGGCCGTAGATGCCGGCGAGGGTGAACACGACCTTGGCGAACTTCATGGAGGTCCTCCGTCCAGGGCTCCAGGATGCCGCGGACCCTTTTTCCCAGGCAATCCCTGAGGCCCTGGGCGCGATACTGGGGCATGGAACCCTGCTCCGCCCAGCCCGACACCGGACCCGATTCCGACCGCGCCGTCACGCCCCTCATGGACGCGCCCATCGCCCGGCAGGTCTTCGTGTGCACCGCCAAGGCCTGCGCGGCCAACGGGTCCGAAGCCACCCTGGAGGCCTTCCGCGCCCAGCTCATCGAGAAGGGCCTCCTCTTCTACAAGGGCAACCGGGCGGGCTCGGTGAGCTGCGTCCACTGCGGTTCCATCGGCTTCTGCCAGATCGGCCCCGCGGTGATGGTCTACGGTCCCGAAGGCGGCGCCTGGTATGCCCACGTGGGGGTGGACCGCGTCGCCGAGATCATCGAGAAGCATGTCGTCGGCGGCGAGGTGGTGGAGGACCTGGTGCGCAAACGGATCGGCCAGCCCGGTGGCTGAAACCCGGGGCTGAGGCCCGGCCGTGACGGGCGTCACCTCCCTCCGAACTTTTCAACTCCCGGCGCGGGTTCCGGTCTATTCCTCAGACCCCAGGAGCCCCCATGAACCGAGCCTTCCTCCTCGCCCCCGCCGCCCTGCTCGGCCTCCTCGCCTGCGGCGGCAAGGCAGACGGGACCACGGTCGCCACCACCCGGCTGGACACTGCCGAAGCCGCCACCTACACCGCCGCCTTCCTGGACATGGAGAACAACCAGGCCGCCGAGGCCGCCCTGCCCGCGGTGGAGACCATCGGCGACGCCCTGGCCCTGCAGTTCCCGCCGCCCCCCGCCTGCGCCACCGCGACGCCCCTCACGCCCACCTCCGTGAAGTGGGTCTACACCAACTGCACGGGCCCCCACGGCTGGACCTGGAACGGCACCCTCGTGGTCTCCTGGCAGACGAACCCCGACGGCACTGTGCTGGTGAAGCATGACCACCAGGCCATGGTGGGCACGAAGGACGGGCGCACCTGGACCGTGAACGGCGTGAAGGACATCCTGCGCAATCCGGCGACGAAGCAGGCCACCCTGAGCGCGGAGCCGGGCTTCACCAAGGCCTTCAACGACGGCACCCGCGCCGTGACCTTCACCTACGCCTGCGCCCTCACCGCCGACCACGGCACGGAAGGCCAGCGCAAGCTCTGGGGGACCTGGAGCCTCACCCCCCAGGCCCCGGCCACCGGCGCGGGCGCCTCCGGCAGCATCAGCAAGGACACGCCGCTCTTCTGGGACCGGAACACCGGCTGCTGCCACCCCGTCTCCGGCACCCTGGAGCTGAAGCGGGACACGAAGTCCGCCACCCTCGTCTTCGGCCTGCCCTGCGGGTCCGTGACCATCAACGGCGAGGCGAAGACCTTGGGCGCCTGCCGCTGAACAGTTGGCCGCCACACCGAAGACCCCGGTCCGCCGGGGTCTTTCGCTTGCGGACACTCAGGCCGGGGTGAAGGCTGCCAGATCCGATCCCGCCGCCGCGACGCCCCGATCCAGCACGAGGCTCGTCACCAGGGCGGACGGCGTCACGTCGAAGCTTGGGTTGAAGACCTCGCAGTCCGGGGCCCACAGGGTCGTCCCGTAGCCGCGCACCTCCTCGGCCTTGCGCGCCTCGATGGGGATCGCCGCGCCGTTCGCGCAGGCCAGGTCCACGGTGGTCCAGGGCGCGACGGGGTGGAAGGGCACGCCGTGGTGCCGGGCCTGCACGGCGAGGCCGTAGGTGCCCACCTTGTTGGCGAAGTCGCCGTTGCGGGCGATGCGGTCGGCGCCCACCAGCACCCGGGACACGCGGCCCTCCCGCAGCAGGATGGCCGCCATGGAATCCGTGAGCAGGGTGAAGGGGATGCCCAGGGTCTTCAGCTCCCAGGCGGTGAGCCGCGCGCCCTGGAGCAGGGGCCGCGTCTCGTCCACGAAGACGTGGGCCACCTTCCCGGCTTCGAAGCCACGGCGGATGACGCCGAGAGCCGTGCCGATGCCCGCGGTGGCGAGGCCGCCGGAATTGCAGTGGGTGAGGACGGTTTCGCCCGCGGCGAGCAGCCCTACGCCGTGGACGGCGAGGGCTTCGCAAAGCGCCGCGTCCTCCTCGAAGATGCCTTCGGCCGTAGCCACCAGGTCCGTGGTCCCGCCGCCCGAGTCCAGCACGGCTTTCATCCGGTCCAGCGCCGCCATGAGGTTCACCGCCGTGGGTCGGGCTTTCCTGAGTTCGACCCAGGAGGCGCGCAACCGAGCTTCGGAAGCTCCTGCCTCGGCCTGGGCCGCCAGGGACAGGGCGGCCGCCACGCCGATGAGGGGCGCGCCCCGCACGGCGAGGCGCTGGATGTGGCCGGTCATCGCGCCGGGATCCGAACCATCCAGCCAGACTTCCGCGAAGGGCAGCCGCGTCTGGTCCAGGATGCGCAGCCGCCCGCCTTCCACCTTCAGCGCCAGGGAATCCAGATCCTTCATCCCGCCTCCCGAGCCTTCAAAGAATCCGCGGCCCCTGGGCCGCGCGCAGCGCCCGCAAGGCATCCAGTTCCTCCGCCGGCAGGGCCGTCGCGCCGCCGAGCTCTTCGGCGGCTTTCAGGATCTGGCAGACGTGCTCCAGGCGCTCCATGCCGAGATAGGCCTCCTCGACGCTTTCTCCCCAGCACAGGGCGCCGTGGCGGGCGAGGATCAGGAGCCGGTGGGCGGGCAGGAAGGGTAGGAGCGCCTCGCCCATGGCCGCGGTGCCGGGCCGGGCGTAGGGCACGATGGGGATGCGGCCCGCGGCGAGGATCACTTCCGGCATGGCCTCGTCCGGCAGGTGGGCCAGGCCCGGCCGCGCCAGGCTCCAGGCGATGGCGGTGGGCGGATGGGCGTGCACCACCGCCCGGGCCGCGGGGCAGGCCCGGTAAACCGCAAGGTGCATCAGGCGCTCCCCGCTGGGCTGGCCCGACAGGATCTCGCCCTCCAAGGTCACGAAGGCCATGTCCTCCACCGCCATCCCCGCCTTGCTGACGCCGGTGGGGGTGATGGCGATGCGGGCGTCGGCGAAGCGGAAGGAGACATTGCCATCCGCCGCCGCCAGCAGGTTGCGGGCGTGGAGGCGGCGGCAGGCCTCCACCAGCTCGCGCAGCACCTTCAGTTCGTGACCCGGGAAGCCCATGGGTCCACGCTACCATTCCCGCGGGGGATGACATGAAGCTGCTCCGCGCGCTGGCCTGCCTGGCCCTGGCCTGCACCCTGAGCGCCCAGGCCAGGCCTCTCCCAGGGGAGGCGAGGCCCTTGTCGGTGATCGCCTTCGGCAGCTGCGCGGAGCAGCACCGGCCCCAGCCCATCTGGACGGCCATCCTGGCCCAGCGGCCCCAGCTCTTCCTGGCCCTCGGCGACAACATCTACTGCGACACCGAGGACATGGGGGAGATGGCGAAGGAGTACGAGCGCCTGGCCCGCATCCCCGAATTCCGGAAGTTCCGCGCCGCGGTGCCCATCCGCGCCATCTGGGACGATCACGATTTCGGCGCGAATGACGGGGGTCGTGACTATCCCCAACGAGAGGCGAGCCAGCGGCTCTTCCTCGAGTTCTGGAAGGAGCCCGCCCAGTCCCCGCGCCGCCGCCGGCCCGGCCTCTACGACGCCGAAGTGCACGGCCCCGCCGGCCGGCGGGTGCAGGTGATCCTCCTGGACACCCGCGCCTTCCGCTCGCCCCTGAAGCCCCGGCCCGGGGGGGAGGACGACCTCCTCGGCCGCTGGGCCTCCGATCCGGACCCGGGCTCCGACATGCTGGGATCGGCCCAGTGGGCCTGGCTGGAAGCCCAGCTCCAGGTCCCCGCGGAAGTGCGGTTCATCGTGTCCAGCGTCCAGGTCGTCTCCGACAACCACGGCTGGGAAAAGTGGGGCAACTTCCCCACGGAGCGGCAGCGACTCTTCGACCTCCTCAAGCGGACCGGCGCCACGGGCGTGGTGTTCCTGAGCGGCGACCGGCACTTCGGCGAGCTCTGCGTGATGGACGCGGGCCTCGGCTATCCCCTCTACGACTTCACCTCCAGCGGCCTCAATCAGGGCAGCGACCACTTCCGCTACCGCCGGGCGGATCCCGCCCGGGTGGCCATGCAGGCCCAGGGGGACAATTTCGGCGTGGTGCGCATCGACTGGAGCCGCCCGGATCCCCTGCTCCGCCTCGAGTGCCGGGACGAGCAGGGCGAGCTGCGCTTCCTGGAAAAGATCCCCCTCAGTCTGCTGAAGGGGAAAGCGCCGGCGGCCGCCCCAGGAACCGCGCCGACAGCGCGTCCCCCAGCAGCAGCAGCCCCAGAAGCCCGGCGCTGAAGGCCACCCGGTAGTCCCAGTTCCCCGGGTAGTGCCGGGTGAGGAAGTCGAGGCGCTGGTGGGCCATGTTGACGTTCAGTCCCGGGGGCGTCAGGGCGTGGCTCAGGGGCACGAGGGCCAGGAACATGGCGAGGGCCAGGAAGGGCGCGCTGCGGGGCAGGCCCGTGCGCCGCAGGAAGTGGAAGGCCGCCACCGCCGGCACGCTGTGGGCCAGCACGCTGGTCCATCCCGTGTGGCCTGCCTGGAGGGCGCCGACGGCATAGGCGGGCTCGCCCACCGCGAGATGCCAGAGGAAGGCCGCCCCGACGAGGCGCGCCTCCCGGACCCAGAGCCCCAGGACCAGCAGGAAGCTCGCGACATTGCAGCCCCAGAGCAGCTCGGGCAGGGTGCCGAGCCGGGCCTTCGCCGCCGCATGGAAGAGCATGGTGAGAAGCACCAGCAGGGCGAGGCGGCGATCCAGGCGAGGGGTGGGATCCATGGAGAAGCCTACGGTCCCGCGAGCGCCCCGGTGCGGTCAAGGCCCGCCCGCGCCCTCCTTCTTCCCTTCAGCGTTCCGCGGCGCGCTTGTAGAGGTCCGAAGCGTTCACGCCCAGATGCCGGGCCAGAGGCTTCACCGCCTCCCGCAGGGTCATGCCGCCGTCCCGGGCCGCGTCGAGAAAACGGATCGCCCACTCCGGCAGGGTCTCGCCATCGAAGTCCGCCGCCGCCTCGGTGACGGTGCGCTTGGAGTCCGCCCCGGCGAGGACCAACACCATCTCGCCCCGGGACTCCTTGCCGAGCGCCTTGCGCACTTCGTCCGGCGTCCCGCGGTACCAGGTCTCATGGAGCTTGGTCAGCTCCCGGCCCAATGCGATCTCCCGCTCGGGGATGAGGTCGTGGAGCTCGTCGAGGACCTCGTGGATGCGGTGGGGCGTTTCGAAGACCACCGTGGTCTCCTCCCGGGCGGCGATGAGCTTGAGGAAGGTGCGCCGGGCCTCGCCCTTGGAAGGCAGGTAGCCGAGAAAGCTAAAGGCGTGGCAGGGCAGCCCCGAGGCCACCACCGCCAGCAGCACCGAGGAGGCGCCGGGCAGCACCGTCACCTTCGCGCCGCCCGCCCGGGCCATCCGGGCGATCTCGAAGCCCGGATCGTTGATGCCCGGCATCCCCGCGTCCGAGCAGTAGGCCACCGTGTGGCCGTTCGCGAGGGCCAGCCCGATGCGCGCGTAGGCCTCTTCGCCGGCGTGGTCGTCGAAGCGCTGCAGGGGCTTCTCGATGCCCAGGTGGGCCAGCAGCCCGCCGGTGCGCCGGGTGTCCTCGCAGGCCACCAGGTCGCAGGTCTCGAGGACCTCCACCGCGCGGTGGGTCAGATCGCCGAGGTTGCCGATGGGGGTGGGAACGAGGATGAGGTGGCCGGTCATGGCTTCAGTGTCCCACCGGCCCCGCCCTTCAGCCTCACTCGTCCTCGGTGCCCGAGGCCGGGTGGGGGAGGGAGCCCTGGGCCACTCTGAATCCGTACACCGCAAGGAGGATTACGGCCCCGAGGCAGAGGAAGGCCGCCGGCGCGTAGGGCGCCGTGGCATCCAGGGTCAGGGGAGCCCGGATGACCAGGGAGGAGACAAGGCCCGCCGCCACCCCCGCCACCAAGCCCAGGCGCGCCACGGTGAAGATCACGATCGCCCAGCTCAGCGCCGTGGCGGTGATGGCCGGCACGCTGCGGTTGTAAGCCAGGATCTCCATCGCGCGGGCTCCCAGGGCGGGCGACGCATCCCCCCCCGGGCCAGCTTGGGCCAGGACGAGGAACACCAGGATCACGAAGGACTGCAGCAGGGCCACCAGAACGAACGAGGGAAGGGCCGCCAAGGCATGCCGCAATCCCCCGAGCAACGGCGTGATCAGAAAGTGGTTCGGCGGCAGCGGATTGCCCGTCCACACCTTGGTCCAGCCGCTCAGCCACCAGGTCGCAGCATTGACCAGGCCGAGCAGGACGCCGAAGAGCACGTCCCTTCCCACGAGCGGATTTCGGACGTCCCCCTCCAGGACCCGCATCCAGGAGACGAGCAGCCGCGGCCGCTGGCGGCGAATGGTGGGTTCGAGGGCCAGGTAGGCCAGCCAGGCTGCCGACGCCACCAGGGCCCCCGAGGCCAAGGCATGACGTACGGCGCCCAGGACCCCGCTGGGCGTGAAGGGCCGGCCTCCCGCTAGGAGGATGAAGAGGATGACGAGGCCCGCCGCGATGAAGGCGAGACTTCTCGCGCCCCGCCGGTCCCCCCGCCCCAACCGGAGGTTCCGGCGCGCAAGGTGGACCGCCCCGAGGAGGAAGATGCCCAGGATGACGGCAAGAATCGTCGCCGCCATTGCACGGCTGGTGGTCAAGGCGGGAGGGGCTGCGAGAGGGGGGCGGTCCCAGGGAGCCACGACGCGGAAATAGACGGGCCGGCCCTGGAACGAGGCCGCCTCGATGCGGATGGGCAGATCGACCTGATCGGCATAGGTGCCCGTCCAGGCGATCCGCTGATCCGAAGCGACCGGGGGCGTCCAAGACGGGATCGCCGGCTCGAAGCGGCCTGGATCCAGGCCGGCGGCCAGGAACAGCCGTGGCCATGGAACCGAGGGCGGCCTCGTGAGGGTTGGCCCCGAATTCGGCGGGACCACCCTGAGGGAGACGAGCCTGCCCCGGGGGTCCAGGAGGAGATCCGCCATCCCCTCGCTGGTGGACGGGGGATCTTCCGCGGTGACCGCGGTGCCCAGGGCATTCACGGGTTCGAGATGGCCGGGGCTCTGGCGGTACCAGAACCCATAGACCAGGGGCTGTCCAGACTCCAGCCGGTGCCACCGGGCGGGCGCAGGGCGCGGGTCCTCCTCCCAATCCAGGTAGGACTCGTCCATATCGAATCCCCAGGCCCGGGACAGCGGCTTGGGGCAACCCACGTCGGCCAGCAACGTCTGGGCCCGATCCGCCAGCACTTCCGGTGGTTTCTCGAAGGGTATGCGGCGGTAGAGATTGGCGTGGCTGGTGGCGGCGAACAGGAACACCAGCAGGACCACGGCCGCCAGGCAGGCCGAAGCCACGACAGGAGCCAGAGTCCCTTCCTCCGCGGAACCGGCCAGCATTTCCGGGCTGGGCGTCTCCCCGGCAGCCAGGGCTGCGGCGATGGGATCGGACCCCGGAAGGGCCGCGGCCACCTGCGCGGCCGAAGCGGGCCGGTGGGCCGGATCCTTTTCCAGGCACTTCAGAATCACCCGTTCCAGCGCCGGATCGAGATCCTTGGTATGGAGACTGGGGTTCGAAGGCAGATCGTGGAAGTGGGCACGCTGCCAGTCGGCGAAGCTCGCAGCCTTGAAGGGCCGACGGCCGGTGCAGACCTCGTAGAGCACGAGGCCCAGCGCGTACAGGTCGCTGCGGGCCGTGGCGGGTTCCCCCCGCAGCTGTTCCGGCGACATGTACGCGGGGGTCCCGGCGATCTCCCGGACCTGCTCCCCGCCGGAAACCGCTAGGCCGAAGTCGGTGATCCGCGCCCGTCCCCGCCCATCGATCATGACGTTCGCGGGTTTCAGGTCCCGGTGCACGACGCCCTGGTCGTGGGCCGCCTGCAGACCCGCGCAGATCTGACGCGCCACTTCGATGGCCTTGGCTTCCGGCAATCGGCCGATGCGCCGCAGCAAGGTCTCGAGATCCTCGCCGTCGACGAACTCCATGGAGATGAAGTGGCGGCCTTCGACTTCGTCGATGTCATGGACCCGGCACACGTGGGGGTGGGAGACCCGGCGGGCATTCCGTACCTCACGGTGGAAGCGTTCCATCACCTCTGGATCCGACTCCACGCCGGCCGGCAGGAATTTCAGCGCCACCGGCTGGCCCAGTTTCAGGTCCTCCGCCCGGTAGACCTCTCCCATGCCGCCCCGACCCAGCAGCCCGAGGATGCGGTAGCGGCCCGCCAGCAGCTGGCCAGGGGCGAGCCCCTCCCAGCCGGAAGGTCCACAGCCTCCGGCCCCAGGGGCTTTCGCCGGCTCAGGCGCGAAGGGGAGGGTTGCAGCGCCGGACTGGGCCTCCGCATCCGCCCCACAGGTCGGGCAGAATCGGGCCGCCGGAGGGAGCGGCGAGGCGCAGGCGGAACAGGTCTTCACGGAAGTGCCTTGGAGTATAGACCAAGGTGTCGGAACGCAGGCGCATGTGGATCCTGCCCCCGCCGGAGGCCCGCCGATGGCCCTCAGGCGCCGAGCTTCGCCTGCTCCAGCCCGTGCCCCTTGGGCCCTGTCTCCCGCAACCGCAGCAGCAGCGCGAAGCCCAAGCCGATGAGGCTCAGCACCGCGAACATCCACAGCATGGGCAGGTAGCCGCCGGGGTTGGCCTCGCCAGCGCGGGCCCGGTCGTTGAGCATCCCCGCCGCCAGGTTGAACACCATCATCCCGATGTTCTGGAGCATGGTCATGAGGCCGTAGGCGGTGCCCAGGCGGTTGGCCTCCACAAGGTAGGGCACCGCGGGCCAGATCACCGCCGGCACCAGCGAGAAGGCGATGCCCAGGAGCACCGTGGGCCACCAGAGGCTGGCATGGGTGTAGGCCATAAGGGGGAAGGCGGCGAAGAGGCACAGGGAGCCCGCCGCCATGAAGAGGGCCCGGTGGCCGACCCGGTCCACCAGGAGGCCGAAGAGAGGCGTGGCAAATATCGCGGCGAGGAAGACGTGGCCGTTCATGGCGCCCGCCGCCCTCCAGGCCCAGGCCGTGGGCGTGCTGGAAGTACTTGATGGAGAAGGTGGACCGGAAGGGGAAGACCACCGCGTAGAAGGCCACGCAAAGCCCCATCACCAGCCAGAAGGAACGGTCGAACTTCACCAGGTCGCCCCAGACGATGCGATCAGTGGGGTCCGCCGCCGCCAGCTCGTACTTGCGCGCCGCGGCGCGCTCCACCAGGAAGTAGGCGAGGGAGGCCAGCAGGGCCGTGCCCGCGAGGGCGGCGGCGAGCCAGAGGGGCGGCTGCCAGCCCCGGTCGTAGAAGGACTTCGCCCAGGAGGGCGAGATGTCCGCGGCCAGGGAGCCCGCCCTCGCGATGCCCAGGTTCACGCCGAAGGCGAAGCCCAGCTGGCGCCCCACGAACCACTGGCCGATGGCCACCGTGATGGCGACGATCATGGACTCGGCCCCGAGGCCATAGAGGAGCCGGCCCAGGGCCATGACCTTGAAGGCGGGGACAGGGCCGTCACCACCGCGCCCAGGAGGCAGACCGCCGCGAAGAGCACCGTGGCGAGGCGGGTCCCTACGCGGTCCACGATGACCCCGCCCACCAGCACCATGACGATGTTGGGGAAGCTGTAGATGGCGTTGAGGGTGCCGATCTGGGTGTCCGTGAAGCCCAGGAGGCGCTGCAGGGAATCCGCCAGGGGGCCGATGCTGTCGTAGGCGTAGTAGTTGCCGAAGAGGGCTAGGCTGACGAGGATCAGCACCGTCCAGCGCAGCCAGCCCGGCGCCGGTGGCTTCGAGGGCAGGGCTGTCTCGGGGGCGGTGGCATTGTCCGCGACCATGGGCCGTCCTTGGAGGTGAGCGACCAGTGTAGGCCGCGCGCCGCGGCCTCGTGATACGTTTCCGCCAGGAGCCGCCATGGAAGACAACGCCCAACGCCCCCTGGCCGAACTGACCTGGAAGGCCGTCGCCGCCGGCGTCGCCCTGGGCGTCGTCTTCGGCGCCGCCAACGCCTACATCGGCCTGCGGGTCGGCCTCACCGTCGCCGCCTCCATCCCCGCCGCGGTGCTCACCGTGGCCCTCTTCAAGGTCTTCGGCGCGAAAGGCACCATCCTCGAAGCCAATCTCTCCCAGACCATCGGCTCGGCGTCCACCTCCCTGGCCACCGGCACCATCTTCACCATTCCCGCCCTCTTCCTCTGGGGCATGGCGCCGCCCTACCTGCAGGTGGTGGCCCTCTGCTTCCTCGGCGCCGTGCTGGGGCTGTCCGCCATGATCCCCCTGCGCCGCCTCCTCATCGTCCAGTCCCATGACGAGCTGCCCTACCCGGAAGGCACGGCCTGCGCCGAAGTCCTGCGGGCCACGGCGGAAGGCTCCAGCGAAGGCGTCTGGATCTTCCGGGGCATGGCGGTGGGGGCCGGCGTGAAGCTGCTCCTCGCCCTGCTGTTCCTGGTCCCGCCGGAGATGAGCCTGTCCCTGGCCCGCATCCTGCCCAACGGATCGCTGGCCCTGGAGCTGGCGCCGGCCCTCATCGCCGTGGGCTACATCCTGGGCTACCGCCAGTCCGGCGTCATCGTGTCCGGGGCCCTCATCTCCTCCATCGTGCTGATCCCCCTCATCACCTTCTTCGGCAGCTCCCTGACGGCGCCCCTCTACCCGGAGACCGGAAAGCTCGTGTCCCAGATGGACGCGGGGATGATCTGGTCCAAGTACGTGCGCTACATCGGCGCCGGGGCCGTGGCCACCGCCGGCATCCTCACGGTGCTGAAGAACCTGCCCTCCATGGCGGGCGCCTTCGCCGCCGTGGCGAAGGGCGTGTCCAAGGGCGCGGACGCGGAGGGCGCCGTCCGGCCCGAGTCGGACCGGGACCTCCCCGGCGGCTTCGTCGTCGGCGGCATCGCCTTCGTAGTGCTCTCGGCGGCCTTCGTGCCGGGCATCTTCGCGGGGAACATGGGCCTCGTCCAACGCATGGTCTGCGCCGCCGGCGTGGGCGTCTTCGGCGTCCTCTTCGTGGCGGTGGCGGCGCGCATCGTGGGCATCGTGGGCGTGTCCTCCCAGCCGACCTCGGGCATCACCCTCGTGACCCTCCTGGGCATCGCCTCCATCTTCGCCGCGGCGGGCTGGGTGGACCCCGGCGCCCGCGCCGCCGTCCTCACCGTGGGCACCATCGTGGCCGTCGCCGCGTCCAAGGCCGGCGACATCAGCCAGGACTTGAAGACCGGCTTCCTGGTGGGCGCCACCCCCGCCAAGCAGCAGTTCGGCCAGCTCATCGGCGCCGCCGTGGCCTGCTGGGCCGTGGCGGGGACGGTGATCCTCATGGGCTCCGCCTTCGGCTTCGGCACCAAGGAGATCCCCGCGCCCCAGGCGACGCTCATGAAGACCATCATCGAAGGCGTGCTGTCCGGCGCCCTGCCCTGGAGCCTGGTGCTGTCCGGGGCGGGCCTCTCCCTGGGGGCGATGCTCTGCGGCGTGTCCGGCCTCGCCTTCGCCATCGGCGTGTACCTGCCCCTCAGCTCCATGGCGCCCATCTACGTGGGCGGCTGCGTGCGGGCCCTGGTGGAGCGGAACCGCGGCGTGGGTGCAGCGAAGAGCGAAAGCGATCCTGGCATCCTCGCCGCCTCGGGCCTCGTGGCCGGCGAAGGCCTCGCCGGCATCCTCGTGGCGGCCCTCGTGGTCAGCGGCGTCGCCCCCAAGTCCATGGCGCCGCGCCTCGCGGGGCTGCCGGGGGAACTGGGCACGGTGGCCCTGCTGCTGGCGGTCTGCGGCTTCATCTACCTGGCGGGACGGCGGCGGCAGGCCGGGGTTTAGGTCAGGGTCTGGGCCTGCGTCCAGGCCGAGGGTTCAGGTCACGCGCTCCAGCTGCCGCTTCGAACCGATGAGGCGGCTGTAGGCCATCCCCGTGTGGTACCAGTGCAGGAAGAAGGCCTCGAGGAAGGCGCGGCGCCACCAGCCCAGGCTGCGAGGTTCCGGCGGACAGCCCGGAGCGGGCACGCAGCGGACCTCCAGCCCCAGACCGCGCGCCAGGGCCGAGGCCCGGGCCAGGTGGAGGGGATCGCTCACCAGCACCAGGCGCCGCCAGCCTTCGGCCCGCAGGTGGGCGCGGACATTGAAGAGGTTTTCCAGGGTGTGCTGGCTCCGGTCCTCCGCCAGCAGCGCGCCGGGGTCGACGCCCCGGGCCGCCAGCCAGGCGAGGCCGACTTCCGCCTCGCTGCGGGAGGCGTTGCCCGTCAGACCACCGGCTACCACGATGCGGGGCGCGAGGCCTTGGCGCCACAGGTCCGCGGCATGGGCCAGCCGCGCCTCGAAGATCGCCGTCGGCTGGTCGTTCTCCAGCTTCCGGCCCAGCACGAGAATGGCGTCCGCCGCTTCCGGGTGCTCGCCCTGGGCCACCCGGTGGACGGAACGCAGGCGCAGGAAGACCGGCAGGCCCAGAAGCGCCAGGCCGCTGCCGAGGGCCAGCAGGAAGGACGCGATGCCCCCGGGTCCGAGCTTCTGGAGGAAGTTCGACCGGGAAGGCGCGGCGTAGGGTTCCGGTGCGGGCACGGCTCCAGTTTGCACCGGCGGGGGCCTGCGGCCGCGAACCGTTACTGGACATCCATGCCGAAAAGGGCCAGGACCTGTCCGGCGAGGATCTGGGCCTGCCGGCCGGCGCCCGCATCGCCCTGCTCGGCGGCCTGCTTCGCCAGGCCCCCCACCATGCCCCCGGTGAGGATGAGGCTTTCGTACATCGCCTGGCGGTCCCGGTCCTTCAGGGCCGCAAAGCCGGGCAGGCCGGGCAGCAGGCCCGCCGCGCGCCGGGAAAGGTCCTGGGCCTCCGGCGTGCTCAGCTCCTTCCCGCGGGCCACCTGCCGGCAGGTGCCCAGGCAGAAGGCCAGGGCGTGGGCGACGTCGTGCTTCGGGGCGTCCTGCTCATAGGCGTCCAGCAGCTTGCGGAAGGAAGCCGCCGCGGCCTTGCGGCCCTGGGCGTCCAGGCCTTTCATCCGCCCGGCCACGGGCTCCGGGACCAGGCGCTGGGAGGTCGCCTTGAAGCTGACGGCCTTCACCGCCGCCGGCCGCCGCTTCATGGGGCCGCCGTCCGGCAGGTCCGGGGCTTCCGCCATCAGGACCGCGCCGATCTCCGCCCGGAGGGCCGGGCCAAGGTAGGTCTCCACCGGCGAGCGCCAGGGCGCCGTGGGCCTGGGGGCCGCCGGCACCGCGGCGGGCGGCTCGGGCTCCTGGGGACGGACGGCCGCAGCCCCGAGGCCGACGGCGAGGATCAGGGCGAGCGCGGGCATGGGGACTCCGGGGGACGGAGCCAGTGTAGGCTGCTGCGCGGCCCCCCGGTCAGGTGGGGGTCAATGGACCGTCAGGGAGACCGTCACCACCGTGGGGCCCGTGGAAGGCGCATTGGTGGCGGCGTTCTTGATGGTGAAGGTGAGCTGGCCCGTGTTGGCGCCGACGGCGTAGCCCGTGCACGGGAAGGAGGGATGGAGGGTGACGCTGCCCCCCACGGGCAGGGTCCCGCTGGTGACGTCGAGGGTGATGAAGCTCATGGGGTTGCTGACGCTCCAGGTGAGGGGGTCGCAGCCGGTGTTGGTGAGGGTGATGGGATCGAGGGGCTGGGGGCACGGCGTGGTGCCCCGGAAGTGCTCCGCGACGAGGGCGGCGGTGCTGAGGGCGTGGGCGGCGCTGTTGGGGGCCGACGCGGAAACGATGAAGGTGACGGTGACCTGCTGGTTGTCCACCATGAACCGGTAGACGGCCTGGGCGCCGGCGGGCGCGTTGGCCGGCGCCCCGTAGGTCAGGTCCTCGTCCGGCACGTAGGCGGTCGGCGTGTCCGTCGCCGGGGGCTTGGCCACCCAGGTGGTGGGCCGGAAGTGGCGGACCTCCTGCTCCCCGCCCACGGTGGCCAGGCCGGGGCCGCTGAGGCTGCCCCCGATGTCGTCCATCACCTTCCTGATCTTGGTGAAGCCGTAGACGCCGTTGTTGTGCACGACGAAGCACTTCGATCCGCCGGCGCGGATCTGGGTCGCGTAGGCGTCCCCGGCCTTGGCGAGGTGCGGATCCGCGGGGAAGTCCACGGACACGTCCCCGAGGCAGATCATGGCGCAGTTGCGCTTCTTGTGGTTCTGCTCGCAGGACAGGTCGGAGGTGGGGGAAAAAGCGGCGGGGGCGGGCACCCAGTCGTCGTCGCCCAGCAGGAGGTTCTTCAGGGTCGTGAAGGGGCTGCCCAGGGTGAGGACCGTGTATTCCACGTCCGAGAAGGAGTTCTCGTTGGGGCAGGCCCCGGCCTTCACATAGACGTCGCAGGTGCTCCCGAAGTAGCGGATCTCCTGGGGCACGGAGGAATTGGTGGTGTAGCCGTCGTTGATGACGCAGTAGGCGCGCTTGGCGGGGATCACCGCGGGGTCCGGGTAGCTCCCTCGGATGCCATCGGGGCTCGGGGTGTAGACCACCTGGCGGGCGGCGTTGCCCGAGCGCAGGGGCGGGTTGCAGGTGTCGTTGGGACCCAGGCTGACGGAGGCGTTGGCCACCACCGGCACCGGTGCGCCGCCCGGGGGCTCCGGGGCCGCGGCCCCGCAGTGGCCCTCCTCCCCGGCGGTCATGCCGCAGGGGCCGTGGAAGGGCCAAGGCACGACCACCCTGGAGCCGTCGGCGGTGGCCTTGGCCAGCACTGCGAGGGGGATCTGGGTGACCCGCTCCCGGTCCGAGGGGTGCGTGAGGATGGCGACCTGGGCGCCGTCCACGGGCGCGTTCAGGGTGAAGGCCCCGTCCAGGTCGAGGGTGGCATGCTGGGTGCCGAGATCCACCCGCCAGCCCATCGCCGGGGATTCCGGCCAGATCACGAGGGCACCCGAGGAATCCACGGTGAACCCTTCCGCGTCCAGCTGGGGTTGGAGGGCCAGGACGCCGGCGCGGTTGGCCTCGGCCATGGGGACCATGGGCCGCACCAGCACCGTCGCCTGGAGGATGGCCGGGAGCGGAACCGCCCGCAAGGTGGCCCCGCTGCTCAGGGCCGTGGCGCCCACGGCGTCCGTCACCTCCGCAGTGAAGATCGCGTGGTCGTCGCCAGCGGTGGTGGCGGGCAATGTGTAGGTGGCGGCGGTGGCACCCAGGATGGGCGTCCCGTTGCGCCTCCACTGGTAGGCCAGGGCTCCGGTCCCCCCCGAGGCCACGGCGGTGAAGGCGGCTCCGGTGGGGAGGAGCACCGTGGCCCCCGCGGGTTGGGTCGTGAAGGCGGGCAGCGGGTTCACCGTGAGGGTGGCGGGCTGGCTGGTGGTGCTCCCGGCGCCGTTCGCCACGACGACCCGGAAGGTGGCGCCGTTCTGGCTGGCGGCCGCGGCGGGCAGCGTATAGGACGCGGCGGTGGCGCCGGGTATGTCCGTGGACCCCGCCTGCCACTGGTAGCCCGTGGCCCCGGTGGCGGTCACCGAAAAGGTGGCCGGGCGACCGACCGTGGTGGCCTGGTCCGCCGGCTGCTGGGTGATGGCGGGCCCGCCGGGGCTGGATACCTGCAGGACGGCGGGGGCGCTGGTGACGGTGGCCCCGGCGGCGTCCGTGGCCTGCACGGTGAAGACCGCGCCATGGTCCGCGGCGGAAGTGGGGGTGAGGGTGTACACGAAGGCCGCGGCCCCCGGAATGGCCACCCCGTTGCGCAGCCACTGGGCCGCCAGGGGCGCCGTCCCGCCCGCCACGGTGGCGGTGAAGGTGGCGGGCCCGGGGGCCGTCACCACCAGGCCCGCCGGCTGGACCGTGAAGGCGGGGACCGGGTTCACCGTGAGGGAGGCTGAATTGCTGGGAGTGCTCCCGGCGGCGTTGGAGACGACGACCCGGAAGGTGGCGCCGTTCTGGCCGCTGGTGGCGGCGGGAATCGCGTAGGCTGCCGAGGTGGCCCCGGGGATGTCCGTGGTGCCCGCCTGCCACTGGAAGGCGGTCGCCCCGGCGGCCGCCACGGTGAAGGAGGCCGGCCGACCGGTGGTGGTGGCCTGGTTCGTGGGCTGCTGGGTGATGGTGGGCGGCGCAGGCTGGCCGCCGCCGCCGTTTCCGCCGCCGCCACCCCCGCCGCAACCCAGGGCGGCAAGGGACAGCCAGGCCAGGAGGCCGCGGACCGGGCGCAAAGTCGCGGGATGGACGTCCATGGCGGCCCCCCTTCGGATCCGTGGACAGTCCCCGGCCACGGCGGGCCGGACGCACGGAGGAATCCTGTGAAGTAGGGCACAAGGTGGGAGCCGCCCCGGCCTCCGTCAAGCCTCCGGAGCGCCGGAAGGGCGATTCCCGGGGCCAAGCAGCGCCTGGGGACCCGATTGCGAGCCCCGGCCTGCGTTGCCCGGCTGCCTTCCCGCCACCCGCAGACGCGAAAACGCCCGGCCCACGGGATGGGCCGGGCGTGCTCGCGGGTCCAGGGCTAGACCGTCGCCCGCTTTTCCGACTTTTTACGCTCCGCTTCGTCCAGGATGCGCTTGCGCATGCGGATGAAGTTGGGGGTCACTTCCACGAGCTCGTCGCCTTCGATGTACTCGAGGGCCTGCTCCAGGGTGAACTCCTTGGGGGGCGTGAGGCGGGTGGCCTCGTCGGCGCCGCTGGAACGCATGTTGGAGAGCTTCTTGCCCTTCGCGACGTTCACCACCAGGTCGTTCTCCCGGGCGTGCTCGCCGACGATCATGCCCGCGTAGCACTTGGTGCCGGGGTGCAGGAAGATGATGCCCCGGTCCTCCAGGTTCATGAGGGCGAAGCCGACGGTCTCGCAGTTCTCCATGGAGATGAGCACGCCATTCTTGCGGCCCGGCAGCTCGCCCTTGTGGGGACCGTAGTGGCTGAAGAGGCTGTGGATCACGCCTTCGCCGCGGGTGTCCGTCATGAACTCGCTGCGGAAGCCGATGAGGCCGCGGCTGGGGATCTTGAAGTGGAGGCGCAGCTGGCCGTTCTCGTTGTGCATGTCCTGCATCTCGGCCTTGCGGTTGCCCATGTGCTCCATGGTCACGCCCATGTAGATCTCGGGGATGTCGATGGTGACGTCCTCGTAGGGTTCCAGCTTGTCGCCGGTCACCGGATCGATGTGGAGGATCACTTCGGGGCGGGAGACGCAGAGCTCGAAGCCCTCCCGGCGCATGGTCTCGATGAGCACGCTGAGATGCAGCTCACCGCGGCCTGAGACCTTGAAGGCGTCGGGAGTCTCGGTGTCCTCGACCCGCAGGGCCACGTTGTGCTGCAGCTCCTTCATGAGGCGCTCGCGGATGCGGCGGGACTGGATCTGCTTGCCGTCCTGGCCGGCGAAGGGGCCCGCGTTGACCATGAACACCATGGAGATGGTGGGCTCGTCGATGTCCACGTATTCCAAGCCGACCGGGGAATCGGCGGACGCGATGGTCTCGCCGACCCGGATGTCGGGGATGCCGGCGATGGCGACGATCTCGCCGGTGCCCGCCTCGGTCTGGGGCACGCGGGTCAGGCCCTCGAAGCCGTAGAGCTGGGTGACCTTGTGGTTCTGGATGGAGCCGTCGCGCTTCACCAGGGCGACGCCCTCGCCGACCTTGATGCGGCCGTTGACGATGCGCCCGATGCCGATCTGGCCCACGAAGTCGCTGTAGTCCATCAAGGTGACCAGCATCTGGAGGGGCGCGTCGGGGTTGCCGCTGGGGGGCGGACAATACGTGGAGATGGTGTCGAAGAGAGGATCCAGCGTTTCACTGTTGTCGTTGATGCCCATCATCGCGTAGCCCAGCTTGGCCGATGCGTAGACCGTGGGGAAGTCCAGCTGGGCATCGGTGGCGCCCAGCTCCATGAACAGCTCGAAGACCGCGTCGTGGGCGAACTGGGGGCGCGCGCCGGGGCGGTCCACCTTGTTGATGACCACGATGGGCTTCAGGCCCTGTTCCAGGGCCTTGCGGGTGACGAACTTGGTCTGGGGCATGGGGCCGTCGAAGGCGTCCACCACCAGCAGCACCGAATCCACCATGGAGAGGACGCGCTCGACCTCGCCGCCGAAGTCGGCGTGGCCCGGGGTGTCCACGATGTTGAAGCGGTGGCCGGCCCAATGGATGGACGTGGTCTTGGCCAGGATGGTGATGCCGCGCTCCCGCTCCTGGTCGTTGCTGTCCATGGCCCGTTCCTGGACCTTCTGGTTGTCCCGGAACATGTGGGCGCCCTTGAACATGGCGTCCACCAGGGTGGTCTTGCCGTGGTCGACGTGGGCGATGATGGCGATGTTGCGGATCTTGTTGATCGGGGTCATGGGGGCCTCAGGCTGCATGGGACGACTCGAAAGCGGGCCGACGGAGGGAAGGACTCGCTTGGCCCCACTTCCGGCAGAACCTTTGATTTTACCAGGGCCGCCGTCATTCGCGAAGGTGAATTACCGTTCTCCCCCCCTTCCCCTTCCCTTCCGCGACTTGCGGTCTAAGATGATGGGCACCCTCAACTTCCGCCCGGCTCCCGGGAGACCCCATGCATATCAACGAACTGCTCACCACCACCTGCGAGCTGGGTGCTTCCGACCTGCACCTCAAGGTCGGGAACTATCCCATCGCCCGCATCAAGGGCCGCCTCACGCCCCTGACCCAGTTCAAGCGGCTGGTGCAGGAGGACACCATCGCCATGGCCTACAGCATCATGGCGACGGACCGGCAGAAGGCGAAGTTCAAGGAGCAGCTGGACGCCGACCTCGCCTATTCGGTCCCGGCCCTGGGCCGCTTCCGCTGCAACATCTTCAACCAGCGCGGCACCGTCGGCATGGTGCTGCGCGTCATCCCCCGGCGCATCTACAGCATCGAGGACCTCATGCTGCCCCGGGTGCTCGCCAAGATCTGCGAGGAGCAGCGCGGCATGGTGCTGGTGACGGGCACCACGGGCTCGGGCAAGTCCACGACGCTCGCGGCCATGATCGACCTCATCAACGCCACCCGCATCGAGCACATCCTCACCATCGAGGATCCCATCGAGTACCTGCACCGGGACAACCAGAGCATCATCAACCAGCGCGAAGTGGGCGCCGACTGCTCCTCCTTCGCCATGGCCCTCCGCGCCGCCCTCCGCCAGGACCCCGACGTCATCCTCGTGGGTGAGATGCGCGACTTCGAAACCATCGAGACCGCCATCCACGCGGCGGAGACCGGCCACCTGGTCTTCTCCACCCTGCACACCCTGGACGCCACCGAAACCATCAACCGCGTCATCTCCGTGTTCCCGCCCCACCACCAGAAGCAGATCCGCCTGCAGCTCAGCGCCGTCCTCAAGGGCATCATCTCCCAGCGCCTGGTGCCCCGGGCCGACGGCCAGGGCCGAGTCCCCGCCGTGGAGGTGCTCGTCGCCACGGAGACGGTGCGGACCTGCATCGAGGACAAGGAACGCACCAAGGGCCTGCGGGACGTCATCCAGTCCGGCACCAGCCAGTACGGCATGCAGACCTTCGACCAGAGCCTCTTCTTCCTCCTCAAGGAGGGCCTGATCACCGAGGAGGAGGCCCTCAAGCGCGCCACCAACGTGGGCGAGTTCAAGCTCCGGCTGGAAGGCGTCATGGGCACCGCCGACATGGCCCGCAGCAACATGGACCGCAGCATGGGCATCAGCCAGGGCGCCGGCCGCGAATCCGGCGGCCCGCCGCCACCTCCGCCTTCCGCCCCCGCGGCCCCCGCCGCGCCCGCCGCCCCCGCCGCGCCCTCCGGCGATTTCAAGATCGGTCTCGCCCGCCACTGACGCTGTTTCTGCCCCTTCCCGGAGGCGCCCATGATCAAGATCGACATCGCCAACGCCCTGATGCAGGTGCATCCGTGTTCCCGCGCCCTGGCCCTGGACGTGGTGGACCTCATCACCGAGCGCATGAAGCAGGCTCTCCTCGACGGCCACCGCATCGAGATCCGCGGTTTCGGCGTCTTCGAGCCCCGGCCCCGGAAACGGGGCATGGGCCGGAACATCAAGACCGGCGACAGTGTACAGATCCCAAAGGGGCGCAGCATCCGGTTCAAGCCGGGGAAGGACCTGCGGGAGATCGAGGTCAAGGAGGGCTAGACCGGCCGGACCATGGCGACGCGGGCAGGAATGCCACCTCCCGGAGCTGGCACGGGCGTGTGGCACCCAGGGGCTGAGTGGTCGGGCAGCGGTTCGTGCCCCCGACGTGAACCGTCGGCGGCTGTTCCAAATCTCCTTCATCGGTCGAAGCATCACCGGTCGCTTCCCATGCAGGCTTGGCTTGGCCTCGGTCGCTTCCAGGGACCTTGAATCTATCCTTCTTCCCTTGGCCCACCATTTCAGCCCATAGGAAGGTCCCCGTGCCGCAACTCCCAGCCAACTTCGAGGACCACGCCATCCGCCGCGTCTACGACGAGACCTCGGAGATCTGGTGGTTCTCAGTGGTGGATATCGTCCAGGTACTCACGGACCAACCGGACTTCCAGACGGCCCGGAAGTATTGGAACAAGCTCAAGTCCCGTCTAAATGCTGAGGGCAGTGAACTGGTGACAAATTGTCACCAGTTGAAGATGACGGCCCCGGATGGCAAGCAGCGCCTCACGGACGTGGCCACCGCCCAAACCCTCCTCCGCCTCGTCCAGTCCATCCCCTCCCCCAAAGCGGAACCCATCAAGCTCTGGCTCGCCAAGGTCGGCCACGAGCGCATGCAGGAACTTGCGGATCCGGCGTTGGATCCATGGATCAGGCCCCCTACGGCACCATGTGGTGCGCCTTCCGCCCGCCCCGGAAGATCCGCTCCGGTGTCGGCGCCTCCTCCACGAAGTGCCGGGCCAGGGCCAGGGCGCGGCCCACGAGTTCCCGTGCACCCTGGTGCAGCTCCACGTCGCCCTTCACGAAGGTCACGTTGTTCTCCATGTCCTCGGCGGTCCAGCCGCGGCTGTGGGCGATGTAGGGGAACTGGGGGAAGAGGATGCCGAGCTCCCCGAAGAAGCCCAGCAGCTGGCCCGCCACCGCCTGGATGTTGTCCTGGCCGCCGGTGATGATGAAGGCCGCCACCTTGTTGCGGATGAGCACCTTGTCGGCAATGGTGGTCTGGTTCTGGATGCAGTTCATGCGCTCGGCCATGCGGTAGTACAGCGAGCTGGCGGCCCCCCAGCGGATGGGCGTGGAGAGGAGGATCACGTCGCCCCAGTGCACCAGGGCCTCGTAGACCTGGTCCATCTGGTCCTGGTCGTCCATCTGGGTGATGGAGCAGGGCCAGGTGCAGGCCCGGGCGCTCTTGGAGTAGTAGCCCTCGCAGGCCCGGAAGGCGAGGTCGTTGAGCTTGATGAGCCGGGTCTCGGCCCCCAGGGCCTTCGCATGTTCCAGGGCCGTCTCCAGCAGGGCGTCGGAGGTGGAGAAGCGCGGGTTCGCCTTGTCCATCACCGTGGTGGAGAGACCCACGACCCGGAGGGGGCCGGGCTCCCGGACCACGGGCCGGGCCAGGGGATGGGGCGGGTGGGGTTTCCGCGACCGCGGCGTGCCGGAGCCCAGGTCCACCCAGACGCGGCCCTCCTCCACCTTCACGGGATAGGCGGGCACCGCGTCCTCCTCGAAGCCTGGTTCACCGCACCCCGTGCGGGCGTGGAACTTCCAGTTGTGCCAGGGACAGACCACGTATTCGCCGTCCAGCCGGCCCTCCCCGAGGGGCCCGCCGGCGTGGTTGCACACCGCGGAGATGGCGCCGAAGCTTCCGTCCACCCAGGACAGGGCCAGGGGCGTCCGTCCGGCTTTCACCGTCTGGAGGGCCTTCCCGGTGAAATCCTCCAGCGGTCCGAGGTCATGCCATTGGGGCTCGCCCATGCTTTCTCCTTGGCAGGGTCACCGGACTGAGTTGATAGTGCGTCGAAGCCTGTGACGCGACAAGACACTCCCGGAGGTGGCCATGCTCACCGATCCCTGGCAGTCCCTTGGTTCGGTTTCCGCCGACGCGCTGCGGCAGGCCCGCCTGGAACTCCACCGGGCGGTGCAGCTGGCGGCCTGCGCGGGCCAGTCCCTCCTCCCGAAGCGCCCCGACGACAGCCAGATGGCCCTGACCTGGAAGGACGGCGTCCTCCTGGGCGAGCCCCTCCCCGGCGGCGCCAGGGTGGGCCTGGGCCTGGCGGACCTGGCCCTGGAGGTGCGCGATGCCCGGGGCGGCCTTTCCGGCCGCCTGCCCCTCAACGGCCGCACCCAGGCTGAGGCGCTGAAATGGGTGAGGGTCCGCCTGGGCGGATCCGGTGTGGACACCTCAGCCTTGAGCGCGGCGATGCCCTACGACCTGCCCGGGCATCTGGCGGCCCAGGACGCGCCCTACTCCGCCGAATCCTCCGAGCCCCTGCAGGCGCTGTCCGCGTGGTATCAGGCCGCCGCGGACATCCTCGCCGCCCTGGCGGCGGGCCGCGCGGACGCGTCGCCCCTGCGCTGCTGGCCCCACCACTTCGATCTGGCGGTGCTGTTCAGCCTGGGGGAAGGCGCGGAGCCGGAGCAGGCCCGCTCCATCGGCGCCGGACTGAGCCCCGGCGACGGCAGCTATGACGAGCCCTACTTCTATGTCACGCCGTGGCCCTATCCGGAGGGAAAAACCTTCCCCGATCTGCCCCTTGGGCACTGGCACCGGGAAGGCTGGACCGGGGCCGTGCTGACGGCATCGGAGCTGGCCGCGGCGGGCGGTCAATCCCGGGACGAGGCCATGGCCTTCCTCGTCGCCGCGATGGCGGGGTGCGAGGGACTGCCGAGATGATTTCGGGTCTCAGGGCCCCCGTCATTCCCTGGCCCTGGCGCGGGTTTGGTCGCTTTGGCTGAGGGCAGGCGAGGTGATCGCTGAGGAGAGTGTTCCCCAGCACAACCCCTCAACGCACCGGTCTCGCGGAAAACGGAATCCACAGAGGTCCGGGTAATCTTGTAGTACGAGCCCGAAGCCCGGATGGGCCACTCATGGCCTCCGTTGAGGCCGGAATGCGACGCCGAATCACTTCATAGGTTTATCCGAAGGCCCTTTCATGACAGTCCGTCGAACCTGCGCCACCCTCCCGCCAGCCATGCTGCTCCTTTTCGTCGGTTGCGGCGGAGGGGGAAATGGAGGCTCCTCCGCCAGCCTGGCACCCAAGTCCCCCACAGCCTTCACGGCCACCGTGGATGAACCCGGCAATTTTATCGATCTAGCTTGGACGCCGCCCACCCCCCCCTACGATGGACTGTTCCTTGAGGGCCGGACCAATGGCGCGACCTTCCAGAGCCTGCACGAGTCCAAGCTTCCGGCCGGGACCATCGGCGGCCGGCTTACCTATTCACAGGCTCCGCCCGAGCTCACGGCTTTCGATTTCCGACTGAAGGCGGCGAACGGCGTCTCTGCCTCTCCCTGGGTGGAAACCAGCGCCTTATGGCCAGTGAGGACGGCCCAGAACTTCAAGGCCTCCTCTTCCATCGTGAGCTACAAGCCCGTCTCCCTCAGCTGGTCCCACAACAGCGTGGTCGCGACGAAGGCCCTGTTGGAAAGGCGACCATCCCAGGCCGGCGAATGGTCCAGCCTCGTCGAGTTGCCCCTGGAGGCCCGCGAATATACCGACCTCCCGGTCCTGGACGGGACCTACTACGACTACAGGATCTCGCTCGTCGCGGCCGATGGTCATCGCTCTTCGAGCTATGTGGGGTCGGTGGGCGTGGGCCTGAAGCGCGCGACATCCCTGACCGCGACCCAGTCGGGCCCGGCGCTGGATCTCTCATGGAATCCGGAAAGCCAGGCCGCTGTGTCGCAACAGATCCTTGCCGAGGATCCCCGCAGCCAGGCAGGCATCATCGCCACCCTGCCCCCGGGAGCCCGCGGGCTGCGCCTTTCGCCCCCGCCCGCGCTGCAGACGGAGTACCGCGTCATCTCAGTCAGCGGCCCCGCCACAATTTTCAACGTGGATTCGGTCCCATACCTCCACGTGCCGCCTGTGGTTCCCACCCTGTTTCCAATGGATCAGACGCGCATCACGACCGGCAAGGCGCTGTCCATGGACCGCGCGCCGGACGGGTCCCTGTGGTGGGTCCAGGTCCACGAGGACTACACCAAGACCCTCCATCACCAGGATGCCTCCGGACAGACGGCTTACGTCCTTCCCGTCTTCGTGAACGAAAAGCTGTTGCTGCGGGTGGATCCATCGGGCACGCCGCATGTGTTCGGAGCTTTGCGGGATACGGCCCACGCGCTCATCCATGCTCAGGTTGAAAACAGCACGGTCGTCACGCAGATCATCAACAATTTCGATGCCTTCGATTCCATGGTCTGTACGGGACCCAATCAGTTCAGCGGGATCGTCCGCCTTGGGAGCTCCCTGGATAGGGAGGCGCTCCAATACCTCGTCACCCTGGATGGACCATCCATCGCCTTCTCGAATTTGCCCGGATCCGATGGGAGTAGGCTCACCGAGGCATCCCTGACGGCGGATCAGGCGGGTGTGCTCCATCTCCTGGGATGGTCCTCGCCTTACGGTGGCGCCGTCCACGCATCGAGGCCCTCTGGCGGGAATTGGACTACGGAGCACATGCCCAAGGGAATCCTGTTCGATAAGCTCTTTTACAAAGGCAGCGAGATCCATTCAGTCAGCCTGAAGTTCAACGAAGCAAGCCCTCCCGGCTGGTCCGTGGTCTATAACCACCGGCTTTCTGGAGTCTGGCAACCGGAGCAGGTCCTCTGGGCTCCCGCCGCGTCGGGTTTGGCCTACTTCCGATCCTTCTTCGACTCGATGAACAACCGGATCATGTTGATCGCCTATCCGTTCCAGCCAACTCCGAGCAGGCTCATCCTCGGTGGCGGTAGCCACTGGCAGGAACAGGACCTCCCTATTTACCCCGCCGACGCTTGGGGCGGAGTCTCAACCGCTGGTAGGTTCTGGCTAGCCATGCAACCCGAATCCGTCAGTTCGGCCACATCCTCACTGCCCGTGACCCTGCTGACGGAACGGTAGAACTCCGGAAAATGTCCCGCGCCTGATTCTCAGCGCCTCCGCTGGCTCGCCAGGATGATCATCTCCCGCAGCGTCTTCGCCATGACGATGGCGGAGACGCCGGTGGGATCGTAGTGGGGCGCGAGTTCGAGGCAGTCCATGCCCACGAGGCGGCGAATAAAATAGATATTAAAAGATGGATACAATATCTAGCGTGAAGAGAAAGGATGAGGAAATGAGATCAATCCTTAATCATACGATTCGCTCAGGACTTCTAATGGGCATGCTTGGCTGCGGGGGTGGTGGAAAAGAGCCCCTGACTTCGACAGCTGGCCAATTACCATTCCCAGTCATTTTGACTTCTGTCCCTTCATACCACGCCGTGATTGGACAGACCTGGGTTTACAACTTTCGGATCGATACAGAGCCCTCCGGCGGTTATGTTGAAAAACGATTTGATAT
Source organism: Holophagaceae bacterium (assembly GCA_016710635.1). GTDB lineage: Bacteria > Acidobacteriota > Holophagae > Holophagales > Holophagaceae > JADJVL01. The sequence goes on along the minus strand of JADJVL010000007.1, from coordinate 123,745 downwards.
TGCTTCCGGTACGCAAGGTGTGGTTTCTGATTTAAACAAGAATAAAATCACTTTTACACCCGTCATGGGAGTCTCGACAGGAACCCCACTGAGGATTGGATGGCTTTTCGCAAGTAATCCCAGCGCGACTTTAACTCAGGAAGTCTTCGTTGTAGTGGATCCATAGCAAGAATCCAATTGAGCCAAACTTTTAAATAAATAGGTTTCCATGCATATTTCTCTTGGCCACGGATTAAAAGATCTGGGGTCACTGTTCCTTACATTGGAGCCGATTCCCAGGCCCATGTGTCGCAGCTCCATGTTCAGCCCAGTCTGGAGATCCTGGGGTGAGGGGGAGTGTTCATTGGGCTGAAGGTCAGCGCTTCCGCTGGCTCGCCAGGATGATCATCTCCCGCAGGGTCTTGGCCATGACGATGGCGGAGACGCCGGTGGGATCGTAGTGGGGCGCGAGTTCGAGGCAGTCCATGCCCACGAGGCGGCGACCCTTGAGCTGCTTGAGGCCGCCGATGAAGGTGGCGTAGTCGATGCCGCCGGGCTCGGGGGTGCCCGTTCCCGGATAGATGCTGGGGTCCAGCACGTCCATGTCGCAGGTGAGGTAGATGGGCCGGTCCCCCAGTGAATCCAGGACCTTCGCGATCTCCTCCTTGGTGAAGGGATGGAGCGTGCCGTGCTGCTGGGCGATGTCCCATTCCTCCTTCGAGCCGCTGCGGATGCCGAACTGGAAGAGGTTCTCGTAGCCGATCTTGTCGGCGACGCGGCCGAGGATGGTGGCGTGGGTCCACTCGTCCCCCCACAGGTCCGGCCGCAGGTCCGCGTGGGCGTCGAAGTGGATGACGGCGAGGTCGGGATGGTCGCGGTGGGCGGCCATGACGAGGGGGTAGGCGACCAGGTGCTCGCCACCAAAGGCGATGGGGAACTGGCTCTTGCCCCGGATCTCACGCACCGCCGAACCGATGTCCTCCAGCACCCGCCCCTTCTGCCCCGGCGGCAGGAAGAGGTCGCCATAGTCCGTGTACTTGATGTCCAGCAGCGAAGCCTGCTGGTAGAAGCTGAACTCCTCCATCCCGAAGGAAGCCTCCCGCACCGCGAAGCCCGCGAAGCGCGACCCGGCCTTGAAGGACGAAGTCCCGTCCCAGCACACGCCGAAGAGGGCGATGTCCGCTTCGGCGGGTTCGCAGGAGCCCAGGAAGAAGGGCGTGACGAATTCGTGGGTGGGGCTGGTGGGGGGCAGATCGTGCATGGGGCTGGGTCCTCGAAAGATCCAGCGTAGCAAGGGGCGCATCCTCGGACCCAAGGATGTGGAACTGGCTGGCGCGATGACGAAGAGAGGGCGGCACGCATTCCACCTGCGAACTTGGGCCGAAGCCTTGAAGGCTGCGAGCCCCGCAATCGCGGACCCATCGGAGGGGTCGAAAGAGTTCAGTAACGGAGCGACACTTGAAGGCCCCACCCCCGACGGAGACGCCATGATCGCAAGGCCAGCCTTCTGCCTAGTGATCGCGCCGCTATGGGCCCTGCTGTCCCAGACACCCAAACGGCCAGCCAAAGTCCCCCGCTCCCCACAACTGATGCATCAGGAGAAACTTCCACCTGGTTTGCGCCCGGTGCCCGAGCTTTCCGACGAGGACCTCGAATACCACCTGGACCGTGGCAAGGCGGCCGAGGCGCTGGATGAGGGCGAGAAGGATGCAACGGGCAGGGTCCGGGGTTGGGCCAACGGATTCTACAGACTGGTTCCGCTCCCTCCGGATGATGACAAGACCTTGAGGTCCATCGTCCGCTCATATTTCCAATGGGAGACCGACTGGCGCAGGAGGGTCAGTACCTCCGTCGCGGCATTTCGACAGACCCACCCGTCTCTCGATCCGAAACAAAACAACGGCGACGCGTCTGTCTCAGACCCGGCTGGGGCCGCGTTGAGCGGAGAACGGCGCAGCATGGTCCGCCTTCACATCCAGCGGATGAGGACTGAGCTTTCCCCAGCAGGCTTCGCGCGGCTCTCCTATTTCCTCGACCTCACCCTTCACGGGCAGGACCGCGCCACACGCCCGGCGGAACCATTCACCAACCCGCACCTGCGGGAGGGTCCCCAGCCCGGCAATTGACGGACCCCCGTCAGCCTGATTGAAAAGCTCCCCTGATCGATAGACGCCTCCGCTGAGGGTTGGACGGTAGGCAAGGCTGACGCTCTTGCTGTCAACCGACTTCCGTTCATCTATGAGAGGTGATCAACAAGGGTGGGCAGAGTCCTCACTTCCCCTTCGCCGCCCAGCTTCCCCCCTGCATTTCCTTAAGCGCGATCTGCCCCTGCCGGCCGTAGTCGATGGCCTCGCCGAGGATCCGCGCGGCCTCCTGGGGCGCGTGGAAGCCCATGGAGTTCTCGGCGTTGACGAAGTCCACCCGCCACTGGGCCTTGCGCTGGAGTTCGAAGACGGCGGCCAGCTTCTCTTCGGGCACGCCGGCCTTCTTGGCGGCGTCGAGCTCGCGGATGAGGGCGACGACGGCGTCCTCGGCGCGGCCCATGAGGGCGTGGGTGCGGTTCTGGATGGCTTCGACCCGGGCCTTCAGTTCTTCTTCGGGGAAGCGGTGGCAGGTCTGGCAGGCGCGGCTGATGTTCAGCAGCGGGCTGCGGACCTGGTGGTCGCTGACCTTGATGGCGCCTTCGCGCTGGTAGGGCATGTGGCAGTCGGCGCAGGACACGCCGGAGCGGGCGTGGATGCCCTGGCTCCACATCTCGAACTCGGGATGCTGGGCCTTGAGCACCTCGGCGCCGGTCTTGGCGTGCTTCCAGTCGAAGAAGCGGTGGCCGTCGGGGAACTTGTAGTCGTTGTAGGTGGCTTCGATCTGTTCGACCTTCAGGCCCTTGTTCCAGGGGAAGAAGAGGGTCGTCTTGGGGCCGCAGTAGTACTCCACGTGGCACTGGCCGCAGACCATGGACCGCAGCTCCTGGCGGGAGGCGTCCCGGTTGGCGTCGTAGGCCGCGGCCTTGTCGCCCTTGCGCCACTTCTCGATGGAAGGCAGGTGGGGCACGGGTTCCGCGCTGCGGGCCAGGGCGTCGATGCCGCGGAGGAAGCCGGGCTTGGTGACCCGCAGCGCCATGTTCTTCGGATCGTGGCAGTCGATGCAGGCCACGGGGTGCTTCACCAGCTTGGTGGCCTCGTTGTAGGGCAGCTTGCAGACTTCTTCGAAGCCCTTCATGAGCTGGGCCTGGGCGTTGGGGCTGGTGAAGGCCTCGTCCAGGGTGCCCGGCGCGCCGTTCTTGAGGCCGACCTCCCGGAAGGCCACCGTGTTGGAGGCGTGGCAGTGGAGGCAGGCGCCCGGCTGCTTGCGCTCGGTGACGCGCTTGGTGACCCGCTGGTCATCCAGCATGTAGGCGTGGCCCTGGCGCTGGTTGAAGTCGATGGCGAAGGCGTAGCCATCGAAGATCTCCACCAGCCGCGGATCCTCCTCGATGCGGCTCTTGGGGAGGCCCTCGCTGCCGGCGCCGCCGAACTTGGTGGAGTACTTCTCCGCCGTGCGGAGGTAGCCGTCGTACTGCCGCGGGAAGTTCTTGCCCCACTCGGCGGGGTCCACGGTCCGCTCGGTGATGTCCACCAGGCGCAGCACCGTCTGCCGGGCTTCGGCCTTGCGGGTGGAGACGCTCTGGTAGAGGGCCATCACGAGGATGGTGCCCAGGGCGGCGGCGCCGGCGATGAGGCCCATGCGCACCGCGGGACGGGCGAGGAAGGAAGGCTTGGGATCGGTCATCGCGACCTCCGGTTCAAGGTGATGTCAGCGGCGGGGGCCATGGCCCACCTCCTGGTGGCAGCGGACGCAGCCGTAGAGGTCGGCCTTCTGGGTGGGATCCGTGGGGACGCCCAGGGTGCCGTGGGCGGTGATCTCGTCGGTGAGTTCCCCGTGGCAGCGGAGGCAGTTGGCCTCCAGCACCTCGGCGTTGCCGGGCTTGATGCGGATGGGCTCCTTGAAGTCCATCAGGGTGAAGGCCTTCGAGTGGTGCCAGCCGTTGCTGGCCTTCACGAAGAGCTTGTGCACCACGTTGTCGTGGGGCAGGTGGCAGTCGTTGCAGGTGGCGGTGGCGTGGTGGGAGCCGTGGCGCCAGCCGTCGTACTGCTCCCGCATGACGTGGCAGTTCACGCAGACATTGGGATCGTTGGAGAGGTAGCTCGTGCCCTGGGCCGACACGAAGGTGAAGAGGCCCGAACCGACGAAGACTCCCACGAAGATGCTGGCCGTGAGGCCGAGCAGGAGGAGCGGTCGCGGTGCGCTCATGGGCGGGGTTCCTGGTCCTGGGTGGGCGCCGGGGGCCGGCGCGGCGGGATGCTTCTACGATAGTTTCGGATCGATGGGTCCGGAGACGATCTTTATCACAGCTTGTCTATTTCCGACATGGCTCCTCCGCAATGCGATGATGGAGCCATGCAGGAGATCACCGGCAAGCCCCACATGGACTATCCCGCCCGCGTCCCCCTCAAAGTCATCGGGCGCCTGGAGGAGTTGCGGGCCGACATGGTGCTGGCCCTCATCCTGGAGCACCTCGGCCCCCAGGAAGGCGAGGAGGCCCAGCACCACGCCAACTGCAAGGGCGCCTTCATCAGCTACACCTTCTGGGTCACCCTGCCCCACGAGCACGCCGAGCTGCCCTTGCGGGAAGCCATCGCAAAGCTGCCTGGGCATGTGATGCAGCTGTAGGGACCAGCTAGGGCCGCAGCGTCCCCATCATGCGCGGGTAGGGGATCGTCTCCCGCACGTGCGGCAGCTTGCAGATCCAGGCCACGGCGCGCTCCAGGCCCATGCCGAAGCCCGCGTGCTGCACGCCGCCGAAGCGGCGCACGTCCAGGTACCACTCGTAGTCCTTCTGGTCCAGGCCGTGGTGCTTGATCTGGTCCAGGAGGTACTGCATGTCGATGGCGCGCTCACCGCCGCCGATGACCTCGCCGTAGCCTTCCGGCGCCAGCAGGTCCGCACCCATGGCAAGGTCCGGGTTCTCCCGGTCGTACTCCATGTAGAAGGCCTTGAAGCTCTTGGGAAAGCGGTGCACCCAGAGGGGCCGGTCCATGGCGTTCATGAGGATGGTCTCGTCGTCGTTGCCGAAGTCCTCGCCCCAGTTGATGTCGCTGCCCAGCTCCTTGAGCTTCGCCACGCTTTCCGTGTAGCTCATGCGGGCGAAGCCGAGGTTCAGGGCCGCTTCCAGGGGCGCCACATCCCGCTCCAGGATCTTCAGCTCCTCCACGCGGTCGGTGAGCACCCGCGCGAGGATGAACTTCACCATGCGCTCGCCGAGCTGCATGACATCCTCCAACCCGGCGAAGGCCATTTCCGGCTCCACCATCCAGAACTCGGTGAGGTGGCGGCGGGTCTTGCTCTTTTCGGCGCGGAAGGTGGGGCCGAAGCAGTAGGTCTTGCCGAAGGCCGGCACGCCGGGCTCCTGGTAGAGCTGGCCGCTCTGGCTCAGGAAGGCGACGCCTTCGTGGAAGTAGTCCGTCGAGAACAGCGTGCTCGTGCCCTCGCAGGCCGACGGCGTCAGGATCGGCGCGTCCAGCAGGGTGAAGCCGTCCTCGTCGAAGAAGTCGCGGATGGCTTTCGAGATGGTGTGGCGGATGCGGATGATGGCCCACTGGCGCTTGCTGCGCAGCCACAGCGTGCGGTTTTCCATCAGGAACTCGATGCCGTGGTCCTTGGGGGTGATGGGGAAGTCCACGCTGCCCGCGAGGAGCTGCAGGGTCTTCACCAGGATCTCCGGCTCGCCGGTCTTCGGATGGGTCTGCACGAGACCCGTGAGGGCGATCGCGCACTCCTGGGTGAGCTGGCCCGCGGTCTCGTAGCTGGCGGGATCCGCCTCGGCGGCGCCGACGACGCACTGGACGAAACCCGAGCCGTCCCGCAGATCGATGAAGCGCGTCTTCGAGGTGCGCACGTTGCGCACCCAGCCGCGAAGGGCGACTTCCTCCCCCACGCGGGACTTCAGGTGGCGGACTTCGGTGAAGGCGACGGACACGAGGGACTCCGGGACGAATCCTCCATTGTGCCCCGGGCCGGGCCGGGTGGCGAGGGCGCGGCGCGGTGGGGCCCGTTCCGGTCCCCGCCGCGCCGCCAGGCTCCTGGGCTCAGGTCAGAACGGGATGTCGTCGTCGAAGCCGCCCCCACCGGTGGCCGGCGCCGGAGGCATGTCCTCGTAGTCGTGGTGGGCCGCGGGAGCGCGGTCCGGGGCGCGTTCGCTGGAGCGCGGGGCGTAGTCGCCCCGGGGAGCGCCGCCTTCGTCCATGCGGCCGAGCATCACGAAGTTGTCGCAGCGGATGTCGCAGGCGGTCTTCTTCACGCCGGCCTGGTCCGTGTACTCCCGGTACTGGATGCGGCCTTCCACCAGCACCTGCTTGCCCTTGCGCAGGTACTTCTCGGCGATCTCGGCCTGCTTGCCCCAGACCACCACGTTGTGCCATTCCGTCTTGCTCTGCTTCTCGCCCTGGGCGTTCTTCCACGTTTCCGTGGTGGCCAGGCTGAAGCGGCACACGGGCTGGCCCGAGGTGGTCATTTTCAGTTCAGGATCCTTGCCCAGGTTCCCGATGAGCATGACTTTGTTCAATGATCCGGACATTTCCTCTCCTCCGGCGGGCTCCCGCCGCTCCAAACCCGATTCTCAGACCATCTGAGGGGGTGTAGGGTGTTCATCATCTCTTCGGAGCCCACCATGTCAAGCACCTCCGGTGTCCGCCTGCTCATCAGCTGCAGGAACAAGACCTTGGCGACGAGGCACTGCGTCCCCGCCATCCATGTGGCGGGGTGGCACGGTCCCATCCAGCTGGTCCACCCCGGCGACCCCGTACCTAATTTCGAGGGCGTGGTGGGCATGCTGATCACCGGCGGCGGCGACATCCATCCCCGGCACTGGGACGAGGCCGAGCCCGTGCACCCCAAGGCCGAAGTGGACGAGGCCCGGGACGAGTTCGAGATCCCCCTCATCAAGCTCGCCTGGGACCGCAACATCCCCATTCTCGGGATCTGCCGGGGCGGCCAGATCCTCAACGTGGCCCTGGGCGGCTCGCTCATCCAGGACGTGCCGGACTACTTCGGCTGCGAGCCCAGCCTCCACCGCCACGGCAGCGAGGAGGTGCCCGAGGTGCGCCACCCCGTGTCCGTCACCCACAATTCCCGTCTCTTCCACATGATGGGCGGCGCCTCCATCCCCGTGAACAGCCGGCACCACCAGGCGGTGAGGAACGTGGCCCCGGACCTGCGCGCCGTGGCCTTCCATGCCGAGACCCTGAAGAACGGCGTGCCCCTCATCGAAGCCATCGAGGCCAAGGATCCGGACCGCTGGGCCATCGGCGTCCAGTGGCATCCGGAAAACCTGGTGGAGATGGGCAACATCGCGGGCTCCGCCGCCCGCGGCCTCTTCCACGGCTTCGTCCAGGCCCTCCAGGACAGCGTCTACAAGGCCAAGGCCGCCCAGCTGGAGGAGGTGAAGGCTTGACTTCCCCGGCCACCTTCGAGATCCGGGACCGCATCGGCCATCTCACCCTCAACCGGCCCGACAAGCTCAACGCCCTGGTGCCGGACATGGCGCCCGCCTTCACGGAGGCGCTGCGGGCCGGGGCTACGGACGAGGTCAAGGCTCTGGTGCTCCGGGGCGAAGGGCGTGCCTTCTGCGCCGGCGGCGACATCGGCTGGATGCTGGAGGGCCTGCAGGCCGGCCGCATGGAGGAGATGAAAGCCCTGCTGCGCCTGGGCGTCACCGTGGCCCACGGCCTGAAGACCCTGCCGGTGCCCGTGGTGGCCGTGGTCCAAGGCCCCTGCGCCGGCGCCGGCATGAGCCTCGCGCTCGCCGCGGACCTGCGCATCGCCACCCCGGACGCCAAGTTCAGCATGGCCTTCGTGAAGCTGGCCCTGCATCCGGACTGGGGCGGCAGCGTGATGTTGCAGCAGCTCGTGAACCCTTCCATCGCCCTGGAGCTCATGCTCACCGGCGATGGCATCGACGCCCAGCGGGCCCACGCCCTGGGCCTCGTGAACCAGATCGTGGACGCGGAAGTGCTGGAGGACGTGGTGAAGGTCACCGCCCAGCGCCTCACCCATGGCCCCCGCGGCGCCTATGCCCGCATCAAGCAGAGCGCCCTCCGGAACATGGGCCTCACCTCCGAAAGCCTCCTCGCGCTGCTGGAGGAGGAGGGCCGCCAGATGGCCGAGACCATCCAGAGCGCCGATGCCCGCGAAGGGCTCATGGCCTTCCTGCAGAAGCGCACGCCGAGATACGCATGAGCGGGGAGGCCGGCGCGAAGCCGAACCTGCACATCTCCAAGCACCGCCTCGAGGCCCTGGTGGACGGCGTCTTCGCCATCGCGATGACCATCCTCATCCTTGAAGTCAAGGTGCCGGTGCTCGAATCGCCGCGCTCCGCCGCCGAGCTCGCCGCGCGCCTGGCCCACGACGGTCCGACCATCGCCGCCTACTTCTTCAGCTTCGGCCTCCTGGGCGTCTTCTGGGCCTGGCACCACCGCCTCGCCCGCCTCATCGGCAGCCTCGACGTGCCGCTGCTCGCCCTCAGCCTGCTCTTCCTGAGCCTGGTGAGCTTCTTCCCCTTCGCGGCGGCCCTCCTCGGCCGCTACCTCCTGAATCCCGTCTCCCTCGCCGTCTACTTCCCGGTGGTGGGCCTCATCCTCGCCACCCAGCTCGCCACCCTGGAACTGGCGCGATCCCGCGGGCGCCTGGACCCTGAGGTGCCGGCGGCGGATGTCCTGGCGGCCCGCAAGCGCAATGGGCGGGGCCTGATGATCTTCGGCCTCGCCAACATCCCGAACGCCCTCCGCTTCGGCCTCCTCCCGGCGGCGGCCTGCCTGGCCGTGAGCGCCCTGCTCTTCCTGTGGATCCGGCGGATGAAGTGAAATCCGCCACGGCGGGGGGAAGGCTGCCGGGCGTGGCCTTCCTGCTTATCGCCGTGGCTGCGGTCCTGGTGCGCTGGCGCTGGCCCTTCCTCGCCTGGCAGGGCCACCCGGTGCACGCATGGCTGGCCTGGGCGCTGCTGGGGCTGCTGGCGGCCCGTGTGGCCGCCTTGGCCCTCGCGTGGGTTCGCGGCGCGCTCCCCGGCACGCGCCTGCTCCTGCCCCTGGTCCTGCTGGTGGAGGGCCTGGGCCTCGCCCTGCAGCCAGGCCCGCGCTGGCAGATGGCCCGCACGGTCACGGCGGGCGTGCTGGAGATCGCCCTCCTGGCCCTGGCCCTGCGGGCCTGGCTGCGCCGGCCGAAGGAGACCGGCGGCCTTCCCGAGGACGCCCTCATCCCCGCCTTCCAGGCCTTCCTCCCGCCGGGCCTGGCCCGCATGTCGGCCCTGGAGCTGGTGCTCGCCGGCGGTGCCCTGCGGTTCCTCCTCGGCGGCTGGCGCCGCCCCGAGCCCGAGGGCTTCAGCTACACGAAGAAGGCGGGCCTCGGCGCGGTGCTGCCCGTCCTGCCTCTGCTCGCCATCGGCGACGTGGTGCTGCTGGAAGTGCTGACGCGGCATTCGGCGTCGTGGCTGCGCTTCACCCTGCACGCCGCGGGCCTCTACGGCTTCCTCTGGATCACCGGACTCTGGGCCTCCATGCGGGCGCGGCCGCACACCGTGCGGGACGGCGTCGCCACCTTCCACCACGGGCTGCTGGGCTCGCTCACCGTGCCGCTCGAGAACATCGAGGGCGTCGAGGCGATGCCCAGCTTCAAGGATGACTGGGCGAAGCTGGCCTTCCTGCGCGGCGTGATCCAGCTCCAGACGCCGGGACCGGCGCAAGTGCTGCTGAAGTTGAAGGCACCGGCCGCCCCCATGGGACTGCTGGGGCCCGGGAGGACGAGGGACCGCGTGCTGATCGCGGTGGACGAGCCGGAGGCCCTGCGGGCGGCCCTGGGCCTTTGATTCCTGCGCCCGCGGCCCTCGGAGGCGTTCACACCCGGGGCATGTACGCCGACCCGCCCTGGAGGAACAGTCTCCGGGCCCCGCCTTCCCGGCCCTGGACGAGGATGCCCCCCACGAGCCAGGGGCCCGGCTCGCGGACCGGCGCGGCGCCGCAGTGGCGGCAGTGTTCTTCTTCGAAGGCGATGGGGCCGCCGCAGCTGCGGCAGAGGGACTCGGCGCCGCGGTCCGGGCGGCCCGTGGGGCGCAGGCTCCACCATTCGAGGAAGGGCGCGGGCTCCTGGCCTTCGTCGTCCTCCTCCGCGTAGGGGGCGGCGCGGCGCAGTCCCTCCACCCGCAGGGCGGCCCAGTCCGTGGTGTCGCCCAGGGCCTGCAGGTGGACGGCGGTGACTTCCACGTGGTCGAAGCGCGTGCCCAGGCCGCGGCCCCGCCGGCTCATCTCGAGGCGCGCCAGCCCGCCCCGGAGGTCCTCGTCCATCCAGGTGCCGAGGTTGGCCCAGGCGCGGGTCTCGTAGGCCCAGGCCAGCTGGGCGGGCCGGGGCAGCAGCCACTGGCGCAGGCGCTCCGGCGTCCAGCCCGGGGCCATCTCGTGGAGCCGGGAGAGGGCGGCGGGCAGGTCCTCCAGCCAGGCGCCGAAAGGCGTTTCGCAGAAGGCGCAGGCTCCGGCGCCCAGGCCCAGGAGGGGCCGCCGGCAATGGGGGCAGTCACCATCCCCGTCCAGGCGGATGGAGGTGGGCCGCACGGCCTTGGGATCGAACTCCCCGGGCTGAAACTCCGCCTGCACCCGCGCGCGGAGGGGATCCCGCTCTTCGGGTTCCATTCAGCCGCCCGCGTGGGGGGCGGTGCCGATGATGCGCGTCTGGGCTCCTTCGATGAGCTCTTTGATGCGCCTTGCGTCGGCCTTGGTGTGGCCGTGGCTCTCGATGTCGTCGCTGCCGCCGGTGCTCTCGATGCGGATGTCGGACCACACGAGCCCGGTCTCGATGCGCACGGAGGCCACGCGGCTCAGGTGGATGCTCATCTCGTTGAGGGCGAACCAGCTCCGCTTGCGGCGGATCACGGAGTTCTCCGTCACCTCGATCACCGTGCGGAAGAGGAAGTTGCCTTTGGTCAGGCGGCTCGCCTTGAAGGTCTCAGAGGCCATGGGGGATCGTCTCCAGGTGGGGCGGTGCCAGCGCGGCGGCGCGGGCGGGGGCGTCGCCGCCCTCGCGCAGGGCGAGGTCGGCGAGGAAGCTCAGGTTGGGATTCAGTTCCTTGCAGCGCCGCAGGGAGGCTTCCCCGGCGGTCCGGAGGGTGGCGCGCTGCAGCGCCCCGCTCCGCTGGGCGCCCAGCAGCTGCAGCCGTCCCAGGAGAAGAGAGGCCTCCGCGTCGCCGGTGGCCGTCAGCGCGCCGATGTCCCGGGCCAGACCTTCGGCCTTCGGCCCGTCCCAGCCGGCGGCGGCCCGCAGTTCCGCAAGCCGGACCCGGAGGAGGAGCCGCCGGTTGTCATTCCGTCCCGGCCGCAGGCGCAGGGCCTCCTCCATGCGGCCGCGGGCCTCTCGCAGCTCCTCGCCCGCCTCGCCGCCCTGGCGCAGGAGCCACTCCGCCCGGAGCAGCGCGGTACGGCCGAGCACCGGATGCACATACGCGGCCCGGGGCGGCGCGTCGTTGAGGGCGGCCAGGCCCAGTTCCCGGGTGCGCTGCAGCTGGCGGGAGGGATCCTGCCCCTTGGACAGCCGGTACTCCGCCAGGGAGAGCTTCACGTCGGCGAGGTTCGTCTTGGCGAAGAAGTAGGAGGGCATGAGGCGGTTGGCGTCGAGGTAGAGGGCCTCCGCGGCGGCATCCACCGAAGCGGGGTCGGCGCCCCGCCAGAGCATGGCCTGGGCCCGGACGGAGAGCGCCCAGATCAGGTCCGAAAGGGGCTGGCCGCTGACCTTCAGGCGGGCGCTCTCCCGGTAGTGGGCTTCGGCCTGGGCGACGGAGGCCTCAGGATCCACGCCGCTGCGGAGTTCGAAGAGGGCCTGGGTCGTGAAGCAGTTGCCCATGCGCAGGTGCAGGGTCGGGGCCTCCTCAGGATGCTTCAGGCCCTTCTCCAGCACGGCGAGGCTGTGGGAGAGGGCCCGGCGGGGATCCAGGCCGTCGATCTCGTCCTCCGCGGCCCAGCGCCACCAGAGGAAGGCCAGGGCCGCGAGCACCTCGTTGGAGTCCGGGGCGAGACGCAGGGCGTCCTCCGCGGCGGTGACCCCCAGCTGCAGTTCGGGCCGGAGCGCGCGGCCAAAGGCCCGCTCCGAAGGGGCCCAGTGCAGGTGCACCGCCGCGCGGCTCAGCCGGGCCAGCCAGCTGGCGGGGCGCAGCTCCTGGGCCTCGTCGCAGGCCGCCAGGGCCCGGGCGCGGTCGGCGGGATCGCTCTGTCCACCGGAGGTGCGGACCCGGACCCATTCCGCGCAGCGGCGCGCTTCCAGCAGGTAGACCGAAGGGGCGCTGCGGCCGATCTCCCGGGCCTTGGCCAGATCCTCCGCCGCCTGCTGCAGGTGGGCTTCGGCCTCCGGCAGGCGCTTGCCCTCGAAGTCCTCGTCGGCCTGCACCATCCGGACCTCCGCCTTCAGCGAAAGGGCCTCGAAGAGCCAGGGCTGGACCCCGAAGGCCTCGTCCGCGAGGCGCAGGGCCTCCTCGTGCCGGCCTTCCGTCAGGGCGAGCTCCGCGCTGGCCAGTTCCGAAGGGCGGAGGGAGGCCGGGGGGATCTGCCGCAGCAGCTCCAGGGCCGGGTTCCGCAGGGTCTCGTCCAGCTGCCGCCGCCGCTCGTCCCGGCTCAGGCCGCTGAGGGGGGCCAGGGCCTGGCGGTAGAGGGCCGCCTTCACGAGGCCCAGTTCCGCCGCCACTTCCGGGCCGCGGTAGCCCTGCGCCCAGGCGCGGGAGAGTTCCTGGTGCGCCTCTTCCAGATCCCCCAGGGCGCGGTGGGCGCGGCCCAGGGCCAGCAGGCCGGGGCCTTCGGCCTCCCGGCCCAGGCGGACCATGTCGGCCCGCAGGACCCCCAGGGAGCGCCGGACCTCGTCCTCCGTGCGGGAGACGTCGTGCTTGGGCAGGGCGTAGGCCTTGGCCAGCAGCACTTCGATGCGCTCGCTTTCCGCGCCGAAGCGCCGCGCGGCCTGGGCCTGGGCGCGGCTGCGCAGCAGGGCGACGGCCGACCAGCCCCCGACCCCGAGAAGCAGGAGCAGGGAGGCCGCGGCGATGCCCCCGGCCAGCTTGTTGCGGCGGAACCAGCGCCGCGCGCGGTCCACCTTCGAAGGCGGCCTTGCGGAGATGGGCTCGCCCTCCAGGTAGTGGTCCAGGTCCTGGGCCAGGGCCTTGGCGCTGTCGTAGCGGGCATTCGGCTCCTTTTCGAGGGCCTTCAGCAGGATCGTTTCCAGATCCCCCGGCAGGTCCTTGTTCAGGCTCCGCGGCCGGGGCGGCTCGGATTCCGCCGCCGCCCGCAACACCTCCAGGGGATGGTCCCCTTCGAAGGGCGCCCGGCCGCAGAGGATCTCGTAGAAGGTGACGCCCAGGGAGTACACGTCGCTGCGGCGGTCCAGGGGCAGGCCCCGCCACTGCTCGGGGCTCATGTACTTGGGCGTCCCCACGGCGTGGCCCGCCATGGTGAGGCCGCTGCTCTCCCGGGTGAGGGCGAGGCCGAAATCCAGCACGATGGGCCGCCAGGTCCCTTCCGGGCTGCGCTCCAGCATGATGTTGGTAGGCTTCAGGTCCCGGTGGATGATGCCCAGGCGGTGGGCGGCGTGGACCCCTTCGCAGACCTGGGCGGCGATGCGCACCCTCTGCTCCAGGTCCAGCAGGGAGGCCGCCTCCCGCAGGGTCGTGCCGTCCACGAACTGCATGGCGATGTAGGGCTGGCCAGCCTCCTCGCCGACGCGGTAGACCTTGGCCACGCAGGGGTGCTCGATGCGGGCCTGGGCCCGGGCCTCGTTGAGGAAGCGCTCCAGGGTGGTGGGATCCGTGCGCTGGAGGATCTTCAAGGCCACGGGCCGGCCCAGGTCCGGATCGAGGGCGCGGAAGACCCGGCCCACGCTGCCTTCCCCCAGGAGGCCCAGGATGCGGTAGGGGCCCCAGGGCTCGCCTTCCATCACGCCGGCGCTCTTGGCCCAGATGCGAAACTCGCCGCTGTTGGCGGAGGGCACGGCGCGGACTTCCCCGGGACCCGTGGCGTGGTCGTAGCCGGGGAGCTGCAGCATGTCCTGGGTCATGTCCACGAAGCGGCCCATCTCCGTCCTCGCGTCCAGCTCCAGGGCCTTCACGTGGTCCGGAGCCAGGAACTGCAGTTCCACGAGCCGCTTCAGGGCCAGGGCCGGATCCGTGTCGAGGAGCGCCTCCAGGTCCGGGCCCAGGTGGCCGTGGCGCAGCCAGCCCCGCCGGAAGGCGAGGTAGAGCATGCGGTCTTCCAGGTGACGGCGAAGCATAGGGATCCGTCATCTTATCGGTGATCCTGGAAGGGTGCCCGCCGCCCTTCCCCTTCCCATCGACGCCCTCCTGCCGGAGGCCGTGAGGCTCCTGGAAGGCGGCTCCGGCCTGGTGCTGACGGCGGAGCCCGGGGCCGGCAAGACCACCCGGCTGCCCCGGGCCCTGCTGGACGCGGGACTCCTTGGGGAATCCCGCGAATGCTGGATCCTGGAGCCCCGGCGCCTGGCGGCCCGCCTCGCGGCGGCAAGGGTGGCCGACGAGGCGGGCGAAGCCCTCGGCCAGCGGGTGGGCTACGCCGTGCGCTTCGAGCAGAAGGTTTCGAAGGCCACGCGCCTGCGCTTCGTCACCGAAGGCCTGCTGCTGCGCCGCCTCGCCGGCGATCCCGAACTGAAGGGCATCGCCGCCGTGGTGCTGGACGAGTTCCACGAACGCCACCTCCACACGGACCTCGCCCTCACCCTGCTGCGCCGGCTGCAGCGCACCACGCGCCCGGACCTGAAGCTGGTGGTGATGTCGGCGACCCTGGATCCGGGCCCGGTGTCGGCCTTTCTCCTGGCGCCCCACCTCCGGAGCGAAGGCCGCGCCCATCCCATCGCGCTGCGCCACGCGACCCGACCCGATGACCGGCCCGTCCAGGAACAGGTGAAGGACGCGGTGGCGCAGCTTCATGCCGAAGGCCTGCAGGGCAACATCCTGGTCTTCCTCCCCGGCGCCGCGGAGATCCGCGCCTGCCTGAAGGCCTGCGAAGCCCTCGCCCTGGCCCGGGGCCTCGCCCTCTTTCCCCTCCACGGCGAGCTTTCCTCGGAAGCCCAGGGCCAGGCCCTGGCACCCTGCGCCCAGCCCAAGGTGATCTTCTCCACCAATGTGGCGGAGAGCTCCGTGACCCTGGACGGCATCGCCGCCGTGGTGGATTCGGGCCTGGGGCGGGAGGCCAGCCACTCGCCCTGGTCGGGGCTTTCGCGCCTGCAGACGGTGCGCATCAGCCAGGCCCGCTGCATCCAGCGGGCAGGCCGCGCGGGGCGCACGGGGCCGGGCATCGCCGTGCGCCTCTTCACGGAAAGCGACTTCGGGGCGCGGCCCGCCTTTGACGCGCCGGAACTGCAGCGGGCGGACCTGGCGGAGGCGCTGCTGGCCCTGCATGGCCTGGGGGTCGGCGCGCCCGCGGCCCTGGACTGGTTCGAGGCGCCGCCGGCGGCGAGCCTGCTGGCGGCGGAATCGCTCCTGCGAGAGCTGGGCGCCCTGGACGCCGAAGGCCGTCTTTCCCCCATCGGCCGGCGCATGCTGGCCCTGCCCCTGCATCCGCGCCTGGCGCGCCTGGTGGTCGCCGGCGAGGACCTGGGCATTCCCGCCACCGCGCGCCTGGCTGCGGCATTGCTCGAAACCGGGGATCTGAGCGCCCGGGCCTCCCTCGACCGCGGCCCTTTCACCGGCGGCGCTCCCGCGGGCCCGGCCCTGGATTCGGACCTGCTGCTGCGCCTGGACCAGTACCGGGAGGCCGAAGCCGCGAAGTTCCACGGGGGCGCGCTCCGGGCGGGCGGCCTGGACGGCGGCGCCCTGCACCGGGCCCAGCTCGCGGTGCGCTCGCTGCTGCGCGGCATCGAGGACGCCGAGCCCGCCGACGCCGAGGCCCGGCTGCAGCGGGCGGTGCTGCACGCCTATCCCGACCGCATCGCCAAGGCCGGCGGCAAGGACACCTTCGCCTTCGAAGGGGGCTCGGGCGCTCGGCTGGATCCATCGAGCCGGGTGAGGAAGGCTGATCTCATCGTGGCCCTGGAAGCGGACGCCCAGAAGGCCGGCGCGGGGCAGAAGGCTACCATCCGCGCGGCGTCGCGCATCGAGGTGGAATGGCTGCTGGAGGCCTTCCCGGAGAAATTGAACGAGTCCATC
The DNA here is from genome assembly GCA_016710635.1 of Holophagaceae bacterium. GTDB lineage: Bacteria > Acidobacteriota > Holophagae > Holophagales > Holophagaceae > JADJVL01. The sequence continues at coordinate 107,559 of JADJVL010000007.1, read as the reverse complement.
AGCCTGCGCTACAACGAAAAATCCAGCCGTGTGGATCGGGTCGCGAGCCTGTCCTTTGGCGATCTCCTGTTGGAGGAGAGCCGCCGTCCCGCGGACGCGACGGAGCCCGGCGTCGCGGCGTGCTTGGGCGAAGCGCTGCTGGAGCATGGCCTGGGAGAGGCCCAGGAAGCGGTGGACCGGCTGCTGGACCGGGCCGTGTTCCTCTCTGTGCACCGTCCTGAGCTGGAACTGCCTCCCCGTGAATCACTCCTTCACCGCCTCGTCGCCAAAGTTTGCGAAGGATCGTCGAGCCTCCGCGACCTCAAGCACCTGGACTGGCCCGCAGCCATGAAGGCCCTGCTGGGTCCGGAGGCTTCCCGGCTGCTGGACGCCTGGGCCCCGGAGACCTTCCAGCTGCCCAAGGGGCGCCCCGCCAAAGTGCACTACAACGGCGAGTCCCCCTGGATCGAAAGCCGGCTGCAGGATTTCTGGGGCCTCAAGAAGACCCCAAGCATCGCCGGCGGCGCCGTGCCCCTCGTGCTCCACCTCCTCGCCCCCAACATGCGGGCCCTGCAGGTCACGAAGGATCTCGCGGGCTTCTGGGAGCGGGTCTACAAGGAACTGCGGCCGGCCCTGTCGCGGCGGTATCCGAAGCATCATTGGCCGGAGTGAGGGGCGGCCCCTACCGCCGCCGCGCCCTGCTTTCCTTCGGGATCTCCCGCTCCCGCACGAGGGCCAGGAAGGCCTTCGCCGCGTGGCTGAAGTTCTCCTCCTTGCGGTAGACCATGCTGCGCACCTTCCCGCTGGGGAGGCCGGGGTCGAGGCGGACGAAGTCCTTGCTGGATTCCGATATCGACCCCTCGAGCTTCAACCATCGGCCCCGACCCTGAATCCCTCCGGCAGCCACCGCTCCAGGGCCACCCGGTAGGACGCCGCCCGCGCCTCGCCGAAGGGAATGAGCAATCCCATCCCCGCCAGAACGGCCAGATCCCGCTGGGCGGTGGCTCGGCTGACGCCGGTGAGGGCACGGTACTTCCGGTTGCTCACGTCGGCCTCGGGGTTCATGGGGGAGAGGATGGACTGCAAGGCGCGCTCCTGGCGTTCCTCCAGACGGAAGCGCCGGGCCTCGGCCCAGAACGCGCTGCGCGCCAGGACGCGGCCGACCTCCCTCAGGCCCGCCAGTGTGGCCGCCTCCACCTGCGCCAAGAACCAGGCCAGCCACGCGGTCACATCCAGGCTGCCCCGCTGGGCCTGCTCCAGAGCATCGTAGTAGCTGTCCTTGGCCCGGAGGATCTGCACGGAGAGCGAGTAGAAGCGCCGGGGCAGCCGCTCGTCCTGGGAAAGGGCCAGGTCCGTGATGGTCCGGGCGAGGCGCCCGTTCCCGTCGGCCATGGGATGGAGCGTGATGAACCAAAGGTGCGCGAGGCCGGCTCTCAGCAGTCCGTTCAGCCCCGGCGGTGGCGCATTGAACCAGGCAAGAAAGGCCTCCATCCCTGCGTCCAGCCGCTCTCGGCCAGGCGCCTCGAAGTGGATGATGTCCGGGCTGCTCAGGTCCGTGGCCCGGGGCCGTGACGCCACCACCATCGACTGCTCGCCCCGAAAGGACCCGGCGGGCAGGACCTTCAGGCCGTCCGGCACGCCCCGGGAAAGATGGCCCGGTGCCAGCGGAAGATCAACTCCAGGCTGAGCGGGGCCTCCCAGCCCTCCGCCGCCTCCGCCAGGATTCCCACCACCGGATCCACCCGCCGCGTCCGCCCCGCAATCTGGGCCAGGCCGCACTCCGCGCCGAGGCGCAGCATCATGGAGGCCCGCACCGATTCCAGGTCCAAGGCGACCCCTTCAATGGCGCTGTTGCTGACCACCTCCCGAGCCATGGCATCCACCGCAGCCTCGCTCGCGCTGAGCCCACTGATGGCCTTCACGGCCCCCAGGAGTTCCGATTGGGACCGGCGGGCCCGGTCCAGAGGGCCTGCCAGCGCTTCCCCGCTCCAGGCGAAGGATGGCCAGCCCGGCAATTCCCAGATGTAGGTGCGGTCGTAGGTGGCCTTGGGCATGAGCAGGGTCCTGAGGCCATTCTAAGAGAATATTGACTCACAGCTATCATATTTTTGTGCATTTTAATGAGTCGTTTTTCATCAAATAACGACTCATCCCTTCAATCCTGCGTTCCGCATCCCGCCACCCCTACCGCCGCCGCGCCCGGCTTTCCTTCGGGATCTCCCGCTCCCGCACGAGGGCCAGGAAGGCCTTCGCCGCGTGGCTGAGGTTCTCCTCCTTGCGGTAGACCATGCGCAGCACCTTCTCGATGGCGAGGCCTTTCACGGGGACTTCCACCAGGCTGCCGGCCTCGATGGCGTCGCGCACGCTGAGGCGCGGCAGGATGGCGAGGCCGGCGCCGAGGCGGACGAAGTCCTTGATGGTCTCCAGGGTGGCCAGCTCGATGGCGATGTTGAGGGGCGTGCGGTGCTTCTGGAAGAGCTCGATGATCTGGGTGCGGGCGGGCGTCCGGGCGTTGTGGGCCACGAAGGTCTCCTTGCCGAGCTCCTTCAGCGCCACCTCCTCCCGGCCCGCGAAGGGATGGTCCGGAGGCACCACCAGCACCAGCTCGTCCTTGTGGACGACGAGGGATTCCAGGGCGGACTGGGGAGGCTCGAAGCTGAGGAAGCCGAAGTCCAGGTTGCGCTCCAGCACTTCCACCGGCAGGCGCTCGGAGAGGTGGCGCTGCACATTGATGCGGATCTGGGGGAAGGCGTCCCGGTAGCGCAGCAGCAGGGAGGGCAGCAGGTAGAGCGATGTGCTCTCGTTGGCGCCGATGGTGAGGGTGCCCCCCAGCATGCGCCGGTAGTCCGCCACGGCTTCGAGGGCCTCCTCCCGCAGGTTCAGCATGCGCTGGGCGTAGGAGAGCAGGGTGCGGCCCGCGTCCGTCAGCTCGCCCCCCTTGGCGCTGCGGTCGAACAGCGTTTCGCCGAGTTCCTCCTCCAGGCGCTTGATGGCGATGCTGAGGGCCGGCTGGGTGCGGAAGAGCTTGTGGGCGGCGCGGGAGAAGCTCTTCTCCCGCGCCACGTGGATGAAGGCTTCGAGCTGGGCGAGGTCCATCGGAGGAGTATCAATAATCCTTATGATTTTGTTAATACTATAAATTTTACGAAAGACCGACCGCCCTCGCACCCTGGAATCCGCGAGGCGCCCATGGGCAGGGACAGGGTATCCATTTTCGACACCACGCTGCGGGACGGCGAGCAGAGCCCCGGCTGCAGCATGAACCTGGACGAGAAGCTGCGGATGGCCCGCCAGCTGGAAGCCCTGGGCGTGGACGTCATCGAGGCGGGCTTCCCCGTGGCCTCCGAGGACGATTTCGAAGCCGTCCGGGCCGTGGCCGGGACCTGCCGCAAACCCATCATCGCCGGCCTCTGCCGGGCCCTGCCGGACGACATCGAGCGTGCCTGGGCCGCCCTGAAGGGCGCCGCCCGGCCCCGGCTCCACACCTTCCTCGCCACCTCCGACATCCACCTCGCCCACAAGCTGAAGAAGTCCCGCGCCGAGGCCCTCGAGATGGCCGTGGCCGGGGTGCGCCTCGCGAAATCCTTCACCGGGGACGTGGAATTCTCCGCCGAGGACGCCACCCGCAGCGATGTTGACTTCCTGTGCGAGGTCGTCGAGGCCGTCATCGAGGCCGGCGCCACCGTGGTGAACATCCCGGACACCGTGGGCTACGCCGTGCCTTCCGAGTTCGGCGCCCTCATCCGGACGATTCAGGAACGCGTGCCCAACCTCCATCGCGCGGTCCTGAGCGTCCACTGCCACGACGACCTCGGCCTGGCGGTGGCCAACTCCCTCGCCGCCGTGGAGGCCGGCGCCCGGCAGGTGGAGTGCACGGTGAACGGCATCGGCGAGCGGGCGGGCAACGCCAGCCTCGAAGAACTCGTCATGGCCCTGCGGGTGCGCCAGGACCGCCTGCCCTTCCTCACCGGCGTGGACGCCACCCAGCTCACCCGCAGCAGCCAGCTCCTCACCCACATCACCGGCGTGGCGGTCCAGCCCAACAAGGCGGTGGTGGGCCGCAACGCTTTCGCCCACGAGGCGGGCATCCATCAGCACGGCGTCCTCCAGCACCGGTCCACCTACGAGATCATGACCCCCGAATCCGTGGGGGCCCGGGTCCAGAGCCTGGTGCTGGGCAAGCACAGCGGCCGCCACGCCCTGGGCCAGCGCCTCGCGGAGCTGGGCTTCGAGCTGTCCAAACCCGAGCTGGAGAAGGCCTACAAGATCTTCAACAAGCTGTGCGACCAGAAGAAGGAGATCTTCGACGAGGATCTGCTGGCCATCGTGCAGGACGGCCTGGTCCAGATCCCCGAAGCCTGGAAGCTCCGCGCCGTGCAGGCCACCGCCGGCACCTCGGCAACCTCCACCGCCCTCGTCACCCTCAGCGACGGCGCCGGCGAGGCCACGGAGACCGCCGCCGGGGATGGGCCCGTGAACGCGGTCTTCGCCGCCATCGACAAGCTCACGGGCCTCCAGGGGCTCCTCCTCGACTTCACCGTCCGCTCCCTCACCGGTGGCGCCGACGCCGTGGGCGAAGTCTTCGTCCACGTGGATTTCGCCGGGCGCCCCGCCACCGGCCGGGCCGCCAGCACCGACATCGTGGACGCCTCCGCCCGGGCCTACCTCAACGCCGTGAACAAGCTCGTGCACGCAAGGCGCCTCCCCGCCCGCGCCGCTGCCTCCGCCTGAAGGATCCCCGACCCATGGGCCAGACCCTCACCGAAAAGCTCCTCGCCGCCCATTGCGGGCGGGACTTCGTAGTCCCCGGCGAGATCATCAACGCGACCCTCGACCTCGTCATCTGCCACGAGGTCACCACGCCTCCGGCGGTGGAGATGCTGAAGAAGCTCGGCATCACGAAGGTCTTCGACCCTTCGAAGATCCTGGTGACGCCGGACCACTTCGTCCCCAACAAGGACATCCGCAGCGCCGAGCTGGCCTCGGCCCTGCGCCGGTGGCGGGAGGAACAGGGCATCGCCCGCTACTACGAGGTGGGCAACCACGGCATCTGCCACGCCCTGGCCCCGGAGCAGGGCCACGTCCTGCCGGGCCAGACCATCGTCTGCGGCGACAGCCACACCACCACCATGGGGGCCCTGGGCACCTTCGCCACGGGCATCGGCTCCACGGACCTCGCCGCGGCCCTGGCCACCGGCGAGCTGTGGTTCAAAGTGCCGGAAACGATGCGCATCGATCTGGAAGGCCCCCTGCCCTTCGGCGTCTATTCCAAGGACATCATCCTCGCCCTCATCGCCCGCATCGGCGTGGACGGCGCCCGCTACATGGCCATGGAGTATGGCGGCAGCGCGCTCCAAAGCCTCTCCATGGAGGCCCGCTTCACCATCACCAACATGGCCATCGAGGCCGGGGGGAAGAACGGCGTCATGCCGGCGGACGCGGTCGCCGAGGCCTATGTGAAGGCCCGCACCGATGAGCCCTACACGGTGTTCCATGCGGACGCCGACGCGGCCTACGCATCCCGCTTCAGCCTCGACGTGGGCGCCCTGGAGCCCATGGTGGCCCTGCCCTCCCTGCCCTCCAACGGCCGCTTCGTGGGCGAGGTCCCGCCGGATCGCATGGACCAGGTCTACATCGGCTCGTGCACCAACGGCCGCCTGGAGGACCTGCGCATCGCGGCGTCCATCCTGAAGGGCAACAAGGTGGCGAGGGGCACCCGCGCCATCGTGGTCCCGGCCACCACGGAAGTCTGGAAGCAGGCCATGCGGGAGGGCCTCCTGGAGATCTTCGCGGACGCCGGTTGCGTGGTCTCCACCGCCACCTGCGGCGCCTGCCTGGGCGGCCACATGGGCGTGCTGGGGCCCGGCGAGCGCTGCCTCAGCACCACCAACCGCAATTTCATGGGCCGCATGGGCTCCACCAAGAGCCTGGTCTACCTGGCAAGTCCCGCCACCGCCGCCGCGACCGCCATCGCAGGCGTCATCGCGGACCCCCGGGACTATCTGCCGAGACCCTTGCTTCCAGAACCCTGCCCGGCCGACGGAAAACCCGTCCTGGTGGCCGCCGGCGCCGACGAATACCTGTGGGGGGTGTGATGACCCGGACCATCCTGCGGGGCAAGGCCCATGTCTACGGCCGCGCCCACATCAACACCGACGAGATCATCCCCGCACGGCACCTCAACGTGCACGAGGAGACGGAGCTCGCGAAGCACGCCATGGAAGACATCGACACGGCTTTCGTGGCGCGGGTCCGGGAAGGCGACATCCTCCTCGCGGGGGACGACTTCGGTTGCGGCTCCAGCCGCGAGCATGCCGTGTGGGCCCTGCGGGGCGCCGGCATCCGCGTGGTGGTGGCCTCCAGCTTCGCCCGCATCTTCTTCCGCAACGCCATCAACAACGGCTTCCTAGCCATCGAATGCCCCGAAGCCGCGACCTTCGCCGAGTCCGGAGACGATCTGGAGGTGGACCTGAAGGCGGGCCTGCTGCGCAACCTCACCCGCCAGCGCGAGGCGCGCTTCGTGCCCCTCACGGACTTCGCCGAGGCCCTCCTCGCCGTTGGCGGCTTGCTGCCCTACATCCAGGCCAAGGCCCTGAAGGAGGGCGCATGAGACCCGGATCCGGAACAGGCGGGGCGCGCACCATCGCCGTCCTTCCCGGCGACGGCGTCGGCCCCGAAGTCACCGCGGAGGCCGTGGCCTGCCTCGAACTCGTGGCCGCCGAGTTCTTCCACGACTTCCGCTTTGCGACCCATCCAGTCGGTGGCGCGGCCCTGGACGCCTGCGGCGTGCCCCTGCCGCCCGCGACCCTGGACGCCTGCCGCCGCGCCGACGCCGTGCTCCTGGGGGCCGTGGGCGCTCCCCGCCACGACCACCTGCAGGGCGCCCTGCGGCCCGAAAGCGGCCTGCTCCAGCTGCGCGCGGGCCTCGGCCTCTTCGCGAACCTGCGGCCGGTCTCGGTGCCTGAAGCCCTCGTGGCGTCCTCGCCCCTGCGGCCGGAGATCGTGCGGGGGGTGGACCTGCTCATCGTTCGCGAGCTCGCCGGCGGCCTCTACTTCGGCGAGCCCCGGGAGCTCACGGCGGAACGAGGCCTGAACACGATGGCGTATTCGGTTCCGGAGGTGGAGCGGGTCGCCCGGGTCGCCTTCGAGGCGGCGCGGCTGCGCCGGAAGCAGGTCACTTCCGTGGACAAGGCCAACGTGCTGGAGGCCTCCCGGCTTTGGCGGGACGTGGTCACCCGGGTGGCCAAGGACTACCCCGAGGTGACCCTGGAGCACCAGTACGTGGACAGCGCGGCCATGGCCCTCATCACCCGGCCCGCCCGCTTCGACGTGGTGCTCACGGAGAACCTCTTTGGCGACATCCTCAGTGACGAGGCGGCGGTGCTGCCGGGCTCCCTGGGTCTCCTGCCCTCCGCCAGCCTGGGCATCGGCACCAGCCTCTTCGAGCCCGTGCACGGCTCCGCCCCCGACCTCTCCGGCCGGGGCCTGGCCAATCCCATCGGGGCCATCGCCTCGGCGGCCCTGATGCTGCGCCATGCTTTCGGCCTCGAACGGGAGGCGCGCCTCCTGGAGGAGGCCATCGGCAGGGTGCTGGAGGAGGGCGCCGGAACGCCGGACCTCGCCGGCGCCACGGAGACCCTGGGCACCGCCGAACTCGGCGACCGGATCCGCCGCCACTTCTCCGAGCTGGCCTGGAGCGGGACCAGCCGGGGCCTGGCGGCGTCCCTGGGCGCATGACGGTCTTGTGAACTTTTTTTCTTCTTTATCCTTGACACACTCCCTACCCGGGGTAAGCTTCAACCATGTCGTCCTGCCACCCGTCCACGCAGCGCCCGCTGCCCGCTCTTCCGGTACTTCACCGGAACGGCCTGGGCGTGGCTCTGGACGGGGCCCTGGGCCTGCTCGGCAAGACCTCCCGCACCACCCTGGCCAAGCCCGTCCCCACCCCCAAGCGCACCCTGGACGCCAACGTAATTATTAAGGTCCACGAGGTGGGGGCGCCCTAGACGGACTCGATTCCAGTCACAGCCCCGCACCCCAAAGGTCGCGGGGCTTTTTCGTGGGCCCCGCCTTCCCCCGCCACCCCCATTCCCGTTCAAACTCCACCGAGGTCCCCATGTCCCAGGCCGATCCCCAGGATGCTCCCGGCGCCCAGCCCGGGGCGGAGCCTGGTTCCCAGGTCGCCGCCCGACCTCCGAAAAACCTGCCTTCCGGTCCCGTCCTGCGCAGCCGGGCCCTGGTGGATGGGCACGCCCGGGCCCCCGCCCGGGCCATGCTCAAGGCCGCCGGCTTCACCGGCGCGGACCTCGCCAAGCCCCTCATCGCCATCGCCAACACCTGGACTGAAATTGGGCCCTGTAACCTGCATCTAAAGGAACTTGCAGAATGCCTGAAACAGGGCATCCGGGAAGCCGGTGGTACACCCATGGAGTTCAATACGATATCGGTATCTGACGGTATCACCATGGGTACACCTGGAATGACTACTTCTTTAATAAGTCGTGATCTAATCGCTGATTCCATTGAATTGGTCGGCCGTGCCTACCCCTTCGATGGCATGGTCTGCCTGGCGGGCTGCGACAAGACCCACCCCGGCGTGGCCATGGCCCTGGCGCGGCTGGACCTGCCGGGCCTGGTCCTCTACGGAGGGCCCACGGCGCCGGGCTGCGTGGACGGCCGCGACCTCACCATCCAGGACGTCTTCGAGGCCGTGGGGAACCGGGACCTGCCCGCGGCGGACTTCCAGGCCATCGAAGACAAGGCCTGTCCCGGCGCCGGGGCCTGCGGTGGCCAGTTCACCGCCAACACCATGGCCACGGCCTTCGAGATCCTGGGCCTTTCGCCCCTGGGCAGCGCCGGCGCGCCGGCGGAGACCCTGGCTCGCGCCGCCGCCGCCACCGCCGCCGGGCGGCTCGTCCTGGACCTGGTGCGCGAGGACCGGCGCCCCAGCACCTTCCTCCGCACCGCCTCCTTCGAGAACGCCATCGCCGCCGTGGCCGCCACCGGCGGCTCCACCAACGCCGTGCTGCACCTGTTGGCCATCGCCGGGGAAGCGGGCGTTGACCTCGACCTGGAAGCCTTCGACCGCATCAGCGCCCGCACGCCCATCCTCGCGGACCTCAAGCCCTTCGGCCGCTTCGTCGCTTCGGACCTCCACGCCGCCGGCGGCGTGGGCCTGGTGGCCCGGCGCCTCCTCGACGCCGGCCTCCTGGATCCGTCGCCCTTCACGGTGGACGGCTGCAGCCTCGGTGAGGCCCTCGCCTCCGTTCGCGAAACCGAAGGCCAGCGCGTGGTGCGTCCCCTCGACGCGCCGATCCAGGCCACCGGCGGCCTCGCCATCCTGCGGGGCAGCCTCGCGCCGGAGGGCTGCGTGGTGAAGCTGGCGGGCCACGGCCGCCGCGAGCACCGTGGCCCCGCCCGGGTCTTCGATGGGGAGGAGGCCGCCTTCGCCGCGGTGCAGTCCGGTTCCATCCAGCCCGGCGACGTGGTGGTCATCCGCTACGAAGGCCCCCGGGGCGGTCCCGGCATGCGGGAGATGCTCGCCGTCACCGCCGCCCTCCACGGCGCGGGACTCGGCGAAGCCGTCGCCCTGCTCACCGATGGCCGCTTCAGCGGCGCCACCCACGGCCTCATGGCGGGCCACGTCTCCCCGGAGGCCGCCGTGGGCGGGCCCATCGCCCTGGTCCGCGAGGGAGATCCCATCCATTTCGATGTGGACGCCCGCCGCCTCGACCTCCTGGTGGGCGACGCCGAACTGGCCCTCCGCCGCGCGGCCCTGAAGCCCCGGCCCCAGACCATTCCACGGGGTGTGCTGGCCCGCTATGCGCGCTCCGCCACCTCCGCCTCCGAAGGGGCCACCCTGGCCCACGCCTGATTGCCAAAACCTTCACGCTCGATTCCCCCCGCGGGCAGGCGAAGCCCTACCCGCAACGCAGGAGCCCAATGAAACGCACCGGCGCACAGATCCTCTGGGAAGGCCTCCTCCGGGAAGGCGTGGAGGTGGTCTTCGGCTACCCCGGCGGCGCCATCCTGCCGGCCTACGACGCCCTCCTGGACTTCCCCATCCGCCACGTGCTGGTGCGCCACGAACAGGGCGCCTGCCACATGGCCGACGGCTACGCCCGGGCTTCGGGCCGGGTGGGCGTGGTGATCGCCACCTCGGGGCCCGGCGCCACCAACCTGGTGACGGGCCTCGCCAACGCCATGATGGATTCCGTGCCACTGGTGGCCATCACCGGGCAGGTGGGTTCCCGTCTCCTGGGCAGCGACGCCTTCCAGGAGGTGGACGTCACCGGCGTCACCCTGCCGGTGACCAAGCACAACTACCTGGTGACCCGGGCCGCGGACCTTGCACCCGTCCTGCGGGAGGCCTTCGCCGTGGCGCGGTCCGGCCGGCCCGGCCCCGTGCTGGTGGACCTCACCAAGGACGCCCAGCAGGCCGAGGCCGAGGTGGACTGGGACGCCGCTCCACCGCCCACCCGACACCTGCGCCACGGCCCGCCGCCCTTCGCTGATGGCGATCTCCGGAAGGCCCTCGACCTCATCGGTGCCGCCGAGCGGCCGCTGATCCTGGCGGGCCACGGCATCGAGCTGAGCGGCGCGGGCCGGGCCGTGCTCGCCTTCGCCGAAGGCACGGGCACACCCTTCGCCACGACCCTCCTTGGCATCGGCGCCGTGCCCGCCCGGCACCCGCTGAACCTGGGAATGATGGGCATGCACGGCGAGGCCTGGGTGAACCAGGCCATCCAGGAGGCGGACCTCCTGCTGGCCTTCGGCATGCGCTTCGACGACCGCGTCACCGGCAACCTCGCCACCTACGCGCGGAACGCCCGGAAGCTGCACGTGGACATCGACGCGGCGGAACTGGGCAAGAACGTGTCCGTGGACCTGGGGCTCCAGGGGGACCTGCGCGCTTTTCTCGAGGCCATCCAGCCGCGCCTCGAAACCCGGGACCACGGGCCGTGGCTCCAGCGCATCCACGAGCTCAAGGGCGACGCCGCCGTGCGGGACATCCAGAGCCTGCCCGATGACGGCCACCTCTACGCCGCCCACGTCCTCCACGACCTATGGACGATCACCGGCGGAGAGGCCACGGTGGTCACCGACGTGGGCCAGCACCAGATGTGGGAGGCCCAGTACTACCGCCACGACCGGTCCCGCAGCCTCATCACATCGGGAGGCCTCGGCACCATGGGCTTCGCCCTGCCCGCGGCCCTCGGCGCCAAGGTCGCCACGCCCGATAGCGAAGTCTGGGTCGTGGCCGGCGACGGCGGCTTCCAGATGACCAGCTGCGAGCTCATGACCCTGGTGCAGGAGGGCCTGAAGGTGAACATCGCCGTCATCAACAACGGCTACCTCGGCATGGTCCGCCAGTGGCAGGAGTTCTTCTACGAACGCCGCTACTCCGCGACGCCCCTCCTCAGCCCGGACTTCGTGAAACTTGCCGAGGCCTACGGGTTGAAGGCCTTGCGGGCCTCCACGCGAAACGAGGCGCGGGACGCCATCCGCGCGGCAAGGGAGCATCCCGGCCCCTGCCTCATCGACTTCCGGGTGGAGCAGGAGGACTCGGTCTTCCCCATGGTCCCCGCCGGCGCGGCCCTGGACGCCATGATCCGCCGGCCCTTCCCTCCAACTATCGCGGCTTCCGTCCTCGCCGAGACCGGCGCGGATTCGTCGTCCACCTAAGGAGCTCCCATGCCCCACATCCTCGTGGCCACCCTGGACGACGAACCCGGCGTCCTCAACCGCGTGGTCTCCCTCATCCGCCGCCGGGCCTTCAACATCCAGGCCCTCACCGTGGGCCCCGCGGAGGCGCCCGGGACCTCCCGCATGACGCTGGTCGTCGAGAGCGACGAAGGGGGCGCCAAGCGTGTCGCCGCCCATCTGGAAAAGCTCCTCAACGTCCTGAAGGTGGAGCTGCTCACGGAGAAGCCCTCCGTGGTGCGCTACCTGGCCCTACTGCGGATCAGCGCCCCGGTGGCCATCCGCAGCCAGGTGCTGCTGGTGGGCAGCGCCTTCCGGGCCCAGGTGGTGGACGTGGCCGACGACTCCGTGGTGCTGGAGTGCTCCGGCAGCGCCGAGAAGCTCGCGGCCCTGGCCGAAGCCCTGCGTCCCTACGGCCTCCTGGAGCTGAGCCGTACAGGCGCCCTCGCCATGGCCCGAGGCGCAGCGCCGGCCCTGGTGCCGAAGGGTCGTGCCGAAGAGACCTATCCACCCCTCGCCATGTCCGTCTGAGCCGGACCCACCTTCAACCCAAGACCGCAACACCGCACAGGAGTCCCCATGGCCAAGCTCTACTACGAACACGACGCCCACCTCGGCCTCATCCGCGCGAAGCGCGTGGCGATCCTGGGCTACGGCTCCCAGGGCCACGCCCACGCCCTCAACCTGAAGGACAGCGGCGTCCAGGTACGGGTGGGCCTCCCAGCCGGCAGCCGCTCGAAGGCCAAGGCCGAAGCCGAGGGCCTGGAGGTGCTGTCGCTGTCCGACGCCGCCGCCTGGGCCAACGTGATCATGCTCCTCGCGCCGGACACGGCCCAGGCGGAGCTCTTCGAGACCGCCGTCGCGCCCAACCTCCTGCCCGGCGACACCCTGATGTTCGCCCATGGCTTCAACATCCGCTACGGCACCATCCAGGTCCCCGCCGGCGTGGACGCGAGCATGGTGGCCCCGAAAAGCCCAGGCCACCGGGTGCGGGAAGTCTTCCTCGAAGGCGGCGGCACGCCGGCCCTCGTCGCCGTCCACCAGGACGCCAGCGGCGGCGCCCTGGCCCTGGCCCTGAGCTACGCCAAGGCCCTCGGCCTCACCCGGGCCGGTGTCCTGGAGACGACCTTCAAGGAGGAGACGGAAACCGATCTCTTCGGCGAGAAGGCGGTGCTTTGCGGCGGCATGAGCGAGCTGGTGAAGGCGGGCTTCGAGACCCTCGTCGAAGCCGGCTACCAGCCGGAGATCGCCTACTTCGAGTGCCTCCATGAATTGAAACTGATCGTGGACCTCATGTACCGCGGCGGCCTGAGCTACATGCGCCATTCCATCAGCGACACGGCGGAGTACGGCGACTACACCGGCGGCCCTCGCCTCGTCACCCGGGAGACCCGGGAGGAGATGCGCCGCATCCTGGGCGAGATCCAGGATGGCCGCTACGCGAGCGACTGGATCCGGGAGAACCGGGAGGGCCGGCCCTGGTTCGAAGGCCGCCGGGCCGAGGAGCGCGAGCATCCCATCGAGCAGGTGGGCCGCCGCCTGCGCCGCATGATGCCCTTCCTCGACGCCGTGGAGTTGCCGGAGACCGCGGGCCTCCAGGCCGCCCCCGCCGGGCCGCGGTGTTGATTCCGTCACAAAGCGTGGGAAACCCCGGCAAATCTTGCCAACCTGAACCAGGACGCCTGAGGCCCTCCGCCTGAGATCCCATCCATCCCAGAACCGGACCGGCGGCGCCGGCCGATATCTGCAAAGGAACCCAACCATGTCCCTTTCCCCCATCCTCGAAAGAATCTCCCTCGGGAAGATCGTCGTCATCCGCGAGCAGCTGATGAAGGCGCAGGCCAAGGGCCAAAAGGTCTACCGCTTCGAATCCGGCGACCCCAGCTTCTCCGTGCCCGGCCACGTCCTCGACGCCATCGCCAAGGCCGGCCGGGAGGGCAAGACCCACTACATTCCCAACGACGGCATCCCCCAGCTCCGGGAGGCCCTGTGGAAGAAGCTGCGGGCGAAGAACGGCCTCGCCCTGCCCTCCGCCGAGGACGTCTTCGTGACGAACGGCGCCATGCACGCCCTCTTCGTCACCTTCGCCTCCCTGCTGGACGAAGGCGACGAAGTGCTGGTCCCAGATCCCATGTGGACGGAAGTGGTGGAGAACATCCGCCTCGCCGGCGGCGTGCCCGTGGGCGTGCCCCTGCGCTTCGAGCAGGGCTTCGAATACGACGTGGCGGAGCTCGCCAAGCGCGTGACGCCCCGCACGAAGGCCATCTTCCTCAACACGCCCCACAACCCCACCGGCGCGGTGCTGTCCCGGGCCACCCTCCAGGGCATTCACGACCTCGCCAAGGCCAAGGGCCTCTGGCTCATCAGCGACGAGGCCTACGAGGACGTGCTGTATCCGGGGCAGGAGCACGTCTCCATCGGTTCCCTGGATCCGGGCTACCTCGACCGGGTGGTGAGCATCTACTCCTTCTCCAAGAGCTATGCCATGAGCGGCCTGCGGGTGGGCGTCATCGCCACCTGCAACGCGGCCCTCAAGGCCCGCATTCCCAAGCTGCTGCGCTGCACCATCAACGGCGTCAACAGCCTCGCCCAGTGGGGCGCCCTCGCCGCCCTGGAAGGACCCCAGGACCAGCTCCAGGCCATGCAGCGGGAATACCTCCTCCGCCGCGATCTGATGCTGGACGCCCTGGCGGGCATCGACGGCCTCCGGGCCTTCACGCCCAAGGGCGGCTTCTGCCTCTGGGCCCAGCTGGACCCGAAGCTCTACGCCCGGCTGGGGGTCGCGGACGCCGACGAGCTGTCGGAGAAGCTGGCGGAGGCCGGGCTGGGCAGCGCGCCGGGGGACGCCTTCGGCGAGACCTGCCACGACGCCATCCGCTTCGCCTTCAGCTGCGACACGCAGATGGTGCGGGAGGGCGCGCCCAAACTCCGGGCCTTCCTCCTGGGCGCCGCCAGCCCTGAAGCCACCTCTCTTTCCACACCTTCGGCCGCCCTGGCCGATGCCACTGGAGCCCCCTGATGCGCGCCGCCGTCGTCCAGATGCAGATCCGCGATGGGGACGCGGAGGCCAACCGCCGCCGGGCCGAGCAGCTCATGGCCGGCAGCCCCGACGCGGAGGTCTATCTGCTGCCGGAGTTGTGGAGCACCGGCTACGCCCACGCCGCGTGGCCGGACTCGGCGAAGCACGATACGCCCCGCCTCAAGGAATGGATGGCCGCCCAGGCCCACACCCGCCAGGCCACGGTGGCCGGCAGTCTGGTGAGCCTGGCCGACGAAGCGGAGGGCGACGGCGCCCTGGTGAACCGCATGTGGATCTTTCCGCCGGACGGCGGCGCGCCGGCCTTCTACGACAAGGCCCACCTCTTCCAGCCCCTGGCGGAGCACGAGCACCTGCGTCCGGGTCGGCGGCGCGTGCAGGTGCCGGTGGGGGGCTTCAAGGCCGCCCCCAGCATCTGCTTCGACCTCCGCTTCCCCGAGCAGTACCGGCGGGACGCCGCGGAAGGCGCCAGCCTCTTCCTGGTCTCCGCCGAGTGGCCCCATCCCCGCAGCGAGGCCTTGCGCCTCTTCGCCAAGGCCCGGGCCGTGGAGAACCAGGCCTACCTGCTGCTCTCCAACCGCACGGGCCCCGCGTCCGACGGGACCGTCTTCTGCGGCGGCTCCGTCATCGTCAGCCCCGAAGGGGAGTTCCTCGCCGAAGCCGGTGAGGAGGAAGGCGTGTTCACCGCCCTCCTGAGCCCCGGCCGCGTCCATGCCCTGCGGGAGCGCTTCCCCGTCCTGCCCTTCCGGGCGGCAGGCATCGACTTTTAGTCCGCACCTACCCCGAACATCCATCCGGTCCCCTTCGCGGGATCCAGGAGTCCCCATGCAGCTCTGGCTTGACGGCCGCCTCGCGGCGGTCCAGGACGCGTCCATCTCCCCCTTGGCCCACGGCCTCCACTACGGCACCGGCGTCTTCGAAGGGATCCGCGCCTACCCCACCGCGGCGGGCCCCGCCATCTTCCGTCTCGACGACCATCTCGCCCGCCTGGGGCGCGGGGCCGAAGCCCTGGGCATGGCGGTGGACCTGGCGGCGCTGCGTCGGGGCAGTCTGGAAGTCCTCGCTTCCAGCGGCCTCGACGCGGCCTACCTGCGTCCCCTCGCCTTTTATGAGACCGGCGGCCTGGGCCTGGACGTCGCCGGCCTGAAAGTCCGCACCCTGGTGGCGGCCCTGCCCTGGAAGAACCACCTCGGCGAGGTGCAGGCGGCGCAGGGCGTCTCCCTCCGAACCAGTTCCTTCCGGCGCAATGCGGCCTCCGCCCTGCCGCCCCTGAAGCTTTGCGGCGCCTATGTGAACAGCGTTCTGGCCAAGCTGGAGGCGGCGCGGGCGGGCTTCGCGGAGGCCCTCTTTGTGGATGGCGATGGCTTCGTCGTGGAATGCACCGGGGAGAACGTGTTCCTGGTGAAGGACGGCGTCCTCACCGCCGTCGAGCATCCGGACGCCCTGCCGGGCCTCACGCGCCAGACCCTCCTCGACCTCACCGGCGCGGCGTCGCGGCCCGTCCACCTGCACGAGCTGCGCGACGCCGACGAGATCTTCCTCACCGGCACCAGCGCCGAGGTCAGCGCCGTGGGCCAGCTGGACGGGCGCTTCTTCCAGGCCGGTCCCGTGACCCGGGAGCTCCAGGCGAGGTACCAGCGGATCGTCCATGGCGAGGCGGAGACGGCCCGGGGCTGGCTCACCCGCCTCGAAGTGCCGGTCCAAGCGGGCGGGCGCCCATGAGCCCCACAGCCACAGCTCCGGCCCCCGTCCTTGAAGCCGACCTCCGGGCCGCCCGCGCCCGCCTGAAACCGTTTCTCCGGCGCACGCCCCTGCTGGAGCTCACGGTGCCCACGCCGGCGGGGCCGCGCCCCGTGGTCTTCAAGCTGGAGCTCCTGCAGTACACCGGCGCCTTCAAGATCCGCGGCGCCTTCAACGCCCTGCTGCAGCTTGAAGCTCCCCATGTCCTCGCCTGTTCCGGGGGCAACCACGGCCTCGCCGTGGCCCACGCGGCTTCGGCCCTGGGCAAGCGGGCCACCCTCGTCGTGCCCACCTCCGCGGCGCGGCTGAAGCTCGAACTCATGCGGAAGCTCGGCGCCGAGGTGCGGGAGATCGGCAGGACGCCGGCGGAGGCCTTCGCGGCGGCGGAAGAACTGCGCCTCGCCCTAGGTCTGCCGATGGTCCATCCCTACGACCAGGCGGAGGTCATCGCCGGCCAGGGGACCCTGGGCCTGGAGCTGAAGCGCGAGGCGCCCCAGGTGCGAGCCTGGCTCCTGGCGGTGGGGGGCGGCGGGCTGGCGGCGGGCTGCGCCCTGGCCCTGGAAGGCCACGCCGAAGTGGTCCCCGTGGAGCCCGCCGGCTGTCCCCAACTCGCGGAGGCCCAGGCGGCGGGCGGCCCGGTGCCCGCGAAGGCAACGGGGGTCGCCGCCACTTCCCTCGGCCCGCCCAGCCTCGGCGCCCTGCCCTGGGCCTTGCTGAAGGACCGGGTCGGCCCCGCGGTGCTGGTGGACGACGACGACATCCTCGCCGCCCAGGCCTGGCTGTGGCGCACCGCGCGGCTGGTGGTGGAGCCCGGCGGCGCCGCGGCCCTGGCGGCGTTGATGGTCGGGGCGTGGACGCCGGCGGAGGACTGTCCCGTCGGCGTCGTGCTGTGCGGAGGGAACGCGGACGCGCTGCCGGGCTGAGCGTTTCAGCCTGGCAGGTCGAGGGTGCGCGTTTCCATCAGCCGCGCCCGGCCGCCGACCCGCAGGCCGTCCGCCTCCACCCGCACTTCGAGCAGGCTCGGCGACGCCGGTTCCATGTGACGGCCCTGGCCGATCCTGAAGGTCGTCTTCGCCAGGCCGAGGGTGTGGTGGAGCCAATGCCCGAGGGGTCCGGCCATCATGCCGGTGGCGGCCTCCTCGGGGATGCCGAAGGCCGGGGCGAACATGCGGACTTCGGCGTCCCGGGGGCCGTCCAGCGTCGGCGCGAAGACGTAGAGGCCCACCAGGCCGTCGGCTTCGCTGAGGCGGGTGAGGGCGTCCATATCGGGCCGGAGCCGGGGCAATACGGCGAGGTCCTTCACAGGCACGAGGAGGAGCCCGTTGCCGTTGTGGGCGAGGCGGGGCTCGAAGCCCGGCAGCAGGTCTTCGGTCTGGATGCCCAGGGCCGCCAGCAGCGCCGCTTTCGTGGCGTCGCCGGAGACCGCGAGGTCACGGTAGGTGGGGTGCACCTGCTCCATGAAGACGGCGCCGTCCTCGTGGAAGATGCGCCGCACGCCGTCCACCGTGGCATTGGTGGCCTCCCCGGCCGGAACGCGGTCCAGGGCGAAGAGCCGTGAGAACGCGGCGATGGTGGCGTGGCCGCAGTGGGGAATGCGCCGGGTAGGCGTGTGGAAGACCAGCTCCACGTTGGCGTCGGCGGATTTGGTCACGAAGGCCGTCTCAGGCACACCAACATCCGCGGCGATGGCCTGACGCTGCTCCGGCGTCCAGGCGTCCCCATCCAGGACGAAGCCCGCCGGATTGCCCCCGACTTCCCCATCCACGAAGGCCCGGACGATCTCCACTTCCACCCTGGTCATCGGCGCCTCCAGGACGATGATGGGGCCGCCACCGGGCGCCTGCGGCAAACCTGTCGTTCTGTCAGTCTCCGGACCTCCTCCCTGCCGCCAGTGGTTCCCTTCCGGCCGTTTCGCCGGTTCAATGGGCCCATGCCCGAGCTTGCCTTCCGCCCCATCCGCCCCGCCGACGACGAAGCCGTGGCCGCCATCATCCGCACGGTGATGCCCGCCTTCGGTGCCGATGGGCCCGGCTTCGCCATCCACGATCCGGAGGTGTCGGCCATGAGCGCGGCCTATTCGGCGCCCGGCGCGGCCTACTTCGTGGTGGAGACCGGGGACGGCCGGGTCATCGGCGGCGGCGGCCTGGCGAAGCTGGAGGGCGGGCCCGAAGGCGTCTGCGAGCTGAAGAAGATGTACTTCCTGCCTGAAGCCCGGGGCACGGGCATGGGGGAGCGGCTGTTGCGCCACTGCCTGGGCGTGGCGAAGGAGCTGGGCTACGCGACCTGCTACCTGGAAACCCTGACGGGCATGGACGCCGCGCAGAAGCTGTACCGGAAAGTCGGCTTCCAGACCCTCTGCGGACCCATGGGGAACACGGGGCACCACGGCTGCGACCGCTTCTTCGCGCTGGAACTCGAGACCTTCTGATGATTTTAGGCCTGGGCTCCGACCTCACCCCCGCCGCGCGCTGGGCCCACCTCATCGAACGCTTCGGGGCGGACAAGTGCGCCCGGAAGATCCTCCATCCCGACGAGGCGGACTACCTCCTGTCCGGCAACCGGGAGCGCCTGCCGGAGCGCCTCGCCGGCCGCTGGGCCCTGCGGGAGGCCTTCGGCAAGGCCCTGGGCACGGGCCTGGACGGCTGGTCGTGGAAGGAACTGCGCTACGTGAACGGGCGGGCGCGGGCGGAGGGGAAGCTCCAGGAGCTCCTCGCCGCCAGGGGCATCGCCGCGGTCCACGCCACCGTGGCCCACGACGGCGGGCTGGCCCTGGCCACGGTGATCCTGGAGGGCCCGTGAGGCGCGCCCTGCTCTGCCTCCTTCCCGGTCTCCTGCCCGCCCTCCTCCCGGCTCTCGCGGCCCAGGAGCGCCCGGCGCCCCTGCTCCAGGCCCTGCCGACGCGGACGCGCCAGTTCCTGGTCCTGCCATCCCCGGTGCTGGCGGGCCTGAAGTTCCAGGCCCTGCAGCAGCGGGTGCGGAGCCGCGCCTCGGCCCTGGCGGGGCTGGGGCCCGAATTCAATGGCGGCTTCCTGCCCCGGCCCTCCGGCGGGGCGGCGCGGGTGACCCTGGCCCAGGGCCCGGTCCTGCTCCTGGCCACGGACGCGGCGGCCCTGGCGGAGCGGCTCAAGGCCACGCCCCAGGAAGGCGGCTGGAGCTTCGACCACCAGGGCAAGGGCTACCTTCTGGGCGCGCGCCAGGGCTGGGCCGTGGTGGCCGAGGAGACGAAGAAGGCGGCCTGGCTCGACGCCCTGCGCCCGGGCCCGGCGCCGGTGCTGGTGCCCCTGGACGAGACCCTCGCCCTGGGCGATCTGGCGGGCTGGGTGGCCGATCCCCGCCAGCTCCTCGACACCCTGGAGGCCCTCTTCGCCCTGCCCCTGCCCGACACCTTCCGTACGCTGGTCGCGGAGGCGGTGCGGGACTCCCGGGACGCGGCCTTCAGCCTGGACCTGGACGCGTCGGGGAACGCGAGACTGGTGGTGCGGGGACGGGCGAAGGCCGAGGCGGAAGCCGTCTTCGTGCGCATCGACCGCGCCGATGGGCTCGGCCTCACGGGCCTGCCGGGCCGGCCCTGGGTCCGCGCCACCGGCGGCTTCCTGCCGCCGCGCTGGCTCGCCGCCTTCGGGGAGACCAAGGCCTGGCGTCCCGCGGACCTCCCGCCGGCCCTGGCCCGGGCCCTGGATCTGGCCCAGCGGCAGGTCACGGGCTTCGGCGCCCTGATGCCCGCGCGGGAGGAGCCCGAGGTCCTGCGCCTGGACGTGGGGGACAGGGACGACTTCCGCGAAGCTTTGGCCCGGGCGGTGGCGGAGCCCGCTCCGTCTGCGGAGAAAAGTGCCGGCGGCGGCGCGGCCTTCGAGCGCGGCAAATTTGAGGACCGGGACGCCTTCACCCTGATGCTGCCGGAGCGCAGCCAGGGCGAGCTGGGCCAGCGCGTTCTGGTCTTCGTGCAGGCCGGCGACCGCTCCTGGCGGGTGGGCGGCGCGGAGGAAGGCCCCGCGGCCCAGGACGCCCTGGCGGACGACGAGACCCTCCGCGCCGCCGCTGCCGGCCTGCCCGCCGGCGCCGCCTTCTACGCCTTCGAGAACCCGCGGGCGCGGTGGGCCGAGGAGGCCCGCCGGGACAACGAGGAGCGGGAAGGCCTCGACCCCGACCTCCGGGACCGCCTCGCCGCCGAGCCCGAACCCCCCGAAGCTCCGCCCCTGGCCCTCGCCCTCGAATTCCAGGGCGACGCCTGGACCCTCACCTGCACCCTGCCCGCCGAAACCCAGGCAGCCCTCGCCCAGCGCGGCAGCCTGAAGGACAAGGCCCGCATCGAAGCACGGCGGCAGGTACTGGAGGCGCAGCAGGGACGGCTGGCGAAGGGGAAGCAGTAGCCGCCCGGGCGCCCCGCGCCCCTCACTTCTTCAGCAGGCCCGCCTGGGTGAGTCCCCTCCAGAAGATGGCCGTGTGCTCCGGGTCCTGGAAGGGGTAGGAGGCCAGCCAGTAGCCTTTGTCGGTGGCGCCCCCCAGCCCCTGGAGCTCCTCCACCGCCCTGCGGGCCGCGGCGGCGTCCTTCCGCAGTCCCGCGAGGGCCACCTGACGCTGCTTCGCCCGCGCGTTGCGGGGATTGATGCCCAGGGCCTTTTCCAGATGGGCCTGGGCCCGGTCCAGGTCGCCCTGCAGCAGGCGCCAGAGGCCCAGGTCCGCCTCCACCACGTCCATGTACGCGTAGGCCGGATCGAGGCGGTGCACGGTCTCCTGGGCGGCGATGGCGGCGGCCAGGTCGCCGGAGAAGCCGGAGATGCAGCCAGAGAAGTGGTAGGCCATGGAAGCGCTCGGATTCAGCTCGATGGCCCGGCTGGCGTGCAGGCGCGCCGCGGGGAAGGAGTAGTTGGTCCACAGCTCGCCGGCGCTCACGAGGGCGTGACCCATCCAGCCGGAGGGATCCAGCTCGACGGAGGTCTTCGCCGCCGCCAGCATGTCCTTGAACGCGTCCCGGAGGGCGCCCTTGCCGGCGACGGTCCAGCCCTTCAGGGCCAGCTCGAAACGGGCCAGGGCGATGAGGCTCCAGGGCAGGGCGAAGCCCGGGTCCACCCGGGTCGCCTCCTCCAGCAGGCGCAGCGCTTCGGCGGAGTCCACGGGATTGGCGCGGTGGAAATGCCAGAGCCCCTTCAGCGTCAGCTCCCAGGCGCTGAGGTCCCCGGGCTTCTTGCGCAGGACCCGGCGGGTTTCCGCGGAGGTGAGCTCCGGTGCGATCTTCTGGAAGACCGCCGCGGCGATCTGCGCCTGCAGCCCCGGAAGGTCAGAAGCCCCGCAGGCGTAGCGCGCGGACCACAGCTGGGTGTCGGTGGCGCAGTCCAGCAGCTCGACGCTCAGACGCGCCTCGCCCCCGGCCCGCCGCAGGCGCCCCACCAGGGCATAGCGCGCGCCCAGGGAGAGGGCGCGGGCGGCGGCGGGCAGGTCCGCGCGGCTGCGGTCGAAGGCGGAGGTGCGGGAGAGAATTGGGAACCAGCGCCAGGAGGCGAGCTCACTGATGAGCTCGTCGGTGAGGCCGTCCACGAAGTAGGCGTCCTCCGCCGCGCCGCCCTCGTGCTCGAAGGGCAGCACCGCCAGCACCGGCCTTGACAGCACGTCGGTGGTCCAGGCGAGGGCGGAACCCGGCTCCGGAAATTCCTCCGCCGAAGTCTCCCGCGCCGGGGATTCCTGGCTGCCCTCGACTTCGCCAACGAAGCGGAAGCCCAGGCCGTGCACGGTGCGGATGTACTTCTGCGCAGCGCCGTCGTCGTCCAGGGCCTTGCGGGCGGACTTGATGCGGCTGCTCAGGGCGGAATCCGACACCACCCGGCCCTCCCAGATCCGCTCGACGAGCTCCTCCCGGGGCACCATCCGCTGGCGGTTCTCCACCAGCAGGGCGAGCAGGGCGAAGACATGGGGCTCCACCGCCACGGCGCGGCCGTCCCGGCGCAGCTCGACGCGGTCCAGATCCAGCTCGAAGGCGTCGAAGCGGAGGATCACGGGCGGGCCTCCCCGAGGGCGAATCTCCACGAAATCTTCACACCGGCTCCAAGCATCCAGGGGCCCCGGCGCGTGACCGTTGAGTCGCGCCGGAAGGCTCCGGCCGCACCGCGGAAAAGGAGCAAGTATGCCATCCATCCAGGGTCAGGCGACCGGGACCCTCCGCTTCCCCGTCCCCCCTTTCCACCTCGTCGGCCCCGGAGCCTGAATCCTCCCGCGCCCACCCCCCGAAGGAGTCCCACCATGCCCGAAGCCACCCTCGACTACGCCGCCATCAAGACCCGCCAGCAGGGCGCCTGGTCCACCGGCAACTACGCCGTCGTCGGCACCACCCTGCAGGTGGTCGGCGAGAACCTCTGCGAAGCCCTCGACCTCCGCGCCGGCGCGCGGGTCCTCGACGTGGCCGCCGGCAACGGCAACGCCACCCTCGCCGCGGCGCGCCGCTTCGCCGAGGTCACCTCCACGGACTACGTGCCCGCCCTCCTCGAGGCCGGCCAGCGCCGGGCGGAGGCGGAAGGCCTGGAGGTCCGCTTCCAGGAGGCCGACGCGGAGAACCTGCCCTTCCCCAACGCCACCTTCGACGTCGCCCTCTCCACCTTCGGCGTGATGTTCACCCCGGACCAGTCCCGGGCGGCCTCCGAACTGGCCCGGGTGGTCCGCCCCGGCGGCCACATCGGCCTCGCCAACTGGACGCCGGAAGGCTTCATCGGCCAGCTCTTCAAGACCATCGGGAAGTACGTGCCCCCGGCGGCGGGGCTGCCGTCCCCGGCCCTGTGGGGCACCCAGGCGCGCCTCGAGGAGCTCTTCGGCGGCCTGGCGGAGGTCCAGAGCGCCCGCCGCCACTTCACCTTCCGCTACCGCTCCCCCGAGCATTTCCTCGAAGTCTTCCGCACCTACTACGGCCCGATGAACAAGACCTTCGCGGCCCTCGCCTCCGCCCCCCAGATCCAGCTGGACTTCCAGAACGAGCTCCTCGACCTGATGCGGCGCCTGAACCGCAGCACGGACGGCACCCTCGTCCTCCCCAGCGAGTACCTCGAAGTCGTCATCCGCAAGTAGTCCCACCCTTCCTTCCCCCCCAGCACCCACCGGCCCCGTGGCCGGCGGATCCCCCTCCGCCCGGACGCCGTGCGTCCCGGCCCTTTTCCAAGGAACCCCCATGCGCATCTGCAGCTCCCTTCCCTTCCTCCTCGCCCTCGCCGCCCTCGCCGGCCCGGGCCTTGCCGCCGGGAACGCCCGTTCCAATCCCCACGCCAGCCGCACCCCCAAGGCGAAGCTCGGCGTCATCTGCGACTACCACGCCAGCCGGGCGGCGGTGGAAGCCCTCGCCCGGTCCATGGACGCCGACGCCACCCTCCTCGTGGTGGACGTCCGCCATCCCCAGCAGGCCCACCACGCCGCCAAGCTTCTGGCGGACGCGCAGGTCGACGCCGTGGTGCAACTGTCCCACGACCGCGTGGCCGGGGCCGGCACCTTCGGCGCCTCCCTCGCCGGCCGGCACTTCGCCCAGCGGGGCCTCCGCACCGTGTCCGCGGACGCCGCCCGCGGGCTGCGGCAGGCGGCTCTCGGCGCCACCGCGCCGACTGCCGCGGCGCCGGCGCCCAAGCCCTGAACCCGCCCGGGCCGCCCCGGTCCGGCACCTCATTCCCCACGCATCCTTCCGGAGGCACCATGCTCCCCTTTCCCGGTCAGACCGAAACCGTTGTGCAACGCCACCTCGCCGCCTTCGCCCGCCGCAGCGTGGACGAGCTCCTGCTGGACTACGCGGAGACCTCCGTCCTGCTGCTGCCCTCCGGGCCGCTGCGCGGCCTGGGGGAGCTCCGGACCTTCTTCGCCAACCTCATCGAGACCCTGCCGGACGGCTTCCTGGAAGCCTTCGAGGTGAAGAAGCTGGAATACCTCGGGGAGGTCGCCTTCCTCGTCTGGCAGGCCCATCCCTGGGTGAACCTGGGGGTGGACACCTTCCTGGTGCGGGACCACCGGATCCAGCTGCAGACCTTCGCCTCCCATCCCCTGTCCTGGATGAACCGGCTGGGCCAGACGCCCCGCAGCCTCGAGGTCCCCGGGAAGGGGAGCTTCTTCACGCCCCAGCCGGGGCTTGAAGCCTCCCGGAACGGACGGTGAGGCCGGACCCCGGCGAAGCCCCGCGCAGCCCCTTCTTCCCCGCGCCCTTCCTCGCTTCCCCCGGGCCGCCTACCATGGCCCGGCGGGGTTGGGGCCGCCGGGAAGGAAGGGCCATGCACATCCACTACGAGTTCCGCTTCACCTCCGGGCGCGTGGAAAGCTTCGACCTCGGCTTCCGGGATCCGGACTTCGCCCTCGAGCCCATGGGGGACGGCGACGAGGCTTGGACGCGCCTGGACTACCACCAGTGCGACCTGTGCCCCCTGAGCCCGGCGGAGCACACCCACTGCCCGGTGGCGCGAAACCTCGCCCAGGTGCTCTCCCGCTTCCGCCACGACCACTCCTACGACCCGGTGCAGGTGCGCACTTCCGTGCGGGGCCGCGTCACTGAGCACACCGGGGATCTGCAGACGGGGATCACCTCCATCATGGGCCTCGTCATGGCCACCAGCGGCTGTCCCATCCTCGACACCTTCAAGCCCATGGCCTTCACCCACCTGCCCTTCGCCAACGAGCGGGAGACCACCTTCCGCGCGGTCTCCTGCTACCTCACCGCCCAGTACGTGCGCATGTGCCACGGCCAGGAGCCGGACTGGACCCTCAGCAACTTCATCCCCAGCTACCGGGCGGTCATGCAGGTGAACGCGGCCTTCGCCGAGCGCCTGAAGAGCGTCTTCGAGACCGACGCCAACCTGAACGCCCTCATCCTCCTGGACGTCCTCGCCCAGTTCGGGCCCCTGACCCTCCAGGACAACTGGCTGGGCCAGGTCGAGCCCCTCTTCTCCGCCCATCTGAAGCCCTAGGAACCCGCATGCCCAATCCCGCCATCCGCGACCTCCACCCCGACGAGGCCGAGGCCCTCGGCGCCCTGATGGTGGAGGCCTACGCCAGCCTCGAAGGCTTCCCCCCACCCCAGGAACAGCCCCAGTACTACGAACTGCTGGCCCGCATCGGCGACTTCGCCGCCAAGCCCGGGGCGCGGGTGCTGGTGGCCCATTCGCCGGCGGGCGAGCTCCTGGGCGGCGTGGTCTATTTCGGCGACATGGCCCACTACGGGGCACCGGGCCTGGCCACGGCCCAGGCGGACGCGGCGGGCATCCGCCTGCTGGGGGTGAGCCCCCGCCACCGCGGGCTGGGGACCGGCAAGGCGCTGACCCGGGCCTGCCTGGATCTGGCCCGGGCCCAGGGCCGCGCCCAGGTGGTGCTCCACACCACCCAGGCCATGCCCGTGGCCTGGACCATGTACGAAGGCCTGGGCTTCGTCCGCGCCCCGGAGCTGGACTTCCCCCAGCAGGGCCTGCCGGTCTTCGGCTTCCGCCTGCCCCTGTGACGCAGCCGGGCCCGAACCAAGGGGTTCGGGCCCGGGCCTTGCGGTGGCCGGCGCGTTGTCCGGCGCGGTCTTAGAGGGCGATGGTGTCGCAGACCTTGAGGACGTTGGAAGCGTTGCAGGTCTGGTACCACATGCTCACGGGGATGTAGCAGTAGTTGGGGCAGCCGGTGCCGGCGCTGAGCTTCTGGCCGCCGACGAGGGCCAGGGAATCCTCGGCGTTGAGGACCTTCAGGGTTTCCTTGGAGAGGGAGAGCTTCTTGAGGTTGGCCATGGTGGGCTCCTGGGTTGGGGCCGCCGGGAAGGCGGCGCGTCGGGGGGGAAGACCCATGATCCGGTGGGCCGCGGAGCTCCGCCCGGCACGGCATCCCTGGCCGATGAAAGGTCACGATCTGACCCATGAACGGTGGCGGCGGAGGAACGACCCTGGAATGCCTGGGTGGGGCGGGGGCCCGGGGGGGCCCCCCGCCCGCCCCCCCCCCCCCCCCCGGCGGGGGCCCCCCCCCCCCCCCCCCCCCCCCCCCCCCCCGGCGGCCCCCCCCCCCGCCCCCCCCCCCCCCCCCCCCCCCCGCCCGCCCGCCGGCCGCCCCCCGCGCCCCCGGTCGGGAAGGGCCGGGGCGGGGGCCCCCCCCCCCCCCCCGTTCGCCCCCCCCTCTCCCCCCCCCCCCCCCCCCCCCCCCCCCCCCCCCCCCCCCCCCCCCCGGGCCCGGGGGGCCCCCCCCCCCCCGGGGGGGGGGCCCCCCCCCCCCGGCCCCCCCCCCCCCCCGGCCCCCCCCCCCCCCCCGGGCGGCCGGGCCCCCCCGCGGGGGGCCGCCCCCCCCCCCCCCCGCCCCCCCCCCCCCCCCCCCCCCCCCCCCCCCCCCCCCCCCCCCCCCCCCCGGCCTTGGCGTCCCCCCCCGGGGGGGGGGGGGGGGCCCCCCCCCCCTTCCCCCCCGCCCCCCCCGGGGGGACCCCCCCCCCCCCCCCCCCCCCCGGGGGGCCCCCCGGCCCCCCCCCCCCCCCCCCCCCCCCCCCCCCCCCGGGGCCCCCCCCCCCCCCCCCCCGGGAACCCCGGCCCACCCCCCGCCCCCGCCCCCCCCGCCCCCCCCCCCGCCGGGGCCCCCCCCCCCCCCCCGGGGCCCGGGGGGGGCCCCCCCCCCCCCCCCCCCCCCCCCCCCCCCCCCGGGGGGCGGGGGGCCCCGGGGCTCCCCCCCCCCGGGGCCCCCGGGGGGCCCCCCGGGCGGGGCCCCCGGCCCCGGGGGGAAAACCCCGCCCGGCCCCGGGGCCCCCCCCGGCCCCCCGCGGCCCCCCCGGGGGCCCCCCGGGCCCCCCCGCCCCCCCCCCCCCCCCCCCCCCGCCCCCCCCCCCCCCCCGGCCCCGGGGGGGCCCCGGCCCCCCCCCCCCCCCCCCCCCCCCGGGCCCCCCCCCCCCCCCCCCCCCCCGGGCGGGGGGGCCCCCGGGCCCCCGGGGGGCCCTCCCCCCCGGGGCCCCGCCCCCCCCCCGCCCCCCCCCTCCCCCCCCCCCCCCCCCCCCCCCCCCCCCCGCCCCCCCCCCCCCCCCGCCCCCCCCCCCGCCCCCCCCGCCGGCCCCGGCCCCCCCCTCCCCCCCCCCCCCCCCCCCCCCCCACCCCCCCCCCCCCCCCCGGCCCCCCCCCCGGCGCGGTACCCCGCCCCCCCCCCCCCCCCCCCGGGGGGCCCGGGGGGGGGGGCCGGGGGCGGCCGGGGGGGGCGGGGGGGGGGGGGCGGGCCGGCCGGGGGGGGGGCGCCGCCGGGGGGGGCGGGGGGGGGCCCCCCCCCCCCCCGGGGCCCCCGGCGGGGGCCGGGGCGGGGGGGGCCCCCCCGGGGGCCCCCCCCCCCCCCCCCTTCCCCCCGCCGCGGGCCGGGGGCGGCCCGGGGGGGACCGGCGGGGGCCCCCGGGGGGCCCGGGGCGGGGGGGGGCGGGGCCCCCGGCCCCCCCCCCCCCCCCCCCCCCCCCCCCCCCCCCCCCCGCCCCCGCCCCGCCCCGCGCCCCCCCCCCGCCCCGCCCCCGGGGCGGCGCCCGCCCGGCCCGGTCTGGGGGGGGGCAGGGGGGGCCCCCCCCCCCGGGGCCCCCCCCCCCCCCCCCCCCCGGGGGCCCCCCCCCCCCCCCCCGCCCCTTGCCGGGCCCCGCCCCCCCCCAGGCGTGGTGGTCCGGCGATTCTTCCCCCCGGCTCCCCCCCCCCCCCCCCCCCCCCCCCGGCCGGGCCCGGGGCGGGGGCGCCCCCCCCCCCCGGGTGGGGGTGGCGCCCCCCCCCCGCAAGGCCCACACACCCCTCCTGGGTCCCCCCCCCCCCCGCCGGGGCGGGAGTGCCCCGCAACCTCGGCCCGGACGAGCGCGCCTGCACCCTTTCCGCAGCACCTCCCTTCACGCCACGGCACTTACCGCGACCCAGCACTCCGGCGGGAAAATGCCTCCATGTCCTTCGTCCATCTGCACAACCATTCCGAGTTCTCCCTGCTCGACGGCCTCACCCGCATCCCGGATCTGGTGAAGAAGTGCCGTGCGTCGGGCATGCCCGCCGTGGCGGTCACGGACCACGGGAACATGTACGGGATGATGCGGCTCTTCGACGCCTGTTCTGATCCCAAGATCGGCGGAGGGGAAGTGAAGCCGATTCTTGGGTGTGAAGTCTACGTGGCTCCGCGCTCCCGCCACGACCGCAAGCTGCAGGCGAAGAACGCGGCCACCGGGGAGGAGGGCCTGGAGGACTGCGTGGATCCCAGCGGTTCCCGGGACGCGGGCTACCACCTGGTGCTGCTGGCGAAGAATCATGTGGGCTTCGCCAACCTCTCCAAGATGGTCAGCCAGGGCTTCACCGAAGGCTTCTACTACAAGCCCCGCATCGACAAGGAGCTGCTCCGGGAGCACAGCGAAGGGCTCATCGCCCTGACGGCGTGTCTGGGGGGCGAAGTGCAGGCGCGGCTCATGCAGGGCCGTCCCGACCAGGCGGAGCGGGTGGCTTCCGAATTCCGGGAGATCTTCGGCGACGACTTCTACCTGGAGATCCAGGACCAAGGGTTCGAGGCCGAAGCCCGCATCATCCCCTCGCAAAAGGAGCTGTCGAAGAAGCTGGGCATTCCCCTGGTGGCGACCAACGACGCCCACTACCTCAACGCCGCCGACAGCGACCTCCACGACACCCTGCTCTGCATCGGCACCAAGGCCCTGAAGAAGACCGAGCGGCGCATGCGCTTCAGCACGGACCAGTTCTTCGTGAAGACCCCCGACGAGATGCGGGCGGTGTTCCCGGAGAACCCGGAATACCTGGAACGCACCCTCGAGATCGCCGCCAAGATCGACACCTTCCCCCTGGCCCGCAAGCCCATCACGCCCCAGTTCCCGGTGCCCGACGGCTTCACCCTGGAAAGCTACTTCGTCCATGTGGCCCGGGAATGGTTCGAGAAGCGGGTCGCGGAGAACCGCGAGCTCTGGAGCCAGGGCCGCCTGAAGCACGACGAAGGCGTCTACCGGGCGCGCCTGGACTTCGAGCTCGACACCATCCTGAAGATGGGCTTCCCGGGCTACTTCCTGCTGGTCTGGGACTTCATCGCGAAAGCCCGGGAAATGGGCATCCCGGTGGGTCCGGGCCGCGGTTCGGCCGCCGGTTCCATCGTGGCCTGGTCCCTCTGGATCACCGACATCGATCCCATGCAGTACGACCTGCTCTTCGAGCGCTTCCTGAACCCGGAGCGCGTGTCCATGCCCGACGTGGACATTGATTTCTGCCGGGACGGCCGGGACAAGGTGATCCAGTACGTGACGGAGAAGTACGGCCGGGACCGGGTGAGCAGCATCGTCACCATCAACCAGCTCAAGACCAAGGCCGTGATCAAGGATGTGGCCCGGGTCTTCGAGAAGGACTTCGCCTGGGCCAACGAGCTCACCAAGCTGGTGCCCCAGGAGCCCGGCAAGCCCATCACCGTGGGCGAGGCCCTGCAGAAGTCCGACCGGCTGCTGGAGCGCTACGAGAAGGAGCCGGACGTCCGGGAGGTCCTCGACATCTCCGCGAAGCTGGAAGGCCTGGCCCGGAACACCGGCGTGCACGCCGCCGGGGTCATCATCGCCCCCGACGAGCTGACGAACTTCGCGCCGCTGTGCATGGACAAGGACAAGAAGGTGATGGTGCAGTACACCATGACCGAGGCGGAGCGCGCCGGCCTGCTGAAGATGGACTTCCTGGGCCTCGAGACGCTCACCCAGATCGAGAAGATCCAGGGCTACATCGCCCGGCGCCACGGCAAGCCCGTGGACATGACGAAGCTCCGCGCCTTCGATGACAAGAAGACCTTCCAGCTCTTCGCGTCCGGGGATACGGATGGCGTCTTCCAGTTCGAGAGCGGCGGCATGAAGCAGTTGCTGCGGGCTTTGCAGCCGGACCGCTTCGACGATCTGATCGCGTTGAACGCGCTCTTCCGTCCCGGGCCGTTGGGCGCGGGCATGGGCGAGACTTATGTGGCGCGGCCGCCACGGGCGCGAGCCGGTGACCTACATGTTCCCGGTGCTGGAGCCCATCCTGTCGCCGACCTACGGGGTGATCCTGTACCAGGAGCAGGTGATGCAGATCGCGTCGGCGATCGCGGGCTACTCCCTGGGCGAGGCCGACATGCTGCGCCGGGCCATGGGCAAGAAGGACCTGGCCAAGATGCAGAAGGAAAAGGCCAGCTTCATCGACCGCGGCGCGGAGCGGGGCTTCGATAAGGAGGGCGTGGCGAAGCTCTTCGACCTCATCGAGTACTTCGCCGGCTACGGCTTCAACAAGAGCCATTCGGCGGCCTACGCCATGGTGGCCTTCGAGACGGGCTACCTGAAGGCGAACCATCCCCTGGAGTTCATGGCGGGCCTGCTGAGCACGAAGAGCGGGCGCACGGACGACATCGTGAAGTACATCCAGAACTGCCGGGAGAAGGGGATCCAGATCCTGGGGCCGGACATCAACGAATCGGAGCTGGATTTCACCGTGACGAAGGACAGCGCCATCCGCTTCGGCTTCGCGGCGGTGAAGGGGCTCGGCGACGCGGCGCTGGAATCCATCCTGGCGGCGCGGAAGAGCGAGGGCGGCTTCAAGGATCTGGTGCACGCGCTGCAGGCGACGGATCTGAGCAAGGCGAACCGGAGAGTCTGGGAATCACTCATCAAGGCCGGCGCCTTCGACAGTCTCGAACCCCACCGCGCCGCGCTCCTCGCGGGTCTGCCGTCGGCGCTGGACACGGCGTCGAGGGGGAACAATGCGGATCTGGGGCTGACGAGCCTGTTCGATGATGCGGAGCTGGCCTCCTGCGCGGACACGTGGAAGCTGCCGGAGGACGTGGACCAGATGGGCCGGCGGGAGCGGCTGGCGGCGGAGCGGGAGACGCTGGGGCTCTATGTGTCGGGCCATCCCCTGGACGAGTACGTGGACGCGCTGAAGGTGCACACCATCGGCTCCATCACGGCCCTGCAGGAGGCGGTGGCCGCGGGCCACAAGGTGGACCGGGATCTGGTGACGCTGGGCCTGCTGGTGAACGGCGCCACGTTCAAGACCAACATGAAGGGCGAGCCCTGGGCGATCCTGCAGTGCGAGGACCTCACCGGGAAGATGGAAGTCCTCCTCATGGCCGGCCACTTCAACAACGTCACCAAGCAGCGCGCCCGCCCCTTCGACACCTACCGCCACCTCGTCCAGGCCGACGCCTTGCTGCGGGTGACCGGCGAACTGAAAGTCGAAACCGTCACCAGCAACGACGAAGAGGAAGAAGACCGCACCGTGCTCAAGCTCTTCGCGACCGAGCTCGACGAGCTGCACCAAGTCCAAGGCAAAGGCTTCAGCGGCGCGCTCGTGAAACTCCCCGTCGGCGAACTCCCGCCCGGCCTGCTGCCGTTGCTGAAGCAGTTCCCCGGCGACCTGCCCGTGACGTTTGAGTACCGCAGCAAGGAAGGGCTGAACGCACGGGTGAAAGCCGGGGCATTGAAATTGCGCTTTGATGCGGATCTTGCGGAGAAGGTGGCGAAAGAGACGGGGTGCGGGTTGGGGTGGGTGTACTGAGGTAACCTATCACTGTTCAAGTAATCGTTACTCGTGAGGCTATCCCACAGGCCACCAACTGCGATGACAACTCAGAGAGGTCTAAACAATTACAATTATTAAATTTCTCTTTTGATGCCGGCCAATCTCTATTTACAAAATTCACATAGTTCCTCGCAAGTATTTCACCTAAGGCTCCAAAAAAATATATATCACATGAGCCCTTCGTTAGACAAACTCCAGCAGAAGCCTCACACCGATCCTTAGGCCTGGTACTTATGTTAGTTAAAAATGACTTTAAATATTTTACTTCATGCACAGATCTACCAGGACCATGTATTTCAAAGCATTTAACGCCTTCTTTGTAATCAATAAAGGTGTACCAATCATTATTACAAGTTAAGCTTAGTTGATGCGCAATGAGGCGATTTCTAAGATCTTCATCAGTAATAAATGTAGCATTAATTAATTTTACTAAATAGTTCTCCAATTCCCTTCTTTTCAATATTAATATCGATTGTAACGCACCAGCACTTACTCTTCCAAGATTTCCAGCCGTTCCGCCTAACGCCCCTCCAGGGTACTTTCTATCACTATCAACAATACATAAAGTAATTTTATCGGCTTCACAATTATTTCTAAACTCTGATTCTATCTCGGCACCCCCGCCACCTTGTCTGGTAACTTTAAATCCAATTTTAATCCGGTTTATATTCATCCAAAATTTTGCAAATGTACAATATATTTCTGAATCTGTTGAATTTTCCGTTAGCAACCGTAATCCATCTGAGACAGAGGCTGAATGCTCGAAATGTTCTATTCGAGCCATCACAACTTCTGAAACCCCTGAGCTAACTCTACCATCGTTATATTGATCTCCGATTCCCGTTTTATAAAAGATTGGTAAGATCGTCTTTAGAGAAGCATATTGTGAGTATGATTCAAATATCTTTTTGGCGGTCGCCCGATCTCGTGGTGAATAGAATTCAGGGTCTAAGTTTGAAACATTTTTATTCGAGATTAAGATTAAGTGATTGCCTTCTTGGTGAGCTAATAACAAATTACGAAAACACGCCTTCTCACGGTCAAACCTACCTACAACACAACAATTATCAATTAGCCCATTATCAATCTCGATCAGCATACATTACCATCCAAGAAAGAACCCATAAGGCCAATTAACCAATGCCCCATTCGAATCGAATTTGCTGGTTTCGATCTGAGTTCGATGACCATCATCGGAATTCTCGAAAACCAATATTTGCACATGCTCAGGATCTAGCTTTCCCTCATTTATTAGATATCCGAGCCTATTAATTAAATATTCAGAGTGAGTCTCAAAAATATTCACAACAGGGACATTTTGCTCCTTGGCCTCAACAAGGGTCGCTACCATCAAGTCCGCCAAGAGTGCCTGCATACTTGGGTGTAGGTGTAGTTCTGGTTGTTCTACGCAAAGCACCCTTGTTGATCTTCGAGGTGTTTCTACAAGCCCTTGCAATTTTGTTACTCGATGGATTGCATGCCACATCTGAACTATTACCGGCAATAATTGACTATAACCGAAACCCAGATCGACCAAATTAAATTCAGGTGTACTTCCCTTGCCAACTTTGATTGCAGAGTGACCGAACTGGCTCTCTAGAGCGATTGAGAATGAGAATATACCCTGTGCAAATTTAGTTAATGAATCCTGTTGTGCTTTCGTCATTGATTTTAAATACATAACTAGATTTTCACCACGATAATCAACCTCATTGACTGCAAGCTCAGCTTGTCGATAATATCTATTTGCCATTGCCCTTGAAGGCCCAATATAAAAGCAATCATTCGAGAACCGATTTAATGCCGAATTCAAACCAATAAATAATCTGTTCAATTCATAGCCCATCTTGAGTCGCCTGATTTTGTCTACTCGTTTCCCATATGCATCAAACTGGTTGCTTAATTTCTCTCTATTATTATTTGAAAATAGGTCAATAAAGTTTAATTTCATCACGGGTTTATAATCAAGATACATTCTCTTAAAATTAAATAAAATCTTTCCCCTGCTGGTTCTACCATGAACAAGTCCAGCAAAGAGCTCAACTATTTTGTCTTCAGTAGACTTCGATTGCTTATTAACATCTTCCTCACCTCTAACTTGCTCTGAAAGCATCGGTATTAAAGAACTCGCTGAATTCTCAAATGTCGAATTAGTGAACTCGAGGTAATTTAATCCATCAATATCATATTTCGAAACTAACCCGTTTTCATCAAACTCTAATTCTACAGTTAAATCAAATATTTTGATTGTACATTTTGAAAGATAGGAACCTCCAGTAACAAGGTCACTCCGTCTATTTATTGTTGCACTATAGCTTATCACGATATCTTGGTTTCTAAATTCTAGAGCCTGTTGTGCATAAACATGAATTGGTGTTATATCCCTTCTTTTTAGGCAAATTGAGAATGAAAACTCAATCCCACCAAGGGTGTTCTCCTTATTTATGGCTGTATCGTAATCTCCAAAATCTACAAGCTTTCCATACCAGAGGATTGGAGAAGAACCCACAGTCTCAAACGATTGTTTTAGTAACGCAAATATTCTTAAAAATGAGCTTTTTCCCGAACTATTTTTTCCGATCAAGATATTAATTGGTTTTAGCGGCACCTCTCCAGTATCAATGAGAGATCTAAAATTCTTGATACGAATTGTGTCCATGCTTTTCCCTCATCAGTAAGCCGACTGCAATGGGAGTTCGTGAAGCATACATTCCCGGAGCGAAATTAGCGTGTCCTAATGGTCCAAAACACTCCCAATGATTAATCTATTTTTAGAATTTACCCTCTACTCCAGGATTATCAATGGTGCGTTTAACATTTCGACCATGCCCTACCCCCTCCACCCCAACGCCCGCGTCCGCCTCACCCGCGCGGCGGTGATCTTCTACGGCGGCACCTGGCCGCACTGGACGCCCACGGCCCAGGGCGGCGGGCAGCCGGGGACGCTGGTGTTTGCGGGGGAGCGGCCGCACAAGCCGGGGGCGGCGCCCCGGCCCTACTACGTGAAATGGGACAACGGCGCGGAGAACAGCTACCGGGAGGAGGACCTGGAGCTGGCGGACGAGGAGACCGGCGGCCCCGCGGCGACCAATGACGACGCCGGCGACGAACCTCCGTCCAACATCATTCCCTTCGGCGGACGGGGCTGAAGCAAGCCCGCCATGCGTCCCCACCTGGGCCTGCGCAGACCCATGCGATTGGGTTCCATTCCCTTGCGTTCTGTATCCGAAGGAATACACTCGATCCATGATTCTCCTCCACCAGACCACGGAATTCGGGGCTTGGCTCGGAGGATTGAAAGACGACAAGGGGAGGGCCCGCATCCTGGCCCGCCTGCGGTCCGCGAGCCTCGGCAACTTCGGCGACACGGAACCGGTCGGTGCGGGCGTCTTCGAGATGCGGATCCACACCGGACCCGGCTACCGGGTCTAGTACGCGCGGCGCGGCGAGATCCTTTACCTGCTGCTCATCGGCGGCGACAAAGCCACCCAGAAGGCCGACATCAAGCGCGCCAAGGACCTCCTGCGATCCCTTCCTGAGGAGACAGCCCATGACTAAGATTTCCCCCTTCGATCCCGCGGACCATCTCAACAGCGAAGAAACCATCGCCGAATACCTGACCGCCGCCCTCGAGGAATCCGACCCGGACGTGTTCCTGAT
This sequence comes from Holophagaceae bacterium, assembly GCA_016710635.1. Lineage (GTDB taxonomy): Bacteria > Acidobacteriota > Holophagae > Holophagales > Holophagaceae > JADJVL01. Next base: position 71,955 of record JADJVL010000007.1, on the reverse strand, counting down.
GGCCGTGCGCGACGTGGCCAGGGCGAAGGGGATGGCCCAGCTCGCGAAGGACACGGGCCTCGGGCGCGAAAGCCTGTACAAGGCCCTCAGCCCTGGCGCGAAGCCCCGCTACGACACGGTGCTCAAGCTGCTGAACGCCCTGGGTGTCAAGCTCCAGGTCGAAGCGGTCTGAACCCCGCCCGGGCCCCGGAAATCGGCCCCCCTCACACCACCACGAACCCCACCGCCCGGTTCACCTGCCCCCGCACCGCCGCGATGGCGGCGCCGACCACCTCCGGCGCGCCCTGGAGGCCGTAGACCTCCAGCCCCGTCAGGGCCTTGTCCGCGTGGTTCACGGCGATGTGGGCCCAGAGGCGGGCTTCGTCCTCGTCCATGTGCTCCTCCCACCGCTGGCGCTCCAGCAGCGTGAGGAACTCCGCCAGGCGGCGCAGCTCGACCTGGATGTAGGCCTGCAGCCGCTCCCGGTCCGGACCGCCGGTGACCGCCCCGGCGGCGTAAAGCATGTGGGACAGCAGGTCCGGCGCGTGGAGCTGCAGGGCCGGGGCCTTGAGGCGCGGGTCCGCGTAGGCTTCGGGGTCCTGGGGCATGGGTTTCCGGGGTCGCAGAGGGATCAGGGGCTGAGGCGCGAAAGGCATGGGCTCCCCCAAGAGCAAAAAACGCTCCCGTCCCCGGAACCCCGGAAATTCTCGGCTTCGGCCCCATTCAGTACCCAGGAATCCATCCCGATTCTGGACTTTGTCCAGGGGCTGGACGGAAAACGCCCCGGATCGGGCCAATGCCATCGTGATGCGCCGCAACCCGGCCCTGTGGCCCACTGAAGCCCATGGACGAGACCAATCCCTACGCCCCACCCGCCGCCGACCTGGAGACGGGCGCCCCGTCGCCCCCACCCTTCTTCGCCGTCTCCACGCCAAAGCTGATCGTGATGTCCTTCGCGACCTTCAGCTTCTATCTCATCTACTACTTCTACAAGCAGTGGCGGGCCCTGGGCGCCTACAGCCGGGAATCCTTCTGGCCCATCCCCCGCGCCATCTTCTACCCGATCATGTCCTTCGACTTCTTCAAGCGCCTCGCCGACGCGGCCAGACTCCGGGGCATCGCCGTGGACTGGAACCCGGTGGCCCTGCCCGTCATGGTCCTCGTCGCCAACGCCTTCCGCCTCGCTCCCACCCCGTGGAGCCTGCTGGTCTTCGTCCACATGGTGCCCATCTTCCTCGCGAACCCCACGGTCGTCGCCGTGAACCACGCCGTGTCCCCGGAAGCCGACCCCAACCGCCGTTTCAGTGTCTGGAACTGGATCGCCATCGTCCTGGGGGCGGGATTCTGGGTCCTGGTGGTCCTGGGCACGATCCTCACCGTGCTGCAGCCCGCGGTTGACGCGGGCTCCTGACCTCCGGGCCCGCGCCCATCCCCTGGCCGGGGCCCTCCGGAGAACGCCTACTGGAAATCCACCGCCGCCTTGCCCACGTTCCCCCAGGCCGCCGGCGTGTAAGGCGGGTTCAGGGTCGGATCGTTCACGAAGCGCAGTTTCCAGGTGGCTTCATCCAGGAGCAGGCCCAGGATCGGCGACGGCGAGGCCTTCACGTTCTGGTTGTAGGGATCGTCGCCGTGGTCCAGGTAGAGGTTCTCCGTCATGAACCACGCGCCCTGGTGGCCCGAGGTCACCACCGGGCCCTGGATCCACACCGGCAGCACGGGGATGTTGAGGGCCCGCAGCGTCTGGCAGGCGAAGGCCACGCTGCCGTGGCAGCCGGCGGTCCAGTGGAGCTGGCCGAACTGGGGATGGTTGGCATCCACGGTGCCCGCCACGATGGCCGAGATCGGCGGATAGCCGCGGTAGCCCCAGCGGGCCTCGTTCTCGTTGTAGCCCGAATTCCCCACCATGTGGTCCATGTGGTGGCGCATCCAGTCCAGCACCTTGCCGATGGACTCCAGGCGCGTCTCGCCGAGCATCCCGCCGTCCCGGAGGAAGGGATAGGTCCAGGTGGGCGGCGCGAACGAGGTCTGGGGCAGGTTGTCATCCACCTTCGCGGGGATGTGCCAGGGATCGAGGCCCAGGACATAGCCCGTGACGCCGCCCCCCATGGGCCCCGCGTGCCAGGCCATGCTCGCGCTGTCCAGCAGCACCCGCAGGCTGTTGGCGTCGTAGCCCGTGAGGCTCCAGGGCACCTGCTGGGCCGTCTCCAGCAGCAGGGCGTGGGCCACGTGGGCGACGTAGAGCTTCCAGAAATAATTCTTGTCCAGGTAGCCCCGGGCATAGAGGTCCGAGGCCAGGAAGACATCCACGTTCAGGGGCTGGTCCGTGAGGCCGTTGGGATCCATGGGCGTCTGCGTGCCGCCCGCGGCCAGCCAGGCGAACGCATTCAGGTAGGCCTGGTTCAGCTCGTCCTTCTGGGCCTGGGTCCAGTTCATCCAGGCCACCTTGACCGCGTCCGTGGGGGGCACGAAGACCCCGCTCTGCTTGGTGGTCTGCCACTTGATGGCGTTGGCGACCTCGGGATGGGCCAGGAGCCACGCGGTCAGGTCCGGCGCCTGGCGCAGGGGCGAGCGCGCCGCCACCGTGGCGAGGGCGCCGTTCTGGTCCAGCAGTTCCGCGGAGCTGCCGACGGGCGGCAGGGTCGAGGCGAAGCCGAAGAAGAAGGAGCTCTGCCCCGCCCCCGGGCTGGTGCCCGCGGCGACCTTCGTCATGAAGGTGAAGGTGATCCGCCCGGCGTCGTCCTGCACCGCCGAGGCCAGGCCCACGCTGCCCAGGCCGCCCTTGGTGACCACGAAGACCTGGTCCGCCGTGCCGTCCTGGTCGTAGTCCAGGGCGTCCACCACCGGCCCCGCATCCACCGTGAGGGTCTTGATGCCGTTGGGAGCCCGGGGCGCCACCACCGCGTTGCGGAGGTCCACCCGGTAGAGCATGGCGAAGCGGCCCTGCCCCGGCGCGCCGGCCTTGCCCCGGAAGGAGCGGGACTGGAGGAAGCCCGCCCCGTTGCCCACGGGGATGGGCGACGACGAATCCGCCACGGTCACCGTGCAGGAGGGATTGAACACGCAGTTGATGGCCGGCGCGCCCACCGTCACGACCTTGAGGGGGCCGCCGGCGCGGCAGGGCAGGACGGACAGCAGCCCCAGCAGGCCGAGGCGGCGGAAGGGCGGGAGGACCATGGCAGCTCCTGGGGGGAAAGGCTTGGGGGACGGAGCCCAGCATCGGACGCTCCGCCCAACCGGGCCTGGACCGGTTTCCGCATTCCCCCTTGGGCCACTTCGGCCCCGCCATGGCCAGCGGGACCGGGCCGCGGATTTGGGATCCCCGTCCCCCACCAACTGTGTTCCCCTGGGGCGGAACCGCGGTCCCCATGAAACTCGCCCAGCACTGGTCCAAGCAGTCCGCCGTTGCCACGATCGATGGCGAAGCGATCACCCTGTCCTGCTGGCGGGGCTCCGCGGACAGTCCTGACGAGGCCGCGCGGCTCGCGCAGGAGGCGGTGCAACGGCTCGTGCAGCGGGTGGAGAAGGCGAAGGAATGGGATCTGCCGGATGCCTACGGCTACGGCGACCGCCCCCTGCGCGAGGAGATCCTCGAGAAGCGCCGGGACGAAGCCGGGGCGGTGAGCCTCGCCGTCACCCGCAACGCCATGGGCGCCCGGGTGCTGAACGCGGCGCGGGCCATGTTCGTGGATCTTGACCTCGGGCCCCTGGGCCTGTGGCAGCAGCTCCGGGCCCTGCTCCGGGGCCGCCGCGCCAACGCGGAGGAGCTGGCCCTGGCCCGGGTCGCCGCGTGGCTGGCGGCCCACCCCGGCTGGGGCTTCCGCGTCTACCGCACGCCCCGGGGCCTGCGCCTCCTCGCCACCCAGGGGCCCCAGGAACCCGAGACCGACAGCACCCGCCGCATCCTGGAGGAGCTGGGCTGCGATCCCCTCTTCATCCGCCTCTGCCGCGTCCAGGAAAGTTTTCGCGCGCGCCTGGACCCCAAGCCCTTCCGGGTGGGCATCCACGAGAAGCCGCCGGGCTTCCCCCGGGAGAGCCCGGAGGAGGCGCACCGCTTCGAAGCGTGGCTGCAGGCCTACCGCCACGCCTGCGAAGGCCGCGCCGCCTGCGCCTTCCTCGCCCACCTCGGGGACACCCGCATCCATCCCGATCTGGCCCCGGTGGTGCGCCTCCACGACGAAGCCACCCTCGCCCTCCACGGCGGACGACACCTCGCCTAGGGGCGGCCGGCCACATTTCCCAAATATTCCCTATGGATTTCTTCCGGGAACCCTCATGCTGAATGAGGTCCGCAGCTGCGGTCCCGAACAAAAAGCGTGGTTTCTGGCCTGAAAGGAACACCGCCTCCAATTTCTTCAGGAAGAACACAATAGGAATTTGCAATGGCACAAGGCACCGTGAAGTGGTTCAACGCTGAAAAGGGTTTTGGCTTCATCACCCCCGACGAAGGTGGCCAGGACCTCTTCGTTCACCACTCCGCCATCGAGTCCACGGGTTTCCGCACCCTCGACGAGAACCAGCGCGTGAGCTTCACCGTTGGTCAGGGCCAGAAGGGCCCCCAGGCGACCAACGTCCAGAAGATCTGAACGATCTTCCGACCCTACTTCGCAACATGCAGAGGCCCCCGAACGGGGGCTTCTGCTTTTGTGGGCGGAGACGCGACCAGGGCGGGAGCTACCGTGTCTCCTCGGCGATCCACTTCCGCATGAGCGCGAGGGCCGCCTCGTCCGCGAGGACGGTGCCCAGGGGCGGCATCTGGGAGGCGGGCCGCCGGGAAGCCATGCGGTAGAGCAGCGCGCTGCGCTCCGGATCGCCGGGGACCACGCGGTGCGTGCCGCCGGGAGCCTCGCCCGGCAGGGTGTACTTGCCGACGCGGCCCACGGTCGTGGCCCAGCCGGGCTCCTCCCTCGGGGAGGCCGCCGCGGCGAGGTGGTTGAAGGCCAGGTCCACGGCGCCAAGGGTGCTGCCCTGCGCCGTCGCGCGGTGGCAGGTGCCGCAGTTGGTGGTGAAGTAGCCCAGGGCCGCGCGGGTGAGGGGCTTCTCGGCGGGGATGCGAGGCGGCGAGGCCACCAGGTCCGGCCGCGGCGGCGCCAGCAGGCCCATCGCGTCGAGGCTGGCGAGGGTCAGCATGCCGGGTCGCAGAGGCTCGGCGTGGGGGGCGTTGGGATCCCGATCCGTGGAGAGCTGCAGGGCGGTGAAGCCCAGCACCGGCGGGCCGCCGTTCACGTGGCAGGCGCGGCAGTCGGTGACGCTGGGGATGTCGTGCCACTTGCCCGGCGCGAGTTCGGCGGCGGCGGGCTTGCCGGCCTCGGGCACGAGGTCCGCGTCGGACTGGTCCTCCCGCCAGGCGTAGCTGGCGAAGACCCAGGTGGACGCGTTGGGATGCCAGATGAAGCGGGTCTCCACCTTGCGGCCCTGGAAGGTGAACTCCTTCCAGAGTTTCGTGCCCACGGGGAAGGCCCAGGCATCCGTGTCCCGGGCGTCGATCTTCCTGCCGAGGGGGATGAGGATCCAGCGGGTCTTGGCGGCGCCGTCGGACCAGAGGGGGTACTGGGGGGAAAAGGACTGGAGTGCCGGCGCGATCCTGGAGAGATCGCCGGCCTGGTAGAGGCCCGTCTGGGTCAATCGCGCCGGCAGCTGCGGCCCCGCGCCGCCTCGCCCCGGAGCCGTGACTGCACCTGGAGCGGCACCTGGCCCGCCAACCTGGGCAGCCCCCGCCCCCAGGAGGAGGGCGAGGAGCGGCAGAGCCAGGGCGGCGGGTTTCAGGGACACGGGCTTCCGATGCCGCGGGTGCGTGGCGGGCCTCAGTGCGCGGCCGCGGCAGGCTCGATGGGCTCGGGCACCTTGTTCACGATGGGCTTGATGGAGCGCAGGTAGGCGAAGATGGCCTTGAGGTCCGCGTCCGTGGCGTTCTTCATGGCGGGCTGGGGCATGGGAGGCAGGATGGGGCGGCCCTTGCCCATGTGGCGGCCGGTGCGGATGGCGTCGAGGAACATCTGCTCCGTCCACTTGCCCAGGCCGGTTTCGGGATCCGGGGTGAGGTTGGCGGTGTAGCTCACGCCCCAGGGGCCGGACCAGGCGGTCATGGTCGCCGAGGCGGCTGCCATCCAGGGCATGCCCAGCTGGGGCGCCGGTGGCATCTTCATCATTGCCGGATGGCCGGAGAGGTGAAGGCTCGTGTCGGGCTCGGGGCCCTTGGGACCCATCTTCCAGGGCGTGTGGCAGTCCACGCAGCCCATCATGTTCACGATGTACTCGCCGCGCTTGATCTGGGCCTGGCTGGCCTTGGCCGGGGCGCCGGCGGAAGCGGTGGCGGCGGCGAGGGCGCCGACGCCGAGGAGGAGGAAACGGGTGGGGGTCATGGAATCACCAGGTTGAGCCGCGGCCGGCGCGGCGGGTGGGGGGGAGGGCGGTCGGAAGCGGGAACGCGGCGACCTGCCAGCCGCCGCGGCGGCGGAAGGCCTGGAGCGCGCGGGCGCGGTGCAGGGCCAGGTGGGGAAAGCGGGGGGTGAGCCGCATTATCGTCCCCTTCATCCGGCGGCGGCAAGGGTGGCGGGAAGGGCGATCCGCACAGGGGCGGTCGCGTCCTTCGCCAGCTTCGTGCGCAGGGCGCCCAGGCCCGCCAGGTGGAAGTCGCGCACCAGGCTGAGGGTCTCCGCCGCGGTTTCGGGGGCGGCTTCGAAGAAGCCGCAGAACTCCACGAGACTCCGCCGCGGCCCCTGGGGCCACACCCGCAGGGTGCCCTGCAGCCGGTGGAAGGCCATGGGGCTCTGGAAGGTGGTGGTGCCGAAGGCGCGGTGCTCGTCGTCGATGAAGTCGATGCGTTCGCGGATGCGCTCGCCATTGGTCAGGACGAGGTCCCGCCCCAGGGCCGTGGCCTCGCTGTCGAGGACGGCGGGATGCCAGGCCTGGACGGAGCCGGGCTCCCGGAGGAGTTCCCAAACCCGGGGGGCAGGGGCGTCGAAGAGGAGGGACACGAGAACGCTGTGCATGGCGGCTCCAGGGGGGAACGGGGCGCCCGGCCGCGGAGCGGTTTCGCGACGGCAGGCTGAGGGGGATGGACGGTTGCGCGCCGGCGTCAGACCAGTGCGGGGGAATTCAGCAGCTTCGCGGCGGCGGCGGCGATGGCGGGGGCCTGGGGCACGAAGGCCTGCTCGAGGACGTAGCTGGAGGGCGCTGGCACATCGGGGCCCGTGAGGCGGAGCACCGGGGCCTTGAGGGAGGCGAAGGCCTTCTCGGCGAGGATGGCGGCGACTTCGGCGCCCACGCCGCAGGGGCCGCCGGCTTCATGGACCACCACGGCGCGGCCGGTCTTGGCGACGGAAGCCAGGAGCGTCGCTTCGTCGAGGGGCTTGAGGGTGCGCAGGTCCACGACCTCGGCGGAGATGCCCTGGGCTTCGAGGGCCGTCGCGGCCTCCAGGCAGTGGTGCACGGTCTTGGCGTAGGAGATGAGGGTGACGTCCGTGCCGGCCCGCTTGATGTCCGCCTTGCCGAGGGGCACGACCACCTCGCCGTCGGGCACTTCGCCGGGGACGAAGAGGAGGCCGATGTCCGACAGGAAGATCACCGGGTTGTCGTCGCGGATGGCGGCCTTCAGCAGGCCCTTGGCGTCCGCGGGAGTGCTGGGCATCACCACCTTCAGCCCCGGAGCGTGGACGAACCAGGCCTCCAGGTTGTGGTTGTGCTGGGCGCCCACGGTCCAGCCGGCGCCGGTCATGGCCATGACGACGAGGGGGAATTCGAACTGGCCGCCGGACATGTACCGCAGCTTGCCGGCGCTGTTGACGATCTCGTCCATGGCGAAGCAGAGGAAGGGGGCGAAGAGCAGGTCCGCCACGGGGCGCAGGCCGGTGGCGGCGGCCCCCGCGGCGGTACCCGCAATGATGCCTTCGGCCAGGGGCGTGTTGCGGACCCGGGGTGCCCCGAATTCTTCGAGGAGGTCCGTGCGCTTGGTGGCGACGCCTTCGCCGAACATCAGCACGCGGGGATCGCGGCGCATCTCTTCGGCGAGGGCCTGGCCGAGGGCATCGTGGAGGGTGATCGTGGACATGGGGATTCCTTTCAGGCTTGGGGATCGGGTCTTGGGTCGAAGGCGCGGGGCTCAGGCGCCCGTCATTCAGGCGTAGGCGCCTTCGCCGACCTCGGCGACATCAGGGAAAGGCGAGGCGGCGGCGAAGGCGGCGGCGGCTTCGATGGTGGCGCGGGCCTCGGCGCGCATCGCCTCCACCTCGGCCTCCGTCAGGGCGCCGCTGGCCAGCAGCCGGGCCACCTGGCGGTCGATGGGATCCTTCCCCTTCCACGATTCCAGTTCGGCGGGATCCACGTAGGACTGGTCATTGGGTTCCATGTGGCCGCGCTGGCGGTAGGTCCAGGCTTCCAGGAGGAAGGGCTTCCGGTTCTCCCGGACGAAGGCGGCGGCTTCCAGGGCGGCGCGGTGCATGGCCTCCACATCGTTGCCGTCCACGGTGCGGGACGCGATGCCATAGCTGGCGGCCCAGGGGGCGATGTGGTCGCCCACCATCGTCTCCTTCCGGTGGACGAAGGCCTGCCACTGGTTGTTCTCGACGATGTAGAGGATCGGCAGGTTCCACACGGCGGCGAGGTTGAGGCTCTCGTGGAAGATGCCTTCGCAGGCGGCGCCGTCGCCGAAGAAGCAGGCCACGATGCCACTCCCGCCCAGCATGGTGCGGGAGAGGGCCACGCCCGGGGCCAGGGAGAGTTCGCCGCCGACGATGGTGGAGGTGAGCACCACGCCCAGCTCCTTCACCGAGATGTGGAGCGTCCCGCTGCGGCCCTTGCAGTACCCATCCTGACGGCCCATGACCTCGGCGAGCATGCGGCCCGGATCCGCGCCCCGGGCCAGGAGGTGGCCGGCACTGCGGTGGTTCGTGAGGATCTGGTCCTCGGACCGCAGAGCCGTGACGGCGCCCACGGCCGAGGCCTCCTGGCCCACGGAGGTGCAGACGCTGGGGAATGGGCCCGCGGCGTGGAAGGCCACGATCTTCTCTTCGTAGGCGCGGATCAGCATCATGCGCGCCAGAAGGTCCGCGGGTGAGGGGTTGGCAAGGGTGCGGTTCATGGGGTCCTCGAAGGTGGGCGGGGAGCTGGATTTTCCAGTTCGTCCGGCGGGGGGCTTGGCTCTCCCTGCCGTGATGGGAGAGCCTACGGCCGAGGGGCGGGGTCGCGCTTATTCCGTTTTCCTTAATAAGAGAAATTTAAATGTTTTTTAAGAACTCTTTAAGAAAAGTTGCCTTTATTGCACTTTCATGACACTTGTTTAAGAAATTATTAAGATCTATATACGATTTTATTCAATAAACGGGGGACTCCGCTTACGCATACATGAAGGCAGGGATCCGAAGAACGGGTCCCCTTCCCTTCCATCCCAGGAGCTCCCATGACCCTCACCCTCGACGCCGCGCCGGCCCGCGCCGCTGCCACCCGCTTCGACGGCTTCACCAACATCCACAAGGCCATCCGGGCCGCCCTGGCCGAGACGCTGGTGCTCGCCGGGCGGGTGGACGTGGAGGACGCCGCGGACCGCGCCGCCACGATCCAGGCCGTGCGCTGGCTGCTGACCTTCTGCGCCATGCATCTGGCCAAGGAGGACACCTACATCCATCCCGCCATGGAAGCCCGCCGCCATGGCTCCACGGCGGCCCGCGCCGCGGAGCACCGGGAGCACGAGGAGGCCTTCCTGCACCTGGCCAGCGCCGTGGAGGCCTTCGAGGCCCGCCCCTCCGCCGCCAGCGCGGCCTTCCTCTACCGGGGCCTCGCGGTCTTCATGGCGGAGAATCTGCTCCACATGGAGCAGGAGGAATCCACGGACAACGCCGTGCTCTGGGACGCCTACTCGGACGCCGAGCTGGCGGAGATCGAGGGCCGCATCGTGGCCTCCCTCAAGCCCGAGGAGGCCGCGGAGGCCTTCCGCGTCATGCTCCCCGCCCTGGCGCCCACGGAGCGTGCCCAGCTGCTGTCGGGCATCCGGGCCAAGGCTCCGGCGCCGGTCTTCGAGATGCTTTCCGGGGTCGCCCTTTCCGTCCTGCCGGCGCCCGCGGCGGCCCGGCTGCGGGCCGATCTGGCCTGAGGCCGGGCGGGCTTCCCCCGCTACCCGATCTCCACCAGCTGCAGCGGCCGCTCCACCGACAGGCGGAAGCGGCCGCGGCCGGTTTTCAGGATCTGCACGCAGGCCTTGCGCTCCGCGAGGCGGCGGGCGAGCAGCAGAAGGCGGGCCTCCAGGTTGTCGCTCAGGTCCGGCAGCTTGATGCGGGGATCCAGGCGCAGCTCCCGGTTGGAGAAGTCCACGCGCTGCCGCTCGCTGAAGTCCTGGACCAGGGACCAGAAGATGCTGCCCGCCACGCCCTTGATGAGGTAGTCCTCGTCCAGGAAGATGCTGTCGTTCTCCGCATAGTGACGGACCACGAGGGGCGTCGACGAGGTCTCGCAGCAGAGGGGCTGGGGCGCCTCGACCGGCTCCTCCACGGTCTCCGGGCAGGCCTGGAGGTCCTGGATGGCGAGGCCGAGGTGCCCGGCCAGCACCACGAGGGCGTCCTCGTCGTCATAGCTGAAGCGCAGGTCCACGGGGCTCTCCACGTAGAGCACGCCCTGCACCCGGCCGTGGGCCTGGATGGGCACCGCCAGCTGGCTGGCGCTGTCAGGCAGTCCCGGCAGGGGGATCTCCGTCTCCAGCATGGCGCCCAGCCCGCCCTTCTCCGCGCTGGCACGGATGGCGCGGCCGTAGGCGGCCTCGGAGGTCATGTGGCCGATGCGGATGGGCGCGGCGGCCTGGGCGCAGACGCCGATGACGCCCTGGCCGAGGGGGATCTCCGAGCCGACGCCGGAGGCGTCGTAGCCCCGGCTGGCCAGGGTGTAGAGCTTCTGCCCCGAGCCGTCGAGCATGAGCACCATGGCGTGGTCCACACCGAAGCGCGCCAGCAGGCCGTCCAGGGTCGCGGAAAGGAGGGCGTCCAGGTCCGCGCAGGCGGCGAGGGCCTCGGTGAGGATGCGCAGGGCGGTGAGCAGGTTCGGCTGGGGCGGCGGCGCCACCGCGTTCCCCGGCACCCGCTCGATGTCGAGGATGCGGTACACGTCGGAGCCCAGGAGCCGGAAGACGCCGCCCATTCCCGAGTGGGAGGCGATGCCCGCCAGCTTGGCCTTCATGCTCTCGAAGAGGGGCCCCGAGGTCTCCGTGCGCAGGTACTCGATGGTGAAGCGGTACTGGGCCGCCGTGCGGGGATGCACCAGCAGCAGGCGGACGCGCGGGTTGGCCAGCACATTGCGGCGGGTCTTGTTGAAGAACTGGTAGGACAGGGCCACGTGCTCGCAGTCCACGTACTGGACCTGGGAGCAGGCGGTGACGTTGGGCGTGCCGTCCGGGGCGCAGGTGGCCACGTAGCCCGGCACGACGCCGTCGAAGCACTCCCGGATGCTATCGGCGCGGAGGCCCGTGGGGCCTTGGATGGGTGCGCTCATGCACCGCCGCCGAGAGGATCGCCGGCACTCAGGCCGGGGGTCTGGACGAAGCCTTCGGTGGGCGTGAAGGTGACCGCGGCGAGATCCTCGTCCGCGCAGTCCAGCAGGGCGCGGATGAGCCGCTCCGGATAGCCCAGGGGCACCGTCTCCGCCACAAAGCCTTCCCGATGGGCGTTCACCCGCGGGACCTCGCCGAGGGCCGTGCCCTCCTGGACCACCGCGTCGGTGCCCTTCACCTGCAGGGAGCGGTGGGTGCTGGGCTCCGAAGCCACCAGGGCGATGGCGCCGTTGGCGCGGATGTCCGCCAGCACCTGGGCGGACTGGCTGCGGGCCAGCACCACCGTCAGCCGGCGCTGGTCCGGGGTGAAGTGACAGGCCAGGGCCCGGCTCATGCCCGGCAGGTTGTCCCGGCCGCGAGAGGCGACATAAAGGGCGAGGCCGCCGTGAAGGAAGGCCACCAGGCTGTCCTGGAGGGTGGGTGCGGGTTTCGGGGCCATGGAGGTTCCATGGTAGCGGGGAGCTTTGGACCCTTCAGCCCCTGTTCGAAACGGGGCACAATGCCCCATGCCCCATAAGCAGACCTACGCCGTCCTCCTTTTCAAGGAAGCCCTCGAAGCCCTGGGGGAGGCCATCAAGCCCTTCCTCCGCAGCGGCCAGTTCGGGGACTTCATCCCCTGCCAGTCCGTGGACACCAACGGTCCCCTCTGCACCCTGGTGGTGGACACCCGCAGCGAAGGCTCGACGGACATGACCGTGGAGCTCCAGATCCCCTACCCGATGATCAAGCTCATCGTGGGCTCGGAAGTGGAAGGCCACGCGGGCTTCCACCATGCCTGACGCTTTGAACCGGGCGGTCCTCCTCCTCGGGGCCGCGGTCCTGGCGGCGCCGGCCGCCCTCGCCGGCTTCGAGGGGCGCACGCCCTACCATGGCGCCTCCGACGCGGTGGCGCGGCCCGGGGAAGCGGTGCTGCTCGCCGCCGTCTTCCGCCACAGCGCCGGCGCGCAGAAGGACCTGGAGCACGCGGCGGTGCGGGTGGAGTGGGAACTGGACGGCGGCTGGCAGCCCCTGGGCGAGACCCGCACCGACGCCAAGGGCCGGGCGGTGCTGGCGGCGAAGGCCCCCGGGCGCCCCGGCTCCGTGAAGGTGCGCTGGTGGTTCCGGGACCAGCCCGCGGAGGCGGTGCTGTGGGTGGTGGCGGAGGGCCAGGCCATCACGGTCTTCGACATCGACGGCACGCTGACCCCCGCGGACCGGGAGAACCTGAAGGACTACGCCCGCCGACTCCTGCGCCGGGTCCGCGCCGAAGGCCCGCGCCTGCGCCCCCACGCCATCGCGGCCGCCCTGCGCGCCGCCAACGACTCCCTGCCGGTCTTCCTCACCGGCCGCCCACCCTTCCTGGGCCGGCCCACGAGGGACTGGCTCGCCTTCCACGGCTTCCCCCCGGGCATGGTCTTCCTCATGCCCGAAAGCCGCGCCGCCTGGCCCACCGAAAGCCGCGTCGGCCAGGCCAAGCTGGACCGCCTGAAGGAGCTCCAGGCCAAGGGCCTGCGCATCGTCCGCGTCTTCGGAAATGCGAGCACCGACATCAGCGCCTACGAAGCCGCCGGGGTAGCGAAAGAAGCAACCTTCATCCTCGGCAAGCGCGGCGGCGAGCGAGGGACGGTGGCGCTGGGGGAGGGGTTTCCGGGAGATTAGGCGAAGGCTGACGATCGGTAGAAGGGACGCGGAACGAAAGCCGAAGCTGCCAACAGGTTGGTCGCGGAAAAGGCACCCGAGTCGGCGATGGCGGCCTTTTGCCATCGCCGACTCGGGTGCAGGCAAGCGATAGCGCGCCAGGCCGGGAGAGGAATCCCGCGCTCGGAATCGAACCCGGAAACGTCCGGAAACAGCATCTGCCCTTGGGTCGTGCAAGCCAAGAACCCATGCCCGGAATGGATCATGGTTCATAGTCCTGGCGCGCTATCGCTTGCCCGCACCCTTCCAAACGCGGGTTCGCCAAGGGCGGGCGGACCCGTGTTTGAAAGGGTGCCTTTGAGAAGGTCAACCCCAACTTCTAAAACCTCCGCTGAGTCTCTGCGGGCGCCGGGTGGGTCGACTCTCAGGTCGGACCCCTCAATCCGCCCGCCAGAAGAACAGCCCCGTGAGCCGCTTCTCCTCATGCGCCTTCCCGAAATATCCCGTCGCGCTGTGCACCAGATCCGCACGGTACACGATCAGCCGGTTGAAGGCGTTGGCGATGACCACGTCGGGCTGCCAGGCCTCCAGGGGCATCTTGGACTGGCCGAGGGCTTCCGTCAGGTTGTAGCAGTTCGCCGGGCAGGAATTGCCCGACAGGCCGCCGCCGGGCATGCGCAGGCGGTAGAAGCTGGTGCCGGATCTCGGCAGAGGCCGCGGCGTCAGGTAGAGGACCCCGGCGAACTGGGCCAGGCGCCGGGAGTCCGTGTGGGGCCGCGGACCGCTGTCAGCGGCGCCCACGAGCTGGGCGTTGTTGTGGGAGAGGTCGGCGTTGCTCGGGTCCGGGGAAGGGGGTTGCCACAACCGTTTCGCCCCCGTCATCTTCTGCACCCAGGCCTCCAGGGGCGCCAGCTCCTCCGGCGTCAGGGCGTTGGGCGACCGCATCCCGGGCCACATCTCCGCCCGCCTGGGCAGGCCCCAGGTCCAGGCCTCCTCGGGCCGGGCGTAGAGCCGCGCGCTCACCTCCAGGGCGTTGGGGAGGGCCCCCTCGAGGAGCCAGTAGTCCCGGCCTTCTGCCAGCTTCCGGTAGGGCAGCGTGGGGGCCTTCGGGGCGGCGGGACGGCGCGGGGGCATGGGCATGGGTTCGACCCTACCGCTCCGATACACTGGCGGCAAACCGGATCCCCATGACCCCTCTCGCCCGCCGCCGACTCTTCCGCGCCGCCTCCATCGGCCACATCCTGGTGGGCATCGCCCATTTCAACGGCCAGTTCCTCGGCCGGCTCAAAGGCCTGCCCCTGCCCGCCGGAGAGGCGGAGGTCATGGCGCGCATGGCCGCCCTCGGCGGGGAGATGCTGGGGCTGCGCTTCTCCCTCCTCGGCGTGCTGGACTGCCTGGGGCTCTTTTACACGGCCTTCGCCCTCTTCGTGGGCCTGCAGAACCTGGTGACCCTGCGCCTGGTGGCCGACGGGGCGCCCCCGCCCCGGGAACTGGCCTGGCTGAACGCGGGGCTCTGCGTGGTTCTCGGCGCCATCGCCGCGCTCCTGGGACTCGCGCCGCCCCTCCTCTGCTACGCGGTCCTGCTGCCCCTCTTCGCCCTGTCGGCCCTGGGCAAGTCCGAGGCCTGAGACCGTGCGCGCCCTCTTCCGTTTCCTCTTTTCCGCCCTCGGCCTCCTGGTGGCTTCCGTCCTGGTGCCGGGCATCGGCCACGGGAGCTTCGTGGACCTGCTCCTGGTGGCGGTGCTGCTGGGGGCCCTGAACGCGACGCTGGGCCTGCTTCTGCGCTTCGTCGCCTTCGTGCCCATCGCCTGTTCCTTCGGCTGCCTCAGCCTCTTCATCAATGGCCTCGTCTTCTGGCTGGCGGGGCGCCTGGCCGCCTCCCTGGGCCTGGGATTCAGCGTCGCCGGCTTCTGGTCGGGCTTCTTCGGCGCCCTCGTATCCAGCTTCGTGGCCTGGGTCCTGGACCGGGTCTGCTTCGGTTCGCCGGACCGCACCCCGCCCCCGGGACCCCGCCCCGGCGGTGAGCGGCCCATCAAGGTCGTGGACATCTCGTGAAGCTCTCGCCCGCCCAGAAGCTCCTGATCCTGTTCACCAGCATCAACCTGCTGAACTACATGGACCGCTATGTGGTGGCGGCGGTGCTGGAGCCCCTGGGGCGCGACCTGCACCTGGGCGACCAGCAGCTCGGGTCCCTGCCCTTCTACTTCGTCATCGTCTACATGCTCGCGGCGCCGGTCTTCGGCTGGCTGGCGGACCGGCACCAGCGGCCGCGCCTCGTGGCCATCGGCGTCGGCCTCTGGAGCCTGGCCACCATGGGCGCGGCCTTCGTCCACTCCTATCCCGCCCTCCTCGTCACGCGCTCCCTGGTGGGCGTCGGCGAGGCCGCCTACGCCACCCTCGGTCCCGCCATCCTCAGCGACGTCATCCCCGAGGACGAGCGGGCCGCGAAGTTCACCTGGTTCTACCTGGCCATCCCCGTGGGCTCCGCCTTCGGCTACGGCCTCGGGGGCCTGGTGGCCCAGCATTGGGGGTGGCGGGCGGCCTTCCTGGTGGCGGGCCTGCCGGGCCTCTTCTTCGCCGCGCGCATGGCCTTCCTCGCGGACCCGCCCCGGGGCCGCATGGACAAGGTTCATGACCTCGCCACCGGCGCGGCGCTGCCCGTGCGGCTGAAGGCCATCTTCGCCAACCGGGTCTGGCTGGCCTGCACCGCCAGCTATGTGGCCTACACCTTCGCCATGGGCGCGCTTTCCCACTGGGCCCCCGCCTTCATCCAGCGGAAATTCGGCGTGGGCACCGGCCAGGCCGGCGCAGTGAACGGAGGGATACTGCTGGTGACGGGCATCCTGGGTACCTTCGCCGGCGGCACCCTGACCGGGCGCCTGCAGGCCCGCTTCCCCGACGCCGGCGTCTGGATCAGCGGCCTCACCCTGCTGGCGGCGGTGCCCTTCACCGCCTGGGCCCTCCACGCCGGCAGCCTCCCCCTCACCTACCTCCTCTTCTTCGTCGCCATGCTGTTCCTCTTCGTGAACACGAGCCCGGTGAACGCCCTCACGGTGAGCAGCCTGCCCGCCTCCGTGCGGGCCACGGGCGTCGCCATGAACGTGCTTCTGATCCACCTCTTCGGAGACGCCATCAGTCCCGAGCTCGTGGGGTGGCGGAGCACCCAGGGCGTGGCGGCAGGGGGGACGCCCGCCGCGGCCCTGGCGGGCGCCCTCAACCTGGTCCTGCCGGCCATCCTACTCTCGGGCCTGGCCCTGGCTTTCGCGGGGAACCGCAAGGCCGAGCCGTGAGCCGGGCCCTGAACCTCTTCAGTCGCGCCGTGGCCGGGCTCTGGTTCCGGTCGATCCGCATGGAAGGCGGGCCGCTGCCGGACGGTCCCGTCCTGCTGGTGCTCAACCATCCCAATGGCCTGCTCGATCCCCTGGTCCCGTCGGCCCTGCTGCACCCGGCGCCCCGCTTCATGGCGAAGGCCACCCTCTGGAACCTGCTGCCCCTGCGGCCCCTCCTGGCCTTCTTCGCGTCCATACCCGTGCGCCGGGCCGCGGACGAAGGTGCCAAGGGAGCCGACCCCGCCCGGAACCAGGAAGCTTTTGACGCCGTCTTCGCCGCCCTTGGAGCCGGCGACCGGGTGGGCCTCTTCCCCGAAGGCATCAGCCACGGCCACGCGGCCCTTGCCCCCCTCAAGACCGGCGCGGCCCGCCTCGCCCTGGGCGCGCCGGTGCCCGTCGCCCTCGTCCCCGCGGGCCTCGTCTACGGGGACAAGGAGGTCTGGCGCCACAGCGTGCTGCTGCGCCTGGGGGCGCCCATCCCCTTCGACGACCTGCGCTCCGCGGGCCCGGCCCCGGAAGCGGTGCGGGAGCTGACCGCCCGGATCCGCGCCGCCCTGCTGCCCCTGACCCTGCACGTGGACCAGGAGGCCCATGCGGACCTGGCCCAGCGCCTCGCCTGGCTGCTGGCGGGGGGTCCCGCCGAGCGCGCCGATCTCGAGCGCCTGCGGCTGCGGGTGCGGAGCCTGCTGGCGCAACTCGAGGCCGCGCCCCCCGGCGAGCTCACGCGGATCCACGAAGGCGTGGCCGAGGCGGAGGACTGGCTGGCCTCCAAGGGCCTGCGCCCCGACCAGGTCGGCCACGACTATGCCCGGGACGAAGTGAAGGAATGGCTGCCCCGGGCCCTGGGCCACGGCGCCGCCGCCCTCCTCCTGGCCCCCTTCGCCCTGCTCTTCTGGCCGCCCTACCGCGCCCTGGGCTGGCTCGTCGGCCGCATCAACGACGACTCGGACCAGACCGCGACCTACAAGGTGCTGGGGGCGGCGCTCTTCTTCCCCGCCTGGATCCTGCTGCTGGCGGTGGCTTCCTGGAAGGCGCTGGGCTGGAGTGGCCTTCTCTTCGGCGTCGCGGCGGCCCTCGTGGCCCTCGCCAGCCTGCCCCTGCGGGAGCGCCTCGCCGAGGATCTCCAGGCCCTGCGGGGTTGGCGTCACCGGAAGGATCCGGAGGCGCCAGCCCTGCTGGAGGCCAAGGGGCGGCTGCTGGCGCGCTTTCCCGACCTCGCCTGAAGCGGCTTGGCCAGAACGACGAAGGCGGCCCGGAGGCCGCCTTCGCTCAGACTGGACGCACTCGTCTTACTGGTTCGCCTTGGGGAAGTAGATGGGTCCCAGGACGCTCGGGAAGGCGGCATAGGCTTCCGAGACATCGCCCACGGGGGCGATGGGCCAGTGGGCCGTGTCGGTGGGATCGATGAGCCGGCCGGTGAGGAGCCAGTAGACCATCTGCTTCTGCACCGCCGGGGTGTTGGCCGAGCCGTCCAGCAGCATGCCGTGGCTGGCGGCGGTGGTGGTGCTGCCGAACTGGAAGTAGCCTTCCGTCGGACCGGTGGCGGGATCGGAGGCCGGGGCGCCCGAAGGCTTCAGGCCACCGGGGCCCAGGAGGAAGGGCACCGTCGGGGCTGCGGCGGCGGCATAGCGGATCTGGGTCCAGGCGGGGGCGATGTCGTTGGTGGCGCCCGCCACGCCCCGGCCGCCCAGCGCATTCGCGAAGTAGCGGGTGGAGGAGTTGGGGATGACCGTGTCGCCGATGGCCTCCTGCCAGACGGTGCGGCCGGAAAGCCTGGAAGGCGCGCCGGTGGCGATGGGGGTGGTCATGTAGGCGGGATCGATGGTCTCCACCACCGCCTGGAGCAGCAGCATGAACTGGTGGTAGGAGGGCGTGCCCACCTGGACGCCGGCGGCGGCGAGGCCCGCGTTGATGGTGGGCGCGAAGGTCGGGCTGTCCCGGAGCAGGTAAGGAATGCGGCCACCGGGCACGGAGAGCAGGGCCTTCATGTTGGAACCGCCGGTCTGGCTGGAATTGCCCGCCAGGAAGTAGGTGCCGACGATGGAGCCGAGGGAGATGCCGACGTAGCGGCGCGCGGCGGGATCCGGGGAAATGGCCTTCCCGGCGGCCAGCGCCAGGGCCTGCAGGCTGGTGGGATCGACGGTGGGCTGCAGCAGGACGCGCTCGAGGCGCCACAGGTTGAAGCCCGCCTGCTGCACGTTGGTGCGGGCGTTCAGGGCGGAGGGCAGGCTGATGAAGTTCGAGCTCCACTCGGCGGTGGGCCGGCTGTTGCCGAGCTCGCCGTGGAGGGGCAGATCGATGGCCACCACCGCGTAGCCCGCGGTGCAGGCCGCGTTGGCCATGGCGAAGAGCTGTTCCTTCTGGCCGCCGATGCCGTGCTGGAAGATCACCACCGGGTAGCCGCCGGGGGCGGCGGCCGCGGCGGGCGCCATGAAGTAGAAGGGCACCGTGCGACTCGTGTGGTAGAAGCCCGTGAGGCTCGCGCCATCGGGACGGGCGCCCTGGAGGACGCCGGTGCCGGGAAGGGTGCTGGTGCCGGGGTTGTAGACATTCGCCGTGCCGGTGAGGTCGGCGCTGGCGGGCTTGCCGGCGGTGGCGCCCACGATCGCGGGGTCCAAGTTCAGGTCGCCGCTCTGGAAGGAGCCCTTGCCGATGAAACCGATGGCGTTGTGGGGCACCGCGCCGAGGTTCTGGGAGGCGTAGAAGCCGTCCACGGCGGGGACGCCGCTGGCGAGGGTGGTGAGGGTGGCGCCATTGCTCCACTGGCGGGCGCCGGAGGCGGGGCCGAAGGCGAAGGGCGCCACGTTGGCGTTGTTGGCCCAGGCCCAGAGGGCCGTCTCCACCGGCACCTGGGTGGCGGCGTTGGTCAGCACGGTGCGGGTGGCCGCGGCGCCGGTGGTGATGAAGCGGCTCATCAGCTTGATGTCATTGCGGCTGGTGATGCCCGTGGCACCAGCGCCGGCCTTGCCGCTGGTGTCGGCAGCGCCATTGGTCACCAGGTCGTCCATGGTCTTGCCGAAACCCGACAGGGCGATCTGGCCGCTCACCACCACGTTGGCCCGGAGTTGCTCCAGGG
Organism: Holophagaceae bacterium; assembly: GCA_016710635.1. GTDB lineage: Bacteria > Acidobacteriota > Holophagae > Holophagales > Holophagaceae > JADJVL01. The sequence goes on along the minus strand of JADJVL010000007.1, from coordinate 52,427 downwards.
AGGCGGCGGAGGCGGCGCCCACCAGCCGGGCGGGATTGTTGGGATCGGTGAGGTCGGCGAGGTTCGTGTTGGCCGAGGTGCCGCCGGGCTTCACGTAGCGGAGGATGCCGAAGGTGAGGCTGTTCCCCACAGAGCCGTGGGTGGCCGCGTCCTTGACGCCGCCGGTGACCACGTAGAGGTAGCGGTTGCCCGGTAGCAGCGGGATCTTCGGGAAGAGCTGGACGGCGGTGTTGTTCACCACCATCTCCTTGTCGAAGAGGGCCGAGATGTCCCGGAAGCCCAGCACGCCGTTTTCCGTGGCGGTGGCGTCGGGGATGGCCTGGAAGACCTTGATGGTGGCGGAGGTGATGGTCGAGGGATCCACGGCCTGGGCGAAGGAGATGTAGATGGGGCCGTTGACCGCCGCGACGGCGTTGGTGCCGCCCACTTCCCGCTGGTTGATGTAGACCAGCGCCTTGTCCGGGGTCAGGGGCACGCCGGGCGCCAGGGCGATGGGCGTGGTCGTGGTGGCCGTCACCAGCAGGTTCGGCAGAGGGATGACCCCGGCGCTCGGGTCGAAGTTCGCGAAATTGGGACTCGTGGTGGAGGCGGGATCCCCGGCTGCGTTCCCCGGTTCGGTGAGGGTGATGTTGGAGCTGCACGCCAGGGTGAGGGCGAGGGGTCCGAGCGCGAAGGGCAGGAGAGGCCTGCGCCAAGCGTGGAGGACGGATCGAAGGGAGGTCATGGGGTCACCTCGCAGAATGTGTGAATGGAAGTGGCCTCACGATAGGACCACTGCAATGGGCTGGCAAAGGGAAAGATCAAGAAGAAAACTGGTTACTCGCTGACGGCGAAGACCACCTTCTCGTTCCGGAACCGTTCGGGCACCAGGAAGGTGAGGGTGGCGGTGGTCTTGTCCTCGCTGATGGCCAGCTTGTAGTGCTCGTCCTTGGTGAGGGATCCGGGGACGACGCTGATTTTGCCGATTTTCTTCAGGCCGAGCTCAGCCGCCGTGATGGTCAGCGACTTGTTGGACCGGAGATCCAGATCCTTGGACTCCTTTTCAAACACCTCGTCGGACCACTTGGCGCCGGCGCGATCCTTGGCGAAGACCGGCACCACGATGACCCCGCGGTCCTGGAGGGCCTTGCTGACGCCCAGGATGTAGTGCATGGAGTTCAGCTTGGCCTTCTGCTTCTCGTTGGTCTCGGAGAGGCCGAGGATCTTGGTCTCCAGGTCGGTCTTCTCCTTGCGCAGGCCCGTGACGTCCGACTCGAGCTGCTTCTTGAGGGTGGCGAGATCGTTCACGTCCTCCTGGAGCTTCTCGTTCTGGGCGACGGCGGTGTCCCGCTCCCCTTCGACCTTCTCGCGCTCCTGGCGCTGCAGGTCGTTGGGGGTGATCTTGGCCTTGCCCTGGGCGACCCAGGAGCCGTACACGCCGTTGGCGTAGAAGTGGTAGACCTCGAAGCCCGGGGCCATCTTGTCCATGAGGTTCACCCGGGAGACCAGCTGCTTGGCCTCGTCCTCGCCCACGCCGCGCTTCTTGAGGAAGCGCAGGGCCATGCCGTAGTGGCTGTCGTTGGGGCCGGCGAGGTCGGGCCGGGGCAGGAGGGCTTTGAGCTTGTTGACCTTGTCGTTGAGCTCCTTGATCTGCTTGTCCTTGTCGAGGACTTCCTGCAGCAGGGCCTGGTAGGTGGTGTTCTTCTCGTTCTTGATGCGCTCTTCGAGGGCCTTCTTCTGCTCGTCGGTGAGCTGCATGGTGGCGGGGTTCAGGGGCACGTCGCCCGCCCCGGCCTGGGCCAGCTTGGACTGCTGGCTCGCGCCCGCCTTCTGCTGCTCCTGGTTGGCCTTGTCCAGCTCCGCGGCCTTCTGGGTCAGCTCCTTGATCTCCTTGCTCTCCTCGGCGCCGCCTTTCTTGAAGTACTTGCACCCCGGGGCGACCATCAGGACGGTGGCGGCCAAGGCGAAAGGCATCGCCGGATTCAGGCGGGATCGGATCATGGGGATCTCCTTGATTTCATGTCCAGATTGGGTGCTCCCACCATAGCACCGCTCGGGCCGGCGCGCCGAGCTTCCCCCGCCCGCGGATGGTATGCTGGTCAACCCTTCCGGGGCGCTCCCAGCCCCGGTTTTTTCTTCCCGGTCCCCGATTTCACCCGAATGGCCCTTGGCCGCCCCCCTGGAGTACCCATGGCAAAGCCTGGCAAGCACCTGTTCACCTCCGAAAGCGTCACCGAGGGCCATCCCGACAAGATTGCCGACCAGATCTCCGACGCGGTCCTGGACGCCGCCCTCGCCGACGACCCCAAGAGCCGGGTGGCCTGCGAGACCCTGACCACCACGGGCCTGGTGGTGGTGGCCGGCGAAATCACCACGGAGACCTACATCCCCGTGGCCAAGCTGGTGCGCGAGGTGGTCCGGGGCATCGGCTACGACCACAGCACCAAGGGCTTCGACTGCGACACCTGCGGCGTCATCGTCACCCTGGACCAGCAGAGCCCGGACATCGCCATGGGCGTGGACACCGGCGGCGCCGGCGACCAGGGCCTGATGTTCGGCTACGCCTGCCGGGAGACCCCGGAACTGATGCCCGCCCCCATCCAGTACGCCCACAGCCTGACCCGGCGCCTCGCCGAAGTCCGCAAGAGCGGCGAGTTGCCCTGGCTGCGCCCCGACGGCAAGAGCCAGGTCACCGTGGAATACGAGGGCGCGGCGGTGAAGCGCATCGACGCGGTGGTGGTGAGCACCCAGCACGACGAGGCGGTCACCAACGCCACCATCCACGCGGAGATCGAAAAGCTGGTCATCCGCTACGCCCTGCCCGAGGGCCTCCTCGACGCCCACACCAAGTTCCACATCAACCCCACGGGCCGCTTCGTCATCGGCGGCCCCATGGGCGACTGCGGCCTCACGGGCCGCAAGATCATCGTGGACACCTACGGCGGCGCGGGCCGCCACGGCGGCGGCGCCTTCAGCGGCAAGGACCCCAGCAAGGTGGACCGCAGCGCCGCCTACATGGCCCGCTACATCGCCAAGAACATCGTCGCCGCCGGCCTCGCCGACCGCTGCGAGATCCAGCTCGCATACGCCATCGGCGTCGCCGAGCCCGTCAGCATCCGCGTCGAGACCTTCGGCACGAACGCCGTCGCCGAGGAAGCCATCGAGCGCGCCGTCCGCGACGTCTTCAGCTGCACCCCGAAAGCCATGATCGAGACTCTCGGCCTGCGGAAGCCCATCTACCGGGCGACGGCGGCGTACGGGCATTTCGGGCGGCCGGAGTTCGCCTGGGAGCGGACGGACAAGGCCGATGCGCTGAAGGCGGCGGCGAAGTAGGCAGCCTCTTCCCAGCCCAAGCCGACCTTTGAAGCTGGGTTGGGTGTTGATTTTGAAAAAGGCACCCTCGTTCGACGTGGTCCGGTGCAGTTCCGGACCATGCCGAACGAGGGTGCAGGCCAGCGATAGCGCGCCAGGGGCCTGAACCCTCCACCGGCCGGGAGCAAGGTCAAGTTGGGCCGGAGTCTAATGCCGTCCGCTCTTCGCCCATCGCCCAAGCCGAGCCTTGATGCTGGGTTGGGTGTTGATTTTGAAAAAGGCACCCTCGTTCGGCGTGGTCCGGTGCAGTTCCGGACCATGCCGAACGAGGGTGCAGGCAAGCGATAGCGCGCCAGGGGCATGAATCCTCCACCGGCCGGGAGCAAGGTCAAGTTGGGCCGGAATCCAACGCCGTCCGCTCCTCCCCCATCCACCAGTCAACCCGAAAGCCCCGTTCCCCGGCCTGCCGCGCTTCGCTTGCCAGCACCCTTCCAAAGCACGGTTCGCACACTGCGCGAACCGCACTTTGAAAGGGTGCCTGTGTTCAAACCAGGGCCGTGTCTTCCTGAGGTCTCCGACCAGCTCAGTCCGGCCTGGTGGTCCGATGTTCAGGCCAGCCCATCGCCCGCGCGCCTCACCCGCGCCACCCAATCCGCCCAGACTGCCAGGTCCAACGCCCCCGCCTTCGGTACCGGCAGATTCGCCCGCATGCTCTGACTCTTCGCCACGGCAGGCCTCCACAACGATTCGGGCATCCCTTCCGCCGCCTCCGCACACGCCGCCACCCCCGCCGCGCTCTGGCAGACCAGCAGCCATTCGTTACCGGCCTCGAGGCTCAACCGCACCCGCGCGTCCCAGTCCCAGTCCGCGCAGCCGCCCATCTCCAGGTCGTCCGGCAGGAAGCGCCCCGCGACGCGCCACGGGTTCTCCACCACGGAACCTCGGTGCAGGGAGGCCGGCAGGCCGCCGGTCGCCGGCGTCTTCAGGTGCGCCACCATCACGAGGCGGTCCTCGTTGGACAGCATCTGGAAGGCCCGGGCGTTGGCGGCGATGCGGGCGGGATCCTCGACCTCGGGCAGACCCTTGTGGCTGTCTAGCAGCGTGCCACCCAGGCCGGGAAAGTGTTTGAGACAGCCGCGGACGCCCTTGGATTCCAGTCCGTGCAGGAAGGCGCCCACGGCGGCGGCCACGGCTCCGGGGTCCGTGCTGGCGCAGCGGTCGCCCATGCCCGTGCCGGGGTTCCCGTCCCAGAGGTCCGCTACCGGCGCGAAGTCCACGTTGAAGCCCAGGAGCGAGAGTCCCTCGCCCCAGAGCCGGCCCCAGGCTTCGCAGGCGGCGGCCCCGCCGTCTTCCCAGATGCGGCGGAAGCTGGGCGTCTCCCCCACCCAGGGCCGCAGGCGGGAGACCGCACCGCCTTCCTGGTCAATGGCGATGGCGAGGGGCAGCTCCGCGCCCCAGCGGGCCTGGAGTCCGTCCAGCAGCGCCTTGCACCGGGCGGGTCCGCGCTCCGGATCCGGATCCAGGTTCCGGGCGAACAGGATGACGCCCCCCGGAGCGCCCGGCAGGGCGACCTCCGCGGCGTCCTGGCCCATGAAGCCGGCCCAGAGCAGCTGGGAGGAACTCATGAGGCCGCCCCTTCCTGCCGGGCCCGGGCGGCGGCGTCCGCCACGAGGTGCCGGGCGGTGCGCATCCCGTGGACCAGGGCTTCCACCTGCCGGCGCCAGAGGGCCATGCCCCGCTCCGCCGGCGAAAAGGCGCCCCGCGCGTCGTACCCGACCAGGACCGCGCCCAGGAGTTCACCGGCGGCCCGGAGCGGAATCAGGAAGGCGTCGGGATAGCCCTGGTCCCAGCGCCATTCCAAAGCTTCGCCACCTTCCATCAGGTTCGGGGAGGCTGCCAGGGTGGCGGCCTCCGGCCAGGGCCGGGATCCCTTGGTCAGCGCGTAGCGCCAGCGGCCCCCTTCCACCAGGGCGCAGGCGTAGCCGTCCGGGCGGTGGCGGAGCGCGAGGTCATCGAAGAAGGGCTGCAGCAGTTCCGCTTCGGTGGCGGGACCCTGGGCCGCGCGGTCCTGGGCCGCCAGGGTGAGGTCGTTCAGGCGCACCACGTCGTCGCACAGGGCCTGCACGTCGCGGGTGCGCTCCAGCACCAGGTTCTCGAGGTTGGTCCGGTAGGTCTCGACCTCCTTCTTCAGCCGGCCGTGGTCCAGGGCGCGATTGAGGGCCGCATGCAGCTCCTGCTGGCGGAAGGGCTTGCGGAGGAAGTCGTAGGCCCCCAGTTGCAGGGCTTCGATGGCGGACTCCACGGAGGCGAAGGCGGTCATGACGATGCAGAGGGTCAGCGGATCCTGGGCGCGGATGGCCTGGATCAGCTCCAGACCCGAAGGCCCGCCGGGCATGTACAGGTCCGTCAGCACCACGGGGAAGTGGCGCGCGCGGACCAGCTTCAAGGCTTCGTGGGCGGACCCCACCGTGACGGCCCGGAAGCCCGCCTGGGCGAGGGAGTCCTGAAGCAGCATGAGCAGGCTGCTCTCGTCATCCACGATGAGGATGGGCTCGTCGAGCATGGGTCCTTCTGAAGTCGGTCAGCCCGAAGATACCCACAACTTGGTTTATTGCACAGCTTCGCTGCGGACGACCAATTCCCCGCCATCCACCTCGAGCCGCGCCGCGTCCCCCGGGCGCAACCGCCCTTCGAGGACCATGCGGGACAAGGGATTGACCACCACCTGCTGGATGAGGCGCTTCAGGGGCCGCGCGCCGAGCTGGGGGTCGTAACCCTCCTTCGCCAGCCAGGCCAGGGCCTCGGAAGGCACCTCGAGGTGGAGGCGCTTGCCTTCGAGCATGGCCTCCACCCGGCGGATCTGGATGCGGGCCACGGCTTCGATGTCAGACATCTCAAGGGCCCGGAAGGTGACCACTTCGTCGATGCGGTTCAGGAATTCGGGGCGGAAGTGGGCCCGCAGGGCGCCCTGGACCTCCTTCTGGGCGTTCTCCGCGTGGCCGCCGGCGGCGAAGATGGCGCTGGAGCCCACGTTGCTGGTCATGAGTACCACCGTGTTGCGGAAGTTCACCGTGCGGCCCTTGCCGTCGGTGAGGCGGCCGTCCTCCAGGACCTGCAGGAAGAGGTCGAAGATCCGCGGGTGGGCCTTCTCCATCTCGTCCAGGAGGATCACCGAATAGGGCCGGCGGCGCACGGCCTCCGTCAGGCGGCCGCCCTCCTCGTACCCGATGTAGCCCGGCGCCGCGCCGATGAGTCGGTTGGCGTCCGCCTCGTGGGTGAACTCGCTCATGTCGATGCGCACCAGGGCGTTCTCGTCGTCGAAGAGGAACTCCGCCAGGGCCCGGGCCACTTCGGTCTTGCCCACGCCCGTGGGGCCCAGGAAGAGGAAGGAGCCGATGGGCCGCTTCTCGTCGCCCAGTCCGGCGCGGTTGCGGCGCAGGGCGTCGCTGATGGCCACCAGGGCCGCGTCCTGCCCGACGACCCTCAATCGCAGCCGTTCCTCCATGTGCAGGAGCTTCTGCACCTCGCCTTCCAGGAGCCGGGAGACCGGGATGCCGGTCCACTTGCTGACCACCGAGGCCACATCCTCCTCGCCGACCTCCAGGCGCAGCATCCGCTCGGGTCCTTCCGCCTGGCCTGTGATCAGCTTCTCCAGCTGGGGGATCTCGCCATACTCCAGGCGCGAGGCCTTCTCGTAGTCGCCCCGGCCCTTGAGCTGCTCCAGCTCGATGCGGAGGTCGTCCAGGCGCTTCTGCTGGGCGCGGGTCTCCTCGATGGCCTTCTTCTCGGTTTCCCAGGTGCCCCGCAGCCGCGACAGTTCCTCTTTCAGGTCGCCCCATTCGGCGTCCAGCTCCTTGAGCCGCGCCTTCGAGGCCGCGTCCTTCTCCTTGGCCAGGGCGTGGCGCTCCAGCTGCAGCTGCATCTCCCGGCGCTCGCGGACGTCGATCTCGATGGGCCGGCTGTCGATCTGCATGCGCACGCTGGAGGCCGCCTCGTCCATGAGGTCCACGGCCTTGTCCGGCAGGAAGCGGTCGGAGATGTAGCGCTGGCTGAGGGTCACGGCCTCCACCAGGGCCGCGTCCTTGATGCGCACGCCGTGGTGCAGCTCGTAGCGCTCCTTCAGGCCGCGCAGGATGGAGATGGCGTCTTCCACCGAGGGCTCCTCCACGAAGACCGGCTGGAAGCGCCGCTCCAGGGCCGCGTCCTTCTCGATGTGTTTCTGGTATTCGTTCAAAGTCGTCGCGCCGATGCAGCGCAGGTCGCCCCGGGCCAGGGCGGGCTTGAGGAGGTTGGCCGCGTCCATGCTGCCTTCCGCCGACCCCGCGCCCACCAGGGTGTGCAGCTCGTCGATGAAGAGGATGATCTTGCCCTCGGAGGCCTCGATCTCCGTGAGCAGGCCCTTCAGCCGCTCCTCGAACTCGCCGCGGAACTTGGTGCCCGCCACCAGGGCCCCCATGTCCAGGGCCATCAGGCGCAGGCCGCGCAGGCTCTCGGGCACGTCGTGCTTGGTGATGCGGATGGCCAGGCCCTCGGCGATGGCGGTCTTGCCCACGCCGGGCTCGCCGATGAGCACCGGGTTGTTCTTGGTGCGCCGGCTGAGCACCTGCAGCACCCGGCGGATCTCCTCGTCCCGGCCGATGACGGGATCCAGCTTGCCGGCCTGGGCCAGGGCGGTGAAGTCGCGGGCGTACTTCTCCAGGCTGGCGAACTTCTCCTCGGCCCGCTCGTCCTCCACCTTCTGGCCGGCGCGGCCCTCCTTGATGGCGGCCTCCAGCTTCTTGCGGTCGGCGCCGAAGCGCTCCAGCAGCTTCTTGGCGTCGGTGGCGGCATTGGCGAAGGCCAGGAGCATGGCGTCCGTGGCGAGGAAGCGGTCCCCGAGGCCCCGGCCCGTATCGCTGGCGGTCTCGAGGAAATGGCGGAGGCCGGCGCCCACCTGGGGATCCGCGCCACCCACGGCCTTGGGGAGCTTGTGGACAAGGGCGTCGGCGCCATCCTGCAGGGCCTGGAAGGCGTCATCCCCGAGGCCGGCCTTTTCGAGCACGGGCCGCAGGCCGATCTCCGGCGCCAGCAAGGCCTGGAAGACATGGATGGGCAGCAGTTCGGGATGCTGGTCGGTGGTGGCCCTGGACTTGGCGGAGACCAGGACGTCATTGGCTTTCTGGGTGAAGGGAAGCATGGAATTCCTCCATCTTTCAGAGTCGAAGCAGACTTGATAGTTGTCAACTAAGATTTTCTAATTGCATATTCGTCACTTGATCAGGAAATCAAGATCCACGGGGCTTTGCTAAGCTGGTCCTTCCCCGCGAGGCCCCCGTGAAGCTCCATCCCGAAGCCCAGGACCGCAATGCCCGTCTGGCCGCCACGGCCCCCCAGGTCCTGGAGGCCCTGTCCCCCCTGGCGCGGCGGGCCTTCTTCCCCAAGGGCATTCCCTTCCAGGCGGGTCAGGCGGCGGGTTGCGCCATCAACGCCACCATCGGCCAGATCACCGACGGCGAAGGCAACCCCCTGCCCCTGGCGAAGCTGGGGGAACTCCTGGGCCACCTGCCGGCCAAGGACGCCTTCCTCTACTCCCCCATCGGCGGGCGGATGCGGGCCAAGGAGGCCTGGCACGCCAAGCTCCTGAAGGAGGACCCCCGCATGGAAGGCGTGGGCCTCGGGGTGGTGAGCGCGGGCATCTGCCATGCCATCTCCATGGCAGCGGAGCTCTTCTTCCACCCCGGCGACACCCTCATCCTCCCGGACCTCTACTGGGACAACTACGAGCAGATCTTCGGCATCCGGCTGGAAGGCGACTTCGTCCGCTTCCCCTTCTATGAAGGCAGCGGCTTCAATGTGGCAGGACTGAAAGCCGCCCTGGACGCCCAGCCCGGCCGGGCCCACGTGCTCCTCAACTTCCCCAGCAATCCCTCGGGCTATTCACCCACGCCGGCGGAACTGGAGGCCATCGCGGGTGTGCTCACGGAGGCGGCGGCGGAACGCAGCGTGGTGGTCTACTGCGACGACGCCTACCACGGCCTGGTCTTCGAGGAGGTGGCGTCCTCCAAGAGCCTCTTCTTCTCCCTCCTCGGGAAGCATCCCAACCTCATCCCGCTCAAGTGCGACGGCGTCACCAAGGAGCTGAGCTTCTTCGGCTCCCGGGTGGGTTTCCTCACCTTCGGCGTGGCCAAGGACGCCGAGGCCATCCTCGTGGACAAGTCCATGAGCCTCATCCGCAGCGGCGTGGGCAGCCCCGTGGGGCTGAGCCAGTACCTCATCGAGGAGGAACTGCTGGATCCCCGTCACGACGCCGAGTTCGAGCGCCTGCGGGGCATCCTGGAAGGCCGCTACCGGCTGCTGAAGGCGGCGGTCTCGCGGCCCACCCCGCAGTGGACGGTCTTCCCCTTCAATGCCGGCTGCTTCTGCCTGCTGGAGCTGCGGGAGGGCCTGGACGCCGAAGCCGTGCGCCAGCGGCTCATCACCGAGGAGCGCGTGGGCGTCGTGAACCACGGCCCCCGCTGCCTTCGCCTCGCCTTCTGCTCCCTGAAGGACGAGGCCATCGTCCCGCTGGTGGATGCCATCGAGCGCGTCTGCGGGAAGATGTAGGCCCCCCTTCCCGGGCCTGGGCCCTGCTGCCCCCCGGCTTCGGCTTGGGGGGGGGTGAGTGGTTCTTGGGTGCTCCTGAGTCCTGTGGTCACGGACTTGGTTTAGGGGAGGAAGCGTGGTTAGGGGTTGGAACAGCCAAGAGGGGGTCGCCGGGTGACCGTTTTGCGTCGGGTTTCGTTTTTTGTGTTGTTGTTGTGTCCGTAGTCGTTTAGTTGTGTGTTTTTGGGTTTGGGGGTGTGTGTTTTTGGGTGCTGGCGGGGGGGGTGGTTTGTGTGTTCAGGGCCAGGGCTTTGCTTTGGCGTTGAGTGGGTTTGGGGTTGGCTGTTAGCTCCGGTCGCCCATGTCCACCCCCATGCTCCAGCAGATCGCCGCCCTCAAGCGCGAGGCCGGCGACGCCATCCTGCTGACCCGCATGGGCGACTTCTACGAGTTGCTGGGCGAGGACGCCGTCCGGGCCGCGCCGGTGCTGGAGATCGCGCTCACGATGCGGGGCAAGGGGACGGAGGCCGAAACGCCCATGTGCGGCGTTCCCCACTTCGCCCTGGAAAGCTACCTGCCGAAGCTGCTGGCGGCGGGCTTCAGCGCCGCCATCGCCGAGCCGACGGCCAAGCCCGAAGAAGTGAAGGGCCTCCTGCCCCGGGCCATCAAGCGCATCATCACGCCGGGCACCTGGCTGGATGACGACGGCCGCTGGCTCGCGTCCGTGCACCGCGTTGGCACGCAATGGGGCATCGCGCTGCTGCAGCTCGCCAGCGGGCAGATCCGCGTGCTGCCCGGCGAAGGGGAAGGCCTCCTGCGTGCGACCCTCGAGCGCCTCGCGCCCCACGAAGTGCTGCTGCCGGAAGGTGCCGAGGTGCCAGTGGAAGGCGAGGCCGCCCTGCAGCGCCTGCCCCTCTGGCGCTTCGAAGCCAGCCGCGCCGAGCAGCAGATCCTGGCGTTTTTTGGCTGGCAGCACCTGGAAGGTGTCGGCCTCCAGGGCCACGCCGCCGCCATCGGCGCCCTGGGCGCCCTCCTGGACCAGGTGGAGCTCACCCAGAAGGGCCGGCCCGCCCACCTGCAAGGCGTGAGCGTGGAGCTGGGCGCCGCCGGTCCCCTGCTGGACACCACCAGCGCCCGGCACCTGGAACTCTTCGCCAACACCCTGGACGGTTCGAAGACCGGCAGCCTGCTGGCCTTGCTGGACCAGTGCCGCACCCGCATGGGCTCCCGGCTGCTGAAGTCGTGGCTGGAACAGCCCCTGCGGGAGCGCGACGCCCTGGAGCGGCGCTGGTCCCAGGTCCAGTGGCTCACCGAGGACGGACGGCGCGACCCGATCCAGAAGCTGCTGGCCCAAGTTCCGGATCTCGACCGCCTCCTGGGCCGCGTGGCCCTCGGCCTGGCGACGCCGCCGGAGCTGGCCTCCCTGCGGGAAGGCCTGGCCCAGCTCCAAGGCCTGCCCTCCCTGCTGAAGGACCGGGCCTGGTTTGCGGAAGCTTCGGAACTCGGGCTGTGGGAGGCGGGAACGCCCCTCTGCACCGCGCTCCTCGACGAGTTGCAGCGCAGCCTCGCGGAGGCCCCGCCCCTGGACCTGGAGAAGGGCGGCGTCATCCGCGCAGGCGTGGATCCCGAGCTCGACGCCGTGCGCCGCCTGGCCGGGGACGCCAAGCAGGTGATGCTGGAACTCGAAGAGGAAGAGCGCGCGGCCTCCGGCATCGGCAGCCTGAAGATCAAGTACAACCGGGTCTTCGGCTACTACTTCGAAGTCACCAAGTCCAACTACGGCGCCGTGCCCGCCCACTTCATCCGCAAGCAGACCCTCGCGAACGCCGAGCGCTTTACCACAGAGAAGCTGCTGGCCTTCGAGCAGCGCCTCGTGAGCGCCGAGGGCGACCAGTTGCGCCTGGAAGCCGCGGCCTTCAAGGCGCTCCTCGACCTCGTGCTGCGGCACCGGGCGGACCTCGTCGCCCTGTCGCGGTCCACCGCGGCCCTGGACCTCCTCGCCGCCTTCGCCGAGCGGGCGCGGCACAGCGGCTGGACGCGGCCGGAACTCTCCGACGCAAGGGAGCTGGTCCTCGCCGGGGCGCGGCATCCCATGCTTGAAGCACGCCTGGGCCGGGAGTGCATCCCCAACGACCTGACCCTCAGCGCCGCGCGCGCCATGGCGGTGGTCACGGGCCCCAACATGGGCGGCAAGTCCACCTTCCTGCGCACGGCGGCCCTGCTGGTGGTCCTGGCCCAGAGCGGCTCCTTCGTGCCCGCGGAGCTCATGCGCTTCGGCGTCGCGGACCGCATCTTCACCCGCATCGGCGCCAGCGACTTCCTGTCCAAGGGCCAGTCCACCTTCATGGTGGAGATGACGGAGACCGCGCGGATCCTGAACCAGGTGACGCCGGCGAGTCTGGTGATCCTGGACGAGATCGGCCGGGGCACCAGCACGAGGGACGGCCTCGCCCTGGCGGAAGCCATCGCCGAACACCTGCGGGACCTGCGGGGCGGCGAGCCGCGGACCCTCTTCGCCACCCACTACTTCGAGCTGACGAAGCTGGCCGACGACCCGCGCATCCAGAACCTCCACGTGGAGGTGCAGGAGTGGGAGGAGCAGCTCCTCTTCCTCCACCGTATCGCCGAGGGCCCCGCGGACCGCAGCTACGGCATCCAGGTGGCGCGCCTGGCGGGGCTGCCGCGGCCCGTCATCGCCCGGGCCCAGCGCCTGCTGGCGGAACCCGGCGGCGAGGTCCCGGCGGCACCCCGGCCACCTTCGACCCAGGCGGGCCTCCAGCCCGCCCTGCCCCTCTTCGACGCCGAGCCTGATCCCCTTCGGGCGGAGCTGGAGGCCCTGGACCTGGACCGCATGACGCCCCTGGAGGCCCTCGCCTGGCTGGCGCAGAAGCGGAAGGCCGCCCGCTAGGGCCGGATGTCCGCGTGGCCCCAGGCCATGCCCGCCAGGGCCGCCACGCCGATCTTCAGCACGGCCTCGTCCAGGTTCATGTCCGGGGTGTGATTGCCGCCGGACTTCCCCTTGCCGCTGTTCAGGAAGAGGAAGAAGCCCGGCACCTTCCGCTGGTAGTGGGCGAAATCCTCGGCGCCCATGATCAGGTCCTGTTCCTCGAGGACCCCGAGGCCCGCCAGCAAGGGCCTCACGGCGGACGCGAGGCGCGGATCGTTGTCCACCGGCGGGTTGTCGTCGTCCTTGAAGGTCAGCTCGTAGGTGCCGCCGTGGATGGCGCAGGCGCCCTTCAGGGTCTCGTGCATGAGGGCGATGGCCCGCTCCCGCACCGCCGGCTCGAAGGTGCGCATGGTGCCGGTGAGCTCCACCCGGTCGGCGATGATGTTGTGGCGGTTGCCGCCGTGGATGGTGCCCACGGTGAGGACGAAGGGCTTCACCGGATCGATGCGGCGGCTGCGGATGGCCTGCAGGGCCTGGATGGCCTCCGCCGCCATGAGCACGGCGTCGTTGCCCCGGTTGGGCCAGGCCCCGTGGGCCATGGTGCCGTGGAGGACCAGGTGCCAGGTGTCGCTGCCCGCCATGAGGGGACCGCTGCGCCAGCCCAGGGTTCCGCTGGGGCCTTCCGGCCGCTGGTGCAGGCCGTAGATGGCTTCCACCTTCGGGTTCTCCAGGGCGCCCTCGGCGATCATGCGCTTGGCGCCGCCGAACTCCCCGGCGGGAGCCCCTTCCTCCGCGGGCTGGAACAGGAAGACCACGGTGCCCCGCAGTTCGGCCCGGTGCTGGGCCAGGAGCTTGGCCGCCCCCAGCAGCATGGCGGTGTGGGCGTCGTGGCCGCAGGCGTGCATGACCCCGGGCACCGTGGACTTCCAGGGCACCTCCACGACCTCCTGGATGGGCAGGGCGTCCATGTCCGCCCGCAGGGCCACCACCGGGCCGGGCCGGCCGCCCCGGAGCACGCCCACCACGCCGGTGCCGGCGAGGCGCCGGGTCTCGAGGCCGAGGACGCCGAGGATCCCCGCCACCAGGTTTCCGGTGCGGGTCTCCCGGTTGCTCAGCTCGGGATGGGCGTGGATATCCCGCCGCCAGGCGACGACTTCGTATTCAAGGGCCGCCGCGCCGGGCTTGAGCCACGCGGGCATCGGGGTCGGAGGCGGGGTCGGGGCCGGGGCCTGGGCCGCGAGGGCGCCGGCGGCGAGGAGGAGCAGGAGCGTGCTACGCATCGAGGGCCGCCCGGAGCTCCGTGAGGGAGCCCGCATCCTTGGAGACGAGGGTGAGGGCCGCGCCGCCCTCGACGATCCGCTGGGTCTCCAGGATGGAGAAGAGGGATTCGGAAATCTCCGGGTCCGCCTGGATCTCCTTCAGGGCCGCGCCCACGATGGCGGGGCGCAGGGCCGCGGCCTTGGCGAACTCCACGGCGGCCTGCCGTTCGGCGCCGCTGGTGATGATGCTCACCTGGTTTGCCCCGTCCTGCTTGATTGCGGAGGTCACCTGGCGCAGCCGGTTCACGACCTTCTCCTCGATCTGCCGGGTCATGTCGTAGTCCCGGAAGTGCACCTTGCGGATGTAGACCGAGCCCACCTGGAAGCCCCACTCCCGGGATTTGTGGGAGACCTCCGCCCGCACGGTCTGGCTCATGGCGTGGCGGTTCTGAAGCATCTCGGCGAGCTTCTGGTTGCTCAGGCAGCGGATGGTCGTGTTGCTCACGTTGGCCCGGAGGGAGCCCTGGGGATCGGCGTTCTTGAAGAGGAAGGAGACCGGGTCCGAGATGAACATCTCGTACCAGATGCCGATGCCCATGGGCGCGCCCTCCTCCGAGTTCACCGGCTGGCTGCGCAGGTATTCCTGCATCAGCCGCATGTCGAGGACGTGGCGCTTGCCGAGCCAGTTGACGATGAAGGCCTTGGGCCCCAGCCGCGCCGGCAGGAAGACCAGCCCGGGCTCCTTGACCAGGGCGAGCACCTTCCCGAAGAGCACGTAAACGTGGCAGCTGCCCTCCTCCACGATGGCGTAGAGGCCGCACTGGCGCAGGAGGCCCAGCAGAAAGGCCATGCCGATGAAGGGGCCGATGAAGCCGAAGGCGAGACCCACCAGGAATTCGGTCATCGCCCCACCTCCAGGAAGGCCGCCTTGGCCTTGGTGAGCAGGCCCAGCCGGACATTGCGCAGGTAGGCCTGGAGGACGCCGGGGCCGCTGGCCTTGAGGATCCGCAGCTGCTCCGCCATGGCCCGCAGGGGCTCCACTTCCGCCTGGGCCTTCAGGGTCTCGATCTCCACGGCGCGCCGGGACTGCACGATCCGCTGGTCGGCGCCGGCCTGGGCCAGGGAGATCTCCGACGACACGTGGTTGTGGGCGGTGTTGATGGCCGCCAGGGCCGATTCCACTTCCGGGGGCGGATCGATCTCCGTGATGAGGGAGGCGTCCAGGATGATGCCGTAGCGCGCAGCGGAGGAGCGGCACTCCACGTCCATGTACTCGTTCATGTCCCGGAGGTTCTTCCGCAGGTCGTTGATGGAGATGCCGGCGGCGCCGCTGGGATCCTCCAGGGGCGAGACCGGCTTCCCGCCTTCGCCGTGGGCCTCGTGGGGCGCCTCGAAGCCGGCGATGCGCTCCCGCAGGATGCTGACGAAGTAGCCCATGACATGGACGATGGGAAGCTTCACCCCGAAGAGGTAGGCGTAGAGGTTCTGCTCGCTGACCCGGAAGCGGGTCTGGCCCTTGAGCCCCACGTTGAGCTGGTCCTTGGTGACCGCCTCGAGCACCGTGCCGCCGCTGTTGGCGGTGGGCGTCTCCAGGTCCAGGGCCATGTTCATGGTCTGGGTGGCCACGCTGACCTTGTAGACCTTCTCCCAGGGCCACTTGAAGTAGGGCCCGCCGGGACCGATCACCTCCATCAGCGGATAGTCGTAGCGCTCCCGCTCCTCAGGCCGCAGGTGTTCCGCGATGGGCGTGTTCAGGGTGCTGGAGTCGGGGATGCGCTGGGCCCGCCCGAAGGAGGTCTTCACCGCCCGCTCGTTCTGATCCACGGTGAAGAGGCCCGCCATCCCATAGCGGAGGACGAACCAGGCAATGAAGCCGAAGGCCAGTCCGATCAGGAATCCCATGAAGACCTCCGGTGTCGCGAGGGGCAGCATGGTCCGCCCGCGCCCCTGCCGTCAAGGCGATGGCCCTTCGACGCTTTCCTGGACCAGGGCCTCGGGAGCCGCGGCGGCATCCTGCCGTCCAAGGAGGGCGTCGTCGCCGGGATTGCGGAGGCGGCAGGATTGCGGAGCCGGCGGGCATCGGGCTGGAGCTCTGCAGCCGCTGAAGGAGCCGGGGAGTTTCTGGGGCGGCGGCGGTAGAGTAGTCCCATGCAAACGGACATCAGCCCAGCGAAGGTCAAGGCCGCCTGGGCCGTGGCCCTCGTGGTGGACGCCGTCCAGGTGGGGCTCGGCGTCACAACCGGAGGATTGAGCACCTGGGTGGACGCGCCCCTGGACATCGTCACCATGCTGGTGCTCTGGCGCCTCGTGGGCTGGCACTGGGTCTTCCTCCCCAGCTTCGCGCTGGAGTTCCTGCCCTACGTGGAGTTCGCGCCCACCTGGACCATGGCGGTCCTGGTGGCCACCCGGGGCGCCCAGGGTGTGACGCCCTTCTCCACCGGCGCGCCCCCCGAGGGGCCCGGCCCCACATCCGGCGAGAAACCGCCCCCAAAGGTCGTCGAGGCGGTGGTCCTGCCCCCGGTGGACGGGGATCAGAACCGCTAGGCCAGCAGGGCCCGCAGCCGCGGCATCATGGCGGCGATGTCCGCCAGGGACACGGCGCCGACGCTGAGGCGGAACCAGCCGCTCTCCTCCTTCAGGCCGAAGGCCTGGAAGGGCACGAGGGCGAGGCCCGCGTGCTGGAGCAGGAGCTGGCGGATGTCCTCGTTGGTGTTCAGCGCCAGGCCGCGGATGGTGCGGCCGAAGAGGTCGAAGCGCGCGCTGAGGTAGATGGCGCCCTGGGGGGCGATGGCGTCCACGGGGATGCCTTCGGCCTTGAGGGCCGCGAAGCCCCCGTGGAGGGCATCCAGGCGCGCCTTCACCGCCGGCAGGAAGGTGGCCTGGAAGGCCTGGATGGTGGCGGGATCGTCCAGCAGCTTCGCCGTGGCCAACTGCTCGGCCTTGGGGGCCCAGGCGCCCACGTGCCCCAGGATGTCCGCCATGCGCGCCCGCACCGCCGGGGGCATGAGGCCCCAGCCGACGCGGAGGCCCGTGGCGCAGAAGGCCTTCGACAGGGCGTCCAGCAGCAGCACGTAGGGCGCGGATTCCGGCACAAGGCCCACCGGCGTGACGTGCTGGGCGCCGAAGGTGAGGGTCCAGTAGACCTGGTCGTAGACGAAGAAGAGGGGCCGCGCGCCGGTCTGTTTCCGCTTTTCGTTCTCGTCCACCACCGCCTGGGTGATGGCCCGCAGCTGTTCCGCATCAATCATGGTGCCCGTGGGGTTGAGGGGCGAATTGAGGCAGAGCAGCCGGGCTTCGGAGAGATGCGGCGCGATCTGGTCCAGGGTGGGGAAGAAATTGTGGTCCTCCCGCACCGGCAGCTCGATGGCCTTCGCCCCGCTGAGGTTGGCGTAGTGGTTGTTGTTCCAGCTGGGCACGGGGTAGACCACCGTGTCGCCGGGATCCACCAGGGTGCGGTAGGCGCCATAGAGCAGGGGCCGCGCGCCGCCCACCACCAGCACGGACTCCACCGGGTAGCGCAGGCCCAGCTCCCGCTCGTAGAACCGCACCACGGCTTCGCGGAGGGGCAGCACGCCGTCGGAGGGCGGGTAGTTGGTCTGGCCTTCCGCCAGGGCCGACCGCGTGCCTTCCAGCAGCGCTTCCGGGATGGGGAAGTAGGCGGGATTGAAGTCGCCCACGGTGAGGTTGCAGATCTCGGCGCCGGAGGCCTGCATCGCCCGGATCTGGGCGGCGATCTTGAGGATCTCGGAACCCACGACGCTGCGGGCCAGGGAGGAGAGCCCCGCGTCGGCGGCGGCGGGGTCCGGGAAGGTGAGGTCGAGGGCCATGGGGCAGTTTATCGAAGGCCGGCGGGTTTTCAGCCCCCCGCTTTGCGCGCCACCACGAGGAATTCCCGGCCCAGGCGCCGGGGATGGCTCTGCAGGGCGTCCGCGAGCGACAGGATGTCAAGGCGGGGCGCCACAAGGGCCCGGAGTTCCTCCCGGGGGATCGCGAAGGGTGGCCCTTCGCGCCCTTGCGTGTCGTGGAAGAAGGCGCCCAGCCAGAGGCCGCCGGGCCGCAGACGGTCCCGGGTGGCATCGAGGTACGCCCCCCGGCGGGCGGGCTCCATGGCCACGAAGCAGGTGTGGTCGAAGACCGCGTCGAAGGCGGGCAGCTCTCCCGTGAACCAGTCCTCCGCCGACCAGGTGACCGCCTCGCCGTAGCGGGCCCGGGCGCCTTCCAATGCCAGAGGTGCGAAGTCGATGCCCCAGGCCTCGAAGCCCAGGCGGGCCAGTTCCGCCGCGTCGTGGCCGAACCCGCAACCGGGGACCGCCACCCGGGCGCCGGGAGCGAGGGGTGGCGCCAACGCCAGCACCTCCGCGAGCAGAGGCGACGGCGCGCCGAGATCCCAGCCGGGCTTGGGCTCGTCGAGGTAGACCTGGTTCCAGTAGTCGGGGGAGTTCGGGATCCATGGTGGGAGTGTACTGAAGCGGCGCTGCAACCTCGTCCCTGACCACCGCGAGGAACCGCAGATCAAGAGACGAGGACGACCGAACGGGTGGGTCCTGGAAAAGGCATCCTTGCCCGGCATGAGTCGCGCTTTTGCGACTCGTGCCGGGCAAGGATGCAGGCAAGCGATAGCGCGGCAGGCCGGGAAACGGAATCTTCGATCATCCGGAAGAAATGGAGAGGCGCGAAGGGCGATCCGTCTTGAACTTGCGAAAACCAAAGCTCAGGTCAACCCCAGGCCTTCGTCCCACCGCATCCCGGCGTCAGGAAACTTTCCTGGTTCATGTTCCTGCCGCGCTCTCGCTTGCCTGCACCCTTCCAGAGCATGGTTCGCCAAGGGCGGGCGAACCACGCTCTGGAAGGGTGCCTTGTTGAAGGTCAACACCGCACTTCGTGGGGCTTTCGGTGCCGGGCGAACGTGGATCGGGATCAGGCCCGGCCTTCCTGGCTCAGCTCCATCAGCACGCCGCCGGTCTCGCTGGGGTGGATGAAGGCCACCCGGCAGCCGTGGGCGCCGGCCCGGGGCTGCGGGTCGATCATGCGGACGCCCTTGGCGACGAGCTGACTCACCGCTGCGTCGATGTCGTCCACCTCGAAGCACACGTGGTGGATGCCAGGGCCGCGCTTGGCGAGGAACTTCCCGACGGGGCCTTCCGGGTCGGTGCTTTCCAGGTATTCGAGGCGGGATTCGCCCACGGGAAAGAAGGCGGTCTTCACCTTCTGCTCGGGCACGTCCTCGGTGTGGTCCGCCCCCATCCCGAAGAGCCGTTCCATGCGGGCCATGGCCTCGTCCAGGCCGGGGGCGGCGATGCCGAGGTGGTTGATGCGCAGCAGCTTCATGGCCTCATCCCCCCACCGCCATCCGCCCCATGTACCAGCTCCAGGCCATGGGTCCGTAGAACCAGATGGGCAGCACCGCCAGGGCCAGGGCGCAGCCGAAGGGGAGCATCATCTGGCCGCCTTCCCGGCGGATGAGCATGAGGGGCAGGCCGACGATGGCGCCCAGGAAGGCGCCGAGGAAGAGGATGCCCAGCATCGGGCCGACGCCGAAGAAGGCCCCCAGCCAAGCCAGCATCTTGAAGTCCCCCATGCCCATGCCATCGGTCTTCCGGACGGCCTTGTAGAGCAGGTTGAAGAGGGCGGGCGCGCCGTAGCCGATGGCGAGGCCCACTAGGCTCTGCAGCAGGGTCACGGGCTCGCCGTAGGTGGTCCACAGGGGCGCCGCCTGGAGGCCGTTGAACCAGAGGTCCACCTTCAGGAAGGCCTGGGGATCCGCGCCGAAGATGGTGACCAGCCGCTCCCCCAGGAAGAGGGAGGGCAGGGTGAAGAGCACCCCGAGGGCCATCAGGGGAAACTGCACCGCGTCCGGCAGGATGAACTCGGTGAAGTCCGTGAAGAAGAGCACCAGGAGGGCGAAGGCGCAGACCACCCCCTTCAGCCACACCAGCGTCCCGAAGGGCAGGACCCACACGGAGCCCGCGGCGATGAGGCCACCCAGCAGCTCCACCAGCGGGTAGCGGAAGGGGATGCGCCAGCCGCAGGCGGCGCATTTCCCCCGCAACCACAGCCAGCCGAAGAGGGGGATGTTGTGCCAGGGCTTGATGGGGGCCTTGCAGCTCGGGCAGTGGCTGGCCTTGGTGGTGACGTTGCGTTCGGCCTCCTCTTCCTGGGGCAGGCGGTGGATGAGCACATTGCAGAAGGAGCCCACCACCAGGCCGAAGGGCAGGAGCAGCAGGGCGAGCAGGAGGGTGGGGACATCAAGCCATGGCATCGGACCAGTGTGATGCAGGCACAATGGTCTTCAAAGCACCGGAGTCCCCATGCGCCGCCGCGCCCTGCTCGCCTCGATCCTGCTCGCCGCCACCGCGGCCTTCCCCCAGGGGGCCGGGCCCGCTTCCGAAGCCGGGCCGAAGGCCGCTTCCGCCAGGCCCGCCGAGCCCAAGCCCCGGGTCAAGTTCGTGACCAGCTACGGCACCTTCGTCGTGGAACTGGAGCCCGGGTTGGCGCCGAAGACCGTGGCCAACTTCCTGGCCTACGTGAAGGCCGGCCACTACGCCGGAACGATCTTCCACCGCGTGGTCGCAGGCTTTATGATCCAGGGCGGCGGCCTGACGGAGGCCATGGTGGAGAAGCCCACCCTGCCGCCCGTCCGTAACGAGGCGGACCTCACCGCCAGGGCCGGCCTGAAGAATGACAAGGGAACCCTCGCCATGGCCCGCGTTTCCGAGCCCCACAGCGCCACCGCCCAGTTCTACATCAACACCGTGGACAACGCCTCCCTCGACCACCAGGCCCCCACGGACGAAGGCTACGGCTACTGCGCCTTCGGCCGCGTGGTGTCCGGCATGGAGACGGTGGAGGCCATCGAGAAGGTCCGCACCGGGTGGAAGAGGGGGCAGCCCAACGTCCCCGAATACGCCGTGAGGATCAAGTCGGCCGAGCTGCTGAACCCTTGAGCGGAACCGCCGGGCTGCCCAGCGCCGGGCTTCCACGCCGGCCCTTCCTGCGCCCCCTCCTGGGCTGGGCGCTGGGCGCGCCCATGCTGGCCTTTTCGGTCACCTGCGTCTTCCTCATGGCCCCTTTCTGTGGCGGCGCAAGGGCCTTCTGGATCATGGCCCCCCGCTACATCCGCTTCACCGCCTGGACCTTCGGCATCCGTCGCCGCCTCCTGGGCTGGGAGACGCTGCCGGAGGCGATCCGCACGGGGTGCCAGCCGGTCATCTTCATCGGCAACCACGCCTCTCTCTTCGATCCGCCCCTCCTCATCTCCACCCTGCCCTGCCACGCGGTCTTCGTCGCCAAGCGGGAGCTGGCCAGGGTGCCTTTCCTGGGCTGGGTGATCTGGATCGCGGGCTTCATCTTCATCGACCGCAGCCACCGGTCGAAGGCCCTCGCCAGCCTGCACGCCGCCGCGAAACGCATCCACGGCGGCCAGAGCATCATCACCTTCCCGGAAGGCACCCGTTCCCTGGACGGCCGCCTGCTGCCCTTCAAGAGGGGCGTCTTCAACCTCGCCGCGGAAGCCCAAGTCCCCCTCGTGCCCTTCGCCATCCAGGGCGGCGCGGCGGCGCTCCCCAAGGGCGATTGGCGGGTGGCCGGGGTGGACTACGTCATCCGCATTGGCACGCCCATGCCGGTCCCCGCAGGCACGGAGCCCGAGGCGCTCCGGGCCGCCGCCATGGCCGCCGTGGGCGCCCTGATGGCGGACTGAGGACCTGGCTCCGGCCCTCACTTCACGCTGAGGAGGCGCTGCAGGGAGAGGCGCAGGGCGATTTCGTCGAGGGGCTTCTCGAGCCGCGCGTGGGGGCCTTCCGTATTGGGTCCGCCCACCTGGATCCAGCGCGGACGGCGGCGCTCCAGGGCGTCCTCCCGCCACACCGCCAGGATGCTGGGCTCCCTGGCCCAGACCAGGAAGCTGGGAAAAGGACCTTCCCGGGGCGGCACCGTGCCCCAGGCGCTGATCTCGGCCCCCCAGGCTTCGAGCCAGGCCTTGGCCTGGTCGAAGGCCGGGCCCTCGTCCATGCCCAGGGCCACGGTCCAGCCCGTCATGAACTGGGCGGTTCCGGGCATCGTGTCCACCCGTGTTTCGATCCAGCCCAGGGACTCGCCGGCGCTGAGGCCCAGGCGGTGCAGCTCGAAGGTGGCGCCGTCCTGGCTCTCCATGCGGTCGTCCAGCCGGCCGGGCCAATCCTTGCCGAAAAGGCTCTCCATGAGGAGCGAGGGTTCCGCCGAGTGCCAGGTGGGCCCGGGAACGAGGCTGCGCCAGGCCTTGGCCTCCTCCCGGCAGCGGTCAAGGCGCTCCTGCTGGCCTTCCATCGTGAAATGGAGCCAGGAGCCGCCGATGGCGATGGCCAGCACCATCAAGGCGAAGCCCGAAAGCCGCAGCTTGGCCCCGGAGACGATGAGCACCATGGCCTCCAGGATCACCGGCACGCACAGGCCCACGATGCCCCAGAGCAGGCGCCGGGCCATGGGATGGCCTTCCCGGCGGGCGCGCCAGGTCGCCAGGCAGATCCAGAGGGCGCCGAGCACATAGAAGACATTGGAAATGTTGTGGAGAAAAGGATCCAGCCCGTGACTGCGGGACAGGAAGAAGTTCCGGAAGACGTTGGGGAGCATGCCCGCCGTCATCACGGCGAGGACCGTTCCCGTGACATGGCTGCGGAAAAGCACGCGGAGGGCCGCGAAGAGGCAGAGGAAGCCGCTGGAGGCCATGAGGCTTTGCAGGCGGTCCGCCAGCTCCGGGCTCAGGACCTCTTCCGCCGCCATGATCATCACGCCGTGGCGCAGGCCGATGATCACGCAGGTGAGCCCCAGCCAGCCCATGAGCCGGTCCTTCCGGGCCGCCGCGTCCGCGAGGTAGCCCAGGGCCAAGGCGAAGAGGGCTCCAGCCTGCAGCGCATCCAGGGGAAGCCAGAGGGGGATGTTCATGGGGGGCGGAAGGTTGGACCAAAGCCTAGCCTAGATTCCGGAGGGGAAGGCGGAACCGGCGGCCGGGCATTCACCGGCGGCAGGGCGCCAACCGCCGGAATTCCAGGCTCCGGGCTGGCGTCCCCGGCCGCCCCGCGTTAAACCTGGACGCATCCGCCCCCGTAAGCCCCTTCGGAGCACACCGTGATTTCATTCGAGCATCTCGAGGTCCGTTACGGACCCACCGTCGCCCTGAAGGGGCTGACCCTGGACGTGGAGGACGGAGTGGTGGGGCTGCTGGGCCCCAACGGCGCGGGCAAGTCCACCCTGCTGAAGGCCCTGCTGGGCCTGTTGCGTCCCAGCGCGGGGGCCGGCCAGGTCCTTGGCGTGGACCTGCGGGCTCCGGAAGCCGCGGGCCTGCGCGCCCGCATCGGCTACATGCCCGAATACGACGCCCTCATCGAGGACTGCTCGGCCTTCGAGCAGGTGGCCTTCTGGGGCGAGCTGTCGGGCCTGCGGGCGGAAGCCTCCCGGGACCGCGCCCACGAGGTGCTCCACTTCGTGGGCCTCGACGAATCCCGCTACCGCAACGTCAGCGGCTACAGCACGGGCATGCGGCAGCGGGTGAAGCTGGCCCAGGCCCTGGTGCATTCCCCCGAACTGATCTTCCTCGACGAGCCCACCAACGGCCTCGATCCCGAAGGCCGCAAGCGCATGCTGGACCTGGTCCTGAAGGTGCGCGCGGAACTGGGCACCTCGGTGATCCTCGCGTCCCACCTGCTGGAGGATGTCGAGCGCGTGGCGGACCAGCTCATCATCCTGGACAAGGGCGAGATCAAGGCGGCGGGCTCCATGGCGGGGCTTCGCAAGATGCTGGCACGGCGCTTTGAGCTGCGCTTCCTGGATCCCCTCACCCCCGAGCAGGAGGCGAAGCTGCCGGAGCTGGGCGAAGTGCTGCATTCCCGCAACGGCCTCATGGACATCGAACTGCCGGTCGCGGACCCCATCCTGGCCTTCAAGTGGGCCCAGGACGCCGGCGCCACCCTCGTGCAGCTCACGCCCCGCCACGACCGCCTCGACGAAGTCCTGATCCGCGCCCTCCATGGCAGCCCCATCCCCAAGTCCGCCGAAGGGAGGGCCTGATGCCCATCTACGCGCCCACCCTTCCGCCCCGGGAGAACCTCGACCGCGGCAGCCACCCCATCGCCGTGCTCATGCGCTTCGATTTCGGGCGGGTGATGAAGGCCAAGCTGGGGATCTTCTTCGGCTTCCTCTTCCTCCTCATCCTCCTGATCCAGCTCGGCAGCCTCTACCTCCGCTACCTCTCGAACACGAGCGTGGCCTTTTCCGGGATGAAGGACTTCGCCTCCCAGATCCTGACCCAGGGCCCCGAGTACCAGGCGGACCACCTCGGCCAGGCGGTGCTCATCCCCATGTGGTTCCAGGTGGCCCTCATCGGCGGCGGCCTCGTGGCCCGGGACACCCTGCACCGCATCCGGCCCCTGATCTACGCGCACCCCGTGCGCCCCCAGGACTACCTCCTGGCCAAGGGCGGCCTGGCGGCCCTGCTGCCCTTCGCCATCCAGCTGCCCTTCGTGCTCATCCCCTGGGCCATGAGCCTGATGGTGGCGGGCAAGAACGGGCCCATCTGGACCACCCTGCCCCTGCACCTCATCCCCGCCGCCCTGATGATCGCGATCCTCGCGGGCTCCGTCACCCTCGGCGCCAGCGCCATGGCGGGCTCGCCCCGGGCCGGTTTCGGCTGGGTGCTCGGGATCGTGCTGGGCACTTTCGCCCTGGGCGGCATCCTGGCGGGCCTCCTGAAGGCCAAGGCCTTCCTCGCCATCAGCCCCGTGGCCTTGGCCACCGCGTGGCCCCAGCTGCTCTGCGGCATGAAGGATCCCTTCCTCGACTGGGTCCCCACGGTCATCGGCACGGTGGCCCATGTGTCGTTGTGGATCTTCGTCGCGGCCCAGCGGACGAAGCCGAGCGAGGCGGTCCTGTGATCTCCCTCAACCGCGCGTCCCTTCGTTATGGCCAGATCCTGGGCCTTTCCCCCACCACCTTCGAACTGCCCGCCGGCGGTGGCATCACGGGGCTCCTCGGCCCCAACGGCGCGGGCAAGTCCAGCCTCATCCAATTGCTGTCGGGCCTCCTGCCCTGTTCCAGCGGCGACGTGCGGGTGCTGGGCGAAGAGCCCTACCGCAACCCGGCCATCCTCGCGCGTATCGGCCTCGTTCCCGAGGGCGACCGCTTCCCCTCGGGCCTCAAGGGCCGGGGCTGGCTGCGGATGATGGGTGAGCTGTCGGGTCTCGAAGGCCCCGCCCTGGAAGCCGCCATCGAGAAAGCCCTGGGCATCGTGGGCATGGAGACCCGCGCCCACCTGCGCTTCAACCAGATGTCCAAGGGCATGCGCCAGCGCATCCGCCTGGCCCAGGCCCTGCTGCACGATCCCGAGCTGCTCATTCTCGACGAGCCCTTCAACGGCCTCGACCCGGAGGCCCGCATCCTCCTCATGGAGATGCTCCGCAAGCTCGCCGATGGCGGCGTGAAGATCATCGTGAGCAGCCACATCCTCGGCGAGATCGCCCAGCTCACCGACCGCATCCTGCTGCTCTTCCGCGGCCGGCTGCTGGCGGAAGGTAATGTCGCGGAGATCCGGGAGCTGCTCGACCGCCACCCCGTGGAGCTGCGCCTGTCCGCGGAGGACGCCCGCGCCGTGGCCCGCTGGGCCGTGGACCAAGGGGAGCTGGTGGGCCTGCGGCTGGAGGAGGGCTCCGCCATCCTCGCCGTGCGCAACCCGCGCACCTTCCTGCCCCGCATGCAGGAGGCCGTCGTGGCCGGAAAGCTGCCCCTCACCGCCCTCGATCCCCTCGACCTGAACCTGGACGCGGTGTTCCAGTACCTCACGAAGGACCACGCATGAGCGCCGCGGTGATTCCCACGCCCCTCCAGACCGCCAAAGCCGTGTTCAAGGGCTACCTGCCCCGGGTCCTGCAGGCCCGCGGCTGGGTCCTGGCGGGGCTGCCCCTGGTTCCCGTCGGCATCATCATGCTGGTGGCCATCGTCATGAAGGCCCAGGGGGAGCGGGTTCCGCCGGGCCTCGCCGTGGAAGTCTTCCACAAGGCCCTGGCCCAGTACTTCCTCCCCATCATGGCTCTTGTCGCCGCCCCCGCGGGGATCCGGGAGGACATCGAGCAGCGCACCATCCCGCTCATGCTGGCGCGGCCCGCCACCGTCTGGGCCCTGCCCTTCGGCAAAGGGCTGCTCTGGTACGGCTGGGGCGTCCTCTGGCTGGCCTTCGCCTGCCTGGGCCTCGTCGCCATTGGCGGCAGCTTCGAGGCCCTGCCCCGGATGGTGGGCTCCCTCGCCAGCGCCTACTGGGCCGAGCTGGCCTTCATGACCCTGCTGGGCCTGGTCTTCAAGCGCGGCTCCCTGTGGGGCGCCCTCTACCTCTTCGTGTGGGACCGGGCCATCTGGATCCTGCCGGGCAACCTGCAGCGCCTCACCTTCGCCCACTACGTGGAGAACATCTCCGGCACCAAGAGCAGCGTGGTGAACGCTTCCCACATGCTGGCCCAGACCCAGGTGGTCACGCCGACCCTCGTCGCGGCCCTCGTCCTCTTCCTCGCCGGCTGCGTCTTCTGGGCCCTGGCGGGCTGGCGCCTCCAGGCGACGCCCATCGGGCTGGCGGGGGCGGATTCGGAAGGCTGAGGCTAGATCACGCCCCGCTGCCTCAGCGCCTCGCGGATGGCCTTCGCCAGGGCCTGGGCGGTGACCTGGCGGATCCGCGCCGGATCCTGCGCCTCCTCCGCTCGAAGGGCGGGCAGGTGGTCACGGATATCCAGGGTGATGAGATTCAGGACCCTGGGGGGTGCGTCGCCCGGGTTCAGGACCACCCCGGCGTCAACGTGGCCCTGCACGACGAAGGGACGGTAGCCCACCCGGTGTTCGACCGCGGCGTGCTGGGCGTACACGAAGGGTCCCGCGATGACGCCGAAGGCCAGCCCCAAGGCGGCCCCCAGCGCCGTTCCCGTCGTGCCGCCCTGCAGGGTCCCCCCGGCCGCCGACAGCCCCCAGTTCTTCCAGAAGCTGGAGCGGGGATCGGGCTGGAGCTCCGTGACGCGCACGATGAGCCGGTTGGCCGGGGCCCCGTCCGCCGCCCCGGCCGGCGCCGCTCCCGGTTCGAAGGCCTCCCTCAGGCTCCCCTCGAGTTCCGCGCGGAAATCCGGGGGCAGGTTCGCCACCTGGACTTCAAGCAGGAGCGGGCCCCGGGGGCTCCAGGCCACCTGGAGCGGACGACAGGCCGCCAGCAGCAGCAGGGCTGAGGCTGGAAGTAGCGTTTGGGCGAATCGCATGGGGGATCGTACTCTGAAGGGATGCCCTTCTTCCGTCACACCACGCCCCAGGGCGCCGAGATTCTCATCGAACCCATGCCCCACCTGCGCTCCTGCGCCGTGGGCTTCTGGGTCAAGCGGGGCAGCTGCCACGAACGCGTCCACGAGGAGGGCCTGGCCCACTTCATCGAGCACACGGTCTTCAAGGGCACGGAGCACTTCCCCACCCCGGACCTCATGGCCGAGGCCACGGACCGCCTGGGCGGCAGCGTGGACGCCTTCACGGGCAAGGAGAGCGCCTGCTTCTACGGCAAGGTGCTGCGGGAGCAGCTGCCGGACCTGGTCCAGATCCTCGGCGACCTGGTGAGCTCCCCGCGCTTCGATGGCGAGGAGCTGGTCCGGGAGCGGGGCGTGATCCTGGAGGAGATCGCCCAGTCCGAGGACCAGCCCGACGATTGGGTGAGCGAGCTGTTCTACGGCCACTTCTGGAAGGGCGCGCCCCTGGCCCATCCCATCCTGGGCAGCCGGGAGCAGGTTGGGAGCTACGGACCCGCGGAGGCCCGCGCCTTCTTCGAGCGCACCTACCGCGCCCCCAACCTCCTGATCTCCGCCGCCGGCGCCATCGAGCCCGAGTCCTTCCTCCAGCTTCTGGAGCCGGTCCTGTCGCGCCTGCCGGTCGGCGCCGGCGAGCCCGTGCCTGAGATGGGCCGCCCCCGGCCCTTCCTCCTCAACGTGGCGCGCAAGGAATTGCAGCAGACCAGCCTGGTGATGGGCTTTCCGGGCCCGCCGCACCGCCACCAGGACCGCGTGGCCTCCAACCTGCTGTCCCACATCCTCGGCGGCGGCATGAGCTCAAGGCTCTTCATGGAGCTGCGGGAGCGCCGCGGCCTCTGCTATTCCGTGGGCAGCTACCTGACCCACTACACGGACACCGGGGCGCTGCAGATCGCCGCCAGTTGCGCCCCGGGCCACGCCCGGGAACTGGTGCAGCGCGTCATTCACGAATGCGGCGAACTGCTCGCGAAAGGGCGTCAGCGAGGCCGAACTGGAGCGCGCCAAGCTCCAGGCCCGCACCTCCCTGGCCTTCAGCCAGGAGAGCAGCAACAGCCGCATGTTCAGCCTCGCCCACCAGGCCATCCACCTCGGCGGCGTCACCACCCTCGACGCCCAGATCGCCGAGATCGATGCCGTCGGCCTCGACCAGGTCCACCGCGTCGCCAGGGAACTGCTCGACCCCGCGACCCTCGGCCTCACGGCCCTGGGCACGCGGAAGGGCAGCGAGATCCGCGCGAAGGACGTGGCGGCCTAGGAGACTTCGGGCTCGAGGGGGATCGGTTCCCGCTTCGAGATCATGAGCACCAGGGCCGCGATGCTGAGGCTCGCCGCCAGGTGCTTGAGGGCGTGGCCGCTCATCGTCCCGCCGAGGAAGCGGAAGACCGCTGGGTCCTCCAGCTCCAGGACCTTGGCGACGAGGTACCAGACGACCATCCAGCCGATGTCCCGGGTGCGGGTGTAGCGGGCGGGGAAGAGGGCCATGAGGAGCGGGATCATGAGCATCGGATAGAACTGCACCAGCACGTAGAAGCGCAGGTCGCCCACGCCGGTGAGCTCGCCCCGGCGCCAGACATCGATGGCCAGCACGCCGAGCACCAGGAAGGGCAGGAGCAGGGTGGCGCCGATGCGGGCGCGGATGCGCTCGGCGATGGCGGCGCTCAACAGGGCCATGAAGACCAGGGTCATGGGCAGCCGGTCCCAGAACAGCGTGTGGTTGTCGGGATGCCAGTGGTAGTAGCTGGAGCCGAAGCCCACCAGCACCGTTCCCGCGAAGGCCACCCGATAGGCCCAGGCCTCCCGGGGATCGTGGAAGCGGGCCTTGCGGAGGACGATCAGGCCCCAGACCCCGAAAGGCAGGAAGGGCGCGTTGGAGAGCACATTCCAGAAGTTCGGGAGCCCGAGCAGCGTCCGCCCATCGGCGAAGGCGTGGTAGGCGGGATCCTGGGCGATGGGCGGGACGAAGAGCACCCCCACCCCGATGCCCAGGGCCAGGCCGACGAGCAGGGCGACGCGGATGCGGAAGGAACGTTCGGAAAGGACCGTGGAAGCCATGCTTCAGGATCGCAGACCAGGACCCCCAGGTAGACTGTCCGGATGCCCGAAACCGCGCTCCAGCCCTGGGACGTGGCGGCCCCCGAGCGGGGCGGCCTGCCCTCGGCCTACGGCCTGCTCCCCGAGGATCTGGAAGCCCTGGGGGCGCCGGGCCGGCCTGAGCACCTCTTCGCCCGGCTGCAGCGGCCGGCCTCCTGGCGGGACGGCTCGCCCTGGCTTTCGAAGGTGGCGCGGGCCTGGTTCGAGGAGCGCTTCGACCTGGGCCTGCCCGCCATCGCCGAGTCCCTGCCCTCCGGGGACGGCTCCACCAAGCTCGTGCTGGAACTCACGGACGGGAAGCGCATCGAGTGCGTGCACATGCCCCGGCGGGTGCGCAATCCGCGCGTCACCTACTGCATCTCCAGCCAGGTGGGCTGCGCCATGGGCTGCACCTTCTGCGCCACGGGGTCCATGGGCATCGTGCGCAACCTCTCCGCCGGCGAGATCGTGGGTCAGGTGCTGGGCCTGATGCGCGACCTCGGCCCCGCCCAGAGCTCCCAGGTGACGCTCGTCTTCATGGGCATGGGCGAGCCCCTCCACAACCTGGAAAACCTGCACCGGGCCATGCGCATCCTCTGCCACAAGTCGGGCCTCGACATCCCGGCCCGGCGCATCACCGTGAGCACCTCGGGGCTGGTGAGCGGCATCGAGAAGCTGGCGTTGATGCAGCCACGGCCCTTGCTGGCCCTCAGTCTCAACGCCACCACCGATGCCGCGCGCAGCCGTACGATGCCCGTGAATCGCGTGTGGAACCTGGCGCGGCTGCGGCAGGCCCTGGACGCCTGGGGACCCCGGCGCAACGAGAAGTTCACCTTCGAGTACGTGCTCCTCGCCGGCGAGAACGATACGGAAGAGGACGCGGACCGCCTCGCGGACTGGCTCGGCGACCTGCGGCGCAGCCACAACCTGAACCTGATCCCCATGAACGAGCACGCCGCCAGCGACTTCCACGAGCCCGCCGAGGCCCGCATCCAGGCTTTCGCCGGACGCCTCAAGGCCCACGGCTGCTTCGTCACCGTGCGCCGCTCCCGGGGCCGGGACGTGCAGGCGGCCTGCGGGCAGCTGGTGAAGGAGAAGCCGTGAACCCCACCGCGATCCTGCTGATCAACTGCCCGGACCAGAAGGGCATCGTGGCGCGGCTCTCGACCTTCGTGTTCGAGCATGGCGGCAACATCGTGGACTCGGACCACCATTCGGACCTCGCCGCGAAGCGCTTCCTGGGCCGCATCGAATGGGAGCTCGAAGGCTTCGGCCTGTCCCGGGAGTGGATCTGGCCGCCCGCGCTGCGGACGTCGCCGGTCCCATGGGCGGCGCCTGGTCCCTGCACTTCTCCGACGAGCTCCCCAAGGTCGCCCTGTGGTGCAGCCGGCAGGACCACTGCCTGCTGGACCTGCTGTGGCGGCAACGGGCCGGCGAGCTGCGCTGCGCCATCGCCCTTGTCCTCAGCAACCATCCTGACCTGGAGCCGGTGGCGGCCCAGTTCGGCGTGCCCTTCCTGCATGTGCCCGTCACCGCCGGGACCAAGGCCAACGCCGAGGCGCTGGAGCTGGCCGTCCTCCAGGAGCGGGGCATCGAGCTGGTGGTGCTCGCCAAGTACATGCAGGTGCTCAGCGACGGCTTCATCCAGGCCTTCCCGTCCATCATCAACATCCACCACAGCTTCCTGCCGGCCTTCGCGGGCGCCATGCCCTACCACCAGGCCCACGCCCGGGGCGTGAAGGTCATCGGCGCCACCGCCCCCTACGTGACGCCGGGACCTGGACGCGGGCCCCATCCTCGAGCAGGACATCATCCGGTGAGCCACCGGACACGGTGGAAGACCTGGTGCGCAAGGGGAAGGACCTGGAACGCATCGTCCTCGCCCGCGCCGTGCGGCTCCACCTTCTGCGCCGGGTCCTCACCTATAACAACCGCGGCACCGTCGTCTTCGAGTGAGGGTCTTCGTGAGGGAGGCCCCCATGCTGAGCATCCCCGTCCACGTCCTGCCCCACGGCGAGGCCTGAACTGCCCGCCTTCGCCACCGAACACGCCGCCATGGACTCCGGGCGGCGATCCCCGTCGCCGAGGCCTGGGTTCATCCTCACCGGAGAACGAAGGCTGGTGCCCACGGGGCTCACCATGGCCATCCCGCCGGGCTTCGAGGGCCAGGTGCGGCCCCGCTCGGGCCTGGCCCTCAAGCATGGCGTGACCGTGCTGAACGCCCCGGGCACCATCGATGCGGACTTCCGGGGCGAAGTGCAGGTGCTGCTGGTGAACTACGGCCAGGAGCCCTTCGATCTCCACCAGGGCGAGCGTCGCCCAGCTTCCTCAACGCCCGCCGCGAGTCCTGGGATCCGGAGCCCAGCCATCAGCCTGAAGACCTGGCGCCACGGACCGCGGGGCGAGGCGGGTACGGTTCCACCGGGCGCTGAGCGGCTGATGTGGCTTCGACGTAGAAAACGGCGCCTTGCCGGCGCCGTTTCGCGAACAGGCTGAAGGCTTTCTTTCTTCGCCGGCGCGGCAGCGGGCTTTCGCGGCGGGGCGGCGGGGCTTCGCGGCGGGGCACTGGGCTTCGCGGCGCCTTCGGGGAACTTGGCGTCGTAGCGCTTGACCACTTCCGCGGTGAAGGCCGTCGCCCACTTGTCGTCCACGGGCAGCAGGAAGGCGGCGGACTCGCGGCCGTACTGGAACAGGAGCTGGAGCTTCCACTCCTCGGAGAGCTGCTTCCAGCTCGCCGTCCTGCAGCCTGGGCTGCAGTTTCGCCCGGCCCTCTTCGGAGAGGCTGGTGGACTTCAGCTGCTGCTCTGACTGCAGCTCATCGGCGCGGGCCTGGAGGCGGTCCTGCAGCTCTTGCCCTTGGCCTCGACTTCGGCGAACAGCTTCTGCCGCGGTTGGAGGACGAAATGACCCCGTCCGGGGCGAAGATGGCGAGGCGCACGGTGGCTACGTCCTGGGCGAGCATGGGCACGACGGCGAAGGCCGCGGCGAGGAAAAGACGGCGCATGGATGCTCCCAAAAGGTTGATTCTATCGCGGGTCCGCAGGCGGACGAAGCGCCAATTTCATTGAAATGCCTGGGAACTTCGGCTTCCGTTCCGGCAGAGCCGGCTTCGACCTAGAAGGTCGTGCCGATGGAGAACTGGAAGTCGTTCCGGCTTTCGATATCGAAGGGATAGGGATTCAGCTTCCGGCTCCAGATCAGCCGGAGCGGCGCCGGGCTGATGGGGAGGAAGAAGCGGAGTTCCAGGCCGGAGCGGAGCAGGTCCCGGTCCGTGTAGTAGAGGGCCTGCCTGTTCTCGAAGTAGGGCACCCGGTGGCGGGAGAAGACCCGCGTCCCGGGGCCCCAGGCGTTGCCTGCGTCGGAAGAAGAGCACCGTCCGGAACTGGTCGGCGATCTTGAACTGGTATTCCACGTTCAGGATGAGCGCTTGTTGCCGCCCACGATGACCGGCCGGTTGAGGTTGTCGTAGATGAGCGAGCCCACCTGCCCGTAGCGGTAGCCGCGGATGGTGTTCTCCCCGCCGGGACGGAAGTACTGGAAGCGGCAGGCAGCTCTTCCGAACTGAGGTTGCGCAGGTAGCCGTAACTGGCGTTGAAGGCGAAGATGTGGCGGTCCGCGATGTTGCCGAACTTGCTGAAGTCGAAGGTCGCCCGCATGAAGGGCTTATCGGTGCCGAACTGCCAGCCGCCGTATTCCAGGGCCGCGCCCAGCTTCGTGCCCGCCGTGGGCTTGAAGGGGTGGTTGACCGTGGAGTACACCATGCTCGTGTTGAAGGTGGAGGTGAGCTGGCTGTTGGTGTCCCGGAAGGCGAAGTTGCGCCCGCCCTCGATCTTCACGATGGAGAAGTTGTAGCCGACGCCCACGGTGGTGAAGAAGGCCCACGCGGAGCGGTTCGCCAGGAAGGTCGAAAGCCGGGTGCCCGTGGAAATGCCCAGGGACCGGGTGAACTGCTTGTAGGCCAGGTCCGCGCCCACGCGGCTGGCGTCGTACTCGGTGGCGCTGTTCCGAGGTGCTCGCGCCGAAGGAGTAGGGCAGGTCGAAGACGTAGGGTTCGGTGAAGGCGACGGAGAAGTTCCGCTGGAACTTGCCGCCGTTGTAGGCGAAGGAGAGGGTCTCGCCGCCGCCCCCCAGGTTCTTCGTGGAGAAGCTGAGGCCCAGGGAGAATCCGAAGAGGGAGCCGTAGCCGCCCTGGAAGAGGATCTCGTTGACGCCGGACTCCTCGCCCTTGATGGTGATGTCCACCTGGGGCTTGTCGGGCACGAAGTCCACCTTGGGCTCCTGGGCCTTCACGTCGAAGAAGCCGAGCTGGCTGAGGCCCGTGTAGGAATCCTTTGAAGGAGGCGGCGCCGAAGGGATCGCCTTCCTTCAGCAGCATGGAGCGCCGCAGGACCTTGTCCTTGGTGGTGGTGTTCCCTTCGAAGGAGATGCGGCGGATGGTGAAGGCCTCGCCCTCGTCGACCTTCAGGGTCACGTCCACCTTCTTGAGCCCGCCTTCGTCGCGCACGTCGAGCTTCTTGTCCGCGCGGAAGGCGATGTAGGACTGGTCGGCGTAGGCCTCCTTCACCTTGTCCAGGCCCTTGTTCAGGGCGTCGAGGTCGAAGGGGCGGCGCTTGTTGTCCGGCAGGTCCTCCGTGCTGGGCTTCAGGTTCAGGAACTTGGCCAGCCAGGAGCGGTTGTCGCGCTTGGCCTCGGCGATCTTCAGCCGGAAGAAGCGTTCGTTGAAGAGCTTGTCGTTGCCTTCCAGCTTGAGGGCGCCCTCGTAGAACTTCTCCCTTCGAGAATGGGGATCGTGAGGGTCGCCCGCAGGTCGTACTTGGGGACTGGCCCTTCCTGGAGGCGCTTCTCGTTCTTCTTGCGGATGGCGGCGGTGGTGCGGTCCTGGACGTCGATGACCGGCTGGCCCACGAAGACGTCCTTGTAGCCGTTGCGCCAGTAGAGCTCCTTGATGCGCTTCAGGTCCTCGTCCATGTTCTTGTCGACCAGCAGGTCATGGCTCGTCACCCAGGAGAACATCCAGTGCTTGCGGGTCTTCTCCATCGCCTTCTCGAGCTGGCGGTTGGAGAAGAGCTTCGCGCCCCGAAAGGCGATCTTGTAGATGCGCGCCTTCCCGCCCTCCTTGATGTCGAAGACCAGGCGGGCGATGCCCGGGCCCATGGGCTCGAGACTGATGGCGACCACCGGATTCCGGAACCCCTTCTCGGCGGCCTGCTCGACGATGAGGGACTTTATCTTGCGGGCCGATTCGGGGTCATAGACCGAGTCGGTCTTGAGCTCGAGCTGCTTCTCCTTGACCTTGTCCTTGATGATCGTCACGCCGAGCTCGGTGCCCCCGCGGTAGTCGACCTCCTTGATGAGGGGCCGCTCCATCACCCGGATGACCAGCCGCTTCCCGCCGGGCTCGTCTTCGACCTCGAACTTGATGTCGTCGTAGGTCCCCGTGGCCCAGAGCTTCTCGAGGACCGCCGTGAGGTCGATGTTGCGCAGGTCGTCCCCGACCTTCAGGCCCGAGCGGAAGATCACCGTCTCCGGCGTCAGCTTCACCGCGCCGAGCACCTCGATCCGCCGGATCGTCTCGCCTTCCTGGGCCGCAGGGCGCCGCCGAGGCCAGCGCGAGCATCAGCAGGGGAGACAACATCCCTCCCCGCCACCGGGCCACTGCCCGGCGGTTCAACGATTCCAGCAAGCTCATCCGTTCACTCCCGCCATTTCAGCCGCGGCTTCGGAGAAGGCGGGCACCAGCTTTCCATCCTGGAGGTCGAAGTGCACGATACCGGCGGGCACTTCCTCTCGGCTCACCATGAGCTCGGCCAGGATCCTCGATCTGCTTCTGGATGGCGCGGCGCAGGGGCCGGGCGCCATAGGCGCGGTCGCGGACGGTGGTCTTCACCAGCCAGTCGCAGGCCGCGTCCGTGAGGGTCACCACCAGGTGGTGCTTCTCGAGGGTCTTGTTGAGGTCCTCGATGAGCAGGCGGGACGATGAGCCGCAGCTCCTCGTCCCCAGGCGGTTGAAGACCACGATCTCGTCGATGCGGTTCAGGAACTCCGGAGGAAGTTCCGGCGCAGCACCTTCATGGCGTCCGCGGTCTTCGCGTCCGGCTTCTGGTCCTGCTCGATGAAGCCCAGGTTCTTGTCGTTCAGCAGCTCCCGGCTGCCCACGTTGCTGGTCATGATGATGATGGTGTTCTTGAAGTCCACCGAATTGCCGAAGGCGTCCGTGGCCTGCCCGTCGTCGAAGATCGAGAGCAGGATGTTGATCATGTCCGGATGGGCCTTCTCGACCTCGTCGAAGAGCACCACGCAGTAGGGATTGCGGCGGATGCGGTCCGTCAGCATGCCGCCCTCCTCGTAGCCCACGTAGCCGGGAGGCGCCCCGAGGAGCTTGCCCACCTCGTGCTGCCCCATGAACTCGCTCATGGCGAAGCGGAGCATCTTCTTGGGGTCGCCGAACAGGAAGGCCGCGAGGCTCTTGGCCAGCTCGGTCTTGCCGACCCCCGTGGGGCCGAGGAAGAGGAAGGAGCCCATGGGCCGGTTCGGGTTCTTGAGGCCCGTACGGGCGCGGCGCACGGCGCGGCTGACCGCCGACACCGCTTCGGACTGGCCGATGACGCGGGTGTTGAGCTTGTCCTCCATGTGGGAGAGGTTGGCCTTCTCGTCGTTCTTGAGGGCCGTGACGGGGATGCCGGTCCAGGAGGCCACCACGTCCTCGATGTCCCGCTCGGTGACTTCGGGGAACAGGGCGTAGTCCTCCCCCGCGGTCTCCGGCTTGTTCTTCTGCACTTCTTCCCGGAGCTGCAGCTCCCGCTGCCGCAGCAGCACGGCCCGCTCGAAGTCCCGGGCCAGGACGGCCTCGTTCATCTCGTTGATGACCCGGTGCAGCTCCTCCTCCGCCGCGTGGGTTTCGCCCACGGGCCCGCCGCCCCGGAGCTTCACCCGCGCCCCGGCCTCGTCCAGGAGGTCGATGGCCTTGTCGGGGAGGAAGCGGTCCGTGATGTAGCGGTTGGAGAGGTAGACCGAAGCTTCCAGCACCTTGTCGGAGTAGCGGACGCGGTGGAAGAGCTCGTAGCGCTCCTTGATGCCTTGGAGGATGCGCAGGGATTCGGCCTCGTCCGGGGGATTGACGCCCACGGGCTGGAAGCGGCGCACGAGGCTGCGGTCC
Source organism: Holophagaceae bacterium (assembly GCA_016710635.1). GTDB lineage: Bacteria > Acidobacteriota > Holophagae > Holophagales > Holophagaceae > JADJVL01. Next base: position 15,914 of record JADJVL010000007.1, on the reverse strand, counting down.
TTGTCGATGTTTTGGCGTATTCCTTGTGCGTCGTGGCGCCGATGCACTGGATCTCGCCTCGGCTGAGGGCCGGCTTGAGGATGTTGGCGGCGTCCAGGCTGCCCTCCGCGGCGCCGGTGCCGATGAGGCTGTGGATCTCGTCGATGAAGAGCACCACCGCCGGGTCCTTCGAGGCCTCCGCGATGATGGATTTCAGGCGTTCCTCGAACTGGCCGCGGTACTTGGTGCCGGCGACCACCAGGCTCAGGTCCAGGGCGTAGATGCGCTTGTCCGCCAGGGTGCTCGGGACGTTCCCCTCGTAGATCCGCTGCGCCAGACCCTCGACGATGGCGGTCTTGCCCACGCCCGCCTCGCCCAGGAGGATCGGATTGTTCTTGCGACGGCGGCTGAGGATCTGGACGATGCGCTCGACTTCCGTCTCCCGGCCGATGAGGTTGTCGAAGATGCCCCGCTCGGCCATCTCGGAGAGGTTGCGGGCGAATTCGAAAGCAGGGGTGTTCACTTCTTCTTCTTGGCGATCTTCTCTTCCTTGGTGGCCTCCAGGAGGATCTCCTTGGCGGCGATGAGGTCCGCGCCGCCCTCCTTCAGCAGCCGGCCGGCCAGGGACTGTTCCTCCTTGAGCATGCCCAGGAGCAGGTGCTCGGCGCCCACGTGCTTGTGGTTGAGCTTGCCGCTCTCCGCCGTGGCGTGCTGGAGGATGCGCTTGACCTCCTCCTCCATGGGGATGTCGATCGAGGTGAGCTGGGGCCCACTTTCTTGTCCTTGGGGTGAGGGCCGCCACCAGGCGCTCCCTCAGGCCGCTCACGGAACGCCCATCCGCTCCAGCAGCTGGGTGCTGGTTTTCCGATTCCCGCAGAAGCCCCAGCAGGAGATGCCCGCTCTGGATGCTTTCCGAACCGAACTGGCTGGCCTCGTAGCGGGCAAAGAAACATGACCCGCCGGGCCTTCTCGGTGAATTTTTCGAACATGGGCGCTCCCTCCGCCGGGTGCTCCGGACGGGCCGCCGGGTTCCCGGGAAGCGGGAATCCGACGGCTCCAGGGTAGCGCGGCGGCCTCCCCTTTGCCCGTCCCGCGTCGCCCGCCGCGGCCAAAGCCCGCTGGGAAGGACCTTCAAGGCCTAGTAATCTGGAACATTGGGGGTCAAGGCATGGGCAAGCCCGTCGAGAATCTGGCCATCCTGGGGCTCCAGTGGGGCGATGAAGGCAAGGGCAAGGTCGTGGACCTCCTGGCCCCGCGGTTCCGGCACGTCGTGCGCTTCCAGGGCGGCAACAACGCCGGCCACACGGTGGTGGTGGACGGCCAAAGCATCGCCCTGCACCAGGTGCCCAGCGGCGCCCTCCATCCGGGCTGCTTCCTGGTGGTGGGCAGCGGCGTGGTGCTGAACCTGGAGGTCTTCAACCAGGAGCTGGCCCGGCTGAAGGACCGGGGCTTCGACCTGGATGGCCGCCTCCTCCTCAGCGACCGGGCCCACGTCATCCTGCCCCACCACATCGCCCTGGACCTCTGGCGGGAGGGCGGCGCCAGCAAGATCGGCACCACCGGCCGCGGCATCGGGCCCGCCTACGAGATGAAGGCCGCCCGCATGGGCATCCGCATGGGCGACCTGCGGCATCCCGCCATCCTCGCCGAGCGAATCCGGCCCGGGTACGAGGAGGTCCGCCTGCGGCTGGGGGCCGGGGCCGAGCTGCCGGGCCTCGAAAGCCTCGTGGCGAACCTGTTGAAGCTCGCGGAACCCCTCCTGCCCTGCATCGGCGATGCCCAGACCCATCTCCAGACCGCCTGGGAAAAGGGCGAGGCCATCCTCTTCGAAGGCGCCCAGGCGACCCTGCTGGACCTCGACCACGGCACCTACCCCTTCGTCACCAGCTCCAGCTGCTCCCTCGGCGGGCTCTTCACCGGGACCGGCCTGCCCCCCAAGGCCCTCCACCGGGTCCTGGGCATCGCCAAGGCCTACACCACCCGGGTGGGCGCGGGCCCCATGCCCAGCGAGCTCCTGGACGCCACCGGCGACCGCCTGCGGGAAGTCGGCAAGGAACTCGGCACCACCACGGGTCGGCCCCGTCGCTGCGGCTGGTTCGACGCCCCATCACCGCCCACGCCTGCCGGACCAACGGCGTGGACGGCCTCGCCATCATGAAGCTGGACGTGCTGGACGGGCTGGACCAGGTGGGCCTGGTGGTCGGCTACCGCGATGGCAACGGCGGCCTCACCCGCACCCTGCCCAGCTGCGCCTCCGAGTGGAAGGAGCTGAAGCCGGAAATCCGCACTTTCGAAGGCTGGACGACCACCCGGGGCCTCACCTCCCACACCGCCCTGCCGCCTTCGGCCCAGGCCTACCTCGAAGCCCTGAGCGAGGCCGTGGAAGTCCCCATCGACTACCTCAGCACGGGGCCGGACCGGCGGGAGGGCTGCCTCTATCCCGGTACCTTCCTGGAGCACCTGCTGGGCTGAGGGCGACCCACACGCCGGGCACCGTGGTCCGCAACCTGAGCGGACCACGGTGCTGCCGGTGGGGTCGAGGCTGACCTACTTCTTCGTCCGGGCGTCCCAGCCTGCGCGGTCCAGCAGCGCTAGAGGCTGCAGGCCTGCCTTGCCCAGTTCCGCGTTCACGGCGGCCAGGTCCGCGCCGGCCAGCTTGTCCACCTCGGCGAAGGCGGCGGCGAGTTCCTTCTTCAGGGCCTCCACCCGCGCCAGCTGCTCGGGACTCGGCGGGCCGGGCTGGAAGACCACCCGGTTGTAGAGCTTCGCGAGCTTCTCCCGCAGCCGCTCCTCGCCGGTGATGGCCCCGCCGGCCTCCTTGGTGCTCACCAGGGCGCCGCGGGCGGTTTCGGTCCTCGCGGCCAGGGCCTGCAGCCTGGCCTTCAGGCCGGGTTCCTGGGCCTGGCCCGCGCGGGCGGCGAGGCCGGCCTTCAGGTCGAGGACCTGCTCGGCCCGGAAGGCCAGGTCCTCGATCATCGCGAACATGGCCATACCCGCGCCGAACTTGGCCTCCCGGTCCTTGCGGGTCCAGGGGGACTGGGGATCGGCCTCCACCACCAGCGGCGCGGAGAGGACCTCCTTGTTCTTCGTGAGGCGCACCGTGTAGGTGCCTTCGAGGGCTTCGGGGCCGGAGCCGATGAAGCCGTCGAAGAGGTTGGCGCCGGTGGCCGCCCGGGGGGCCTTGAGCATCCGGTTCCAGTAGATGCGATTGAAGCCCCGGCGTTTGTTCCCGGAAAGGTTCTGGAGCACCTCGCCCTTGGCGTCGAGCACTTCCACCTTCAGATCGCCCACGAGGTGGCGCTTCTTCTGCCAGTAGGCGATGGCGGCGCCGCCGGGGCTGTCCTGGCCCTGGTAAGCCGCATCGCCTTCCATCCAGCCGTCGCTGCCCATGTCGAGCTTGATGTTGGGGCGGGTGGGCAGCAGGGCCACGTCCTTCTGGAGGGTTTCCGGGACCAAGGCCCGCAGGGGCGTCAGGTCGTCGATGATCCAGATGCCGCGGCCGTGGGTGGCGAGCACCAGGTCGTGCTCCCGGGGGTGGATGGCCAGGTCCCGCACCGCCACCGCTGGCATGTCGCTGCCCTTGAACTGGGCCCAGGCCTGGCCGCCGTCCACGCTGACGAAGAGGCCCTGCTCCGTGCCGAGGTAGAGGAGGCCGGGCTTCACCGGATCCTGCTTGATGACGTGGGCGTAGCCCTTCACGTCGGCGGTGGCGAGGCTGGTCCAGGTGCGGCCGAAGTCGTCGGTGCGGTAGGCGTAGGGCTTCATGTCCCCGGCGGCGTGGCCATCGAAGGCGGCGAAGGCGGTGCCTTCGGCGTAGGGGCTGGCCTCGACCCACGAGACCGTCGTGCCCTTGGGCAGGCCGGGGGCGTTGGCGGCGACATTGGTCCAGGATTTCCCGCCGTCCCGGGTGACCTGCAGGTTCCCGTCGTCGGTGCCGGCCCAGATCACCTTCCCGTTCTTCGGGCTTTCGGAAATGGAGTAGACGGTGCAGTGGGTCTCCGCGGAGCTGTTGTCCACGGTGAGGCCGCCGCTGTCCTCCTGCTGCTGCTTCTTCGGATCATTGGTGGTGAGGTCGCCCCCCAGCTTTTCCCAGGTGGCGCCCTTGTCCTTCGAGCGGAACAGGAACTGGGCGCCGGTGTAGAGCACGCCGGGCTGCGTCGGGCTCAGGTGGATGGGGGTGTTCCAGCTCCAGCGGTACTTGGGCTCGCCGGCGGCGGCCTGGGGCTGGATGTTCCGGGAGGTCATGGTCCTGGTGTCCACCCGGCCCATCTCGCCGCCCTGGGCCTCGGCATACACGAAGCGCTCGTCGGTGGGATCGGGGAAGACCCAGAAGCCGTCGCCGCCGTAGAGGTTGGTCCAATGCTTGTTGGCGAGGTTGACCGAGGAGTAGCCCTTCCAGCTGCTGTTGTCCTGGAGGCCGCCATAGACGTGGTAGGGCCGGGCCGTGTCCACGCTCACGTGGTAGAACTGGCCCACGGGCAGGTTCGGCACCATGCGCCACTTGTTGCCCCGGTCCTCGCTCACGAAGACGCCGCCGTCGGTGCCCAGGTACATCACTTCCGGATTCTGGGGGTGGAAGTAGAGGGCGTGGTGGTCGCTGTGGGTGGCCTGGGCGATGGTGGAGAAGCTCTTGCCGCCGTCGTCCGAGGCGCTCAGCTCGTAGCCCGGCTTGTAGACCTTCATGGGGTCCTTGGGATCCACCACCACGAGGGAGAAGTAGAAGGGGCGCACGATGATGTTGGGTCCCGCATTGCCCCGGGCCCAGGTCTCGCCGCCGTCGGCGCTATGGAAGATCGCGCCGTCCTTGGCTTCCACCACCGCATAGACGTGCTTGGGGTCCGAAGGCGCGATGGCTACGGCGATGCGGCCGACCTCCCCGGTGGGGAGGCCGCGCTTGGGATCGCCGTCGAGCTTGGTCCAGGTCTCCCCGCCGTCCGTGGACTTGTAGAAGCCACTACCGGGACCGCCGCTTTCGAAGGCGTAGGGCTTGCGCCGGTGCTGCCAGAGGGTCGCGAAGAGCACCTTCGGGTTCTTCGGGTCCATGGCCAGGGCTGCGCAGCCGCTGTCCTCGTTGGAGAAGAGGATCCGCTTCCAGGTCTTGCCGCCGTCGGTGGTCTTGAAGAGGCCCCGCTCCCCGCCGCTGCTCCAGAGATGGCCCATGGCCGCGACGTAGACCGTGTTGGAATCCGTGGGATCCACCGCGATGCCCGCGATGCGCTCGCTGTCCGGCAGGCCCATCTTCGTCCAGGTGTCCCCGCCGTCGGTGGTCTTGAAGACGCCCTCGCCCACGCTGACGCTGTTGCGGACCCAGGGCTCGCCGCTGCCGACCCAGACGGTCCTGGGATTGGAGGGATCCACCTTCACGGCGCCGATGCTCATGGCGTACTTGTCGAACACGGGCTTCCAGGTGGTCCCGCCATTGGCGGACTTCAGGGCCCGCCGCTGGCGGGAGACCCACGTAGAGGGTGAGCCGGCCCTGGTCCATGTGGCCGTCGATGGCGGCGATGCGGCCGCTCATGACTGCGGGCCCGATGCTGCGGGCCTGGAGGCCCGAGAGGGCGTCGGAATCCAGCTTCACGGCGTCCTGGGGGGCCTGGGCCACGAGGGCCACGGCGGCCCGAGGAGGAGGGAGGGAAGGAGGCGGGAGCCGCGCACGGTGGACCTCAGCCCCTTCTTCTCGGCGGGCTTGGCTCGACCTTGGGGGGCCTCCGCCGGGGTGGCGGGCTTGGCCTCCTCCGTCTTAGGGGCAGGCGGGGCTTCGACTCGGGCGTCGTCGATCACCGCGTCCAGTTCCACCTTGTCCATCTGGATCTTCTGGCGCTGGGGCTGGCCCGCGGCGCCCTGCTCGATGGAATGGGGGAAGAGGAGGCCGCCGACCTCCTTGTAGTCGCCGAAGACAGTGTCGATCTCCACGTCCTGGCCGCGCATCTTGCGCTTGCTGGTCTCCTTGACCTTCAGGAACTGCTCGGCGTCGAAGACGCATGATCGAGGAGTTGCCGTTCTTATAGGTGACCCGCAGCTTGTGGGCGGTGCCGCCTTCGACGGATTCCGTGCCCAGGTATTCCACCTTGTGGCCCTTGGCGGCGTAGTCCACGAGGGGACCATCCATGTCCGCCTGGACTTCGGAATCCTTGATCTCGTCGGCGGTCATGGGCTCCGCGGCCTTGCCCCCGCCGTAGCCGGCGAAAGGGTTCACGCGCCAGCCGGCCTTGCCATCGAAGGCCGTGCTCTGGGTCTGCCCCTGCAGGGTGACGTCGACGCGGAAGCTCGCCGGGCGCTTGTTCTCCGCCACGAGGATGATCTCCATGGGGGCGCCCACGAGCTTGCCAGTCATCCGGACGGTCTTTACCGCCTTGCGCCGGGCGAGTCCGCCTTCGGCCTCGATGTTCTTGGCGATGAGCTGGTCGGCGGTGAGGGCGGGGGCGGGGGCCTGGGCGAGGAGGACCGGGGTGGCCGCGAGGAGGGCGAGGAGAAGGGGGCGCATGGTGGCTCCAGGGAAGTCGTGGTGGGAAAGGGCGGTTCGGGGGAAAAATCGATCCAGCAAGACTACCTCGAAGTGCGAGGCCTGTGCCCATCCGACGCGATTTCCCGTCCAGTGGCGTTATTTGGAAGACGAATGGCGCCACCGCCGGTTGAGCGTCCTCGGAAAAAGGTTGGTCATGGGTCTCCGGCCCTGGCCCTGTGCAGTCCATCACAAGGTGGCCAAACCGGCGGTTGTGACGCCCGCGCACGGCCGTGGCCGCCTAGCCTTGCCTCAAGACCACCCGCGGGGCCCCTATGAGCTGGATCCGGTATCGCCACATCTCGCGACTGCTCATCGTCACCTCGACGGGCTTCGTCCTCGGCCTCGCCGCCCTGGTCGCCGCGCGGCCGAAGACCTTCGGGAAGTACGGCCATTACCGGGGCGCCTCCCTGAGGAGATCCGCTCCCGGAGCCCCGCTACGCCGGCAAGGCGGACTGCGTGGGCTGCCACTCGGACATGGGCGGCCAGCTGGCGAAGAACCGCCACCAGAACCTGTCCTGCGAGGTGTGCCACGGCCCGATGGCGGTCCACTCCGGCGACCCGAAGAAGGAGAACGCCTCGGTGCCCAAGGACGATCTCTTCTGTCTGCACTGCCATGAGAAGAGCGCGGCGCGGCCGGCCTTCATGCCCCAGATCGTGCTGGCGGACCACGGCGGCGAGAAGTGCCGCGACTGCCACGCGCCCCACGCGCCCAAGAGCTAGGAAAGGAGCCCATCATGCGAGACGACGGACCTTGCGGGGAAGCGGGCCGGGTCGCGGGCAGGAGCCCGGGCAAGGGGCTGGGCAGGCGCACCTTCGTGGCCGGGCTCGGCGCCCTCCTCTCGGGCGTGGGCCGGCCCCTGGCGCTCATGGTGCTGCACGCCAAGCTCGCCCGGGCCGGCGTGCCGGAAGGCTACGACCCGAAGCAGCACCGCTACGCCTACGGCATCGACGTGGACCGCTGCATCGGCTGCGGGCGCTGCGTCGAGGCCTGCAAGAACGAGAACGGCGTGCCCAAGGATTCCCCTTACAGCCGCACCTGGATCGAGCGCTACGAGATCCGGGAGGACGGCGAAGTGCGCGTGACCTCCCCCGAGGCGGGCCTCCACGGCTTCCCGCCCATGGAAAAGGATCCGGCGGTCACCGACGCCTTCTTCGTGCCGAAGATGTGCAACCTGTGCACCCACTCCGCCTGCACCCAGGTCTGTCCCGTGGGCGCCACCTTCGACTCCCCCGACGGCGTCATCCTGGTTGACCCGAACTACTGCATCGGCTGCGCGTACTGCATCCAGGCCTGCCCCTACGGCACGCGGTTCATGCATCCCAAGACCCACACCGTGGACAAGTGCACCCTCTGCTACCACCGCATCACCCGCGGCCTGCAGCCCGCCTGCGTGGAGGTCTGCCCCACCCAGACCCGGGTCTTCGGCGACCTCAAGGATCCCAAGAGCCCGATCCTGAAATTCCTCCGCAGCCACCGCCTCAACGTGCTGAAACCCCACCTGGGCACCAAGCCCCAGGTCTCCTACGCCAACCTGCGGCGCGAGGTCTGGTGACATGGAACACGGATTCTTCTACCCCAATGAGGTTGCCTCTACTGGAGCGTGCTGATCACGCTCTATCCCTTCATCACGGGCCTCGTGGCCGGCGCCTTCATCCTGGCCTCCCTGGTGAACGTGTCCCGGGTGGAGGCCATCAGCCCGCCTACCGCCTGGCCCTGCTGACGGCCATGGCCTTCCTCATCGCCGCGCCGATCCCCCTCCAGGCCCACCTCGGCCACCCCTTGCGGGCCTGGGAGATCATGGTCACGCCCAATCCCAAGTCCGCCATGGCCATGTTCGGCTTCGTCTACCTCTGGTACCTCATGGCGGTGCTCGTGCTGGAGATGTGGTTCGAGTACCGCGCCGATTTCGTGCGCCTGGGCCGCGGCCCGGGGCTGAAGGGCCGCTTCTACCGCACCCTCTCCCTGGGCGTGGAGGAGGACAGCCCGGACAGCATCCTCCTCGACGAGCGGATCTCCCGGGTCATCTCCGTCATCGGCATCCCTTCCGCCATCCTGCTTCACGGCTACGTGGGCTTCATCTTCGGCTCCATCAAGGCCAACCCCTGGTGGTCGTCGCCCATCATGCCGATCATCTTCATCTTCTCCGCCATGGTCTCGGGCATCGCCGCGGTGATGCTCATCTACTGGGCGGTCTGCCGCATCAAGAAGGTCCCCGTGGACATCCACTGCCTGGACGCCATCGGCACCTACCTCTGCTACACCTTCATCATCGACTTCGTGCTGGAGGCCCTGGACTTCATCCACCGGATCTACGAGGCGGACGAGTCCTTCGACATTCTCTCCCTGCTGATGCAGCGCCGCCTCTTCGTCTCCCAGTTCGTCGTCCAGTTCCTCATCGGCACCCTCGTGCCCATCCTCATCCTGCTCTTCCTGCAGCTGCGGAAGCCGCAGGAGGCCCTGCGGCGCAAGCTGCTCCTCGCGTCCGCCACCCTCACCCTCGTGGGCATCTACGCCATGCGGTGGAACGTGGTTATCGGCGGCCAGATGTACAGCAAGAGCTTCCGGGGCTTCACCACCTGGAAGCTCGACCTCATCGGCGGAGAGGGCATCCTCGTCGCCGTCCTGGTCGCTTGCCTGCCCCCTCCTGTTCCTGTGGCTGCTGCTGGAAGTTCTTCGCGCCCTTCCACCACACCGAAGCGCCCCCGGCGGAAGCCCTGGCGCCCTGAAGGCCGGGGCGCATTCCCCCATCGAAGTGGCCGGAACGCCCCATCGTTCTGAAGGAGGCGGAGGGCCGGCCTGCGCCGTCCCGGTGCAGCCGGCGCGACGGCTGGAGGGGCTTAACCCTGCGGCCAAAGGCGTTGACCGGGCGCGGGTGGCCCGGGTGCCGCCCGGCACAGTCCTTGATTCAGGAACTCCTGCCGCTGCGACGGGCCGGTGGATGAAGCCGGCGCGCCAGCACCCAGGATTTCCGGAGCCCCGCCATGGTCACCATCCTCATCGTCATCCTCGTCCTCATGCTGCTTGGCGCCTGGCCCGCCTGGCCCCACAGCAAGTCCTGGGGCTACTACCCCAGCGGCGGCCTCGGCCTCGTGGCGCTGATCCTCATCATCCTGCTGCTGATGGGCCGGCTGTAGCGGAAGCCCCGACGGCGCCGGTCACCCGATGCCGCCGGTCACACCTTCCCGTCCCCGCGGCGCCTGAGGCCGAGGCGCGGGTGCGCCCAGGCTAAGCTCTCCGAGAAGGAGCCTTTTCCCATGCCGCGCAGCCTTTTCAACGCCCCCAACCTGGCCCTCGCCCTGGCCTTCGCCGTGCCCGCCCTCGCCCAGCCCGCGCCGGCGCCGCCCGCGCACGCGGGCCCCTTCGACCCCAGCCGCGATGCGGCCCGGGACTTCGAGGCCGCCAAGACGGAGCTGGACGCCACCGGCAAGCTGCTCCACTCCCCAGGACACCGGCGTCCTCGAGGACGGCAAGGGCTACAGCCGGGAGAAGATGGCGGCCTTCCTGAAGGCGTGGAAGGGCTGAGGGGAACCGGGCCCCGGACGATTAAGGCACCGCCCGCGCGGGCGGCGCCGGGCCGCTACTGGGCCCGCTTCACCATCGCCTGGATCCACCAGGGGTTGGCGTTGTGGAAGGTGACCACCTGCAGGCTTCCTGAGGGCTCCCAGCCTTCAGAAATGCCCTGGTTGACGGCCTTCTCGACAGCCTCCTGGGAGTGGAGATGGATGACTTTGTACTCGATGATGTTGCCCACGGGGAACTCCTCGGCTGCCGCCAGTCTACGCCTCGGGAATTGTCCCCAAAGTCACAGGCGTGGGCAGAGGAAAGGCCCGACGGCAGATGGGGCGACCAACCCGGTTCTGCCGCAAGAGATGATCAACACCCATGGAGTCTCCATAACCGGGCCGGAACTCCGGGCGGTAATGTGGTTCCCATGTCCCCAGCACTTGACGCATTCCTGGCCACCTGGCGGGGTTCCGCCGGGAATGAAAGAGCAAACTTCCACTCCTTCATGCGTGATTTCTGCGCGGCCCTGGATCTGCCGATGCCGGAACCGAAGGGGGTTGGTTCGACCTACTGCTTCGAGAAGGACCTCAAGCTCACCCACCTGGACGGCACCAGCACCACGGGATCCATCGACCTGTACCGGGAGGGGTGTTTCGTCCTGGAGGCCAAGCAGGGGAGCACCCGAGCCGCGGCGGCTTCCGCTCCAGTGCGGGGCACCCGGGCCCATGACCGCTACATGGAGGCGGCCTTCGGCCAAGCGGTGAACTACGCCCGCAACCTGGCCCAGCGCACGCCCTTCGTCATCACCTGCGACATCGGCCACAGCTTCCACATTTGGGATGGCTTCTCAGGGGCCTACGGGGGGTACGGGGCCCGCCGGAGCTATTCCCTTGAGGACTTGCGGGACCCGAAGGTGTGCGAGCACTTCAGAGCCCTCTGGCTGGACCCGCAGAGCCTAGATCCTGCCCGGTCTCGCACCGCAGTCACCCGAGACGTGGCCATGGCCCTCGGGGGCCTGGCCAAGAGTCTGGAATCCCGCTTCCCTCCGGAGGCCGTGGCCCGCTTCCTCATGCGCGTGGTCTTCACCTTCTTCGCCGAGGATGTGGGCCTGCTGCCCGAAAAGCTCTTCGAGAACGCCCTGGAGGGGCCCTGGAAGGAACGCCCCGAGGCGTTTCCGAAGGGCATGGAATCCCTCTGGGACGCGATGAACACCGGTGGGATGTGGGGCCCCATGAAGGTGCTCCGGTTCAACGGAGGCCTCTTCCAGGAGAGTCTGGCCCTCGACCTGACCGGTGAGGAGATCGGACGGCTGGCCAAAGCCTCGTCCTTCAACTGGGCGCAAGTGGATCCCAGCATCTTCGGCACCTTGCTGGAGAGCGCCCTGGATCCCCAGGAGCGCCACCGCCTGGGCGCCCACTACACGCCCCGGGCCTTCGTCGAGCGCCTGCTGCGCCCAGCCTTGGAGGAACCCCTACGCGCCGACTGGGAGCTTGCCCAGGCCGAGGCCATGGCGCTGCTTGGCACCGAGCCCACCGAGGATGACAAGGCCAAGGCCCGGAAAGTCCTCCACGACTTCCAGCGCAACCTCGCCCATGTGAAGGTGCTGGATCCCGCCTGCGGCAGCGGCAACTTCCTGGCGACGAGCTACGACGTGCTGAAGCGCTTGGAGGGTGAGGTGCAACGCCGCTTGGAGGACCTGGGCGAGACGGGCCGGGCGCTTGCCCCTAGAGGGTGTGCTGGTCACGCCGGGCCAGTTCATCGGCCTTGAGGTGAAGCCCTGGGCCGCCGCCATCACCGACCTCGTCTTGTGGATCAGCCACCTCCAGTGGTTCCACCGGCTACACCCGGACATGAACCCGCCCGAGCCCGTGCTCCAGGCTTACGGCAACATCCAGTGCCGGGATGCCGTGCTCACCTGGTCGGGCACGAAGGCAACCGACCGCAGCCGCTGGGATGGCCGGACCTTCCGGGTCCACCCCGTCACCGGCAACGATGTGCCGGACGAGTCCGCCCAGGTACCCGTCACCGAGCTGGTAAACCCGCGCCCGGCGGCATGGCCCGAGGCGGACTTCATCGTCGGCAACCCGCCCTTCCTCGGCAACGCCCGGATGCGCGACGCCCTCGGCGACGGCTACGCCGAGGCGCTCCGCGCCGCCTACCCCGACGTTCCGGACACCGTGGATTTTGTCCTCTATTGGTGGCACAAGGCCTCCGAGGCCGTGCGGTCTGGCCGCACCCGGCGCTTCGGCCTGATCACGACGAACAGCCTCCGGCAGGTGCGCCAGCGTGGGGTCATCACCCACCACACGAGCGGTAGGAACCCATTGAAGCTGCTGTGGGCCATCACAGATCACCCCTGGACCGACGACGGCGCCGCCGTCCGTATCGCCATGACCGTGGGCGGGCTGGAGGGCCAGCCATGGCTTGGTCGCGTGGTGGTGGAGGGAAGCGGCCCCACCCCGGAGATGGAAGCACAGTCCGTGAAGGTAGAAGGTCAGGCCGTCGATCTCATCAATGATGACCTGAGCGCTGGGGCCAATGTTGCAGACACCACCACACTGAAGGCTAATGAGGACTGGCCTGGGCCGGTGTGCAGCTCTACGGCGCGGGCTTCATAGTCACTCCGGACCAATGGGAAACTTGGGGTCGCCCAAGCGTGGTCCACCCCTACGTTAACGGTCGTGACCTGATGGATCGCCCACGCGGGGTCATGGTCATAGACTTCTATGGCTTGACCTCCGAGGAGGCGAAGCGGAAGTTCCCGGGACCATATCAATATGTCTTCGAGCACGTGAAGCCCGAACGGGACCAGAACCGCCGGGAGCCCATCAGGAACAACTGGTGGCTATTCGGATGGGTTCGAGAAGGGCTCAGAGCTTCTACGAAGGGCCAGTCCCGGTTCATCGTCACGGTCGAGACCGCGAAGCACAGGGTCTTCCAGTTCTTGGGGTCAGAGGTCCGCCCCGACAACATGCTCACCGCCTTCGCGAGCGACGACGCGTTCCACCTCGGTGTGCTTAACAGCCATGTTCATGTCGTCTGGGCCTTGGCTGCGGGGGCGGCAATGGGTGTCGGCAACACACCTCGTTACTCCAAGACCCGCTGCTTCGAGCCGTTCCCATTCCCAGAGGCCAACGAGCCCCAGAAGGCCGTCATCCGCGACCTCGCAGAGCGCCTGGATGCCCACCGTAAGGCCGCCCAGGGCCGGGGGGCGACCATCACCGGCATGTATAACCTACTGGTGAAGTTGCGGTCCGGGGAGCCCTTCAGCGACCGAGAGCGCGAGCAGCACGAGATCGCCCAGACGGAGATCCTCCGCCAGCTCTACGACGAGTTGGACGCCGCCGTGGCCGATGCCTATGGCTGGCCCGTGGACCTCCCGGACGCGGACATCCTCACCAACCTCGTGGCCTTGAACAAGGAACGCGCCGCCGAGGAAGCCCGTGGCGTCGTCCGCTGGCTCCGCCCCGAATATCAGGCCCCAGAAACCCTCACGACGACGACCACGGCTCTCCTACCTGAGGCAACAGATTTTGAGTCTGTCGCGCCCATCACCCCGATCGAAGCCCAGCCCTGGCCCAAGGACCTCAAGGACCAACTCGGCGCAGTCCGTGCCGTCCTCACCTCTTCGGCCAATCTATGGTCCCTGGAATCCGTCGCCCAGGCCTTCAAGAGCCGGGGCCGCTACCGCGAGAGCATCGCCAGCCACCTGGACCTTCTCACCGACCTCGGGATGTTAAGCCGGGTTGGTACCCGCGAGGGCCCGGCGCTGGCACCGACCGCAGGCGGTTGGTGCCTAGCGATGACACCGGCCGAATTCAGAATTTTCGTCCAGGAAGTTCAAGATGAATCCCGTCATTGGCCCGGTCCCATGGGGCAATTCCAGGAGCTTCGGGCCCGGATCCGTGGCCGCCGGAGTGCCCAGTCAGATATCTTTCGATTTGGAGAGAAGGGCTCGGTCTACGAGGGCTATGCCTTCCACTTCGGAGGCCGCTCCGAGATGCAGTTGAATCTCGGGCTTGAAGAGGACGGCGCTTGGCTCAGATATGGTCTGGCCTTGAGCTTTGAGCCAAAGCATGAGCCTGCCGGACCCTCTGGGCACGCTGCTCCCTTTGGTCGGCCGTTTAAATAAATTGATGAAAGAAAAGCCCTGGGTCCTAGACCTCTTTCCTCACCGGTACTGGGTGCAAGGGCATGGTGGCGTCAGCCTGCCGCTTCCCGATGGTCCCCTGTCGGATACGGTTTGCCAGTTGGGGAATTTCATTTTCTTGGGCGACCACAAGGGCCCTGTAACTCTCATGCCACGGCAGGTCTTGGAGTATTGGGATTCGATCCTTCCCCTCTGGGCCTATGTGCAAGGTGATCCTTCCTTGATCGTGCCTCCGCTCGGCCAGGCTAGGCCCCCGTTTATTCCATCGCCCCCACCAACCCAACAAGTGGAGCCCTCGGAGAATGACAAGGGAGGCTGAAATCCTCCTCAACCAGGAGCACAAGGAAATTCAAGTTGCTCTCTACCACCTCCTTGTCGCGGAATTCGGTGCCGAGAAAGTAGATGCCGAGCATCACATTAAGGGCTTGGGCTATGTGGACATTGCAGCCCTCACTGCAAACGGCTGGGTCTATTACGAGATCAAGGTGGCGCAGGACCTGAAGAGTTGCATCCGGCAGGCGCTTGGCCAGCTGCTGGAGTATGGATACTGGGCTCACGCAGGGCGCTGCGAGCGCATGGTAATCGTTTCCAGATTCCCGCTCGATGAAGACGGCCAAGCCTATCTAGCTCTCTTGAGACAGAAGTACAACCTGCCACTTGAATATCGCCAGGTCACGGTGTAACCCAGAAAAGACAGAGACTGTGGGACGCCTAGCAGTATCCATCGGCGGCCAACCTGCAAGTGAAGACGTTGGATCTTGGGCACACCTTTTCAGTGCTTTGATTGCTTTGGCGGGCGGCACGATCTTGGCGGCCCACTCCCTACTTATTCAATCCAACACCTAGCCACAGGAGGATCGCCATGGACTCATCACCTTTATGGGCACTGGTAATCGCGCAGGCTGTGATTTGCGGATTCTTCGCGATGACTCTTGCGGATAAGAAAAATCATAGCGGCGGGGCCTGGTTCATGGCGGGACTGGCCTTCGGAGTGTTTGGGCTAATCGCCGCAGCGGGATTACCAGTGAAGCAATCCGAAGGCTCCCAGGAGGTCCCCCTCAAGAAGTGCCCCGATTGTGCCGAGAACATTCGCCTTGAGGCCCTGGTCTGCAGGTACTGCGGGAAAAGGTCTCCTGAGGATGAAGTCACTCTCGCGGTCCTCAACAGTCAGGCGACTTCGATAGCAGCCAAGATCCACGCCCTGGAAACCCTGGTGAAGAAGGACTATCCGGGCCTACTTCAGGTTCTCCTTGAGGTCGCACGGAACGCGATACCCGGCCGGTACGAAAATGAAGCGGACCTCCTCCGTTACGCGGTGCAGTCCCTGTTGAAGTTAGGGGGAGAGCCCATCGCGAAAGAATTGGTAACGCTGCTCAGAAGCTCTGGCTCGGGCATGACCTACAAAAAGATCATGATCTCGGCCCTTGCCCACCTGCGTTACCCAGCTTCGCTTGAAGCCCTTCTGGAAAAGGTCACAGATGAGAATTACTCCGAGGACGCCATAGCCGCACTGAAGATATACGGTGATGGGGCCCATGCCGAACTAAGGCGGCGGGCCGCCGAAGGGTCTAAGGGTGAGCGAAAGACCTTCACAAAGGTCCTCAAGCAGCTGGGTGTGCCCGCCTAGCAGAGATCCCAATGATTCTCTGGTACGGGAAGTCGCAAAGACCACTCGTGAACTAACCTGGAGCCATCGTGTTTCCCGAAGGCTTTGGCAAAAACTGAGCAGTTCAGGAAAATCTGGTGAGTCTCGAATTAGAGGGAAGGGCATTCGT
>JADJVL010000006.1 GCA_016710635.1 Holophagaceae bacterium | reverse complement strand
AGGGCGATGCGGATCATTCGGCGGCGGCGGGGAGGACGCGGGCGGCGCGCACGTCCAGGGGACCGCGGGCCACTTCGGCCTGCTCGATGGCACCGGCGCGGAACGCCTTGGCGAGGATCTCCAGGGCGACCCCGGTCCGGACCTTGTCGCCGCAGGTGAAGAAGTCCACCGCCGCGAAGCCGTGCTCGGGCCAGGTGTGGAGGGCGAAGTGGCTTTCCGCGATGATCACCACGCCGCTCACGCCGCCCCCGCCGCCGAAGTGGTGGAAGCTGTGGGTGACGATGGTCGCGCCGCTGCGGTCTGCGGCCTCCAGCATGGCGGCGGTCACGCCGTCCAGGTCCGCGAGCGCCCCGGCATCGCAGCCGCTGAATTCAGCGAGGAGATGGCGGCCGAGGGATTCCATCGGGCAACTTTAGCGCGAATCCCCGGCGGGCTCGAAGAGTCCGACGCACTCCGCGTGGTGGGTGAGGGGAAAGAGGTCCAGGGCGGCCAGCTTCGTCAGCTTCCAGGCCGGTCCCAGGCGCTTGGCGTCCCGGCAGAAGGCGGCGCCGTCGCAGCCCACGAGGACCAGGCGGCCGGCCCCGGCGGTCTGGAGTTGCGCGCAGAGTTCCGCGCTCAGGCCCTCCCGCGGGGGATCGAGCAGGATGGCGTCGCCGCCAGACCCCAGGCCAGGTCCACCTTCGGCGAGGCGCTCGCCCACCCAGGCCTCCACGTCCGCCACCCGGGCCTCGAAGTCCAGGTGGAGGAGGGACAGGTTCTTCCGGGCGAAGCCCACGGCGGCCTCGTCGGATTCCACCAGCTCGAAGCGGGTGAAGCGGTCCTTCAGCAACGCCGAGAAAAGTCCCACGCCGCCGTAGAGGTCGAAGAGGGTGCCGCCCTTCAGGTCCCAGCCGGTGAGCAGGTCCTTGAAAGCCGTCCAGGCCCAAGCCGGGCAGGCCTGGAAGAAGCCGCCGGGGCGATGGCGGAGGCGGAGGCCGTCCAGGATCTGCTCGGCGGATTCGTCGGAGCGCTGGAAGCCGTCGGGCTCCAGGACCCAGGTGCGGCCGCCCTCGTCCGTGGCGAAGACCTTGGCGGCCGGCGTGCTGGCGGAGAGTTCCCAGCGCTGGGGCCGGGTGGGAAGCAGCTTGCCCAGGAGGGCTTCCCGGAAGCGGGGCAGGGCGGCGCTCAGGGCGTCCGCGGCGGCGGGGCAGGCGGAAACCTCGACGATCTGGTTGGTGCCGCGGCGGTGGAAGCCGAGGATCCGGCCGTTCCAGTGCAGCTGGATCCGATGGCGCCGGGCCTCTTCGGGGGCCGCCCGCCAGCTCCAGGCCGGAGCCTCCGGCAGGGCGCGGCGGAAGAGGTCCTCCACCATCTGGCGCTTCAGCTCCCCGGCGGCGGGGCCCGCCTCCCAGAGGTCACAGCCGCCGCAGCGCTCGGCGACGGGGCACGCGGCCGGGATCCGGCGGGGATCCCGGGACACCCAGGCCTTCACCGTTCCTTCGCCGTGGCGGGGCTTCCAGCGCACTTCCGCCTGGACCTCCTCGCCGGGAAAGAGGGCCAGGGGCGCCCGCAGGAGGATCAGCCGGCCGTCCTCCGAATGGGCCAGCCCCAGGCCGCCCCAGGACAGGCGCTCGATTTTTCCTTGCCAGGCTTCCCCCGCGGTCCGCGGGGTCCGATATGCTGGGGACCCTTTCCCCCTAGCCCCCATGCCCTTCGGTCCCATGCGACTCACCGTAGCCCTCCCCCTAGAGCACCGTAGCAGTGTCGAAGCCCGCTTCCCCCCGGAACTGCGGCGGGTGGTGGAGTGGACGGACATCGGGCCGGCCTCGGACGTCTCCATCGGCATGGCGGGCCGGGGCCGCCTGGCGGGCTGCGCGGACTGGCCGGGGGTGGAGGGCGCCTACAGCCTCATCCAGGCGGGCTTCGAGCGCTCCAAGGACCTGCGCTCCATGCAGCGCCTCAACGAAGTGGGCGCCGCCCTGGCCTCGGAACAGAACCTCGACCGGCTGCTGGACCTGATCCTCACCCAGTCCCGGGGCCTGCTTTCCGCGGAGGCCGGCTCCATCTACCTGGTGGTGGGGGACGACGGGGCCAAGGAGCTGCTCTTCGCCCACACCCAGAACGCGAAGGTGAGCCTGCCCTACCACCGCTTCAAGATGCCCATCAGCACCAGCACCCTGGCGGGCTTCGTGGCGAGCACCGGGGATCCCCTGAACATCCCCGACGTCTACCGCATCGCCGAGAGCGCCCCCTACCACTTCAACGACAGCTTCGACCGCCAGGCCCGCTACCGCACCGTGTCCATGCTGGTGGTGCCCATGCAGGACACGGAGGGGGAGATCCTCGGCGTCATCCAGTGGATCAACCGGGTGGAGGATGACGAGGGCGCGCCGGTGCCCTTCCTCGCCGAACACCAGATCCTGGCCCGCAGCCTCGCCGCCCAGGCCGGCGTCGCCGTCAAGAACGCCCAGCTGCGCTCCGACATCGAGGCCCTCTTCGAAGGCTTCGTGAACGCCTCCGTCACCGCCATCGAGGCCCGGGACCCCGTGACCTCCGGTCACAGCGGCCGCGTCGCCGACCTCACCGTGGGCCTCGCCGAGGCGGTGAACCTCACGCCCAACGGCCTCTACGGCCCCGTGAGCTTCAACGACCGCCAGCTCCGGGAGATCCGCTACGCCAGCCTGCTCCACGACTTCGGCAAGGTCGGCGTGCGGGAGCAGGTGCTGGTGAAGGCCAAGAAGCTGGACTCCCAGCGCATGGAGATCATCCTCCAGCGCCTGCGGCAGAAGCAGCTCGAGGACGCCCTGATCCTGCTCCAGGAATCCTGGCGGGGCGGCCAGCACTTCGACCCGGTGCACTGGGACAGCATCATCCGCGACCGGCAGGAGGAGACCGAGCGCCTCATGGAGCTGGTGCGGCGCAGCAACGAACCCTCCGTCCTGCCCCAGGACGTGGCGGAAGGCCTCGGCCTGCTGGACGGCCTGAGCTTCACCCACTGGAACGGCGAGTCCGCCCACATCGTCCATCCCGACGACCTGGCCTGCCTGCGCATCAAGAAGGGCAGCCTGTCGGAGGGCGAGCGGCTGGAGATCGAAAGCCACGTCACCCACACCTTCCGCTTCCTGCAGCAGATCCCCTGGACCAGGGACCTGAAGGACATCCCCGAGATCGCCTACGCCCACCACGAGCGGCTCACCGGCCGGGGCTACCCCCGCCAGCTCGGCGCGGTGGAGATCCCCGTCCAGAGCCGGGCCATGGCCATCTCCGACGTGTTCGACGCCCTCACCGCCCGGGACCGGCCCTACAAGGCCGCCGTGCCCCTGGAGAAGAGCCTCGCCATCCTCGAGGACGAGGCCAAGGAGGGCCAGCTGGACGCCCAGCTGCTGGGGCTCTTCATCGAGGCCAAGGTCTTCGAGCGGACCGTCCGGCACGGGGCCTAGCTTCCGGAACCCGGGGCGGGCCGCCGGTTTCGCGGACCGGGGAGGCGGGCGGCGGGCCCCTTGTGCGAAACTGGCTCCGGAGCCCCGCATGTCCGATTCCCCCGAACGCACGCCGAACGTCATCGACCTCCAGGGCATCATGGCCCTGCTGCCTCACCGCTATCCGATCCTGCTGGTGGACCGCATCCTCGACTTCGAGCGCGGCCAGTGGATCAGGGGGCTGAAGAACATCAGCTACAACGAGCAGATCTTCCAGGGCCACTTCCCCAAGCGGCCCGTCTTTCCCGGCGTGATGATCGTCGAGGCCATGGCCCAGACCGGCGGCTGCCTCGTCATGCAGGAGTTCGAGGATCTGGCTTCCAAGGTCATCTACTTCATGTCCATCGACGGCGTGAAGTTCAGAAAGCCCGTGGTGCCGGGCGACCAGCTGGTGATGGAGGTGAGGATCCTCAGCTTCAAGGGCCGGGTCTGCAAGCTCAGAGGCGAGGCCTTCGTGAACGGGACCAAAGTGGCCGAAGCCGAGTTCATGTCCATGCTCATGGACGTCGAGGCCGACAAGGCCCAGGGAGAGGGCAAGTGAGCACGCAGGTCCATCCCAGCGCCCAGATCCATCCGACCTCCCTCGTCTCGGCGGAGGCCGTCCTCGGCGAAGGCGTCGTCATCGGCCCCTTCTGCGTGATCGAAGGCCCGACCGCCATCGGCGCCCGCACCGTGCTGCGCAGCCACGTGGTCATCGGCCCCCATACCGAGCTTGGCGAGGACAATGTGGTCTTCCCCCATTCCTCCCTCGGCCTGGAGCCCCAGGACCTCAAGTTCAAGGGCGCGCCGACGCGCCTGCGCATCGGCCACCGCAACACCTTCCGCGAAGGCGTGACGGTGCATCGCGGCACGGAGGCGGGCGGGGCCCTCACCACCGTCGCCGACGACAACTTCCTGATGACCGGCGCCCACATCGCCCACGACTGCCATGTGGGCAGCGGCAACATCTTCGCGAACTGCGCCACCCTCGCGGGCCACGTGACCGTGGGCGAGAAGACCAACATCGGCGCCTTCTCCGCGGTGCACCAGTTCTGCCGCGTCGGCGACCACGCCTTCATGGGCGGCTTCACCGTGGCCACCCTGGACGTGCTGCCCTTCATGAAGACCGTGGGCGCCCGGGACACCAAGAGCTACGGCGTGAACACCGTCGGACTGCAGCGCAAGGGCTTCGGCCCCGAGGTGGTGGAAGGGCTGAAGAAGGCCCATCGCCTGCTCTTCCACGCGGGACTGCTCAGGGAGGAAGCGATGGCGAAGGTGCTCGACGAACTCGGCGGCATACCGGAAGTGGCCTATCTCGTGGCCTTCATCCGCGAATCCAGGCGCGGGATCCACCGTGGATGAGCGGTCCGTTCCCGTCGGCGCGCGGCGCTGCGCCACCCTCGCCCTGGTGGGCCTGCCGAATTCCGGCAAGTCCACCCTCCTGAACGCCCTCGTCGGCGAGAAGCTCGCGGCCACCAGCCAGGTGGCCCAGACCACCCGCGGCCGCATCCTCGGCGTGGTGGAGCGGGGACCGGTCCAGTTCCTCTTCCTGGACACGCCGGGCTTCCACCAGCCCAAGCACAGCCTCAACGAACGCATGGTGCGCCACATCGAGACGGCCCTGCAGGAGGCGGACCTCCTGCTGTGGGTGGTGGACGCGGACGGCTACCTGGGCGCCGGGGAGCGGGCCTTCGCCAAGCGTCTCAAGCAGCTCGGGCGGCCGGTCTACCTGCTCCTCAACAAGCTGGACCTGCTCTCCAAGGGCCGGCTGCTGGAGAAGGTCGCCCTGTACAAGGACCTGATGGACTTCCACGAGATCGTCCCGGTCTCGGCGAAGTTCGCCACCAACCTCGAACCCCTCTGGACCCTGCTGGAACGGGACGCGCCGGCGGGCGCGTGGCACGCCGAGGAGGGCGTCTTCACGGACCAGACCGAGCGCAGCATGGCCTCCGAGTTCATCCGGGAGAAGGTGCTGCGCAAGACCCGGGAGGAGGTCCCCCACGGGGTGGCGGTGGAGATCGCAAGGTGGATCGAGGACGGCGACGTCCACGACGGCCAGAACGAGGTCCCCGAAGGCGGCGTCTTCATCGCCGCGGAGATCATCGTCGAGCGCTCCGGCCACCGGAAGATCCTCCTGGGCAGCCAGGGCGCGACCATCAAGGACATCCGAGTGTCGGCCCAGCGCGAGCTGAAGAAGCTGCTCCAGCGGCCCGTGAAGCTGGAGCTCTTCGTGAAGGTGGAAGAAGGCTGGCGCGACCGGCCGGACAAGCTGGACCGGCTACGGCTCTGAGCCTTCCGGAGGGGCCATGAACTTTCCTCCCAGCCTCGTGATCCTCACCGGCGCGGGCATCTCCGCGGAAAGTGGCGTGAAGACCTTCCGGGACGCCGGCGGGCTCTGGGAGGACCACCGCATCGAGGACGTGGCGAGCCCCGAGGGCTTCATCCGGGATCCGGGCCTCGTGCAGCGCTTCTACAACGCGCGGCGCCGGCAGCTCCCGGAGGTCCGGCCCAACGCCGCCCACGCGGCCCTGGCCCGCCTGGAGCGGGACTGGGCGGGCGACTTCCTCCTGGTGACGCAGAACGTGGACGACCTGCACCAGCGGGCGGGTTCGATGAACCTCATCGCCATGCACGGCGAGCTGCTCAAGGCGCGGTGCACCCTCTGCGAGCAGGCGAGTCTCTGGTCAGGCGACATCACGCCGGAATCCATCTGTCCCGCCTGCGGGGACGTGGGCTTCCTGCGCCCCCACATCGTCTGGTTCGGCGAGATGCCCCTGGAGATGGACCGCATCTTCCGGGCCCTCGCAGGGTGCGACGTCTTCGCCGCCATCGGCACCTCCGGCAACGTGTATCCCGCCGCGGGCTTCGTCGACGCCGTGCCCCGTTCCTGCCGCACGGTGGAACTCAACCTCGAGCCTTCCCTGGTCGCCTCGTCCTTCCGGGACCGCAGAATCGGGAGAGCCACGGAGCTCGTCCCCGCCTGGGTGGCCGAAGTGCTAGCGAACTCATGAAGCCATCTTGTCAAAATTAGTGATTCGCTTCGTCACACCCCAGCGGCACAATGAGGGGTTCAGATCAGCCACCCATTGATCCCCCTTATCCGGCCATAAAGCGCTTGCCGGACCTCACACCGCCCGTTCCGGGCCATAGGAGTGAACGTATGAGTTTCCGCCGCTGGAGTGCTTTTGCCCTGTCCGGTCTGGCCTGCGCCGTCGTGGCCCACGCCCAGTCCACCACCGGCAGCGTTCGCGGGACCGTGCGCCTGAAGAAGGGCGGCGCCGCCACGGGTGCCACCGTTCAGCTTCGCAACCGCGAGACCGGCTACACCCGCACCATCCAGACGGACGCCAAGGGCAACTACCAGCTCGGCCTGATGCCGGTCGGACCCTACGAGATCCGGGTCACGGGCCAGGGCCTTCGGACTGCCACGGATGCCAAGGTGAACATCTCGCTCGGCGAGACATCCATCCTCAATTTCGATCTCGATGTCGCAGAGGCGGCCGCCACCGTGGAAGTGGTGTCCGCGGCCTCCTCCCTGGATGCCCAGCAGATGAACGTCGTCACGAGCATAGACGAGCAGCTCGTCGAGAGCATTCCCCTGCGGGACCGGGACTTCCTGACCCTCGTGGCCTTGACCCCGATGGCGGCCCCCAATGACGACGGGACGCGCGTGTCCATCGGCGGCGCCCGCGGCATCCAGAACAACCTGACCATTGACGGCGCGAGCTACCAGTCGAACTTCTTCGGCGAGCAGCGCGGCTCCACGCGCATCCCCTTCGCCTTCGGCGCCGACACCATCCGCGAGCTTCAGATCATCACCAACGCCTACGACGCCCAGTACGGGAACGCGGCCGGCGCGGTCATCAATGCGGTCTCCAAATCCGGAACCAATGAGTTCGCCGGTTCCGTGCTCTATCAGATCCGGCCTTCCTCGCTGGTGGCCAAGATCCGTCCCGTGCCCTACGACCGGCTCGGCACCATCAACACGCAGAAGGCCCTGACCCGCGAGTTCAGCCAGGACATCATGAACTTCTCCTTCGGCGGCCCGATCATCAAGGACAAGCTCCACTTCTTCGTGGGCGTGGAAACCCTCCACTACACCGAGGACATGACGCCCGGCTTCGCGACGTCCGCGAGCGGTGGCAACAGCGACGCCAACTTCCAGGCGTTCCTGCCCATCTTCGGCAAGCTCGTGGCGGGGAACGATGGCCATACCCTTGCCTCGGAGAGCGGCGGAAGCTACACCAGTGACAAGCGGAACACGACCTATTTCGGGCGCCTGGACTGGACCGTCAACGCCAACCACCGCCTCACGCTCCGCGTGAACGCCCAGGACCTGGAGTGGAAGAACGGGACCACGAGCCTCCAGTCCTCCTTTGCCGCCACGACCGGCGTATCCAACCAGGGCACGGAAAAGGACAGTGGGCTCTCCTGGGTCCTGGAAGCCAGCAGTGTGTTGGGCGCCAACCTGGTGAACGAGGCCCGCCTGCAGCGGGCCATCGAGCGCCGCCCCCGCTTCGCCAATACGACCGCCTCTCCCGAAGTGCAGGTATCCAGCGGGTTCACCTGGGGCCAGACGAACTTCCTGCCCAATGGCCTCGACGAGAAGACCTGGCAGCTCATCGACAACCTCACCTGGACCAGCGGCGACTGGACGGTGAAGGGCGGCGTGGACCTCCAGAAGTTTGATTTCGTGAACACCTTCTACCGGTATCAGAACGGATCCTACTCGCTGAGCAACTATCAGACCGCGGTGCAGTGGGCCCAGGGCGTCCTGACGAGTTCCAGCAGCAGCCGGCTGCAGTACACCGGCTCCTACAGCGACTTCGGCGGCGCGATCGCGTATTCCTCGAAGCTCTTCGCCGGCTACGTCCAGGCCCAGTACTCGGGGCTGCTCGACAAGCGCCTGAACCTGAGCCTGGGCCTGCGCTACACGAAGGAGGACCAGCCCAACAACCCCCGTCCCAACACGCAGTTCCAGGGCCTGGACCAGGCCAACAGCCAGTCCGTGCTGGATCCCCGGTTCGGGTTCACCTTCGACCTGGACGGCAAGGGCAGCACCATCATCCGCGGCGGCTATGGCCAGTTCAGCACGCCGAACCCCTCGCTCACCGTTTCCAACACGATGAACAGCAATGGGAACACGACCAGCACCTTCGTGATCACGAGCTCCGGCGCCTCCGCCTCCCTGCTCACGGCCTTCAACTCTGGCCTGCTCTCCTTCGGCCAGCGGGTCCAGGGCGCCGGCACGGTGCTCTCGGCCCTGCCCCAGGACGTGCTCCGAAACCCCGGGAACTACGGCCTGGCCACGGCCTTCGCCGCTTCCAAGACCGGGCAGGTCTGGGACCCGAACAACAAGCTCGCACTCGCGAAGCGGGCCTCCCTGGGCGTCGACCACCAGTTCTCCAACGGGCTGAAGGTGGGAATCCTCGGCGTCTATACGAAGTTCGAGAACCTGCAGACTTTCGTCAACATCAACATGTGGCAGCTGACCGTCGACCCGACCAATCCCAGCAAGTTGATCGGGGATCTGAACGGCTACTACCAGGACGGATTCACGCGAACACTGAATTCGTTTGCGACCAGCAACACACTCAACACAACCGCCGTCGACACTCGAAACCTGCCCACCACCCGTCCCAACAAGGCGGTCGTTGGAGGCCGCCTTCTCGACCTGACCGGCTTCGGGAATGTGGCGCTCTCCAGGAACACCGGCATCGGGCGCTATCAGGCCCTGGCCCTCACCGCCTCCAAGTTCTCGGAAAGGGGCTACGGCTTCCAGTCCTCCCTGACCTACGCCGAATCCCGGGACAACAACAGCAACGAGCGCGACACCTTCGGGGCCACCTCCAGCATGGCGACTCCGGCGAACCCCATGGATTCCTACGGGTTCAGTGACAATGACCGCCGCCTGCGCTTCACCACCGCCGCCTACTTCCCGCTGTGGTTCGGGATCAAGGGCTCGGTGAACTACAGCATCAGCTCGGGCCGCCCCTACAGCGCGAACTACTCCAGCGACACGAACGGCGACACCTTCACGAACGACTTCGCCCTGTTCGGCGCCTATCGTCGTAACAGCCAGCGCCAGCCCAATGTCCGGAACATGGATGTCCGGCTCTCCCGGGAATTCGCGATCAAGCGGCGCTTCCGGGTCGAGGTCTTCGCAGACATCCTGAACGCGTTCAACTGGGCGAATCAGCGGACGACGTCCACGAATTTCGCCTCCAACACGACCGGCGCGCCCTTCACCGATTTCGGGCTCATCAACGCCGTCGATCGCAACACCCGCGAAGTACAGCTGGGCGTGCGCGCCAAGTTCTGATCACTACAGCCTTCTCAAAAAAAGCCCCCGCCTCGGCGGGGGCTTTTTTCGCTAGGACCGCGCGCCGAAGAGCGCCGTCCCGACCCGTACCTGGTCGGCGCCCGCGGCGATGGCGGCCTCCAAGTCGCCGGACATGCCCATGCTCAGCCGCAGCGGCTGGCCCTGGGCGTCACGCCACCGCTCCCGCAGCCGGGCGAGTTCCGCAAAGGCTCCGGGCTGCTCTGGCGGCGGGATGGCCATGAAGCCCCGCAGGGGCAGGCGCGGCTGGTCCCGCAGCGCATCCAGCAGCGCCGGCAGGTCCGCTTCGGCGCAGCCGCCCTCCTTGGTGGCTTCGCCCCAGAGGTCCACTTGCACCCACACGCCGCGCATCAGGTCCAGCTCCTCCGCGAGCCGGCCCAGTCGCTCCACGAGCTCCACCCGATCCACGGACTGGATTTCCTGGAAGGCCTGCAGGGCCGCCTTGGCCTTGTTGCGCTGGAGGGGGCCGATGAGCACGAAGCGCAGGTCCGGCCGGGCCTCGGCCTTGGCGGCGCCCTCCTGGACGTAGTTCTCGCCGAAGGTGCTGAAGCCCAGGGCCGCGGCTTCGTCAACGAGGGCGAGGGGCTGCCGCTTCGAGACCGGCAGGAGCTCCACCGTCGAAGGCTCCCGCCCGGCCCGTTCGCACGCGGCGGAGATGCGGGCCCGGAGGCCGGCGATGCGCTGGGCGAGGTCGCTCATGTCCTGCATTCTGACGGGACGGCGGTCCAGTGGCCGATCGGGCGCTGGACCTGGCGCTACTTGGCGGCGGCAACCTGCACGGCCACGTCCGGCATGTACACCCACCGCTGGCAGTTCTCGCAGGGAATGGGCTGCTTGGCTTCGCGGACCTGGGTGATGTAGGGGCCGCGGAGGCGGGTGCGGCAGCCGGAGCAGGTGCCGTTCTCGATGGCGGCCACGGCCTTGCCGGCCCGGTTGGTGAGGAGCTTGTGGAAGTGGGCGAGGGCGGGGGCCGGCAGCTGGGTCTCGAGCTGGGTCAGCTTGACGGTGAGCTGGGTCCGGGACGCCACCTGGGTCTCATGTTCGGCGAGGAAGACGGCGTGCAGCTCCTCGAACTTCGCCTTGGCGGTCTCGAGGTCCGCGGCGGTCCGGGTGATGTCGGCGTCCAGGGCCGAGATCCGGGCCTCGGCCTCCTTGAGGGGCTTGGCCACCTGATTCTTGGCGCGCTCCCGGTCGTCCACCTCCCGCATGGCGGCGGCGTACTGGACCTTCTGGGTGACGCCCTTGAGGGCCTTCCGGGCGTGATCCTCCAGGCGCTGGGTCAGTTCCAGCTCCTTCTGGAGCTTGACGCGGATGCCTTCGACCTCGACCCGGGCCCGGGTGGCGTCCGTGAGCCGCTTGGCCAGGGCCTTCCGGATGGCGTCCATGTCCGCCAGGTCCGGCGGAAAGGCGTTGAGGTCGCGGTCGATCGTCCTCAGGTAGTCGTGGGTGGCCTGAAGCTCGATCAGCAGCGTTTGAGTCATCTATTCAGACTAGCCCCAAGGGACGCGGCGCGGGGGATGGGTTTGCGAAGATGCCCCGTATTCAGCCTGATATCCATGGATTTTTATTCACTCTTGGTGAATTCGAGGTGATTACGCTTCGAATAATAAAATATGAGTGAAAAAAATAAGATATAGGTCCTCCCGGGATTTTCCCCCTTGATCTGGACCCGGTCCCGAGGGAAACTGGCACTCGTCCGTGGGGAGTGCTAACACCCCACCCGAACCCGGAGGAATCCATGGCCATCAAGCCCCTGTATGACCGCGTGATGCTGAAGCGCGTCGACCCCGCCGAGACCGTCAAGGGCGGCATCATCATCCCCGACACCGCCAAGGAGAAGCCCATGGAGGCTGAGGTCGTGGCCGTCGGCGAAGGCAAGTACGACGACAACGGCAAGCGCATCCCCATGTCCGTGAAGGCCGGCGACAAGGTGCTCATCGGCAAGTACAGCGGCACCGAAGTGAAGCTCGACGGCGTGGACCACGTCATCGTCCGCGAGGACGAGGTCCTGGCGATCCTCAGCTAGGCCTTCCGAACCCAAACCTTCCGAAATCCAACAGGAGATAGAACATGGCCAAGTCCATCATCTACGCCGAAGACGCGCGCCAGGCCATCCTGCGCGGCGTCAACAAGCTCGCCGACGCGGTGCAGGTCACCCTCGGCCCCAAGGGCCGCAACGTCCTCATCGAGAAGAAGTTCGGCTCCCCGCTGATGACCAAGGACGGCGTCACCGTCGCCAAGGAGATCGAGCTCAAGGACAAGCACGAGAACATGGGCGCCCAGCTCGTCCGTGAAGTCGCCTCCAAGACCTCCGACGTGGCCGGCGACGGCACCACCACCGCCACCGTGCTGGCCCGCGCCATCTACCGCGAAGGCATCAAGGCCGTCGTGAGCGGCGCCAACACCATGGAGATCAAGAAGGGCATCGACCTGGCCGTGGAGGCCGTGGTCAGCGCCATCGACGAGATCAAGAAGCCCGTGGAAGGCAACGCCATCGCCCAGGTCGGCACCATCTCCGCCAACGGCGACGCCGAGATCGGCAAGATCATCGCGGAAGCCATGGGCAAGGTCGGCAAGGACGGCGTCATCACCGTGGAAGAGGCCAAGGGCCGCGAGACGGAGCTGAGCGTGGTCGAGGGCATGCAGTTCGACCGCGGCTACCTGAGCCCCTACTTCGTCACCAACCCGGACCAGATGAAGTGCGAGCTGGAGAGCCCCTACATCCTCGCCTACGAGAAGAAGATCTCGAACATGCGCGACCTCCTGCCCCTCCTGGAGCAGGTCGTCAACAGCCGCCGTCCCCTGGTGATCATCGCCGAGGACATCGACGGTGAGGCCCTGGCCACGCTCGTGGTCAACAAGATCCGCGGCACCATCAACGTGGCCGCCGTGAAGGCGCCGGGCTTCGGCGACCGCCGCAAGGCCATGCTGGAGGACATCGCGATCCTCACCGGCGGCAAGGCCATCACCGAGGACCTCGGCCTCAAGCTCGAGAACCTCACCCTGGCCGATCTCGGCACCGCCAAGAAGGTCACCATCGACAAGGAGAACACCACCCTCGTCGAAGGCGCCGGCACCACCGAGGCCATCCAGGGCCGCGTGAAGCAGATCCGCAACCAGATCGACGCCTCCACCAGCGACTACGACAAGGAGAAGCTGCAGGAGCGCCTCGCGAAGCTCGTGGGTGGCGTGGCCGTGATCAAGGTCGGCGCGGCTTCCGAGACCGAGATGAAGGAGAAGAAGGCCCGCGTGGAAGACGCCATGCACGCCACCAAGGCCGCCGTCGAGGACGGCATCGTGGCCGGCGGCGGCGTCGCCCTCCTGCGCGCCCTGCCCAAGCTGGCGGCCCTGAAGGTGACCGGCGACCAGGCCACCGGCGTGAACATCGTCAAGAAGGCCCTCTCCGAGCCCACCCGCCAGATCGCCAACAACGCCGGCGTCGAGGGTTCCGTGGTGGTGAACACCATCCTGGAGTCCAAGGGCAACCACGGCTTCAACGCCGCCACCGGCGAGTACGGCGACATGGTGGCCTTCGGCGTCATCGACCCCGCCAAGGTGACCAAGTCCGCCCTGCGCAACGCCGCGAGCGTCGCCGCCATGATGCTCACCACGGAAGCCATCATCTCCGAGATCCCCGAGCCCAAGTCCGGGGCCCCCGCCGGCGGCCCCGGCGGCATGGGCATGGACGACATGTACTAAGCGTTACTCCCGCTTCCGAACGAAGGCCCCGCGCAAGCGGGGCCTTTTTCTGATCCAGGTTGAGGTCCCTGCGATACGGCGGGAGGATGGAACTCCTCCGAGAAGGGACCTCCATGCTGCGCCGCCTCCTCCTCACTCCCCTCCTGGGCCTGGCCCTCCTGGCCCAGGCGCCGGCTCCCGCCTCCGTCACGGTGGCCGTCCACGGCGCCGCCGGCGAAGTGGATGGCAGCCTCACGGTGGTGCGCAGTGGCAAGCGCACCTACCTGGTGGACTGCGGCGTGCACCTGAAGGAGGACCCGGCCCGGCCCGGCGCCAACGCGGAACTGCCGGTGGAGGCCGCACGGGTGGACGGCGTCTTCATCACCCATGCCCACAGCGACCATATGGGTCGGCTGCCTCTGCTCGTGCGCCGGGGCTTCCGGGGGCCGATCCACACCACGCGCACCTCTGAGCTGATGCTGGCCCAGGCGCTGCCCCAGGCCATCGGCATGGACAAGTCCGCCACCCGGCTCTGGACCTACACGGCCGGCCGCGCCTCCAGCAGCACCCGCGGCCAGGTCGCCCATTTCAATCCGGGCTGCAATGCCATCAAGCGCATGCACGCCGGGAACAAGGCCGTGTTCAGTGGGACCTTGGCGGAGCTGGACCGGAAGCTCCCGCGGGGGGCCTACGCCTGCCGCGAGTGCTCGGGCTTCGAGGCGAAGGCCATCCTGGACCAGGTGAAGGGGCACAGCTACGGCGAGCGGCTGCCCCTGGACGACGGGGGCGCCTTCACCCTGCTGGACGCTGGGCATATCCCGGGTTCCGCCTCCGTGCTGCTGGAACTCGGCGGCAAGCGCCTCCTATTCAGCGGCGACCTCGGCCACCCGCTCTCCCCGCTCCAGGCCCCGGCCCAGCCCGCACCGGCCGTGGATGCCGTGTGGGTGGAATCCACCTACGGCGGGCAGAGCCGGGGGCCCGAGGTGGCCCGGGAGGCCTCCGAATTCATCAAGACCATTGCCGAGGGCCTGAAGGCCGGCGGCATCGTGTGGATCCCCGCCTACGCCCTGGACCGGACCCAGAAGGTCCTCTACCTCATCCGCCGCGCCCAGGCCTTGCGCCAGCTCCCCTTCGAAACGCCGGTCTATGTGCCGTCCCGCACGGCCCTCGCGTACACGGTCCTCTACGAGAAGGAGGCGGAGCAGCCCGCCCTGGAGCGCTGGTTCAAGCCCGAGGTCTACAAGGTTGGCGGCCTCCTGCCGGGCAAGCTGGAAGCCAAGGTGCCCGCGGACCTGAAGGGGCCCTGCATCCTCATCACCACCAC
Source organism: Holophagaceae bacterium (assembly GCA_016710635.1). Lineage (GTDB taxonomy): Bacteria > Acidobacteriota > Holophagae > Holophagales > Holophagaceae > JADJVL01. The sequence goes on along the minus strand of JADJVL010000006.1, from coordinate 313,310 downwards.
CTTTGCCCTGGACGAGCCCGACGACGAGGACCTGGTGGCGAACCGCCTGGCGGACCCCACCACGCGGCTGCTACTGGTGGGCTACAGCGATCCCGAGGCCACCGGCGGGCAGCTCAAGAAGATCGCCGCCTCGGGCAAGGGCGGCGAACTCACCGTGGGGGAGAGAACCATCCAGGTCCAGGCGGGGCAGGTGCGGAGCTTCCGCTTCCTGTCCGGCCACCTGGACGCCGGCGACCTCGCCGCCTGGCTTTCGAGGCAGGACAAGGACAAGGTCCAGGTCACCTGCGTCCACGGCGAGCCCGAGGGGTTGAAGAAGAACGCGGAGACCCTGCGCGCGGCGGGCTTCAGGAACGTGGCGGTGGCGGAGCGGGGGCTGGCCCAGGCCTTCTGAGCCGCGCCCAGGCTCCCAGCAGGAGGGCGGCGAGGAGGGCGATGCCCGCGGTGACGGTGAAGGCCGCGGCGCTGCCCCAGGCCGTCCACATCCAGCCCATGAGGAGGCTCGCTGCCAGGGTGCCGAGGCCCACCGCCAGCTGGAAGGCGCCGAAGCCGGTCCCCCGGTGCTCGGGCCGCAGGAGGTCCCCCAGCAGGGCCTTTTCGACCCCTTCGGTGAGGCCATAGAAGCAGCCGTAGAGCAGGAAGGCCGCCGCGAAGGCGGCCTTGCCGGGAGCCCAGCCCATGGCGGCGTAGCAGAGGCCGTAGACCGTCCAGCCCCCGAGGAGGAAGGGCAGGCGGCCCAGGCGGTCCGACAGGTGTCCCGCGGGCAAGGCCAGGAGGGCCGCCAGGAGGTTGAAGGGGACCAGGAGGAGCAGCAGCTCCCGCAGGGAGAAGCCCAGCTCCTGGCCCCGTAGCAGGAGGAAGGCGTCGCTGGACGCGGCGAGGGTGAACAGCATGACGAGGGCGAGGTAGGCGCGGATCTCCCGGGGCACCCCGAAGTCGAGGCGGCGGCGGCCGCCCTGGCGGGGAATGCGCGGGACCCAGAACAGCACGAGGAGCAGGGAAACGGCGGCAGCGGGCAGGGCCCACAGGACCGCGCGATGGAAGAGGGCGGCGTCCACGGTCACCACACCCAGGCCCAGGGCCAGGGCGAGGAGCAGGCCCGCCACGGCGCCCAGGGTGTCGAGGAAGCGGGTCATGCCGAAGTCCCGTCCCATCCGGCCCACCTGGGCCGCGTCCGCCACCATGGCGTCCCGGGGGGCTCCACGCAGCCCTTTGCCCGTGCGGTCCAGGACCCGTGCCGCCCCCAGGAGCAGGGGCGAGCCGACGAGGAGCATCATCACCTTCGCCAGGGCCGACAATCCATAGCCGGCGCTCACGAGGGGCTTGCGGCTTTCCAGGTGGTCGGAGATCCAGCCCGAGAAGGCCTTGAGCCCCAGGGCCACGGCCTCCGCCAGGCCTTCCACCACGCCGACCAGGCCAGGCCCGCCAATGGTTGAGAGGTAGAGGGGCAGGAGGCGGGAGATCGCCTCCCCGGACGCGTCGTTGAAGAAGGAGACCCAGCCGAGGCGGGTGGAAAGGCTGACGCCCGCGGGCTTCGCCGCCTCCCCGGGAGACCCGCTCACAGCCGCCGTTCCAGCCGCGCGATGGACTTCGCCTTCCGGCCTTCGGTCTCGATGAACACCGCGTGGAGCTGCAGGTCGCCCTCGGCGACCTCGTACCTGGCCTTCTGCACGCTGAGGAAGCGGCTCAGGCTCGCCTCCTTCCTCATGCCGATGACGCTTTCGTAGGGGCCCGTCATGCCGATGTCGGTGACATAGGCGGTGCCGCCGGGCAGCAGCTTGGCGTCCAGGGTGGGCACGTGGGTGTGGGTGCCCACCACCGCCGCCGCCCGGCCGTCCAGGTGCCAGCCCATGGCCTGGGCCTCGCTGGTGGCCTCCGCGTGCATGTCCACGACCACTAGGTCCGCCCGCTCTTTCATGAGCAGGGAGTCAATCGCCCGGAAGGGATCGTCGCAGGTGGGCATGTGGACCCGGCCCATGAGGCAGACCACGAGGATCTCCTCCCCCGTGCCCGTGTGCAGCTTCACGAAGCCCGCGCCCGGCGTCCCCGGCGGATAGTTGGCGGGGCGCAACAGCCGCGGCTCCCGGGCGAAGTAGGCGCCGATGTCCTTCACGTCGAAGGCGTGGTTCCCCGTGGTGATGACGTCCACGCCGAGGTTGTCGAACCAGTCGTTGGCGATGCGCTCCGTGATGCCGTGCCCGTGGGCGGCGTTCTCGCCGTTGACGATGACGAAGTCCACCTTCAGCTCCCGCCGCAGCTCCGGCAGGTGCGCCTCCATGAGCCGCCGCCCGGGCTCGCCCACCACATCGCCAAGACAGAGGATCCTCATCCTTCGAGCCTAACGAAAACGGGCGGCTTTCGCCGCCCGTTCGTGGGGTTGGAGACCGCTTAGAACGCGAAGCGCGCGCCGAGCTGAACCTGGCGGGGGCTGGAGGTCACGCTCGGGATCAGGGAGATTCCGGGGGTGGCATCCACGCCGTTCCAGCGGGTGCGGTCGTAGCGCTCGGTGTGGTTGAAGAGGTTGAAGATCTCCGCGGAGACCGTCACGCCGTAGCGCTGGGCGAAGCGCCACTCGCGGCTCAGCTTCAGGTCCACGTTCATGAACTTGCCGGTCCGGTAGCCGTTGCGGGTGCTGCCGATCAGGCGGTCGTTGCCGCTCACGCCGTCGTTGTTCAGGTCGCTGCTGGCGGTGGCCGAGTAGGGCGACCCGCTCAGGTAGCGGACATTGAAGCCGGACTGGATGCCCGTCCAGCGCTTCTCGAGGAAGCTGACGTAGCCCGTGATGACGTGGGTGCGGTCATTGTTGGAAGGGCCCCATTCGTCGGCAAGGCGCTGGGTGTTCTGGGTGGAGTAGCTGGAGAAGTTGCGCTCGTTGGAGTCGTTGTCCTCGTCCTTGGACCAGGTGTAGAAGAGGCCGGCCTGGAGGGGGCTGTCGGCCTTCTGGTACTTGGCGCTGAGGGTCACGGACTTGTACTTGCTCTCCGCATCGCTCTTGTAGATGTCCATCTGCCGGTAGTTGGTGTTCGGCCGGTTGTTGGTGCCGTTGGTGACAGCCTGGGGAAACTTCAGCCGCCCTTCGGCGCTCAGGGTGGGCGTGCCCAGGTTGGAATCGTAGAGCCGCTCCAGGTTCTTGGCCTTGGCGTAGCTTGCGGAAAGGCCCAGCACCCAGCCCCCGAACAGGCGCTCCGCACCGAGGTTCAGGCGGTCGGTGGAAGGATTCTTGAAGTCCTGGTCCCAGGTGAAGATGTCCGAAGGAGGCGTCGAGGTGCCGCCGGGAATGCTGGCGAACACGAAGGGGTTGTTCGCGTTGAAGGCCGCGCCCCGGGGAATGCCATACGTCCCCGCCTGGCTGGAGGTGAAGGTGACCTGGGCGGCGCGGACGCCGTTCACCGTGTAGACCTGGTAAAGGAAGACCGAGGGCTGGCGGCTGACATAGCGGCCGAAGCTGCCGCGGATGACCGACCGGCCGTTATCGGCCTCGGGGGTCCAGGTGAAGGAGAGGCGCGGGGAGAACTGGGTGTCGGTGGGAATGTGGCTGGTCAGTGCAGCCTTCTTGCCATTCGGGTTGGAAGTGGTCGCGGTCACCGCCGTCAGGTCGTTGAAGTTGGCGATGGCGAAGTCCGGGTGCTCCTGGCGGTCCCAGCGCAGGCCCAGACCGACCTTGAAGGTGTTCGAGACGCGCCAGTCCGCCTGGAGGAAGGCCGACATCTCGTTCTCGGCGGTGTCCAGGGTGCCCGACTCCCGGGCGCTGAGGCCGTTGAGGCCGAAGCGCTGGGCGTAGGTGTTCCAGTTGCCATCCCGGAAATTCTGAAGGGAGGACTTGAAGCTCGCGCCGCTGCCGCTGTTGCTGAAGGAGTAGTTGCCATTGGAGGTGGAGGCGAAGACTTCCGCCACCGCCGTGCGGTTCACGTCGATGCCGCCGCGGACCTGCAGCTGGGGCGTGACGTAGGTGAGGATCTCGGAGAACTGGGTGCGCTTGGTTTCGAACTCGCGGCTGAAGGTGTAGCCGCCGTAGGTCGCCACATTGGACACGGACACCTGGGCCGCGGTGCTGCGGGGGTTGCGGGGCAGCTCGTCCTTCACGTAGTTCAGGCGGAACTCGTTCAGCCAGTTGGAGTTGATGGTCCAGTTCCACTGGCCGACGATGGAGAGGGTCTTCACGTCGTCGGTGCTGGTGTTGTCGTAGGTGTTGAGGAAGTTCGAGCCCAGGGAAGCGGTGTTCACATCCCCCTTGAAGTTGGAAGTGTTCACGCGGAACTGGATGGCGTGGTCCTGGTTGACGATCCAGTCCAGGCGCAGGAAAACCACGTCCGAATTCGCCTTGATGCTGTAGGTGCTGGCGCGGGACAGGAGGGCGGCATCATTCGGATAAAGGGTGCTGTCCAGGGGCCAGCCCACGACGGTGTTGTTGCCGCCCAGCTTGAAGTTGGTGGGCCGATCCTCCCGCTGGCCGTCATAGGCGACGAAGAAGAAGAGCTTGTCCTTGATGAGCGGTCCGCCGAAGGAGAAGCCGTACTGCTGGGTCTTGAAATCGTCCACTTCCTGGCCGGTGAGGTGGTCCTTCGCGACGAGGCTCTGGGGGCGGGCGTAGAAGAACAGGCTGCCGGTGAAGTCGTTGGTGCCGCTCTTGGTGATGGCGTTCAGGTAGCCGCCGCCCATGCGGCCGAACTCGGCCGAGGCGCCGTCCGTGACCACCTGGAACTCGCGAATGGCCTCGATGGACACGGTGAAGGGCGTCTTGCCTTCCGCCGCACCGGTGCCGCCGCCGAAGAAGGGCTCGTTGTAGTCGCCGCCGTCGATGTTGACGGAGGTGTTCACGCCGCGCTGGCCGCCGATGGCGATGTTGCCGCGGTCCGCGATGGTGACCTGGGGGGTGAGGAGGGCGAAGTCCGTGAAGCTGCGGCCCTTGATGGGGAGGTTCACCAGGGCGTCAGGGGAGATGTTGTTGACCGCGCTCGCGCGGTCCGTGTCCACCTGGGAGGCCACGGCGGTGACTTCCACGGTGGCGGTGGCGGTGGGGGCGAGGCGGACCATGAGGGGGGCCGCGTCGCCGAGGTTCAGGTTGACCTTGATGTTGGAGGCGGTCTGGAAGCCTTCCTTCGAGACGGTCACGCCGTAGGGGCCCACGGGCAGGGCGGTGGCGATGTAGCGGCCCGCGCCGTCGGTCTGCACCGTGCGGGTGAAGCCCGTCTCCTGGTTGCGGATGACCACCGTGGCGCCGGCGACGACCTGGCCGCCGGAGGAGGACTGCACCGTCCCCGAGAGCTGGGCGTTCACGCCCTGGGCGGCAAGAGGGGCCGCGGCCATGAGGAAGGCGAGCGGCGTGAGAAGGCGCAGATGTCGGACGGTCATGAAAGGTTCCTCCCAAAGGTTCTAGCCTACCCGGGCATGCGGTCCGCCCCAAGTGAAGGGTCTGTGACGGAAACGAAGACCACCCTGGAGGCACCCCACCCAGGACGCCCGAATCCCAAGCCCGTCCCCGGCCCCTTGTCCTGCTAGTCTCCCCTTTTGCCGAGATCCGAATGACCCTGGCCCCGAGCCTCCTCCGTCCCGCCTGCCTTTTCGCCCTCTGCATCCCCCTCGCCGCCCAGGCCACCCTCGGAATCCACGAGGTCCAGCCCGGCATGAAGGGCTATGGCCGCACGGTCTTCCGCGGCACCAAGATCGAGCGCTTCGAATTCGAGGTGCTGGGCATCCAGCGGAACATGGCGCCGGGCCGAAGCCTCATTCTCATCAAGGCGTCAGGCGGCCCCTTGGCGGAAACCGGCATCCTGGCGGGCATGAGCGGTTCGCCGTGCTTCATCGACGGCAAGCTGGTGGGCGCCCTCAGCGTGGGCTTCACCTTCGAGAAGGAGGCCATCGGCGGCATCACCCCCATCGCCGACATGCTGGACCAGCTCAAGGAAGTCCCCGAAGGGGCCTCCAGCCGCACGCCCCTGGTGCTGCCCAAAGTGGAGCCCCCCAAGGTCCTGAAGGCCGCCCTGTCAGGCAAGATGCTCTCCTTCAAGGAGATGGCCGGGGACGACGCCCAGGAGGCCCGGCGCCTGCCCCTGGCGGTGGCGGGGGGCGAACTGTCCCCGGAAGCCAAGTCCTTCCTCGACGGCCTGCCCATCCAGTACATGGCCGCCCCGTCCCTGTCCCCGGCCCCCGGGGGCGAGGCCAGTCCCCTCGAGCCCGGCGGCATGGTGTCCATCACCCTCGTCCAGGGGGACCTGGACATGGCCGCCAGCGGCACCATCACCCACGTGAGCGGCAAGCGGGTGCTGCTCTTCGGGCACCAGCTCCTGAACCTGGGGCCGGTGGACCTGCCCATGTGGTCCGCCTACGTCGCCTACTCCATCCCTAGCTACCTCAGCTCCTTCAAGCTGGCCACCCCCGTCGCCCAGGTGGGGGCGCTGCGCCTCGACCGCGCCTCCGGCGTCGCCGGGGTACTGGGGGCCGAGGCCCGCATGATCCCCCTGCGGGTGGGCCTGAACCTCGGGGGGAAGAAGAACATCAACTTCCGCTTCGAGCTGATGGACCACCCCTTCCTCACGCCCTTCCTGGCGGCCACGGTGATCTCCCAGGCCCTGAGCGCCCACGTCCGCGGGCTGGGCCTCCAGTCCCTCGCCATGCAGGGCAACATCAAGCTCGCGGGCCAGCCGCCGATCATGCTGGAGAACGTGGTGGCGGACCTGAACCCCAACCGCCTGGCGGCCTTCGTGGGCGGCATGCTCCAGGCGGTCACCAGCAACCCCTTCGAGCGCGCCGACATCGAGGGCATCAGCCTCACCATCAAGGCCGAGGAGCGCCTGGACTTCACCGCCATCGCCTCCGCCAGGGTGCTGCAGGCGCGGGTGAAGCGCGGGCAGGCGCTGCCCGTCCTCGTCACCCTCCAGAACATCCAGGGCGTGCGGGAGCAGGTGACCCTCAATATTCCCGTCCCCGCCTCCGCCCAGCTCGGCAAGGCGACCCTGCTGGTGGGGGACGGCCTGTCCATCTCCGCCGCCGACCCGGATGAAAAGGTCATCGACGTGGGCTCCCTGGGCGACATCGCCCGGCTCCTCAACAACGCCCTGCGGAACAACCACGCCTACGCCCTGCTCATCCAGGCGCAGACCGGCGCCGGCCTCCGGGGCAGCCGCATCGAAGGCATCCCGCCTTCCGTGGTGAGCCTCCTGGGCAGCGACGGCGCCACCTCCGACAACAAGCTCCAGCGGCGGATCATCGGCCGGGCCTGGCTTCCCCTCGAACGGGAAGTGAAGGGCCTCGTGCAGCTCGACGTCGAGATCGAGTGATCCGGCCGCTCCCGCGCCGTCCCGTCCCTAGTCCTTGCCCGCATCCCCTGAGCCTTCGAGACCGACCATGATCCGATCCCGCGTCCTCCTCCTCGCCGCCCTGGCGGCGGTCCCGGCCCTCGCCGACACGCCTCCCGCCACCTTTGCGGGCTTCAACGACTGGATCGGCAGCGAGGCGCGGGGCGTGCGCATCGGCGCCGACGGCCGTCTGCGCCTCGCCCCGAACCTGCGGCGCCTGGCCCAGCTGCCGGAAGGCGTCATCTGGGCGGCGGTGCCCGACGGCACCGGCGGCGCCTTTCTCTCCGCGGGCAGCGAAGGCAAGCTCTTCCATCTCACCGGCGGCCAGGTCAAGCCCCTCGCCCAGATCAAGGGCGGCGTCATCTTCGCCATGGCGAGGCTCGGGCAGGACCTGCTGGTGGCCCCCAGCGGCGAAGGCAAGCTCTACCGGGTCACGCCCGCCGGGGACGTGAAGGTCTTCGCCGACATCGACGCCCGCACGGTCTGGGCCCTCTTCGCCACTGGCGGCGAGGTGGTGGTGGCCGGCGGCGGGGAGAACGGCGCCGTGCTGCTCCTCGCCCGGGAAGGCAGCAGCCGCAAGCTCGCGGAAGTGAAGGAGGAGTCGGCCTTCACCGCACTGCTGCCGGACGGCCAGGGCGGCTACTACCTGGGCACCCACGGCCGCGGCCTGGTGATGCGCTTCGGCGCGGACCGCCTGGAAACCCTCACGGACACGCCCTTCGAGGAAGTGCGCGCCCTCGCCCTCGCTGACGGCAACCTCTTCATCGGGGCCAACAATGGTCTGGCGAGCCGCCTCACCTCCGGCCAGCTGGAGCGCCGGGAAGGCTACCTCGCCGAGGCGAGCGGCGGCGCCAAGTGCGCCGTCCTCCGCCTGGACCGCAACCGGGTGCCGGAAACCCTGTGGCAGAGCAGCCTCAGCCAGGTCTTCGCCCTCCAGGTCTGGAAGGGCCAGCTCCTGGTGGGCACGGGCAACCGCAGCCGGGTCTTCGGCATCCCCCTGGCCGAGAAGGGCCGGGACCTGAGTCCCTTCGAAGTGGTGCAGGACCTCGGCGTCGCCCAGGCCACGGCCTTCCTTCCCCAGGGCCAGGACCTGCTGGTGGTGGGCTCGAATCCGGCGGAAGTGCACCAGATGTCCGAAGCACTCGCCGTGGAGGGGACCCTGGAAAGCCGCGTCCTCAAGGCCAGTCCCATCGGCGACTGGGGCCGCGCCTACGTGGAAGCGGAGACGCCCCAGGGCACCACCGTCGAGCTGCAGGTCCGCCAGGGCTCCACGGAAACCCCTGATGGCACCTGGTCCCCCTGGAGCCCGCCCCTGCGCAGCGGGGAGCGCCCCAGCCTGAAGGCCTCCCGCTTCGCCCAGTTCCGCCTGCGCCTCGCCTCCACCCGGGGCGGCGCCACGCCGGTGGTGGAAGGCGTCCGCGTCCACTGGAACAACCGCAATCTGGCGCCGGTGTGGGAAGGCGTGGACATCATGCCCCCGGGCCTGACCATCACCCGCACCGCCCCGCCGGACGACATCGGCATCGAGCGCGTGCCCTTCGAGACCCAGAAGCTGATCCCGGCCCTGGCCTACGCCGGCAGCGAAAAGCGCTCCTTCCGCCGGGGCGCCCAGGCCTTCACCTTCCGCATCAGCGATCCCAACAACGACCAGCTCAGCTTCCAGGTGCGCCTGCTCCCGGAGCGCGGCGCTCCCATCGAGCTGGAGAAGGCCTGGAAGGAGAAGTACTTCACCTTCGACTCCCTGCCGGTGCCCGACGGGAAGTACCGCCTGGAGGTGGTGGCCGGCGACGGCCCCAGCCAGCCCTTCAACGCCGCCCTCGCGGCCACCTGGCGCACGGCGCCCTTCCTCGTGGACCACACGCCGCCCGCCATCGGCGAGCTGAGCGCCGCCAGCGAAGGGGATGGCCTGCGCATCCGCTTCACCGCCCGGGACGAAAGCGGCACTATCAAGGAGGCCGCCGTCAGCGCCGACGGGGAGCACTGGCTACAGGTGCTGCCGGAGGATCGGGTCTTCGACCAGACCGAGGAGCGCTTCGAGCTCCAGGTGCCAAAGGACCTCATCCGCGGGGAGCGGGTCATGATCCGCGTCCAGGACGACCACAACAACGAGCAGAGCGCCCTCGTCGCCATCGGGGCGCCCCGGGCGAAGTGAGTCGCGGCGGCGCGCCCTGTCCTACAATCCGGCCATGACCTTCGAACGCTTCTGGCCCGCCTACCTCGCGGAGCACCGGCACCGCGCCAACCGCGCCGTGCACCTCGCCGGGACCCTCGCCTACCTGGCGCTGCTGGCGGCCCTCCTCGCCACGGGCCGCTACGCCTGGCTCTGGGCGGTGCCGGTGGTCGCCTACGGGTTCGCCTGGACCGGCCATTTCGGGATCGAGAAGAACCGCCCGGCCACGTTCAAACATCCTTGGCTCTCCCTCCTCGGGGATCACCGGATGGCCTGGACCATGCTCACCGGCCGCATGGACTCGGAACTCGCCAGGCTGAAGATCCCCCCGCTGCCCTGAGGCGGCTCAGAGCGCCCGGAGGAGGCGGTCCGTTCCTTCGGCGAAGTCGGGTTCCCGGGTCAGCAGGCTGAGCACGAGGAAGCCCTCCGAAGGGATGTCGAAGAAGTGGCCCGGGTGGACCAGCACGCCCTCCGTCTCCAGCAGGCGCAGGGCGCAGGCCTCGTCGGTGTCCACCGCCGGGCGGCGCAGAAGCACGCTCCAGCCGCCTTCGACGGGCAGGCGCTGGAGGCCGGGCCGGAGGGCGAGGCCGCGATCGAGGACCGCGAGGTTCGTCCGCGCCCGGGCCAGGACCCGGGCCCGCAGGGCCGGCGCCGCCGCGAGGGCCGCCGCCGCCGCGGCCTGGGCGCTGGCGCTGACGGAGAGGAACTGGTCCGCGACGAACTCGAGGCCTTCCTGCAGGCTGGCCGTCCCCTGGCCCCGCAGGATGAGCCAGGCGAGCTTCACCTGGGGCAGCAGGGCCACCTTGCTGAGGCCGGAGAGCACCGCGAGAGCGCAGGGCGGCGACCGCGAGGCCAGCACCGTCCGGAGGCGGTCCGCCGGCGCTTCGAGGGCGTAGTCCGCGAACACCTCGTCCACGATGAGCAGGAGCTTCCTCCGGGCGCAGAGGTCCGTCAGGGCGGCCCACTCCTCCGGCGCCAGGAACTGCCCGGTGGGGTTGTTGGGATTGACCACCACCAGGGCCTTGGTCCGCGCGGTGCAGGCCTCCTCCAGGCCCTGAAGGTCCAGCCGCCAGCCTTCGTGGAAGAAGGCGGGCACGGGCCGCGCCACGAGGCCTTCCAGGCGCGCCAGCCATTCGAAAAGGGGATAGCTGGGGCTCGGCACCAGCACCTCGTCCCCGGGATCGCCCACCGCCTTGAAGAGCCAGGAATAGGCCTCGGAGGTGGAGGCGGTGAGCAGCACGCCGGCCGGGTCCACGCCGTGGCCATGGTGGGCGGCGATGGCCTCCTGCGCGGCCTTCGCGCCGGCGCCCCCGGGGGCGTAGCGGAGGACTTCCGGCGCGGCCAGGGCGGCCAGGATCCCTGCGGGGAAGGGGAAGCCGGCCTCCGTGGGATTCGAGACCGTCAGGTCCAGCACCGCGCCGCCCGAATCCCGCCGCGCCGCGAGGGCCGCGCTGAGGGCATTGGGCTCGTGGGAGGACGGCAACCGGGAGGAGAGGCGCATCGCTTGATGGTAGTCACACCTCCCGGTGGAAGGCCGTCCGCGCCGGGCGCGACCCGGCCCATACTTGACCGCACCCGATCGAGGAGGCTCCCATGGCCCGCGTTCCCAAAGCAGCGGTTCTTCTGGCCGGCTGCGGCCATCTCGACGGCGCGGAAGTGCGGGAGGCCGTGCTCACCCTGCTGGCCCTGGACCAGCACGGCGCCGCCTTCCAGTGCATCGCCCCGGACGCCGACCAGTTCCACGTGGTGAACCACGCCACCGGCGCGGTGGTGGAAGGCGCCCGGCGCAACATCCTGGAGGAGGCCAGCCGCATCGCCCGCCTGGGCCAGTGCCTGGATCTGGCCGCTGCGAGGCCCGGCGACTACGACTGCCTCCTGATGCCCGGAGGCTACGGCGTGGCGAAGAACCACTGCGGTTTCGCCCTGAAGGGCGCCGATGCGGAAGTCCGCCCGGACGTGGCGGCCTTCGTGAAGGCCTTCTTCGACGCGGGCAAGCCCGTAGGCGCCGTCTGCATCGCGCCGGCCCTGGTGGCCCTCGTGCTGGCGGGCAGCGGCCGCCACGCCGCCCTCACCATCGGCGACGACCCGGGCACCGCCGCCGCCCTGGACGCCCTGGGCGCGCGCCACCAGGCCCGGGGCAGCGCCCGGGACATCGTGGTGGACGAGGCGCTGAATCTCGTGACGGCCCCGGCGTACATGTTTGACGATGCAAGGCTGAGCGACGTGTTCGTGGGGATCGACCGGACGGTGGAAGAAGTCTTGAAGCGCGTGAAGACCGCCTGACAGTTCAAAGCTCCAGGGGCCGGCCCGCTTCGTCCAGACCGTCGAAGGGAGTTCCGAGGCTGCGTTCCGCCCAGGCGCGCACCAGCCGGCGTAGGGGCGGATGGCGCAGGGTGCTGGCGCAGTGGATCGCGTCCTCGGGTTCCAGGGCCCGGATCCAGACGGTGGCGTGGCCCAGGACCAGCGGCGGCTCGGGCCGCTGCAGGGTCTGGTCGAGGGTCTGCAGGACCTGGAAGGCGAGCAGGGTGGATTCCCGCCACATGGAGGCCGACAGGGCCTGCATCTGGCAGCGCTCCAGGGGCGGCTGCACGAGGTTCACCAGCGCCGCCGGAGAAAGGCGGGGGTTCTGGAGGAGGGCCGCGATCACCCCTTCGTCCCGCACCTTCCACACCTGGGGCCACAGGGACCGGGGCGCCATCAGGGCGAAGGTGCGCCGCTCGCCCACGGTGAGGCCGGGCCAGAGGATCTGCAGCCGCTCGATGGCCATGGTCTTCGCGTGGGGATGGGCCGAGGCGTCGGCGGCCATGGAAGCGAGGGCCCGCCAAGGCAGGCGGGGCAGAAGGTTCGCCCGCAGGTGGGCCGGGGCCTTGGCGTGCTGGGCGATCCACCGGAGCAGCAGGGGCCGCTTGCGCAGGTCCGGCAGATCCGCCGCCGCCTCCAGCCAGCCCCGGGGCGGATTGGGATTCCGCAGCAGCCGCAGGAAGCGCGGCCACTCGATCTCGGGCGGAAGGGGCCAGGACATGCGGTCCAGGGTACCGCCACCGCCTCGCCGGCAGGAGCCAGGGCCGGGACCTGCCACACTTTCCCGATGCCGCACGCATTCACCATCCTCGGCCGGGGCCGCGCGGGACAGGCGCTGGCGGTGGCGTGGGGGGACCGCATCCGCCTGGAGCCCTCCACCGCCGCGCCGGCGGACCTCGTCCTGCTGGCGGTGCCGGACCGGACGGTGGCCGAGGTCGCGGCCCGCTTCCCGGGGCGCTGCGTCCACATGAGCGGCAGCCTGGACCTGCCCGGCGTGCCCTGCGCCCACCCGCTCACGAGCTTCGGCGGCCGCGCCGCGGACTGGAAGGGCACGCCCCTGGCCCTCACCGGGGCAGTGCCCAAGGTCCTCGTCACGGCCTTCACGGATCTGGGCTTCGTGCCCTTCGACCTGCCGGCGGAGCTCAAGGCCCTCTACCACGCCTGCGCGGTCCTGACCTCCGCCCACGCGGCGACCCTCTGGCTCGGGGCGGCCGGGCTGCTGGCGCAGCGGGGCGTGCGGCTGCCGGGCCGCGGGCTCATGGCCCTGGCGGAGGCCACCCAGCGCAACGTGGCGCGGCAGGGCGCGGCGGGGCGCACGGGGCCCTTCGCCCGGGGGGACGAGGACACCATCGCCCGGGACGCGGCGGCCCTGCCGGAACCATGGCGGGAAATCTTCCTCAAGCTGGGGCGGGCCGATGTCTGAACCGAAACCTGCCTCCGAGTTCAAGCCGCCGATCCCCCTGCGGGCCACCACCCCGGAAAGCTGGGCCGAGGCCGCCTGGGAGGATCCGGAAGGCCTGCTGTCCGACCATGCCCACAACGAGAAAAAGGCGGCCCTCACGGCGCTCTCCCTGGTGCACGCCTTCTCCGGCCACCCGCGGATCCCCCTGCTCCTGGCCCGCCTGGCGGAGGAGGAGCTGAACCACTTCCGCCGGGTCCTGGAGGCCCTTGCGGATTTCGGCTGGAGCCTGCGCCGGGACGGCGGCAGCGCCTACGCCAAGGGGCTCCTCGCCCACGTGGGCGAGGGCGGTTCCGATCCGCTGCTGGACCGCCTGCTGGTCTCCACGCTCATCGAGGCCCGCAGCTGCGAGCGGCTGCACCTGCTCGAGAAGGCCGCGCGGAACCGCGGCGTGCTCTCGGATCCGGCCTGGTTGTCGTTCCTCTTCGAACTGGAACGCTGCGAGGCTGGCCACGCGCTGACCTACCTGCGCATCGCCGAGGACCGCTTTGGAGCCCGGGTGCCGGACCGCCTGGACGCCTGGCTGGACTGGGAGGCCGAGGTCATCCGCGGGCTGCCCCACCGGAGCGTCGTCCACTGAAGCGGGGTCCGCGCGGGTCCGGCGATCTGAACCCCCGGACCGGATTGGGCTAGGCTAGAGGCATGTCCCAGATCATCGCGCCGGGGAACGACACCCTGATTCCCGTCTTCAGCCCGGAGCGCCTTGGCCTCACCCCCGGCGGGGAGGCCCGCTTCCGGGGCGCCCTGGAACGCATCGCCGCCGATGGGGAGCTGAAGGCCAAGCTGCTGCTGGCGGCCCTGGACCACTTCGCGGCCCGGGGCTTCGATGGCGTGCAGGTGAAGGAGGTGGCGGAGGAGGCGGGCGTTTCGAAGCCGACCCTCTACTACCACTTCGGCAGCAAGGAGGGCCTCTTCCGCCAGCTTTGCCTGGTGGCCCTGGCGGTGACGGAGCAGCGCCTGCGGGACATGGTGGCGCCCCACCTCGTGGCGAAACCCGTCGATGCCGCCGCCGTGCGGGCCTCGGCCCTGGCCCTCTCGGCGTCCTACGTGGACCTGCTCATGGAGCTGCCCCAGTTCACGGGCTTCATCCTCCGCGCCATCGCCGTGCCGGGCCCGGATTCCACCTTCCGCGACCTGATGCCGCTCGTCGAGCGCGCCCTGAGCCCCCTGGGCCTCTACGTGAACCATGCCTTCAACCTCGATTTCGAGCAGGCCCGCAAGGAAGTGATGGTCTACACCGCCATCTTCGGCGCCCTCCTGGAGGAGCATCTGCGCCGCCCGGACTACGCCATCGACGCCGGCGAGATCGCCTGGGCCGTGGACCGCTGGCTCCGCGGGATCCAGGGAACCTGACGATGGCACTTGATCCCGGAGGCGTGCGTGGGGGTGGCGAAGTCCCTGTTCGTGGTCGCGCTGGGCGTGGGGTGGTTCCTCATGGCCGCTGAACCTGCCCGGAAGCCGGCGGCCCCGGCGCCCCCCGCGAGGCCCAGCCTGGTCCCCATCTCGGTGGTAGTCCGGCCCATCGCCCTGGCCCAGCACGAGCTGCAGGTCGAGCTGACCCTGCCGGCGGAAGCCGTGAAGGAGGGCGCGGTGGCGGCCATGGCCGCCTGGACGCCGGGCTCCTACCTCATCCGCGACTACGCCCGCTTCGTGGACCGGGTGGAGGCCAGGGCCGGGAAGGGCGAAGCCTATGCGCCGGAGAAGCTGGACAAGCAGCGGTGGCGGATCCGGGCCTCGAAGCAGGCGGTGACCCTTTCGTACCGCCTCTTCGCCAACGAGCTGAGCGTGCGCACCAACCACGCGGACCAGGACCACGCCTTCCTGACGGGCGCCGCCGCCTTCCCCTGCCTGGAAGGACAGCCGCGGCGGCCCTACGACGTGCGCTTCGAGGACTTTCCCGCGGACTGGACGGTGGCCACCGCCCTGCCGCTGCAGGCTGGCGCTTCCGGTCCGGTGTATCGGGCCGCGAACTTCGACACCCTGGTGGACAGCCCCTTCGAGCTGGGGCGCCTGCGGGTGCGGACCTGGGAATCCATGGGGGCGCGCTTCGAGTTCGCCTTCCAGGGGGCCCACAACGGGGACGAGGCGCGCATCGCCGCGGCCGCGCAGAAGCTCGTCGAGGCGGCGGGCGGGCTTTTCGGCGGCTTTCCCTTCGACCGCTACGTCTTCCTGCTCACCTTCAGCCCCAAGGCCGGCGGCGGCCTGGAGCACCGCAACAGCACCGCCCTGCTGGGCGATCCCTTCATGTTCGACAAGGCCGACGGCTATCACCGGCTCTACGGGTTGATCTCCCACGAGTTCTTCCACGTGTGGAACGTCAAGCGCATGCGGGATCCCGCCCTCGGCCCCTTCGACTATGCCCGGGAGACGCCCACGCGGCTCCTCTGGTTCCATGAGGGCTTCACCGACTACATGGACAACCTGCTGGCCCTGCGGGCTGGGGTGATCCCCTGGTCCTTCGTCGCCAAGGAGTGGGCCCAGCGCTGGACGGACCATGCGCAGCGCCCGGGCCGGAAGGAGCAGAGCGTGTCCGAGGCCAGCTTCGACGCCTGGATCCGGCACTACAAGCCCACGGAGTTCAGCGCCAACAGCACCATCGGCTACTACGACACCGGGTCCCTCGTGGCCCTCATGATGGACGCGAAGCTCCGCCAGGGCAGCGGCGGCAAGGCCGGGCTCCCTGAACTCTTCGCCCTTCTCTGGCAACGGGTCGGCGATGGCGGCCTGACGGACGCGGCCATCCGCGACGCCTACCGCGAGCTTTCGGGCCTCGATCCGGCGCCCTTCTGGCGGGACTTCGTGGACGGCCGCGGCGAACTGGACCCCACCGCCATCCAGCAGGTCGCCGGATTGCGCTTCGAGGCGAAGGCCCCCTGGGAGCTGCTGAGCCCCGAGGATCAGAAGGACCCCGACGCGGTGCGCCGGGCCAAGGCCTGGACCGGCCTCGTCTTCGCGCCGCGAGGCAACGGTGCCGACGCTCCCGTGATCCAGAACGTGCTCCCGGATTCGCCGGCCTACCGGGCGGGCCTCAGCTACGGCGCCGAGATCCTCGCCGTGGACGGCTGGCGGACGCCCAACGCCACCGAGGTCCAGCGCCGTCTCGCGGACGCCTTCCCGGGCAAGGCCGAGGTGCTCCTCCAGGAACGCGGCCGGGTGCGGCTGGTGTCCCTGGAGGTCCTCGAGAACCCGGCCCGCACCTTCCGCATCGTCCCCGATCCCGCCGCCACCGACGCGCAGAAGGAGGCCTTCCGCGCTTGGACCGGCCAGGCCTTCCCGTCGGTGCCGACCCTCCTGGTCCGGCCCCGGGATCCCGGGGACCAGCCGGTGCCCGAAGGCGACCACGGGCCCAGCGCCCGCGGTCCGAAGTAGGCTTCCGTGGATCCAAACCCAGCTCCGACCCCCGTTTCGGCCCCCTATCCGCCGCGCATCGCCGCCCTCATCGCCGCCCACGACGAGGAGGCGCACGTGGGCGGCGTCGTGGCCGGCCTCGCGCCCTATGGCCTCGCCCGCATCCTCGTGGTGGACGACAACTCCGACGATGGCACCGCCCGGATCGCCCTTGAAGCCGGCGCCGAGGTGCTCTCCCTCCGCCGGCCCCAGGGGGGCGGCAAGGGCCAGGCCCTGCGGGCGGGCCTCGCGGCCCTGCGCTCCGATGATCTGGACTTCATCCTCTTCATCGATGGCGACGGGCAGCACGATCCGAAGGATTTCCAGGGCTTCGTGGACTACCTCGCCCAGCATCCCGACGCGGACTTCCTCATCGGCAGCCGCTTCCAGAACCGGGCCATCATCCCCAAGGCCCGCTGGCGCACCAACGCGCTCGGCAGCTGGACCCTGGGCCGCATCGCCGGGGTGAAGTGGGAGGACAGCCAGTCGGGCTTCCGCCTCATCCGCAAGAAGGTGCTGGACCGCATCGACCTGCGCTCCACGGGCTTCGCCATCGAGATGGAGATCTCCATGAAGGCCTCCGACTGGAAGCTCCACTGGGCCCACATCCCCATCCAGGCCATCTACCACGGCGGCAAGAGCCATTTCCGCGGCGCCATGGACACCTGGCTGATCGCGTGGTTCTCGCTGCAGTGCTGAGACCGGGACGCCAGGGCTGTAGTCTGTAGGGCCCAGGACCCAAACCCAGGACACCCCAGCATGGCCATCAGCGTCTTCGACCTCTTCAAGATCGGCATCGGCCCTTCGTCGTCCCACACGGTGGGTCCCATGAAGGCCGCCCGGATGTTCGCCGTGGCACTGAAGGACGCCGGGACGCTGGCCCGGGTCCACACCCTGAAGGCCGAGCTCTACGGGTCCCTGGGGGCCACGGGCCGGGGCCACGGCTCCGACAAGGCGGTGCTGCTGGGCCTGCAGGGGGAGACGCCGGAGGGCGTGCCCATCGAAGGGGTGGAAGCGATGCTGGCGGCCATCCGGGAATCGGGTCGGCTCAACCTGCTGGGGGAGCACGCCATCGCCTTCAAGGAAGCGGAAAACCTCAAGTTCGAGCGCAAATCGCTCCCCTTCCACCCCAACGGCCTGCGCTTCACCGCCTGGGACGGGGACGGCGTGGAGCTCGCTTCCAAGACCTACTTCTCCGTGGGCGGCGGCTTCGTGGTCTGCGGGACCGGAGACGAGACCCTTGGCGGGCTGGCGGGCCTCAAGGGCCGGCAGCTGCCCCACCACTTCGCCAGCGGCGCCGAGTTGCTGGCGGTCTGCCGCCGGGAGGGCCTGAGCATCAGCGAAGTGATGGCGGCCAACGAGGAGGCCATGCGGCGCGTTCCCGACCTGCGGGCGGGCCTGCTGGAGATCTGGGCGGTCATGCAGGCCTGCGTGAAGCGGGGCTGCGCCACGGAGGGCATCCTGCCGGGCGGCCTCAAGGTGCGCCGCCGGGCCCCGGACATCCATCGGCAGCTGCTCTCGAATCCGGAAGCGGGCCTCAGCGATCCCCTCACCGCCCTGGACTGGGTGGACCTCTACGCCCTGGCCGTGAACGAGGAGAACGCCGCCGGCGGGCGGGTGGTGACGGCCCCCACCAACGGCGCCGCCGGCATCATCCCCGCGGTGCTGCACTACTACCGGCGCTTCGTGCCCGGCGCCACCGACGATGGCGTGGTGCGGTTCCTCCTGACGGCGGGGGCCATCGGCGTGCTCTACAAGGAGAATGCCTCCATCAGTGGCGCCGAGGTGGGCTGCCAGGGCGAGGTGGGCAGCGCCTGTTCCATGGCCGCCGGGGCCCTGGCGGAAGTCATGGGCGGCACGCCCGCCCAGGTCGAGAACGCCGCCGAAATCGGCATGGAGCACAACCTCGGCCTTACTTGCGATCCGGTCGGCGGGCTCGTGCAGGTGCCGTGCATCGAGCGCAACGCCATGGCCGCCATCAAGGCCATCAACGCCGCCCGCATGGCCCTGAAGGGCGACGGCACCCACTTCGTCAGCCTGGACAACGTCATCAAGACCATGCGGGACACCGGCGCCGACATGAAGGCCAAGTACAAGGAGACCGCCCGGGGCGGCCTCGCGGTCAATGTGATGGAAGCGCCGCCCGAGATCGGCGTGAACCTGCCGGAGTGCTGATGCGGCCTCCCGCCAGCAAGCTGCCCTCCGTGGGCACCACCATCTTCACGGAGATGACCCTGCTGGCCCAGCAGTGCGGCGCGGTGAACCTGGGGCAGGGCTTCCCGGACTACGATCCGCCCGCGGCCCTGCGGGAAGCCCTCGCCAAGGCCGTGACCGACGGCCTGAACCAGTACGCCCCCATGCCGGGCTTGCTGGGGCTGCGGGAGCAGGTGGCCCGCCTCGCCCAGGAACGGCACGGCGCGACGGTGGACCCGGGTTCGGAAGTCACCGTCACCTCCGGCGGCACGGAGGCCCTCTTCGCCGCCATCGCCGCCTTCGTCCGGCCCGGTGACGAGGTGATCCTCCTGGACCCCTGCTATGACAGCTACGATCCGGCGGTGCGGCTCCAGGGCGGCGTGCCCGTGCACGTGCCCCTGCGCCCCGCGGAGTTCGCCGTGGACTGGGACGCGGTGCGGGCCGCCCTGTCGCCCCGCACGCGGATGCTCGTGGTCAACACGCCCCACAATCCCGCCGGCACGGTGCTGGCCCCGTCGGACCTGGAGGCCCTCGCCGCCCTGCTGCGGGACACGGAGGTGCTGGTGCTCTCCGACGAGGTCTACGAGCACCTGGTCTTCGACGGCCTCCCACCCTGCAGCGTCCTGGGCCACGCCGAGCTGCGGGAGCGCGCCCTCGTCGTCGGCTCCTTCGGCAAGACCTACCACTGCACGGGCTGGAAGGTGGGCACCGCCATCGCGCCGGAGCGCCTCAGCGCCGAGTTCCGGAAGGTGCACCAGTTCCTCACCTTCTGCACCTTTCACGCCGCCCAGGCCGCCTTCGCCCACATGCTGGAGTTCCATCCGGAGCATCACGAGGGGCTACCAGCCTTCTACCAGGCGAAGCGGGACCGCTTCCGGCAGCTCCTCGAAGGCTCCCGCTTCCGCCTGCTGCCGGTGGCCGGTGCCTACTTCCAGCTGGCGGACTACTCGGCCATCAGCGCGGAGGGCGACCGCGCCTTCTGTGAACGGTTGTGCCAGGAGGCGGGCGTGGCGGCCATCCCCCTCTCGCCCTTCTGCGAGCAGGCCCTGGAAGCCCGCCTGGTGCGCTTCTGCTTCGCGAAATCCGACGCCACTCTGGAGGCCGCCGCAGTGCGGCTGCGGGGGCTCTGAGGGCGCCGGAGTCCCGAGGACCGCAACATCGGCCTTGACCGCGACCCCGCCGGAGCCTATTCCATGGGCACTCCCATGATCGGCCAGACCCTCACGCACTACCGGATCCTCGAGAAGCTCGGCGAAGGGGGCATGGGCGTGGTCTACCTGGCGGAGGACCAGCGGCTGGGCCGGCGGGTGGCGCTGAAGGTCCTGCCCCTGCAGACCACCCGCGCCGAGGAGGCTCGTCGCCGCTTCCTGCAGGAGGCCCGCCACGCTTCGGGCCTCGACCACCCGAATATCTGCCACGTCCACGCCATCGAGGAGACGGAGGAGGGCGGCCTGTTCATCGTCATGGCCCTGTGCGAGGGCCGAAGCCTGCGGGAGCTGCTGCGGGAGGGGCCGCTGCCCTGGGAACGGGCGGTGCGCATCCTCGCGCAGGTGCTGGCGGCCCTCGCCCACGCCCACGCCCGGGGCCTGGTGCACCGGGACATCAAGCCCGCCAACATCATGGTCAGCCCCCGGGACGAGGTGAAGGTGGTGGACTTCGGCCTCGCCAAGACCGCCGGCGCCGATGGCCTCACCCGCACGGGCGTGGTGATGGGCACGGCCCAGTACCTGAGTCCGGAGCAGGTGGGCGGCAAGCCCGTGGATCCCCGCAGCGACCTCTGGGCTGCCGGGATGGTGCTCTTCGAAGCGCTCACCGGCCGCCCGGCCTTCCAGGGCGAAGGCATTGAAGCCACCCTCGCCGCCATCCTCCACGGGGAGGCCCCGGCCCCGTCGAGCCTGGCACCGGGGCTGCCGCCGGCCCTCGACTTCATCGCCGAACGGGCTTTGCAGAAGGATCCGCGCCTGCGCTATCCCAGCGCCGAGCGCTTCCGCCAGGACCTCCTGGACCTGGATGCGGATCCCTCCGCCACCCTCCAGGTGGCATCCCGGCGAACCCAGTCCGCCACCCTCGCGCTGGCCCGTCCCCGCCAGGGCTGGCGCAGGTGGAGGTGGCCCGCCGCGGCCGCCGGCGGGGCGGTCCTGCTGGGCGCCGGCGCCTTCCTGCTCCAGCGGGGCCGGACGCCGGTGGTGCTTTCGGAAACGAAGGTGGCCATCGCCGCCTTCGAGGACCGCACCGGGGATCCCGCCCAGGCCCTCCTCGGCCGCCTGGCCGCCGAGCGCGCCGCCGAAGCCATCGCCCAGACCGGGGCGGCGGAGGCCTCGCCGCAGCCCGCGACCCTGGCCCTGGGCGATCCGGATTCCGCCGCCGGCGCGCGCGCCCTGCGCGCCTTCGCGGCCCGGACCGGCGCGGGGCTCGTCATCACCGGCGCCTACCAGCTCAGTGGCGGCGAGCTGCAGGTCCAGGCCAGCCTCTACGACGCGAACCTGGGCAAGGTGGTGGCGCTCGTGAAGCCCGAGCGCGCCCCCCGGGCCCAGGCGGACCAGGTCCTCGAAGCCGTGGCCCAGCGCCTCGCCAGCGGCGTCGCCGGGCGCATCCTCGACCCCTACCTCGATCCCGGGCGGGTGGTGATTCCGCCGCGCTATCCGGCCTACAAGGAATGGCTCGTGGGCTGGGAACTCTACTGGAACTCGAGGCCCGGGGCGGAGGCGCGCTTCGAGAAGGCCATCCAGCTCGATCCCGACCTGATGGTGGCCCGGCTGCCCATCGCCTTCATCCGGCAGGGCGAGAATGACTTCGATGGCGTGCGGGCCCAGTTCGCCCAGCTGGACCAGGCCCTGGACAGGATGAACACCCTCGACCGCTGCATGGTCGAGAACGTCCGGGCCCTCATGGAGGGCCGCAACGAGGAGGCCATGGGGCCCATCCGGGAAGCGAGCCGCCTCGCCCCGGGCAGTCCCCTGGTGAACCACCAGCATGCCTACACCGCCCTTGTGACCAACCACTGCGCGGAGGCGGTGGCCGCGGCCACGCGGCCCATCCGCTGGGAGAAGCTGGTGAACGCCCGGGTGCCCATCGGCTCCGACATGGGCGCCATCCTCGCGTGGTCCCACCATCTCCAGGGGCAGTACGACCAGGAGCTGGAGGTGGGCCGCCGCTTCCTCGCCGTCTACCCCGAGCACACCAAGCTGAAGGCCCACCGGGCCTGGGCCGCCAGCGGCCGGAACCGCCCGGAGGAGGCCGAGGCCCTGGGGCGGGAGCTCCTCACCGGCGACCCCGACTACGCCCTCCGGGTGGCCCAGGACCTCCGCATCCACGGGCACCGGGACGCCTCCGCGCGCCTCGCCGGCGAGACCTGCCAGTCCATCCAGCGCAAGCTCGACGCCGGGGCGGAGGCCGAGGGGCTGCAGCTGCTCAGGATGGAAGGGCTCTACCTCGCGGGCCGCCTGCCCGAGGCCCTGGCCGCGGGGCAGGGGATCCTCCGCAGGAATCCGGCCAGCCTCCCGGCCCTGGGCCGCCTCGGCGTGATCCATGCGGATCTGGGCCAGGCGCCGGAGGCCCGCGCCGTCATGGCCCGGCTGGCGCGGCTGCCCCGCAAGGACCAGCTGGGAAACCTGTCCCTGCTCCGGGCCCGGATCGCGAGCCGGCTCGGCGAGAAGGACCTGGCCCTCACCCTGCTGCGGGAGGCCACCGCGGAGGGCCAGCCCATCGGCCACGTGCGCCACCTGGACGTGGCCTTCGAAGGTCTCCAGGGCTACGCCCCCTTCGAAGCGTTTCTCCGGCCCAAGCCCTGAGGCGGCCCGGGGGGCCCCGGAACCCGGCGCTCCGGCGGGCCCTGGGAAGGCCTGAACCTCGGTGTCCCAGCCCCGTACATAAAAAGCTGCCGCCCCTCCCTTGACATCTCCTAATCCGATAGTACTAATGTGTTAGTAGTTCAGGAGCCCCCGTGATCGAGCCCCGCCCCACCGACGGAGAACTGGCCATCCTGCGGGTGCTCTGGAACCGCGGCCCCAGCACCGTCCGGGAAGTCCACGACGTGCTCCTGGAGACCAAGGAGACCGCCTACACGACTGTGTTGAAGATGCTCACCATCATGGCGGAGAAGGGCCTCGTGAGCCGCGACGCCTCCGAGCGCAGCCACCGCTACGAGGCCGTCCACGCCGAGGCCCGGGTCCAGGGATCCCTGGTGAAGGACCTCCTCGACCGGGCCTTCGACGGCTCCGCCCTGCAACTGGTGCAGCGGGCCCTGGACACCCGGGCCGCCGGCCCCGAGGAACTGGCCGCCATCGCCGAGCTCATCGCCCAGGCGCGACGGAAGCCACGGAGGAAGCCGTGAACGGGCTCCTCCTTTCCCCGTGGACCGAGCCTCTGGCCAGGACCCTCCTGCACTTCCTGTGGCAAGGCGCCCTCCTCGGTCTGCTGGCCGCGGGCCTGCTGACGGCACAGCGCCGCGCTTCGGCGAAGCTGCGCTATGGGACCGCCTACGCCCTGCTCCTCGCGATGGCTGCGGCGCCGCTGATCACCTTCGCCCTCCTCGTCCAGCCCGCGGGTGCGCCCCTCGAACCCACCGCCCACCCGGCCCTCACCGCCGCCTTGCAGTTGCCGTCCCTCCGAGGCTCGGTCCAGCCCTTGCTCCCTTCGGTGGTGGCGGTCTGGAGCTTCGGCGTCCTCTTCGCCCTCCTCCGCATGGCGGGCGGATTCTGGCGGATCCATGGCTACCTGCGGGCGCCCTGGGAACCCCTCGACGCCTTCTGGACCTGGCGTTCCCGTCGCCACGCCACCCGGCTCGGCCTGGCGCGGGCCGTCCAGGTGCGCGTGACCACGGCCATCGCCCTGCCCATGGCCGCGCGGTTCCTCCGTCCCGTGGTGTGGCTGCCGGCCGCGCTGTTCACGGCGCTGGATCCGCTCCATATCGACGCCCTGCTGGCCCACGAGCTGGCGCACGTGGCGCGGCGGGACTGGCTGTTCAACGGCCTTCAGAGCGCCATCGAGGCGCTGCTCTTCTACCATCCCGCGGTTTGGTGGCTCTCCCGGCGGATCCGCCAGGAGCGCGAACACGCCTGCGACGATCTCGCGGTGGCCCTGTGCGGGGACGCCATCGCCTATGCCGAGGCTCTCGCCGCACTCGAGGGCCTTCGTTCCCAGAACCCGCGCCGCGCTCCCGGCCTCGTGCCGTCCCTGGAGCTGGCCGCCCATGGAGGTTCCCTCATGAACCGCATCCGGCGTCTCCTCGCCCCCGATCCTTCCGCTACCCCCGGTTTCCTTCGTCCCCGCACGGGGCTGGCCATGCTGCTCGCCGCAGGGCTCGCGGCGTCCATCCCCGCCACCGGAGCCTTCTCCGTCCCAGCTCAAGGGCCCGCGCCCAAGGCCTTGCCCCGCCCCGCCCCGGCCCCTGCGCTGCAGGGACTGAAGCCAGGCACCAACAAGTCGATCAGCGAGGACGACGGCAAGCGGCGGCGCGACTACAAGACCTGGATGGATGCGAAGGGCACGGTCCATGAGCAGTACAGCGTGAACGGCGTCGAGCGGCCCCTGGACGACGAGGCTCGCCGCTGGCTGGCCCGGCTCGAGGCGCGCGGCGCCCAGGTCGAAGCCCAGGCCCAGCGCGCCGAAGCCGAGGCCGAGGAGGCGGAGGCCCGGAGCGGGCAGGCCGAGCGCCAGGCCCGCGCCCTGGAATTGCAGGCCCGGGCCCTGGCCCTTCAGGCGGGAGCCCTCTCGCGCAAGGCCGACGCCGCGCGGAGCGACGGGGAGCGGGCGGAGCAGCAAGCCGCGCGCATGGCTGCAGAGGCGGCCCGCATGGAGGCCGATGGCCGGCGCCTCGCCGCGGAAACCGAAAAGCTCAGCCGCGACATGGCCGGCATGAAGGAGGAGGCGGCGGAAAAGGCCCTCGACGCGGCGGAAGCCGCGCTGGACCAGGCGGAAGAGGCCTTGGGTGAAGACCCCGAGCCCGGGGAGGCGCCACCGCCCCCGCCGCCACCGCCCGCCCGAACGCCCCGGGCCGCCCTGGCGCCGGTTCCCCCGCGACCCCCCAGGGCGCCCCGCCCGCCCGCAACGCCGACCTCCGCGCTTCCGGCCCTGCCCGCACTAGCGCCGCAGGCCATGCTCCCGAGGCGCCCGGCGGCACCGCCCGCCCCCGCGCCACCCGCGCCGACGCCCCGGGCCCTGCCGCCCGCGCCCGCTTCTGCGCCGCCTCCACCTCCACCAGCGCCTCCCCTACCGCCTCCTCCGCCGCCCGCTCCGGAGGACTGAGGCCACTGTTTCGTCCGGCGTGGCGTCTTCGCCTAGGATGGGCGGGGACGCGGCGCCGCGGCCGGAGGGTGGGAAGCGATGGACCAGCGCGAAGGATCGTCCTTCCTGAGGCTCGTCCTGCTGCTGGGCGGCGATGTCCTGGCCTGCGGCGCCGCGGCGTTCCTGGCCCTCGTCCTCGCGGCCTTCGCCTCGGGGGGCCAGGGGCCCGGTGCCACCGGGGACCGCATGATGGTCGCGCTGGGGCTGCTGGGCCTCGTGCTCCTGGCCGCCCTCCCCGTGGTCTTTCTCCTCGCGCGGCGCTGGACCGGGCGGACCGGGCTCGCCGCGCTCCTCGCCGGCCTTGCCGGTTTGGGCAACGGCCTCATCTGGCTCGGCACGGCGTTTCTGATGGCGGTGGTCCTGAACCGCTAGGCGCGGTCCAGGCCAGGGCTTTTCTGGTTCGGCGCCTCAGGCCTTGTGGGCGTGGGCCTTCTTCAGCATGCCGTCGTTCCAGCCCCGCTTGTGGCAGGTGGCGCAGAAGGCGGCACCGGGCAGCACCAGGCCCGCAGCCTTGGCCTTGGCGGCATCCTTCATCACGGCCATGGGCTTGTACTCGCTGCCCTGGCCGTGGCAGGCCTCGCAGTCGAGAGGCGGCGTGCGCTTGCCGTGGGCGGAGTCGGCCCAGGAGGCGAACTGGACCTTGTGGCACATCTTGCAGGCGGCCGCGCCCACCTTGGCCAGGCCGGCCTTGGTGGCCTTCACCGCCACCTCGCCACCCGGATCGGCGATGGGACTCGTGGCGGCCGCGGGCTTGGGCGCCGGCGCGGGAGCCTGTGCCGGCGCGGTGACGGGCGCGGCGGTGGGCGCGGCGACGGGTGCAGGTGCGGGCGCCGGAGCTGGAGCCGCCTTCGCGGCGGGAGCACTGGTGGCGACCGCAGGCTTGGCCGGTGCGGGCGCCGCCTTCGCAGATGGGGTTTGGGGCGCCGGTGCGGCCATGGGCTCGGGCTTCGGTGCTGGAGCGGGAACCGGCGCCGGGGCTGGATTCGGGGTCGGGGACGCCGCGGGGACCGGCGGGGCCTCCTTCGGACCGCAGGCCGCGGTGCCGAGGGCCAGGCCAAGCAGCAGGAAGGAGGTGAGGAAGGCGTTGGTTCGGGTGCGCATGGTGGAGCCTCGGGGGGAGGACTTGCATGGAAAGGGCGGATCGATGGTAGTCCTCTTTCCCGGCGGCGCGGGGCAAGAAGCCTCGCTTCAGAAAATCCGGCGTACCACCGCGCGGCCGACCATGCGCAGGCGGTCGCGCCAGGGCAGGCGGCCGAAATTCGCCTGCACGACCCCCTTCGTGAAGTAGGTCTTTCTCTCATAGTCGATGGCCACGTCCAGCACCGCCGGGCGCCCCGCGGCGGTCTCCGCCAGCGCCCAGTCCAGGGCCGCCTCCAGGTCCCCGTCCGCGTCCACCGCCCGGCAGCCGGTGCCCGACACCGCGGCGAGGGCCGCCAGATCGTAGTCGGGAAGGACGGAGCAGGGAGCCGCCGCCGTCAAGGTGCGCTGGAAGGCGGCGATCTGGCCCAGCTCCCGGTCCCGCAGCACGACGATGAGCACCGCCGCCCCCTGCTGCCGGGCGGTGAGCAGCTCGAGGCCCGTCATCAGCAGCGCCCCGTCCCCGGCGAGGCCGACGACGGGGCGGCCCGGGTGGGCCAGCTGCGCGCCGATGGCCGCGGGCACGCAGTAGCCCATGCAGCTATAGTCCGTGGGCGCCAGGAAGCGGCGGGGGCCATCCAGGCGCAGGTGCTCCATGGCGAGGAAAGTGCCGTTGCCGGAATCCGACGTGTAGATGGCGTCGGGAAGGCGGCGGCGCAGGGCCTGGAAGAGGGCGCCCGGGGAAACCCGACCAGATTCCGACGGGGCTGCCTGCTCCTGCCGCACCCGGGCGTGGGCTGCCGCGAGGGCTTGGCGCCGCAGCTCCGGCATGGGCCGCGCCTGGGGCAAGGCCTCGGGGCAGGGCCTCGAGCAGCGCGGCGAGAAAGGCCTTCGCATCGGCGGTGACGGCAAGCTCCACGGGAAAGTTCGCGCCGGGCACGGAGGGGTCGATGTCCACCTGGGCGGAGCGCTGTGGTAGCTCAAGGCCGTAGCTCGCCGTCGAGACTTCGCCCATCCGGGCGCCCAGGATGAGCACGGCGTCGGCCTCGGCGGCGAGGGCGCGCAGGGGCTTGGGGCAGGCGAGGCCGAAGCCCGGCCACAGCCACTGGGGATGGGTTTCCGGGAAGACGCCCTTGCCCGAGAAGGTGCTGGAGACGAGGGCGCCGGTGCGCTCGGCGAGGGCTCGCACTTCCGCTGCCGCCTCCGCCGCCCCCAGGCCCACGTGCAGCAGGGGGCAGGCCGCCGAGGCCAGCATGGCCGCCACGGCCCGCACGGCGACCTCGTCCGCCACGGCGACCTCGTCCGCCACGGGAGGCGCCGGAGGGCTGCCCAGGAGGTGCGCCACCTTCGCGGGGTCGTAGGTCTGTTCCAGCAGGTAGAGGTTCGCGGGGATCTCCACCGCCACGGGACCCGGGCAGCCGGCGCGGGCGAGCCGCGCCGCCTCGAGGATGGCGGGGGCGATGTCCTCGCCGCGTTCGGGCTTCCAGGTGCCTTTCACGATGGGGCGGAGGATCGCCAGCTGATCGATGTCGTGGAGCTGGTAGCGGTACTTCGAATCCGTGCGGATGCCGCAGGTGAGGACCAGCAGCGGCACGCCGTCCATGAAAGCCTCGGCGATGCCCGACAGGCAGTGGGTGACGCCGGCCCCGGGCACCACGTTGGCGCAGGCCAGGGGTCCGCCGGAGCGGGCCATGCCGTCGGCGAGGAAGCCCGCGGACTGTTCGTCGGTGATCAGCACCGCCGTCACCGTGGAGCGCGACAGGGCGTCGTAGAGCTCCATGTTGTGGGTGCCCGGAATGCCGAAGGCATGGGTGATGCCCGCCGTTTCGAGGGCCGCCGCCACGATGGCGGCGCCGGGTTGCCTTCCCGCTTTCAGGTCCTGCAGCAGCATGGGGTCCTCGGTGTGGGTGGGTGCTACGCGCCGACCGGCAGGGACGCGCCTTCGCGCTCCGCCACCGCCTCGCCCACCCGGTCCGCGAGGGCCATGACGGTGAGGTAGGGATTGATCTCCAGGGCGGAAGGGAAGAGGGAGGCGTCCGCCACGAAGAGCCAGGGGTGCCGGTGGACGCGGCCCCGGCCGTCCGTCACGGAGGCCGCGGAGTCCACTCCCATACGGCAGCCGCCCATGAGGTGCGCGGCGGAAACGCTCACGCTGCCGGGGCGGAAGTGGCGGAGGGCGATGCGGGCCTCGAGGTCGGCCCCCTCGCTGCGCTCGATGAGGGTGGGCCGCGCCGAAGGGGCGTGGACGGCTTCGGCCCCGGCGGCGAAGAAGATCCGGGCCGCGGCGCGGGTGGCCCGCACCATGGCTTCGAGGGTCTTCGCGGTGAGGGCGTAGCGGATCACCGGCCGGCCCTGGCGGTCGATATCGATGCGCTGCTCCGGCAGGGCCTCGTCGCAGGCCAGCACCAGGATCATCTGCAGCCGGTCGTAGGCCCGCATGAGCCGCTCGTGGGCCTCCCCGAAGCCCGTGAGGTTCTTGGCGGTGGTGAAGGGGAAGTACATGCAGGCTTCCAGGAAGTAGCGCTCGGCCTCCACGCGCTCCTGCCAGACGTAGCTCTTGGGGTGGCCCACGAAGTTGGTGATGGGGTGCGGATGGAGGCCCGCGAGGATGTGGGCGGGATGGCAGGTCCACCAGCGGCCCAGGGCCGGCAGCTCCGCGCCCAGCCCGGAGCGCAGGAGCAGGGCCGGGGAGTTCACGGCGCCGCAGGCCACCACCACCGAATGGGCCTTCACCGTGTAGCGCCCCGGCAGCCATTCGCCTTCGGAGCCGTCGGCGTGGGGCGCGCCGTCCACCCGCACCTCCACCTCGGCGCCGCCGCCATCGGCCTTGATCGTCCAGGCCTCGGCGCGGGTCACGACTTCCACCCCCTGCCGCTGGGCCTCCGGGATCTGGACCTGCCGGGTGCCCTGCTTGGCGTTGTTGGGGCAGCCCAGGTTGCACAGGGAGGAGCCCTTGCAGCCCCGGACATTGATGGGGAACTGCTCGGCCTTCCACCCCAGGGCCTCGCAGCCTTCCTTGAAGAGCCGGTTGTTGTCGTTGATGCGGTCCCGGGGGATGAAGTCCGCGCCGTTCTGCGCGGCGAAGCGGCGGGCCCGGGCCGCGAGGTCGGCGTGGGCCAGCCCCGGCACCCGCCACCCGGAAATGATCCGCTCCGGCGGCGGCAGGGAGGTGCCCGTGTAGACCTGGGTGGAGCCGCCGAGCCCCTCCGCATAGGCCATGGAGACCGTGTGGTCGGCGCTGGGCCGCGCGCCGCCGCCGGCGTAGAACAGGGCCGCGCATTCCACTTCCCGGCCGGAGAGGCGGCCGTGGTCGACCCGGCCCCCCTTCTCCACCAGCAGCACCCGCTTGCCGGAAGCCACCAGGGGCGCCAGGGTCTGGGCGACGGTGCCGCCGCCGGCGCCGGAGCCGAGGACCAGCACGTCCGTGTGGATCGTGCGGCTCATCGCGGTCCCTCCCGCCGGTCGCCGGGCCGGTCGCCAAGCCGGCGGTTGCCATGGGCGAGGGCCTCCCAGCCCCGGGCGTTGGGCCGGTAGCCGAGCTGCTGCTGCACCTCCGGATCGCCGTACCAGCCCAGGAAGAGCAGGGTACGCAGGCCCCAGAGGCCGACCCGCAGCTTCGGCACGGGACCATCCTGGACCTTCCGCAGAAAGGCTTCGCGCCGCTCCGGCGGGAGCCCGCCGAAGGTCCTTAGCGTCCCCAGGAAGGGCAGCCACCACAGGACCCGGATGAAGAGCTTCAGTTGGCGCTGCAGGCGCGGCTCCTCCTGGGCGAGGCGGGCATCCACCCGCGCCAGCACGCGCTCCACGCCCACCACATCGAGGGCCGCGGTGGCGGGGATCAGCGCCGCGAGGACCGGGCGGAGCCGGGCCGCCTGGGGCCGCAGGATCCTCGGTGCCGCGTCCCCGCCCGTCATGCCGCTCCCTCCGCAGAGCCCTGCGGCCCGGCCGTAGCGTGGCGCTGTTGGACGCCATGCGCAAGGCTGGCCCTTCCGGGAAATGAGGCAACGATCACCGGTTGCGGGCCTCGCGCCCCGCCTAGCCTGAGAAGCCTTCGGGCAACGAGGCGGCCATGCCCTGGTTGTGGGTCTTTCCTTCCGGCACGGGACCTGGCGAAGGCCGGGCGGCGGGGCTTGCGCCGACGGGGCTGCGCCTGGGCCGGGAAGGCGACAATGACGTGGTCCTCGAAGACGGCGGCGTCTCCCGCCACCATGCGCGCGTCTTCAAGGACGCCGGCGGCTGGGTGGTCGAGGACCTCGGCAGCGCCAACGGGACCTGGGCCGGGGCCGAACGCATCCAGCGGCACCGCCTGCGGCCCGGCGAGTACTTCCGCGTGGGGGACACGCAGCTGGTGGTCGTGGAGGACGCCCCGGAGGAGATTCGGGACTTGGCGCCCACGGCCGCGGCGGCGGCGGCGGTGGTAGGCCAGGAACCTGCACGCGCCCCGCGCCGGAAAGGACGCCTCGCAACCTCACTAATGGTGCTGGCGGTGCTCGGGAGTCTCGCCGGACTCGTCTTGTGCACCGCGCTCGTCATCGAATCCGGCCAGCCGCGGCTGCTGCCCTCCCAGGTGCTGAGCCTGGTCCGGAACGGCTGGTCTGGCCGGCTGCGGCCCGGGACCCTTCCCGCCAGCAGCACAGCCGCCCTGGACGCCCAGCCCCACGCGGCGCTCCACTTGAGCGCCGGCGAGGGCGCCCTCGACCGGGCCCGGACCTTCCGCGCGGCGGCCCTGGACGCGGCGGCCCTCGATCGGGCGGCCCGCGCCCTGCCTGGAATGGTGCCCGTGGCCGGCTTCGAGCTGGAGAGCGGCATGTCCGAGGAGGACTGCTTCCCCGGCCAGGTCCGCATGGCGTGGGACCTGGAGCGCCTCGGCGTTCCTCTCGAAGCCCGGTCCCGGGTGCAGCTCGTCCGCCAGGCGCCGGATGGGCGGATCCAGTTCCTGCAGACCCGGCTGGAAGGCGCGCAGGCGGTGGCGGACCTGCGCCACAACGGCATCTTCTTCGCGGTGTTCCTGGGCTTCGCCGGCTGGGAAGTGATCACCCTCATCAAGGACCAGGTGGACCAGGGCACCTTCGACCGTAATGTCTCCGACAGCGCCGGGCCCTTCCGCCTCTTCTGGCCCAAGGGGCTCGTCCTCGCCAACACGACGGAGTACCGGCTGGTGGAAGCCGGCATGAAGGCGCGCTGGGACGCGGCCATGAGCCTGCCGATGGAAGGCAGTGAGCGCCAGGTCTGGACGGGCCGCTACTACGCCTACCTCGCGGATCCCGAAGTGAAGCGCCTTCGGAAGGTGATGGAGGATCCAGTCTGGAAGCGCGCCCACTACTACCCGCCGGCGGTGGCCAACAGCCTGGACGCCTTCGACCGGGCCTACGAGTACCTCCACACCACCCGCGGCTTCCTCAAGCGCTCCGACCAGATCGAGATCCACTTCCTGGACCCCTGGAACGGGACGCCGGGCGACTACGCCTACACCCTGGACGGTTCCTACACCTATCCCTACATCCACGTGAACCTGGCCATGGTCCCCGCCGCGCGTCAGACCGCCGCCGCCCCTTCGAAGGAGATGGACGACCTCCACACGACGGCGGTGCACGAGCTCTTCCACGTGGTGCAGAAGGAGTACTTCAACTGGACGAAGTACCTCAACTGGACCCACTTCCGCGGCGGCGGGAAGTTCGTCTGGTTCAGCGAGGCCACGGCGGTGCTGCTGGAGGAGGAAGCGGAACCCCACTACCTGGCGAAGGGCTGGGTGAAGACCTTCCACAAGACTTTCGAGCCCGGAAAGTTCATGGGGCTCTACAAGCTGCCCCTGGACGCCCAGGGCCGGGACCAGGAAGAGACCCGGCACAAGGGCTACGCCGCGAGCCGTTTCCTGCTCAGCCTGCGGGACCGCTACTACGGCGCCAACAAGGAGGCCTTCCTGAAAGCGCTGCTGGAGGCCTTCGGCACCTTCCGCACCGGAGCCGTGGACGCGATGAAGCAGGTCACCAGCCAGAGCGACAAGATTCTCGGCGCCGACTACCTGCTCTTCTGCGCCAAGGAGGGCTGGCCCATCTACAACAACGCGCCCGTGCCCCTCGAAGGCGATCTCTCGGTCCTGGTGCCGCGGAAGGGCTGGCAGGACGCGGGACCCCTGTCTTCGCCCTGCGTGGAGCTGAGGTGGCGTTCGGTGCCGCCGGCGGAACTCAAGGGCGCCATGGTCATGGTGCGCACGAACCAGGGCGTGGACCGTGGCGTGCACCACCGCTGGGGCTGGAACCGGGGCGCGGCCACCCAGTGGCACGCCATTGCCGGCGCCTGCATGGTGGCGGCGGTGGCGGGCTCGGGCCACCACACGCCAGCCCTGGCGGGCCTCGGCGTCCAGCGGGTGGAGTCCTATACGGCCGCGCCCTGGACCGCGAAGGCCGGCGACGCCACCACCGCCCTCCTGCTCCTGCCGCCGCAGGGCGCGCCCCGCATCCGCATGAACGCCGACAAGAAATCCCTCCGCGTGGAGGTGCCGGAGACGCCCCTGTGGCGGCTGGGGGAATCCCAGGAGATCCGCGTGCGCTTCCATGGGGCTCTCTCCGGCGGCCGTCCCCTGCCCATCAGCCTTGGCAAGGGAAAGCTCACCGCGGACATCGACCTGGCCCAGATCATGGGCACCCAGGAAGGAGCCAAGGAGGCCGGCGGCATGATGCGGAAGGTCCTGCAGGTGGTCTCCCTGCAGGATGTGGAGGACATGCTGGCCATCTCCGGGTTCATGCAGGGCGTCACCGGTCAGGCCGGCGAGCTCCGGGTGAGCTACTCGGAGGTGGTGAAGGCCGATCCTGCGGATCCCGAGGACCCGGGCGTGGAAGGCCCCGAAAGTCCGGTCTTCAAGGTGCCGGCGGAGGTCCAGCCCGGGGAGATGGGCTTCGACCTCAACGGGACCTGGAAGGGGCAGGTGCTCTTCCTCCACAAGCCCGTGATCTTCCGCAACGGTCTGCCCGGCCAGATCCTCATGGAGACCGAAGTGCTCCACTTCCGGGCCGGCGGCTCCGCCCAGCACGGGGGCACGGAGCTGAACATCCTGGAGCGGGTCGGCGCGGAGTACCGGCCCACGGGGGTGAGCGTGTACGTCTATCGCCTCCCTGGCCGCAAGCTCTGGCTCACGGTGCCGCCGACGGTCCTGTACCCGGAAGGCGCCCCCAAGGCCGAGGCTCCGGGCTGGTGGGACTACTTCTTCGGCGCCAAGGGGAAGTCGTGAACGGCGCGCCCCGCTTCGCCGGCTTCTGGCTGCGGGCCTTGGCCCTGTTGCCGGACCTGCTGCTCCTTGGGCTGGGGGTGTGGCTCGCACGGCTGCTCGCGGGCCAAGCCTTCGAGGAGTTCCTCAGCCGCACGGTCCTGGACGCCAAGGGGGAGACCTTCGCCCGCTACGGCGCCGTCCATGCCCTGGTCCGGGACCTCCTTGGCCTGGGCCTGCCCTTCGTCTACTTCACCCTGCTGGAAGGCCTGGGCGGCGCCACCCTGGGCAAGCGGCTGCTGGGACTACGGGTGCGCGGACCGGAGGGCCGGCCCATCGGCGTGTTCCGGGCGGCCCTCCGGAACCTCGCCAAGCCCCTCTCCTTCGCCTGCTGCTGCGGCGGTGTCCTGCTGGCCGCCTTCAGCGCCAGAAAGCGGGCGCTGCACGACTGGATCGCGGGGACGGTGGTGGTGAAGAAGGAGCCGGCGCTTCGCGGTTAGTCGGGATGCACCCGAGTGGAACCGGAGCCAACCGTTCCGTCAGAGCGGCCAGGGCCCCGCGCCCTCCCGCACCAGGGCCGGCTCCTCCCCGGTGAAGTCCACGATGGTGCTGCCCACGCCCAGGGGCACGCCGCTGTCCACGACGAGGTCGAGGGCGTGGCCGAGGACCTCCTCGATCTCCCAGGCGCTTTCCAGGGGCGGCTCGCCGGCGAGGTTGCAGCTGGTGGTGATGATGGGTTCCCCCAGCAGCTTCACCAGTTCGATGCAGAACGGATGATCGGGGATGCGCAGACCGACGACGGGGTGGGCGGCCTTGCCCTTGGATTCCAGGTAGCGCGGGACTTCGCGGCTGGCGGGCAGCAGGGCGGTGTAGGGGCCCGGCAGCATCTGCTTCAGCACCCGGAAGGTGGGCGTATCCAGGTGCCGCGTGTAGCGGCAGAGCATCTCGAAGTCGCCGCAGAGCACGCTCATGGGCTTCTTGGCGTCCCGGCCCTTGATGGTGGCGATGCGGTCCACGGCCTTCTTGCGGTGGGCCAGGCAGCCCAGGCCGAAGAGGGTGTCCGTGGGATAGGCGATGACGCCGTCCTTGCGCAGCAGCTCCGCCACGCGTTCCAGATGTCTGCGCTGGGGCGTCTCGGGGTGGATGGAAAGAATCACGGGGCCCCCTCCGCGATCGAGCGCAGCGAAGGAGCGGGAGCGGAGGACTGGATGTCCTGTCCGATCGGGGGGTGGTCGGCGGAGCCGAGCCTATCCTCCCCCATGGCCGCCCAGCGGGCGCGGCCCGGGCTGGGGTGCTCCGCCGGACGCTGGAAGAACCGCTCCGCGAGGGCTGCGTCCAGGGGCTGGGCCACGCCGCTGCGCCGGGCCTGCAGGGCGAGGAGGGCGACCACCGTCAGGCCGTCGCTGAGCTCTCCCCGCAGGACCCGGCCGAGGCAGTGCTCGAAGGGCTCGCGCAGCAGGGCCAGCTCCTCGTCCTCCTCCGGCTCGCCGTGGGCCGGGGTCAGGTCCTGGGCGAGAAAGAGGAAGGCCTCCTCGTCCGTGGAGGAGTTGCTGGTGTGGAAGAAGGCCAGGGGCTCCCAGGCGCCCGCTTCCACCTGGGCTTCCTCCCGCAGCTCCCGGCGGATGGCTTCGAAGGGGGATTCGCCCGGATCGCCTCCGCCTTCAGGGATCTCCCAGGAGTAGCGCTCCAGGGGATAGCGCCACTGCCCCACGAGGAGCACCCGGTCCTGGGCGTCCAGGGCGAGCACGCCGCACGCGGTGCGGTGGAAGCCGCAGACCGCATAGCGCCCTTCCGCGCCTTTCCGGTGCCGCACGCGGTCCTCCCGCACGCGGATCCACGGTGAATCGTAGAGGGATTCCCGGGAGAGGACCTCGTAGGGATCCGGCCGGTCGGGGATGGGAAGGGGCTGCAGGGCCATGCCTCCAAGTTAAAACGAAAACGCCCGCGATTGCGGGCGTTCCGGAAACTTGGAGCGGACTAGCGGCGCAGGCCGAGGCGCTCGATGAGGGCGGCGTAGCGGTCCTTGCTCTTCTTCTTGAGGTAGTCCAGCAGCCGGCGGCGCTGGCCGACCATGATGAGGAGGCCGCGGCGGCTGTGGAAGTCCTTGGTGTGGGTCTTGAAGTGCTCGGTGAGGTCGTTGATGCGCTTGGTCAGGATCGCCACCTGCACCTCGGGCGAGCCCGTGTCCGTAGCGTGCTGCTTGTAGTCTTCGATGATGATGCTCTTCTGAGCGGGAGAGAGGGCCATGGAGGCTCCTTTTCGGGTGGATCGCCCGTCACCGTTTCCGCAGACCCAATACCGCGGGAAGGTCGAAGTCCGGGGAAGGCCGGACGCCTTGATGTCAATTGCTGATCCTGCTGGAAAGCGGATCAGCGCGGCGGC
This sequence comes from Holophagaceae bacterium, assembly GCA_016710635.1. GTDB lineage: Bacteria > Acidobacteriota > Holophagae > Holophagales > Holophagaceae > JADJVL01. Next base: position 277,560 of record JADJVL010000006.1, on the reverse strand, counting down.
TGACGCCGCCGTGATTCGGCTGAGCGCGAGACGCTCAGCCGAAAACTTCCGATCGCGGGCTCCTCAGGAGCCCGCTCCCGAGTTAGCGCTGAAGCGCTAACTCGGAGGAAGTTTTGGTGCGGATAGAGGGAGTCGAACCCCCACGTCTTTTGGACACTAATACCTGAAACTAGCGCGTCTACCAATTCCGCCATATCCGCATTCAAAGACAGCGCCGGTTCCCTAGGGGCGCGGCAAGCCGAAACGAAAGCCTATCGCGGCGGGCCGGATCCATCAAGCGGGAATTCCTGGAGACAGGCCCTACCACTCCCTGTAGGCCACGCCGTTCATCCCCACGCCTTGGGAATTGGTATAGACGTCGAAGACGTGACCGCCGCCCCAGCTGGTGCTCTTGGGGTCGTCGTTGGTGGAGCGCAGGCCCCATTCCGCCTTGCCGGTCATCGGGTCCACGGGGATGCGCCTCAGGAAGCGCAGCTTGCCGGTGGCCCGGCCGGTGACCTCCACGCCCTCGACCAGCAGGTCGAGGCTTTCCGGGTAGCCCATGTTCTCCGGCGGGGGCGCCTTGATGCGCTGCTGCTCGGCGGCAGCCTTGTAGTTGTCGATGGCGACGCGCATCTCCCGCAGGGCCCGGCGCAGTTCCAGCTCCCGCTGCCGCTTGAGGCCGTTCTTGGCCATGGGCACCACCGCCGACGCGAGGATGATGAGCACCGTGGCGGTGACGATCATCTCCAGGAGCGTGAAGCCCCGCGCGCCTCGGGCGGACCGGGGGAGCGGCACTCAATTCACCGTGATGAGGCTGTTGACCCAGCGGCCGGTGATGGGATTGGCGCCGACGAGGAAGCGGCCGCCCTGGATGAGGACGGGGGCGTTCCCGAGGCTCAGTCCTTCCAGTTCGAGGACCACGAGGGTGCCGCTGTCGGAGCCGGTGCCGTTGCGCTTGAAGCTGAGCTTGAGGCTCCCGTCCGGCGCGTTGGTGCGGGTGAGGTCGCCGCCATCGGCGGTGAGGTAGTCGCTGGCGGCGACGCCCACGACCCGGAGCTTGGGATCCACGCGGACATCGATGCTGCCGCCGGTGATGCCCTTGCCGCCGCTGACCTGGAGGCTCAGCTTGATGCGTTCCCCCTTCGCGATGGTCTCTGACAGGGGCGAGAGGAACATCACCAGGTCGGGACTCTCCACGGGCGGGGGTTCGGGCTTCTTCGGATCGCCGGACTTCGGCGCTTCGACGGCCTTGGCGGGGTCGGGCTTGACCGCTTCGGGCTTGGGCGCGTCGGGGGCCGGCGCCTCAGGCTTTGCAGCCTCAGGCTTGACGCCCTCGGGCCGGGCCGGATCCGCGGGCTTTTCCGCGGGCTTGGGCTCCTCCACGCCGGGTTCGGTGGTCCTGGGCTCGACGGCCTTGGGGGGCGCGGGCTTGGCGTTCTTGGCACCGAAGGGGCCAGCCTGGGAGGTGGAACGGTCCGGATCGAACTCGCGGAAATCGTCGGTGGTGAGGTTGGGCTTGCGCACGCTGACGGCCCGGATGGTGAGGATGACGTCGGTCTTGGCCCGGGTGCGACGGGTGTTGCTCAGGAGCTTGCCCAGGACGGGGATGTCGCTCAGACCCCAGATGCCTTGCAGGCTCTTCTGCTCCTCGTCCTTCAGCAGGCCGCCGAAGACGGCGGTCTCGCCGTCGCGGAGCCGGGCCTGGGTCTTGATCTCGCGCTGGCCGAGGTCGGGCCGCCCGGGCTGGGAGCCGGACTTCAGGGTGGTGACCTTCGACTCGATCTTGAGGGTGATGTCGCCGTTGTGGTGGACCCGGGGCTCCACGCTGATCTTCACGCCCACGTCCTCGTAGGAGAACTGGGTCTGGGTGGCGCCGGTGAGCACCGAACCGCCAAGGCCTCCGAGCTGGCTCGCCGCGCCGGTGGAGCCGCCCAGGCCGCCGATGGAACTCTGCGTGGTGCTGATCTTCTCGCCGATGTTGACCTCGCCCTTCTCGCCGCTGATGACCCGGACGTTGGGGCTCGCCACGAGCCTGGCGTCGCCGCTGCTCTTGAGGGCGTCGAGGGCGAGGCTCGGGAAGAGGAACTTCAAGTCGGACTTGCTGATGCGGAGCCCGCCCTTGTTGGTGTTCGGGGCCTGCAGGCCGCCGTCGAGGGTGACGCCGATCTTGTAGAGGCCTTCGCCGGAGAGGTTGATCACCGGCAGCAGGCCCACCTGCTCCAGGCTGTTCTCGGTCACTTCCATCAGCTCGAGGTAGACCATGACCTCGGGCTTGGCCTTGTCCAGCTGGCTCACGATGCGGTTCGCCACCGTCAGCTCGTTGGGCTTGGCCTTCACGGTGATGGCGTTGAGGCGCTTGTCCGGGAAGACCTTCAGCTGGGGGATGAGGGTCGTGAGCACCTGCCGCACGCCGTCCACGTCGGCGTTGTTCAGGTAGTAGGTCTTGATGAGCTGGTTCTCGTAGAGCTCGCGGTTCTGGGGCGAGGCCTTGAAGATCATCAGGGTGTTGGCGTCGAGCACCTTGTAGAAGAGGTCGTTCTGGAGCATCAGCGTGTCCAGGGCCCGCTGGAAGGTGAGGCCCCGGAGGTCGATGGAGACCTGGAGGTCGTTGAAGGAGGTGTGGGGGATGATGTTCACCCCCGCGGCCTTGCTCAGGACCGAGAAGATCTCCTTGAGGCTGGTCTTGCGGCTGAAGTTGAGGTCGATGCCCTCCAGGGACCGCGGGTTCAGCTGGTTCGCGCGGTTGGTCTCGGCCTTGAGCTTCTGGCTTTCGAGATCCTCGTCGGCGGTCTCGGCGGCCCGCTGGTTCGCGGCGTCGCTTTCCAGGTTGGCCAGCCATTCCTGGGCCACGGCGTTGTTGGGGTCCAGCACCAGGGCCTTCCGGACCTCCTGGAAGACCGCGTCCTTGTCCGTCCGGCGGTCCGCCTCGCGGGCCTTCTCGAGATGGTGTTCGGCGGCCAGGGGCGCCGCGCGGCGGTAGCCGATCTTCGCCTTCACGTTCTGGGGATCCGTCTGGAGCAGGTCCCGGTAGCCCCGGGCGGCCTCTTCATACCTGCCTTCGCTGAAGGCCTGGTTGGCCTTGTGGAGGGCGCAACCCAGGCTGAGGGAGAGCCCCAGGGCGACGGCGGTGGCGGCGGCCAGGCGGTGTAGGCTGCGGGCCTTCAAGGGGAGCGGCTGGGGCTTCTGGGGCATGGTTCCGTCCGGGGGGAAGCGGGGGGCAGGAGAAAGCGGAAATCAGAACTCGTTGGTCACGGGCTGGGCACCGAAAGCGCCGCCGGCGGCGCCGCCATCGCGGGCCTCCAGGGTGTGGCGCATGTCGGCGTATTTCACGTTCTGGAAGATGGCGGCCTTCTCGGTGATCTGGATGAGTTTCCACCGGGAATTGGCCAGTTCACCGAGGTGCATGGTGAGGGCCTCTTCGCCCTTCATGAAGGCCGCGAGCTGGCCCGAGGACTTGGAACCCAGGAAACCGATGTAGCGCAGGTTCGAGGGCTTCTGGGTGTTCTCCGACTCCCGGGCCGCGGCTTCGGCCTGGGCGGCGAGCTCCTCGGCCGTGGGCGGCGGAGGTGGCGGTGGAGGCGGAGGCGGGGGTGGCGGCGGCGGTGGCGGCCCGTCGAAAAGGAAGAGGTCGCGCCGCATGCGCTCCTCCCCGGGCAGTTCGCCGGCCTGGCCGAGGCGGGCGAGGTCCGGCAGCCCTTTCAGGGCCTGGGACTGGCGGGCATCCAGGGAAGCCTGGCCGCCGTCCGCGGTGACGCCGGCCGCCGGACGGGCGGTCTTCTTCTTCGGGGTGTCCGGGGCGAAGATCGTGTAGGCCATCCATCCAGCCACCACCACGAAGACGCCGGTGGCGGCCTGCGTCTTCCGGTTGGTCTTCAGTTCCTCGAGGAAGGCTTTGGCGTCCATGCCGCCGGAGGCGCTGCTCATGACGCCACCTCGGCGGTTTCGGCCTTCGAGGCGGGCGCGCCGCGGCGGAAGGCGCGGAGGGTCACGCCGAGGCGGGCGCCTTCGGGGCTTTCCTCCAGGCGGGCGGCGCCCACGGCGAAGCCCTGGCCCGAGCCTTCGAGGGCCAGCATGAAGGGCTTGATGCTGGAGTACACGCCAAGGACGGTGAACTCCACGTCGATGGATTCCAGATCGGTGCCCTTCGAGCCTTCGCGGTTGGGCAGTCCGTACTTGACGCTTTGAAGCCGGACGCCGTGCTTGAGGGCGAGGCCGTGCAGGGTGCGGCTCATGGCCCACTGCAGTTCGCCCACGCTGCCCTTGGGCATGTCCCGCTCGAGGGTGTCGATGGCGGCGCGCCCGGCCTTCACCTGCTGATCGATCTGGCGGAACTGCAGGAGCTCCTCCTTCTGGCGGGCGAGGGCGGCCTGGGCGTTGATCCTGGCCCGCTCTTCGGCGGTGAGCTTGTCGGACACCATGGGCAGGACGAAGCTGACGACGAGGATGCCGAGGAGCAAGAGCCCGCCTCCGGCGTACAACCGGGTCTGGCTTTGGCGAAGGGTTGCGGTCATGGCTGTTCCTTCCGCCGGTCCTGGGCGCCGCGGGGCGCGCGGCCGCCGGGTCCCGCCGGCTGGCCGGCGGCCCGCCGCGCCTCGGCGTCGCGCTGGAGCTTGGCTTCGGTCTGTTCCTGCTGGGCGGCGCGGACCTGTTCGATGCGCTTGCGGATGGCTTCGGCCCGGTCTTCGGGAGCCAGCGCGCCTGGACTGAAGTCGGGCGGCGGCGGCAGGTTCAGCTTGGGTGCCTCTCCGGCGGGAGCCGGGTTCCGGGCCACGGGGGTTTTCGTGGGGGCTCCCGGCCTTGGGGCGGGGGCGGGCGTCGCGCGGACGGGCGGTGCGGGGGCCGCGCTGCGGGCGAATTCAGGCGCGGGCAGGGGCTCGTAGGGCTTGGGGGTGGCGGTGGCCGGCAGCTTGAGCTCGAAGTCGAGGCCGCCGCCCTGGCGTTCCGCCTCACGCTCCAGCAGCACCTGGGCGAAGACGCCGTTGCCCTGCAGCCTTTCGATGAACTTGACCTCGGCGTCCCGGCTCCGGGCCTCCCCCTTCAGGGCCAGCTGGACGGTCTGGTCGGTCCCGCGGATGCGTTGGATGCTCTTGACCCGCACGTCCTGGACGAGGCTGCGCTCGAGCTCCGCGGTGAGCCGTGACCAGGGCAGGGTGCGCTCGGACAGGATCCGTTCCGCCAGCTTCCAGCGGGGCAGCTCCGTGGAGACGTCCACGCTCTTGAGGGTGGTCACGAGCTCGCCCTGCTCCCGGGCGACCTTCTGGGCCTCCTGGGTGATCTTGAAGCTCTGCGTCGCTTCCTTGGTGGCCTTGTAGTACTTCCAGCCCGTGAAGGCGGAGGTGCCCACCAGCAGCAGGGCGCCCAGGCCCACGGCGCCCCAGCCCATGGCCTCGTGGTTCTGGCGCCAGAGGCTGGGCTCGGGGGCCAGGTTGAGTTTGAGGACCGGAATCGCCATCAGAGGGCCTCGGACCCGGGAATTTCGGGCTGCAGGAGGTGGTGGGGCAGGGCGCCGGTGGGCCAGGTGGGCGCGCCCCAGACCCAGAGCTCCTGAGGGGAGCGGTTCTCCCTTGCCAGGAAGGCGCTGGACGTCATCACCCGGTCGCTGACCCAGGTTTCGGCATCGGCGGGATCGGACCATTGGCGCAGGAGGGCCAGGTCCCGGCCCCAGGCCGCGAGGGTGCCGGTGTACTTCCCGCCGCCCACCGGGCAGAGGGACAGGAGCATGCCCGGCAGCTCCCGGGTGGGGGCCAGCCGGTTGTAGAGCCAGAGCCAGCGGGGCACGAGGCGGTGCACGGTGCGGCCCAGCCGGGCGCCGAGAGCCAGCCAGCCGTCCCGCAGCTCCTGGGGCAGCCCCGCCACGAGGTAGGTGGCTTCGCCGACCTTGATGGACTGCACCGCGTGGGCGCCGTCGAGGGCCAGATGCTGGGCGTAGCGCCACCGGAAGAAGGCCTCCTGGGCTTCCGCGCCCGGGGGCAGTTCGACGATGTCCCGCAGCAGTACCGACGGGGCCCAGAGGTCGTCGACGATCCAGAAGGTGGGCCCGGGGGCGAGGCTGTTGAGGGCGACGGCGAGCTGGTCCTCGTCCGGCGGGCCCTGCAGTGCCCGGGACTGGCCTCCGCCGTGGATGCGGTGGGGCTCGATCCACAGGATCGAAGCCTCCTTGGGACCGAAGGCGGTCAGCTTCATCGGCCTTCCTCCCCGGCTTTCATGGCCTCGGCCAACTTGGCGAAACGGCGCTGGGCCCGGTTCTGCCCGTGAAACCAGCCCCAGCAGAACACCGCCATGAAGGACAGGGCATGAAGCCACCAGAATCCGGATTCCGGGTAGCGCATGTGGTCCGGAAGGGGGGGCACGGGCACTCCAAGTGAAAAAGGCGAAAAAAACCATTGGCCGGAAATGCGGCAGGGCAAGGGCCTAGTCTATCGTCCGGGGGGCCGCCTGCCCAGGACCGGAAACATGGCGGGAAACAGGCTCCTGGAAGCTGGTATGAAGGAATGTGGGCGGAGGTTCCTTCTCCCTTTTCACGAACGGGTCTAGGTAGGGGAAGGTTTGCGTCTCATCGCCCTTGAACTGAACGGATTCAAGTCCTTCGCGGATTCCCAGAAACTGGGCTTCCCCGAGGGCATGACCGCCGTCGTCGGCCCCAACGGCTGCGGCAAGTCCAACATCTCCGACGCCCTGGCCTGGGTGCTGGGGGAGCAGCGGGCCAGCCTGTTGCGGGGCGCCGAGATGGCGGACGTGATCTTCGCCGGCACTGCCTCCCGCAAGCCCATGGGCCTCGCGGAGGTGAAGCTCACCCTCGAGATGCCCGATCCCGCCCTGCCCGGGGCGGTGAAGGAGGTCGTGATCGCCCGGCGCCTCTACCGGGACACGGGCAGCGAGTACCGCGTCAACGGCCGCGACGCCCGGCTCAAGGACGTCCAGGACCTGCTCATGGACACGGGCATGGGCACCCGCGCCTACAGCTTCATCCAGCAAGGGCAGATCGACCTGATCCTCTCCACCAAGCCCAAGGACCGCCGCTCCCTTCTGGAGGAAGCGGCGGGCATCACCCGCTACAAGCTGCGTCGCCTGGACGCGGAGCGGCGCCTGGAGGACACGAAGGCGAACCTCACGCGCCTCGACGACATCCTGCACGAGCAGGGGAAGGCCCTCGATTCCCTGCGCCGGCAGGCCGCCCGGGCCCGGCGGGCCGCGGAGCTGGATGCGGAGATCAAGGCGCTGCAGCGCATCCTGTTGGCGGGCAAGGCCCAGGAGCTGAGCGCTTCGAGGGCCCGGACGGAGGAGCAGCTCGACCTGCTGGAGCGCCAGCTCGCGTCGTTGACCGCCCAGGCCTCGGAGAAGGCGAGCGAGGTCGAAGGCCTGCGCCTGGAAGTCGACGAGCTGCAGCGGGCCCAGGAGCGGCGCGCCCGCGGCGTCATGGCCCTGGACCAGAAGCTGGGCCTCCTTGATCAGGAGCGCGGGTTCCAGGAAGCCCGGGCGCAGGAATCGCAGGATCAGGACCACCGTCTCTCCGCGCGGATCGCCGAGCTGCAGGCGCGGGCCGCCGACTCCGGCACCGAAGTCGAGGCCCTCGCGCAGAAGGAACTCGCCGCCGCCGCGGCCCTGGAAGCCCGTTCCGCGGTCCTCAAGGACGCGGAAGCCGAGGTCGCCCTGGCCCTGGGCGCCCTGCGCAAGGCCGAAGGCGAGCTGCAGGCCCTGCGCCGGAAGCGGGCCGAGCTCCAGAGCGCCGCCCAGCTGCGCCACAAGCAGCGCCTGGCGGTCCAGCACCAGATCGCCCAGGTGGAGGGCCGCCTCGATGCGCTCAACCACGAGGAGGCCGTCCGCGCCCCCCGCCTGGACGGGTTGAAACTCGAATCCGCCCGCCTGGGCCGTGAACTCGAAGGTTCCCGGGAGCGCCTCGAGCAGATGGACGAGGCCATGGCCCTCCACGCCCGGGAAGGCCGCGACGCCGAAGACGCCGAGCGCGCCGCCGTGTCCGCCCTGCGGGCCTGCGAGGGCGTCCTGGAGAAGGAGGAGCGCCGGGCTTCCCAGATCGCTGACGCCCTGGCCCAGGCCAGCGGCTCCGACCACCAGAAGCAGTCCCTCCAATGGCTCCGGGGCCGGGGCGAGGATCCCAAGGGCGTGGCCGAATGCCTGAGCGCCGACGAGGAGGTGCGCGTCGCCGTGGAGCGGCTCCTGGGGCCCTGGATCGAGACCGTGGCCTTGCGGGATCCCTCCCACCTGCACGAGGCGCCCGGCCATCTGCTCGTCTCCCTGGAGGACGCCGCCGAGGCCGTCCCGGCGCCTCCGGGCTGCGAACGCATCGAGCCGCATCTGCGCTGGAAGGCGGGCGCCCCCGCGCCCCTGCAGGCGCTCCTGGCCCGGGCCTTCCTCTGCGCCGATGGCGACCTGCCGGCCCTCGCCAGGACCCATCCCTCCTGCGCCTTCGTCTCGCCAAAGCTCGTGCGCCTGCCCTACGGCCCCGTCCTCGCCGGGGGCAAGGCGCCGGCGGCCTCCCCCCTCAAGCTCCGGGTGGACCTCGACGCGGCCCGCGCCGCACGGGAGGAGGCTCTCGGACAGCTGGAATCCTCGGAAGCCCTGGTGAAGGCCGCCACGGCGAAAGTGGCCCAGGCCCGCGGCCGCGCCCAGGAGATGGAGCAGGACCGCCGGGAGGCCCGCCTCAAGGTGCAGGATCTGGAAGGCCGGCGCCAGTCCGCGGAGGCCCAGCTCCGGGAGATCGAGGAGGCCGAGGCCCGGGCGGACGAACTGTGGGGCCAGTTCGAGCAGGAGACCGAGCGGCTGCGGGGCGTGCTGCGGGAGCTCGACGAGCACCCGGAGGCCCAGGAGGATCTGGGCCTGGAAACGGAGATCCACGGCGCGGAGGCCAAGGTCAGCGAAGCCCAGTCCCTGCTCGAGCAGAAGCGGGAGGCGCAGCTGGAGGCGGGACGGCTCCGCGACGGCGCCTGGTCCGAGCGGGACGGCCTGCAGCGGCAGCTGGGCATGCTGCAGCGGGGCGCCTTCGATCTGACCTCCGAGGCCCAGCGCCTGGAGGCCGAGCGCCTCGACTGCGTCGCGCGGGCCCAGGCCGCCACCGCGCGCCTGGGCGAGATGGAAGCCGAAGCCCAGGTCCACCTGTCCGAGCGCCGCGTCCTCGCCGAGCAGCAGTCGGAGGCCCAGCCCAGGCTGGAGGAGGAGCAGGAGCGGCTGCGGGTGGCGGAGCGGGCGGCCCGCGAGCTGCAGCAGATCCTCGAGAACGCGCGGCAGCTGCACCAGGAGGCCCTGGTGTCCGCCGCGCAGGTGCAGGGCAGCGCCGAGGCCCTCTCCAAGGAGATCGAACTGGCCCTCGGGATGCCGGTGCCGGACTTCCTCGGGTCGGTCACCGACGAGGAGCGCGCGGCCTGGGACGAAGGCGAGCTGGTGCATCAGACCCGCCTCGCGGAAGCCCAGGGCAAGCGCCTCGACCTCGGCGGCGTGAACCCGCTGGCGGTGCAGGAGCTCGCCGAGGCGGAGGACCGCCTCGCCTACATGAACCAGCAGCGCGCGGACGTCACTGAGGCCATCCAGAACCTGGAGAGCACCATCCAGGAGATCAACCAGACTTCGGAGGAACGCTTCAAGGAGGCCTTCGACTTCATCAACGCCCGCTTCCAGGAAGTCTTCCGGGAGGCCTTCGGCGGCGGCCAGGCCTCGCTCTCCCTGGAGGATCCCAAGAACCTCCTGGAGTGCGGCATCGAGATCACCGCCCAGCCGCCGGGCAAGAGCGCCAAGGCCCTCATGCTCCTCAGCGGCGGCGAGAAGGCCCTCACGGCGATCTCGCTCCTCTTCGCCATCTTCCACTTCAAGCCTTCGCCCTTCTGCGTCCTCGACGAAGTGGACGCGCCCCTCGACGAAGCGAACGTGGGCCGCTTCGCCGCCATGGTGAACGGCATGAAGACCGGCACGCAGTTCATCGTCATCACGCACCAGAAGCCGACGATGATGGCGGCGGACACCCTCTACGGCGTCACCATGGAGGAGCAGGGCGTCTCCCGCCTGGTGAGCGTGCAATTGCGGGAAGCCGAAGCCCTGGTCTGATGGCGGGCTCCCACCGAAGCCTTCCGCCCAGCTCGCGCCTGGGAGGCCCTGGCTCCCAGTCCTTGTAAAATCCAAAAAGACGAATAATTATCGTCAAACATATCAAAAAAACGATGTTCAAGCTTTCCGGTCAGCCCCCAGCCAGTCCCCCGACTCCCGCGGAAGGCCGTCAGCACTGGGTTTCCCATTGTCTGACCCGGGGCGCGAAGCACCCGGAAACCGAGCGTGAAATCGGCGGCCCGTCACGAAGCCGTCACCCGCTTGTCAACCCGAAAGATCATCGAAACCTGTGGAAAACCGCACCAGGACGGAGGCAGGAACCGTTTTTCTGGACTTAGTGATAAGTAACATCATTGCATTATTTAAATAGAGCTTGCAAACCTTCATCCCTGGGTCGAAGTCACTGATCCATCGCGGTTTAGGACGCTCGTGGGCGTTGAATCCGCAGGGTTTTCCACACTTCGGGAAGCTGGATTAGTGCACGAGCGTGACGGGAATCAGACGCCGCTCCAGGCGCGCATTTCGTCCTCGGCGACGCCGAGCTTCTGCAGATGCTCCCGGGCCATCCGCGTGCTCTGGCCCTCCTGCAGGCAGAGGAAGTAGCGGCGCTTCCAGGCGTCCACGGCCCTCGCCTTGAGTTCGGTCTCGCCCCGCTCCATGCGCTTCTCCAGGAGGAAGCCGAGGTTGTTGGCCGCCTTGCGGTGTTCCGGGTGGAGTTCCAGCGCCTTCTCGTAGGCGGTGGTGGCTTCCGCCATGCGCTCCTTGCCTTCCAGGGAGACTCCGTGGGCGTTCCACACGTCCGCGTCGTCCGGGGCGAGGGTCATCGCCTGCTCCACCATGCTGGCCTGGTCTTCGTGGCGGCCGGCCTGCCGGTAGCACTCGGACAGGCCCAGGTAGGCGCTGTACTCGGAGGGGTCGGATTCGAGGGCGGAGAGGAAGTTCAGCTCCCCCTTCTCCACGTGGCCGAGCTCCAGCTGCGCGTAGCCGAGCTGCACGAGGATGTCCGCGGCCTCGGGCTCGCGCACCAGGGCCTCCTGGTAGCAGTGGATCGCGGCGTCCCAGTTCAGGTCCTCCCGCGCCATGTCGCCCAGGGCCGCCCAGGGGTTCGCGCTGTCCGGATCCGTCTCGGCGGCGAGGGAGAAGTAGGACTGGGCGCACTCGCGGTCCCCCTTGTCGCGGCAGAACTCGCCGAGGAGGGACTGGGCCTCGGCCAGGATGCTGGCCTTGGGCGCGAGCAGGAACAGCTGGTGGAGTTCGGACATGGCCACTTCGATGTGGCCCTGCTCTCCCAGCAGGTCCGCCAGGATGAAGTAGCTGGAGGCCTCCTTGATGTGGATCGCCCGGGCGCGGTGGATGCAGCGCAGGCCAGCATCCGTGGGCCCCTTGCGCAGGAGCAGTTCGCCGAGGCTGTGCCAGCCCCAGAAGTAGAAGGGCTCCGTCTCCACCGCGGCGGAGAACTGGGCCTCCGCGCCGGCGGCGTCGCCGAGCTGGGCGAGCGTCAGGCCCAGCAGGCGTAGCGTTGATGGATCCTTCGGAGACAGGGACAGGGCTTTCAACAGCAGGGCCTTGGCCTCCTGGGGCTCGTCCCGCTGGAGGGCGAGGAGGCCGCTGAGTTCGAGGGTCTTGGGATCCCGGGCGTCCCGCCGCAGGGCCTGCTCCAGGGCGCGCTCCGCATCGTCGAGGCGATGCTGGATGATGCGCAGGAAGCCCAGGTTGCGGCGATGGCAGGCCACGTCGGGATGCTCATCGCGCACGGCCTCGATCTGCTCGTGCAGGATGCGCAGGTCCTCGTCGTCGGCGTGCTCGCCCTCGCAGAGGACGCGCTCGAACCAAGCGTCGCCGTTGGCCCGGTCCTCGGCGAGGAGGGCATCGAGCAGCTCCTGCGCTTCGGCGTGGCGGCTGCGCAGGTTGAGGGCGTGCGCCAGGGCCAGCCGGGCTTCAGGGCCGCTTGCGGCACCCTTTCCGGCGATGGCGGCGAACATGTCGTCGAGCTGCGGATCGAGGAGGCGGAGCCAGATCTTGTTCACGGTGTGCCTCGTGGTGCTTGAAGACGTCCAGCCTAGCAGCGGGAGGAAAGGACTGCCGTCACTCCTTCGCACAGCAGTTCCGCCATCGCGTTGCGGGTCTCCACCGTGGCGCTCCCAAGGTGTGGAAGGAGCAGGGTGCGGGGCGCCTGGAACCAGCGCGGATCCACGGCGGGCTCGCCCTCGTACACATCGAGGGCCACGCCGCCGAGCCGATCCGCGCGCAGCAAATCCAGAGCGGCGCCTTCGTCGAGGATGCCGCCGCGGGCGGTGTTGATGATCATCGCGCCGGTGGGAAGTTTTTCAAGGGCCATGCGGTCCAGCAGCCCGCGGGTCGCGGAGGTCAAAGGGCAGTGCAGGGAGAGCGCGGCGCTGCGGGGGAGGAGCTCGTCCAGGGCAAGGCGCGGGCCCCGGGCGGGGCCGAAATCCACCTCGCCGCCCAGGCCTTCCCGGTCCCAGAACAGGGGCGTCATCCCGAGGGCCCACACCCGCTTGGCGAAGGCCTTGCCGATGGCGCCGGCGCCGAGGATGCCGCAGGCCTTGCCGGTGAGCCCCGTGCCAAGGAGCTGCTCCGGCGCCCAGCCGGTCCAGGCTCCCGAGCGCACCAGCGCGTCGCCTTCGAGGAGGCGGCGGCTCAATCCGAGCAGGAGCGCGAGGGCGAGGTCGGCGGTGGCGTCGGTGAGCACGCCCGGGGTGCTCACGATGCGGATGCCGCGGGACTCGCACAAGGCCACGGGCAGGTGGTTGACGCCCACGGAATAAGTGGCGAGCACCCGCAGGCGGGGCGCGCGCGCCAGGTCCTCGCCGGTGAGCGGTTCGCTGAGGAGCACCACCAGGGCCTCGGCCTCCGCCATGGCGGCGTGCCAGGCTTTGGAGCGGAAGGGCGCTACGAGCAGTTCGGGGAAGCGCTCGCCAAGGCCACGCAGGGCGCCGCCCGCGAGGCTCGAGGTGGAAAGGATGCGGACGCTCACCGCTGCAGCGCCTTCAAGGCGAGGCGGATGGCCTCCGGCAGGGGCGGCCGGGACTCCCGGAGCCCCAGGACTGCGGGCAGCACCACGTCCTCCTTGAAGCCGAGGTTCGTGAGCGCGGAGCGCAGGTCGGACTCCCAGGCGTCCCCGGGCGACGCGGCGCCGCCAAGGCCGTCGAGGCCGCCCAGCCCGCCCATCTTTTCGGAGAGCTCGAAGCAGAGCTTTTCCGCGGTCTTCTTGCCCACGCCGGGAATGCGGGTGAGGGCCTTCACGTCCCGACCCCGGATGGCGACGATGAGCTCGTCCAGGGGCAGGGCGCCCAGGGCCGCCAGCGCCAGCTTCGGCCCCACGCCGTCCACCTTCACGAGCATCCGGTAGAGGTCCCGCTCCTGCAGTGTGGAGAAGCCCAGCAGGGAGAGTTCGTTCTCCCGCAGCAGGGTCTCCACGTGCAGGATGGCCTCGCTGCCCACCTCCGGGAGGCGCCCGTAGGTGCCCAGCGAGATGGCCGCCGCGTAGCCCACGCCCCCGCACTCGATGAGGGCCAGGTTCGGCAGCTTCTGAAGCAGTTCCCCGCGCAGTCGTCCGATCATGGGGAAAGGGTAGCGGAGGAATCCCGCGGCCGGGTCTCCAACGGGCGAAGGCGATGCTACCGTTTCCCCCGGAGGACACGCCCATGGGCCTGAACGAGCGCCGCAAGATGAAGGAACTGCAGGAGACGACCTTGCCCGAGCGGGTGAAGGAGATCGAGGAGATCTGCGGGAAGGCCATCCCCTACGAGGTGGACTGGGACAGCCTCTCGGAGGACCTGGAAGGCCTGAACTTCCTCGACAACCTCTCCTGCCACCGGCTCAACATGGCCCTGCGCACCATCTGCATGGACGACCTGGGCCGCGAGGCCGTGCGGGACGGACTGAAGCTGGTGAAGCTGAAGAACGTGAAGACGAAGCCCGAGATGAGGATCTCCTTCGAAGGCGGCGTGCTGGAGATGCACTGCGCCTATGCCCTGCGCACGGACGGCATGTTCAGCGACGGCGAGATCCGCGAGCTGCTGATCAAAAAGCTTTGAACTCGAGGCATGAAAAAGGCGGCGCATGCGCCGCCTTCTGTTTGGTGGACCTGAACAGGATCGAACTGTCGACCTCCTCATTGCGAACGAGGCGCTCTCCCAGCTGAGCTACAGGCCCTGGGCCCACCAGTCTAGCGCGGCCACGGGGAAAACGGAATGCCCCGGCCGGGCCCGAGCCGCTCCCCAATCCGTGCATCGGTCACAGGCAGGCCGCGCCGGAGGGGCTACCTTTCAGGGGATTGGGTGGAGCGCACCATGGGACTCCTGATGGCACCGGGAACGAGGATCGGACAGCAGATCGAAGCCCTGCACGGGTTTCTGCGGGAAGAGCAGCCCGGCATCGCGCGGATGGCCATCGCCCTCTACGATCCCGAGACGGACCTCCTCCGGACCTTCGCCCAGAGCACCTTGGGGGGCAGTCCCCTGGTGTTCTACGACGCCCGGCTGGACGACGTGGCCTCCTTGAAGGACCTGGCGGCGCGGGGAGGCGTGAGGATCCTGGACGATCTTTCCCTGCAGGTCTGGACGGGCAGCGTCCACAGCCAGCGCCTGCTGGAGAAGGGCTACCTCTCCAGCCTGACCGTGCCCTTCTACGAGGCCGGCCAGCTCAGGGGCTTCCTGTTCTACGACGCGCTGGAGCGGCAGTATTTCACGCCTGCGGTCGTGCGGCGCCTGGAGGTCCACGGCAACCTCGCCACCCTCCTGGTCCTCGGATCCTTGGCCACCGCGCGGGTGCTGCGCTCGGCCGTGCGCATGGCCGGCCACATCGGCCAGGTCCGGGACCGGGAGACCGGCGCCCACATCTCCCGGGTATCGCGCTATGCCAAGGCCATCGCCACCGGGCTCGCCTGGGAGTTCGGCCTGACGGACGAATGGATCGAGTTCCTCGGCCTCTTCACGCCCCTCCACGACATCGGGAAGATCGGCATCCCGGACCACATCCTCCTCAAGGAGGGGCCCCTGGCTCCCGAGGAGCTGGAGGTGATGCGCACCCACGTGGCGAAGGGCGTGGAACTCGTGGACGCCCTGGCCCGGGAGTTCGGCGTCGAAGGACTGCCCCAGCTTTCCATCCTGCGCAACATCGTCCAGTGCCACCACGAGCGGGTGGACGGGGGCGGCTATCCCCGGGGCCTGCAAGGGGAGCAGATCCCCCTGGAGGCGCGCATCGTCACCGTGGCCGACGTCTACGACGGCCTCCTCTCCGTGCGCCCCTACAAGCCCGCCTGGACGGAGGACCGGGTGCTGGACTTCATGAAGGACCGGGCCGGGACCCACTTCGACAGCGCCTGCATCGCCTCGCTCCTGTCGCAGTGGGAACGCCTGCGAGACATCCGCGAGCGCTTCAAGGCGGACGGTCCCGAGGACGGGACCCACGAGGCCTACCTGCCCGAGCTGTGAGCGGCGGCCGACAAAAAAGGCCACTCCGCGGAGTGGCCTTTTTTCGCAGACCCGATCCGCCTCAGGTCAGGGCGTCCATGCACTCCGCCAGGGCCTCGGGGCCGGGCTTGAGGGCGGCCTGGTCGAGGTGGACGAGGGGCGTGTCCACGATGTGCGTGGTGTCGTGGATGGTGGGCTTGGCGGTGTTCACGTAGAGGAGGCCCGTGAGGAACTCGCCCTTCTCGATGCCCTCGTGGAGGAGCTTGAGGGTGCCGAAGCGGTCCGTGGGATCGTGGTCCTCCTTCATGGCGCGGAAGCTGACCTTGGAGCCGTCGGGGAAGGTGACGACCTTGGCCTCGCCGGCGGGGATCTCCACGTTCTCCAGCTCGCTGTACTGCACGAAGCCCAGCTCGTGGAGCGGGAAGTCGTGGTCCTTGGCGTTCTTGTAGCTCTTGGTGGAATCGTCGTGGTTGTTGAAGGTCACGCAGGGGCTGATGACGTCGATGATGCAGGTGCCGTTGAAGGCCATGGCGGCCTTGAGGATGGCGTTCAGCTGCTTGGGGTCGCCGGAGAAGGAGCGCGCCACGAAGCCGCAGCCCAGCTCGATGGCCAGGGTGCAGGGGTCGATGGGAGGCAGCTCGTTGACGGAGCCGTGCTTCAGGACTGACCCAAGATCGGCGGTGGCTGAGAACTGGCCCTTGGTGAGGCCGTACACACCGTTGTCCTCGATGATGTAGATGATCGGCACATTGCGCCGGATCATGTGCACCAGCTGGCCGATGCCGATGCTCATGGAGTCGCCGTCGCCGGAGACGCCGATGTTGATCAGCTTGCGGTTGGCCAGGGAGGCGCCGGTGGCCACGGCGGGCATGCGGCCGTGGACGCTGTTGAAGCCCCAGGCCTGGTTGAAGAAGTAGGCCGGCGTCTTCGAGGAGCAGCCGATGCCCGAGTACTTGCCCACCATGTGGGCCTCGAGGTTGCTCTCGAAGGCGGCGTTGATGAGCTGGGCGGTGATGGAATCATGCCCGCAGCCCGCGCAGAGGGTGGACTTGGAGCCCACGTAGTCCTGCTTGGTCATGCCGAGCTTGTTGGTGGGAGCGGAGGGGGCGGTGGTCGTCATCGTGCTCTCCTTACTTCTCGAAGGCGGTGATCTGGTCGAGGATCGTCTGGGCGTCCAGGGCCTGGCCGTTGTAGTGGAGGACGCTCTTGAACTTCATCGCGAACTGGGGGTAGAACTCCCGCAGGAGGGCCAGCATCTGGGCGTCCCGGTTCTGCTCCACCACGTAGATCGCGTCCATGCTGGTGAGGAAGGCGTCCACTTCGGCGGTGAAGGGCAGGGCGCGCAGGCGCAGGTAGGAGGTGTCCATCCCGGCCTCGGCTTTCATCCGGTCCCGGGCCTCCTTCACCGCCGGATCGCTGGACCCGAAGGCGAGGATGCCCCGCTTGGAGCCGGTGTCCTCGACGATGGGCTTGGGCACCCAGGCCTTGGCGGTGTCGTACTTGGCCCGCAGGCGGTCCACCAGCTGCTTGTAGTCCTCGGGCTTCTCCGAGTACTGGGCCATGGGATTGTGGCCCGAGCCGCGGGTGAAGTAGGCGCCTTTGCCGCCGGGGGTTCCGGGCAGCGTCCGGTAGGGGATGCCGTCGCCGTCCACGTCCTTGTAGCGGCCCCAGTCCTTGATCTCCTCAAGCTCCTTCTGGCCGAGCACCTTGCCGCGGTCAAACTTCCCTTCGGGATACTTGAAGGGCTGGGAGGCCCAGTTCTGCATGCCCAGGTCCAGGTCGGTGACCACGAAGATGGGTGTCTGGAAGCGTTCCGCCAGGTCGAAGGACATGTAGGCGAAGTCGAAACACTCCTGCATGTTCCCGGGGTAGAGGTTGATGTGGAAGGTGTCGCCGTGGCTGCACTTCGCGCAGATCTCCACATCGCCCTGCATGGTGCGGGTGGGCAGGCCCGTGCTGGGGCCCGTGCGGGCGACGTTGAAGAAGACGCCGGGGATCTCGGTGAAGTAGCCCAGGCCGATCATCTCGCTCATGAGGGAGATGCCGGGGCCGGAGGTGGTGGTCATGGACCGTGCACCGGCCCAGCCCGCCCCGAGGACCGCGCCGGCGGAGGCCAGCTCGTCCTCCATCTGCACGTGGGCGAAGGTGCTCTTGCCGGTGGCGGGATCCTTCCGGTACTCGTCGGCGTAGTCGATGAGGCTTTCGGAAAGGCTGCTGGCGGGGGTGATGGGATACCAGGCCAGCACCTGCACGCCGGCGAACATGGCGCCCAGGGCGCAGGCGGCGTTGCCGTCGATGATGATCTGGCCCTTCGTCTTGTCGTCGCGGACGATCTTCAGGCGGGTCTGGGCGGGCATGTTCGCCGCGGACCATTCGAAGCCCGCCTGCACGGCGGCCTGGTTGATCTCGATGGCCTTGGCCTTGCCGTTCAGCTGCTTGGAGATGGCCTTCTTGACCTCCTCCATGTCGAGGCCCAGGCTCTGGCCGGCGACGCCGACGTAGATCATGTTCTTCACCAGCTTGTGGAGCTTGGGCTCCGGGCAGCTGGCGGTGACGAGCTTCTGGAAGGGCACGGGGTAGAAGACGAGGTCCTGGCGCAGTTCGTTGAGCTTCAGGGGCTCGTCGTAGATGACGAGGGCGCCGCTGGGGAGCTTCGCAACGTCCTCCTTCGCCGTCTCCGGGTTCATGCAGATCATCAGGTCGATGTCGTGCTTGCGCGCCACGTAGCCCTTGGCGTTGGCGCGGATCTGGAACCAGGTCGGCAGGCCGGCGATGTTGCTGGGGAAGAGGTTCTTGCCGCTCACGGGCACGCCCATCTGGAAGATGGTGCGCATGAGCACGCTGTTCGCGGTCTGGGAACCGGACCCGTTCACCGTGGCGATCTCCACGGAGAAGTCGTTCACCAGTGTTTTCGTCTCCTCAGCCGTACCGGAGGCTGCAGCGCTGCTGGACATTCGGGCTCCTTTCCCTTTTCAAAACCGGCCCTTCCGGCTCCGGAACCCGTGGTTCCGCGGCCTCAGGGCGCTCGCAAGACAGGAAAGCCAGTATAGAGGCAGGCCCGGCGAAGGTCAGCCGGGAAATGGGGGCGAGGGGGATCCGAAGTAAAAAAAGCGAAAAAAAGGCATTGACCAGGCCTGCTTCGGCGCCTAGCTTGGACTTCATGAAATCCGCCAACCTGACGAAACGACAGCAGGCCGTGCTCCAGTTCATCGAGGACTATGCGGAAGCCGAAGGCCGCAGTCCCACGCTGACGGAAATCGCGAAGGGCGTGGGCTCCAGCGCCGTCAGCACCATCCATAAGCACGTCCAGCACCTGACGGACAAGGGCTTCCTGGAGCGCAGCCACGGGAAGGGAAACAACCTCGTGCTCAAGGGCGCCGGAGAGACTTCCCGGTCTTCGGCGGAGCTGCTGGGTCTTGATGCCCGGAATGTGGAACCCAGGAGCTTCGACCACCGGCACACGGAGTCCAGGAATCCGGAGCCCAGGCAGATCGCCCGGCTGCTGCCTTTCTGCGGCGACATCGCGGCCGGGGCGCCTCTCATTCCCGAGGACAAGGCCATTCCCCTCGAGGTGCCGCTGACCATCCACCGGGAGCGGGACGAATGCTTCGTCCTCCGCGTGCGGGGCGATTCCATGATCGAGGACGCCATCCTGGATGGGGACCTCGTGGTGCTTCAGAAAAAGTCCGACTATCGCAACGGGGACCGGGTGGCGGCGCTCATCGACGGGGAGGAGGCGACCCTGAAGGAATTCCGCCGCGACGCCAAGGGCGTGTGGCTCATTCCCCACAACCCCGACCTGAAGCCCCTCTGCTTCACCCCGGACCGGATCCAGGTGCAGGGCCTGCTCATCGGCGTGATGCGCAGCTGCTGAGAAGGCTGCGGCGGCTGACCGCCTCGGTCCGAAACCCAGAATCTCTGCAACTCAGAATCTCAGAGCAACCCTGCCCGCAGGGCCTCGCCCATCGTGCGGGTGCCCAGAGAGCCGCCCAGGTCCGTCGTGGCGGCTCCAGCGCGGATCGCTGACGCCACGGACCCCTCTACGACTTCGGCTTCGGTGGTCCATCCGAAATGGCGGAACAGCATCCCGAGGCTGAGGATGACCCCCGTGGGGTTGGCGCGGCCGCTTCCGGCGAGGTCCGGTGCGGAGCCGTGCACCGGTTCGGCGAGGGCGCCGCAACGGTACGGGCGGTGGGGCGCCCAGCTCAGGCTCGGCGCCATGCCCATGCCGCCCTGGAAGGCTGCGAGCAGGTCGCTCACGAGGTCGCCGAACAGGTTGTCCGCGGCGATCACGCCAAAGGGCCTCGGATCCTGGACGAGGGCGCAGAGCAGGGCGTCCGCGTGGAGGGCTCGGGCCGGGACGTCCTCGTACTCCTGCTGCAGCGCGCGGTAGATCTCCATCCAGAGGCCGTGGCCATGCCTGAGGACGTTGGCCTTGTGGGCGAGGCACAGGCCGGTCCCCCGGGCCCGGGCACCGTCGAAGGCGGCCCGCAGCAGGCGGGTGACGGCCGCGCGGGAGTGGATCGCCAGGTCCACGGCGCGGTCGGGCTCCCGCTGGCCTTGCAGGCAGTAGGGACCCTCCGTGTTCTCCCGATAGACGTCGATGTCCACCTCCCCGGCGCGGACGTCCCGGAGGGGCAGGAGGGCGTCGAGCATCGGCCGGCAGGGCCGGAGGTTCACGCCCAGTTGCAGGTCCTGCCGGAGGCGCAGAAGGATCTCTTCGGCATGGCGGCCATCGGGAATCCTGGGGTCGCCGACGGCGCCGAACAAAACGCCGTCCGCGCCATCGCGGATGGACCGGAAGGCCTCGTCCGGGAGCGTCTCCCCGGTGGCGAGGAAGTGGTCAGCCCCGAAGGGCAGGCGTTCCCAGTCCAGCTCCCGGCCGCGGGACCGGGCCCAGGCGAGGATCGGGAGGGCTTCCGCCACCACCTCGGGGCCCACGCCGTCACCGGGTATCACCGCGATCCGCTTGGCTTCCATCCCGCCGATCATGCCACGGGAAATGGGCGGGGATAGGCCCCCGGGGCCGGGCAAACCTTGATTTGGTTTCCGGATGGCTCTCCGTTACACTCCTGACACTCCAGAGCTTGAGGAATCGGAATGGTCTTCTTTAACCACGCCACCCGGCAGATGACGGCCAAGATCGTCTATTACGGGCCGGGCCTTTGCGGGAAGACCACCAACCTCAACACCATTTACGGCAAGACGAGCACCAAGGCTCGTGGCGAAATGGTGAGCCTGAACACCGAGACGGACCGCACCCTGTTCTTCGACCTGCTGCCCCTGGACGTGGGCATGGTGGGCGGCTTCAAGACCAAGCTGCAGCTCTACACGGTGCCTGGACAGGTCTTCTACAACAGCACCCGCAAACTGGTGCTCAAGGGCGTGGACGGCATCGTCTTCGTGGTGGACTCCCAGATCCCCATGCTGGACGCCAGCCGGGAGAGCCTGCAGAACCTTGAGGAGAACCTGCGGGAGCTGGGGCTGAAGCTCGGCGACATCCCCATGGTCTTCCAGTGGAACAAGCGGGACCTCAAGAACGTGGTGCCCGTGGACCAGCTCGAGGTGGATCTCAATCCACGCAGCCTGCCCAGCTTCCAGGCCTGCGCCCAGGACGGGACCGGCGTCTTCGAGACCTTGCGCGGGATCACCAAGCTGAGCCTCCAGCACATCAAGGTGAACGTCCTCGGCGACACCGCGGCGCCCAAGGAAGCCCCCGCCCGGGCTGTGGCGCCGGAGGTTCCCGCGGCTCCGGCGAGCCCCGCTCCGCCACCGCCGCCTCCGCCGCCGCCGCCCGTTCCCTCCGCCCCGGGCGCCACCCCCGCCCAGGCCCTCACCCTTTCGGACCTGCCGACCTTCTCCTCTATGCTGGAGGACACCGGCGTCTCCCGGCCGGGCACGCCGCCACCACCGCCGCCTCCCCCGCCACCGCCGGCGCCCCTGCCGGACCCCCTGCCGGACGAAGAAAAGACCGAAGTCCCCATGCCCCCGGCGGATGCCGGATCCATTACCAAGCCCATCTCCCAGGAGGACGTCCAGCGGGCGCTGGCTACCGTGCCTCCGGTCCCGCAGCCGCCCCCGCCCCCGCCGGCGGCACCTCAGCCAGCCCCTCATCCGGCGCCCCACCCGGCGCCCCACGCGGCGCCCCACACGGGCGGCGTTCCGAAGTTCAGCATCCCCCCTTCGACCTTTGGCGCTCCGAAGCCATCGAAATCCCCGAATCCCAAGGACGCCATCAACAGCCTCCTCGGGGATCTCACCATGGTCGGGAAACTGGGCGCGCCTTCCGTGCTCCGTATCGAGCTGCCTGCGGAGGCCGAAGGCGAGATCGAAGTGCTCGTGCAGATCAAGCAGTCCGGCGAGCTCATCGGCACCAGCAGCCTGAAGCGCAGCGCCCCGAACAAGGGCGTGCCCTCCCGGCTGACCCTCGAGATCAAGCGGGGCTGATGCTGCCTCCGGCGGTCGTGCCGCCCGCAGCCGTGGTCATGCAGGGAGCGGCCCAGGCCGCGCCGCGTGTGTTCCCGGCCCAGGCGCACGCGCTTCCAGCCTGGTGGAAGGCCATGGCGTCCGCCCCAGGGCTGGACTGCCGCTTCGTCCAGACTTCCGAAAGCGCGGTCTTCGGCAAGATGGCGCGGCAGGGACGACTGCAGACCGCCCGGGGCGGCCGGCTCCGGGTGGCCTACGACGCCGGGCTGCTCCTGGTCTCCGACGGTCAGGGTCTGGTGCACTACGACCCGGAGGCCCGCACGGCCCAGCGCCTTTCCCTGCGCGCCGCGATCCAGGACATGCCCCTCCTCAACCTGCTGGTGGATCCGGTGGCCCTGCCGGACAGCTACATCCTGGAAGCCGCGGGCGGAGAGGCCGTGCGGCTCCGACCCCGCCGCCCGGGACTGCCGGAAGTGCTGGTGGAGGGCCGGGGTTCGTCCCCCACCCGGCTGAGCTGGAAGGATGGCACCGGCGCCGAGCAGGAACTGCGCCTGCTGGCGCCTCGGCCGGCCGCGCCGCCCCCCGCGGCGGAGTTCCGCTTCGACGCCCCCAAGGGCACCCGCTGGCTCAAGTAGCGGCTAGCGGCCCGCGGCCTCGCGGATGAAGCGCACCACGTCCTCGGTGCTGGTCCCGGGCTGGAAGATCTCCCGGACGCCCAGGGCCTTGAGGCCGGGAATGTCTTCATCGGGGATGATGCCTCCCGCGAAGACCACCACGTCGTCGGCGCCCTGCTCCTTCAACAGGCGCAGCACCTCCGGGAAGAGCTGGTTGTGCGCCCCGCTGAGGATGGAGAGCCCCAGCACCGCGGCGTCCTCCTGCACCACCGCCGCGGCGATCTGGGCCGGGGTCTGGCGCAGGCCCGTGTAGATCACTTCCATGCCCGCGTCCCGCAGGGCCCGGGCGATGACCTTGGCGCCGCGGTCGTGGCCGTCCAGGCCGGGCTTGGCGATGACGACGCGGATGGGGACATTGCTCATGGGGACTCCACTACCATCCTTGAGTCTGCCGCAGCGCTTCGTAAAGCCCAATCGCCGCCGCCTGGGCCAGGTTGAGGCTGCGGTGGAAGTCCCCCAGCATGGGGATGCGCACCAGGGAGTCCCGGTGGGCTTCCACGAGCTCGGTGGGCAGGCCCTTGGTCTCCCGGCCGAAGACGAGACCATCGCCGTCCAGCCAGGCCACGTCGGTATGCTTCCGTTCGCCCTTGGTGCTGAAGAACCAGAGGCGCTGCGTCGGGTTGCGCTCCACGAAGTCCTGCCAATCCAGGTAGTGGGTCGGGTTCAGCCGCTCCCAATAGTCGAGGCCCGCCCGGCGCAGGTAGTAGTCGCTGGTTTCGAAGCCCAGGGGGTGCACGAGGTGCAGCTGGCACTCGTTGTTGACGCAAAGCCGGCCGATGCTGCCGGTGTTCTGCGGGATCTCGGGCTGGTGCAAGATGATGTGGAACACGAAGGGGAGGTCCTGTGGGTGACTGCCTGTTCTGCAAGATCGCGGCGAAGGAGATCCCCGCGGCGCTGGTCCATGAGGACGATGACATTGTCGCCTTCAAGGACATCTTCCCCCAGGCGCCGGTGCATCTGCTCATCATTCCAAGGGTCCACTGCGCAGGCCTCAACGACCTGGCGCCGGACGTCCTCCCGGCCCTGGCCCGGATTCCCCAGGTCGCCGCCGAACTCGCGCGGGCCCACGGCGTGGCGGCGGGCGGCTGGCGGCTGATTTCCAACTGCGGCCCGGACGCGGGGCAGACGGTCTTCCATCTGCACTTCCACCTGCTGGGCGGAAAGCCCCTGGGCGGGAAGCTCGTGCACTAGGGTCCAGGGATCGCCCCAGGGTCGATCAGGCGGGACGCGGCTACCCGGCGCGCGCGATGCCCGGCGTCACAACTTCTCTCCGGATGAGGCCCACGGCCCGGGAGTGGCGCTAGGGTGTGGGCGCCGGTCTGTTTCGACCCCGCAGTCCGGAAGCAGCTTGAAAAGCGGATTCGCTGGAATGCGAACCAGGGAGAAGCTCCCATGAAGCCAGCCGCGGCCCCTTCCATCCAGGAGATCCTGGAGCCCATCCTGCTGCGGTACGGCGGCCGGCCGGACCTGCTGTTGCAGATCCTCATCGCCGTGCAGAAGAAACTGTCCTGCGTGCCTCCCGCGGCGATCGCGGCGCTTGCGGAACGGCTGGCCATCCCGCTGGTCCGCGTCCAGGGGGTCGTCAGCTTCTACGCCTTCCTGAGCACGGAGTTCCAGGGCGACTACGCCATCTACCTGAGCGACAACATCACCGACCAGATGCTCGGCAGCCGGGAACTCGCGGCCCACCTCTGCGGGAAGCTGGGTGTGAGCCTCGGTCAGGTGCGCGCCGACGGCCGGGTCAGCGTCCGCTTCACCTCGTGCACCGGCATGTGTGACCAGGGGCCCGCCGGACTGATCAATTTCCGGCCGGTGACCCGGCTCACCCGGGACCGCATGGAGCGCATCGCGGACCTCGTCAACGCCCGGGTGCCCATGGAGGATTGGCCCGGCGAGCTCTTCCAGGTCGAGACCGCCATGCGGCGCTCGGACGTGGTCTTCCGCCGCCCCCTCAAGCCCGGCGAAGGCCTGCGGGCGAGCCTGGAGCGGGGCGGCGAGATCCTCTCCACCTGGGCGGAGGACCTGGCCCCCAGCGATGCCCGCAAGCATCACCTGGAGCGGGGCGGGGCGGAGACCCTGAAGGAGATCTACAAGTCCGGGCTGCGCGGCCGCGGCGGGGCCGGATTCAAGACCGGCATCAAGTGGCAGTCGGTGCGCGGGGCCTCGGACCCGGAGCGCTACGTCCTGTGCAACGCGGACGAAGGGGAGCCCGGCACCTTCAAGGACCGCGTCCTGCTCACGGACTACGCGGACATGGTCTTCGAGGGCATGACCATCTGCGGCCACGCGGTCGGCGCGAGGAAGGGGATCCTCTACGTCCGCCAGGAATACGCGTACCTCGAGGAGCACCTGGAAGGCGTCCTGGCCCGGCGCCGGGAGGCGGGCCTGCTAGGGGAGAACATCCTCGACTCCGCCCTCGATTTCGATATCGGAATCCACTTCGGCGCCGGCGCCTACATCTGCGGGATGGAGAGCGCCATGATCAAGAGCATCGAGGGGCGGCGGGGCATCCCGCGGCAGCGCTGGCCCCTGCCGGTCCACCACGGATACCGGCGGAAGCCCACCGTCGTGAACAACGTCGAGACCTTCGCCGCCGCGGCGGTCATCAGCGCCAGGGGCGGCGAGTGGTACGCCCGGAACGGCACGGCCGAATCCTCCGGGACGAAGCTCTTCTGCGTCTCCGGGGACTGCGAGCGCCCGGGCATCTACGAATACCCGTGGGGCGTGACGGTGCGGGAAGTCCTCAGGGACTGCGGCGCCCTCGAGGCGCAGGGCGTGCAGGTCGGCGGCCCCAGCGGGACCCTGATCAATGCCGGTGATTTCGACCGGGAGATCAGCTTCGAGGACCTCTCCAGCGTGGGCACGATGATGGTGTTCGCGAAGCAGCGCGACCTGTTCGACGCGGTGCGGAACTACGCCCAGTTCTTCCGGCACGAGAGCTGCGGACTCTGCACCTCCTGCCGCATCGGGACCACCCTGCTTGCCAACTACGTCGAGAAGTTCGCCAAAGGGTACGGCTCGCCGGTGGACCTGGAGGAGATGCAGGGCATCGGGCAGATCATGAAGACCATGTCCCACTGCGGCCTGGGCCAGACCGCCAGCCTGCACATCAGCGACAGCATCGCGAAGTTCCCCTCCATCTGGGCGGGCCGCATGCGGACCACCGAATTCATCCCCGCCTTCGACCTGGATGGCGCGCTGGCGGAGGCGCGCTCCCTCACCGGGCGGACGGACGCCGATGCCCACCTCCCCCATCCCGTTCCGCAGGAGGCCTGAGCCATGACCAACGCCTTCCACCTCGACGGCCTGGAGGTCCCCTTCCAGGAGGGCCAGACCATCCTCCAGGCGGCCCTCGCCGCAGGCCGCTACATCCCGCACCTCTGCTGGCACCCGGATCTCGGGCCCCACGGCTCCTGCCGGCTCTGCACGGTGGTCATCAGCGGCCGCCCCTTCTCCTCCTGCACCCAGCCGGCGATGAAAGGGCAGGCGGTGGCGTGCCGGACGCCCGAGTTGAACGGCATGCGAAAGGCCATCATGCAGATGCTCTTCGTGGAGGGGAACCATCACTGCCCCTCCTGCGAGAAGAGCGGAAATTGCAGGCTCCAGGCCACCGCCTACGACCTGGGCATGCAGGACAGCCACTTCCCGCACCAGTTCCCGAAGCGCGAACGGGACATGAGCCATCCGGACGTGTTCCTGGACCGGGACCGCTGCATCCGCTGCGAACGCTGCGTCCGCGCCAGCCGGATCTACGACGGGAAGGACGTCTTCGGCGTCCACGGCCGGGGTATGCATTCGACCCTGGCCGTGAACTCTCCCAGCGGGCTGCTTGCGGACAGCCAGATCGCGCCAGAGGACCGGTCCATCCAGGCCTGCCCCACCGGGGCCCTCATGGCCAAGCGCGTGGGCTTCGTGGTCCCCATTGGGGAACGCGTCTACGACCGCGAACCCATCAGCGTGCTGGAGCTCCGCAAGTACGCCGCCGAGGAGGTCCACCATGGCTGAGAAGCTGAAAGTCGCGACCTGTTCCCTCGCGGGCTGCTTCGGCTGCCACATGTCCCTGCTGGACATCGACGAGCGCCTCGTCGACCTGCTGGAGGTCGTGGCCTTCGACCGGAGCCCCATCGACGACCTCAAGCAGATCAGCGGGCCCGTGGACCTGGGCCTCATCGAAGGGGGCGTCTGCAACGCGGAGAACGTCCACGTCCTCCAGGAATTCAGGAGGCTGTGCAAGGTCCTGGTGGCGGTGGGCGAGTGCGGCATCACCGGCGGCATCCCCTCCATGCGCAACGGCTTCACCTTGAAGGAGTGCCTGGAGGAGTCCTACATCCGGGGCGTCGGGGTGGAGTTCGCCCACATCCCCGACGATCCGGAGCTGCCCCTCCTTCTCGACAAGGTCCGGCCCCTCCACCACATCGTGAAGATCGACTACTTCCTGCCGGGCTGCCCGCCTTCGGCGGACGCGTTCTGGCATTTCCTGACCGCCCGGATGGCTGGCCAGGACCCGACCCTGCCCAACGCGCTGATCCATTTCGACTGACCCGGGTTCGATCGACCCGGGGCCCACCGCCCGCCGAGGAACCGCCATGAGCCCCACCGCGACCCGCCATCTGGAAACGGCATCCAACCCGGAGGCCCTGAACCGCATCGTCATCGAGCCGCTGACGCGGGTGGAGGGCCACGGCAAGGTCACGCTGCTTCTCGACGAGGACAACCGCGTCCAGCAGGCCCGGCTGCACATCGTGGAGTTCCGGGGCTTCGAGAAGTTCATCCAGGGCCGCCCCTACTGGGAGGTGCCCGTCCTGGTGCAGCGCCTCTGTGGCATCTGCCCCGTCAGCCACCATCTCGCGGCCTCCAAGGCCGTGGACATGCTCGTCGGGGCGCGCACGCTGACGCCCCCGGCGGAGAAGCTGCGGCGGCTGCTGCACTACGGGCAGACCCTGCAGAGCCACGCCCTCCACTTCTTCCACCTGAGCAGTCCGGACCTCCTCTTCGGCTTCGGCTCGGAAGTCGCCCGGCGCAACATCGTGGGGGTCATCCAGGCCTTCCCCGAGGTCGCCCTCCAGGGCGTGAAGCTGCGGAAGTACGGGCAGGAGGTCATCCGCATCCTGTCGGGCAAGCGGGTGCACGGCGTCCTGGCCATTCCCGGCGGCGTGAACAAGGCTCTGGCCCCTGCGGACCGGGACCTGCTCCGCAAGGACATCGACCAGATCGTGGCGTGGTCGAAGGGCGCCGTGGACATCGCCCGCAGGCTCTTCGAGGACAATCTGGCGGTCAGCGAAGCCTTCGGGTCCTTCCGCTCCAACTTCCTCAGTCTCGCCACCCCGGACGGGGCCTTCGAACTCTATGACGGAGGCCTTCGCGCCCGGAATGCGGAGGGTGCGGCCATTTTCGATCATGTGGACTGCGTCCATTACCTGCGCTACCTCCACGAGGAAGTGAAGTCCTGGTCCTACATGAAATTCCCCTTCATCGTTTCCTTGGGCAATGAGGAGGGCTGGTACCGGGTGGGTCCGCTGGCCCGGCTCAACAACGCGGACCGGATGCCCACGCCCCTGGCGGAGGCGGAACGGCGCGCGTTCATGGCCATGGGCCACGGGGGCCCCGTCCACGCCACCCTGGCCTACCACTGGGCGCGGATGGTGGAGATGCTCTACGCCGCCGAAGCCATCCGCGAACTGTTGGACGATCCGGACCTCCAGGGCCCGGACCTGGTGACCCGGGGCGAACGCGCCCTGATGGGCATCGGCGTCATCGAGGCGCCGCGCGGGACGCTGTTCCACCACTACCGGGTGGATGAGCACGACGCCGTCGTGAAGGCCAACCTCATCGTCTCCACCACCCACAACAACACCGCCATGAATACCGCCGTGAGGAACGTCGCCGCGACCTACCTGGATGGCAAGGAGCTCACCGAAGGCCTGCTGAACCACATCGAGGTCGCCATCCGCGCCTACGATCCCTGCCTCTCCTGCGCCACCCACGCGGTGGGGAGGATGCCCCTGCAGGTCGAGCTGGTGGACGCGGGGGGCAACCTCCTGCAGCGGCTCGTGAAGGATGCGGACGGACGGTGCAGTGGTGCCTGACGCGGTCCACGCAAGCCCTGGGGCGCGTCCCCGCGTGGTGGTCCTCGCCTGCGGGAATCCCAGTCGCGGGGATGATGGCCTGGGACCGGCGTTGCTGGACCGACTGGAAGCCGCTGTGCCCGGACTGGCGCACCGCTGCGACCTGGCGCTCCTGTCGGATTTCCAGTTCCAGGTGGAGCACGCCCTGGACCTGGAAGGACGGGATCTGGCCCTCTTCATCGACGCGTCGGTGGCCTGCGCCGCCCCCTGCGGGCTCCAGCGCCTGGCGCCGGAGCCGGATAGTAGTTTCACCACCCATGCCCTCAGCCCCGCGGCGGTGCTGCACGTGTACCTGGGAATCCGGGGCCAGGAACCGCCCCCTTCCTACCTCCTGGGCATCCGTGGCCTCGCCTTCGAGCTGGGCGCGCCCATGGGTCCGCAGGCGTTGACGCATCTGGAGGTCGCCTGGAGCCTGCTCCGCCGGCTGCTGGAAGATCCCCGCCCGGAGGCCTGGGACGCCCTCAGCCTCACAAGAGCCTAGGAACCCCCATGCACGAGCTCTCCCTCATGGAAGGCATGCTCGAGATCATCGAGGACAGCGCCCGCGCCCAGGGCTGCCACCGCATCCGGACGGTGATCCTGGAGATCGGGAAGCTCGCGGGGGTCGAGGTGGAGGCCCTGCGCTTCGCCTTCGACGCGGTCACCGCGGGCTCCCTCGCGGCGGGCGCCGCCCTGGAGATCGAGGAGCCCGAAGGCCAGGGCTGGTGCGCGGCCTGCGGAAAGGTGAGCCCCGTCACGGCCCGCTACGACATGTGTCCGCGTTGCCCTACATTGCCTCTGCAGATCACCGGCGGCGCGGAACTGCGCGTCAAGGCCCTGGACGTCGACTAGGAGGGAGCATGTGCACCACCTGTGGCTGCCAGGGCGGAGGGCGGATCGAGGGGGACGGCCATCAGCATGGCCACGGCGGCGCCCGCCTGCGGCGGGTGTCCATCGAACGCGGCCTCCTGGAGAAGAACGACGCCTTCGCCCGGGCCAACCGGGAGGCCTTCGCGCGGCAGGGGATCTTCGCGCTGAACCTCGTCTCCAGCCCGGGCTCAGGCAAGACCAGCCTGCTGACCGCCACCATCGCCCTGCTCAAGAACCGCGTTCCCATCGCCGTCGTCGAAGGGGATCAGCAGACCACCCTCGATGCTGAACGCATCCGCGCCGCCGGGGCGCCCGCCATCCAGATCAACACCGGCCAGGGCTGCCACCTGGACGCCCACTCGGTGGGGCACGCCGTCGAGCGCCTGGCCCCGCTTCCGGATTCCCTCCTCCTCATCGAGAACGTGGGCAACCTCGTGTGCCCGGCGGCCTTCGACCTGGGCGAAGCCCACAAGGTCGTGATCCTTTCGGTCACCGAAGGCGAGGACAAGCCCCTGAAGTACCCGGACATGTTCGCTGCTGCGGACGTGCTGCTCCTGAACAAGGTGGACCTGCTGCCCCATGTGACCTTCGACGTGGACCGGTGCCTGCTGTACGCCCGGCGGGTGAATCCCCGCCTGCACGTCCTGCGGACCAGCGCGACCACGGGAGAAGGCCTGGACGCCTGGACGGGCTGGATCCTCGCCGCGGCCCGCGGGGCGAAGCGGGCCAGGGGCAGCCACGGGATGCCGGCCCTCGCGCCGGGCTGAAGCCATGCCCCGCCTGCAGGTGGAAGTCCAGGGGGTCGTCCAGGGCGTGGGCTTCCGGCCTTTCGTCTATCGCCTCGCCCGGGCCCGGGGCCTCGCGGGCTGGGTGCGCAACCGCCCCGACGGTGTGGAGATCGAAATCCAGGGTTCCGCGGCCGAGCTCGACGGGTTCCTGCTGGCCCTCCGGGACGAGAAACCGGCGCCGGCGCGGATCCAGGGCATCCAGGCCCGCGGCATCGGGGAGCTTCCCGGCGCATCCCTGTTCAGCATCCGCGCCAGCGGAGCCTCGGAACGGACCCGTCCTTCCGTGCCCGCGGACCTCGCGGTCTGCGCCGACTGCGCCGCGGAGATGGACAACCCCGGGGAGCGGCGCTTCCGCTATCCCTTCACCAACTGCACCCAGTGTGGTCCGCGCTACACCATCCTCGCCGGGCTCCCCTACGACCGTGCCCGCACCGCGATGAAAGACTTCCCCCTCTGCGAAGTCTGCGCGGCCCAGTTCGCCGATCCCGCCGACCGCCGTTTCCACGCCCAACCCATCGCCTGCCCGGCCTGCGGGCCTAAGGTCGTCCTGCAGGACTCCCGCGGAACGCCGCGCTCCGAAGGCGACGCCGCCGTCCTCGCCGCCGCGGCGGAACTGGCCGCCGGGTCGGTGCTGGCCCTGAAAGGCCTCGGTGGCTACCAGCTGCTGGTGGATGCGACGTCGGAGGCCGCCGTCGCCAGGCTGCGGGCCCGCAAGCACCGGGAGGCGAAGCCCTTCGCCGTCCTCTTCCAGGACCTCGCGGCCCTGCAGGGCGCCTGCGGCGTCACCGAGGTGGAGGCCGCGCTCCTCCAGTCTCCGGAGGCCCCCATCCTGCTGCTGCCGCGGCGGGGTGGCGGCATCGCCGCCGGCGTCGCCCCGGGCAATCCGGACCTGGGGGCCTTCCTGCCCCCGTCGCCCCTCCACCGGCTGCTGTCAGCAGCCGCCGGGCGGCCCCTGGTCTGCACCAGCGGCAACCTTTCCGACGAGCCCATGGCCATCGGCGACGACGAGGCGCTGGCACGCCTGGGCGCCATTGCCGACGCCTTCCTCGTCCACGACCGGCCGGTGCTGAGACCCGTGGACGATTCGGTGGGCCGGGTGGAGGCGGGCAGCCTGCATCTCTTGCGCCGCGCCCGGGGCTTCGCGCCCCTGCCCCTGCCGCTGCCCTTCGAAGGCCCGCCGGTGCTGGCCCTGGGCGGCCACCTCAAGAACACCGTCACGCTGCTCGCGGCGGGCCAGGCGGTGGTGAGCCAGCACCTCGGGGACATGGATTCGCCCCAGGGCCTGGCCCTGTTGGCGCGCACCGTGGAGGACCTGCTGGAATTCTTCCAGGTGGAGCCCGCGCGGTTGGCCTGCGACCTCCACCCGGACTACGGGTCCACGCGTCTGGCGGAAAGCCTGGCGCGGGCTTGGGGCCTGCCCCTGGCGCGGGTCCAGCACCATCACGCCCACGTGGCCGCCTGCATGGCGGAGGCGGGCCTGCGCGGACCGGTCCTGGGCCTGGCGTGGGATGGCGCCGGGCATGGAACCGACGGCACCGTGTGGGGCGGCGAAGCCCTGGTGGTGGATGGCCCGGGCTTCACGCGGGTCGGCCACCTCCGGGCCTTTCCGCTGCCGGGCGGCGAGCGGGCGGTGCGGGAACCCCGGCGTTCGGCCCTGGGGCTCTGCTGGAGCGTGCTCGGGGAGGACGCGGCGGTGGCGGAACTGTTCACTGGTGCGGAGCGGCCCCTCTTGAACCGGATGCTGGAGCGTGGCATTCACGCGCCTTGGACTTCCAGCCTGGGCCGGCTCTTCGACGCGGTGGCGGCGCTGACGGGAATCCGCGCCGGCGCGGGATTCGAAGGCCAGGCGGCGATGGCGTTGGAGTTCGCCGCGCGGGCCTCGGACGACGCGGCGGCCTATGCCTTCGCGCTTAGGGACGGCGTCGCCGATCCGGCGCCCATGCTGGCGGAACTCCTGGAGGACCGGCGCCGGGGCGTGGCGGCCGGGCGGATGGCCCGGCGCTTCCATGCCGGCCTGGCGGCGCTCGCGGTGGCTTTCGCAGAAGCGGGAGCCCTGGAGGACGTCATCCTTTCCGGCGGCTGCTTCCAGAACCGTCTGCTGGCGGGCCTCTGCTCCCGCGCGCTGAGGGCCCGCGGCTTCAGGGTCCACCGCCCGGCGCTCTATCCGGCCAACGATGGCGGGATCTCCCTCGGCCAGGCCTGGGTGGCCGCGCAGTCCGTTGCTGGTCCGCTCCTGGAGGTGTGAGATGTGCCTTGGCGTCCCGGGCAGGATCCTGAGCTTTGAGGAAGGCGAATTGCGCCTGGGCCGTGTGGCCTTCGGCGCGGTGGTGAAGGAGGTCAGTCTGGCCTTCGTGCCGGAGGCGAAGGTGGGCGAGTACGTGGTGGTGCATGCGGGCATGGCCCTCGACGTCATCGACGAGGCGGCGGCCCGGCATGTCTTCCAGGTGGTCGAGGACCTCGAGGCCGCCAACGCGGAAGGGCCATCGTGAGATTCCTCGACGAATACCGGGATGGCGGCACCGCCCGGCCCCTGGTGGAGGCCATCCGGCGCCTCATGACGCGCCCCTGGTCGCTGATGGAGGTCTGCGGCGGGCAGACCCACAGCATCGTCCGCTACGGTCTCGACGAACTGCTGCCGACGGACCTTTCACTCATCCACGGCCCGGGCTGCCCGGTCTGCGTCACGCCGGTGGCGCTCATCGACCAGGCCCTGGCCATCGCGGCGAAACCCGGCGTGATCTTCTGCTCCTTCGGCGACATGCTGCGGGTGCCGGGGTCCCAGCGGGATCTCTTCGGCGTGAAGTCCGAAGGGGCCGACGTCCGCGTCGTCTACTCGCCCCTGGACGCCCTTGCGGTGGCCGAACGGAACCCGGGGCAGGAGGTCGTCTTCTTCGCCGTGGGCTTCGAGACCACCGCGCCCGCCAACGCCATGGCCGTGAGCCTGGCGAAGCGGCGGGGCCTTCGAAACTTCTCGATCCTGGTCTCCCACGTGCTCGTGCCGCCGGCGATGGAAGCGATCATGGCCTCGCCCCGGTCCAAGGTGGACGGCTTCCTCGCCGCCGGGCACGTCTGCGCCATCATGGGGACCCGCGAATACGGGCCCCTCGCCGCGAAATACCGGGTGCCCATCGTGGTCACGGGCTTCGAACCCCTCGACCTCCTGCAGGGCATCCACCTGTGCGTGAAGCAGCTGGAGGAAGGGCGCTGGGAGGTCGAGAACCAGTACGCGCGGCTCGTGCGCCCCGGAGGCAATGCTCCCGCCCAGGCCCTGCTCCGCGACGTCTTCCAGGTCGTGCCGAGGACCTGGCGGGGCATCGGTCCCATCGCCGCGAGCGGCCTGGGCCTGCGTCCCGCCTACGCGGCCTTCGACGCGGCGACGCGCTTCGGCGTGGAGGCCGTGGGCGGCCGCGAATCCGTCGAATGCCAGAGCGGCCTCGTGCTCCAGGGCCTGCTGAAGCCGCCTGGGTGTCCGGCCTTCGGCACCCGCTGCACCCCGGAACATCCCCTTGGCGCCACCATGGTGAGCGGGGAAGGGGCCTGCGCCGCCTACCACCGCTACCGGCGTGCCGCGGCCGGGGGAGCCGTGGCGCCGCCGGCGCAGTCCATGCCTTTCCCGCTGCCCGGCGCAGGTGTGCCATGACCGCTTCCATCCCTGGCCTGAGCTGTCCCTCGCCCCTCCGTCCCGACACCATCCAGATGGCCCACGGCGGTGGCGGCCGAACCATGCGGGAGCTGCTGGAGCGGCTGCTGCTGCCGGCCTTCGCCAATCCAGCCCTCGACGCCCGCCACGACGCGGCGGTGGTCACCCTGGACCGAACGCGGGTGGCCTTCACCACGGACACCTTCGTGGTGCATCCCCGCTTCTTTCCTGGCGGGGACATCGGGAGCCTGGCGGTCTACGGCACCGTGAACGATCTGGCCATGGGGGGTGCGCGCCCGCGGTTCCTGACCTGCTCCCTGATCCTGGAGGAAGGGTTTCCCATCGAGGAGTTGCAGCGGGTCCTGGCCTCCATGAGTCTCGCGGCGAGGCGCTGCGGCGTCGCCATCGTCACCGGCGACACGAAGGTGGTGGACCGGGGCCACGGGGACGGCCTCTACATCAATACCGCCGGCATCGGCCTGGTGCCCGAAGGCGTGGACATTTCGCCGCGCCGGGTGGCAATCGGGGACGCGGTGATCGTCTCCGGGGACGTGGGCCGCCACGGCGTGGCGGTGCTGTCCGTGCGGGAGGGCCTGGCCTTCGAAACGCCGGTGCAGAGCGACTGCGCGCCCGTCCACGAACTGGCGGCGGCGCTCCTCGACGGGGGCATCGACGTCCACTGCCTGCGGGATCCGACCCGGGGCGGCCTGGCCTCGGTGCTCAACGAGATCGCCGCCGACGCCCAGGTGGCCATCGAAGCCGTCGAAGGGGACATCCCCGTGGCGGAGGGCGTGGCGGCCGCCTGCGAACTCCTCGGCCTCGACCCCCTCTACGTCGCGTGCGAAGGCCGGCTGGTGGCCTTCGTGGACGGGACCCAGGCCGAAGCGGCCGTGGCCCTGCTGCGGGCCCAGCCGGAGGGGCAGGGCGCCGCCGTCATCGGCTGGGTCCGGGAAAGCCCCGCCGGCATGGTCACCCTGCGCACGCGCATGGGGACCCAGCGGCTCCTCGATCTGCTGTCCGGCGAGCAGCTGCCGCGGATCTGCTGAGGTTGCGGCCCGCGGTCCAGTGGGAGCAGGGGGCACAAATTCCGCACGTCCTCAGCGCGGTCCCGCTTTGCGGCCCAGGGCACGGTCGAGGAGCTTCTCCGCATCCCACCAGCGGTCCGCGGCGTGGAGCAGGACCAGGGTCGCCCGGCGGCCCTGGCCTTCCGCCTGGGCGATGACGCAGCGACCGGCGCCGGGGGTATAGCCGCTCTTGACGCCCACGGTGCCCGGATAGCGGCCCACCAGCTGGTTCTGGTTCTCCACCTGGAAGGTGCGACGGCCGTCCACGGTGTGGAGGGTGGCGTACACCGTGGCAGCCCGGGCCGCGAACTCCGGCTGGGCCATGGCCGCCTCCGCCAAGCGGGCGAGGTCCCGGGCGCTGGCCTGGTGGCCCGCCTGATCATGGCCTGAGGCATTGGCGAAGCGGGTGCGCGTGAGCTTCAACTCCCGGGCCCGGCGGTTCATGAGGCGCACGAAACGCCCTTCGCTGCCGGCCACGTGGTCCGCCAGGGCGTGGGCGGCATCATTGGCGGACCCTACCAGGGCCGCGGTGAGGAGATCCCGCACCCGCAGCCGGTCGCCCTCCCGCAGACCCAGCCGGTGGCCGGTCTCCCTCGAGGCGGCCCGGGAGACGGTGACCACGCCGTCCAGGCGCCCCCGCTCCAGCACCAACAGCCCCGTCATGACTTTCGTCAGGCTGGCGGGCGGCATGGGCGCGTCCGCCCGGTGCGCCCAGAGCTCGCGGCCATCCACCTTCACGAGATAGGCCCGGGCCACGCCAGGGAAGGGGCCAGGCGGGGGCTCGGCGCCACCGGTCGTGGCGAGGGAGAGGAGCAGAACCAGAAGCCCCTGGAGGCTCACCGGATCTCGATGAGGATCTGGCCCACTTTCAGCTGGTCGCCGGCGCCCAGGCTGAGGGGGCGGTCCAGCCGCAGGCCGTTGAGGAAAGTTCCGTTGCTGCTGGCCAGGTCGCTGACCCGGAAGCCGTCCGCCGCCCCTTCGATGAGCGCGTGGTGCCGGGAGACGGATGCGTCCTCCAGCACCAGGTCATTGCCGACGATCTCCCGGCCGATCCGGACCCGCGGGCCCAGAGGGACGGTGCGGCCACTCAACGGCCCGGAGAGGAAGTGCAGCGCGGTGGCGGGCCGCGGAGGCGCGCCGGCCGGGAAGATCCGGGTGGGGGGCGGCGCGGCGGGGGTGGGCCGGTCCGAGGGTGCCGTCGACGGGGCGGGTTGGGCCGGGGTCCGCCGGAAGAGGAATCGGATGAAGAGCGCCACGATCCCGCAGCCGCCGAGGAGGAAGAGGAGGCCGCACCCGCCAAGGAAGACCGGGTGCTTGAGGGTCTCCACCGAGAGCAGGGAGGAGGAGGGCGCGGCGTTCCCTTGCACCTTTCCGCGGCCAAGGGCGGCGGCGCCGGCGCTGGCCTTGGCCACCGCTTCCGGGTCGCCGCTGGACTGGATCTGCAGGCGGGCGGCGACGGCTTCGAGGCCCAGGCTCCCGTCCTGGAAGCCCCGCCAGCTTTGGAGATCCAGGGCCAGGGTGGCATCGTCCCACTGCACGGTAATGCTGGCGGGGTGGCTGCCCTGACGGTCCGCGGCATCGAAGGCGTCGAGGATCACTTTGGCCGCCTGGTCGGGTTCCCAGGGTGCCGCCCCCGCCGCCCGAAGGCTGCTGGGGCGGTCTGTGGAGGCCGGAGGTTGGGGGTTCATGGGACCACTCGATGAAAGGGTTCCGCCATTCTGGGGGCGGGGCGGCGCCCATGAGATGTCGTGGAAGTCACAAGGCGCCAGCTTTGCCGGCCCCGCCCCGGGGGCGATCATGGGGCCCAACTCCCAAGGTGCCCCATGGCCGGTGGTCTCGCGCGGTTCC
This sequence comes from Holophagaceae bacterium, assembly GCA_016710635.1. Classification (GTDB taxonomy): domain Bacteria; phylum Acidobacteriota; class Holophagae; order Holophagales; family Holophagaceae; genus JADJVL01. The sequence continues at coordinate 240,676 of JADJVL010000006.1, read as the reverse complement.
TGCCCGTCCTGGCCCTCGTCCTGTCCGGGCCCGGGCTCCTGGCCCAGGTCAGGAGCGACACGGTGCCTCTGGATCCCCGGGGCGGCGCCCAGGAGCTGGACCTCCCCCCGGAGGTGAAGCAGGCCATCTCGACCACCGGTACCGTCGCTAGTCATGAGGGCACTGGCAAGGCCCTGGACCTGGCGGCGGAGCGATTCAAGAACCTCGCCAAGGGGAAGGCGGCGGACGGCTCCGTCATCAGCCGCGGGGAGTTCCGGTCCATGTTCCAGGGCTCGGACAAGAGCGGCCAGGTGGCGGCCTTCAAGGCCCGCTGCGGAGACCTCGCCGTGAAACTGGAGCGCCTTGGAACGGCCATCTCGATCTGCGATGTGGGCTCGAAGATCGCCGCCAACCTGATGGAAGGCGATGTGAGTGGGGCGCTGATCGCCGTTCCCCAGGAGGCGGGCAAGCAGCTCAGTTCGAAGGCCCTGGCCTTCGCCGGATCGGTTTTCGGACCCGGCGGTACCGTGGCGGGTGCGGCCGCCGGTGAAGAAGCCTGGAAGCAGCTGGGAGGCGAAGCCTACTTCGACCAGATGGCGCAGAAGGTGACCTATCTGGAGCGCACCGCCGAGCTGGCCAGCGCCAAGATCAACAATCCGAACATCCTCGCCTACATGCGCGGCGAGATCAGCACGGAGGAGCTGCGGGCGCGCCTGGCGGCCCAGCGGGCGGCGGCCCTGCAGGGCGCCATCGCGAAGTGGCAGGGCATCGCCGGCGCCTACCCCGGCCTCGCCGGCGACATCGCAGCGATGATCGAGGGTTCGGCCACGGACCGGCAGCTCCAGAAGCTCCGGCTTTTCCGGCGTCTGGAGAAGCTGGCGGTCCAGGATCCCGCCCTCATGGAGGCCCTGCGCGCCTGGACCGAGCACCGCGCCACCCCGGCCCAGATCGAGCGCCTCCGCCTCGCCCTCCGCGGGCTGAAGCCCAAGCCGAAGCCCGTCCGCAAGTCCCCGCCGCCGGTAGGGCGGAGCTACACCTCCATGCGGAGGGGTTGAACCGGTCCGCGCCCTGGACGGACAAAGCAGGGGTGCGGTGCGGGCTCTCTGCCCGGGCCGGCTACCAGTCCGCCTTGGGCGGCCGGTGGCCCAGGGCCCGGGAGAGCCCCGATTGATCGAATAAAAGGAGAAACACGCCCGGCGGCACCAAAACCGGCGGGGTGGAGGGGCGGCCAACGCCTATTAGATTTATTGGAATATCAATGAAACACGGGCATTTGCAGGTTATTTCGCTTTTCTTTTGGCTTGAGAGGCCCAGGGCGATCCCTACACTCGTGAGTGGCAATCAGTGGCTAAAAATGGAATGAAGTGGTTCGAAATGGTTCGATCCCCCTCTCCATTCACGGCTCCTGGGCTACTTGTTGAAAGGCGGGATCGGTGCTGCGACTGCGCGGCAATTCACCGGCCACCGTGGATGAGAAGGGACGGCTCAAGCTCCCCTCCACGTTCAAGGCTGACCTCGAATCCCACGCCCTGGGCGTGGGGTCGGCGGTCGCCCGCCACTACCTCACCTCCCTCGATGGTCGTTCCGCCCGGCTCTATCCCATGCCGGTGTGGGAGTCCATCGAGGAGAGGCTCGCGGGCCTGCCCGCCACCTCCCCCGCCAAGCGCAAGTTCCTGGAGGTGACCGCGTACTACGGCTCCGAAGTGGAGCCCGACGCCCAGGGTCGCTTCGTCATCCCCCCCATCCTCCGGGAAGCCGCCCAGCTCGCCGGCGAAGTCGCCATCCTCGGGCAGATGGACCACCTGGCCCTGTGGAACAAGGGCGGCTTCGAGCGGCGCCTGGCCGCCGAGCCCCTCACCGGCGAGGACCTCGCCGCCCTCGCGGACCTGGGGATCTAGCCGTGATGTGTGCGACTCCCGTCCATGTCCCCGTGCTGCTCCAGGAAGTCCTGGAGAACCTGCCCGTGCCTCCCGCCGCCCGGATCCTCGACCTGACCCTCGGCCTGGGGGGCCACGCGGAAGCGCTCCTGGCCCGCGCCGACGCCGACACCCGCTACCTGGGGGTGGACCGGGATCCGGAAGCCCGCGCCGCCGCCCGGGAACGCCTGGGCCGGGACGCGCGCCTGACCATCCTGGCGGGAACCTATGAAGAGGTCTGGGACGAGCCCGCCTTCCAGGCCTGGCTCAACCTCCAGGCCCACGAGGGGCTGGACGCGGTCCTCATGGACCTGGGCGTTTCGACCCTCCAGCTCAAGACCGCCGCCCGGGGCTTCTCCTTCCGGGAGGAAGGCCCCCTGGACATGCGCATGAACACGGAAGCGGGGCCCACCGCCCTCGACTGGCTGGAGGGCCAGGACGAGACCAGCCTGGCCGACGCCATCTACCAGTACGGGGAGGAGCGCGCCTCCCGGCCCATCGCCCGGGCCATCCTGAGAGTCTTCCGGGCCGGGGGCTTGGCCACCACCACGGACCTGGCCAACGCCATCTACACGGTGTTGCCGAAGATCGTGAAGGGGCGCCGGGTGCCGCTGGATCCCGCCACCCGCACCTTCCAGGCCATCCGCATCGCCGTGAACGGCGAACTGGACCGGCTCTCCGCCGCCATCGAACAGGCCGTCCACGCCCTGCGTCCCGGCGGTCGCATCGGCGTCATCAGCTTCCACAGCCTGGAGGACCGCATCGCCAAGCAGACCTTGCGGCGCCTCGCCGGCGTCTACGACGGTCCGGGCCGCCATGCTCCCGCCGAACTGCCCAAGCTCGTCCGCCTCATCCATCCCGGGGGCTTCGCCCCCAGCGACGCCGAATGCGCCGCCAACCCGCCTTCCCGCTCCGCCCGCCTGCGCGTGGCCGAGCGCCTTACCTGATCCGGAGCTGGCCATGTCCATTCAACCCAGTACCCTGCACGCCCGCGGCCGCCAGGTCGAGGGCGAAGGCATCCTGCGCCTGCTGCTGCTGGCGGCGGCCTTCGCCATGCCCCTCGCCTCCGTCATCTACATCCAGGTGCAGAACACCCGCCTGAGCTACGCCATGAACGACGTGCGCGACCGGATCAAGGTCGCCGAGGAGAACCAGCGCAAGCTGCTCCTCGAGCGCAGCCGCTTCCAGCGGGACGAGGAAGTCAGCGGATACGCCATCAAAGCGGGGCTGCAGCCCCGCAAGACCAGCCACCTGATCCGACGCGCCTTCACGGCGGAGGACCAGAAGCTGGCGAAGCTCCATCCGGTCAGCTCTGACCGGCTCTAGGAGGTTAGGGGTTAGGATGAGTGGAAGCCCCGCCCTGGCGGGGCTTTTCAGACCCGGACGACATGGCCTTTCTCGCTCCCTCCACCCGGCCTCGGCCGCTCCTTGGCGCCCCCGGCGCCGAAGCGCGCGTGGAGTCCCGCATGCCCTGGATCCTCGGCCTGGTGCTGGTCTGGGCCGCGGCGGTGCTGCTGCGGCTCGTGTGGGTCCAGGGCGTCCAGCACCAGCGCTACCGCCTCCGCGCCGAAGCCCAGCACCAGGTGCGGGTGCCCATCGCCCCGATCCGGGGGGAGATCCACGACCGGCGGGGGGAAAGCCTGGCCATCTCCCTGAAGGTCGAAAGCCTGTTCTGCAATCCCCCGGCCTTCTATCCCGACTTCCGCAGCAGCAAGGGCGAAGAGGCGGTGTGGGGCAACCCGGACCGCAAGCTGGCCGCCGAGATCGCCGGAAAGCTGGCGCCCATCCTCGAGATGCCGAAGGCGACGGTGCTGGAGCGGCTGCTCCGCAAGAAGCCCTTCGTCTGGATCGACCGGCAGCTGGAGCCCGGCAAGACCGCCGCCATCAAGGCCCTGGAAATCGAAGGCCTGGAATTCCTGCCGGAGAGCCGCCGCTACTATCCCCGGGGCAACCTGGCCTGCCAGATCCTCGGCTTCACCGACATCGACGGCAGCGGCCAGCTCGGCATCGAGCGCACCTTTCAGGACCAGCTGGCGGGCCAGCCCGGCGAGTTGCTGGCGCCCCGGGATGCCAAGGGCCGCCTGCTCATCCTCCAGGAGAACTACGCCAAGATCCCCGTGAACGGCGCCAGCCTCCAGCTCACCATCGACGGCACCATCCAGCACATCGTGGAGGAGGCCCTGGAGGAGGCGGTGAAGCTCAGCCGTCCCGCCACGGCCTACGCGGTGGTGGTGGATCCCAACACCGGCGAGATCCTGGCCATGGGCGGCACGCCCACCTTCGATCCGAACCACGTGCTGCCCTTCAAGTTCCGCAACCGGGATCCGAAGGACTTCAGCGCCGCCGAGAAGGACGAGTACCGCAAGGAGCTGGAGCGGCAGCGGGCGGCCCGCAAGGTCCATCCCGTGGAGGACGCCTACGAGCCCGGCTCGACGATGAAGATCTTCACCGCCGCCATCGCCCTGGAGGAGCGCAAGGTGCACCTCGGGGAGAAGATCGACTGCATGGGCGGGCGGTGGCGCTACGACAAGTCCCTTACCATCACCGACACCCACAGCCATGGCGTCCTGACCTTCGAGGAAGTGTTGTGGCAAAGCTCGAATGTGGGTGCCGCCAAGATCGGCACGCGCCTCGATCCGGCCGTGCACTACCGCTACCTCCGCGACTTCGGTTTTGGCCAGCAGACGGGCCTCAACTTCCCAGGCGAGACCTCCGGCAGCATGATCGCCCCCGATCGCTGGAGCACACCCACCCAGTACACCTTCTGCTACGGCTACGGCCTCAGCGTCTCGCCCCTCCAGATCCTCATGGCGGGCTGCGCCCTGGCCAACGGCGGCAAGCTCATGCAGCCCATCCTGGTGCGCCGCATGTTCAACGACCAGGGCGCCCTGCTGAAGCCCTTCGAGCCCGTGGTGCGCAAGCAGGTGATCAGCGAGGAGACCTCGAGCCTGATGCGGGAGGCGCTGAAGGGCGTCATCACCAACGGGACCGGCAAGAAGGCCATGCTGGAGGGCTCCGATGCCTTCGGCAAGACCGGCACCGCGCGGAAGATCATCAACGGGAAGTACGACCCCAAGCGCCACTTCGCGTCCTTCATGGGCTTCTTCCCCGCGGACAAGCCCCAGTTCGGCATGCTCTTCATGCTGGACGATCCCGCCGGCGACACCACCGGCGGCGATGTGGCGGCGCCCCTCTTCAAGAAGATCGGGGACGGCATCCTGCGCTACCGGGCCAACGCCACCGCCGGCGAGCGGGAGCCGGACCTGAAGCTCTCCCTGCGGGACTGGCCTTCCAGCGAAAGCAGCGAAGCGGCCATTCACGTGGAAGTGGGCAAGGTCCCCAACGTGAAGGACCTTTCCCTGAAGGCCGCCATCCAGCGGGTGGTCATGGCCGGCGGCGAGCCGCGCATCGAAGGCGCGCCGGGGGGTTCCCTCGCGGCCCGGGTCCAGGGCCAGAGTCCGGAACCCGGCGTCGACCTGAAGCCCGGCGCGCCAGTGGTCCTCCGCATCGGCGGGAGCGGCCCGTGAAGTTCGGCGACTGGATCCAGGGCCTGGAGATCACGAATGGGCGCGGTCCCCAGGAGGCGGACGTTGTTGACGTCTCCAGCGACAGCCGGGAGATCGGGCCCGGCGGGTGCTTCGTGGCCCTGAAGGGAGAGAAGCACGACGGCGCGAAGTTCATTCTGGATGTGATCGCCCGGGGGGCGGTGGCGGTCCTGAGCGACGGCGAGGCGCCTGTCCCGGCTGGCATCGCCTTTGGCGTGCTGGCCGATGGCCGCAACACGATGGCGCTGGCGGCCCGGCGGCTCCACGGCGCGCCGGACGAGCGGCTCGCCCTCATCGGCGTCACGGGGACCAATGGCAAGACCACGGTGACGACGCTGATCCGGCAGCTCCTGCGGGGCAGCGGGATCGGCTGCGGCCTCGTCGGCACCGTGCTGAACGCCGCCGGGGACCTCGAGGAGGAGGCCGCGCGCACCACGCCGGAAAGCCCCGCCTTCTACCGCTGGCTGCGCCGCAGCGTTGAGGCCGGGGACCGGGCCGTGGCCGCGGAGGTGAGCAGCCACGCTCTCTGCCTGGGCCGGGTTGCCGGCGCCCGCTTCAAGGTGGGCGTCTTCACGAATCTCACCCAGGACCATTTGGACTTCCACGGCGACATGGAGCGCTACTTCGCCGCGAAGCGCGGGCTCTTCGAACGCTCGGAGCGGAGCCTGATCAATGCGGACGACGCCTATGGCCGGCGCCTCCTGGACGGGGACCCGGCCGCCCGGAGCTTCGCCGTCGATTTCCCCGCGGACTATCAAGCCAAGGCAGTGGAGCTCGGCACCCTGGGCACGCGCTTCGAGCTACATTCGCCCCATGGGATTTGGCCCATCGCAAGCCCGCTCCTGGGCCGCTTCAACGTCCACAACCTCGTGGCCGCCCTGGGGGCCATCGCCGAGGCCGGCTTTGCGCTCGCGGCGGTGCTGCCGGCGATCCCGGCGCTCACCGGGGCGCCCGGCCGGCTGGAGCGCGTGGACCGGGGCCAGCCCTTCGGCGTCGTCATCGACTACGCCCACACGCCCGACGCCCTGGAAAAGATCCTCGCGGAAGGACGACGCCTGCTGCAGCCAGGGGGCCGGCTGCACGTCCTCTTCGGCTGCGGCGGCGAGCGGGACCGCACCAAGCGCCCCCTCATGGCCGCGGCGGTCGCCAGCGGCGCCGACGTGATCTGGCACAGCAGCGACAACCCCCGCGGCGAGGACATCGAAGGGATCCTCGATGACGCGAGCCCCGGCATCCCCGCAGCCGTCCGCGCCGATCCCGCCCGCTACCACCGGGAAGCGGATCGCGCGAAGGCCGTGGCGGCGGCCCTCGCCGACTGCCGCCCCGGCGACCTCCTGATCCTCGCCGGCAAGGGCCACGAGCCCTACCAGGAGATCGCCGGCGTGAAACATCCCTACAGCGACCGCGGCGCGGTGGAAGCGGCCCTGCACGAGCGGTTCCCGTGAGCCTCTGGACCCTCGCGGAAGCCCGCGGCCACATCGGCGGTGCCGTCGTGGGCGATGGCGGCGTCGTGCCCACGGCCCTTTCCCTCGACACCCGCACCCTCCCGCCCGGCGCCTGTTTTGTGGCCCTGAGGGCGGAGCGGGACGGCCACGCCTTCGCCGCGCAGGCCATGGAGCGGGGGGCCGCCGCCCTGCTGGTGGACCACGCGCTGTCCCTCGACATCCCCCAGCTCGTGGTGCCGGACACCCTCCAGGCCCTGCAGGCCTGGGGCGCCGCGCGGCTGGCGGCGGTGCGCCCCAGGGTCGTCTTCGGCGTCACCGGCAGCGTCGGCAAGACCAGCACCAAGGAGCTGCTGGCCGCCGCCACCGGCGCCTGGAAGACCCCTGGCAACCGCAACAACACCCTGGGCCTGCCGGAAGCCTTGGCGACGCTCCCTGAAGGCGAAGCCGCCGCGGTGCTGGAGATGGGCATGAGCACCCCCGGCGAGATCCGGCGTCTCACGGAAATCGCCCCCCCGGACTTTGGCCTCGTCACCACCATCGGCACCGCCCACATGGAGAACTTCGCCGACGGGCAGGAAGGCATCGCCAGGGCCAAGGGCGAACTGGTGGCGGGCACGAGGGCCGGCGGGGCCTGGGTCCACCTCGCCGCCGATCCCTGGTGCCGCTGGACCGCGGAACAGCCCTGGGCCGCCCATGTGCTCGCGGTGCCCGTGGGCGACGGTGCGGCCTTCGGCTGGGAGTCCTGTGAATCCCTCGGGCCCAAGGGCGAGCGCTTCACCCTGCGCACGCCGGAGTACCGGCTGCCGGTCACGCTAAGGCTTCGGGGCGCCCACCAGGTGCGCAACGCGGCCCTCGCGGGCGCTCTGGCCCTGCTGGCGGGCTTCCACCGGGAAGCGGTGGCGCTGGGGCTCGGGCGGACGGAGCCCGAGGCGGGCCGCGGCCGGCTGCATGAACTGCAGGGCGGGGGCTGGCTCCTGGACGAGAGCTACAACGCCAGCCGGGATTCCATCCTCGCCTGCGCCGAGGCCCTGCTGGCCCTGGAGGGCGGCGAACCCGTGGCGGTGCTGGGCTGCATGCGGGAGCTCGGCGCCGATTCCGAGCGGCTCCACGCCGCCACCGGCGAAGGACTCAAGGCCTTGGGCCTTCGGCGCGTCTGGATCTTTGGCACGGAGGCCGCGGCCCTGGCGTCAGGCTTCGGGTCCGGAGCCCGCGCCTTCCCGGATTTCGAAGCCCTGGTCGAGGATCCGGCGGGGCTGGACGCCGTTCCCGTTGGCGCCCGCATCCTGGTGAAGGGCAGCCGCCACTGGCGCAGCGAGCGCGCGGTGGAGTGGCTTCTCGCGCGCCGGGCGGCGGGTTGAATCCTCCCCGGCGCAGGTTCGGATCGGCCAGAATGAAGACTTCCTTCCACCACGATTCTCAGGCTTCAAGGCGCGATGCTCCCCTGGCTGCTCTTCCCCTTCCGTGAAACCTTCCGCGCCCTCGCGGTGCTGCGGTACGTGACCTTCCGCGCCGCCATGGCGGCGGCGACAGCCTTCCTGCTGGCGCTGGTCTTCGGGCCCCTGGTCATCCGCACCCTGCGGCGGCTGAAGATGGGCCAGCACATCCGCGAGGAAGGGCCGCAGCACCACCAGGGGAAGGCCGGCACGCCCACCATGGGCGGCCTCCTCATCGTCCTGGTGATCACCCTTTCCACCCTGCTGTGGTGCGACCTGAAGGCGGGCACCATCTGGGTGGCCCTCATCTCGCTCATCGGCTTCGGCGTCGTGGGCGCCCTGGACGACGCGAAGAAGCTCCTCAAGAAGCAGAACCTGGGCCTCAGCACCTGGCAGAAGATGGCGGCCCTCACGGCGATCTCGGTGGTGGTGGGCTTTCTCATCCTGGACTTCGGCCTGCGGGGCAGCACCACCAGCCAGCTCTCGGTGCCCTTCTTCAAGAACTTCGTGCCGGACGTGGGCATCTTCCTCATCCCCTGGATCGCCTTCGTCATGGTGGGCACCAGCAACGCGGTGAACCTCACCGACGGCCTCGACGGCCTGGCCGCCGGGGGCACCCTCATCGTGTCCCTCACCTTCGCCGTGCTGGCTTACGTGGCGGGCAACATCAAGATCGCGAACTACCTCGTCGTCCCCTATGTGCCCGGCGCCGCGGAGCTGTCGGTCTTCATCGCCGCCATGGTGGGCGCCTGCCTGGGCTTCCTCTGGTTCAACGCCCACCCGGCGGAAGTCTTCATGGGCGACACCGGCAGCCTGGCCCTGGGCGGCGCGCTCGGCACCGTCGCCTGCATGATCAAGCAGGAACTGCTGCTGGCCATCGCCGGCGGCCTCTTCGTCATCGAGGCCATCAGCGTCATCCTCCAGATCGGCAGCTACAAGCTCCGGGACGGCAAGCGCATCTTCCGCATGGCCCCCTTCCATCACCACATGGAGCTGGGCGGGCTGGCGGAGACGAAGGTGGTGATCCGGCTGTGGATCACGGCCATCATCTGCTCCGTGCTGGCGCTGGCGTCGCTGAAGCTGCGGTAGGGCGGTCCGGCTACACTATCCCCCCATGCTCCGACCCGAACGCCTCGAAGACCAGGTCCAGTTCCTCCTCAGTACGCTGATCCAGCGGGAGGTGCGGGATCCGGATCTCGGCTTCCTGACCATCACGGCGGTGCGCCTCAGCGGGGACCGGGGCGTGGCGAAGATCTACTACACGGTCATGCCACTTGCCGGGGAGAACGAGGAGGCCACCACGGCGCGGAGCCGCAAGGCCCTGGGCCGCGCCGCGGGCTTCCTGCGCACCCAGCTGGCGGCACGCCTCAAATTGCGCCGGGTGCCCGAGCTGCGGTTCTTCCCGGACGCCACCCTGGAAGCGGGCAACAAGATGGAGGAGCTCTTCACCGAGCTGGAAAAGGAGCGGGCCGCCCGGCCGCCTTCCGACGAACCGGCGCCGGACGGGGAAGAAAAAGCCTGATGGAGCCCGCCACCTTCAGCGGCGTCTGCCTCGTCCACAAGCCCGTCGGTCCCAGCAGCTTCGGCATCGTGAAGCAGTTCACCCACGAAGCCTGGGAGGCGGGTCTGAAGAAGCACCCCGTGGGCCACGGCGGCACGCTGGATCCCTTCGCGGAAGGCCTGCTGCTCATCCTCGCCGGTCAGGCTACGCGGCTCATGGAGCTGATGCATCCCCTGCCGAAAACCTATGTGGCGGAGCTCGCCTGGGGCGCGGAGACGGACACCGGTGATCATCTCGGTGTCATGGTTCGCGAGGGCGACGCGTCGGCCTTGGACGCGGCAGCACTGGAACAGGCGTTGGCGCCCCACCTCGGCTGGCACGACCAGATTCCCCCCGCCACCAGCGCCAAGAAGATCGGCGGCGAATCCGCCTACAAGAAGGCCCACCGCGGCGAGGAGGTGGTGCTGCCGCCGTCGCGGGTCTTCCTGCACAGCGCCCGCTGGCTGCGCCACGACCTGCCCCGGACGAGCACCCTCGAACTCACCGTCAAGGGCGGCTACTACGTCCGCAGCCTGGCCCGGGACCTCGGCGCGGCCCTCGGGTGCGGCGCCCACCTCGCGGGCCTGTGCCGCACGGCCATTGGCCCATGGGCGGATCCCGGGGAAGGACAGCGCGCGTGGCTCCGTGGCGAGGCCCTGGTGCCCTGGTGCCGATCCCGCACCCTTGATGACGCCGAAGCCGCGGCCCTGCTGCAGGGCCGGCCCATCCACATGGGCCTGCTGGAGGCGCCCACCTGGACAATGCCGGAAGGGTTTCCCGAGCCCGAAGCGCCCATCCGCGGCCTTCACGCCGGAAAGCTCGTGGCCCTCCTCAAGGAGAAGGAAGGGGGCCTCTGGACCACCGCCAATCTCCGTGGCGGGATCTAGCCTCCGCCGGGCCAGACTACCGGTCGCCCCAGTGCAGTTTCTCCCGCAGCAGGGCGAAGAAGGGCAGGGCGGGGTTCTGCAGCAGGGTGACGGTGGCGCCGGAGCGCCGCAGCACGATGCGGTCCCCGGGCTGGAGGGCGTGGCCGGTCTGGCCGTCCAGGGTGAGGTAGCCCTCCTCCGCGTGGCCCACGGTGATGGTGACGTCCAGGCTGCTGGGCACCACCATGGGCCGAAGGGTGAGGCTGTGGGGGCAGATGAGCGAGATCACCAGGGCGTCCAGGGCTGGATGCAGGATCGGCCCGCCGGCGCTGAGGGAGTAGGCCGTCGAGCCCGTGGGGGTGGAGACGATGAGCCCGTCGGCCTTGAGGTCGCCGGCGTCCTCGCCGTCCACCTGCAGGTCCAGGTCCATGATGCGGGCCAGGGCCCCCTTGCCGATGACGGCATCGTTGAGCACGCCCTGGCTCATGATGATCCCGCCGTCCCGGTGCAGCTCGGCATGGATGAGGCCGCGGACCTCCCGGTGCAAGACGCCCTGGAAGTAGGCGTCCACCATGGCCCGCGCTTCCGGCGCCGGGTGGGCGGTGAGGAAGCCCAGGGAGCCGAGGTTGATGCCCAGGAGGGGCGTGCCCGACATGCCCACCCGCCGGGCGGCGGCCAGCATGGTGCCATCGCCCCCCAGGACGAGGCAGAGTTCGGAGACTTCGGGGAAAGGGCCCGTATCCAGCGCCGCTTCGGGAAGACCCGCGGCGCCCCAGGCCGGCAACAGGTCCGCGTCCCCGTGGAGCCGCCAGCCCCGCTCGAGGAAGGGAGGCACCACCGCGTGCAGGGTCTGGGCCAGCAGCGGGGATTTGGTCTTGGCCACCAGCACCAGGCGGGAAGGGGACATGGAAGCCAGCATACCTGTCCGGCGGCGGCAGCGGGTGGCGTTGGCCTTGGGCTGAAGCCGGAAGCCGAAGGCTGTAGGCTTGAGGAATGCCCGCAAAACCGCCCGCCAAGCCCGCCTCGAAGTCCGGTGGCCGCCGCACCCCTCCCCTCGCCAAGATCTTCCTCGTCCTTTTCACCCTGGCGGTGGTGGGGGGCGGCGGTTTCCTCGCCTGGCTCTGGAGCTCCTACTCCCGGGAGGCGGACAGCTTCCTCACCCTCTTCGCCCTGCGGGTGCCCAAGACCATCACGAAGGTGCTGGACCGCAACGGCGATGTGATCGGCGTCTTCGCTGAGGAGCACCGGGTCGTCATCCCCTACGGCGACATCCCCAAGGCCTTCGTCGGCGCGTTGGTGGCCACGGAGGACGCGGACTTCTGGAGCCACGACGGCGTGAGCGGCCGCGGCTTCCTGCGGGCGGGCTTCACCATGATCACCTCCTTCGGCAAGCGCAAGGAAGGCGCCTCCACCTTGACCATGCAGCTCGTCCGCACGGTCACCGCCAAGCGGCAGAAGAAGCTGGACCGGAAGCTGAAGGAGATCATGATCGCGCGCAAGCTGGAGAAGGCCTACAAGAAGAAGCAGATCTTCGAGGCCTACGCCAACGAGGTCTACTTCGGCGGCGGCCGCTACGGCATCGAGGCGGCGGCCCAGTACTACTTCGGCAAGAGCGCGCCCCAGCTCAACGTGGAGGAGTGCGCCCTGCTGGCGGGCCTCGTCCAGAATCCCAGCTGGTACCACCCCTACAATCCCGATCCCAAGGTCCGCGCGGCGGTGAAGGCCCGGCGCAACCACGTGCTGCGGCGCATGGTGGCGGAGAACTACCTGAAGGAGGTGGACGCCAAGGTCTTCATGGAGCGCCCCATCCGCCTCGCAAGGGAGAATGCCGTGGAAGAGGCCGTCGCGCCCTATGCCGTGGAGGAGGTGCGCAAGTACCTCTACGAGAAGTACGGCAAGGACGCGGTGCTGAATGGCGGCCTGGAGGTCTACACCACGATCGATTCCGCCTGGCAGGTCGCCGCCAACGAATCCGTCCGGAAGGGGCTGCGGGCCGTGGACCGGCGCCGGGGCTTCCGCAAGGAGACGGTCCAGGCCGTGAATGATCCGGAGCAGGCCCAGCTCCCGGGCTGGCGCCGCTTCATGGAGGATGGCGACCAGGTCCGCGGGGTGATCCTCGACTGGAAGGATCCCGGCACCAAGGAAAGCCACGCCCTCGTCCGCTTCGGAGAAGCCACCCTCAGGGTGCCCATCGCCGCCTTCGCGTGGGCGGGGAAGGACATCGCCAAGCAGCTGCCGCGGGGCTCGGCGCCCCTCTTCCTGGTGAAGGACGCCGACGACAACGGCCGACCCGTGCAGGTGGAGCTCGACCAGGAACCGGACGTGGAAGCAGCCCTGCTGGCGGTGGAATCGAAATCCGGCGAAGTGCGCGCCATGGTCGGCGGCTACAGCTATGCCCGCAGCAAGTTCAACCGGGCCTGGCAGGCGGAGCGGCAGATCGGCTCCACGGTGAAGGCCTTCGTCTATGGCACGGCCTTCGAGCAGGGCATGACGCCCGCCACCCTGGTGAACGATATTCCCACGCGCTTCGTGGACCCGGTGATGTTCAACGTGGTCGAGGGTCCCGACGGTCGGCTGGACGCCCGCCCGGCCCGGCCCGGCGCCAAGGAGTACGCGCCCAAGAACTACGAGCGCGACAACTGGGGCCCGATCCCCATCTGGGAGGCGCTCCGGGACAGCCGCAACGTGCCCGCCGTGCGCACCCTCGACGAGGTCGGCATCGGCCATGTCCGGGACTTCGCCGCCAAGGTGGGCGTGACCGGCACCATGCCGCCCTATCCGAGCCTGGCCCTGGGCGCCGCGGACCTGCCCCTCAAGGACATGGTGCGGGCCTACGCCACCTTCGCGAACAACGGGAAGCTGGCGCCGTTCCCCTTCCTCATCAAGAAGGTGGTGGACCGGAACGGCCGCGTCCTCGAAACCCACGAGGGCGTCCTGGGGGAGGAGGTCGTGGACCCCAAGGTGAACTTCGAGCTCATCCAGTGCCTGCAGGGCGTGGCCTCCCAGGGCACCGGCGCCCGCACCAATGATCTGAACTGGCCGGTGGCGGGGAAGACCGGCACCACCGACGAACACACCGACGCCTGGTTCCTGGGCTTCACCACCCGCATCACCTGCGGCGTCTGGGTGGGCCTGGACGCGAAGAAGACCATCTACCGCGGCGCCGATGGCGGCAAGGTGGCGGTGCCCATCTGGACCGATTTCATGAAGGTCGCCGTCCAGGGAACCACCCGGGAGGACTTCAAGGCTCCGGAAGGCATGGAGTGGGCGCAGGTCGACCGCTACACGGGCCTGGTGGCCAGCGGCGCGACCACGGACAAGGTGCTCAGCCTGGCCTTCCCGCCGGGCACGGCCCCCAAGCAGGAGAGCACCGCCGAGGCCATCGCCAGGATCCGGGAGGCCCGGGACAAGGCCCACAACGCCGTGGCGGAGGTCCGGGTGTGGGGCAAGGGCCGGCCGAAGGAGGACGGCGACGCCCCCATCGACTGGAACAAGATGATGGAGCCGCCCAAGCCCGAGCCCGCCAAACCGGAGCCCACCCGGCCCGAGGCGGCCAAGGTGGAGGCCAGACCCGAAGCCAGGCCGGACGCCAAGCCAGACGCCAAGCCGGGGGCGGAGAAGGCCGAAGCCCGGAAGACCGGCCCCCAGAAGAGCTGGTGAACCGGGAGGCCGGGACCGGAAGCGCGCGAAGGCTGTAAGATTCCTCATGCCCAAGCTCAGCTTCCAAGACATCCAGCGCCTCCCCAAGACCGATCTCCACGTCCACCTGGACGGCTCCCTGCGGCTCGAGACCATCCTCGAGCTCGCGGAGCAGCAGAAGATCAAGCTGCCCGCCGGGGACGTGGACCGGCTGCGGCCCCTGGTGCAGGTCGGGGACGACTGCAAGTCCCTGGTGGAATACCTCAAGGCCTTCGACGTGACGCTGAGCGTGATGCAGACCTACGAGAGCCTGGTGCGCACTGCCTTCGAACTGGCGGAGGACGCCGCCAAGGAGAACGTGCGGTACATGGAGGTGCGCTACGCGCCCATCCTGCATCAGCAGCAGGGGATGACCCTGCACAGCATCGTCCAGGCGGTGCTCGAGGGCCTGAAGCAGGCCAAGAAGAAATACAACATCCAGACCGGCGTCATCATCTGCGGCATCCGCCACATCAGCCCCGAGATGAGCAACAAGCTGGCGGACCTCACCGTGGCCTTCAAGAACAAGGGCGTGTGCGGCTTCGACCTGGCGGGGGCCGAGGAGAACTTCCCGGCCAAGAAATTCAAGGAGGCCTTCGGGCGCGTCCTCGCCAACAACATCAACTGCACCCTGCACGCCGGCGAGGCCTTCGGCCCCGAGAGCATCCACCAGGCCATCCACCTCTGCGGCGCCCACCGCATCGGCCACGGCGTGCGCCTCATCGAGGACGGGGACCTGCTGAACTACGTCAACGACCACCGCATCCCCATCGAGTGCTGCCCGCTGTCCAACGTCCAGACCAAGGCCGTGAAGCGCATCGGCGACCACCCCATCCGCCTCTTCTACGACCTGGGCCTGCGGGTGACGGTCAACACCGACAACCGCCTCATGACGAACACCTCGGTGTCCAAGGAGTACCTCACCATCCACGAGGAGCTGGGCTTCAGCCTCGACGAGATCAAGGAGATCATCATCATGGGCTTCAAGAGCGCCTTCCTCCCCTACGCCATCAAGCGGGCGATGCTGGCGGAGGTGGTGGAGGAGCTGAAGGCGTTCAAGCCGAAGAGCCTGGAATCGAAGCGCGAACAGCTCTGAGGGGCCGTTGCCGATCGTTTTGGAGCCCATCGCCCACGTCCGTGGCGGCCGCATGGATGTCGCGGACGATGCCTGGGGCGCCGTCGAAGCCCGCATCGAACTTGATGCCATCCGCTTCGGGCCCGAAGCGCTGGCGGGCCTCTCGGACTTCTCGCACCTGCTCGTGGTCTACCACTTCCACCTAGCCGACCCCCGGCGCATCGAGACCAGCGCCCGGCATCCGCGCAACAACCCGGCCTGGCCCAAGGTCGGCATCTTCGCGCAGCGGGGGAAGAACCGCCCCAACGGCCTGGGCGTGTCGGTCTGCGAGATCCTCGGTGTGGACGGCACGACCATCCACGTGCGCGGCCTCGACGCCGTGGACGGCACGCCGGTGCTGGACCTGAAGCCCCACATGAAGGGCTTCGAGCCCCGGGGCGAGGTCCGCGAACCCGCCTGGGCGACGGAGTTGATGGGCGGCTACTGGTAGTGCTCGGGCCTATACTTGTCCGGAAGGTGAACCCATGCGCTACAAGGTTGCGCTCCTGAAGTCTGAAGAAGGCTTTTCCGTGTCCGTTCCCGGTCTGCCAGGTTGCTGGTCCCAGGGCGCCACGGAGGAAGAGGCCCTTGAGAACATCAAGGACGCGATCCGGGACTACCTAGCGGTGGTGGAAACCCAGCTTCAGGGCGCTGAGTTCCGCCAGATCGAAGTGACGGTCTAAGCCTTGACGAGGATTCCTGGCGTCAATCACCTGGACGTCGTCCGCGCCCTTGAAAAGGCCGGGTTTACCGTGGTGCGGCAGGGCAAGCACATCGTCATGTCCAACGGCGTCCGCATCCTGACGATCCCGCGGCACAATCCGGTCAATGCCTTCACGTTGGGTGGAATCGTGGCCGACGCTGCCCTGACGGTTGAGGAATTCCGGGCGCTTCTGTAGCTGCGCCGGGAGGCCTTGAGCCGGAGGGTGAATAGCACTTAAGGTCCTGCTCGTCCGGCTCGCGCCCGCTCCGTCCGGCTCGTGCCATGAAGAGGGGCTTACGTCTCCATGGGAGGGAATCCTGGGACATCCCGGAGTTCCCATGTCCGACTTCGCCGCGACGAACACCCTCGAAGCACCCTCAACCCGCCGCCCCGACCTGGACTGGCTGCGGGTGGCCTGCATCCTGCTGCTGCACCTCTACCACTCGGCGCGGATGTTCAACGCCGACGATCCCTGGCATGTGAAGGCACCGGTCCTGCTGCCGGTGCTGAACGGGACCATGGACATCCTGCACCTGCTGCGCATGCCCCTCCTCATGCTCATCGCCGGCGCCGCCACGGCCTTCGCCCTGCGAAGGCGGGGCGTGGGCGCCTTCGCGTGGGACCGGATCAAGCGACTGCTGCTGCCCCTCGCCTTCGGCATGCTGGTCATCGTGCCGCCCCAGATCTGGGTGGAACGCGTGTGGACGGGGCAGTACAGCGGCAGCTACTGGAGCTTCTGGCCCTCAGTGCTGCAGGGCGTGCCGTATCCAAAGGGCAGCACGAGCTGGCACCACCTCTGGTTCGTGGCCTACCTCTTCGTCTTCTGCATCGTGGCCCTGCCGCTCTTCGCCTGGTTCCGGGGCCAGGGCGGGCAAGCCTTCCTGGCGAAGCTCGAAACCTTCCTCGCCCGGGGCGCCAACCACTGGTGGCTCGCCCTGGGGATCTTCGGCGCCCGCTTCCTGCTGCGGAACCACCGGGAGACCCATGACCTGCTCCACGATCCGAAGAATCTGGCCTTCTACGGCGGGCTCTTCCTGGCGGGCCACCTGCTCGGCCGGATGTCCGGCCTCGCCGGGCGCCTCGTCCAGCTCCGGCAGTGGAATCTCCTGCTCAGCCTGGGCCTACTGGCGGCGCTGCTGCCGCCGGGCGAATTCCCCTTCCCGCTGGAGCACCTCGCGCTCTACGGCTTCATCTGGGCCACCCTCTGCGCGGCGCTGGGCTACGCGAAGGCGCGGGTTACGAGGCCACGCCCCTGGCTCACCCGCGCCCAGTCCCGGGCCTACCCCTTCTATATCTTCCATCAGACCGTGATCGTGGTGCTGGGCTGGTGGATGCTGCGCCTGCAGCTCGGACCGTGGACCTTCTTGGCGTCGCTGACGGTGGCTTCCTTCCTCCTCACCGTGGCCCTCTGCGAACTGGTGGCGGCGGTGTCCTGGCTGCGGCCCTGCCTGGGCATGGGACCGAAAGCCGCCCGGGTGGAACGCCCAGGCCCGGCTCGGCTCCCGGAAGGCCCGTTGGCGGCCATACTCTCGGACGAGGCCCGGTGAATGGAGACCTACCGCGAACAGAGTCCCTCCTGGCGCTGGCCGACCATCCAGCTCCGCTGGGCGCTCATGTCCGGGGCCTTCTTCTTCCTGAACGCCCTGCGCCTCGCCCTGACGGTGGCCCTGGACCTTAAGGCTTCGGGTTCGCCCACGCCCTGGCAGGAACCGCTGGTGTGGGAGCTCACCTCGGCCCTGGTGGTCTGGGCCATGCTCCCCCTGACCCAGCTCGCCGCCCTCAACGCGCCCTGGCGGCGCACGGGCTGGGGCCGCTTCCTCGCCCTGCACCTCGGGGCCGCGCTGGTCTTCTGGATCCTCCACGTGGCGGGCATGTGGGCCCTGCGCACGGTGGTGTACCGGCTGGCCGGCTGGGGCGCCTACGACTACGGCAACCTCGCCTTCCGCGCACCCATGGAGGGGCTGAAGGACCTCATCGGCTTCGCCGCCCTCGCCGCCCTCTTCCACGTGGTGGAGATCCGGCGCCGGCGCTCGGAGCGCGAGCTGGCGGCGGCGCGCCTCGAATCCGAGCTGCGGGAGGCGCGGCTGCAGGCCCTCTCCGCCCAGCTCGATCCCCACTTCCTCTTCAATGCCCTCAACACCCTGAGCTCGGTCATGTACGAGGACCTTGCGAAGGCCGACCGGCTCCTGGGGGACCTGGGCCAGATGCTGCGGGACGGCCTGGAAGCCGGCGGCGCCACCTGGACCCTGGACCGGGAGCTGGCCTATCTGGACCACTACCTCGCCTTCGTGGAGGCGCGCTTCGGCGACCGGGTCCAGGTCATCCGTTCCATCGAGCCGGGCCTGGGAGGCCTCTGCGTCCCCCGCTTCGCCCTCCAGCGCCTCGTGGAGAATGCCCTCAAGCACAACGAGGACGCCGTGGGACGGAGCCTCCAGGTGACCGTCAGCGTCCAGCGGAGCGGGGACGCCGCGCGACTCTCGGTGGCGGACGACGGCGGCGGTTTCATCGACGCGCGGCCCATGGGGATCGGCCTCGAAAACCTGCGCCGGAGCCTGGACCTGCTCCACGATGCCCGCGCCCGCCTGGAAACCGGCAACCGGCCGGGCGGAGGCGCCGAAGTGGTCATCCTGCTGCCCCTGGAGGCGCGCCATGGCTGAGGCCCTGCGCGTGCTGGTGGCGGACGACGAGGCGCCGGCGCGGGCCAAGATCAAGCGCCTCCTGAAGGAGGATCCCCGCTTTGCGCTGGTTGGCGAAGCTGCGGACGGGCCCGCGACGGTGGCCCAGGTCCAGGCCCTGCGCCCGGACCTCCTCGTTCTCGACATCCAGATGCCTGGGCTCACGGGTTTCGAGGTCTTGCAGGCCCTGAACCCTCCGCTCCCCCAGGTGATCTTTTCCACCGCCTACGACCGCTTCGCCCTGGACGCCTTCGAAGCCTCCGCAGTGGACTACCTCCTCAAGCCCTACGACGCCGCGCGCTTCGCCAAGGCCCTGGACCGGGCCCACGCCTTGCATGGCGGACGGACGGGAGGAGCGCTGAAGGCCCTGCTGGCCAAGGTGGCGCAGGCGCCCCTGGAACGGCTGCTTGTGAAGGGCGAGGACCGCTGGTTCCCCGTGCCCCTCAAGGCCGTAAGGCGCCTCTGCGCCGAGGGCAAGCAGGTGCAGGTCCACGCGGACGGCGCCGTGCACGTCCTGCGCACGAGTCTCGCGGAACTGGAGCGCCGCCTGGATCCCAGGCGTTTCATCCGCGTCCACCGCGGCGAGATCATCGCCCTCGACGCCGTGGCCCACCTGGAGCCCTGGGATCATGGGGATGGCCTCCTGGTGCTGAAGGACGGCGCCAAGGTGGTCCTGAGCCGGACCTACCGCGCCGCCTTTCTCGAACGGTGGGGGCTGGAGGCCTGAGCCCGCGCCATCGCGTCCCGGTTGCGGGATAATCGCCGCGAGGTGCCCGTGTCCTTCGTGATCGTGTGGTCCTTCAGCCCCCAGCCCGGGCTCAGGATGGAGTTCGAGGTCGCCTACGGGCCGAAGGGCTCCTGGGCCGAACTCTTCCACCAGTCCCCGGACTTTCTCGGCACGGAACTGCTCCGGGATGCCAAGGCCGAGGACCGCTACCTGACCGTGGACCGGTGGCGCTCCCACGCCGCCTTCGACGCGTTCTACGAAGCGAAACAGCGGGACTACGAAATCCTCGACCGCGCCTGCGAATTGTTGACACTTCGCGAGGAGCGACTTGGCGCCTTCGAATCGGTGGACTGAGCCCACACGCCACTTGCGCTATTCTTGACTCTTGAGGTCAAGATGCTCGACCGCTTGGCGGCCTTCCTGGACGGCCACACCCGCTTCCTGCTCACCACCCACGAGAATCCGGACGGGGACGGCGTGGGCGCGTCCATCGGGCTGGCCCACTACCTGAAGTTCCTGGGAAAGGACGTGCGCATCGTCGTCGCGCCCCACCTCCTGCCGAACCTGCGCTACCTGGATCCGGAGGGCTGGATCGAGGCTTTCGACACCGAAGGCGGACATGCGGACCTGGCGGGCTGGCCCGATGTGTGGCTCCTCGTGGACGCCTCCGAGCCCCATCGCCTCGGCCCCATGCACGGCGCCTTCGAGGCGACCCGGGGCGTGAAGGCTTGTCTGGACCACCACCTGAAAGAAGCGCCGAAGGGTTTCGACGCGGAATTCACCGACAGCACAGCCACCGCCAGCGGCGAACTGGTCTACGACCTGGCGCTGCCCCGCATGGGCGCGCCCCTGCCGGCGGCCATGGCCACGGCCCTCTACAGCTCCCTGGTGGCGGACACGGGCAATTTCCGCTTTTCCAACTCCACGCCGAAGGCCCACCGCATGGCGGCGGACCTCATCGCCCAGGGCGTGGACGCGGCGCGGGTCTACTCCAGCCTCTACAACGTGTTCACCCCGGCGAAGCTGAGGCTCTTCGGCCATGCCCTGGAGCGCATCCAGCTCGCCGCCGCGGGCCGCTTCGCCCTGCTCGCCGTGAGCCGCGCGGATCTCGCCGCCTGCGGCGCCACCCACGACGATCTGGACGAACTGGTGCAGGAGCCCATGAGGCTCGCGGGCATCGAGGTCGGGGCGCTGCTCTATGAAACCCAGGACGGCCGTGTGAAGGTGTCGCTGCGCTCCCGGGAGGCGGTGGACGTGAATGCGGTCTGCAAACGGTTCAAGGGCGGTGGGCACCGCCTGGCCTCCGGCTGCAAGCTGGAGGGAACACTGGACGCCGCGTGTGCATCCATCCATGAAGCGGTGCTGGCCCAAATGGAATCGAATTTGTCTAAAGTTTAAATTAAACATTGCCCTTGGCCGGGTCGCCGGATCCCGCCAGACTGCAGGGGACAGCATTCATCCGGCCTATTCAGAACACCACTTTCGCCTTCATCTTCGACCCCATCCTCGACAGGATCCTCCGCATGTCCCCCAAAGACGAAAGCTCGGCCCCGCGCCTGGAGTGCGTCACCAAGTTCGAAACCGAGACCGTGCCCTTCGTGGTGAAGGCGGATGTCCCGTCCATCTTCGGCAAGTTCACGGTCTACGGCTTCCTCGAAAAGGCCACGGGCAAGGAGCACATGGCCATCGTGGCGGGCGAGATCGACGCCCGGAAGCGCATCCCCGTGCGCATCCACAGCGAGTGCTGGACCGGCGACGTGCTGGGCAGCCTCAAGTGCGACTGCCGCTCCCAACTGGAAAGCGCCCTGCGCCACATCGGCCAGTCCGGCGGCATCGTCCTGTATCTCCGTCAGGAGGGCCGCGGCATCGGCCTGCTGAACAAGCTCAAGGCCTACGCCCTGCAGGAGGGCGGCATGGACACGGTGGAGGCCAACCACGCCCTGGGCTTCGCCGACGATCTGCGCACCTACGGCACCGCCGTCGAGATGCTGCGCTTCTTCGGCATCCGCAAGGTCTGCCTGCTGACCAACAACCCCAAGAAGATCGCCGCCCTCGAAGACGCGGGCATCGAAGTGCACCGGGAAGCCCACCAGCAGGCCAGCAACCCGCACAACCTGCGCTACCTGAAGACCAAGGCCAAGAAGAGCGGACACATGCTCAGCTTCAGGGAAGAGGAACTGTAGACCGAGGCTTCAGAGGCTCGTGATCGCCGCGATTTCCTGTGGGCTGAGGAAGCGCCATTCACCGGGCTTCAGGGCGGGATCGGCGAGCGGCCCGAACTGCACCCGGCGCAGCTTGCTCACCGGGTGGCCGATGGCCTGGAACATGCGACGGATCTGCAGGTTCTTGCCTTCCGTCAGGGTGATGCGGAGCCAGGGGTTGTCGCCCTTTTCGGCGACCTCGATGGCGCAGGGCTTGAGGCGCCGCCCGTCGAGGCGGAACCCTTCCCGCAGTTCGTCGAGCTGTTCCTTCGTGGGGGTGCGGTGCACCTTGGCGAGGTACACCTTGGGCACTTCGTGGTCGGGCTTCATGAGGCGGTTGGCGAGGCCGCCATCGTTGGTCATGAGGAGCAGGCCCTCGGTGTTGAAGTCCAGGCGGCCGACGGGGTAGACCCGGGCATCGATGCCGTGCAGCAGGGCCATCACCGTGGGTCGGCCCTCCTCGTCCTTCACGGTGGTGACATAGCCCTTGGGCTTGTTCAGGAGGATGTACATCGCCCGTTCCCGGGCGATGGGCACGAAGTCGACGGTGATCTCGTCCCGGCGCGGGTCCGCCCGGGTGCCGAGCTCGGTGACGACGACGCCGTTCACGTGCACCCTGCCTTCCAGGATGAGATCCTCGCAGCGGCGGCGGGAATCGATGCCGGCATGGGCCAGCAGCTTCTGGAGGCGCTCGCCTTCCTGGGGCTTCGCGGCCTTCGGCCGGGGGAGGCCGGACGCCGGGCCAGGCTTCGGGCCAGGTTTCGGGGCGGGTCTTGGACCCGCCGGCTTGGCCGGCCGCCGGACCGCCAGCTTTCTTGGCCCATCGCCGGTGCCATGGGCCGGGCTGGACGGCCGGGAGACTTCAGGTGATTTCGGCGGGGCTCCCGCCGGCTTGGGCGCCGCGGGCCTGGGGCTGCCCAGGGGCTTGGCGGAGGAGCGGGTCGGCCGCGGGGCCGTGCGCTTCGAGGTGTTGGAGGGACGCGCGCCGCCGCGCTTGGGGGGTGGCTTTCCGGCCATGGGGGTCTCCTTGGCGTCTCCCGACGCGAACCTTCAAGTATGTCCCCTAAGGCGCCTCGATGCGAGGCAGGGTTTCCTCCTGGAACCACGGATGCTGCCGGTAGTCCTCGAGGATCCGCTCCAGGGCCACCTTCACGCAGACCATGAGGGGCACCGCGA
This sequence comes from Holophagaceae bacterium, assembly GCA_016710635.1. GTDB lineage: Bacteria > Acidobacteriota > Holophagae > Holophagales > Holophagaceae > JADJVL01. The sequence continues at coordinate 217,678 of JADJVL010000006.1, read as the reverse complement.
AGAGCAGGCCCAGCACACCGAACCAGTGGCCGAAGGCGATGAGGGCGAGGAGCACTTCGAGCGGGTGGAGCTTGCTGGCCCGGCCCACCCACACCGGCGTGAGGTAGAGGGCTTCGACCTTCTGCACCGCGCCGAAGACCAGGGCGATGAGCAGCAGGCGCCCGCCCCCGCCGCCTTCGATGCCCGCCAGGATCAGCGCAGGGATCAGGCCCGCCACGTAGGGCGAATAGGGGATGAGGTTGAAGAACCCGGAGACGAGCCCAAGGATCCAGGCATAGGGCACGCCCAGGGCGAAGAGGGCGGTGCCCTGCAGCAGGCTCATCACCAGCGCCACGGCGATCTGGCCCCGGATGTAGCCTCCCAGCCGCTCGTTGATCTCCGCCGCCACGCCCTTGGCGCGGCCCCGGTGGCGGGGCGGGATCAGGGCCTCGAGGGAGCTCAGCATGCCGGGCCCGTCCTCCAGGAGGTGGTAGAGGATCAGGGGGACAAGGATGAGTTCGAGCAGGCTGAGAAAGAGGCCGAACACCCCCTTGGAGAAGGAGAGGAGGCCGCCGAAGGCCGCCGCGAGATCCGCGTCGTCGATGGCCTTGCGGATCCGGTCCGCCCATTCCGGGTGGGCGCGGAACAGGGGTTCGAGCCGCGCATCCAGCTTGGTCTTCCAGGCCGGCACGGAATCGACGAGGCGCAGGAACTGTTCCTGGAGCAGGGGCAGGGCCCAGAGCAGCAGGGCCGCCGAGAGCCCCACGGTGAACAGCAGGACCAGCATCACCGCCCGGTGCCGGGGCATGCGCCGCTCCAGGCGGGCCACGACGGGGCCGAGAAGGTACGCGAGGGTCATCGCCACGAAGAAGGGCATCAGGGCCCCGCGCAGCAGCCAGACCGCCACCAGTGCGCCGGCGGCCAGGGCCGCGTAGCGCAGGGGCAAGCCCCCGAAGAGGGTCCGGTCCGCCCGGTCGCTCACGCTCCGGGCTCCTCGCCCTCGGCAGCGGGTTCGAGATTGGTCCGATGGTAGTAGTGGATGCCCGACGCCAGCACGAAGGCCGCCATGGCGTAGTAGACCCACGGGATCACGTAGCCCTGCCATGGGGTCGGGCCCAGCGCGTTCGTGAGCAGGCCGATGCCGAGGGCCACGATCTCGGCGCCGGTGGTGAACTTGCCCAGGAGGCTCGGGCGCCGGTCCAGCTGCTCGTCCTTGAGCCAGGCCACGAGGCCCACGAGAGAGATCACCACGTCGCGGCTGATGGACAGGATGGCGACCCAGGCGGGAATGGGCATCGGCAGATGGTCCTTGGGCAGGGCCATGAGGATGAAGGCGGTGGTCATCAGCAGCTTGTCCGCCGCCGGGTCGAGGATGGCGCCGAGGCGGCTGCGCTGGTTGAAGCGCCGCGCGATCCAGCCGTCTAGGAGGTCCGTGAGGCCCGCCGCGACGAAGATGATGAGGGCTTCCCACAGATGCCCGTACCACACCGCGATGGCGAAGAAGGGGATCGCGAGGATCCTGAGCAGCGTCAGGGCGTTGGGAAGGGTCATGGACAGTCCCGATTGTACCTGTGATCCCCGTCCCGCCTTTTCGCGTTGTTCCGGGCATCCGTGGGCTTAGACTGATTGTCCGGTGTTGAGACAATGACTCAGAATCAACCAATCGAAGCGACCGCCCCAGCCACGGCCCCAGCCACGGCCCCAGCCACGGCCCCAGCCACGGCCCCAGCCACGGCCACGGTGCTCCTGCCCCTCAGCGAGCTGGGCCCGGGCATGGAGGCGGTGGTCGCCAGGCTCATCGCCAAGGGTCCGATCCGCCAGCGGCTGCTGGAAATGGGCTTCATCCGGGGGGCGCGGCTGAAAGTGGTCAAGCTGGCGCCCCTGGGCGACCCGATGCAACTGCTCATCAAGGGCTATCAGCTGAGCCTGCGCCGGGACGAGAGTTCCTGCATCCTCGTGGAGACCCTGGCCGCACCCGCCGCCGAGGCGCGCCCATGAGCACCGAGGCCGAACCCGGACACGCAGGGGTCCCCACCGTCGCCCTCGCGGGGAATCCCAACTGCGGCAAGACGACGCTGTTCAACGGGCTCACCGGCGCGCGCCACCACGTCGGCAACTGGCCCGGGGTGACGGTGGAGCGCCGCAGCGGCGAGTTCGAGGAGGACGGCGCCAAGGTGGAGGTCGTGGACCTGCCCGGCACCTACTCCCTCAGCGCCAAGAGCGAGGACGAGCGCATCGCCGCCAGCTACGTGGCGAGCGGGGAGGTGGACGTCATCGTCAATGTGCTGGACGCGTCCAACCTGGAGCGGAACCTCTACCTCACCGCCCAGCTCCTGGACCTGGGCAAGCCCATGGCCTTCGCCCTGAACATGGTGGACGACGCGGAGAAGCAGGGCGTGAAGGTGGACCTGCCGGCCCTGGAAATGCTCCTGGGCGGCCCGGTGGTTCCCACCGTCGGCAACCGGGAGGAGGGTCTCGAAGGTCTCCGAAAGGCCATCGTGGAAGTCGCCGCGGGCCGGGATCCGAGAGTGCGGCCGTTGCGGGTGGATTACGGCCACGACATCGAGGGTGAACTCGTCAAGCTCGAGGCCGAGCTCGCCAAGGACGAGCGCCTCGTTCAGGAGGCCATGCCCCGGGCCCTCGCCCTGCAGTTGCTGGAGCGCAATCCGGCCGCCCTCGCCCGCGCGGAGGCCAGCCACGCGAGGGAGGCCATCGCCCGGCAGCTCGAAGCGAGCCACGCCTTCCTGGAACGGCATCTGGGCGATGACTGCGCGACCCTGCTGGCGGAGCGCCGCTATGGCTTCGCCCACGGCCTCGTGGTGGAGACTTTGCGCTTCCACGACGTGCCCAAGTCCAACCGCACGGAGCGCCTGGACGCCCTGCTGACCCATCGGCTGCTTGGCCTGCCGGTCTTCGGCGCCATTCTCATCGCCATCTATTCCCTGTCCTTCGTGGCGGGAAAGTACCCACAGGACTGGATCGGCGCTGGGTTCAAGGCGCTCGCGGACCTCCTCACGCGGACCATGCCCCCCGGCGAACTCACCAGCCTGCTCACCGGCGGCATCATCCCCGGCGTCTCCGCCGTGGTGGTCTTCCTGCCGGTGATCATGATCCTCATGGGTTGCATCAGCTTCCTGGAGGACACGGGCTACATGGCGCGGGCGGCCTTCATCATGGACCGCGTCATGCACCTGATGGGCCTCCACGGGAAGAGCTTCATCCCGCTGATCATGGGCTCGGGCTGCAACGTCCCGGCCATCCAGGCCACGCGCACCATCGAGAGCGCTTCGGACCGGCTCATCACCATGCTCGTCACGCCCCTCGTGAGCTGTTCGGCGCGCCTGCAGGTCTACATCGTGGTGGCAGGGACCTTTTTCGTGCCCTGGAAGGCGGGAATGGTCATCGTCGCGATGCACTTTCTGGGCTTCGGCCTGGCGATGGCCATGGGCCGCCTGCTGCGGAGCACCATGTTCTCGGGGCCTTCGGCGCCCTTCGTCATGGAGCTTCCGCCCTACCGGCTCCCGGTGCTGAAGACCACCCTCATCCACATGTGGGAAAAGGGTTCGGTCTTCCTGTCCCGCGCGGGCACGACCATTTTCGCCGGGGCCACCCTGGTCTGGTTCCTGAGCCGCTATCCGGGCATCGCCAACCAGGAATGGGCCTTCGAGCACCACCGCCAGGTGCAGGCGGTGCAGGCGCAGAAACTGGAGAAGGGCGCCGAGGAGGCGCAGGTGAAGGCCCTGGATCTGGCCTTCGAAAGCCGCATCGTCAACAGCAGCCTCGCCGCCCGCATGGGCCGGTCCGTGGAGCCGGTGCTGCGGCCCATCATGGATCCCGACCACAACCGCACGGAGGCATGGAAGGACGTCATCGCCCTCACCGCGGGCTTCGTCGCCAAGGAGATCGTGGTGAGCACCATGGCGGTGATCCACCAGGCCAGCGACGAACCGGAAGCCGGGAGCTCCCTGAGCCCTCTGCAGGTCAATCTGCGGGACCGCACCGGCTGGACGCCCCTGACGGCGCTGGCCTTCATGGTGTTCACGCTGATCTACACGCCCTGCATCGGCACCATCGCCATGATCCGGCGGGAATCCGGTTCCTGGAAGTGGGCGGGGTTCACCGTGGCCTACGGGCTGGGCCTTGGCTGGCTGCTGGCCTTCGGGACCGTGCAGGTGGGTCGTATGATGGGATTCGCCTGAAGGAGGTCCGCGCTTGTCCGTGCAGATGATGGTGGTGCTGGTGCTGGTGCTGGCGGCGGCGGTCTATTTCGGCCAGGGCTTCGTCTCGGGGCTCTTCGGGAAGGATTGCGACGAGGGCGGCTGCGCCAACTGCGGCAGCGGCGGCTGCACCCTCTCCAAGCTGGAGGCCTTGAAGAAGGAGTACGAGGCCAGGAAGGGCCGGGCCTGAGGGATCCGAGGCACGAGATCGGATCCGGCGTCCTCACTCCGGCATGATGCGGATGCTGCCCGTCCGTCCGTCGTCCTTCAGCACGCCGGAGTCCAGCAGCATGGAGATGAAGTTCGCGAGATCGTCCTCGTTGAGCTGTCCCTTCTGCTCCATGAACTTGATGAGCCCGAACACGATGGTGCGGGTGCGGAAGGCTGAAAGGCGCTTCTTGGGCGCCGCCGCCTTGACGGGGTCATGGAGCACCGCGGGCAGCGTGTCCTCCCGGATCGAGATGGCCATGCCGGGCTCGGGCAGGAGGTCCGGATCCGCGGCGAGGAGGCTGGGTGCTCCGAAAAGGCCGAAGGGATCGAGGGACGGAGGCGCCGCCGGGGCCTCCTCAGCCTCCGGCGGTCCGTCGAAGAAGGGATCCCGGCCGTAGGGCTTGGAGCCCGCGGGCTCCTCCCGCCGCTGGATGGGGACTTCCTGGAAGTTGAAGTTCACCGGCAGCCCGCCGTCAGGGGGCAGAGGGCTTCCGCCCACGTCCACGGTGGTCAGGGAGGACCGGTCCAGCTTGCGGTACTGCTCGGCGATGGCGGCCTTCAGGGAGCTGTGGGAGGCCACCACGGGCTCGATGGACATCCCCGAGGCGAAGCGGGCGCTGTCGATGGCATTGAGGTCCAGGGGATCGGCCATGGCCAGCACCAGGGACTTGGGCTCCTTGAATTCCACCGGCAGCACCGTGAGCTGTTCCGCGAGGCGCCGCGGGACCCGCTTCAGGAGTTCCGGGTCGACGTCGATGTGGGAGACGTCCACCCGGGGCACGCCGGTCTTGTGGGCCAGGAAGTCCATCAGGACCTCCTCGGTGATGTACCCGAGGGCGACCATGGCGCCGCCCATCCGGCCGCCCATCATCCGCTGGTAGCGGAGGGCCTCCTGCAGCTGGATAGCATTGATGAGACCCGCTTCCACGAGCAGCTCTCCGAGGCGCTTGTGCTGGGCTTGCATGCCGCCGAGTCCTCTTGAATGGTGAATTGGATCCTAAGTTAGCGCGGGATCAACCCTTCGCGCCAGTCCCGGGGGCGCATTCACGGCTGATTCCTTGGTATATATTCGAGAAAAAGTTTTTAAGGGCGCTGGCTTCACGGAATTTCACAGGTCCGAAAAAGGGACGGGCGATAGCATGGAGGGTTGGGGGAAAAGGGATGAAGTTTCACATCCAGACTTGGGGCTGCCAGATGAACGACCACGACGGCGAGAAGCTGTCGGGCCTGCTGGAGCGGGACGGCTTCGTGCCGGTGGACTCCCCGGAAGAAGCTGAGCTGGTGCTGCTCAACACCTGCAGCATCCGGGAGAAGGCCGTGCACAAGGTCTTCTCGGAGCTGGGCCGTCTGCGGGAGGAGAAGGAGCGCCGCCCCCTGCTCATCGGGGTCACGGGCTGCCTGGCCCAGCAGGAGCAGGACGCCCTCTTCCGCCGGGCGCCCCACATCGACTTCGTCCTCGGCACCATGGCCCTGAAGCAGCTCCCGAGGCTTGTGGAGGAAGCCCGGGCCGGCCGCAAGAAGGTCATGGACACCGGCGAGTACCCGGACAACCACCTCTTCCCGCCGGAAGTGACGCGCCGCCGCGGCACCGCCAAGGCCCTCGTGACCATCATCGAAGGCTGCAACCACGCCTGCACCTACTGCATCGTGCCCACCACCCGGGGCGCAGAGCGCTCCCGCCCCTTCGAGGACGTGCTCGAAGAGGTCCGCGGCCTGGTGGCCGGGGGTTACCGGGAAGTGGAGCTGCTGGGGCAGAACGTGAACAGCTACCAGGGCGGGTGCACCTTCGCGGAACTGCTCGAGCGCGTCTCCGAAGTGGACGGCCTGGAGTGGATCCGCTTCACCACCAGCCACCCCATGAACTTCACGCGGGAGCTGGCCCGGGTCCTGGCCACGAACCCGAAGATCGCGCCCTTCCTGCACCTGCCGGTGCAGAGCGGGTCGAACACCGTGCTGCGCCGCATGCTGCGGGAATACACCGTGGAGCAGTACCTGGAGCGCCTCGGCTATCTCGGGGAGGGACGCTTCAAGCTGGCCCTGAGCACGGACTTCATCGTGGGCTTCCCGGGGGAGAGCGACGAGGACTTCGAAGCCACCCTGCGGCTGCTGGACGCGGTGAAGTACGACGGCTCCTTCAGCTTCATCTACAGCCCTCGTCCAGGGACCGCCGCCCTGCGCCTGAAGGACGACATCCCCCAGGCGGTGAAGTCCGCGAGGCTCACGGAGCTGCAGCGGCGGCAGGGCGAGCTGACCCTCGCTTCGAACCGTCGGGAAGTGGGCCGCACCCTGCAGGCCCGCATCGAAAGCTCCGCGCCAATGGAGGAAGGGCATTGGCTGGCCCGCACGGCGAGCTGGAAAAACATCCACATCACCGCCGGGGCAGGCCGTCTGCTGCCTTTCGGGGAGCTGGTGGAGGTCACCATCACCGAGGCCGGTCCCCATTTCCTGCGGGCGGAAGTCGCCTGATCAGGCGGCCGGTCCTGGGGCTCCGAAGCGTTCCCCGATCACACGCCGGCGATAGGCGAAGATGGCCTCCAGATCGCGGCGCACCCACAGGGCGTGGGCGAGGCGGCCCAGGAAGCCCCAGCCGAGGCGGTAGCGCACCCGGTCGGTGATGCGGGTGCCGCCGCCGGGCAGGTCCTCGAAGCGGTGGGTGTGGTGCCAGAGGCTGTAGGGTCCGGCGAGCTGCCGGTCCACGAAGCGCTCGCCCTCCACGTGGGCCTCGATGAGGGTGCGCCAGCGCACTGGCAGGCCCCGCACCTTCAGCTTGTATTCGAAGAGGGCGCCTTCGCCCTTGGGCAGCGGCGCGGGGGTGAGGACCCGGAATTCGAGCCAGGGCGGCGTGATGCCTTCGAGGTTCGCCGGGTCCGCGAAGAAGGGAAAGACTTCGTGCCGGGGCACCGGCACGTCCTGGACCACCTGCAGCAGTTCCTCGCGCATCAGAGGAGGTCCGCCAGGGCCGCGGAGGCCTCCTCGAACTTGAACTTGAAACCCGCGGCCTGGAGCTTCTTCGGATAGACGAAGGCGCCCTGGAGCAGCATCTCATCGGCCATCTCGCCGACGAGGAGCCGCGTTCCGAGGGTGGTGGCGAAGGCCGGGATCACCGCCATGAAGGGGCGGTGCACCGCCTTGCACACGGCGCGGGTGAAGCTCTCGTTGGTCAGGGGCCGTGGCGCGGTGGCGTTCACCGGTCCGGACAGGGCCGGGTCCGAGGCGGCGCGGAGGAAGGCGGCCACGAGGTCATCGATGTGGATCCAGGGGAAGCCCTGCTGGCCGTGGCCAAGCTTGGCGCCTTGGAAGAGCCGGGCCGGCAGGGCCAGTTTGGGCAGGGCGCCGCCCTCCTTCGCCAGCACGATGCCGATGCGCAGCTTGACCACGCGGATTCCCGCCGCCGAGGCCCGGTCCGCCTCCGCCTCCCAGGCCTTGCAGACCTCCACGAGGAAGCCCTTGCCGGGCCTGGTGGCTTCGTCCACGGGAGCGCCGTCCCGGCCGCCATAGATGCCGATGGCCGACGCGTTCACCAGCACCTTGGGGGGCGTGGCGAGACCTGCCATCGCGTCCACGAGGCGACGCGTGGTGTCCACCCGGCTGCGGAGGATGGCCTCCTTGCGGGCCTCGGTCCAGCGCTTGTCGGCGATGCCCTCCCCCGCGAGGTTGATGACGGCGTCGGCGCCTTCCAGGACGCTGGAGAGATCGTCCCAGGCCACCGCCGTCGCGCCGGCGGGCAGGGTGGCCCGCTCGGGGTGCCGGCTGAGGACCTGGACCCGCGTCCCGCCGGCGAGGAGGGCCTCGGCGATGCGCCGGCCGATCATGCCGTTGCCGCCCGCCAGCACCACGTTCGAAAGGTTGGGATCGCGCATGGGATTCTCCATAGTGTCCAGGATAAACTTTAGACTAAATTACACAAGAGGATTCTGGCCCGGCCCTGTCGAGGATCCCGCCAGGCCTTTCACCGCGACCCTCCCGTTACCCTTCGCCATGCGGACGATGGTGTGGTTTCGGGGCAAGGATCTGCGGGTCGCGGACCATGGACCGCTGGTGGAGGCGGCGCAAGCCGGGGACGTCATCCCCGTCTTCTGCCTGGACCCCTTCTTCTTCGATCCCGACCGGGCCCGTGAACTGCCACACCGGATGCAGTTCCTGCTGGAGTCCCTGGCAAGCCTGCGGGCCAACCTGGCGCGCCTCGGGTCGCGGCTGGTGGTGGTGGCGGGCCGGAGCACGGAACGGATACCCGAACTGGCGCTCCGCTGGCGGGTGGACCGGGTGGCGGCCCACCGCTGGGTGGAGCCCTTCGGCCGGGAGCGGGACCGCCGCATCGGCGCGCAGCTCGAAGGCGAGGGCATCCGCTTCGACCTGCACGAGGGCGAAACCCTGGCCCCGCCCGGCTCCATCCGGACCCAGGGCGGGACCATGTTCGGCGTCTTCACGCCGTTTGCCCGGGCCTTCCGGCGGGACGCCGAGGTGCTCGACCCCTTGCCTGCGCCGAAAAGCCTGCCGCCCCTGCCGGCGGATCTGTCCTGGGAGGACGCGACGATCCCCACCCTGGACTCCCTCGGCCTTGGCCGGAATCCAGGCCTGCAGCTCGGCGGGGAAAAGGCTGCGCGCCAGCGTCTGAAGGCCTTCCTGGCGGGCCCGATCTTCGCCTACGGGGAGAACCGGAACCGCATGGACCGCGACGGCGTGTCCCGCCTCAGCGCCGACCTCAAGTTCGGGACCCTTTCCATCCGGACCCTTTGGCGGGCCGCGGCGGACTGCTTCGGCGGCGGCGGCGATGAGGATGTGGCCGCCTATCTCAACGAACTGCTGTGGCGGGAGTTCACCCACCACCTCCTGTGGGACCGGCCGGAGCTGCTGGATCGGCCCTACCGCGCCGCCTGGGAAGGCTTCCCCTGGGCCGACGACGACCTTGGCTTCGCAGCCTGGGCGGAGGGCCGCACGGGGTATCCGGTGGTGGATGCCGCCGCCCGCCAGCTTCTGGCGGAGGGCTTCGTCCACAACCGCGCCCGCATGATCGCCGCAAGCTTTCTCACCAAGGATCTGGGCCTTTCCTACCGGCGCGGGGAGGCCCACTACCTGCGCTGGCTGACGGACGGCGACTGGGCCCAGAACAACGCGGGCTGGCAGTGGACGGCGGGTTGCGGTTGCGACGCCAGCCCCTGGTTCCGCATCTTCAATCCGGTGGCCCAGGGCCGGCGCTTCGATCCGGACGGAGCCTACGTGCGGCGCTGGGTGCCGGAGCTCGCAGGCCTCGACGCTCGTTGGATCCACGCCCCGTGGGAGGCGCCCGATCCGGTCCGGAGGGGGCTCGACTATCCGGCACCCATCGTGGACCACGCCGCCGCGAGGGCCGCCTTCCTGACCCTCGCGAAAGCCTACCTGGGCGGCGTTGGCGCCAGCTGAGCGGGCCGAATGACCCGGCCGGGGGCGCTCAGGCGTGGATCGCCTTGTGCTCCTCGATCAGCCGGGCCACCACATCGGGTTCGGCGAGGGTGCTGATGTCGCCCATGCCGTCGTATTCCGACGCCGCGATCTTGCGCAGGATGCGGCGCATGATCTTGCCGCTGCGGGTCTTGGGGAGGCCCGAGGCGAGGTGGATGCGGTCCGGGGCGGCGAAGGCGCCGATGGCCTGGCGCACCTGCTCCTTCAGGGCGCCCACGAGCTGCTCCGGGTCGTCCTTGTCGAAGCCGGTGTTCAGGAGGACGTAGCAGTAGATGCCCGTGCCCTTGATGTCGTGGGGATAGCCCACCACCGCGGCTTCGGCCACAGCCTCGTGGGCCACGAGGGCGCTCTCGATCTCGGCGGTCCCCAGGCGGTGCCCGGAAACGTTGATGACGTCGTCGATGCGGCCGGTGATCCAGTAGTAGCCGTCCTCGTCCCGCCGCGCCCCGTCGCCGGTGAAGTAGTAGCCCGGATACTGGGAGAAGTAGGTGTCCTTGAACCGCTTGTGGTCGCCGTGGACCGTGCGGGCCTGGCCGGGCCACGGGGTGCCCAGGCAGAGGGCGCCGGAGACCCCGTTGCCTTCGAGGGGCTCGCCGGTGGCCGGATCCACGATGACGGGCTTCACGCCGAAGAAGGGCAGAGTGGCGGAGCCCGGCTTGGTGGCGATGGCCCCTGGCAGGGGCGTGATGAGGATGCCGCCGGTCTCGGTCTGCCACCAGGTGTCCACCACCGAGCAGCGGCCGTCCCCGATGACGTCGTGGTACCAGCGCCATACCTCGGGATTGATGGGCTCGCCCACGGTGCCTAGGATGCGCAGGGAGTCCCGCTTGTACTTCTTCACCCAGTCGTCGCCGGCCTGGGCCAGGGCCCGCAGCGCGGTGGGGGCGGTGTAGAGGGTGTTCACCCGGAGGTCGTCCACGATGCGCCAGTAGCGGCCCGGATCCGGATAGAGGGGCGTGGATTCGAAGATCACCGTGGTGGCGCCGTTGGCCAGCGGGCCGTAGACGATGTAGCTGTGGCCGGTGACCCAGCCGATGTCCGCGGCGCAGAAGTAGACGTCGTCGGGCTGCAGGTCGAAGACCATCTTGTGGGTGAAGGCGGCGTAGGTGAGGTAGCCGCCGGTGGTGTGCAGGAGGCCCTTGGGCTTCCCGGTGCTGCCGGAGGTGTAGAGGATGAAGAGGGGATCCTCCGCGCCCATCCAGGCGTTGGTGCAAGTGGAACGCTGGCGGGTGCATTCCTCGTCCAGCCAGAGGTCGCGGCCCGGCTCCATGAAGACGTCGGCGTCCGTCCGGCGCGCCACCAGCACGGTCTCTACGAGGGACATGCCCTCCACGGCCCGGTCCACGGTCTTCTTCAGCGGCACCTTCCGGCCCCCGCGGAGGCCTTCGTTGGCGGTGACCACCACCTTGCACTTGGCGTCAACGATGCGGTCCCGGAGGGCCTCGGAGGAGAAGCCGCCGAAGACGACGGAGTGCACCGCGCCGATGCGGGCGCAGGCCAGCATGGTGTAAACCAGCTCGGGGATCATGGTGAGGTAGATGCAGACCCGGTCGCCCTTGCGCACGCCGTGGTGCAGCAGCACGTTGGCCACCCGGCAGACGTTGTGCTTCAGCTCCCGGTAGGTGATGTGCTGGTAGTGGCCGGGCTCGTCCTTGGCCCAGATGATGGCGGTGCGGTCGCCGAGGGTGGCCAGGTGGCGGTCCACGCAGTTGAAGGAGGCGTTCAGGCGTCCCCCGGAGAACCAGGAGAAGTCCACCTCGTCGTAGTCCGCGTCGAAGACGGACTGCCAGGGGTGATACCAGGTGAGGGCCTTGGCCTGCTCGCCCCAGAACCATTCCGGAAGGTCCAGGGACAGGCGGTAGAGCCGCTCGTACTCCTCCATGCTGCCGATGTGGGACTTCTCGCGGATCTTCTGCTTGACGGGGTACAGGTCCTGGCTCATGGGCGCCTCGGAGTCCAAGGTTGCGGGTTCAATGGGGGATTGTCACCGGCCACGATAGCGGAACGGGGCGGCCGCGGGGGTCACGCCTTGGGAAAGATTTCAACCACGGCCTTCAGGATGTCCCCGACGGACATGATGCCCACCAGCTGGCCTTCGTCGTTCACGACGCAGAGGCCGTAGAGCCGGTGCTCAAGGAAGATCCGGGCGGCGTCCACGAGGTTCACCTCCGGGCCGACGGTGATGGGCGCGGGATTCATGACTTCGCTGACCGGAGTCTTCGACAGGAGGTAGTGGACCTCCCAGGTGTCGAGACTGGTGGCCTTGCTGGGGCTGTACTCGCTCAGCATCCGGTCCGTGATGAGGCCCGTGAAGCGCCCGTCCCGCATGACGGGCAGGCGCCGGATGCCCTTCTCCTTCAGGAGGTGGATGGCCTCGATGAGGGAGGCGTCCGCCTCGATGGTCACGGGGTTGCGGGTCATCCATTCGCCGACGGTGGTCATGGCGGGTCCTTTCACATGCCGAGGAAGGCCTTCTTCACGTGTTCGTCCTTCAGGAGGTTCTCGCCGCTGCCCTGCAGCACCACGCGCCCGGTCTCGAGGACGTAGGCGCGGTGCGCGATGCGCAGGCTCTGGTAGACGTTCTGCTCCACCAGGAGGATGGTCACGCCCTCCGCGTTGATGTCGCGGATGATCTGGAAGATGTTCTTCACGAAGAGGGGCGAGAGGCCCAGGGAGGGCTCGTCGAGGAGGAGGAGCTTCGGGTTGGCCATCAGCCCCCGGGCGATGGCCAGCATCTGCTGTTCGCCACCGCTCATGGTGCCGCCCAGCTGCTTTTCCCGCTCCTTGAGGCGGGGGAAGAGGGTGAAGACCCAGTCCATGTTCTTGTCCCGGTCCTTGCGGGCGCCGGGCAGGTAGGAGCCCATGCGGAGGTTCTCGATCACCGTCAGTTCCGGGAAGATCTTCCGGCCCTCGGGCACCTGGACGATCCCGCGGCCCACGACGTCGTGGGGCTCGCTGCGCTGCAGGTCCTCCCCCTCGAAGGAGATGCTCCCCGCCGTCGGCTTCACGAGCCGCGAGATGTTGCGGAGCATGGTGGACTTGCCGGCGCCGTTGGCCCCCACCACCGTGACGATCTCCCCCTTCGAGACCTCCAGGTCCACGTCCCAGAGCACCCGCAGGTCGCCGTAGGCGAAGCTGAGCTTCTCAATCCTCAGCATGGCTCTCCCCCAGGTAGGCGTCCACCACGTCCTGATTGTTGACGACCTCGTCGGGACTGCCCTCGGCCAGCTTCTCCCCGGAGTTCAGCACCACGATCCGGTCCGAGATCCGCATGATGGCCTTCATGTCGTGCTCGATGACCATCTGGGTCAGGCCCCGCGTCCGGATGTCGAGGATGAGCTGGATGATCTCTTCGCTCTCCGCCGGATTGAGCCCGCCCATCACCTCGTCCAGGAGCAGGAGCTTGGGCCCGGTTGCGAGGACCCGGGCCACCTCCAGCTTCTTGCGCTCGCCGATGGGCAGGCCGCCGGCGAGGAAGCCCGCCTTGCCATGCAGACGGACCACTTCCAGCTGGGCCATGGCCATCTCCCGGGCCACCCGGAGGGAATTCGTCCGCGCCAGGGCGCCGACCACCACGTTGTCCAGGACCGTCATCTTGGCGAGGGGGCGCACCTTCTGCCAGGTGCGCGCCATGCCCAGCTTGCAGACCTTGTCCGGCTGCAGCCCGTTCATCTTCCGGCCCTCGAACCAGATCACGCCCTTGGACGGAGGGTAGTAGCCGGTGATGCAGTTGAAGAGGGTGGTCTTGCCCGCGCCGTTGGGGCCGATGAGCCCCATGATGCTGCCCTCCTCCATGCTGAAGGAGACATCGGAATTGGCGGCGAGGCCCCCGAAGAACTTGCTCACGTGCTCGATCACGAGGATGGCCATCAGGCGGCCCTCCTTCCGCGGGTGACGCGGCGGAGGAAGCCCACGAGCCCCTCCGGCATGTAGAGGATCACCAGCACCACGAGGATGCCGTAGATGAGGACATGGGCATGGGCGAGGTTCTCCTTCAGGAACAGCCCGATGCCGGATTCACCATTCATCCAGCCCCACTTCATGAGGAGCTCGGGCACGGCGTTGCTGCGCAGGATCTCCGACAGGGGCACCAGGATGCAGGCGCCCACCATGGGGCCCTGGATGGTGCCGATGCCACCAATGATGCAGATGAGGACGATCTGGACGCTGAGGTCCAGGCCCAGCACGGTGGGCGGATCCACGAAGCCCACGTAGATCGCGTAGAAGGCCCCGGCGAAGCTGGTGAGCACCGCCGAGATGGCCAAGGCGATGTTCTTGTACAGGGTGGGGTTGATGCCGAGGGAATGGGCGGCGTCCTGGTCTTCGCGGATGGCCTGGAAGCAGTAGCCCAGCTTGGAATGGGTCACGGCCCAGGTCACGAGGATGGTGAGCACCGCGAGGCCGAGGCCGATGTAGTAGAAGGGCACCTTGCTCCCGAAGTCCGTGATCACCGTGGCCCCGAACTTCAGAGGGGGGATTTCCGTGGCGAGGATCCCTTCGGCGCCGTTGGTCAGGTCCTTCAGGTTCGTGGCGACGAGGCGCATGATCTCGGTGACGGCGATGGAGGCCAGGACGAAATAGGGTCCGCGGAGGCGGAAGCAGATGCTGCCGATCACCAGGGCCACGACCACCACCGCCGCGGCGCCGGCCCACATGCCCACCCAGGGGGCGATCTGGCGATGGAGCATCAGGGAGACGGTCACGTAGGCGCCCACGCCGAAGTAGGCGGCGTGCCCCACGGAGTACTGGCCGGTGTAGCCGCCGAGGATGTTCCAGGCCTGGCCCATGATCGTACTGAGGAAGATCAGGATCAGCACGTGGAGGGCGTAGGGGCTCTGGACGAAGCGGGGGACGATGGCCAGGGCGGCCAGCAGGAGCAGGGCCGCCCCGGCGGAAAGGCCGGTGCGCGTCGATGGGCTGAAGGTCATCACCGCTCCCTACGCATTGGACTTGCCCATGAGCCCGGAGGGCTTGAGCAGGAGGACGAGGAGGAAGAGGGCGAAGACCACCACGTCCTTCCAGCCGGCGCCGATGTAGGCGGCGCCCATGCTTTCGGAGATCCCGATGATGATGCCGCCGAGGGCCGCGCCGACGATGCTGCCCATGCCGCCCAGGACCGTGATGACGAAGGCCTTGAGGGTGAAGGCCGCGCCGACCTGCGGATAGATGTAGTAGGTCGGGGCGATCAGCGCCCCGGCGGTGGCGACCAGGGAGGAGCCCAGGCCGAAGGCGATGATGGACATGCGCTTCACGTTGATGCCCATGAGCTGGGCGGCGTCCCGGTCCTGGGCCGTGGCGCGGATGGCCTGGCCCGTGTCGGTCTTCTTGAGGAACCACCAGAGCGCCGCCGTCACCGCCACGGTGATGAGGAAGGAGATGGTCATGGGCTGGCTAATGGAGATCCCGCCGAGCTTGACGCTGCCCGAGCTGTAGGAGGTCGTGAGGATCTTGTAGTCCGAGGTGAAGATCAGCATGGCCGTGTTGCTCATGATCAGCCCCAGGCCGATGGTCAGCAGGATCTGGTTTTGGGGGAGGGCGTCCAGCACGCGGTTGATGAACACCTTCTGGATCAGCCCGCCGAACAGGAACATCAGGGGAAAGGTGATGAGCACCGAGACGAAGGGGTCGATGCCGGCGTGCACGAACAGCAGGTAGGTGAGGTACATGCCCACCATCTGGATGTCCCCGTGGGCGAAGTTGATGACCCGCATGACGCCGAAGATCAGGGTCAGTCCGGTCCCGATCAGCGCATAGACCCCGCCCAGGAGGATTCCGCTGATGAGCGACTGCAGGAAGACGTCCATGGTGGGTCCCCGGTGGTGGTGGCAAGGCGGGCGCAGGAGCTGGAGGGTCCAGCCCCTGCGGTCCCGGTCTCAGAGGCTCACTTCCAGCCTGGGAAGGGGTAGGTGGGCTTCCGCGTGGCGAACTTGGCCGGGAAGACGGTCTCATAGTTGCCGTCGAACAGCTGCTGGACCAGCATCTGGTGGTTGTTCTGGTTGGTGAAGCCGTTGTAGTCCTCGAACTTCACGTCGCCCATGATGCCGTTCCACTTGCCAGCACGGAGCGCCGCCTGGGTCTGCTCCTTGTCGCCCTTGGCCTTCTGGGCGCAGTCCGCCATCACCATCATCGATTCATAGGCGCAGGCCGCGTGGTAGGTGGGCTCCTTGCCGAACTTGGCCTTGTAGCGCTTGCCGAAATCCTTGGCGCCCGGCCAGCTCACGTCGTCAGTCCACTGGGTGCAGCTGAACACGAAGTTGGAGACGGCCTTTTCCGTGGCGAACTGCGCGGTGGTGTAGCCGGCCCCGCCGCCCAGGAAGGCCTGGGGCTTCAACCCGACTTCCTTGCTCTGCCGCATGATGAGGATCGCGTCCGCCACGTAGCTGACGAGGAAGACGAGATCGGGGTTCTTCGACTTGATCACCGAGAGGGTCGACCGGTAGTCCTGGGCGCCCTTGGGATAGGGTTCGTCGGCCACCACCTGGATGCCCTTCTTGGCCACGTATTCCTTCGCGGTCTTCGTGGTGCTGGTGCCGAAGTCGGTGTTCTCGTACATGAAGGCGATGGTCTTGGGCTTGCCGAGGCCGGTGGCGGCGTCCACCAGCACGGCGGCGTAGACGTCCGCCGGCGCGTTCATCCGGAAGACGTACTTCAGCCCCTGGCGGGTGATCTCCTCCTTGGCCGCAGCGGGCACGAGGAGGGGCGTCTTGTAGCGCTCCGCGAGCTTGGAGACCGCGTTGGCGCAGGCGGAGGTGTAGGGCCCCACGATGCCCGCCACGCCGTCGCGGGTGGCCAGCTTCTCCATGGCGCTCATGGCGATCTGGGGCTTGCCCGTATCGTCCTCCCACACGATCTGCAGCAGGATCCCCTTCTTCTTCAGGTCCTCCTCCGCCAGCTTGATCCCGTTGGTGAGGTTCTCGCCGATGGGCGCCTCGGGACCGCTCATGGAGTTGATCACGCCGATCTTGAGGGCCTGGCTCCACGCCGTGCCGCTGAGACCCAGGGCGAGGGCCATGGTGACGAGGGTGCGTTTCATGGAGAACCTCCCGGGAAGCGTGGTGGCAGGGGAATCCAGATCGAGCCGGATCGCGCAATGGAGTGGAAGTTATTCCGCGCACCCCGGCGTGTCCAGGTCAGAGGGTGCTTTCACCCCCCGGCGGAAGCGACTTGTGACCGAATTGCCTCCCGCCGATCCGAAATGGACGCGGGCCAACCTCGGATGGCCGGCCCGGTGCGCTGGGGCCCAGATGCCGAGGAGAGCCGGCTGGGGTTCCGTCACAACTCTCCGGACATTGATCACAACAGGGGTCCGAAAGGGGTACATGGCCTTGCGAGCCCATTAAATTTCACCAGTGATCCCGTTTCATGGCGTCGGGATGCCTGACATCCCGACATCGCTTCATCCATCCCAGCCGATCCGTCCGGGCCGGCCGCCCCTGTAGGAGCTCTGATGCGCAAACCGCTTCTCTCCCTTGCCGCCCTTGCGATCGCAGGCTCGGCCCTCCCGGCCCAGGACATAAAGGTCACGGCCTGCCTGAACCTGTACATGACGCAGATGCTCGACAACAATCTGCGGCTGAACACGCCCTCCGGAACCCTCGCGGGGGGCACAGGCTCCGGCAGCTACTACCCGCTCCGCGGCGACTTCAGGGAGAACGGGCTCAGCGTGCGCAGGGCGGAAATCTACCTCAACGGCAAGATCACCGACGAGGTGTCCTTCAACCTGATGTTCGATCCGAACACCGCCACCAGCACCACCGCGGCGCCGGGAGCGACGTCGTTCCCCAACCTCGTCTTCGACGCGATCCTGTTCTGGCGGCCGAGCCCCAAGCTGGAGGTCAAGCTCGGGCAGTTCAAGCCGCCCACGAGTTTCGAGGCCACCCTCGTCGGCTCGCCTTCCCTCTACTTCTACGACCGCTCCATGATGAACCGGCAGATCGGCGACCGCCGGGACCGGGGCTTCACGGCCTCGTACACATTCGGAAATCCCAAGGAACTCGGAGCCAAGGCCGTGGTGGGCTTCTTCAACGGCAGCGCCGACCGGGACTTCGGCAGGGCCAATGACGCGAACGCCCAGAAGGACTTCGCCTTCCGCCTCGAGATGAACTACGGCGCCGACCACAAGTTCGGCTTCTACTCCAAGCAGGGCGTCACCGACCAGGCCGACAAGGGCGGCCTGACCATCGGCACCTTCGCCGGCGCGACGAACGACGCGGCCTTCAAGCAGGGCGTCCTGGACAACAAGGACAAGACCTCGGCCCAGGGCTTCTACTACGTCTACGAGACCTCCAAGCTGCATGCGTCCGCGGAAGTGATGACGGGCCTCCTGGGCCGCCGCTGGGGTTCCCTCGGCGTGGCCACGGCGGTGCGCCAGCACCTGGACCAGAAGTTCCTGGGCTACACCCTCACCGGCGTGTACAAGATGGGCCGGCACCAGTTCACGGGCCGCTACGACTTCATGAACTACAACCAGGGCGATAAATGGTACGGCGCCTACAACCCCTACACGCAGAACACCTCTACGGGCGCCTCCCTGAATGCCGACTACACGCCGAAGTACACCGAGGTGGTGGTGGGCTACAACTTCCTGCTGAATCCCGGCAAGTACTCCCAGGGCCAGGTGAAGCTGAACTACGTCCACCGCAGCGGCAACTTCCTCCTCCCCCATGCTGGACAGACCGGGGAGCAGGGCGGCGACACGCTGGTGGCGGTGTTCCAGATCGGGTTCTGAGCCTTCCTGGCGTTTCGCGAAAGGGCCCCGATCAGGGGCCCTTTCCGCGCCATAGGCCAGGCGGTTCAGGCCGCGGCGAGGCCGCGGGCCACCGCGCGGAGCGCGACGGGCAGGCGGGCCCGGAAGTCCGCCTGGAGCAGGAGGCGGTGCAGCCAGGCCAGCGGCCCGTTGAGGTCGGCGCGGGCATGGATGCGCGCGCCGTGGGGGCCGGGCTCCACCAGGTGGAGAAGGAACAGACGAGCGCCCCAGCGCTCGTAGACCCACGTCCAGGAAGGCTCCCCGGCCATGGGGGCGACGAGCTTCCAGCCTGTGTCTGGCCGGCACAGCCACGCCACGCCCTGCGCACGCCAGGCCTCGCGGGCCGCCTCCGCGTCGCCGCTGCAGTCCACGGTGTGCTGGGCCAGCCTCGCCTTCACGGCCGCTCCGTCCGAACCATCAGGTCCTCCTGCTAGAATGCCAACACGCCCAGTGTGGCAGCGCCCCGGAGCGTCGGGGCCCGCACCGGACGGATTCCTGCCCCTCCTTTCCGAGCGATCGATCCATGTTCACGGTTTCATTCAAGAATGGCGTCAATGGCGAATCCAAGGGCGAGGCGCCCCTCGAGCGGGAGCTGAGCCTGCTGGCGGCGGCCACGAAGGCCGGGGTGGACCTGACCCATCGCTGCGGCGGGCACGCCCGCTGCGGCACCTGCGTCGTCACCATCGAGTCCGGGGCGGACAAGGTGAGCGAGCCCCTCCTGGCCGAACGGCGGATCCTGCAGATCCTCAAGGCTGCGCCGGAACAGCGCCTGGCCTGCCAGGCCTGGGCCCAGGGCGATGTCACCTGCGCGGTGGGCTCCCCGGGGAAGGACCTGCGCGGCGGAAAGTAGGCGACAGGCGCCGGCGGCTCACTCGATGTAGAAGCCGACGCCCTGCCAGACCTTGACCCGGGTCACGCCGTCCTTGGCGCGGGCGGGATCGAAGACGAGGCGCTTGGCGGCCTCGACGCAGGCGTCGTTGGCGGCCAGGGCGTACTTGTCGTCGGCGGGCAGGCCCTGGAGCAGCTTGGCCTGCACCACGTCCCCGTTCTCGCTCACCAGGACGTTCACCACCACCACGCCCCGGTCCACCTTCTTCACCTTGGGGGTCACGCGGTTCAGGTTGATGGCCTTGGCGGGAATGATGTCCTGGCTGTAGCCCACCAGGCTGCCTTCGGGCACGGCCCCCTGCAACTTGGCGGTGGCCGCCTCGAGGCTGTGGGTCAGCTGCGCGTTCTGTTCCTTGAGGGCGGCGCTCTCCGCCTTGGCCGCCTGCAGGTCCTTGAGGATGTCCTCGCCGCCGGCCTTGTTCTCCTGCAGGGTCGCCTTGAGCTGCTGCAGCTCCTTTTTCGCGGCGGCGGCCTCCTCCCGGGCGAGGTCCCGGCTCTTCACCGCGTCCGCGAGGTCTCCGCCGGCGGCGTCCTGCACCACCAGCTTGGCCTTCAGCTCGTCGCGCTCGGTGATGAGCTTCGCGATCTGCGCCTGCAGGGCAGTGGTGTTCGGCTTCACCGAAGCCTTGGCCGCGGGCTTCCGGGGCTTCTTCTGCGCGGGGGCGGCCCCGAGGAGGGCGGGCAGGGTCAGGGCAACGACTAGGGCAGAGCGCATGGCTACCTCGGCAGATGGAAGGCTTGATTCAGTCCCGGCGGTCCCGTCTTTCCCGGTGGGCAGGAGGGCGGCCCGGCGCTCATGGCGACCGGTGCGAGAACCGGGCCGGGGTGGATCCATCCACCCGGAGGATGCCTTTGCGCAGCAGGCGGGTGAAGATGGCGCGGCATTCGTCGGGGGGCAGCGGGCTGATGGCGACGATGTCGCCGACGCTGCTGATGCTGTCGACGCGGCTCGCCAGGAACCCTTCGCTGGCGGAGAGGTTGGCGGTCATCAGCTGGTCCAGGCTGATGGCGAGGATCGGAACGTCCGAATCCTTGGGCGGCGGAATCCGCGCGCCCTTCAGGTCCTCCACCTGGTCGAGGAGGGCCTGGGCCTGGGCGAGGGCCGGGGAGGCCTGCAGGAGCTCACGGAGCGCCGCCTCCGCCTGGTCCAGCTGGCCGGCCTTCACCAGCTTCTCGGCCTCCTGGACGAGGGCCTGGGTCTTCTCGTTGGCGTGGCCGCCGGGATCCAGCACCGTGAGCATGCCCTTGTCGATCATGTCCATGAGGTGGTGGCTGACCTTGAATTCGGACCAGCGGAGCTCGACGGCCATCTGTTCCAGGGTCCGCTGCCCGTCCACGAAGGAGAGGATCTTGGCGTCGCCGGGGGCCAGGGGCAGGAAGTCGGCGATGATCTCCGATACACCATCGAGTACCGCATCAGCCCCCTTGAGGACATCCCGGATCCGCTTCCATTCATCCCGGCGGCGGGTGCCTTCCATGACGATGCCGGTGACGTCCAGGTTCAGGGCCGTGGCCTTGTCCGCGGGCGCCTCCCCGTCCATGAACTCGAAGTGGCCGGCGTTCCAGATGAAGGCGTCATAGATGCTCTCCTCCACCTTGGCCTGGAGGATCTCCCGGACTTCCCCTTCCGTGAGGAGCTGGCGGTCCACGAGGATGCGGCCGAGGAGCTGGTTCTCGTCCTCCTGGGCGGCGAGGGCGTCATGGAGCTGGGCCTCCGTGATGCGGTTGAAGCTCAGCAGGAACTGGCCCATGTACTCCCGCGGGTCCGAGGACCAGCAGCCCTTGATGCGGCCGTCGTGGAAGTCCACCTTCTTCCGGTGGACGACGCCGTTGAGGTGGAGCACTCCGGTTTTCCGGCCGACCGCCAGCCACTGGAAGATGTCTTCCAGTCCCATGGTGGCAAGATCGCCCTTGATGCCCATGCGTCTCCAGGAGGGAGCTATCGCCCCCCTCGACTCTACCTCAATCGACCGGTTCCCCGCCCGCCTGGGCCCCAAGGAGCTGGCGCTCAGAGGCTCGTGACGAGCTCCCGGATCGCCTGGTTCAACAGGGTCGGGTGGTGTCTCGCCTGCAGGCCCTCGGGGTCCAGCAGCCCATGGCCGTGGATCGGCACGCCCGCGCAGCTGGCGCCCTCCGGGTTCAGCTCGACGCCGCCCTCGTCGTCATAGCGGTGGCGCACCTGCGGGGAGAGGGGCGTCGTGTTGGCGAGGATGCCGGCGAGCCGCACGCGGCCGTAGGACTGGATGGCCTGGACGTGGTCCTCGAGGCTCAGCCCCGAACTCTCCCCGGGCTCGGTCATGAGGTTCGCCACGTACACGATGGGCGCCTGGGTCTGGCTGAGCATCTCCCGCAGGTCGGGAATGAGGAGGTTCGGAATGGTGCTGGTGAAGAGGCTGCCGGGGGCCATGAGGATCAGATCAGCCCGGAGCAGGGCGAGCATGGCCTCCGGGAGGGGGTCGGGGGCTTCGGGCTCGATCCAGATCCGGCTGATCCTCGCTTCGCAGGCGTTGACCGCCGTTTCTCCGGCGTAGCGGCGGCCCGCCGCATCCTCGGCGCAGAGGGTCACGGGGACCGTGGTGGACGGGTAGAGCCGGCCCACGGTGACCAGTACGGAGGAAAGCTGGCGGATGGCCTGGACCCAGTCGCCGGTGAGGTCCGCCAGGGCCAGCAGCATGAGGTTGCCCAGGGCGTGGCCCCCCAGGGAACCCTCGCCCTTGAAGCGGTAGTTGAGCAGTTCCGACAGCACCGACTCCTCGCGGGTCAGGGCCGCGAGGCAGTTCCGCAGGTCCCCGGGGGGAATGCCGCCCAGTTCCGACCGGAGGCGCCCGCTGGAGCCGCCGTTGTCCGTGACCGTCACGATGCCCGTGAGGTTCCAGGGATCCTTGGAGCGGCCAGCCTCCGGCTTCAGCGCCCGCAGCAGGGCCGCCAGCCCGGTCCCGCCGCCCAGGGTCACCACCCGCAGCGGGCGGTCGGGATCCAGGGACCGGCGTTTCTGGCTCGGGGCCATGGGGACTGGCGCGGACTAGGTCTCGAAGGTCACGAAAGCCGGCTCCCGCCGGAAGGCGTCGAAGTCGGACTCCAGGCGGTAGACGAAGCGCGTGTCGTTGTTCAGTTCCACGGCCTTGCCGAGGGCGGCGGCGGTGCTGGCGACGTCCCCGAGCTGGGCGAAGGCGATGGCCTTCAGATAATGCAGCTGGGCCCAGTCGCTGTGGGCCTTCAGGGCCTTGTCGAGAATCTCGATGGCCTCCTTGCTCTCCCGGCGGTTGAGGTGCAGCTGGGCCTGCATCTCCGGGGAAGGCGCGGGACCCTTCACGGGCTTGGCGGCCGCGCAAACGATCAGGTAGGTGCGCGCCGTCCGCTCCAGGCCCAGGTGCCGCCCCTCGGCGGCCTCCTTGGCAAGCTCCTGCAGCATGACTTCGGCCTCCCCGTGCTTCTTGGCCTCCACGAGGCTGATGGCCTTCGAGAGCTTGTCGCCGAGGACCTTGGGCAGGGTGGAGGTGGCGGTGGACTTGGACTTGGTCGCCATGCGGATCCTCGGGTTCGGAAGAGACCTGACTATACCGCATCCCCGGTTCCGTGTCGGAGGCGGGGCTCCGGGGGCTCCCGGACCGGCCTTCAGTCCCCGCCCTTGAACAGGGCCGATTCCCGGCTCAGCACCCGGGAGCTCTGCCAGGTCATGAGGGCGGCCAGGCCGATGGTCATGACCAGGGCGACGGCGTACTCGTAGGGGCTGCCCTGCTGGCTGAAGAGTTTGCGGATGGCGAGGCTGATGTTGAGGATCGGCACGTAGGGCAGGGCCGCCATCTTCTCGATGCCCGGGGCCATGGAGAAGACCCCGAGGAGGATCACCACGAAGATGCCCGGCGTGAGCGCCGTCTGGGCCTCCCGGGTGTTCTTGGCCTGGGTCCCCACGAGGATGACGATGGCCGTGAAGAAGAAGCCCAGGGGCACGAGGAGCAGGAAGCAGAGCAGGAGCGTGGTCGGGCTCGCGATGGCCGACAGGTTGCCCATGGCCGCGGAGGACTGGGCGGCGGCCTCCGCGGGCTGGATCTCGGCGACCAGGCGACCCATGCCGAAGGCCATGGCCGACAGGCTCACGACCACGTTGATCAGGCACAGCGCGAAGAGGGCCAACTGCTTGCCCAGGATGATCTGGGCGCGGGGCATCCGGGTGGCGAGGAGGCTCAGGAGCGTGCCGCGCTCCCGTTCCCCGGCGCTCAGGTAGGCCCCGTGCTGCATGGCGCCGGCGTACATGATGATGAGAAGCATGTACGGGAGGAAGGAGCCCAGCATCTTGCTGATCTCCCGGCCCGTGTCCGAGGCGTTCACCGCGTCCAGCTTCGTGGGTTTCGCCAGCATGCCCGGCGCCTGGATGGACACCAGCCGGGCGTTCACCTGGGTTTCATCGAAGGTCTTGAGGACCTCCTCGAGCCGCTTCCGGGCGAGCCTGGACGCGCTGGTGCTTTCGTCATAGGTGGCCTTGACCACGAAGGTCTCCATGCGGGCGCTGGCTTCGGCGGCCTTGGGGTCCACCTGGACTTCCAGGTCCGCCTTCTCCTCGGTGACGGCCCGGAGGAAGTCACCCTCGGGCTTGGGCACGAGCTTGAATTTGGTGGGCTGGCCTTCCAGGGAACTCCGCAGGACATTGCCCGGATCCAGCAGGATCACCTTGCTGGGCTGGCCCCGGCGCTGGTCCGCGTCCCGGCGGCCGAGCTTGCCGATCATGGTGAAGAGCACGGGAAAGAGAATCAGGGGCATCACGAAGGCGAAGAAGACGGTCTTCCGGTCCTTGAAGAACTCGATCATTTCCTTCTTGAAGATGAGCCAGGCGCCGTTCATCTCAGGCTCCCTTTCCCAGGGCGGCCGCTTCGCTTTCGGCGGCGAGTTGGAAGAAGACCTCGTCCAGGGTCAGGGCGTTGCGGGACTTCAGCAGTTCCCGGGGCGGGGCGTCGCCGTGGAGCTTGCCGTCGTAGATGATGCCGACCCGGTCGCAGATCTGCTCGACCATGGGCATCACGTGGGTGCTGACCACCACGGCGCGGCCTTCGGACTTCATGACCCGCAGCAGGTCCAGCACGGTCTTGGCGGTGAGTACGTCGAGGCCCGTGGTGGGCTCGTCGAAAACGACGACCTTGGGGTCGTGAAGAAGGGCGCGGGCGATGCCGACCTTCTGCTTCTGGCCGCTGGAGAAGCCGTCCATCTTCACGTCGGCGAATTCGGTGAGGTGGAGCTTTTCAAGCAGGTGCATCCCGCGGCGCTCGGCGACGGTGGCCTCCACGCCCTGGAACTCTCCGAACATGCGCAGCAGCTCCCGCGGCGTGAAGCGCTCGTACACGTTCATGTCCGTGGCCAGGTAGGCCACCGCGGCCCTGGAGCGGTCGGGCTCCCGGATCGCGTCCACGCCACAGACTTCCAGGGTCCCTGAATCCGGCGCCATGAGGGAGGCGATCATCCGCAGGGTCGTGCTCTTCCCCGCGCCGTTTGGCCCCAGCAGGCCATAGATCTCGCCGGCCTTCACCTCGAAGGAGATGCCCTGCACCGCATCGATGCGCTTGGGCTTCCGGGTCTTCCGGTCCTTCACGGTGAAGGATTTGTGCACATCGACCAGACGGATCATGGGTGCCTCGCGTAGGGAAGGCACCAGTCTAGGAAGGCCGCAGGCGCGGCCCGCAAGCCTTCGGTGGAACGCCACCGGCCACCGGTGAACGGAACGCGGGGCAGGTTCAGCGGGGCCTAGCGGGTCGCGGGCATGCCATGGACAACGGGGCCCCCTCCGCGATCGAGCGAAGCGAGGAGCGGGAGGACAGGTCCTGTCCGATCTGGGGGTGGTCGGCGAAGCCGGGCCTAGCGGGTCGCGGGCATGCCATGGACATACCGGAACCCCTCGACGCCCACGGTGCCGAGGATCAGCAGCATGGCGCCCATGCAGAGGCAGTAGAAGGCGAAGCCGTTGAGCTTGGGCTCCTTGGTGAAACGGTCCAGGAGGCCGATGGCGAGGTAGCCGGAGGCGGCGCTGACCAGGACGCCCACGAGGCAGGCGAGGGCGGGACTCACGCTCCCGCCGGGAAAAGCCAGTTCCGGCGGCAGGGGCTGGCCGGTGAGCAGGGGCTTGACCAGCCCCTTCAATTCGAGAACCGCCGCCGCGGCGATGGTGGGGATGCCGAGGAGGAAGCTGAAGCGGGCCGAGGCCGGGAGCTTCAGCCCCCGGAACACGCCCACGGCGATGGTGCTGCCGCTGCGGGAGAGCCCGAAGCCGCCGCCAAGGCCCTGGATGGCGCCCACCGCCAGGGCGTCCCGGGCGGTCATCGCCTCCAGCTCCTTGCCGGGCTTCTCCTTGGAGCGCTCATTGGCGGTGAACAGCAGCCAGGCGGTGAGGAGCAGGCCGAGGCCGTAGACCCAGAGATGGTCCTTCGCGGCCTCCTTCACGGTCCGGGTGAGGAGGCCGAGGATGCCCGTGGGAATCATCGCCAGGAAGAGCCAGATCGCCAGGCGGCGGCCTTCCTCGTCCTTCCCCAGCATGCCTTTCACTACGCGGCCCAGCTCGGCGCGGAAGTACACGACCAGGGCCAGCAGCGTGCCCACGTGGAGCAGCACGTCGAAGGCCAGGGGCATGCCGCGGCCGATGAGGAGGTGCTCCGCCAGGGTCAGGTGGGCGGTGGAGGAGACCGGCAGGAATTCGGTCAGGCCCTGGATCAGGCCCAGCAGGATCGCGTGCCACAGCTGCATGGAGGAACTCCGGAATCCTCCAGGTTACATGCTCACTTCGGCCGTACCGCCATGCCCTTCACCAGCTCGCCCTTCGCCACGGGCTTGCCGTCGGCGAGGAAGTCCGTGAAGGGCATGGGCAGGCCTTCGGTGGCCCCGGGAAACGCCGGCCCGGTCTGCAGGTGGATGTGCAAGTGGGGCTCGGAAGTGTTGCCGCTGTTGCCACAGAGGCCCAGGGGCTGGCCCGCCTTCACCGTGTCCCCGGCCTTCACCTTCAGGCTGCCTTTCTGGAGGTGGGCCAGGAGGCTGAACTCCCCGTTCCCATGGTCGAGGACCACGTGGTTGCCCGCCGGGTTGCCGGCGCCGGGCTGCATCAGCACGCCGGGCGCGGCGTCATCATTGCCGTCCACCGCCGCGACGACCTTGCCGGCCGCGGGGGCGAGGATCTTCCGCCCCCAGGCGTAGTAGTCCTCGGGCCGCTTGCCGTCCCCAGCGTGGCTCTTCCCATCCTTGAACACCAGCAGGTCCATGGCGAAGCGCTGGCTGGCGTTGGCGGCATGGTAGTTCTGCTCAAGGGTCCGACCGCCCCAGAAGACGGTCCACTCCCCTTCGAAGGGCAGGCGGAAGGCGGTCTTGGTCGCGTAGTCGAGGAAGCGGGAGGGCGCGGCCTCCGCCTTCTTCTGCTGGGGCCGCACGGCGAAGGTGCTGATGGTGCCGTCCGCCTCGATGCCCCAAAGGATTTCCATGGGCACCGGGATGCTGCCCTTCACCACCCGCCGGTAGATCCGGGCGGGGCCGGAGGTGTCCAGGTCCTCCCGGATCAGTTCGGGCGCGTCCCCCAGGCCCTGGGCCACGCTCCGCTGGAAGGCCTGGAAGCCTTCGAAGTCCTTGATCCGCGCCTTCAAGGGCGCGGACAGCCGCTTGTGGATGGCGGGAAGGTCTTCGCCCTTGAGGAAGCTCGCCGTGAGGGCACGGCCCTCGTCCATAGGGTCGGGAGCGGGGGCCTGGGGCAGGAGCACGGCAAGGCCGGCGGAAGCGAGCAGGGCGAGGCGCGGCGGGGTCATGGAGGCTCCTACGAAGGAATTCGTTGAATTCTGACATACAGGGGTGGAAGGTTTCGCGTTTATGGAATCCTGCTTCCATGCGTCCCCTCGACTTCCGTTCCGACACCGTCACGAAGCCCTCCCCGGAGATGCGCGCCGCCATGGCCGCGGCGGAGGTGGGCGACGACGTCCTGGAAGGCGATCCTACCCTGCTGCGCCTGGAGGCGCGGGTCGCAGAGCTGCTGGGCCTCGAGGCCGCCCTGTGGACGCCCACGGGCTGCATGGCCAACGGCATCGCCATGATGCTGCACCTGCAGCGCGGCGACCGCTTTCTGGCGCCGGCCCAGGCCCACGTGCTCGGTTCCGAACTGGGCACGGCGGCGTGGCTCGCCGGCGGCATGCCGGAGGCGCTGCCCTGGGAAGGCGGCCCGGGCCGGCCCACCGCGGAACAAGTGCGCAAGGCCGCAGGGAGCGCCGGGCCCTACTACGTCCTGCGTACGCGGCTGCTCTGCCTGGAGAACACCCATAATTTCGCCGGCGGCGCGGTCATTCCCCTCGCCGAGCACCGTGCCCTCGTTGCCGCCGCGAAGGAGAAGGGCCTGGCCGTGCATCTGGATGGCGCGCGGCTGTGGCACGCCGCCGCGGCCCAGGGCTGCGCCCTGCATGAGCTCGCGGCGGGCGCGGACACGGTGAGCGTCTGCCTCAGCAAGGGCCTCGGCGCACCCATGGGTTCCCTGCTGGCGGGTTCGAAGGCCCTCGTGGAAGAAGGTCGGCGCGTCCGCAAGATGCTGGGCGGCGGCGTGCGCCAGGGCGGCGTCATGGGGGCCGCGGGCCTCGTGGCCCTGGACTACCTGCCGCGCCTCGCGGAGGACCATGGAAAGGCGAAGGCCCTGGCGGCGGGGCTGCGGCAGCTTGGCTTCGCGCTGCCCGAGCCGGAGACCAACATCCTCCTCGTGCCCGTGCCGGACACCGCGAAGGCCATCGCCCTCATGGAGGCGGCCGGCGTGCGGGTGCTGCCGGTGGGGGCGAGCCTGCGCTTCATCACCCACCGGGATCTGGCCGAGGCCGACATCGCCGAAGCCCTGGCCCGGCTGGCGCCGTTGACGGCGGGCATCCTCGCGGCCTGACGGGGCTGCGGACGCCTTGCCGAAGCGTCAAGGGCCAAGGGAAGATCTGGACGGGACCGGGCTTCCGCCGAGCCTGGAGAGCGGGAGGTGGGGCATGTCCCTGGAACTGAAGGAAGCCATGGCCCTGCTGGAACGGACGCCGCCCACCCTCAAGGCCTGGTTCACGGGCCTCCCCGAGGTCTGGCTCCTCGCCGACGAGGGGCCGGAGTCCTTTTCCGCCCGGGATGTGCTGGCCCATCTCATCCACGGGGAACGCACGGACTGGCTGCCCCGGACCCGCCTCATCCTGGCCCACGGCGAGGGACGGTCCTTCGAACCCTTCGACCGCCACGGCTTCCTGGCGGAGGCCCGGACCTGGCCCATGGCGGCGCTCCTGGACGAGTTCGAGGCCCTGCGCACCGCCAATCTCCAGGCCCTCGCCGACTTCAGCCTTTCCCCGGAGGACTTGGCGAAGCGGGGCCTGCACCCGGGGCTGGGGACCGTGACCCTGGAGCAGCTGCTGGCCACCTGGGTGGTCCATGACCTGGGTCACCTTGCCCAGGCGGCGCGGGTGATGGCCAAGCGCTACGCCGTTGAGACGGGCCCCTGGATCGGCTACCTGCCTGTGCTCACGCGCTGAGGACGGGGCTCCGGACCCGCTGTTTCCGCGTCCTGGCGGCATCCCCGCGCCACGGGTAAGCTGGGTGTTTGGCGCCGCGGAGGGCTCGTGCGGAAGTTCGATCTGGTGGTGGTGGGCGCCGGCATCTCGGCGGGCTCCCTGGTGTTCAACCTGCTCAAGCAGGGTTTCACCGGCTCGATCCTGGTGGTCGAGCGGGGCGACAAGATCGCCTATGGCCCCACGGCCTTCAGCGCCGGCGGCTTCCGCAACCTGTGGACCACGGAGATCAACCAGCAGCTCTGCACCAAGGCCATTGGCCTGCTGAAGTCCTTCCAGGACGACATGGGCGTGAGCTGTGGCTACGATCCCTGCGGCTACCTCTTCACCTACTACGCCAAGGGCTGGGCAAAGGTCCCCATGGCCGCGGACATCTGGTCGAAGAACGGCGTGAATTTCGACCTGCTCAGCCCCGAGCAGATCGAGGCGAAGATTCCGGGCCTGAAGTGCGCCGTGGACCACATGGATGAGGAGGTCCGGGAGTTCCTCGGCTTCGAGCCCATCGTGGGCGGCGTCTTCGGCCGGGACTGCGGCAGCTTCGATCCCAGCCAGGCGGCGGTGGGCTACTTCGAGCGGGCCATGACGGACTACGCGGCGAAGCCGGTGCTGCAGCTCAATACGGAGGTCCTGCAAGTCACCTTCGACGGCGCGAAGGCGAGCGGCGTCGTCCTGAAGGGCGCCGACGGGAGCGAGGAACGGGTTGAAGCCGGCATGGTCGCCTGCTGCACAGGCCCCTGGATCAACGAGCTGCTGAAGCGCAGCGGCCTGCCGGATGCGGACCTCTGCCCGGTCATCAGCCAGAAGCGGATGATGTTCATCACCGACTTCCCGGGCCACCCCCACGAGGACGAGCGCTGGCACCAGATCCCGCTCACCATCATCGACCAGGGCATCTACTTCAAGCACGAGGCCGGCAACCTGATGATCGGCAAGGCCCGGAAGGACGCCCCCGACAGCTTCGACACGACCTTCGAGCCGGACTACTACCGGGACGAGGTGAACCTGCCCATGCAGGAGCGCATCCCCAGCACCGCCGTGTGCAAGCTGAAGTCCGGCTGGGGCAGCCTCTACGACACCAACAGCGCCGACCACAACGCCATCGTCGGCTGGCATGGCAATCATCCCGGGCTGCTGCTCCAGGTGGGCTACAGCGGCCACGGCGCCATGGAAAGCCCGGCGGTGGGCATCGCCCTCGCCGAGCTGATCATCACGGGCAAGTACCAGACCGTGGACTGCACGCCCCTGCGCTGGACGCGGTTCCAAGAGGGCGCGCTGGTGCATGAGAAGATCGTGATCTGATGTTCGAAAACTTCTCGCTCCTCGGCCTGATCGTCGGCTATCTGGCCCTGCTCTTCAGCCTCTGCGTCCACGAGGCCAGCCACGCCACGTCCGCCTACCTGCTCGGGGACGACACGGCCCGGCGCCTGGGCCGGATGAGTTTGAATCCGCTGGTCCACATGGATCCCATCGGCACCTTCCTCTTTCCTCTCATCGGCATGAGCACCGGGATCCCGCTGATCGGCTGGGCGAAGCCCGTGCCGTACAACCCGCTGAACTTCGATCGCAAATGGACGATCCGCACCGGCGGGGCGATCGTCAGTGTCGCCGGCCCGGCTTCGAACGTGGTCCTGAGCGTCCTGTTCTTCCTGGCCACGATGCTATGTCTCAGGCTCTTCGTGGAGCTGCCGGTGGATCGGTGGACCTTGTTCGTGACCGCTTTCAGCGGGCCAGAGCGGCTCATACGGCTGGGGCTGGAAGGACCGCCGATGATACTGCTGGCCTTCGGCGCCCGGCTCATCATCATCAACATCTTCCTGGCGATCTTCAACATGATCCCATTCGGCCCCCTCGACGGAGCGGGCGTCCTTCAGGGAATCCTTCCCTACAAGGCCGCCCAGCACTTCGAGAAGGTGAAGCCGACCATGTTCATCATCCTGATCGTCCTGGTGGTCTCAGGACTTTTCGGCAAGATCATGGATCCGGTGGTCCAGTTGATCTACGGGCTCATCACCATCACCGCCAAACCGCTTCTGGGACTGTGAACCAGCGGATCATCCCATTCCCCACTGATTGATACTCACGGACCAACCATGCAGCGCGTCCTCTCCGGCATCCAGCCTTCCGGCTCCCAGCACATCGGCCACCTCATCGGGGCCCTGGACAACTTCACGCGGCTGCAGGGGCAGGGCGACGCGTTCTACATGATCGCGGACTGGCACGCGCTGACCTCGAAGTACGAGTCCGTGGGCGAGATCGGACCCGCCACGGAGGAGCTGACGGCCACCTACCTGGCGGCGGGGCTGGATCCGTCCAACGCCACGATCTTCGTGCAGAGCCTGGTGAAGGAGCACGCGGAGCTGCACCTGCTCTTCAGCATGATCACGCCGCTCTCCTGGCTGGAGCGGGTGCCCACCTACAAGGAGAAGCTGCAGAACGCCACCGCCGATCTGGGCTCCTACGGCTTCCTCGGCTATCCCCTCCTGCAGGCCGCGGACATCCTCATCTACAAGGCCCACAAGGTGCCCGTGGGCGAGGACCAGCTCTTCCACCTGGAACTCACCCGGGAGGTCGCCCGGCGTTTCCACTTCCTCTTCGGCCGGGAGGTCTTCCCCGAACCCCAGGCGGTGCTGACGCCCACGCCGAAGGTGCCGGGCCTGGACGGCCGCAAGATGTCCAAGAGCTACGGGAACTGCATCTACCTGCGGGACACCCCGGAGCAGATTCTCCACAAGTGCACCCGCGAGATGGCCAGCGATCCCGCCAGGGTGAAGCGCACCGACCCCGGCAACCCGGACATCTGCCCAGTCTTCGAGTTCCACAAGCTCTTCAGCAGTCCGGAGACCGTCGAGATGGTGAACACCGAATGCCGCCGCGCCGGCATCGGCTGCTTCGACTGCAAGAAGAAGGTGGCCGAAGCCGTGACCGCCCGCACCGAGCCCATCCGCCAGCAGATCGAGGAGCGCCTCGCCCACCCCGCCCAGCTGCGGGAGGTCCTCCACGACGGCAGCGCCCGGGCCCGCGCCGTGGCCGGCCAGACCATGGTGGAAGTCCGCGAAGCCATGCAGATGCCGAGCTACTGAAGGGCCCTCGGCCGGGATTTTTGGTTTGCCAATCCCGGGAGATCCGCTACCCTGGATTGTCGGTCTCTTAGCTCAGTTGGTTAGAGCAGCTGACTCTTAATCAGCGGGTCCAGGGTTCGAGTCCCTGAGAGACCACCAGACGCATCGGAGGATCCCCGGATCCTCCGATTTTTTGTTGGGGCCGGACCTGGACCCGCGAAGCGAGTTCGGGAGAGGAACACCGCGTGGATGCAACCTCCCGGCGGGGGCCCGCTCCGCCGCGCTGGCGCGTGCTCCGCGACCCGCTCGAGAGGTTGGGTCCAGGGTTCGAGTCCCTGAGAGACCACCAGAGCATCAAGCACTTAGGGCCGCAGCGATGCGGCCCTAACTGTGTCGGGTCACCGGCGGGTAACCAAGCGGGTCTCTGCGGGGGTTCCCCGGGGTCGGGAACCCCCTTGGGGTCACCCGGGGGGCGGAGGCCCCCCTCGGGGAGGGCCCGTGGGTTTGCCGCCGCTGCGGTCGAGGTGGAGAGCCTGGCACCTCCCCACCGCGCCCGGTCTTTGGCTGGACATCGCAGGGGCGATATCCACAGCGGCTTGGTCCATGTAATAATCCATATTTTACTGCTTTCCCTGGAAATTCTAGACCTGCAATACCTCAGGATATCGATTGGAATGATCCTGGCCGAACAGATTTCGGGAATCATGTTTTCATAGGATTTGATGGATTTATATTTGATGCATGTGTTGAACCTCATCTAGGAACCGAAACGCCACCACAATATGTGACAAAGGCAATCGATGCACGACCGGAGTTGTATGGAAAACCGAAGGGTCCAGTCAGAGCTGGAACTTTGGGCGACATTGGATGGACCAACCGAGGCATTATAGGCGTAGACCCACAATGAATAAATTCCACGCTTCCTTCATATTAATTCTTATGAGTGGCATTATGGCATCGGCCGATGACTCCAAAGAATTACGCCTAAAGAAAAAGATTGGGTTTGACCAACGAATAAACACCGTTACTATCCATTCGCCAAAGAATCTCTCTATTGTAACTAATTTCCCTGACGTTAAGCAATTCCTCCAATCTGATACTGGCTGGTCATGTCCTTCTATCGCTCGAGTTACAGCTTCAACGAATAAAACTAATGTTATTAAAACAATACGATACGAAAAGGGTGCTGAGCGTCTCTCCATTTCCTACTCGAACTTTATGACGGACTACCAGGCAGCCCAGAACGCCATGATTAAGGAAGCTTGCAATAATTCACTTTTTGATTCCTTGCATGTAACAGGCCCAATAGATATCGGAGATATTTCATTGGTAGCTATAGGATCAACCTTTAAAGAATTACTATTCGTTAAACAAAACGTCTTTGTAATCATTCGAACTGCACACTCTACCTTTGACATTTTCCCTCTCGCCCGATGGATCCAATCCCAAATGACGACCCAGCCTGCGGCAGACATTACTAATTGGTTTCCGGTACCGAGCGGAGTAACTATCAGAAATGGCGCAAACATTGAGAATCTTGCTCAGGTGACTCACCTGGAGGTGAGAAAAACATCAATATCGCCCCCAAAAAATGGCACCGTCATGGTCCGGCTGGGCGAGCCACTAGTGATACGAATTGCCCCCCCCGTCAATACCGATGTAAATCGCTACGATCTAGAACAAAATATGGGTGAGAATTTCGACCCAGTGGGCATGGAAGGCCTAGGCTTATTCGATAGGGCGATCAAACCCATAAAGGTCGGGGTTGCGATCTATAAATACACCCTCATCGACCGTCAAACGCTTCTTTCGTATCCCGGGGAGATAATCCTCGATGTCCACCCTTGAAATTTAAAGGTTTCGCACTGAATTGACAGGGTCGTCTATTCGGTCCTTACTTTTAGCACTTGAATATTCATACTCGGGGTGAAAGACGTACTTGCCATCGTGCTGTTCTCCTAACTCAAAGCCAGGAAAAGTCTAGTCCCTGGGTGAGACTGCCCGCTTCGGTGCAGGCCCCCCTCACCCCCCCATCGCCGCCCAAATCTTCGCCCCCGCCGCTTCGTTCGCATCCTTCAGTGGCGTCGGGGCGAGGTGCGCGTAGCGCTGGGTGGTGCTGGCCTGGGTGTGGCCGAGGAGGGCGCCGATCATGGGGAGACTCACGCCGTTGGAGGCGAGCATGCCGGCGAAGCTGTGGCGGAGGTCGTGGATGTGGACGTCCTGCAGGCCGGCCCGGGCGCGGATGCGCTGCCAGGGGTCCTCGAGGTTCACGCGGGCGGCCTCACGGTGGCGGACGGGGCTCGCGTTCCTGGGTTGGTGCGGGCCCCTCACCCCAGCAGATCCCCCAACCCCGTGTTCCTGAAACCCGTCGCGCCGCAGGCCGCCGCCAGCGCGGCCCGGGAGCCCAGGATGGTGGCGGCGCGGCGGGCGCGGGTGAGGGCGGTGTAGACGACTTCGCGGGTGAGCAGGGGGCCGGCGTGGTCGGGGAGGACGAGGGCGATGCGGTCGAACTCGGAGCCCTGGGCCTTGTGGACGGTGAGGGCGTAGGCCCATTCGAGCTGGGCGCGCAGGGGGCGCAGGGGCAGGCCGCGGAAGCCGTCCCGGGCGCGGAAGACCACGAGCTGGTGGACGCCGTCCGCCTGCTGGGCCTTCACGACGACGCCCTGGTCGCCGTTGAAGAGGCCGTGGCGGTAGTCGTTGGCGCGGATCATGACGGGCTCCCCGGCGTAGAAGCCGAGGTCGCGCTCTAGGGGCAGGTCGGTGGCGGCCTGGAGCCGGGCGTGGAGGTGCAGGTTCAGCCCTTCGACCCCCTGCAGGCCGGCGCCGCCGCGCAGGGGGCAGAGCAGCCGCGCCCGCTCGTGGGTGCGGAAGAGCGCCTCGAGGGCTTCGGCCTCGCCGGGGCCCCAGCCCTCCGGGCCCGGATGGTAGATCCGTTCCGCCGCCGCCGCGAAGCCGGGCTGGGCGAGGATCTCGTGATTCATCCAGTCCGCGAGGAAGGCCTTCAGGACGGGCGTGTTCGCCTCCAGCCCTTCGGCTCCGTGGCCCGTCAGGTCCGCGAGGCCGTCGCGCCAGGCCAGCAGCCCCGGTGCTTCCAGCTCCCCGGCGCGGCCTTCCCGCAACGCGTGGGCGGTGCCGAGCACCGAGCGGCCGTCGGGATCGCTAGGATCCATCCGATAGCTGTGGGTGAGACGGACGGCGGCGCCAGGGAGCGCGCCGACGAGATCGCGAAATACGGCGCCGGCCTCCACCGAAGGCAGCTGGCCCGCGTCCCCCAGGAGCACGAGGCGGCCTTCGGGAGCGAGGGCCTGCAGCAGGCCATCCATGAGCTCGAGGCCCACCATGGAGCTTTCATCCACCACCACGAGGCGCTGGGGCAGGGGGTTGTGGCGGTGGTGCCGGAAGGCGCTCCGCGCCGGCAGGTAGGCCAGCAGGCGGTGCAGGGTCTGGGGCTCCGGCAGCTCCGCCAGCAAGGCCTGGTCCGCCGCGTCCGGCGCCGTGATGCGGGCCAGGGTCCCCCGCAGGCTTTCCCCCAGGCGCTGGGCGGCCTTGCCCGTGGGCGCCGCGAGGGCGATGTCCCCGGGCGCCAGGCCCCCGTGCACCGCGGCCCGGAGGATCGCCACCACGATGGAGGTCTTGCCGGTGCCGGGCCCGCCGGTGACGAGGGTCAGGGGCGCCGCCACCGCCTGGCCCACGGCGGCGCGCTGCTCCTGTGAGAGGGTCACGGGGTGGGTGAAGAGGGCCTCCGCCAGCTGCGGTGCCTGTGACGCCTGGGCGAGGCGCCCGCGGACCACCGCCGCCACCCGCGCTTCCGCCTCCTCCAGCCGCAGGGTCGTCAGCCAGGCCCGGCCATCGTTCGAAGAACCAAAAACGAGCGGCTTCCGGGCCTCCGCCGGGCCCCAGGCCTTGGCCAGGGCCGGACGGGCGAGCAGTTCAGAAAGACTGGCGCCCCGGCCCAGCAGCTCCGCGGTCCAGGCCGCCGTCCCTTCGGCGCCGGGGCCCTCCAGGGCGAGGCGCGTGTGACCTTCCTGGGCGGCCAGCAGCACCAGCAGGGCCAGCAGGGCGAGGGTGCGCCGGTCCTCGTCCCCCAGGCCCGGCGGGATGCACGCGAAGCGCTCCGCCACCGGCAGCACAGCAGGGTCGCAGCCCAGGCGATCGAGGATGCCGGGCCAGGCGTCGGGGAGCCACTCAGCCATGCATCCCCCGTTCCATCCTCGCGAGGGCGAGGTCCTCCAGCGGGGTTTCCGCCAGGGCTTCGCGCCAGCCCTGGACTTCGGTCCAGGTGGGCCGGTGGGTCCACACGCCGCCGGCGGGCAGGCCCCGGAGGAACAGGTACACCACGCCGCCGAAGCGGGCTTCGAAGGCGGCTTCGTCGTGGATGCCGGCGAAGGCCAGGGCGGCGAGGGTGTAGATGCGCACCTGCAGGGCGTAGTGCTCCTCCACGGCGGCGGCGACGGCGGCGGCGCCGTAGTCCCCGTCCGCCAGGGTGTTGGATTTCCAGTCGAGGACGAAGAGGCGGCCCGCCGCCTCGAAGACCAGGTCCAGGGAGCCTTCCAGGCCATCGGGATGGCCCGGGAAGGGCATCTGGAAGGCCAGCTCCGGCAGGCGGCGGGACACCGTATCGAGGGCGACGCATGGCCCGCCCGGCAGCGGGACCGGCGTGGTGAGGGCCAGCCAGGCGAGGCGCAGGGCCTCCGGCGCGAGAGATTCGTCGAGGCCGTTCCACCGCAGGCGGGCCTGTGCCAGAGGTTGGTGGCGACCGGACCAGGCCGTGAGGTCGGACCCGATGGTGCTGCCCGCCGGCACCAGCTCCAGCAGCTCATGCAGGGCGGAGCCCGTGGCGGTGCCCCCCGGCAGACCGCCGACGGCGCGCAGGGGCCGCGGGGCCTCCACCTCGTCCGCCCGGCCCTCCTCGTCGCGGCTGGCGCCCCGGACCACCTCGCCGAAGGCCCGGTGCAGGGCGGTGAAGGAGAGCAGCTGCAGGGGCCGCCCGGCCTTCGCCAGGGCGCGGAACTCCGGTTCCTGCGGCTTCGGCAACACCGGCGGAAGGCCCAGGGGCGCGGCTGCGGCGGTCGCGGCGGCGGCAGTCACCGGCTCGAGAAGGGGCACGGTCCAGCCCTGCCAGGGCTCGCCGGCCTGGAGGGCGCGGAGACGCCGGTTGAGGAGGCCGTGGCGGCCCTTCGGGTGGCCTTCGGCATCGAAGGACGATTGGCCGCCGACCTTGGCAGGATCGTCCACCTCGAAGACCGGGAGCACCAGCTGCACCTTGGGTCGGGTGAGGGCGACGTAGAGCAGACGCTGGTCCTCCTCGGCGGCCTCCGCCTCGAGGGCCTGTTTCCCGTGGGCGGGAACCGCCCCCAGGTAGGCCGAGCGGACCCCCGCCCCGTCGTGGAAGCGATGGACCTGGTTCCGTTCCGGGCCCTTCGAGTAGCCGCCGAACACCGCCACCACCGGGGCTTCCAGGCCCTTGGCCTTGTGGATGGTGAGGATCCGCACCGCCCGCGCCTCGCCTTCGGCCCGCTGGGTGTCCGCCTCGTCGGCGGCGGGAAAGTCGTCGTGGCGGATCCAGGCTTCGAGCCGCGCCAGCAGGTCCTCGCCGCCCAGGTGGGCCGCCAGGGCTTCGGCGCGCAGGTGCTCCAGGAGGTGGTGGAGGTTGGTGAGGGCGCGGTCGCCGGCCTCGGTGATGAGGAGGCGCGCCACGATGCCGCTCTCCTCGAGGATGGCGTTGAAGAGCCGCGGGTAGCGCCGCTGGCGCAGCAGCTCCTGCCAGCGCTCCAGGCGCGCGAGCACGGGATGGTCCGCCGGGAGCTCCAGGCAGGCCTCCGCCTGGGCCAGGTCCAGGCCGAAGAAGCGCGTGAGCAGGGCCCGGCCCCGGGCGTCCGGATCGTCCGGGTCGAGGATGCCCCGCAGGAGGTCCCGGAGCTCCAGGGCCTCCAGGGTCTGGAAGAGCCCGTCGGCCTTGAAGAACGCGACAGGCAGCCCCGCGTCCCGTAGGGCCGCCGCCATGACCAGGCCCTCGGCGCGGGAATGGGTCAGCACCATGAGGTCGCCGGCGTGGAGGGGCCGCGCATCCTCGCGACGGCCGGTGTCGGGCTCGAAGGTGGGCGCCGCGTCCACCAGGGAACGGAACTCCGCGGCGATGCCGGCGGCGATCCGCGCCCGGAGCTTGCCGACCTTCGCGTTGATGGGCACCCGCAGCAGGCGCAGGGGCGGCAGCTCCGCGCCGTCCTGATGGAGCCGGATGGCGGGGCGTCCCGGGGTGACGGGGGCGGGGTAGGCG
Organism: Holophagaceae bacterium; assembly: GCA_016710635.1. GTDB lineage: Bacteria > Acidobacteriota > Holophagae > Holophagales > Holophagaceae > JADJVL01. The sequence goes on along the minus strand of JADJVL010000006.1, from coordinate 179,333 downwards.
TTCGCGCCGGTGAAGAAGGGCGCTTCGTCGGGGGCCAGCACGGCGTTGACGGCGGTGATCAGGTCTCGCGAGGACCGGAAGTTTCGGGTCAGGTCCAGGCGCCCGCCGCCGCCCTCCTCGAGGGCCGCGCGGGCCTGGAGGTAGGTGGGCAGATCGCCCCCGCGGAAGTCGTAGATGGCCTGCTTCGGGTCGCCCACGAGGGTGAGGCGATGGCCCGGTGCGTGGAAGACCCGCCGGAAGATCTCCCACTGCCGCGCGTCCGTGTCCTGGAACTCGTCGATGAGGGCGGCGGCGTAGCGCTCCCGCAGCCGCTCCACCAGGCCGGGCCGGGCCAGGCCGGCGTGGACCTGGTCGATCATGTCGTTGAAGTCGAAGAGGCCTTCCCCGTCCTTGCGGGCCTGGATGGCGGCCTGGAGGGCTGGGAGAAGGCGGTGGACCACGATGGCTTCAGGGGTTGGCCGGGCCCGGATGAGCGCCGAGAGCGCGTCACGGATCCGCTGCACGGGCCCGCCCTCGACGGGCCAGTCCCAGACAACCTGGCGACCACGCCCTTCCCGTTCACCGGCCAGCAGGTCGGGCGTCCCAGCCCCTCCCAGGCCGCCAGGCTAGGGCGTTCGTCGAGGGCGGCGAGGGCACCGTGCAGATCGCCCAGCCGCTCGAGGACCTTGGCCTGACTGCTTCCGAAGGCGGCCCCTCAGAGGGCGCCTTCCTCCAGCAGGGCCTCGCTCGGAAAGGCGTCCACGGCCGCACGGGCCTGGACCAGGGCATCGGCGCCCGGCACCAGCACCGCCCGGGCCTTCCAGGCCTCCCTCAGGAGCGTTTCAAGCGCTTCCGCCGACCCCGCGAAGGCCAGGGCCTCCTCGAGAAAGGCCCGGTCCGCCGCCGTGGCGGAAAGGTCCGTCCGCAGTTGCTCGCGGAAGACCGCGGAGAAGAGCTCGTCCTCGTTCACCCGCGTCTGGCGGAAGAGGCGGCCGGCGTCGAAGGCGGAATCCTGCAGCACCTTCTGGCAGAAGGCGTGGATGGTGGAGATCACGGCCCGGTCGAAGCCCAGCAGGGCCCCGTCCAGCCTGGCCCGGGCGGCCTCGTCCAGCACCCAGGCGGGACCGCCGGAGTCCTGGTCCCGCCGCAGGTCCCGCAGCTCCTGGAGCTTGTCCCGGATGCGCCGGCGGAGTTCGAGGGCGGCGGCCTCGGTGAAGGTGACCACGAGGATCTTTTCCAGGGGCAGGCCGGCCTCCAGCACCAGGTCCACCACGAGGTGCTCCAGGGTGAAGGTCTTGCCCGTGCCTGCGCTGGCCTCCAGGACCCAGTGCTCCACGTCGAGGCTGGGGAAAGGCGCGGGCTTCGAAACGCGGAAGGTCGTCACGGGACCTCCCTGCGAATGCCGGCTTCCGTTTGGGCCACGAAGTCCCCGAGGCGGCGCTGCGCGGTCTCCGCCGGGTCCGGGTCCACGGGGTAGCGCTCCGCGTGGGGCAGCGGGCCGGTCCTGAAGGCGGAGAAGTCCCTGGGGTCTTCCGCGCGCTCGAGGATCGCCTCCCGCAGGGCCTCCGGCCCGTCGTCGGCGGTGCCCTTCAGGACCTCTTCGATGGGCAGCAGGGCCGGGGAATCCGTCGCCAGCAGTTCGCCGAGCCAGGCCGTGAGCCTCTCCTTCGCCGCCGCCGCCGTCAGTGGCTCGAGGGTGACTTCGCCCCGGAAGGCGCCCGCATTCCGGCCGCCGTCATCGGACCCCGCGATGCAGAGGGCGCCATGGGCCCGAGCCTCGCCGCCCAGGGCCGCCAGCAGATGCTGGTCGAGGTAGGCCCGGAGCACCTTCACGCGGAAGCCCGGGGTGAGCGTGCCCTTCTCCTTCACGCCGCACTTTTTTTCGATGAAGAGGCTGCGCCCGTCCACCTGGGGCTGCAGGCTCCCCACGAGACGCACCCGGATGGTCCGCGCTCCGACGGGCACCTCCAGGTCCAGGGCGGGATGCACCTCGTCGGCGTCCTCGCCGATCCCGGTGGCAGGGCCGACGCGGACGAGGCGGATGCGTCCGCCCTCGAGGGCCCGCTGCTGCAGGGCGAGCAGCGCCAGGTCCGCCTCCATCTCCGCCGCCCCGAAGATCCCCGGCGGCGCCTCCCCGCGGCGCACGGCTTCGCCCCGGGCCCGAAGGTAGGCGGACTCGAGATCCTTCCCCGTGTCCGTCCCGGCGCGGGAGGCCTCGAGGAGCGCCGTCCGCCGCACCAGGGCGCGCACGAGGCCGGTGGAGGCCAGGGGCTCCTCCTCGAGTCCGGCGGGATCCTCCGTCTCGTCCCGCAGGCGGAGGCGCACCCGGGCGGTGCCCTGCACCGGGCACTCGAGCCAGGCCCGCAGATGGTTGACGCGAATCGTGAGGACCTCTGGCAGCTCCGGCCGCGGGGGCACCTTGCACTGGGCCGCGAGGCCGTCCAGGGCGCCGGGCCAGGGCTCCGGCAGGGCGAGGCCTTTCCAGCCGTCGGGTCCGAGGTCGACATGGGCGGCGCACAGCGCCTCGCCGGCCCGCCGCGCCCGGGCCTCGCCCCAGGCCGCCGGGGCCAGGGAGCGCAGGGCGGGTGCGCCTTCGGTGGGGAAGTAGAGGGGATCGAAGCGGTAGCGGGGATGGTCCTCCACGGTCAGCGCGGCGTGCTGCTGCCCGGGCTCGGGGTTCAGGGCCTGCTCCAGGTCCAGCACCAGGCTGGAGGGCAGCCGCGCCTCCTTGCTGAGGGGGTCTTCCGTCGGGTGGCTGAGGATCAGCGCTTCCCGCGCTCCCAGCACCATCTCCAGGAACAGGTGGCGGTCCCGCTCGGCGGGAATCACATCCCCGGCGCGGCGGCGGTGGGCGCGCAGGTCCAGGGGGTTGCGCTCCTCGACGGCGGGGAAGAGCCCTTCCCCCAGGCCCATGAGGAAGACCACCCGGAAGGGCAGGGCCCGCATGGGGGCGTAGCTGCCCGCCACCACGCCCTGGTGGGGCCGCCCGCCGGCCTCGCCGCGCACGGCGCCCAGGGCCTGGGCGGCCAGCTCCCGGGCCTGGCGGTAGGTGAGCAGGGGTTCCTCCAGGCCCGCGGGGACGAGGTCCACGAGGCGCTCCAGGGCCTTGGAGACCTGGGTGCGCGCCCGGCCCTCCACGGCGTCCTCGCCGCCGAGGCGTTCCAGCAGGTACTCCTGGAGCCGGGCGCCCCAGACCGCCGGCGTGTGCCGGGCGCCCCGCAGGGCCTCGAGGCGGTCCAGGAGGGCCTGGGCGTGGCGGAGGAAGGGGCCGAGGGCTTCCACGCCGCCGGCGGCCAGGGAGGGCCGGTGGAAGGTCTGCCCGGGGGTTTCTTCGGTCCACGCGGCGTCCGGGGGCAGGAAGGCGGAAAGGGCCAGCCGTTCCAATCCTTGGGCCCAGTGCAGGAGGCCAGGCTCCAGGGCGGTCTCCCCGGCCAGGTCCTCCGCGCCGAAGCCCCGGACGATGCCCGCGGCCTGGGTCCAGGCGGGCCAGGCCCGGGGTTCCAGGTCGGGGAAGCGGGCGAGGACCGCCGGATGGGTGAGGGCCCGCAGCAGCTCCCGGCGGCTCCCGCGGCCCAGGGGCAGGTCCAGGAGCAGTTCGGCGCCTTCCAGGAGCAGGGCGGTGGCGGGGGAAGGCGCGTCCACCTCCACCAAGGGAATCCGTCCCGTGGCGTCGAAGGCCGTGCGCAGGTGGTCCAGGTAGGCGGTGCGCAGGGCCTCATCCGGCGGCACCACCACGGCGATGTCGGAGAAACGCAGGGGGCGGTCCGCCGGCGCCGCGTCCAGGAGCCGCCAGATCTCCGTGGCGACCACTTCCGCTTCCCGGGCCGCGTTGGGGCAGGCCAGGCGCTTGATGGAGCCATCCGCGGGCCGGGGGCTGGAGACGCTCCGCAGCTGCAGGTCGCTTTGCAGGGCCTGCAGCTGGGTCCCACGCTCCGGGTCCGGGAACTCGCTGCGGAAATCGCACCCGGAGATCTCGTTGAGGAGGCGGACGTTCTCCCGGCCGGGCCGGCCCCAGCGGCGCAGCAGCAGGGGGTCGGCGGCGTCCAGCAGGCCGAAGGGATCCTCAGCCTCGTCTTCTTCCTCCGGAGTCTTGCGCTGGGCCTCGAGGCGTCGCGCTTCCGCTTCGGAGGGCAGGTCGTCCCAGAACTCCTGGCAGGGGTTGAAGCTGTAGAGGTGCACGTCCACGGCGCCGGCCACGGCCTCGAAGGCCCGGTGATAGACCTCCGCCACGTAGCTCAGGCCGAAGACATGGATCCGTGGGGGCAGGACCAGGCTGCGGAAGGCGCCCTCCGAGAGCAGCTGGGCCAGGGTGGTCCAGCGGACGGGACCGCGACCGGCGGCCCGGTTGACGCGGGTCCAGAGCCCACGCTGCCAGGCTTCCAGTTCCGTAGGCGCGCCGGAGACGGAGCGCCCCGCCATCCATGCCGCCGCCCAGTCCGGGCGGGAAAGGGTGTAGTCCTCCAGCAGCCCGGCGGCCTTTTCGGAAAGCTGGATGCGCTTGAGGTCGGCGCCTTCGCCCTGGAGGTAGGCCTTCAGCGGGGCGAGGTCGGCGGCGTCGAGGGCCCCCGGCGCGGCCAGGACCGACAGGATGGCGCCCTGTATCGCGTGGCGGTTCCAGAGGCGGACCTTGGGCTCCACCGGGTCCAGGGCCCGCCGCCAGAGGGTGTCGAGGTAGTCCACCTGGAAGTTCGCCAGGATGCCCAGGGACCGGCTCAGGCCGTCCAGGAGGTAGCGCTTCACGTTGGGATTGGGGACGACGAGGTGGATCGGCGCCCAGGGTCCGAATTTCTCCCGTTCCGCCTGCAGGGCCTCCGCCAGGGTCGCGAGGAGCCGCTCGGTCCGGTTCGAGTAGGTGAGGCGGAGCATGGAGGACCAGCCTAGCCCAGGGGTGTGGACAATTCCTGACGGGGCCTGCCGGGGCTTCTACCCGGTGGCCCGGGGCGGGATCACTCCGCCGGGTCCGCCAGCAGGGCCCGGGCCTGCTTCTTCCCCATCCGCTTCACGCTGGCGATGGCCGGCAACTGCGACGCCTGGGGCCGGGTCTTGCGGGTTTCCCAGTTGTAGACGGTCTGCGCCGAGACCCCCAGCAGCCGGCCGAATTCCGCCGCGGACAGGGCGAGGCGCTTGCGCTGGCTGGCGAGCCCCTTCGCGCTGAACCGAAGGCCGGCCCCGGTTTCCGCATCGGCCTCGGGCTTCGCCTGCCGGGCCGCCTGCCTTCCGCTGCGGGCCAGCTGCTTCTCCAGCGCCGCCACGCTCCGCTTCAGCGCCGCGATCTCCGAGCGGTACTGGGTCGAAGCCTTCTTCAGCCCCTCCAGTTCCTTGCGCAGCTCCTTCCGGGCCAGGCGCGCGATCTCTTGTTTAAGCTGGGTGGCGAAATTGGGCATGGGGGCAGCTCCTGCTGGGCTCATGGTAGTTGGAATCGCTGATGCTGGCGTACTTCTCAAGTCTGGACCCTGGTTGGAAGGGGGACAGGAACGGATCATTCCAACCAAGAAAGTTTCTGCTTTTGCTTAAATATTGGGGAAGATGTCAGCTCAAACCAATGCACCAACTCCAGGATCTTCGATTGCCGGCATCCCAGGTGTCCAATGAAAAAAACACTGTTTTTCCTTCTGGTATTTGGGTTCTCGATGGCCAATGCCCAAAACCGCATGGATCCATTGAGTCGATTCAAACGAAGAATCGGCTATGTCCCTACTGATATAGCTGCTGGCCTGGACCCAAGGAAAGAAGTCAATTCACCGCAACCAGGAATGGTTGGTGCATGGTCCGGCATCAAAGATCTTCCGCAATTCTCGCAGGGATGGGAAATCAGGTCGTTTTTCAATGGTCGGCACCCTGAGTATATTGAATCGGGGTTACGTATGATGAATGTTGAAAATGATATAACAGTAGAAATTTTTAACTATCCCAACGAGGAATTGGCTGAAAGGGCTTTTTGGGTTTATGCCATTTCTCATAATGTATCCATTCCATATGGCGCCACAAGACGCAAAATTGGCCACATTTCTGCTAAGCATGAAAAAATGCCTATAGTTTGGGTTCAGAAGGACAATTACTATTTTCGAATCAATAGTAAAGAGTCGGTCTTGGATCCGGAGGTGTTGGCGGAATGGCTGGTGGCCTACGCGGACACGAAGCTGGTATCCGACGTTACGCCGTACCTACCCGTTCCTCAGCGGATTGTGGTGGAGCCAGAGCTTCCGCGCGTGGGCCAGGAGTTCGAGATCCGGATAGAGATGGCTGGGAGGAACACGCCTGGTAGGTACGTCTTTAGAGAGGCGTTGGGCCAAGATATTGCCAAATTCATGGATCAATTTGTCGCAGTTGGCAGGGATGGATTGACGGCTGAAAGTTTGATGAAAGTTTTGCGCGCGAAGAAACCAGGAAAAGGCGTCTACAAATACACCCTCAGCGACCGCCAGACTTCACTCTTCCACCAGGGCGAGGTTGAGATTGATGTGACCCCCTGAAGTGCGCGCCGCCGCGACCGTTGGTTCAGTGAGTTCGTCGGACCCCTCAGCCGGGATCGCGATAGGCGGCATAGGACAACATCCAACCCAAACCCAGCAAGGAGCTGATCCAGTGAAGCACTTCAGGTTCTTGGTCTGTGTGTTGGGGATGCTGATCGGGCAAGGGTTGCAGGCGCAGTTTGCACCCGTCCCCAGGGATCCTCGATTCGAAGCATTCCGCCGAGAAGTAGGACTTGATGCCAGGCTGACCAAAATCAAAGTCGGAGGCGAAATGGTTCAGACACCGCCCCGGGCCTGGAAGGGTTTCCTTCACTCAAGGATTGGATTGGAGACGGCGAATCTTTGGGCGCTGGCGTTCTGAAAAGACATTTTCGGAAGGGTGGTCAACACGTTTCTGTGGAGTATGTCTTTAAAACTGATATAGATGACATTGTGAATGTGATGATGTCATTGGCCCACAATACGTCATCCAGCACGCTTCCTTATAAGCTCGGTCCCGAGGATCTCGGTGATTTCTCGTTGATCGGGAGATACAAGATCGTCCGTGATGTCGTGTTTATCCGAAAAAACGTGATGGTGCACGTCTCCAAAGACGAATCCGACTTCGACATCGTCGGCCTCGCGCGGTGGATCGATGAGCACCTGACCTTTGTTCCGCGGGACGCGATGACCCGTCAGATTCCGGTCCCAAAGGGCGTCTCCGTGAGGTGGCCCGGGTCGTCCCGTGTGGCACACGTGGCGGTGGGGCCGGGAGCGTCCGACCTCCCGGTGCAGGCCAAGGTGGGCGAGATGCTGCTGATCCACCTGGACCCACCGGGTGGCGCGGATCCAAAGGGCTTCGACCTGCGACAGAAGTGATGCCTCGATGCTGGAACTGCACAACACCCGGGACATTGGCCCCATGGATTGGCCCTTCAAGCCTCTGAAGCCAGGAACCACCGTCTACAGGTATGTGCTCACGGATCTCCGGACCCTTCTGCCCTTCAGCGGGGAGATCACGATCGAGATCCAGCCGTGACGGTGGGTCCGCCCTTGTCACCTTTCCACGGGCCTGAGCCCCGCTGAATTCCGACCGCAGTCCCAAGGTGAGGAACCGTCTTCTGGGGGCCTCCTCGGCCTGTGTTTTCGGGCTCAGGAAACCGCGGGCGAAACAGCTCCGCCTACTTCTCCCCCACCACCACCGGCAGCTTCGCCGCGCTCCACTCCTGGTAGCTGCCGTCATACATGGCGGCGTCGTAGCCGAGGTACTTCAGCAGGAAGTAGCTGTGGGAGGCCTGGAGGCCCACTTCGCAGTAGGTGACGACTTTGCGGTCCGGGAGCAGGCCGCGGGCGGCGAGGAGCTCCCGCAGCTTTTCCGGGGGCAGGAAGGTGGGATGCTCGTCGCCCGCCAGGGTCTCCTTCCAGTAGAGGTTGCCGGCGCCGGTGAGATGGCCGGCCTGGAAGCGCTGGGCCGGGCGGGCGTCCAGCACGCGCCACGCGGCGCCCTTCGGGTTTTCGAGGGCCTCCTTCACCTCCGCCAGGGTGGCCCGCGCCGCGGGCTTCGGCTTGGGCACGAGGGTCGCCGGGGCGAAGGCGGGCAGGGCGGTGGTCACCGGGCGGTCCTCGGCGAGCCACTGCTCGATGCCCCCGTCCAGCAGCGCCGCGCGATCCGCGAGGCCGAGGGTGTCGAGGGTGAACCAGGCCCTCGCGGCGGTGGGCGGCCAGGCGGTGGTGTAGAGGACGACATGGCTCTGCGCCGTGATGCCCAGCTCTCCGAAGGCCTTCGCCAGGGCCTCCACGGAGGGCAGCTCCGCGCCCAGCTTCCCGCCGTTCTCGATGAATTTCGCCGTGGCCAGGAAGCGGGCGCCGGGGATGTGGCCGCGGCGGTAGTCGGCGAAGGTGTCCGCCACATGCACCAGCACCAGATCCCGGTCCTTCCCGTGGGCGGCGAGCCACGCCGTGCTCGCCAGCAGCTCGGCGCGGACCTTCGGGGGCCCGGACTGGGCGAGGGCGGTGGCGCCGCAGGCAAGGGCCATCAGGATCTGAGCGCGCATGGATGGCCTCCGCGTTGGGGATGGAACTCACCCTACTCCGTTCCCCGCAGCCTTGCCTCCCTGCGGGCTCCTCTGTACCATCCTCCCTTCCTCCACTCCCAAGTCCTGCCTTGGCCTGCGAAAGGGTCCGATGTCCGATTCCGAGCGCGTGCGGTTCGAGCCTGAGCTTCTGGAAGCCCTGAACCTGGCGGGCGGACGGTGGGAGAAGGGGGGCGGCGCCGCGCGGGACCTCCTGAGCCCCTGGACGGGCCAGCGCATCGGGCGGGTCTTCGAAAGCACGGCGGCGGACGTGGACCGGGCGGTGCAGGCGGCGGTCGCGCCGGGGCGGGCCTGGGGCCTGCTGCCCCTCAAGGAGCGCACCCAGGTCATGTTCCGCTTCCGGGAAGCCCTCATGGCGGACCTGGACCGCCTCGCCCACTCGGTGGCGGCGGAATCCGGCAAGCTGCCTTCCGAAGGCCGCGCCGGCGTCATGAAGGGCATCGAGGTCCTCGAATTCGCCCTCAGCCTGCAGAACCTGGATGACGGCGCCAAGGTGCTGGTGAGCAGCGGCGTCACCTGCGAAGTGCGCCGGGAGCCCCTGGGCGTGGTCGCCGGCGTCACGCCCTTCAACTTCCCCGCCATGGTGCCCCTGTGGATGATTCCCATCGCCCTCACGGTGGGGAATGCCTTCGTGTGGAAGCCCTCGGACAAGACGCCCCTGACGAGCCTGCTCATCGCCGAAGGGCTGCGGAAGGCCGGCCTCCCCGACGGCGTGTTCAGCGTCGTCCAGGGCGGCAAGGAGGCCGTGGACGCCCTCTGCGACCATCCCGGCATCGCCGCCCTGGCCTTCGTCGGCTCCACGCCGGTGGCCAAGGCCGTCTACACCCGGGCCACGGCGTCGGGCAAGCGGGCCCTCTGCCTGGGCGGCGCCAAGAACCACATCATCCTCATGCCCGACGCGGATCCCGAAATCGCCGCCAGCGGCATCCTGGCGAGCTTCACCGGCTGCGCGGGGCAGCGCTGCATGGCCAGCAGCGTGCTCCTCGCGGTCGGAAATGTGGATCCCATCCTGGAGGACATGGCGGCGAGGGCGAAGGCGATGGTGGTGGGCGCGGACATGGGCGCGCTCATCTCCAAAGACTCGAAGGCCCGCCTGGACGCCGCCATCGCCCAGGCCGCCGGCGACGGCGCTGACGTGAAGGTGGATGGCCGCACCGCGCAGCCGGGCGGCGAACTCGCCGGCGGCAACTGGCTCGGCCCCACCATCCTGGACCGGGTGCAGCCTGGCTCCCCCGCCGCCTGCGACGAGCTCTTCGGCCCCGTGCTGTCCGTGGTGCGCGTGCCCAGCCTGGACGCCGCCCTGGCCATCGAAGCCGGCAGCCCCTACGGCAACGCCGCGTCCGTCTTCACCCGCAGCGGCGCCGTGGCCGAAGAGGTCGCCAACCGCGCCCACGCCGGCATGATCGGCGTCAACATCGGCGTCCCCGTCCCCCGGGAGCCCTTCTCCTTCGGCGGCTTCCAGCAGAGCCGCTTCGGCAGCGGCGATATCACCGGGCAGGACGGCGTCGCCTTCTGGAGCCAGCAGAAAAAAGTCACGCTGAAGTGGGCCATGCCCAAAGACATGAACTGGATGAGCTAGGCATGGCGATGCCCGGAAATCGCCGACCCGCCAGGAGCCGCCACCATGACGCAACGCCCTTGACCTTGAAACAGGCACCCTTGCCGGGCAGGGATCGCGCCCTGTGCGATCCCTGCCCGGCAAGGGTGCAGCCAAGCGAAGCGCGGCAGGAGCATGACCCATGACCATTCCGGGCAACCCAACGGTTGGGTCGAACTCACCTGCCATTCAATTCCCGATCCCCAAGGACTGACTCCCCATGACCACCGCCTCCTCCCACGTCGGCCTCACCTCCCACCCCGGCAGCATCTTCAAGGAAGCCCTCCCCATCCGCTGGGGCGCCGCCGATCCTGCCCTGCGCGGCCCCGTCGTCGCCACCATGACCAACCGCAGCCACCGGAACGCCATCGGCACCCACAGCGGCAGCTATTCGGTGTACCGGGCCCTGGCCACGGCGGCGGGGGACCTCACCCCGGAGCACCGGCCGGACCTGACGAACACCAATCCCGTGGTGGACATCGGCCCCTTCGACAGCTGGAAGGACCCTTCGAAGATGGTCTCCATCGATCCCTGGGGCGCCAGTGTGGCCACGGTCTTCCGCGACCATCTGGAAGGCGGCTACGACATCCGGCCCACCATCGCCGTCACCAAGGCCCACATGCTGATGCCCGAAATCACCGAGGCCATCGCGAAGGGCCGCCTCCACATCGACGGAAAGATCATCCGTCCCCAGGGCGACATCGCCGTCACCAAGGCGGCCCTGGATCCCGTGTGGTACTTGCCGGGCATCGCCGCCCGCTTCGGCGTGGATGAGGGCGACCTGCGCCGGGTCCTCTTCGAGGAGACCGGCGGCATGTTCCCCGAGCTCATCACCCGGCCCGACCTGAAGGTCCTGCTGCCACCCATCGGCAGCACCACCGTGTACATGTTCGGCGACCCCCGCGCCATCAGCGATCCCTCCAAAAAACTCACCCTGCGGGTCCACGACGAGTGCAACGGGTCGGACGTCTTCGGCTCCGACATCTGCACCTGCCGGCCCTACCTCTGCCACGGCATCGAGGAGGCCGTGCGCAGCGCCCAGGAGGGCGGCGCCGGCTGCATCGTGTACTACCGCAAGGAGGGCCGTGCCCTGGGCGAGGTCACCAAGTTCCTCGTGTACAACGCCCGCAAGCGCCAGGCGGGCGGCGACAGCGCCGCCACCTACTTCCACCGCACCGAGTGCGTGGCCGGCGTCCAGGACATGCGCTTCCAGGAGCTCATGCCCGACGCCCTCCACTGGCTGGGCATCACCAAGATCGACCGCCTCATCTCCATGAGCGACATGAAGCACGACGCCATCGTCGGCTCCGGCATCCGCGTCCTGGAGCGCGTGCCCATCCCCGATGGTCTGATCCCCAAGGACGCACAGGTGGAGATGGAGGCCAAGAAGGCCGCGGGCTACTTCACCACCGACGAGGTGAAGGGGAACGACGCCCTGCAGCAGGTGAAGGGGCGCGGCCTCGATGAGTAGGACTTCGGCGAGTAGCACTCCGGCGAGTGACGCTTTTCCCGGCAGCGCCGAGGACCTGGAGCGCCTGCTGGCCCCCGCCACCATCCGGGCCCGGGCCGGACGCATCCTGGACGCCGCCCTGGAGGGCGGCACCGCCTTCGCCGTGCGCCTCGACCGCCTGGACGCGGTGGCGGACCTGGTCTGCGAAGTGACCCTCGCCAACCATCCGACCCTGGACATCCCCTACCACTCCCGCTGGAACCACTTCCAGGCCGGGGGCCGGGACCGCAACGGCGCCCTGGATGCGCGGCTCGCGGACCTGGATCCGGCGGCCCGGTGCCGGGCGAAGCTGGACCTGGCCATCGTCAGCGTGCTGCTGGACGCGGGCGCGGGCATGGGCTGGCGCTACCACGAAGCGGACAGCGGCCTGGACAGCGCCCGGTCCGAAGGCCTCGCGGTGGCGAGCTGGAACATGTTCATGGCGGGCCGCTTCTCCTCGCGGCCCGAGGAGCCCCTGCGGGTGGACGCCGCGGGTCTCGCGGCCCTGAGCCTCGATGCCCTCCGGGAGGGCTTCCAGGTCTCCGGGGACAACCCGCTGGTGGGCCTGGAAGGGCGCTTCCGGCTGCTCCGCTCCCTCGGGGAGGCCCTGGGCCGGGACCCGCAGCGCTTCGGCCTCAGCGATCCCCGGCCGGGCAACCTGCTGGACCATTTCCTCGCCCTGGCGGCGGGGAGCGAGGACCACACGCTGCGCGCCCCCCAGATCCTGCGGGCCCTGCAGGGCGGCCTGGGCGCCATCTGGCCGAGCCGCCTCGCCATGGCCACGCCGTCGGGGGTCGTGAACCTGGGGGATGCCTGGCACTACGCGCCCTGGGGCCCGCAGCCGTCGGCGGACACGGTGATGCCCTTCCACAAGCTGTCCCAGTGGCTGTCCTACTCCCTGCTGGAACCGCTGCTGGAGGCGGGCCTCCGCCTCACGGACCTGGACGGCCTGACGGGCCTCGCCGAGTACCGCAACGGGGGATTGCTGCTGGACTCGGGGCTGCTGGAACTGCGCTACGCGGACCAAGCCCATCTCCCCCGCGCCCCGGGCTCGGACCTGGTCATCGAGTGGCGCGCCCTCACGGTGGCCCTCCTGGACCGGCTCGCGGACCCCGTGCGGGCGCGCCTGGGCCGCACGGCGGAAGCATTCCCCCTCGCCAAGATCCTCGAAGGCGGCACCTGGTGGGCGGGGCGGCGGCTGGCGGCGGATCGGCGGCCGGACGGCGGCCCACCCCTCGTCATCCAGAGCGATGGCACCGTCTTCTGACTTCGAACCTGGAATGGAGCAGCCCATGCAAACGAGCGCCCCTGGCGTCCACCTCATCACCCACCCGATCCTGCAGCACCACCTGTCGAACCTGCGGCGGAAGGAGACGCGCCCCACGGAGTTCCGACGCCTCATGACGGAGATGAGCAAGCTCATCGCCTACGAAGTGACCCGGGACCAGGAGCTGAAACTCGAACCCATCGAGACGCCCTTCGAAGCCATGGACGCGCCCTTCCTCGCCCAGCGCATGGTGGTGGTCTCCATCATGCGGGCGGGCAACGGGATGCTGGAGGGCGTGCTGCAGGCCATCCCCAACGCCGGCGTGGGCCATATCGGCATCTATCGGGACAAGTTCATCCACAGCACGGTGGAGTACTTCTTCCGCCTGCCCGCGGAGCCCCAGGGCCGGGCGGTGATCCTCCTGGATCCCCTGCTGGCCACCGGCGCCACCGCGGAGGCGGCCATCGCGCGCCTCAAGCAGTACGGCGTGGGCCCCATCCGCTTCGTGTGTCTGCTGGCCTCCCCGGAAGGGCTGGCCCTGGTGAAGGCGGCCCATCCCGATGTGGAGGTCTACTGCCTGTCCATCGAGCGCCAGCTGAACGAGAAGGGCTACCTGCTGCCGGGCCTGGGCGACGCCGGGGACCGGCTGTACAACACGGTGTAGGGGCGGGAGGCGCGCATGTTCAACATCACCATCATCGGCGTCGCCGGCGGCAGCGGCTCGGGCAAGACCACCTTCGCCCGGCGCGTCGTGGAGCACCTGGGCCCGGAGCGCTGCGCCGTGCTGAGCCAGGACAACTACTACATCGACCAGAGCGCCATGTTCGTGGAGGACGGCGGCGCCGTGAACTTCGACCATCCGGACTCCCTGGAGTTCAGCCTCCTCGCCCGGCACCTGGAGCAGCTGCGCTCGGGGCTCACGGTGGAGGTGCCGATCTACGAGTTCGCCACCCATACCCGCAGCCGGAAGGAGACCCTGCGCCTGGAGCCGAAGCCCGTGGTGCTCGTGGACGGCATCCTCTTCCTGGGCCAGCCCGACGTCCGGGCCCAGCTCGACGCGGCGGTCTTCATCGACATCCCCGAGCCCGTGCGCTTCGAGCGCCGCATGCGCCGGGACATCGCCGAGCGGGGCCGCACGGCAGAAGGCGTGAAAGTCCAGTGGGAGCGCCAGGTCCAGCCCATGCACGAGCGCTTCGTGGAGCCGGCCAAGGCCCACGCCACCTGGATCGCCGGCGACGACGAGGGGCTGCGCCACGCTCTGGACTCGGTGAAGCGGCGGGCGGGGCTCTGAACCGTCCCTGCCGGGGGTGTGGTACAAGGATTCCACCCATTCGAGGCACCCGTGACCGTGTTTCCGCGCTGCACCCGCCGCAGGGCCCTCCTGCTGGCGCCCCTGGCCCTCGCCCTCGCCGCCCAGAGCACGGGACCGACCTCGTCCGACCTGCGGGGGACGGTGAGTTCCGGTGGCCTGGCGGTTTCCGGCGCCCAGCTCCGCCTGCTGCGGGAAGGGACCGGCGAGGTCCGCGCGGTCCGCACCGGCGCCGACGGCGCCTTCGCGCTCCGGCTCCTGCCCCCCGGCCGCTACCGTCTGGACGTCCAGGCCGAAGGGCTGGCGGCGTGGCGCGTCGCGGATCTGGAGCTCACCGTCGGCACCGCCTCGCGCCTGGACGTGCGGATGGTCCGGGAAGCCGGGGCCCGGGTGGAAGTCGTCGCCGAAGGCGAACTCACGGACCCCGCCCGCACCATGGTCGCCACGGTGATCGGGCCGGACCTCATCGCAAGCCTGCCCATCAGTCGCAGGAGCTTTTCCGACTTCGCCCTCACCACCCCGGCGGTGGCGGTGAGCAGCGCGCCGGTGAACGACGGCAGCCCCAGCTCGCGCCTCAGCGTCAACGGCATGCCGGCCCGCCAGAACAACTTCCTGCTGGACGGCCTGGACAACAACGATCTCGGCGGCGGCGCCATCCGCTCGGGCCTCAGCCAGGAGGCGGTGCAGGAGTTCCAGGTGGTCACCGGGGCCTACGGCGTGGAGTACGGCCGTGCCCTCGGCGGCATTGTGAACACGGTGACGAAGTCCGGTGGCAACGACTTCGCGGGCTCGGCCTTCTACTTCCTGCGTCCCGGCAGCCTGGCCTCGGACCGGAAAGGCCTGGACCTGCATCAGTACGGCGCGACGGCGGGCGGGGCGGTGCTCAAGGACCGGCTCTTCTACTTCGCCGCCTTCGAGCGCCTGCGGAAGACCGACGAGAACGAGGTGACCATCACCCCTGCGGTGGCCTCCGCCGTCCGCGCCGCGGGCTTCGCCCTGGAGACCGGCAAGCTCCCCTTCGAGGAGCGGAACTTCAATGTGCTGCTCCGCCTGGACTGGGTGCAGAGCGCCGAAAGCCGCTTCACCTTCCGCTTCCTCTACAGCGGCGAGGAGGATGGCAACGCGCTGCGCTGGGGCGGCCTGGTGGCCAAGTCCGCCGGAGGCCGGCGGCGCACCGCGGACCGGACCTTCACCGCCTCGCACCAGTGGGTTCCCAACGGGCGCTTCGTGAACGAGGCCCGGCTCCTGTGGGGCCGCCGCAACAGCTCCATGGACAGCCTGGACACTGCGGCTTCCGTCTTCGTGGAGATCCAGGGGGCCGCGAGCTTCGGCACCCAGCGTCTCACGGGGCAGTCGTCGGCGGTCACCTACACCCACTTCACCGACACGCTCACGGGCCTCTTCGGGGCCCACACGGTGAAGGCCGGGGTGGACCTGCTCCGCGCCGCCAACGAGGCCACCGTGCCCCAGAACTTCGCGGGGATCTACCGGTTCCAGGCCCTGGACCTGCGGCCCTTCGGCGTGCCCCTCTACATCCCCACCAGCCTCGACGCCTTCCAGGCCCCCAATCCCTTCGGGGGCACCGGATTTCCGGCGGCCTTCATCCAGAGCTATGGCAATGACCGGGCGGCCTTCACCAGCCGCAGCGAGGCGGCCTTCCTCCAGGACGAATGGCAGGCCACGCCCTCCCTGCTGATCCGGGCGGGTCTCCGCTACGAACGGGAGGTCCTTCCGCCCTTCCCGGACACCGCGGACTACCAGGCCATCCAGAACCCCCCTGCCACCTCCGTGCCCGGACTCGGCCCCGTCCAACTGCCGGCGGGCGCCCCCGTGGGTGGGAACGACTACCCGGGAGGCTTCCGCATCAGCCGGGACTGGAGCTCCAGCCGCGTCTCCCCGCGCCTCCACGCCACCTGGACCCCCGGCGGCCCGTGGCGAATCTATGGCGGCTGGGGCCGCTACAGCGGGCCCACCAACCTGGGGCTGCTCTACGGGATCCGGCTCTTCAACGGGCGGGACGTGCAGACGGTCATCCGCACCTTCATCGACCCCGCTCTGCAGGGGCCCCTCATCACCTGGGCCAACGCGGACGGCGCCGCGGCGAACCACCGCTACACCGCCCTTCCCGCGGGGCCCACGACTTTCGTCCTGCCGGGGGAGGCGGCCATGCCCCGCATGGACATGGCCAGCCTGGGCGCCGAGTGGAACCCGTCACCCCACCATCAAGTGGTGGTGGATCTCATCCGCTCCCGGAGCCGGGGCCTCCTGAACGTCCGGGACGTGAACGCCTACGTGATCTACGTGAACCCCGCGGTGAGCGCCGCCCCCATCCAGCGCCGCCCGGACCTGCGCTACAGCACCCTCAACCGCGCCGACGGCACCGGCGAGGCCCGCCACGAAAGCCAGAGCGTGGCCTGGACCTGGAAGGCGGACCCGGCCCTCCTGGTGAAGGCCAGCTACACCCACAGCCGCACCCGGGACAACTTCATCGACTGGACGTCGGACTTCACGCCCCAGAACACCTTTGATCCGGCTTCCGAGTGGGGCCCCGGGGTCCAGGACCAGCGGCACCGGTTCCTCGCCAGCGGCGTCTGGAGCAGCGGCGAGCGCGCGAATCCCTGGAGCCGGAACTGGACCCTGGGCTGGATCGCCCGCTGGGCTTCGGGCCGCCCCTATACGCGGCTCGCGGGCTACGACCGGAACTACGACGGCGACGGCACCTCGGACCGCCCGGAGGGCGTGGGCCGCACCTCGGAGACGCTGCCCTCCCAGAGCGAAGTGGACCTTCGCCTCGGCCGCGCCTTCCGCCTCGGCGCCGCCCGGCTCGAAGCCACCGTGGAGGTCTTCAACCTCTTCAACTCGGGCAACGTGCTGGAGGTGCAGAACAACCTCGGCTCCGTCCAGCCGCCCTACGGCACCCCGACCCGCTACGGCGACCGGCGCCAGTGGCAGTTCGGCGTGCGGTACGCGTTCTAGGCAGCGGCGGGAGACCCGGTCCTAGGCCTGCACCGGCGCCACCATCCCCGTCATGGCGTCCAGGTCGGCGATCCCTTCGTCCTGCATCCACCCTTCGGCCTGGGCCACGAGGTCGGCGCCGATGGGGCCGCCCATGAGGCGCCCGCGCACGCGGCGCACGGCGGCGGCATGGAGGCCCATCTGGAGGGCGTCGAGGGCCGTGACGGCTTCCAGGAGCACCGCCAGGGCTTCCTCCCTCCGGCCCTCCATCCAGAGGAGAAGGCCCTGGTTCTTCATCGCGAAGGCGGTGGCGTAGTCGCTGCCTTCCCCTTGGAGCGACTTGATGGCGGACTTCGCGCGGCCGGCGGCGGCCCGGTCCCCGCCGGCGAGGAGGGCGAGGTCGCACCGCGCCTCGAGGTCCGAGACGGAGATCCGGATGCCCTGGACATTCAGGAGGAAGGAACGCTTCAGGCCGCGGCGGCGCGCCGTGAGCAGGGCCTGGCAGTCCTTCGCGCGGGCCTGGTAGAGGAGGACGTTGCCTCGCTGGATGAGGTGGTCGACGTGGGGGATGAAGAAGCCGTCGGCGGGCAGCAGGGCGATGGCCTCGTCCAGCTCCGCCAGGGCCTCCCCCGGCTCGCCTTCCCGCAGCCGCAGGAGGGAGCCCAGCACGATCTGGAGGTTGGCCTCCATGAGGCGGTCGCCCTGGTGCCGGGCCACCTGGATCAGTTCGTGGAAGCGGCGCGCGACGTCATGGAAGCCGCCCATGATGCTGCGGGCCCGCAGGCCGTAGTACTGGGCCACGTGGAACTCGTAGGAGGCGCCGGTCACCAGCATGGATTCGCCCTTCTCCATGTGGTCGAGGCAGCCGGCCCAGCGGCCCTGCTGCAGCGCCACCAGGCCCGCGGCGATGTGGGCCCGGGCCATGGCGTCGGGACTGCCGATGCGCTCCGCGAGGGACGTGGTGAGGGCGAGGAGGCGCTGGACCTCCCGGCGGGCCTTCACGCCTTCGGCCGCCTGCAGGACGGTTTCGTGGGCGAGGCCCCGCATGACCCGGTGGGGATCGCCGGCATCGAGGGCCAGGCGGAACTGGCGGGCCTGCAGGTCGGTCGCGCGGAACACGTCGTAGGGGCCCAGGCCGTGGGCCACGGTCCAGAGGATGTCCAGGCGCTCGCGCACCTCCTCCTGGAGGTCGCCGGCGGCGCGATGGCTGAAGGCGAAGCCGCGGCGCTTCAGACGGAACCTCGACCAGAGCAGGGAGAGCAGGGCGGCGGCGTTGCCCTTGGGGATGCGGGCCCCGGCCCAGGCCAGGAGGTCCTTGGAAATGGCCAGCGCGGCTTCCAGGTGACCGCTCTTGAACAGCTCCTCCGCGGCGCGGCGGCGCAGCTCCCGGGAGGCGGTGCCAGCGGCGCTCCGACCGGCCTCCAGGAAGGCTTCCGCGGCCTTGGGGCTCTGGCCTGCGTGGCTGAGGGCCTCCGCCATGGCGAGGCGCAGGGCGGGGATCTCCGGGTCCGCGGGCTCCCGCAGGACGATGGAGCGTTCGTAGAAGGCCGCGGCGCGCTCGAAGGCCAGGGCGGCCTCGGCCTCGGCGCCGGCCTTGGCGGCGTAGTGGGCCGCGCGGTCCTTCAGGCCCGCTTCGCCGTAGTGGAAGGCCAGGGCCTGGGTGTCGGGACGGCTGGAGGACTCGATGGCCGCCGCCAGGCTGAGGTGGCAGGTCTTCGCCTCCTCGGCGCCGAGGCTGGCGGCCACGGATTCCCGTACCCGGTCGTGGTAGGCCTCGAGGATGCGCCGTCCCGGCACCCCGCGGACGCGGGCGAGGCGGGCGGTGCGCAGGGGGGCGAAGGGGTCGGCGCCGCTGGGATCGATGCGCGCGGCCCGGCGCAGGGTCTCCCATTCCACCGGGTAGCCCGCCACCGCCAGGAGGTGCAGGACGTCCCGGCTCCGCGCAGGCAGGGCGGCGACCCGGGCGAGCAGGGCCCGGTCGAAGACCGTCCCCACGTCCGAAGCCCCTGCCGTCGTGCTGCTGGCGTGGGCCGCATCGGCCCGGGCCAGCTCGCCGATGAAGAGCGGGTTGCCCCCGGCCTCCCGGACGATCTCCTCGGCGCGGGCGGGATCGTCCACCAGGCTGCGGGCCAGGGCCTCGGCGCTGGCCTGGGAGAGCCGGGCGAGGTTGAACTCCGTCAGGACCAGGCCCTGCTCCCGCAACTCCGGCAGGAGGGCCGCCAGGGTCGGCGCGCTCTCCTCCTCTTCGCTGCGGTAGCAGAGCACGGTGAGCACCCGGGGCGGATCCGGGGGACGCAGCAGCTCCGACAGGAGGGCGGCGCTGTCCAGGTCGCCCCAGTGGAGGTCGTCCACCACCAGCACCAGGGGCCGGGACTCCCCCAGCCGCGCCAGCAGCTCCCGGAGGGCGCCGAAGGCCCGGCGCCGCAGTTCCTGCGGGTCGCGGATCTCCGCCACCCGGCCTCCCGCCTTGGCCACCGCACCCACCTGCTGGAGCACGGGGAAGAGCTTGGCGAGGGCGTGGATGTGCCGGGGCAGCAGCGCCTCGACCTCCTGGGTGGGCAGGAAGCGCAGGATCTGGCTGAGGGCGTCGATGAGGCCATCCACGGCCTTGAAGGGCACGGACTCCTGTTCGTAGCAGCGCCCGAAGAGCAGCACGGCCCGGGGATGGTCCTGCTGCAGGGTGCGGAGGAAGCGGCGCACCAGGAAGGTCTTGCCCAGGCCCGAGCTGCCGTGGAGCAGCACGGTCCGGGCCTCCCCGGCCTCCACCTCCTCGAAGGCGCCCAGCAGGCCCGCCATCTCGGCTTCGCGCCCCACCAGGGCGCGGCGGGCCGCGGGCTGGGTGCTGATCTCGGGCAGGAGGCCCTGGCCGAGGCGGACGCGGATCTCCGAGGCCTGGGGACGGGCGGCGGGGTTGCGCCGCAGCAGGCCCATGGCCAGGTCGGCGAGATCGTCGGGGACCCCTGGCGCGAGCTCCCGGAGGGCCGGCGGATCCATCTCGTTCTTGGCCTGGATGATCTCCATGGGCGTGCCCTGGAAGGGCAGGCGGCCGCTGAGGGACTCGTAGAGCATGACCCCCACGCTGTACCAGTCGCTGGCCTCCGTCGCCACACCGGTGGCGCCCTGCTCCGGGGCCATGTGGGAGGGCGTGCCCACCAGCTTGGGGGGCAGTCCGAGGGCCCACATGTCCTGGGGCGCCAGGTCCAGCACGAGGCCGAAGTCCAGGATGACGACCCGGCCCTCCGGGGTGATCAGCACGTTGTTGGACTTCAGGTCCCGGTGCAGCTTGCCGGCGCCGTGGAGGGCGATGACCCCATCCACGAGCTGGGTCGCGGTGGTCCGCAGGCGTTCGGGGTCGCGGACGGGCCGGCCGGGTCCGGTGATGGGCACATTGAGGGTGCGGTCCGAATCCGAGAGCCAGGTGGCCATGTCTTCCGCCTGAAGCATGGACTGGTCCTGGCTCGACTGGATGTTGAGCAGGCGGCCGGGCATCCCTTCCGCCAGGGTCCGGTGGCGGGAGGCCTTGCTCCCCTTGGGCGCCTTCGCTTCCTCCCGCACCCAGGCGGAGAAGGGCGTGCCGTCCACCAGCTCCATGGTGAAGTAGGCCCGGTTCTCCTCGGCGAAGAGCTCGAAAAGGCCCACCAGGTTCGGGTGGCTGAGGTCCGCCAGGGTGCGGAACTCCCGCTTGAACTGGAGTAGCGCCTCGGGGCCCATGTGGGTGAGCATCTTCAGGGCCACCACCGCCTGGCGGTCGTGGTCGAAGGCTTCGAAGACCATGCCGAAGGATCCCGACCCGATGCTGCGCCGGATCAGGTGTCGGTCGGTTCCCTGGAAGCCATCGGTCGTCATGCGATTGCCCTCAGCGTACCGGACGCGGGGCCCTTCGTGGTCCCGCCGCTTGTGCCCCGTCCTGGGCGTGTCCAGTCCCGGGGAGATGCAGTATGCTGGGCCCACAACCCCGAAAGGCGCATTCAATGGACGATCCTTCCTCCAAGGACCGGCTGATCACAGCCCTGCTGCTGGCGCTCTTCTTCATCGGCGCCGCCGCCCACATCCTGCATGCCGTCACCACCGGCGAGAAGCTGGGCCTGGCCCTGAGCAACCTGATCTTCGGCGCCCTGGCCCTGCTCCACGCCTGGTACATGCTGGGCTGGAAACGGGCCACGGCCATGTTCGGGTTCGTCTTCGCAGCCTCCTGGTGCGCGGAAAGCCTCAGCATCGCCACGAGCCTGGCCACGCCCTACACCTACACGCCGGTGCTCGGCCCGCGCCTGGGCCAGGTGCCCATCGTGGTGCCCATCGGCTGGTTCATGATGATCTACTACAGCTCGGTGATCGTGAACCTCATCGCCGAGGGCAAGCCCGTGGCGGTGATCGCCAAGGGCTGGTGGGTGGCCTGCCTGGCCTTCCTCACGGCCCTGGTCATGACTGCCTGGGACCTCACCCTGGATCCCTACATGGTGATCAAGGAGCAGGCCTGGATCTGGCAGGACGGCGGGGCCTACTTCGGCATCCCCTTCGCGAACTACCTGTCCTGGGTGGAGACGGTCTTCATGATCTCCATCGCCTGGCGGCTCATCGAGCCCTCCCTGCCGCCGCCGCCCCGCACCCACCTCACGAAGACCGCGGCGGCGATCCCGGTGATCAGCTATGCCCTCATCGGCCTGCCGGACGTCTTCATCGGCGTGCCCACCGCCACCCGCGTCCTCGCCCCTTTCGCCATGGGCATTCCGGTGCTCGCGGCCCTCGGGCGCCTCACCCAGATGCAGCAGCCCGTCGCCTTCCCGGAGCCTGAGTCATGAGCGAACCCGGATCCCCCTCCATCCTGCGGTCCGGCCGCGAATGGGCGCTCATCGTCCTGATGCTGGCGTTCTTCGCCGGGCACGTGGGCTTCCACGGCACCCAGCTGGTCACGGGCACGAAGCTGCCTTTCGACCAGATGACGGTCTTCTTCAGCCTCTTCGTCATCACCCATGCCTGCCTCATGCTGGGCTGGCGGCAGGCCCTGGCCTTCCTCGCGGCGACGGCGCTGATCGGCTTCACCATGGAGTTCCTGGGAGTGAAGACCGGCGTCATCTTCGGCCGCTACTACTACACGGACGTGCTGGGCTGGAAGATCCTCGGAACCGTCTCCTGGCCCATTCCCCTGGCCTACTTCATGGTGCTCTACCCCGCCACCATGATGGCCAACCTGCTGCTGCACGGCACGGTGGTCACGGACGAACTGCCCCTGAAGGGCTCGCTTTTCGCCGCCCTGCTGGCGGCCATGATCATGAGCGCCTGGGACCTCAGCATGGATCCCTACATGGCCGGCGAGCAGCAGGCCTGGGTGTGGGTGGACGGCGGCCCCTACTTCAACATCCCGCTGCGCAATTTCGCGGGCTGGGTGCTGACCACCTTCCTGGCCGGTTTCGCATACCGCCTCATCGAGCACCGGATCAAGCTGAACCCCATGGTCCACATGAAGAACTGGATCATCGTCCTGCCCCTGGTGTGCTACGGAATCCTCATCATTGGGGATTTCGCCCTGGGCTATCCGGAGGCGACGAAGGTGATCCCGCCCTTCGTCATGGGGATCGCGCTGGTGGCTTCCCTCATGAGGATGTTCCAGCCCGCGGGGTCCGAAGCCTGAGCCTTTTTCAAGGCGATCAGGCCCGCGCGCCGTTGAGGTAGTGCAGCACGAAGCCCGAATGCACCAGTTCGCCCGCCGCGACATGGTGGGCGAAGACCGCCAGGAACTCGCCTTCCGAGTGGAAGCCGTACTGCTCGAGGCGCGTCCCGGCAAAGACCCTCAGCCGCCAGTCGGCGAAGCCGTCGATTCGGCCCTGCGGGCCGAAGTCGAACTCGACGGTGCCCTCCGGCAACTGCACGGCGCAGCCATATCCATGCTTGCGGTAGGGCACGCCACCCAGGAGTTCGCCGGTGGCCGGGAGCCGAAGTTTGGCCCAGGCGATGTTGGTCGCGGGCCTGGGGATGCCTGACCGCTCCAGCAGCGCCACCGCGGCCTCCACCGCGGCGAGATAGTCGGCGATGAGGCGGGCGAGGCGGGCGTCCACGGGCTCAGCCCTTCCCGGCGGGGCTGGCCGCTGAAAGGGGCGCTGGGCGCGGGCTCTCCACCATCACCTCCGGACCGTCCTCCTACCGCATCGCCTCCATGGGACTCAACCGCGAAGCCTTGAAGGCCGGATAGAGCCCGAAGACCAGGGCGAGGCCCAGGGCCACCACCCACGCAGCGAGCAACCCGAAAGGATTCACGATCAGGCCGTAGGGGAAGTTGTCGCTGAGGGCCCGGCACAGGGCCGCGCCCCCGAGCGTGCCCGCCAAGGCTCCCAGGGCTGCGAGCACCAGGCTCTCCAGCAGGAACTGGATGAAGATCTCCTGGTCGGAGGCGCCCAGGGCCTTGCGCAGGCCGATTTCGAAGCGGCGGTCGCTGAAGCTGATGAGCATGACGCTGAGGACGCCGACGCCACCCACCAGCAGGACGGTCCCCGCAAGGCTCATGAGCACCACGCGCCAGCCAAAGATCTGCTCCAGGAACTGGTTCCAGCTCTTGGCCTGCTCGGCGTCCAGGTCCAGCACCTCCACGTCCTCGATGCCATGGTGGGCCTGCTTGGCGCGGCCCAGCATCATGGCGCTGACTTCCTGCATGTCCCGGGTCGCATTGAGCTTCACAGCCAGCTGGGTGAGCTTGTGGCTGGGCTCCAGGCGGTCCATGTAGGCTTCGAGGGGCACCAGCACGCCGTTGGAATCGATCCAGGTGTCCTCGCTGATGATGTTGATGGGGGCCAGCACACCGATGATGCGGAAGGGCTGGCCGTCGAGCACGACGTTCCGCCCGATGGGGTCCGCGCCGCCGGTGAGGGCGTTGGCGACGCTGCCGCTCACCACCGCCACGGGAGAGCGCCGCCGGGTGTCGTCCTCGGTGATCCCTCTGCCCAGGGCGACCGGCCGGTTCATGTAGCGGGAATACTCGTGGGTCACGCCGACGGCGAAGAAGCGCTCGCTGCCGCCCAGGGTGCGGACTGTGAGGGGCTTGGTGGCCCGGGGGAGGAAGGCCATGACCTTCGGGTCCGGGGCGGTGAGCCGGGTCAGGTCCTCCATGCGCAGGCCCGGGCTCATCTGGAAGCGCTTCTGCTCCTCCGTGGTCTCCGGCGTCTTGGGAGCCACCATCACCGTGCCGTCCCAGCTCATGCCGGCGAAGCCCGTTCCGATCTTGTCCATGACGCCGTCCATGACGGAGGTCATCACCACCAAGGCGAAGACGCCCAGCATGAGCAGGGTCAGGGTGAGCAGGGAGCGCAGCTTGTGGCTCCAGAGCTCCACGAGGCCCGTGCGCACGACTTCCGCCACGAGGGCCAGCCGGGAGGAAAAGGAACGGCCACGGAGCCTGGGGGCGGGCGCGGGCTCGGTCTCGCTCAGGAGGGAAGGGCCCGGGGCGGTGAGGATGCTGGTCTGTTCACTCATAGCGCAGCGCCTCCATGGGGCTTAACCGCGAAGCCTTCCAGGCCGGGAAGAGGGCAAAGACGAAGCCGAAGACGCTCGCCATCACCGTGGCCCAGAAGAAGCTGCCGGGCTGCATCCAGAGGGGGATGCCGATGAACCAGGTGATGAACTTGGAGAACCCCACCCCGAGGATCAGGCCCACGGCGCTGCCGAAGAGGGTGAGGACGAAGGCCTCGGTCATGAACTCCTTGAAGACCTCCCGCCCGGAGGCGCCGATGGCCATCTTGACGCCCACTTCCCGGACCCGCTCCTTGAGGCTGGCCATCTGGATGTTGACGTTCACCAGGCCGCCGCCCAGCAGGGCGAGGATGCCCGAGAGCATGAAGATGATGTTGTAGACATCGCCCTGGCTGCGGTTCTTGCGCACCCGGGCCGCCACATCGTCCAGGCGGAAGTCGTCCTGCTGGCGGTGGTTGGCCTTGAGCAGCGAGCCCAGGTCCCGGGCGAAGACCTCCATGGCGTCGAGGTCCGGCACCTTGAAGGTGATGCGGTCCATGCGGCGGTAGGAGTCGCCTTGCATGCGCCGGGCCACGAGGGCCGCGGGCACGGCGATGATGCGGTTCTGGCGGCGGAACTGGTTGCGCTGGCCGGGCTGCTTGCGGAAGTAGAAGACGCGCTCCCGGAAGGTGCCGATGACCGTGAGGGGCACATCGCCGACCTGGATGGACTTGCCGACGGCGTCGCCGTTGGGGAAGAAGACCGAAAGCGCCTCGGTGCCGAGCACCGCCACCGGCGCGCCGCCGTTGAGCTCCTCGGAGGAGAAGCCGCGGCCCGTGGCGAGCTCGTAGCCGTTGGTGGGGATGAAGTCGGCGGCGATGCCGGTCACGGGACGCTCCTGGTCCGCGTATTCGGAGCGCACCCGCGCCCGGGCGTTGCGCTGGACGCTGACGCCCTGGACGGCGCCCTTGCCGGCCTCGGAGCCCTCTTCGGCGTCGACCTGCCGCAGGCCCAGGTTGGCCTGCTGAAGGGCGCTAGGGGCGGCCTTCGGTAACGAGCCCCCTGGGCTGGACATTCAGCTTGTCCATGCCGCCCATCTTGATGAACATCTCGTCGGCGCGCTTGCGCTGGCTGTCGGAGATCGAAAAGCCGCCGAGGACCGAGGCCACGCCCAGCATCACGCCCAGGGCCTGCAGGGTGCTGCGGCCCAGGTTCTCCCGCACTTCCGTGTAGGCGGAATGCAGGCGTTCGCGGAAGGCGCCTGTGAACATGGCTAGGCCGCTCCCTCGATGGTGGTGGCGATGAGACCGTCCCGGATCTCCACCCGGCGCTGGGCCTGGGCGGCGATGGAGGGGTCGTGGGTGACCAGCAGGAGGGTGTTGCCGGAGGCATGGAGTTCCCGGAAGAGGTCCAGCACCTCGGCGCCGGTGCGGGAGTCCAGGGCGCCGGTGGGCTCATCTGCCAGCAGCATGGCCGGGTTGTTGGCCAGGGCCCGGGCGATGGCCACCCGCTGCTTCTGGCCGCCGCTCAGGTTGGCGGGAAGCATCTTCGCCTTGTCGGCGATGCCGACCTTCTCGAGGAGGGCCATGGCCCGCTCCCGCCGCTCCTTGCCGGACACGCCGGCATACAGCATTGGGAGCTCAACATTCCGCACGATGCTGGCCTTGGGCAGCAGGTTGTAGCTCTGGAAGACGAAGCCGATCTTCTCGTTGCGGATCGCGGCGAGGTCGGAACCGCTGAGCCCGTGGACCTCATGGCCATCCAGCGCGTAGGTGCCGCTGGTGGGGGAATCCAGGCAGCCGAGGATGGCCATGAGGGTGGACTTGCCCGAGCCCGAGGGGCCGATGAGAGCGACGAACTCGCCGGCCCGGACTTCGAGGTCGATGCCGCGCAGGGCGTGCACCGCGGCGTCCTTCGCGCCATAGGTCTTGGTGAGGTCGCGGGTCTGGATGACGAGGGACATCGCGTACTCCAGCTTTTCTTGAAGGGTGAGGGTGGCGGTTCGTCGGAGCGAGACGTTGGGACCGGGCTTGGCCCGGACCCAACGTGGGGAGCACGAGGGGGACGGAGAGCGAGCGCGCGGTCCCCCTCGTTTATCAATTATTCTCGTCGTCCTTCTCGACCTTCTTGCGGGTGGGATCTTCAAGAGCGACCTGGTCGTCCGCCCTGAGGCCCGACAGGATCTCCACCCGTTCCAGGGTGGCGATGCCCGCCTTGACGTCCACGCGCTCGAAGTAGTCCTGCCAATGATCGCTGAGCCAGACGAACTTCCCGCGGCCCGAGAGCCCCTCCTTCGCCGCCTTGAAGGCTTCCGGCTTGAGGTCCTTCTTGAGCCGGTAGACCACGGTCTGGCCTTCCTTGCGCTGCAGGGCCTCCAGGGGCACGGACACGGCCTTCGTCCGCTTTTCGCCGAGGATCTCAACATTGGCGCTCATGCCGGTCCGGAAGGCGTCGCCCAGCTCGTCGAGCTGCACTTCCACTTCGAAGACCTTGATCTTGTCCACGAGCTTGGCCGCGGGCGCCACGAAGCGGACCTTGCCGGTGAAGGACTTCTGGGGATATGCGTCCAGGGTGACCCGCACGGACTGGCCCACGTTCACCTTGGCGATGTCCACCTCGTTGAGGTTCACCCGCACGATGAGGCTCTTGAGGTCCGCCACGGTGAAGACGACGGTGCCCGCGTTGAAGCTGGAGACGCCGCTGGTGATGGTGTCGCCCAGCTCCACGCCCTTCTTGATGACCACGCCGTTCATGGGCGAGGTGACCCGGGCCTTCTGGCTGGCGGCGTTGCCGCTGATGGGGATGCCCCGGTCCTCGACGATCTGGTAGCGCATCTGGGCAGACTTGAAGCTCTCCTCCGCCAGATCGCGCTTCACCTTGGCGTCCCGGTGCTGCTGCTCACTGATGAGGCCGGCCTGGAAGAGGGCCTTCTGCTGGGCGTACTCCCGGTCGCCGTTCTGGAAGGTGAGCCTGGACTGGGTGAGGCTGCCCTGCACGTCGCTGAGGCTCTGGGCCTGGGTGACGTCGGGTTCGACCTCGGCGAGCACTTCGCCGGAATGCACCACCGCGCCTTCGCGCACCTTGAGGCCCACCACCCGGCCGCTGACGGAACTCTTCACGTCCACCTTCGTGACCGGATCCACCACGCCGACTTCGCGGACGCTCACCTGGAGGTCCTCGGTCTGGACCTTGCCGAGGCGGAAGGGCGTGCTCGCCTCCCCCTTCTTGGTGTCTTTGTCGCCGCCGCGGGCCGTAACCACACCGCCCACAATGACGACGCCCACCGCACCGATCGCCAACCAGCGCTTGTTCATGGCTTCCCCCGATTCAATGATTCCGAGCTTGTCGGACGTGCTGTGATTGCTACGAAGGGCAGCATGGGGCGTTTAGGGAACCTGGGCCCGGGCCCTTCGGTCGGAGAGGCCGGGGGTCCGGTGAATGCTGCCCGGCCACCGGCGAATGCCGGGGCGATTGGAAGATCGCGAGTAAACAGGGGCGGGTCTGGCTCGTAGCCGGGAAGGATCTTTGCGGGGGGGCCCTGATGACGGGTTTGCGGCCTTGGCTGGCGTTGGGGTTCGGATCGGCCTTCCTCCTCCCGGGAACCCCAGCCGCCACAAGCATTCACAAAGGCATGGACCGGCCCGTCGCCTTCATGGACGTAGCGGTCCTGCCCATGGATTCCGAGCGGCGCCTGGAACACCAGGTCGTCGTCGTGCAGGCTGGGCGCATCACCGCCTTGGGGCCTCTGGGTCGGGTCAGGGTGCCCCGGAACGCCCTGCGCGTCCGTGGGGCCGGGCGCACCCTCCTGCCGGGCCTCACGGACACTCACGTCCACCTGGCCACCCCCACGGAGCTGCCCCTCTACCTCGTCAATGGCGTGACCACGGTCTTCAACCTGGATGGCCGGCCTGCCCACCTCCACTGGCGACAGCAGGTGGAGGAGGGCCGCCGGCTGGGCCCACGGATCCTCAGCGCGGGGCCGACCTTCAGTGAGGCCATGACCCCCGCCGCCGCCAAGGCCAAGGTGGACGCCATCGCCGCCGCGGGCTACGACGCCGTGAAGATCTACAACCAGGTGGGACGGGAGGAGTATCCGGCCCTCATCGCCGAGGCCAAGTCCAAGGGCCTGCTCATCATGGGCCACGTGCCCCGCAAGCCCGGCTTCGAGGCCACCATGGCTGCGGGCCAGTCCCTCGCCCACGCGGAGGAGATCGTCTACACGGCCTTCAATCCCGGCGTGGAGGAGACCTTCGGCCTGGCCGCCCTGGACGAGGCGAAGCTCCCCGCCGTCGCCCGGCGCGTCGCCGAGTCCGGGGTCTCCGTCACCCTCACCCTCACCTGCTTCCACGACATCGACCGGCAGGCCCGGGACCTGGACGCCTTCCTGAAGGGCCCGAATATCGGTTACCTGCCGGCCTGGATCCAGGCTGGCCTCCGGCCGGGCGCGAACCGCTACCACGGCCGCTACAACCCAACGGACCTGGCCTTCATCCACGCCGCCTACCCCTTCCAGGCGAAGCTGGCGAAGGCCCTGTCCGACGCCGGCGTCCCCTTGATGACGGGCACGGACGCCACGAACATCGGCCCCGTCGCGGGCTTCTCCCTGCACCAGGAGCTGGAGGAGCTGGTGGCCGCGGGCCTCACGCCCTTCCAGGCCCTGCGGGCCGCCACCACCGCCCCCGCCGCCTACTTCCGCCGCCCAGGCGAATTCGGCATGGTGGCGCCGGGCCAGCGGGCCGACCTGCTCCTCGTGGACGGCGATCCATTGAAGGACATCCGCCGGGTCCGGGCCCTCGAAGGGGTCATGGCGAAGGGCCGCTGGACCGACAAGGCTGGGCTGGCGTCTTTGCTCGCCGCGGTGCCGGCGGCCCACGCGGCCCTGCGGGCGGGGCTGGTGGCGGACTTCGCCACGGATCCCGTGACCGCGGGCCGGCGGCTCGGGGAGGAGGATCCCTTGGGACTCCTGGGCGGCGACGTGTTGGCGGAGGTCATGACCCGGGAAGGGGCCGGCGTCTATGGCCGCATCTTGGACGTTCTCCGCCAGGCGGATCCGGCTTCGCCCCTCCTGAAGGAGGAGGTTGGCAACAACCTGGGTTACGCCCTCCTCCAGCGGCGGGCCTTTACCCAGGCACTGGCCGTCTTCCGGCGGGTCTGCACCGACTTTCCACGCTCCGCCAATGCGGAGGATTCCCTCGCGGAGGGCCTGGCCAAGTCCGGGGACGTCCCCGGGGGCCGGGCCCACTACCGCCGGGCCCTGGAGCTCGATCCGGCCTATGGGAACGCCGCCGAAGCCCGCAAGTGGCTGGAGGCCCATCCGGATTGAAGGGCGGGCTCAACCGCTGAAGACGCCCTCCAGCAGGGTTGACGGATCCGGCGGCGGCGCCCCCAGGGCGTGCTCGGCGTCGGCGGCGAGGCGGGCCTCCAAATGTGCCGGGAGCTTCGGATCCGGGTTCCAGCCCTGGGCCTTCATCCACGCCTCGAAGCGGGGCAGGGGATCCTTCTTCGCCCAGGCCTCCAGCTCCGCGGGGTCCACGTAGCGCTGGTCGTCGTGCTCGGCGTGGCCCTTGAGCCGATAGGTCTCGCAGACGAGGAAGACGGGGCCGTCGCCGGAAAGGCAGATGGTGCGGGCCTCGGAGGCGGCCTCGAAGACTTCGTTGGCGTCGTTGCCGTCCACCACCAGGGTGTGGGCGCCCTGGGACCGGGCGCTCATAGGGCCCTTCATCTGCTTCGCCGGCGGTGTGCTGTAGGCCCAGCCGTTGGCCTCCCCCACCACGATGAGCGGCAGGCTTTGGACCACGGCGAAGTTGAGGCCCTCGGTGAACGCGCCGGTGGAGGAACCGCCGTCCCCGATCCAGGTCATCACCACCCGCTGCTCCCGTTTCTGTTGGATGGCGAGGGCCACTCCGGCGCAGACGGGGATGAGGGCGCCGAGCATGGACGTTGGCGCGATGAGGCCGCGGGCGATGCCGCCGAAGTGGTTGTTGTGCTCCCGGCCGCCGGTGGGTCCGGTGCCCCGGCCCAGGTACTGGAGGAAGATCTCCTCCGGGCTCACACCCCGCACCAGCATGGAGCCCAGATTCCGGATCATGGGGGCGATGAGGTCCTCCTCCCCCAGGGCGAAGGCCGTGGCGCAGGAGGTGGCCTCCTGCCCCAGGCTGCGGTAGACGCTGCCCATGGTGTGGCCCTGGCGGAAGAGCTTCACCAGGCGCTCCTCCGTCAGCCGGGTCAGGAGCATGGCCTCGTGGAGGGCGAGCGCGGCGGAGCGGTCCATGGCGTTAGCATGAAGGCATGCTGAAGATCCGCAAAGCCACTCCCGCCGACATTCCGCTGATCCTGGCCTACATCCGCGAGCTCGCTGAATATGAGCGCGCCCCGGAGCGGGCGGTGGCCCAGCCGGAAGACATCGCGCGCCACATGTTCGCCGAAGCCCCCCTCATCCACTGCGAACTGGCGGAGTGGGAGGGCAAGGACGCGGGCTTCGCCCTCTACTTCTTCAACTTCAGCACCTGGGAAGGCAAGGCCGGCCTCTACCTGGAGGATCTTTTCGTGCGGCCGGAGTTCCGGGGCTGCGGCATCGGAAAGGCGCTCCTGCAGCGCCTCGCGCGGATCGCCGTGGACCGGGGCTGCACCCGCTACGTCTGGCAGGTGCTGGACTGGAACACGCCGAGCATCGAGTTCTACGAGGCCATGGGCGCAAAGGTGATGCGCGACTGGCTGACCTGCCGCGTCGAAGGCGATGCCCTGAAGAAGCTCGCCGAAGGCGCGCCTTGACCGGCTTCCTTGGCCCCATCGCCGGGGCCCTCGGTGAGGATGCCCAGCTCCACGCCGTGGGCGGCTGGGTGCGAGATCGATTCAGGCGTGCTTTTCTTGCCCCCCACCTGAACGATCCTTCATTCGCCCAGATCAAATTCGCGAAGGAGACCTGGATATTGCGACGGCGCTGATGCCTGAGGAAGTCATCGCCAGGGCCCGGAGGGCGGGCCTTCGAGTCATTCCAACTGGGCTGCAACATGGGACTGTTACCGTGCTCCTTCCCCATCAAGCGATGCGGGGCGGTGTGGCGATGCGGGAGGACCGGCCTGTTGAGATAACAACTTTTCGTGGCGATGGCCCCTACCGCGATGGTCGCCATCCAGAGTCTGTGCAACTGGGTGTTTCTCTTGAGGAGGACTTGGCCCGACGGGACTTCACCATCAATGCCATGGCTTTGCCGATCGAATTCGTCGACGCCCCGGATTGGGAAGCTAGAGTCGTTGACCCCTATGGGGGGAAGGCGGATCTGGCGGCAGGGCTCCTCCGGGCCGTGGGTGACCCACTGCATCCGTTTCGCAGAGGACGGCCTGCGACCCCTTCGGGCCTGCCGCTTTGCACAATTGAGCCGGGTACCTGGTTCGGGAATGGTGCGCCCATTAGAAAGTGGCCGGCTTTTGAAGTAGAGCCAATGACCATCGCTGCTATCCCATCGCGATTAGATGTATGCGCAAAAGTAGCAGTTGAAAGAGTTTATATTGAGCTCACCAAATTGATTTCTGGTGCTGAACCCAAAGCCGGACTCCAAATTCTGAGCGAACGGGCCTTCTGGACCTCTGGCTGCCAGAACTTCGCCCGATGATGGGCTGTGGACAGAACCGATACATCACAGGCACGATGTGGGAACACACCTCGAAGTGGTCGAGCTTTCGACAGGAGTTCTCCCCCTCCTCTTGTTGGGCACTATTGCTTCATGACGTGGGGAAGCCTGGCAGGCGTAGCACGGGAGAAGATGGGGAAGTGCACTTCTATGGTCACGAGGCACTCTCTGTTGAGCTTGCAGACCAAGTCTTAGCCCGTCTAAAGGCATCCACCCAAGTCCGTGAGCATGCGAAGGCTCTGATCACCCTTCATGGGGAATATCCAACAAAGAATTGGAGTGATGCTGCTTTTCGGCGACTGCTGGTTCGGTTGGACCAAGCGGGCGTTTCGGTTTCTGAATGGGAATTGTTCCGTCTCGCGGACCAGTATGGAAAAGGATGGTACGAGGTCGGCCACCCGGATGGCCGGAGTGGCGAGGAGTGGTGGAATGACACGAGACAAGAATGGAATGAGGTCGCGCAACGCCTTGAGCGCGTCCGATTTCCAGGAATGACGGTTAAGGGGCTTGCCATCGATAGCCTCGCCCTCATGGATCTCGCCGGCCGTCCCGGCGGTCCCTGGCTGGGAAGGCTGCAGAAGCACCTGCTGGAAGCGGTGCTGGAGGATCCGGGCCTGAACACGGATGCGGCGCTCCGGGACCTCGCGGCCCGCTGGCTGGCGTCCGAAGGCTAGGTGCGCCCGGGCCAGGTGCGCTCGGGCTAAGCGCGCTCGATCAGCACCACCGCCATCGCTGCGAGGCCCTCGCCGCGACCGGTGAAGCCGAGGCGTTCCGACGTGGTCGCCTTCACGTTCAGGTCCTCGGGTTCGAGGCCCAGCACCGGCGCCACGCGGTCGCGCATGCGCTCCCGGTGGGGGCTGATCTTCGGGCGTTCGCCGATGAGGCAGACATCGGCGTTCACCACGACGAAGCCCCGCTCGAGGAGGCCCGCCATGACGCGCTCCAGGAGCTTCAGGGAATCCGCGCCCCGGTACAGGGGATCCGTGTCCGGGAAATGCTGGCCGATGTCCCCGAGGCCGGCGGCGCCCAGGAGGGCGTCCATGAGGGCGTGCAGCATCACGTCGGCGTCGCTGTGGCCGGCGAGGCCGCAGTCGTGGGGAATCTCGCAGCCCATGAGCACCAGGGGCCGGTCCTCCTCAGGGGCGGCGAAGCGGTGCACGTCAAAGCCCTGGCCCACTCTCACGGAGGTCCGGCTCAAGACTGGCCCGGGGCAGGGTGCTCGCCGGACCCGGCGCGGCGCAGCTCGCCGGAGGTCAGCCGCGGATGCTCGCCGGAGGCCTTCAGGGAATCGAAGGAGCCCGTCACCTTGGAGCTGCCGCTGCTCTGGGCACTGGGGCCGTGGTCGGGAATGGTCATGATCACCGTGGTGCCTTCCCCTTCCTCGCTGAGCACTTCCAGGGAGCCGCCGTGCTCCTCCACGATCTTCTTCACTGTGGCCATGCCGAGACCGGTGCCCTTGCGCTTCCCGTAGCTGTAGAAGGGCTCGAAGATCCGCCGCATGACCTTTTTGGGAATGCCCTTGCCGGTGTCCTTCACCCGCACCTGCATGCCGCCGGTGACCCGTTCCCAGCTGAGGGTGACCTGGCCCTTGGTCTCCGCGGTGGCGTCGAGGGCGTTGGCGAGGAGGTTCTCCACCACGCGGGCGAAGCGGTTGGGGTCCAGGTTGGCGGTGCAGGGCGTGCCGTCGGTGTCGAGGGTGACCCCGAGCTCCTTGGCGCGCTGCTTGAGGGGCTCCACGATGCTGGTGAGGTAGGGGGTGATCTCCAGGGTCTTGCGCAGGGGTTCGCGGACCTTGGCGTAATCCAGCACGTCCATGCTGAGGGAGCTGAGGCGTTCCACGGCTTCGAGGATGGCCTGGCTGTGGTGGTGGATCTTGGGGTCCGTGGACACGACTTCCAGCAGTTCGGCGTGGCCCCGCACCACGAAGAGGGCGTTCTTGAAGTCGTGGACGATGGAACTGGCCACCTGGCCGACGGTGGCGAGCACCTGGTTGCGGAGGTTGTCCTCGGACAGCCGGGTGCGCTCGATGGCGATGGCGCAGAGGCTGACGATGGCCTCGAAGGTGGGCCGGTCCACGGGCTCGGTGATGATCCGCTTCGAGTCGAGGTAGACCACGCCGGTGCGGCGGCCTTGGATCACCAGGGGCAGGCAGAGGATGGTCTTGAGCTGCAGGTCCAGGATGCTCTGGTGGCTGCTGAGCTTCTCGTCGGCCCCCACGTTGTGGATCCAGATCGGGTCGCCCTTCTCGAAGACCGCGTGCACCGTGGACATGGAAAGCTGGATGTCCCGCACCAGCTCCTTGCCCAGGTTGCGCAGCACCTTGGGCGTCAGTTCGCCGCCCTCCAGCAGCATGATGAAGCCCCGGTCCGTGTTGGAGATGGCCAGCAGGCGTTCCAGGGACTGCTCCAGCACCTCGTCCAGGTCCACGTCCTCCGCCAGCAGCTGGGCGGTCTGGAGGATGGCCTGCAGGTGGATCTCCGAGGTGGTGCTGCTCTCCCGCTTGAGGGTCAGGAAGTATGCGCCGTCGGCGATGCGCAGGGTGGCCCCGGGCTCCCAGCGCGAGCGCGTGAGCCGCTCGTACTGCATGAAGGTGCCGTGGGAGCTGCTGAGGTCCTCGGCGAACCACTCGCCGTTGAGGTTCTCGATCTTCAGGTGGGTCCGGCTCACCATGCTGTCGCTCAGCACGATGTCGCAGTGGCTCTGGCGGCCGAGGGTGACGGTCCGGTTGATGGGCACGGACCGCTCGAAGCCGTGGCGGTCGCGGATCAGCAGGAAATGTCGCTCGGGCATCTGGGTTCCCGGAAAGGGTGTTCCACGGTAGCAAGGTCCGGCCATTCCTGCGAATGCCCGCTGGGCACAGAAATCGCAAATCCGATCGGGCAAATCGAAAATACACTGGACGGATGGAGCCCTACCGCCATCCCGACCTGGATCCCTCGAGCGGGGAGGAGGCCTTCGAATTCTCCCTGCGCCCCCAGCGCCTGGGGGAATACATCGGCCAGGAAAAGGTGAAGGCCCGCCTGGACATCGCCCTGAAAGCCGCCCTGAAGCGGGGCGAGGTGCTGGACCACGTGCTGCTGTTCGGCCCGCCGGGCCTGGGCAAGACGACCCTGGCCCACGTGCTGGCCAACGAGATGGGCGCCCCCTGCAAGGTGATCCAGGCGCCGGCCCTGGAAAAGAAGGGCGATCTGGCGGCCATCCTGACCAACCTCGAGGAGGGCGAGGTCCTCTTCCTGGACGAGATCCACCGCCTGCCGGCCCCCATCGAGGAACTGCTCTACACGGCCATGGAGGACCGGAAGCTGGACATCCTCATCGGCCAGGGCCCCAGCGCCCAGACCCTGAAGGTGGATCTGCGGCCCTTCACCCTGGTGGGCGCCACCACCAGGGCGGGCCTGCTCAGCAAGCCCCTCCACGACCGCTTCGGCATGGTGCACCGCCTGGACTACTACACCCGCGCCGAGCTGGAGGTCATCGCCCACCGCAGCGCCCGGGTGCTCAACATCCCCATCGAGGACGAGGGCGCCGTGGCCATCGCGCGGCGCTCCCGAGGCACCCCGCGCATCGCCAACCGCCTGCTCCGCCGCTGCCGGGACTACGCGGAGGTGAAAGGTCAGGGCGTCATCGACGCCGCCAACGCCGAAGCCTGCCTCGCCCTCCATGAAGTGGACGAGCTGGGCCTCGACGGCCTCGACCGCGCCTACCTGGAAGCCCTCTGCGACAAGTTCCGCGGCGGCCCCGTGGGCATCCGGACCCTGGCCGCGGCCCTGGGCGAAGTCGAAGGCGAAAGCCTCGAGGATCTCGTGGAGCCCTACCTCATGCAGATCGGCTTCCTGGACCGGACGCTGCAGGGCCGGAAGGCCACCGAGCGGGCCTACGCGTATCTCGGACTGAAACCCAGTGCGGGGCCGTTGTTTGGGTAGGGCGGGCAAGGGCTGCGCTCAGGCTGCTTTTGCTTTGATCCACCGAGGGATGACCCCGACCCAGCCTGACGCGCTATCGCTTGCTTGCGCTTGAGTCCGACGCGGCAAAGTGCCGCCGCGCCGGACTCAAGCACCTTTTGTAAGGTCAACGGCAAGGTCAAGGTCAACTGCAAGGTCAAGGTCAACGGACAGGTCAACGGCAAGGTCAACACCACACCGACCGTCGGTCCCGGCCGCAATG
Organism: Holophagaceae bacterium; assembly: GCA_016710635.1. Classification (GTDB taxonomy): domain Bacteria; phylum Acidobacteriota; class Holophagae; order Holophagales; family Holophagaceae; genus JADJVL01. Next base: position 142,961 of record JADJVL010000006.1, on the reverse strand, counting down.
GACCCTCCGAACCGCCGAGGTTTTAAAAACAGGCACCACTTCCAAGTGCGGATCGCGCCCTTTGCGATCCGTGCTTGGGAGCGGTGCTCGCAAGCGATAGCGCGCGAGGTTGGTGACGGAATCTCGCGTGCTGGGCCGGGGAGCAAGGGCCGCACTCCGGCTGCTTTTGCCTTCCTCCACCGAGGCTTCTTTCCGACCCAGCCTGACGCGCTCCATCGGCGTTGCGCGCTCCCCCGCCCGGTGAGTCCGACGCGGCAAAGTGCCGCCGCGCCGGACTCAAGCACCTCTGGGTCAACTGAAAGATCAAGGTCAACGGCCAGGTCTATGGTCAACGGCCAGGTCTAAGGTCAACGGCCAGTTCAAGAGCCAGGTCAATGGCCAGATCAACGTTCAGATCGACGCAAGGCTGATGGCGGGCTCACGGGCATGCTCGAGGGTTCGGAGGGCAGCTGGTCCAGGTTGCAGCCGGGCTACCGTGGCGTGTTCAGGATCTCGCGGATCTCCTCCTGCACGGTCTTCATCGCTTTCATATCCGCCAGGGCGATGAACACGGTGTTGTCTCCGGCGAGGGTGCCGGCGATGGCGGGGTGCTGGTACTGGTCCAGCAGCTCGGCCATGGCCTGGGCGAAGCCCGGGGTGGTGGTGAGGACGAGGAGGTTCGGCGGCGCCTCCTTGAGGGTGAAGGCGGGCATGCCCAGGCGCTGGGGTTCCACGCGCTGGTAGCGGCCTTCGCGTTTCTGCACGCTGAGCTTCTTGAGGTGCCGGGACAGGGTGCTCTGGGTGAGGTCGAAGCCTTCGTGCGCCAGATGCTTCAGCAGGGCGAACTGGTCCGGGATCTCGTGCTTTTCGATGAGCCGGAGGATGACCTGGTCAACCGTCATGGGACCTTCCTGGAGGTGGAGGAAGTCTGCATATTCATGCATTAAAATGCAAGGCCTCGCAGCTGCCTTGGATGGTGTTGAAAAAGTTCGTTGACAAGACTTTGCATGGATACGCATAATATGCAATTCCATGAGTGGAATCCCCCACTTCATGCAGACCTATGCACCCGCCATGACCTCGATCCTCCAGCCCGCCCTGCTGCCCACCTACGCGCCCTTTCCCTTCACCCTGGCGAGCGGCGCCGGCGACCGCGTCTTCACCACCGACGGCGAGGCCTACTGGGACTTCTATGGCGGCCACTGCGTCGCCTCCACCGGGCACAGCCATCCGGCGGTGGTGGCGGCCCTCGCGGCCCAGGCCGCGGAGCTGATCTTCTACTCCACCGCCGGGGAACTCCGGGTCCGCAACGAGGCCGCCGAGGCCCTCGTCGCGTTCGCCCAGGGCAGCGGCACCGCCTCGGTCTTCTTCTGCAACAGCGGCGCCGAGGCCAACGAGAACGCCCTCCTCCTCGCCGCCAAGCTGACGGGCCGGACCTCCTTCGCGGCCTTCCAGGGCGGCTGGCACGGCCGCACCCTGCTGGCCCGCTCCGTCTCCGACGACCCCAAGCTCCACGCCGGCCTGAAGGAGCGCCTCGCCCCCACCGCGTGGCTGCCCTTCGGCGACGAGGCGATCCTGCAGTCAGTGGACTTCACCGGCACCGCGGCGGTGATCGTGGAACCCATCCAGAGCATGTCGGGCATCCGGACCGCGCCGGCGTCGTTCTTCCGGGCCCTGCGGGAGAAGTGCACCGCCTCCGGGACCCTGCTCATCTTCGACGAGGTGCAGACCGGCGTGGGGCGCCTGGGCAAGCCTTTCGCCGCCGAGTTCTACGGCGTGCGGCCCGACTTCATTACCTCCGCCAAGGGCCTTGCCAGCGGCGTGCCCATCGGGGCCCTGCTGATGACCGCCGACATCGCCGCCCAGGTGAAGGCCGGCGACCTGGGCAGCACCTTCGGCGGCGGGCCCCTCGCCGCCGCCGCCCTGCTGGCGACCTTGCAGGTGATCCAGGATGAAGGCCTCATGGCCCGGGCCACGGCCTGCGCCGCGAGGCTGCGGGAAGGCCTGCAGGGCAGTGTCGTCTCGAAGGTCCGGGGCGAAGGCCTGCTGCTGGGGCTGGAGGCCGGGGCCGAGGCCGCGGCGCTGAAGCGGCACCTGGAGCACCGGCACATCCTCGTCGGGGCCTCCACGGATCCCGCCGTCCTGCGCCTGATGCCGCCCCTCAACCTCAGCGACGCCGCCCTGGACGCCCTTCTCACCGCCACCCACGCCTTCCGGAAGGGCCACTGACATGAAGCATTTCACCGGCATCTCCGACCTCGGCCCGGCTGGCCTGCAGGCGGTCCTGGCCCAGGCCGCGGCCTGGAAGGGCACCCACCCCAAGCACCTCGTGGACCGGCTCCTGGGCATGGTCTTCTTCAATCCGTCGCTCCGCACCCGAGCCTCCTTCGAGGCGGTCATGGCCCGGGGGGGCGGTGGCGCCATCGTCCTGGAAGTCGGCAATGGCGTCTGGAAGCTGGAGGACCGGCTCGGCGCAGTCATGGACGGCGACCGGGCGGAGCACGTGAAGGAGGCCGTGCCCGTGCTGGCCCGCTACGTGGACGCCCTCGCCGTGCGCACTTTCGCGGCGAATGTGGACGACGATGCGGACCACGCGGACCCGGTGATGAACGCCTTCCGCAGCCTCAGCACCGTGCCGGTGGTGAGCATGGAAAGCGCCCGGGAGCACCCCTGCCAGGGCCTCGCGGACCTGCTGACGGTGCAGGAGACCTTCGGAAAGACGAAGGGCCTGCCCGTGACGCTGACCTGGGCGCCCCACATCAAGCCCCTGCCCAAGGCCGTGCCCAACTCCTTCCTCCTCACCGCCGCCGCCGCGGGCTGCGAGGTGCGGGTGGCCCATCCCAAAGGCTTCGAACTGCATCCTTCCGTGCTCGCCGAAGCCAAGGCCTATGCCGCGGCGACGGGAGGCAAGCTGATCTTCACGAACGACCAGGACGCGGCCCTCGAAGGCAGCGCCGCGGTCTACGCCAAGGCCTGGGGACCCAGCACCGCCGCCGGCCTGGGCGCCGATGCGGTGACGCAGCATCCCGGCTGGCTCACCTCCCGGCGCCACCTGGAGCTGGCGGACAAGGAGGCCATCTTCCTCCACTGCCTGCCGGTGCGACGCAATGTGGAAGTTGCCGACGCCGTCCTCGACCATTCCAGCTGCCGGGTCGTCGACGAAGCGGAGAACCGCTTCCACGTGCAGCGGGCCATCCTCGACTGGCTACTGAATCCCGCCACGCTGCTCCACTTCGACGCCAAGGCCCTCAGCCTCCTGTCCTGACCTCTACCTCCAGCCTCCGGACGCCCCCATGCCCCTCTCCTCCAATCCCTATACGACGCTCCATTCCGCCGCCAAGTACGTGCGGCTCTTCCGGCGCAAGGTCTTCGTCATCAAGCTCGGCGGCGAGCTGCTGGCGGACAAGGCCGCCCTGCAGTCCGTGGCCGAACAGCTGGCCCTGCTGTGGAGCTTCTCCATCCGGCTCGTCATCGTCCACGGCGGCGGAGCGGGCCTGGACGAGGCCTGCGCGGCCTTCGGCATCCCCGTACGGAAGGTCGCCGGCCGGCGCATCACCAGTCCCGAAGTCCTCGACGCCGCCAAGATGGTCTTCGCCGGCAAGGCCCACATGGACTTGCTGGCGGGTCTCCAGGGCGCGGGCCTGCCCATCGTGGGCCTGAGCGGCGTGGACGGAGGCACGATCCAGGCCGTCAAGCGGCCGCCGGTGAGCGTTGTGGACGACGGCGGGGAGCGGCTGCTGGTGGATTTCGGCCTGGTGGGCGACATCCAGGCGGTGGATCCCGCCCTCATCAACCACCTCCTCGCCGCGGACTACGTGCCCGTGATCGCGCCCCTGTCGGGCGGCGGCGAAGGCGAGGTCTTCAACACCAACGCCGACACCATCGCCTCCGCGGTGGCCGTGGCCCTGCAGGCCGAGAAGCTCTTCTTCCTGCTGGACGTCCCGGGCCTCCTGGCAGACCGGGAGCAGCCCTCCAGCCTCGTGCCCCTGGCGGACCTCGCGTCCCTGGCGGCGCTGGAGGCGAAGGGCGCCATCAAGGGCGGCATGCGCCCCAAGGTCGAGGCCGCCAAGGCCGCCCTGCAGGGCGGCGTGGCCAGCGTCCACCTCGTCAGCGGCGTCGCCAAGGACGCCCTGCTCACGGAGGTCTTCACCAACGAGGGCAGCGGGACGATGCTGATTTCGGCCCAGGATCCCAAGGCGCCGAATGGGGTCGCCTCGGCCGCCGCGGGGATCAGCCAATGAACCCTTCCGAACTCCTCGAATTTCTCGTCGCGACCCCCAGCGTGTCGAAGCAGGAAGGCCTGCTCGCCATGCAGCTGGCCAATGCCCTGCGTTGCGACGGCTTCACGGTGCACCAGCGGGGCAACAATCTCTGGTTCGAAGTGGGGCAGGGTGGGCCGCGTCTGCTGGTGAACTCCCACCTGGACACGGTGCCGCCCTGTGAAGGCTGGGACACGGATCCGCACCTTCCCGTGTGGAAGGAGGACCGGCTCTACGGCCTGGGCGCCAACGACGCCAAGGGCTGCGTCGCGGCGATGATCACCGCCGCGGTGGCCCTGGCGAAGGAGCCCGGCGCCTGTCCCGGAACCGCGGTCTTCGCCTTCACCGCCGAAGAGGAGATCGGCGGCGATGGCATCGCGACGATCCTTGACGAGCTGGGCCCTCTGGACGCCGCCATCGTGGGCGAGCCCACGGGCCTGAAGCCCTGCATCGCCCAGCGGGGCATGCTCATCCTGCGCTGCGTGGCCAAGGGCGAGTCCGCCCACGTGGCCCACGCGGCCCTGGGGGACAACGCCATCCACAAGGCCGCACGGGACATCGCAAAGCTCGCGGCGAAGCGCTTCGAGGGCCACGCCCTCCTCGGCGTGACGAGCCCCCAGGTGACCACCATCCACGGCGGCCTTTCCCGGAACCAGGTCCCCGACGCGGTGGAATTCTTCGTGGATCTCCGGACCACGCCGAACCTGGATCACGAGGCCCTCGCCCGGGAGCTCGCCGGGGAGCTGGAGAGCGAGGTGCACGTCCACTCGGGCCGCTACCTGCCCAAGGCCACCGCCGCCGACCATCCCCTCGCCCGCGCCGCCCAGGCCGCCAGCGGCACCAGTCCGGTGGGCTCCCACACCACCTCCGACTGGGCCTTCCTCGGCGCCATCCCGGCGGTGAAGGTGGGCCCCGGGGACACCCACCGCAGCCACCGGCCCAATGAGTACCTCACGCGGCCCGAGCTGGAGGCCGGCTGCGCCTTCTACGGCCGGATGATCCGCGCCTACTTCGCCGAAGCCGCGAAGGCCGTGAAACCCTCCGAGGTGAGCCATGCCCGCTGACACCATCGGAGGCGGCCAAGAGCGGCCGAAGGGCGCCCAGCTCTGGGCCAAGGGCGCACCCCTGGACGCCGCCGTGCACGCCTTCACCGTGGGGGAGGACTTCCTCACGGACCTGGCCCTCGTGCCCTTCGACTGCACCGGCAGCGCCGCCCACGCCCGGATGCTGGCGGGGGCGGGCCTGCTCGACCCCACGGACGCCGCGGCCCTGGTGGCGGCCCTGAAGGAGCTGCAGGGCGAGGCCCTCGCAGGCCGCTTCGCCATCGCGCCGGAACAGGAGGACGGCCACACCGCCATCGAGGCTGCCCTGGTGGCGAAACTGGGTGATGCGGGCAAGCGCATCCACCTCGGCCGGTCCCGCAACGACCAGGTCCTCCTCGCCCTGCGCCTCCTCATGCGGGAGCGGCTCCTGGCCCTGGCCGCCCAGACCGCCGGACTCGCGGCGGCCTTCCTAGCCTTCGGGCAGGCCCACGCGCAGGAGGCCCTGCCGGGCTACACGCATCTGCGCCGGGCCATGCCCAGCACCTTCGGCCAGTGGGCGGGCGCCTACGCGGAAGGGCTGCTGGAGAGCCTCGGGGACGCGCGCGCCCTGTACGCCAAGCTGGACCGCTGCCCCCTGGGCGCCGCCGCGGGGTTCGGCGTGCCCCTGCCCATCGACCGGGAGCGCACGGCGGAGCTGCTGGGCTTCGACTCCGTCCAGCGCAATCCGGTGGACGTGATGAACTCCCGGGGCCGCCACGAGCTGGCCCTGCTCCAGTGGCTGGGGGGCATCGCCTTCACCCTGGAGAAGTTCCTCTGGGACGTGGCCCTCTACTCCACCGAAGAGTTCGCTTTCCTCGACGTGCCCCCGGCCTTCACCACCGGGTCCAGCATCATGCCCCAGAAGCGCAATCCGGACGTCGTGGAGCTGGCGCGGGCCACCTGCGGCCAGCTGCGGGGCGCGGCGCACATCGTGGAGCAGATCGCCACGGGCCTGCCCTCCAGCTACCACCGGGATTTCCAGCTGCTGAAGAAGCCGCTGCTCGGCGCGCTCCAGGACGCCGCCGCCTGGCTGGGCGTGCTGCAGGCCCTGGTGCCGGCCCTGCAGATCAAGGCGGAGGCCGCGGCGGAGGCCTGCACCGACGAGCTCTACGCGGCCCACGCGGCCTGCCAGCTGGTGAAGGAGGGCTGGACCTTCCGGGACGCCTACCGGGAAGTGGCGGCGGAATTGGCGGCGGGGGCCTTCGAGCCGGACCGGGCGGCCCTCAGCGCCACCCACACCGGCGGCACTGCCAACCTGGGCCTCGCCGCGGCGGAAGCGGAACTGGCGGCCCACCGGGCCTGGATCGACGGCAAGCAGGCCTTCCTGCGAGGGAAGCTCGAAGCACTCTGGGAGACGACATGAAGAAGGTATTGCTGGCCTACAGCGGTGGTCTGGACACCTCCTACTGCGTGGTGTGGCTGAAGGAGCGGGGCTGGGAGGTGCACACGGTGACCGTGGACACCGGCGGCTTCAGCGCGGCGGAACTGGCCCGCATCGAGGCCCTGTCGCCGAAGCTGGGCGCGGCGTCCCATACCACCGCGGACGCCAAGGCCGAGCTCTGGAACGGCTACCTGCGCTACCTCGTCTACGGCAACGTGCTGCGGGGCAACCTCTATCCCCTGAGCGTCAGCGCCGAGCGGGTGGCCCAGGCCTCCAAGACCGTGGAAGTCGCCCGCAGCCTTGGGGTGCAGGCCCTGGCCCACGGGTCGACGGGGGCTGGAAACGACCAGGTGCGCTTCGACGTGGCTTTTTCGGCCCTGGCGCCGGACCTGGAGCTCATCACGCCCATCCGCCAGCTCTCCCCCTCCCGGGCGGAGGAGCGGGCCTATCTGGCGGAGAAGGGTTTCGACTTTCCGGAGAAGGTGGAGGCCTACAGCGTCAATGAAGGCATGTGGGGCACCTCCGTGGGAGGCCGCGAGACTCTGGATCCCTGGTCGACCCTGCCCGACGCCGCCTACCCCAGCGGCGCCGTGGTTGCCGATCTGTCGCCCCAGACCGTGGTGCTCGGCTTCCACAAGGGCGTTCCCGTGAGCCTGGACGGCGAAGCCCTGGATCCGGTGGCCCTGGTGGCGAAGCTCAACGCCCTGGGCGGCGCCTATGGCATCGGCCGGGGCGTGCACCTGGGCGACACCATCCTCGGCATCAAGGGCCGGGTGGGCTTCGAAGCCCCGGCGGCCCACCTGCTGATCCAGGCCCACCGGGAGCTGGAGAAGCTGGTGCTGTCGGGCAAGCAGCTCTTCTGGAAGGAATCCCTGGGCAACCTCTACGGGGCCATGCTCCATGAAGGCGCGTTCCTGGATCCCCTGGCCCGGGATCTGGAAGCCTTCCTGGAATCGTCCCAGACGACGGTCAGCGGCGAGGTGCGCCTCACCCTCCATCCCCGTGCGGCCTTCGTGGACGGCGTGCGCTCGCCCTTCGCCCTCATGGATCCCGCCGTCGCCAACTATGGCGAAGGCTCCCGGGCCTGGACCGGCGCCGAGGCCGCCTGCTACGCCAAGATCTTCGGCGTGCCGCAGGTCCTCGCCCTGAAGGCCCGGAAGACGTAACTCACGGAAGTGCGCGCGACCGCGCAAGCCGGACCCAGGTTGCGAACGTGACCATCCGGACGGCGGAATCCCATGCGCATCCACATCGATAAAATTGCCAGCGTCACCCGCAACCTGCGGCTCCAGCGCACCCTCACCCTCACCTCCGACATCCAGGCCGTCCCCGGCGCCGTGGTGGCGGGCCGCGTGCTCGGCGAAAAGACCACCTACAACCAGCTGGAGGACGTCCACGGCCGCATGAGCATCCTCCACGGCGGCGACATCGTGGTGGGGGCCCTGGGCCACCGCAACGCGCTGCACGGCTACGAGGGCGTGATGCCCGCCAGCGTGGCCGTCGGCGACCGCCTCAACATCCTCAACCTCGGCGGCGTCATCGGCACCTGCGTCTCCCACAACCCGGACGTGGGCCGGCCCTTCGAGGTGGAGATCCTGGGCCAGGTCCTCATCTACCCCGATTTCGGCTCCCGGGTGGGCCAGCCCGCCACCATCCACATGGGCGCCCTCGAGCCCCGCAGCGCGCCGAAGCAGGTCCCCGTGGTCTTCGTGGCGGGCACCTGCATGAACGCCGGCAAGACCGCCGCCGCCTGCGCCCTGGTGCGCCACTTCACCCAGGCCGGCCTGAAGGTGGGCGGCGCCAAGCTCACCGGCGTGAGCCTGCAGCGGGACATCCTGGGCATGAAGGACTACGGCGCCGACGTGGCCTTCGACTTCACCGACGCCGGGGTGGTGTGCACCAATGCGGAGAATGCCCTCGCCGCGGCGCGGACACTGCTCGCCCACGTGGCCGAAAGCGGCGCCGACGTCATCGTGGCGGAGACCGGGGACGGCATCATGGGGGACTACGGCGTCCAGGCCATCCTGGCGGATCCGGAGCTGCGGGGCCTCGCAGCGGCCTTCCTGCTGTGCGCCAACGATCCCGTGGGTGCGTCCGGGGGCGTGCGCGAACTGGCCGAGAAGTACGGCATCCACGTGGACGTGGTCACGGGTCCCGCCACGGACAACCGGGTGGGCGTGCGGTTCGTGGAGCGGGAGCTGCACCTGCCCGCCATCAACGCCCGCAATGACGCGAAGGCCCTGGGCGCCCACGTGCTGGAAAAGGTGCAGGCCCGCATGGTGAAGGCGTGAAGGCCGACCTCCCGAAGGTCGGCGCGGTCGTCCTCGGCGCCGCGGGCTACGGCGGCGGGGAACTGCTGCGGTTGCTGGCGGGCCATCCCGCGGTGGCGTCCGTCCAGGCGGTCTCGAAGTCCCATGCGGGCAAGCCCCTCTGGAGCGCCCATCCCAACCTGCGGGGTTTCGTGCCCGGCGATTTCCGCGCCGAAGCCGACTGGGACTCCTTTCCTGGCGCTGAACCGATCGTGGTCTTTTCCGCCCAGCCCCACGTCACGCTGGCGAAGGAGCTGGAGGCGCTGGAAGCGGCCTGGCAGTCGGCGGGCATCGCGGACCGCGTCACCCTCATCGATCTCAGCGGGGATTTCCGGGTGCGGGAGGCCGGCGTCTTCGCCGAGGCCTACGGCCAGGCCCATCCCGCGCCCCACCGGTTGCAGGACTTCGTCTACGGCCTCAGCGAGTGGAACGGCGCGGCCCTGAAGGGCGCCACGCGCATCGCCAATCCGGGCTGCTTCGCCACCGGCGTGCAACTGGCCCTGCTGCCCCTGGCGGACCTCGACCTGGGCTTCGTGGCGGTGGGTGGCGTCACGGGCTCCAGCGGCAGCGGCGCCCTGCCTTCCGAGACCACCCACCATCCCACTCGGGCCGGGGACTTCCGGGCCTACAAGCCCCTCAAGCACCAGCACCAGGCGGAGATCGTCCAGAGCCTCGCCGCCCGCGGCGCCACCTTCGACCTGGCCTTCGTGCCCCATAGCGCGCCCCTGGTCCGGGGCATCTTCATCACCGCCCAGTTCCGGCTGCCGGAGGGCGTGGACGGCCCGGCCCTGAAGGCCCGCTTCCATGCGGCCTATGGCGCCACGCCCTTCGTCCGGATCCTGGATGGTTCGCCGCGGTTGAACGCTGTGAACGGGTCCAACGCCTGCGACGTGGCCGTGGTGGTGGAAGGCCGGCAGGCGGTGGTCTTCGCGGCCCTGGACAACCTGCTCAAGGGCATGGCGGGGCAGGCGGTGCAGAACATGAACCTGGCGCTGGGACTGGAGGAGACCGCGGGACTGTGGTCTGCCGGGGGCTATCCCGGCTAACGCTGCTCAGTGCTTCGATCCGCCGGCGCCCACCAGCAGTTCTTCGACCTTCGGCTCGACCTTGGCCTCGGGCTTGCTCTCGGGGGGGAAGCGCTGGGGGGCCTTGCCGCCGTTGTTCTTGTCTCCGTTGCGCTCGGGAACCTTCTCGGGGGCCTTGGCCACGACGGGCGCGGGCACCACGGTGGCCTTGTGGCCGCGGCGGGTGCAGGTGCCCTGGAGGATGCCGCCTTCGTCCACCACGAGGCTGCCCACTTCGACTTCGCCCTCCACGCAGCCGGAGCCGTGGATCTCCAGGCATTCGGCGATCTTGAAGGTGCCCACGGCCTTGCCGGTGACCACCATGTGCTTGGCGTGGATGGTGCCGGTCACCAGACCCGTCGGGGCCACGGTGACTTCGCCTTCGCTGTGGATGGAACCGTCCACGTGGCCTTCGACCCGCAGGCTGGTTTCGCCGGTGTGGATCTCACCCTTCCAGGTGGTGCCCTTGCCCAGGAGGGAATGAACCGCCTGCATGGAGTCACTGCGCTTCTTCTGGTCAAACATGGGAACCTCCGGAAGGGGCGAAGGGCCAGAGTATCACTTTCGGGGCCAAGGGTCCCGCGACAGGACCGGAGCGTGCCTTAGTCCTTTGCCGGAAATATTTGCGACGAAGGAACCGCGGTCTCCTAGGCGTCCTGCCCGAGCCGCGCCAGCCATTCCTTCTGGAGCCGCAGGTAGGGCTTGGGATCCACGGGCTTGCCGCCCCGGCGGACCTCGTAGTGCAGGTGGTTGCCGGTGGCCCGGCCACTGTGGCCCATGCGCCCCACGATCTGGCCCCGGCTGACCCGATCGCCTTCCTTCACGAAGTAGTGGCTCAGGTGGCCGTAGAGGGTCTCCAGCTCTTCGTTGTGGCGGACCACCACCGCGTACCCGTAGCGGTCGGCCCAGCCGGCGGATTCCACGACCCCTTCGGCGGTGGCCTGCACGGGGGTGCCTTCCCCGTTGCTGATGTCCAGGCCCGAGTGGAAGCCCAGCAGGCTGTCGCCTTCCTCCCCCACCCGGTTGAAGGGATTCACGCGGATGCCGAAACCCGAGGCGAGCTGGCCGGCGGTGGGCGGGATGGAAGGGGTGTGGGCCCAGGCCTGGAGGATGGGCTCCATGCGGGCGCGGATGACCCGGGCGGCCTCCGCGCGCCGTTCCAGCTCCTCCTTCAGCTGGCCGATGCGCCGGGGGTCGGCGGGCAGGTGGCCCACTTTGCCCGGATCCGCCGCCGTGGCCTTGGGGTCCCCCTTGGAGGGCAACACCGGGGAGCTGGTTGGCGGGATTGCGCGGGTCCAGGAGCTTCATGAGCTGTTCGTGCTGCCGGCGCAGGTCCGTGATCTCCGCGTCCAATCCTTGGGCCTGGCCCAGGGTGTCCCGCAACTGGGTGGCCTGGGCTTCGGTCTCCTTCTGGAGGCGGTCGAAGGACATGATCTTCTTGGTGGCCCAGAAGCCGTAGGCGCTGCCCACCATGGCCAGCATGCCCACGGCGGCGGTGAGGCCCAGGGTCCAGGCCAGGAACTTCCGGGTGATGGACAGCCGGTAGGTCCGATGGCTGAAGACCAGCATCACCGTGATGAACCGATGGGCGTCGGGGCGGCTCAGCCGCTGGGCACGGCGGGTGGACGGGTTTGCGGCCATGGAACCTACCACCGTGCCAGCAGGCGCCGCCCCTGTCGAGGTCGGCTTTTCACACGAAGGCGTCCCGCACCATGAAAAGGTCCAGGAGGTGTCCCGCGAAGAAGACCAGGCCCACCAGGCTGTTCATGGTGAAGAAGGCTTCGTTGATGCGTTCGAGGCTGCCGTCGCGCACCAGCCATTGTTCGCGGACGAGGATGCCGGCCACCACCACCCAGCCCAGCCAGGCGAAGGGCGAGGCCTGCACCAGCAGGTTGAAGCGGCCCCAGGCCACCAGGGCGGCGAGGTGCAGCAGCCGCGACATCCAGAGCGCGCCCTGGGTGCCGAAGGTCGCCGGGATGGAGCGCAGGCCGGCGCTGCGGTCAAAGGCCTCGTCCTGCAGCGCGTAGAGGATGTCGAAGCCGCCGGTCCAGGCCAGCACGCCCCCCGCCAGCCACAAGGCCGGCGCCTCGATCTCGCCGCGCACGGCGATCCAGGCCCCCAGGGGCGCCCCGGCGAGGGAAAGCCCCAGTACCAGGTGGGCGAAGCTCGTGAACCGCTTGCACAGGGAGTAGCCCAGGATGATGGCCAGGGCCAGGGGCGCCAGCTTCCAGCAGAGGGGCCCGAGCAGGCCCGCGGCGAACCCGAACACCGTCACCCCAGCGCCGAAGAGGAGCACCGCCCCCGCCTGGGAGACGCGGCCCGCGGGAAGGTGCCGCTGGGCCGTGCGGGGGTTCTCGGCGTCCACGTCCGCATCCACCAGCCGGTTGAAGGTCATCGCCGCCGTCCGCGCCCCCACCATCGCCACCAGGATCCACAGGCACTTTCCTAGGGGCGGGAAGCCCTGGGCCGCCGCGAACGCCCCAAGGAACGCGAAGGGCAGCGCGAAGACCGTGTGCTCGAACTTGATCATGTCCGAGAGGTCCCGGAGCTGGCGGAGCGTCGTCTGCATCCGTCCATTCTGCCCTAGACGGGTGCGCCGGCGGCCTCAGCCCTCCTTGCCCTCCGCGTACATCGCCTCGATGCGGTCCTTGTACATCTCGCTCACCACCCGGCGCTTGACCTTCAGGGTGGGCGTCAGCTCGCCGCCTTCCATGGTGAGCTCGTGCTCGAGGACGGCGATCTTCTTGATGCGCTCGTAGCTGGGCAGGCCCGCGTTGACGCGCTCGATGCGCTGGAGGAGCTTGGCCTTCACCATTGGAAGGTTGGCCAGCTCGTGCTCGTTGCCGTAGGCCAGCTTCTTGATGGCGGCCCAGCGCTTGAGGCTGTCGAAGTTGGGCACCAGGAGGGCGGTGATGAAGTTGCGCTGGTCGCCGATGAGCACCGCCTGGGAAATGTACTTGTCGGACTTGAGGGCGTCCTCGATGGGGGAGGGCGGGATCTTCTTGCCCCCCGACGTCACCAGCAGCTCCTTCTTGCGGTCCGTGATCTTGAGGCGGCCCTGTTCGTCCAGTTCGCCGATGTCGCCGGTGTGGAAGTAGCCCTCCGCGTCGATGGCGTCCCTCGTGGCCTGCGGGTTGGCCCAGTAGCCCAGCATCACGTTGGGCCCCTGGCAGAGGATCTCGCCATCCTCCGCGATCTTCAGGAAGGGCCGGCCCTCCCAAGTGTCGTAGAGGGGCAGGCCCACGCAGCCGGGTTTCGCCGAGCCGAAGCGGTTGAAGGTGATGACCGGGCTGGTCTCCGTGAGGCCGTAGCCCTCCAGGATGGGCAGACCCATGATCCAGAAGAATTCCATGATCTGGGCGGAGAGGGGCGCACCGCCGCTGGCGGCGAAGTTCAGGCGGCCGCCGGTGCGGGCGTGGATCTTGTCGAAGACCAGGGTCTTCGCCAGCCAGTAGCGGAAGGCCAGCCAGGGGCCCGGGCGGCGGCTTTCGTAGAGGTAGGGCGCCACCTGCTTGCCCACCTTCATGGCCCAGTTGAAGATCAGGTGCTTCACCCGCCCGCCGCTGCCGACGGTGTCCATGACCTTGGCGTAGATCTTCTCGTAGATGCGCGGCACGGAGGAGAGCACCGTGGGCCGCGCCTCCAGCAGGTTCTGGGGCACGGTGTTGACGCTCTCGCGTAGTAGATGCTCGCGCCCATGTGCAGCATCACGTAGTGGCCCGCGAGGCGCTCGAAGATGTGGGTGAGGGGCAGGAAGCTGAGGCAGCGGTCGCCCTCCTTGATGGGCAGGTGCTTGAGGCAGGCCAGCATGTTGGAGACCACGTTGCCGTGGCTGAGCATGGCGCCCTTGGGATCCGCGGTGGTGCCGCTGGTGTAGATGAGGGTGAGGAGGTCGCCGGGCTGGCGTTCGGCGCCCCATTCCCGCACCTTGGGCCGCTCGGCCTCGCGCTCCCGGCCTTCATCCAGCAGCTGGGCGAAGGAGAGGATGGTCCGCCCTTCGACGACGGGAACCGCGCCTTCCATGAGCACCGCCACCGCCAGGTCCGGCAGCTCGTGCCAGCTTTCCAGCACTTTCTGGAGCTGGTCGTGGTTCGAGCAGAAGACCCAGACCGAATTGCTGTTGCCGAGGATGAAGGCCGCCTGGCTGGCCATGAGGGTGGCGTAGATGGTGACGTCCGGCAGGCCCAGGATGGCGCAGGCATAGTCGGTGTAGGCCCACTCCGGGCGGTTCTCGGAAAGCAGGGCCACGTGCTGGCCCTTCTTCAGGCCGCGGCCTTCGAGGGCCAGGGCCAATCGCTCCACCGCGTCCACCACCTCCTGGCTGGAGATGGGCGCGTAGGCGCCGTCGCGCTTCACCGCGAGGGCGTCGGCGAGGCGGTGCCGAGTGCCGGCGTAGAACATGTCGGGTATGGTGGTCGGCTCGGCCACGCGGGCGCTCCAGTTGGGGTTGGATGATGGCATCGTAGCAGGATGGACCCCCTTCCCGCCGCCGGCGCCACCCTGGGCGAAGCCCTCCAGGCCTTCCACCTGGAGCAGCGGGCCCGGGGCGTGTCGCCCCACACCGCGCGGGCGCAGCGGGGGGACCTGGACAAGCTGCGGGTCCATGCGGCGGACGCCCGGTGGACCTCCTGGGACGTGAAGCCGCGCACCCTGCGGGCCTTCGCCCTGGAACTGGGTCAGCGCGGCCTGGACCCGGCGAGCCAGGCCCGCATCCTCAGCACGGTGCGCGCCTTCTTCCGCTGGCTCTTCGAGACCGGCCGCCTGCCGGCGAACCCGGCCTCGGGGCTGCGGAACCCCAAGCAGGCGGCGCGGCTGCCGGCCTTCCTCACGGAAGGCGAAAGCGCCGACCTGCTGGCGCTGCCGGCGGCGGTGGACTTCCCCACCGCGCGGCTGCAGGCCCTCCTCGAGCTGCTCTATGCGTCGGGCCTGCGTGTTTCGGAGCTGGTGGGTCTGGATCTCCAGGACCTGCTCCTGGCGGAGCGCACCCTGCGGGTCATGGGCAAGGGCCGCAAGGAGCGGCTGGTCCCCTTCCACGAGGACGCGGGCCGGATCCTGGAGGTGTACCTCGACCACCGGCGCGCGCTGCTCGCCGAGAAGGGCCTGCCTCCGGGACCGGCGGTCTTCCTCAACCAGCAGGGCGGCCGCCTCACGCCGACCTCCGTGCGCACCTTCCTCCAGAAGGCCCTGCAGGACACGGCGGTGCGCTCCCGCATCAGCCCCCACGCCCTGCGCCACAGTTTCGCCACCCATCTGCTGAATCGCGGCATGGACCTCCGCGCCATCCAGGAACTCCTGGGCCACGCCAGCCTCAGCACGACCCAGCGCTACACCCACGTCGATCTGGAGCAGCTGTCGAAGACCTACGACTCGGCGCATCCGCGGGCCAGGAAGTCCGGAGGGTGAGCTTCGGACGGTTGTGACCCCGAGCCCCGGCCTTCTGCGGAACCGTTGGGCGGCGTGCCGTTGATCTTGACCTTTCAGTTGACCTTGACCTTGCAGTTGACCTTCAAAAGATGGTGTGTCGCCCGTCAAGGGTTCCGGCTTTCCCGCACCAGGGTAGGTCCTCGCCCGAGGCAAGCCGCAGGGCCGCTTCGCTTTGCCCCGCCCGGGCTGCGGCCTCATCGCGCTGCCATGGCGGGAAAGCCGGCGGGAGCAATCGGGCTCGACCGGGGAGACCCGGTTAGGTCCTCGTACGAGGACGCCGCGGGCGACGATGAGGAGCTACGCATGATGGCCCCGGGGGCGGACGGCGCCCCCGTGCAGAGGTGTTGGTAGGTGCGCTTGAACGGCGTGTCGGTCGGATGGCAGCCAGAGCGCCCATGTAGAGCATTGGCGCAGGCGGCCATTGCCCCGCTTGCTCATGGGGACGGGCGCCTACGGAAGTCCCGCTGGTGTGGAGCACGGGCGCCACCCCCACGAAGTGGGACAACTGCTTGGGGTGCTCGAAAGCGCGGAGGTCCCCGAGCTCACCCATCAACGTGGCAGCGAGGACTGGGCCGACGCCGGGGATGGCTGAGGCGTCGGTGCCTGGCCCGGGCTTCCTCGACCGATCGACGAGGGATGCCTCGTCCAGCTCTTCGAGGCCTTGCGGGCATGGCGAAGCATGCGCACACGGACGCCGCGTGCGGTCAGCGCCCAATCTCCTGCCGGTTTTCCGGCCGTCCGACGAGGGCGCGCTCCCGCTTTCAACCGTTCATAGGCAGCGCAAAGGCCCTGCTGAAACGCCGCCCGAATGGCCAGGACCACCGCATCCAATGCATCCGCTTGTTCCCCACACGAGGCCCGGAGGCTGCTGCCTGAGCAGCCAGCACGCCAACGCTTGGAGTAGCCACCGGCGCCTCCACACGCAGGCCAAGCCCGCCTCGCCAGCCTGCCGTGGCCCAGCCCAGGAGCCTCCGGCGCTTCGGCCTGGTCACGGTCCGGCATCGGTCCTGGCAAACCCACTCCCTTCGGCAGAGCTGCGACCATCGTAGCTTTGGACACATTGATCCCGAGCCAGCATATTGATCCATCGTTGCCCCTTTCAGGCAGGAAGCCGCCGACGCCTGGAACACCCCCGTGAAGCGGGCTGAAGCCCTGGATGGAGTCCAGCTTCCAGGCGCCGGTAAGGGGGGCCGAACTTTGATCGAGTCATGCGACGGCCGAACCACTCCATCCCCCCCGGTTAGGCCTACCTTCACCCAGAGAAGGCAGGCAAGGGAACATAGAGGTGCTTGAGTCCGGCGCGGCGGCGGTTGGCCGCGTCGGACTCAAGCGCAAGCAAGCGATAGCGCGTCAGGCTGGGTCGGAATGAAGCCTCGGTGAAGCGAGGCAAAAGCAGCCAGAGTGAGGCCCTTGCTTCCAGGTTTCCCTGAATGCGGTCCCCAACTCGACCACTCTGCCGACCACCACCCTACGGCGCGGGCCGCACGGAAACGGTCTGGCCTTCGTGCATGCCCCAGGCGTCGATGAGGTCCTTGGGCACGGCGAGGACGCGCTCGTTGAGGTCCTTGTTGAACTTCACGGGCTCGACGGCGGGTCCGCCGGGCCAGAGGACGCGGATGTTGTCGAGGGGACGGTTGGCGTAGGGGGTCATGCCGCGCCAGATGGATTCCACCAGGGGCGACAGTTCCAAATGATCCGCCTTTTTGAAGAAGCCGGACTTGAGGACGCCGATGGTGACGCCGACATCGGTGACCAGGACCTCCAGGCGGCCGGCGTCCCGGAGGATGCTGGCGGACTGGAGGACGCCCACTTCGTTGGCCTCCGCCACCGCCATGACTTCCCGGAAGGTCCGGTAGCCGTCGAAGAAGGGCAGGATCTTGCGGTCCTCGCTGTACAGCTTGAGGCCCGCGGTCAGCTCCGGCTCCTGCAAGGTGGGGCAGGGCACGGCCTCCAGGTTCGGGAAGAGGCTCTTGAGCCGGCGGCGGGAATCCGAAGTGCGGGCCGCTTCCATGAGGAGATCCGGCACAGTGCGGCGGATGCTCTGCTGGGCGGTGACCTTGGAGGCGAGGAACTCGAAATCGCCCTTCTCCCATTCCAGGATGTCGAAGGCCGCCGCCTCGCCCTTGGCGGTCCGCGTCTCGGCGTGGATGACTTCGCCATTGCTGATGTAGAGCACCCCGTTGACCTTTTCCCCATTGACCTGGAGGAGGCCGGCCTTGCGGTTGACGTGGAGCAGCTGCAGCACGTCCGTGATGCTGATGCTCTGGAGGTTGCCTTTCAGGTTCGACATCAGACACCCTCGCCAAGGAGGTTGCGGGCGAGGAGGCGGATGCGCTCGCCGCCGAAGGGTTTCACCGCGAAGACGTCCGCGCCGGCCTCAAGGCCCTCCTGCCAGGTCTCCTGCGCCTCCATGGCGGTGAGCATCACCACCTTGGGGGCGGCGGCGCCGAGGCTCTGCTTGACGAAGCGGCACAACTCGTGGCCGCTCTCCCCGGGCATGGCCTCGTCCAGGAAGATGAGGTCCACGGGCCCCTGGGCCAGGATCTCCCGGGCCGCATGGGCGCCGCCCGCCTCGACGACCTCGAAGCCGTCCTTGGAAAGGATGGCCTTCATGAGTTCGCGGGTGGCCCCGTCGTCGTCCACCACGAGGATGCGCTTCATGGCTTCCTCGCGATGGCGGTGAGCATCTCCTGCACCGCGCGCTCGAAGCCGACGAGCACCGCGCGGCCCACGATGCTGTGGCCGATGTTCAGTTCCTCGATCTCGGGGATCTCCGCCACGGGCCCCACGTTCCGCAGGTTCAGCCCGTGGCCGGCGAGCACCCGCAGGCCCAGCTTGGAGGCCCAGCGGGCGGCGTCCCGGAGCCGGGAGAGCTCATAGGAGGGATCGGCGCCCAAGGGCAGGTCGGAGTAGGTCCCCGTGTTCAGCTCCACCGCGTCCGCCTCCAGCTTCGCGGCCATTTTGATCTGGTCGGGCACCGGGTCAAGGAAGAGGCTCGTCTTGATGTCGGATTGGCGGAACTCCCGGATCACGCCCTTCAGGTGGGCCTGCAGGAAGACCGCGTCCAGTCCGCCCTGGGTGGTCAGCTCCTCCCGGGATTCGGGGACGAGGGTCGCCGTGTGGGGCTTGAAGGGGATGACCGCTTCCAGGGCCTCGGGGGTCGCCGCGCATTCCACGTTGAGGGGCACGGCGAGGACTTCCCGCAGGAGGCGCAGGTCCTTGTCCTGGATGTGGCGGCGGTCCATGCGCAGGTGCACGGTGATGCCGCTGCAGCCCGCGCTCTGGGCCAGCAGGGCCGCGGCCACCGGTTCGGGTTCGCGCCCGCCTCGCGCCTGGCGAAGGGTGGCCACGTGGTCGATGTTCACGCCGAGGCGAGGGCTCAAGGGGCTTGCTCCTGCTCCAATTAACGCAGCTTGCAGGAAAAATCCTAGCAGGAAGGAACTTGTCCAAGCTGCCCGGCCGGCCCCAGGGTCAATCCCAGGTCCCGGGCGGCGGCGGCGTGCAGCCGGTCCAGGGCCGCCACCAGCAGGGCGGCGTCCTTCGCCTCCCCCATGAGCCGCAGCTTGGGCTCGGTGCCGGACCAGCGGACCACCAGGCGCAGGTCAGCGCCGTGGGCGGCCTCGAGGTCGCGGAGGGCGGACTGGAGGGCCGGGCAGTCCTCCAGGGGCCGCCGGGCCGGGGCGACGAGGTTCACCAGGCGCAGGGGCCACGCCTCGAAGCGCCAGTCCCAGCGCCGCTCCGCCGGGCGGTGGAGGAGGGCCTTGAGGACCGACAGGGCGGTGGCGAGGCCGTCGCCGCTGGGGCCGAGGCGCTTCTGGATGACATGGCCGGAGGCCTCCGCCGCCAGGTCCCAGCCCAGCTCCCCCATCCGGCGCAGCAGGTGCTTGTCTCCCACCGGCGTGCGCTCGAAGGGGATGTTCCGGGCTGCCAGGGCCGCCGCGAGCCCGCCATTGCTCATCACCGTCCCCACCACCCCGGGGGCGGGATCCCCGGCCTCGAGCCGGTCCAGGGCCAGGAGCCACAGCATCTGGTCCCCGTCCACGAGGCGGCCCGTCCCATCCACGAACAGGCAGCGGTCCCCATCCCCGTCGAAGGCCAAGCCCAGAGCCGCACCAGTACGCCGGACCTCGGCCTGCAGCGCCTCCAGGTGGGTGGAACCCACGCCCACGTTGATCCGGGCGCCCTCCGCCGGGACGCCGATCCAGTGCACCGCGCCGCCGAGCACCCGGCAGGCCCAGGGCGCGGTGGCCCCATGGGCGCAGTCCGCGACGACGGGCAGGTCCGCCGGCAGCTCGAGGTGCCCGAGGTGGGCCAGGTAGGCCTCCACCGGCGCGGCATCCACATCCAGCTCCGCCGGCATGGTTTCCGCCCAGGTGCCGTGGGCGTAGGCGGCCTCGATGGCCTCCTCCTCGTCCTGGGCGAGCTTTTCCCCGAGGCCGTTGAAGCCCTTGATGCCGTTGTCCTCGGGGGGGTTGTGGCTGGCGCTGATCATCACGCCCCAGGCGCGGTCCCGGCGGGCGGTGGCCCAGGCCACCGCCGGCGTCGGCACCATCCCCAACACCTCGGCGCGGACCAGGCGGCCCAGACCCGCCACGAAGGCCCGCGCCAGGGGCGGGGAGGAGAGGCGGGGATCCCAGCCCAGCACCAGGGTCTCGATCCCTTTTCCCGCCGCGACCTCGGCGAAGGCCCGGCCCCAGCGCGCGGCGTCGTCCAGGGTGAGGGGCGGCTGCAGGGCCTTGCCGCGGATGCCATCGGTTCCGAAGTAGCGCAGGGACATGGGAACAGCGTAACGGGACCTGCCCGCTTCAGGCTTGCAGGTGATGGGTGCGGAAGATCCGGTAACCCAGGGCCGAAGCCTCGGCGTGGGCTTCGGCGCTGAGTCCGTCCCGTTGGGCCGGCGGAAGCTCCGGCGTTCCGGCGCGCCAGGCCAGGAAGCGCTTGCGGGAGATCCCAAGGCAGAAGGCCTCGACGGGCCAGCCGAGGCGCCGGGGCAGGGTGGCGAGGCCCCGCCACAGGGCGGCGTCCTCCAGGAAGGTGGTGCCGAAGCCGAAGCCCGGGTCCAGGAGGATGCGCTCCGGCGCGATGCCCGCCCGGAGCAGGCCGTCCCGGAGCGCCGCCAGCTCCTCGCAGGCGAGGGCGTCCTCCGCCGGGCCTTCGCCGCCGTAGTCCGGCATCCAGAGCCGGCCCTCCACCCGGCGGCTCCGCATGGCGATGAGGCCGCAGCCCGACGCCTTGGCCAGCTCCAGCATGGCGGGGTCGGAGAAGCCCGTGACGTCGTTGAGCACCGCCACCCCCGCGGCGAGGCCGCGCTCCGCCACGGTCGCGTGGCGCGTGTCGAGGCTGACGGGGACCCCCGGCAGGCCGGTGCGCAGGGCCGCTAGCACCGGTTCCAGGCGGGCCCATTCCTCCGCCGGTGGGATGGCCGCCGCGCCGGGGCGCGTGCTTTCGGCCCCCACATCGAGGAGGCCGGCGCCCTTCCCGGCGAGGTCCCGGGCCTGCGCCACCGCGGCGCCAGGGTCAAGGAACCGTCCGCCGTCGCTGAAAGAGTCCGGCGTGACGTTCAGGATGCCGATGAAAAGGGGGCCGCGCTGGATGCGCGGCCCCCAGTCGAACGGGGCTGTTTCCACCGGGACTTCAGGCGGGATGGAGGGCCGGGTTCAGGCCCGGATCCGCGTCCTTCTCGCCGCCGGTGACCGTGGCGGGGGCGGAGCCGCCCGTGCGGGGGGGCAGGGTGCCGCCGCGCATGAGGAGGTCCACGTCGTTGCCATCGAGGGTCTCCCGCACCAGCAGGGCTTCGGCGATGGCCACGAGGGCGTCCTTCCGGTCCCGGATGACCTGCTTGGCCAGCTCGTAGTTGCGCATGACGATGTCGTGCACTTCGGCGTCGATGACCCGGGCGGTGTCCTCGGAGAACTGCCGCTGCTGGCTGAAGTCCCGGCCCAGGAAGATCTCGTGGTTGCCGTTGCCGAAGTTGAGGGGGCCCAGCTTCTCGCTCATGCCGTACTCGGTGACCATGGCGCGGGCCATGTCCGTGGCCTGCTGGATGTCATTGCTGGCGCCGGTGGAGAACTGGTTGAAGAAGATCTCCTCCGCGATGCGCCCGCCCATGCAGATGGCGATGCGGCCCTCCATGAACTCCTTGGTGTTGTTGTAGCGGTCCCGCTCGGGGAGCTGCCAGGTCACGCCCAGGGCGCGGCCCCGGGGAATGATGGTGACCTTGTGGAGGGGATCGGCGCCCTTGATGGAGGCGGCGAGCACCGTGTGGCCCGCCTCGTGGTAGGCGGTGATCTTCTTGTCCTCGTCGGTCATGACCATGGAACGCCGCTCGGCGCCCATGTAGACCTTGTCCTTGGCGTTCTCGAAGTCCGACATCTCCACCCACTTCTTGCTCGTGCGGGCGGCGTAGAGGGCCGCCTCGTTGCAGAGGTTGGCGAGGTCCGCACCGGCGAAGCCCGGCGTGCCCCGCGCGATGACCTCCAGGTCCACGTCCGGCGAGAGGGGGATCTTGTCCATGGTGTGGACCTTGAGGATCTCGAAGCGGCCCTTCACGTCCGGGCGGTCCACCACCACGCGGCGGTCGAAGCGGCCGGGGCGGAGCAGGGCGGGGTCGAGGACGTCGGGGCGGTTCGTGGCGGCGATGAGGATGACGCCTTCATTGCCTTCGAAGCCGTCCATCTCCACCAGGAGCTGGTTCAGGGTCTGCTCGCGCTCGTCGTGACCGCCGCCCAGGCCGGCGCCGCGGTGGCGGCCGACGGCGTCGATCTCGTCGATGAAGATGATGCAGGGGGCGCTCTTCTTGCCCTGTTCGAACAGGTCCCGGACCCGGGACGCGCCGACGCCGACGAACATCTCGACGAAGTCGGAGCCCGAGATGGAGAAGAACTGGACCTTGGCCTCGCCGGAGATCGCGCGGGCCAGGAGGGTCTTGCCGGTGCCGGGAGGGCCCATGAGCAACACGCCCTTGGGAATCTTGCCTCCCAGCTTCACGAACTTCGCGGGGTCCTTCAGGAACTCCACGATCTCCTTCAGCTCCTCCTTGGCTTCGTCGCACCCGGCGACGTCGGCGAAGGTGATGCGCTTCTGGCCACTGGCCATGCCCTTGGCCCGGGCCTTGCCGAAGCTGAGGGCCTTGTTGCCGCCGGCCTGGGCCTGCCGCATGAAGACGAACCAGAGCACGACGAAGACGAGGAGCGGGCCCCAGAACATGATGAGCATGAGGAAGTTGTTCTCAGAGGGCTTGGCGGCCTTGAACTCGTCCAGCTGGCCTTCCACCTTCCAGTCGAGGATCCGCTTGCCCAGGTCCTGCATCGGAGGCGAGATGGTCTTGAACTTCTCGACGACCTGGCCCGTGGCGGTGCGCTGGGCCTGACGGTAGGTGCCCTCGATGTCCATTCCGGAGATCGTCACGCTCTTGTACTTGCCGGAGACGCCCTCGGTCATGAAGGTGGAGAAGGGGATCTCCTGGACCGTCGCGCCGGCGGGGATGTACTTCAGGGCCAGGAAGACCATCAGGAGGATGGCGACCCAGACCAGCATGGACTTCATCATGGAATTCAAAAGGGACTCCCGGGTGAGGATGTGTCCCGGGTACGGGACCCGGGCCATCCAGTTTAACCGTTTAACGGTGCCGACTCCTCGATTGGATGCAGGAAGAGCCCTTCTGGTTCATGGGAAATGTGCCAGTGGCCGTGGGTCAGGCGCCGTTTCCTGCGCGCCGCGGGAGGCCCCAGCAGGGGCAGCAGGAAGCGGGCGAGGCCGCGCAGGGCCTCGGCTTCCCGCGGCCAGCCCAGTTCCCGGAAGGCGGCCTCCAGCGCCGCGCGCAGCTCGGGTTCCGTCCAGATTCCCCGGGCGAGATAGATATTTCCTTCCCCGGGCCTCCACTTTCCGTCGCGGCCGGCGCCGAGGGTGGAATCGCGCCATTCCAGGAGTTCACGGGCCTGGGCATGGGTTTCCTGGAGGTGCGCATCCAGCGCCGGAAGTTCGTTGCGCAGGGCCGCGAGCAGGGGCCGCAGGCGGTTGCGGGCGGTGAAGGGATCCTGGTTGCTGTCGTCCTCCCGCCAGGGGATCCGCCGGCCTTTCAGGTAGTCCCGCAGGGCCTCCCGCCGCAGGCCGATGAGGGGCGACCAGCGCAGGTCCTGGCGCGGAGGCAGGGGCGTGAGGGAGCCCAGGCCCCCGCCGCGGCCGAGGCGCAACAACACCGTCTCCGTATGGTCGTCGAGGGTGTGGCCCGTGGCCACCGCGACCGCCGAGGAGGAGGCCGCCTCCGCGCGGAGCCACGCCCAGCGAAGCTCCCGCGCGGCGGTTTCGAGTCCGAGGCCCATGCGGTCCGCGTGCCCTCTGACGTCGAGCCAGGCTTCCGCCAGGTCCAGGTCGTAGTGGCGGGCAAGCCGGCGCACGAAGGCCGCGTCCTCCCCGGAAGCTTCCCGCAGGCCGTGGTCCGCGTGGGCGAGCACGAGGTCCAGGTCCAGGCTTCGGCGCAGGGCGCAGAGAAGGGCCACCAGGGCGGTGGAATCCCCGCCGCCGCTGCAGGCGACCAGCACCCGACAGCCTGTGAGGCCGTCGCCCCGCTCGCGAAGCCGGGCCAGCAGGTCCGCCTCGAACCGGTTCATGCGGGGTCCGTCAACGCAGCCGCTCCAGCAGCCTCAGCAGGGCCTGGGACACAGGTTTCGCGCACCACAACGCCTCCGCGGCGTCCACGGTGATGAGGGAGCCCCAGTGCATGGCGCGGCCTTCGACGCCGCGGCGGAAGGCCGGATGGGCGATGCGGGTGAGGGCCTGGGCAGGATCGGCGGTGAACTGGCTGCCGAAGGCGTCGAAGGCCTCCATGCGGGTGGCCCAGACTTCGCTCACGTCCACCACCAGGTCCGGCGGGCCGGGATTCTCGCCCCCGACCCACGCAATCGCGGCGGGCCGCCAGGGCTCACCGGGAAAGGGGCGGCCGGGCGCCGCGGGGTCTGGGTAGTTCCGCAAGCCCGCGCAGAAGGCGGCTTCGGAGACGAGGCGGTGGGCGCGGCGGTGGTCCGGGTGCCGATCCTCCGGGGAAGGGAGGATCAGGACTTCGGGCCGCAATTCCCGGAGGACCGCCATCACCTTGGCCCGGTGGCCTTCACCCTCGTCGAAGCGGCCGTCCGGCAGATCGAGGAGGGTGCGCGGGACGCCCAGGATCGCCGCCGCCCGCAGGGCCTCGGCGCGCCGGGTCGCCGCATCGCCCCGGGTGCCCAGCTCGCCGCCGGTGAGGTCGAGGATCCCCGCCTTCAGTCCGCGGCGGGAAGCCAGGGCGAGGAGGCCCCCGACGTGGACTTCCACATCGTCCGGATGGGCGCCGACCGCCAGGACATCCAGGTTCGCGCTCATGGTGCCTCCACCAGCAGGGTGCTCCCGCCGGAGGCCAGCGCGGCCTCCATGCGGTCCAGCAGGTCCGCGTCCCGCAGCCAGAGGAGGCCCGGCAGCACCCGCTCCTGGGGTCGTCCCAGGGGGAACAGGTACTGGCGGAGCCGCTCGGGATCCAGCCCGAAGCGCCGGGCCGCGAGATCCCGGAGGAGGCGGCGGTCCAGCCGCGCCAGGCGCCCCTGGGTCCGCTCCAGTTCCTGCTGGACCCGGGCCTGCAGGGCCGCGTCCCATTCTCCGGAGCCATCGGGCGTCAGGGCGAGGGAAGTGGAAGGAAGCCGGGTCGCGGTGGCGAAGGCGCTCCATTCGCCCCGCCGCAGGGCCTCCAGATCCTCGACCGCCACCACAGCCTGCCGCGGACAGAGGTGCACGCTCGGCCGGGCCACGATGCGCGGCGCCTCCAGCCCCACCCGTTCCCAGACCGGTTCGGCGAGACGCCAGTAGGCCCGTTCTGCCGGGCCCAGGACGACCGCCGCGGTGGCCGGCAGCAGGAGCTGTTGCATGAGGGGGCGCAGGGCCGCCCCGGGACTCAGCCAGTGGCCGCTGGGACAGGCCTCGTCGCGTTCGAGGCGGCGGCGGGCGCCGCTCCGGGGATCGAGGGAGAACCAGGCGGCCTGGGTCCGCGGATCCAGGGGCAGGGCCAGGCGGGCCTGTTCCAGGCGCTCGGCCTGGTGGATGAGGTCGACTTCCAGGTCCAGCGCCCGCCAGCGCGCCAGTTCGGGCTGGATGGCGCCGCGGCCCGCGGCCTCCGTGGGGGAGAAGGCGCGCAGGCCACGGGACCAGAGGGGCGCGCCGCAGGCGAGGAAGTGGCCCCGCAGGGTGGCGTCCGCCGCCTTGGGCACCACGCCCCAGAGGGCTTCGGCTTCGGCCTGGTGTTGGGGAGTCCAGGGCAGCCAGCCGGTGGCCGTGCCTTCCGGGGCCTGGAAGCGGAAGCGGTGGCGCCGGAGGCGCCCGCCTTCCAGCCCGACGGAAGCGGCCACCTCCGCCGCGTCGTGGTCCTCGTCGGCCATCCAGAACACGGCCTCGCCACCGATGCGGTCGGCCTCGGTCTTGGCCGCCAGGGCCTTCACCACCGACAGGGCCGGCGTCCAGCCGGCGCCAATCTGCTGGCCGGTCACCACGAGGGGCAGCGGAGTCTCCATGGGGGAAGCGTACCTTGGAAGGATGGCCGCGCTCACCGTCGAACCCTGGATCCTGCCCCTTCGGCCGGACCTCGCCCGTCTCGCCATGGAGGCCGCCGATGCGCTGGGCGTCGAAGCGCTACGGGCCTGGCCCGAGGCGCGCAAGGGCGGCATCGGCTTCGGCGCCTTGCCCCCATTTCTGAGCTGGCATGGCTTGGAGGAAGGTCGGCACCACCTCGTCCTGCTCCAGCCCCGGGAGATCGGCGCCCTCGTGCCCGGGGCCCGCATGGAACCCCTGCCGCCGCGCTGGCTTGAGGATCTGGATCTGACCTCCCTCGCCCGGCCCCTGGCCCGGCACCCCGCGTGGGGCGGCGCCGTGGCTTCCGTGCACGTGGTGCGGCTCCCGAAGGTGGGGGAGGCGCGGGTCCGCACCGACGGGACTGCGGCGCCGGAGCTGGTCCGTGCCGTGCTGGCGCGGCTCAGCGAGGTGCAGGTGTGGAGCTTCGCGGATTGAGGCGCCGGGTCAGAGTCGCCCTG
The DNA here is from genome assembly GCA_016710635.1 of Holophagaceae bacterium. Classification (GTDB taxonomy): domain Bacteria; phylum Acidobacteriota; class Holophagae; order Holophagales; family Holophagaceae; genus JADJVL01. The sequence continues at coordinate 116,418 of JADJVL010000006.1, read as the reverse complement.
AGACCCACCGCACCAGTTCCTCCAGCCGCGCCGCATAGCCCGTCTCATTGTCGTGCCAGCCGAAGACCTTCACGAAGCGCCCGCCCAGGACGCGGGTGAGCTGGAGGTCCATGAGGACGCTTTCGGCCCGCCCGGTGAAATCGCGGCTGACCAGATCGTCTTCGGCGATGGCGAGGATGTCCCGTAGCGGACCCGCGGCGGCCTCCCGAAAGGTGGCACTGAGCGCCTCGACGGTGGCGTCCCGGCGCAGGGTCGCCGTGATGTCCACGAGGTTGACGCTGAGGGTGGGCACGCGCAGGGCGGAGCCGTTGAAGCCCGGCGCCAGCCAGGGCAGGGCCGCGTGCAGGGCGCCGAAGGCCGAGGAGCTGGTGGGAATGATGCTCTGGAAGGCCGCCCGGGCCCGGCGCAGATCCTTGTGGGGCGCGTCCTGGAGGCGCTGGTCGTTGGTCACCACGTGCACCGTGCTCATGCCGGCGTGTTCGAGGCCGAAGCGCTCTTCCAGCACCTGCAGCATGGGCCCCGTGGCGTGGGCGGTGCAGCTCGCGTTGCTGATGATCCGGTGGGCGGCCAGGTCCAGGCCGCCGCCATTCAGCGGCTGGAGCACCGTGAAGTCCGCGTCGGGGCTCGGCGCCGAGATCACCGCGTGGGACACGCCCCCCCGCAGGTGCCGCGCGGCCTCGGCCCGGCGGGTGAAACGGCCGCTGCTTTCCACCACGAGGCGCACGTCCAGGGCGTCGAAGGGGATGCGCTCGGGCTCGGTCTCGTGGAAGAGCCGCACCCGGGCGGCACCGAGGCACAGCCAGTCCTGGCCGCCTTCCTGGAAGCCTTCGATGGGCAGTGGCGAGGGGCCGTGGACCGAATCCCGCTGCAGAAGGGCGAGGAGGGTCTCCAGGTCCGCGGGATCGTTCACCGCGGCGAGGGAGGCCGGGGCCTTCACCGCGAGCCGCTTCAGAAGGAGCCGCCCGATGCGGCCCAGGCCATTGATGCCAAGCATGGGGATGGCAGCCGCGCCCTAGATGCGGTCCAGCACGTGGCAGCAGAGGTCCATCAGCCGCGTGGCGTAGCCATATTCGTTGTCGTACCAGCCGAACACCTTCACCATCCGCGGCCCCAGGGCCCTTGTGAGGAAGGGATCGAAGGTGCAGCTGGCCTCGCTGCCGATGAGGTCCACGCTCACCAGCTGGTCCTTCATCACCTCGAGGTAGGGCGCCAGGGGCCCTTCGACGCTGGCCTTCAGGAAGGCCTCGTTGACGGAGGCGGCGGTGGCGTCCGCCTTCAGCAGGGCGGTGAGGTCGGTGAGGCTCACGTCTGGGGTGGGGACGCGGATGGCGACGCCGTCCAGGCGGCCCTTGAGGTGGGGCAGGACCAGGCTGATGGCCTTCGCCGCGCCGGTGCTCGTGGGGATCATGCTGAGGGCCGCCGCCCGGGCCCGGCGCAGGTCCTTGTGGGGCAGGTCGAGGATCTTCTGGTCGTTGGTGTAGCTGTGCACCGTGGTCATGAGGCCGTAGTCCAGGCCGAAGGCCTGGTCGAGGACCTGCACCATGGGCGCGAGGCAGTTGGTGGTGCAGCTGGCGTTGCTGAGGACCTTGTCGGTGGCGACGTCCAGGGTGCCCTCGTTGACGCCCATGACCACCGTGCGGTCCGCGTCGTCCGCTGGGGAACTGATGATGACGTGGCTCACGCTGCCGTGGAGGTGGGCTGCGGCGTCCTTGCGCTTGGTGAAGTGGCCCGTGCACTCCAGCACCACCTGGGCGCCCAGGGCGCCGAAGGGGATGAGCTGGGGATCCTTCTCGGCGTAGACCCGGATGCGCCGCCCTTCGAGGACGAGGTGGTTGCCGTCGGCGGCGACGCTGAAGTCGGCCCTGCCGTGCACCGAGTCGTACTTCATCAGGTGGGCGAGGGTGGCGGCGTCCGTGAGATCGTTCACCGCCACGACCTGCACGTGGGGCGCCTTCATGAGCTGGCGCAGCACCAGGCGGCCGATGCGGCCCAATCCGTTGATGGCGACTTTCTTCATGGGGCGCTCCAGGCTCTCGAGTCTCGAGCCTACAGCCTACCGCCGACGGATCCCGGCCTCCATCTAGGAGGCCAGCGAAGCCCGCTTCCGCAGCGCCAGCGACGGCGTCTCCAGCTTCTTGGAGAGGGTGTTGCGATGGATGCCCAGCACCCGCGCCGCCGCGCTCTGGTTGCCCTTGTGGGCCGCGACCACCTCCTCGAGGTAGACCCGCTCGAACTCCCGCTTGGCCATCTCGAGGGGAATGTCCTTGCGCACCATTTCGGCCACGAGGCGTCGCAGCTCATCTCGCATGGTTGGACTCCAGACCAAAAGGGAAGAGCGAACGTAGCACCGCGGGCAGGGTGAGGGAAGGAAAGGATTCATCCTGAACCCTCCGCCCCTTCCCTTCCTGCGGAAAACCCTGTGGAATACCTGTGGAGTGCGAACGGAACGACATGCGCAAAACGAAGCTGGTCATCACCATGGGTCCCGCGCTGGCGGAAGATCACAAACTTCTGGAAGTCATGCGGGAGGCGGATGCGGTCCGGCTGAACGCCAGCCACGGCGATGCGGAAACCCGCACGGCGGTCCTCGCGAGGGTGCGCGCCGCCGCGGCGCAGCTGGGCCGGGAGGTGCCGGTCTTCCTGGACCTGCAGGGCCCGAAGTGGCGCGTGGGCGCCCTGGCGAGCCCGGTGGAGCTGAGGCTGGGCAGCGAGGGCTGTTTCGTGGCCCCGGGGACGCCAGCCCCGTCCGGGACCGGGGGCTCCACGGAATGGTCGGTCCCGCTGCCCCATCCCGAGCTCTTCGAAGGCGCCCGGGCGGGCCAGCGCTGGGTCTTGGACGACGGTGCCCTGGAAGTTGAAATCCTGGAGGCCCATCCGGCCCAGTTGCGGGCCAGGGTGATCGTGGGAGGCCTGCTGAAGGCCCGCAAGGGCGTCCACCCCATCGGCCTGGAACTGAACGTGGAACCCCTCACGGAGAAGGACCTCGCCGACATCCGCTGGGGCGTGGCGCACGCGGTGGACCTCTTCGCCCAGAGCTTTGTCCGGCGCCGGGCCGACGTGGAGCTCCTGCACCAGCGCATCCGGGAGGCCGGAGGCCGGCAGCCCGTGATCTCCAAGATCGAGCACCCGCAGGCCCTGGCAAACCTGGAGGAGATCCTGGAAGTCTCCTGGGGCGTCATGGTGGCCCGGGGCGATCTAGGGGTGGAGCTGGGCGTGGAGCGGGTCCCGACACTGCAGAAGACGATCATCCGCGCGGCGCGGCGGGCCCTCAAGCCCGTCATCACCGCCACCCAGATGCTGGAGAGCATGATCGAGAACGCCTCGCCGACCCGGGCCGAGGCCAGCGACGTGGCGAACGCGATCTGGGATGGCACCGACGCGGTGATGCTGAGCGCCGAAAGCGCGGCGGGGAACTACCCGGTGGAGGCGGTCCACTGGCTCGCGCGCATCGCCAGCGAGGCCGACGCCCACATGATCGGCTCGCCCTACACCCAGGACGTGGGCGAGATGGCCAAGGGACGGACGGACATCTCCGTCGCCTTCGCCGCCTGCCGCGCCGCCGAGGACCTGGGGGCCCGCTGGATCGTCGCCTTCACCGAAGGGGGCGGCAGCGCCCGCATGGTGAGCCGGCTGGCGGGGCAGACGCCGGTGCTGGGCGCCACGACGGACGAGGCCACCGCAAGGCTCATGGCCCTGTTGCGGGGCGTGACCTCCCTGCTCATCCCGCGGGTCCAGAGCACCGACGAGATGGTGGAGGCGGTCCGCGACCTGCTGCTCAGCAAGCACGGCCTCCAGGCCGGCGACCACGTGGTGATGACCATGGGCCTGCCCCTGTGGAAGAGCGGCAGCACGAACACCATGAAGGTCATGACCTTCTGAGAGGCCGGCGGCCATGAAGTGGATCCTGAGCCTGGTCTTCACCACCCTCGGCGGCTGGGTGGGCTGGTGGCTCGGCGATTTCGTCGGCATCACGACGGCGGTGGTGCTGTCCATGGTGGGGACGGGGGCGGGGCTGTGGGTCGCCTTGAAGCTGAACCGGGAGCACTTCGAGGCCTGAGGGTGGGCGCTGTTCTCGGGGCCAGGGCTCTCCATGGACGCGGGAGTGTGCACCAGGGAGTTCGGAGGGGCCCCCGACCTTGACCTTGACCTTGACCTTGATCTTGACCTTCAAAAAGGTGTTCGAGTTCGCCGCGGCGGCAGTTTGCCGCGGTGAACTCGAACACGGCCAAGCGATAGCGCGGCAGGTTGGGACGACCCGTTCATGGAGGCAGCACGGCCAGCAAAACCAGTCCCAGATGCACCAGTCCTCCGAGTCCGGGGACCCGCATGGCCACTGCTCCTGCCGCGCTATCGCTTGGCCGCATGGCAGGTGACCACGGCCAAGTGCCGCCGCGGCCACCTGCCATGCCTTTTCAACTTCAACCCCTCAGCCCTGTGCCGGACTCGTCCTTTCGACCGGTTCCCTTTGCCGCGGCGAACTCGGACACGGCCAAGCGATAGCGCGGCGGGGTCGTTCATGGGAGCAGGCAGAAAACCGTCCCGGCGTGTGCCTCTGGCCCCTGCTCCTGCCGCCTGGCCGCGCCCGCTGTACCCGCTTGGATTCGTCCTTTCGGCCGGTTCCCTTCAGTGTTTTCCCCAATCTCGCCGCAGGGCCCGTCGGGGCGACATGGCGAGCCTCGTGGGATCGGCCTCACCGCAATTTCCACCCCTCCAACGCATCCACGAGCCCGTCCAACTGCTCCCCGCTCGTCGTATGAAACTTGCTCACCAGCTTCCACCCCTGCGCCACCTTCTGGTAGCGGTGCAGCCACAGGAAGGGGCCTTCCCAGGGAGCTTCCGGGCCGCTGCGGGTGCGCACGAAAAAGGCCACGGTGGTCCAGGGGCCGCGGCTCAGGACCCGGCGTCCCAGCTCCTCCAGGGCCGACTCCTCGTCGTGCTCCAGGACGAGGTCGTCGATGTCGGGGATGATCATGGGAGCTCCAACTCCAGGGTAACTTAGCTGCATGCGCATCGAATGCATCGCCATCGGCACGGAGCTGCTCACCACCCGCCGCCTGGACACCAACTCGGTGTGGATTGCCGAGCGCCTCGCCGAGCTGGGCCTCGCCCTGCACCGCAAGACCGCCGTCGGCGACGATCGCGCCGACCTGAAGGCGCTGGTGGAGGAGGCCCTCCGCCGCAGCGATGTCATCCTCTGCACCGGCGGCCTCGGGCCCACCTTCGACGATTTCACGAAGGAAGTCTTCGCCGAGGCCCTGGGCTCGGAGCTGGTGGAGGACGCCCAGTGCCGCGCCGAACTGGAGGCCTGGTACGCCGCGCGCAACCGCGTCCCGTCGGCCAACAACTACAAGCAGGTCCTGATTCCCGCGGGCGCCGAGCCCCTGCGCAACCCTTTGGGCTCGGCGCCAGGCGTCTGGTGGCGGGATCCGGCGGGTTTTCCAGGCCGGCGCATCGTCCTCATGCCCGGTGTGCCCCGGGAGATGAAGCGCATGTGGGCGGACCACGTTCAGCCCCGCCTCGCGGCCCTCGCCGGGGCCCCGGTCCACACCCTGCGCATGGTGGTGGGGGGCGTGCCGGAAAGCACCCTCGACGAGCGCACGGGGCCGGTGCGAAAGAAACACTGCGATCTGGAGTGGACCATCCTCGCCTCGCTCACGCACGTCGAGTTCGTGGTGCGCAGCGGCGACGCCGCCGCCCTCGAAGCCGCCCGAGCGGATCTTGCCGCCGAACTTGGCCCTGACCTGGTCTGCACCGGCAGCGGGGACCTGGAATCGACGGTGCTGGCGATGCTCAAGGCGCGGGGCGAGACCCTGGCCGTGGCGGAAAGCATGAGCGGCGGCCTTTTGGCCGCGCGGCTCACCGCCATCCCCGGCGCCAGCGAAGCCTTCCTCGGCGGCGCCGTGGTCTACTCCGCCGGCGCGAAGACTCAGCTCGCAGCGGTGGATCCGGCGGTGCTCGCGGCCCATGGGACGATTTCCGAGCAGACCACCGAAGCCCTGGCCACAGGCATCCGCGCGAGGCTCGGGGCGACCTGGGGCCTCGCCATCACGGGGAACGCCGGGCCTTCCGTGGATCCCCAGGGCGACGTGGAACGCGCCAATCCGGTGGGCACCTGCCTCATCGCCATCGCCGGGCCCGGCGGTGTGGAATCCCGGCGCTTCGTGGTGCCCGGGGACCGTCCCGATGTGCAACTCCGCGCCGCGGGCTGGAGCCTGGACTGGCTGCGGCGGAGGCTGGTCTGAGTTCCCGTCCGGTCACCGGTACGGATAGGGCCGGCCATCCGAGGCCCGGGCCCGTGGCATCGACTCCTGCCGGGACAGCGTGTTGAGATACCACACCCACCCCTCCCGTTCGAGGTAGATCAGATACCCGCTGAAGAAGGGTTTCGCGGGCAGCTGGCCCGCGCGGTCGAGGCCCTCCAGCACGCCCTTCAGCGGCAGGCTGGCGGGATGGGGGGGCAGCAGCTCCTGGCGGCTGCTGGCGCCGGTCACCAGGGCCCGCACCGCGCCCTGCTTGATCTCGATGAAGAGGCCCGCCTTCACATCGCTCTTCCCGAGGTCCGCCTGGCGGCGCTGCTCCTCCAGCAAGCTCGGGGAGAGGAAGCGGTACATGACCGATGCGGCCTCGTCGTCTCTTGCGTTCACGAGGCCGTCGGGACGCAGCCGGTCCACGTCCACCCGCTCCAGGCGGGCGTCCTTGCGCCAGCCCTGGGCGAGGGACACGGCCCAGGGGATGGCCGCGACGGCCTCCAGGCTGCCGGCGCCGCCGGGGGGCGGGGCGCAGTCGAGGGTCTGCCAGCCGCGATCGGCGCTCAATTCGCCCGGTCTCACCGGTGCCTTGAGATTGGTCGGGAAGGGCACGCGGGCCTTGGTGGTTTGGCCCGCCTTGCCCACCGCCGCGTCCACCGCCTTCTTCGTCGTCACCAGCACGCCGCAGGTGATGGCGAAGACGCCCAGCACGGGCAGGAGGACCACGGCGGCGAGGACCCAGAGCAGCTTCCTTCCTGCGCCCGGCGGCAGCCTGAGGGCCACCGGCGGGCGGAAGGCGGTGGTCGGGTCGTAGGCCATGCCGCAGTACGCGCAGGTCACGGCCTGGTCCCGCGGCGCTTCGGGGAGGGGCGGCGCCGCAACGCTGGCACTGTCGGGGTTTCATTGGGAAAGCGTAGCGAGAGGGGCTGATAAGGTGGAGACCATGTCTACAGCGGGGTTGGGCCTGCTTTCCTTTTGGTGTATTGCAGCCTTCACTTGCGGGTCCATTCCCTTCAAGTTGTTTGCCAGCAAAGCTCTCCGCTTCCATCGGTCTGTACCTGGGCCCGAATCAGGTGGCGCAGAGCGCGAGACTGGTCGGAAGCCCAGCCGGTGGAGCGGGGTGCTGGTATTCCTTTTTGAGGCCATGAGCGGCGCCATTCCAGTCTTGATGGTTCAGTCCTCTAAGCTACGGGAAGGGTATTTCTACTGGCTCCTGGGTGAGTCTGGTAGCGGCTGGTCGGGACCTCGAAACGTGGCTTATGGATTGAATGGCACTGAGTTGATTGTGCTGATCGGCCTCTTGGCCCTGCTTGGGAACCTGTTCAACCCATGGATGAGGTTCGTGGGTGGCACAGGGTTCGTGGGTGGCACAGGGGTTGGCACGGCCCTGGGTGTTGCCTTTGCCTCCCAGGCCCATGTCCTGATCCTTGCTCTCCCTGTTTTCGTCCTGGTTCTACTCTTCACCCGCTACCGGGATCTGGCGGTGATCCTCGGTGCCATGGTTGCGCCAGTCGGGGCCACTTTCCCGTATGCATTCAGCCAACAAATCGGCGATCCGTCCGATCCGAATTCCTTTTCAGGAATCGCATGCGGAGAAGTCCATCAGAGCATTCCGGCGATTGTCGGGTGGTGCATTCTCGCTTGGCTCATCGTCTTTCGGAATTCAGGGGTTCTGGGCAGGATTCGCAACGGCACCGAACCCAAAGCCTGGGGGAAAGTGAAGGCGGGCAACTAGGGCGGAGTCCTGTATCCACGAGTGCCATTGCTGTCGATCACACAATTCGTAGCAATACGTGGAATCCGAAGCCTGAGACTGGGGCGTACGACGCCTGATAAGGTGATCCCATGCCGCCCGAACCGCTGAATCTGGCCCTTCAGTGCCTCGCCGCCTTCCTGTGCGGTTCCATCCCCTTCGGCGTGATCGTCGTGTGGTTGATGGGCAAAGGCGATGTCCGCAAGCACGGCAGCGGCAACATCGGTGCGACCAATGTGAGCCGGGTGGCGGGGAAGGGCGTGGGCGTCCTGGTCCTGCTCCTGGACATCACCAAAGGGCTCGTGCCGGTACTCCTCGCGCGGCGCTGGGGTCTGCCCGAACCCTTCTGGCCCTGGATCGGCCTGGCGGCGGTGGCGGGGCATGTCTTCTCACCCTGGCTGGGCTTCAAGGGCGGCAAGGGCGTCGCCACGGCCCTGGGCGTGATCCTGGCGGTGCAATGGCGCCTGGGGGCCTTGCCCCTGGCCGCCTTCGTCGCGGCCCTCTGGCTCACCCGCCACGTCAGCCTGGGCAGCATCCTCGCGGCCCTCATGCTGCCGGCGGAGGTGGTGCTGCTGGCCCTCAGCGGCGACTACGGCGGCTGGCGGGCCCTGGGCGACCATGCGCCCTACCTGCTCGCCTGGGCCCTGCTTGCGGTCCTCCTTGTGGCCAAGCATCACGAGAACATCCGGCGCCTGCAGGCGGGGACCGAATCCAAGCTCTGGGGCGCTCCGAACACCGGCGCCCCGGAATTCGAGGCCCCGGATGAGTGAGCGGCCCGACCTCGCCGTCTATGGCGCCGGCGTCTGGGGCTCGGCCCTGGCGGTGGCCTGGGCCCAGGCCGGCCGCAGCGTCGTGCTCTGGGGCCACACCCCGGTGAAGATGGCGGAGATGGCCGCCACCCGCCGCCATCCCCGGCTCAACGGCGTCGAACTGCCCGCGGGCCTGCGCCCGGTCTCCGATCCCGCGGAAGCCTTCCAGGCAGAGACCTGGGTCTCCTGCATGACCACCCAGGCCAGTCCCGAAGCCTGGCGGAGCCTCAAGGCGCAGCTCGACGCCGCGGGCGGGAGCCTACCCGACCTGCTGCTGCACTCCAGCAAGGGCATCCTCGCCGAGAGCCACCAGCGCCTGAGCGAAGCGTTGGAACCTCTGCTCGGCCTGCCCGTGGGCGTGATGAGCGGGCCGACCTTCGCTGACGAGGTGGCCCAGGGCCTGCCCTCGGCCCTCGTCCTGGCCCTGCCCGCCGCCATCAGCGACGCGAGGGCCCTCGAACTGCAACGGCTGCTCGCCACGGAGCGCCTCCGGGTCTACCTCAGCCGGGACGTGGTCGGCGCGGAACTCTGCGGCGCCCTCAAGAACGTCCTCGCCATCGCCGCGGGCCTGGTGGAGACCCTGGGCCTGGGCCACAACGCCCGGGCGGCCCTCATCACCCGCGGCCTCGCCGAGATGGCGCGGCTGGTGGCGGCCCTCGGCGGCTCCCCGGACACGGTGATGGGCCTCGCCGGCATGGGCGACCTGCTCCTCACCGCCACCGGGCCCCAGAGCCGGAACCGCCGCTGCGGCGCCTACCTCGCCGAAGGGAAGACCTTGGCGGAGGCTTCCGAACTCATGGGCGGCCAGGTCATCGAAGGCGCCAGCACCACCCGCGCCGCCCTATGGCTGGGCAAGGCCGCAGGCGTGGACCTGCCCATCACGGAAGAGGTCGGCCGGCTGCTGGATGGGGCGGACCCGAAGGAGGCCGTGGCCCGGCTGATGGGGCGCAGCCTGAAGTCAGAGTAGGCCGGCGGGCTTCGCTCAGGGACGGACGGGCGGGGTGACGAGGGTCTGCTGGATCAGGACGTCCCGCGGCCCCGCGTATTCCGGCACGAAGTACACGTAGAAGATGAAGACCTGCTCCGCCCGGCCCCCGTTGCTGAAGGTGGCCTCCGGTAGACCCGGCCACAGCCCGCTGACGCCCCGCTGGTCCGCCTGGGGCCTCAGCCGGAGGTCGGCCTCCCCCTTGGCGCTGAGGGCCCTCACCTTCATCGTCGTGCCCGCAGGCACGCGCACCGCGTACGCATGTGCCCGCTGGACGGCTAGGACATCCTGCACCAGCGTCTTCCCGGCGGGCAGGAAGACGGCGCCCCAGCCCTGCCTAGTCTCGATCGGCCAGGCCTCCGCCTCCAACGCCGGCGGCGTAGGAACCTGGGGGACTGGCACCGGCCCATCAAGCTGAGGCGCGGGCTCCGCCGCGATGGGCACCTGAGGCACGAGGGCCGCTGTCGCCCGGTCGGGGGCAGGCGCCAGGGTCACCTCGGGCAGCGCGGCCACCGCCGCCGGCGTATCGGCTTCGGTTGCGGCTGGGGTGGACGTCCCGGCGAGGCGGGCGGCGGGCCGTTCGGCCTCAGCCGCCCTCGCTGCGGCCACGGCCTTGGCGGCCTGGACGGGCAGGGCGGCCACCAGGGCCAGGGTGGCGACCAGGAGCAGGCCGGGGGTGGTGAAGCGGAGCCGGGGTTGTTCAGCGAGGAGGAGACGGCGCATGCGTTCCATGAGGTTGCCTCCGCGGGCCAGGAGGGCCGGGGATAGGGGCCGCTCGCCACAGGCGTCGAGGCGGCTCAGGGTTTCGGCGTAGAGGACGGCGTCGCCGCAGGCCAGGACGGCGGCGTCGTCACAGCAGTGTTCCCGTTCGGCGCGGATCCGGCGGGAGATCCACCAGACTGCGGGGTGGAAGAAGAAGAGCACTTCGAGCAGGCACTGGGCGCCATTCACAAGGGCATCCATACGGCGGATGTGGGCGAGCTCGTGGGCCAGCACGGCTTCGGCGGCCATCGGATCCAGGCCGGTGAAGAAGCCCAGGGGCAGCAGGACCACGGGGCGCAGCAGGCCCATGCACATGGGGGTGGCGACCCGCACGGATTCCAGGAAGCGCACCGTCCGGCGCAGGCCCGTACTCTGCACGAGGAGGTCCAGCCATTCCGGTTCCGCAACGGGCCGGGCGGTGGCCTTCAGACGGCGCAGCCACAGCCAGCTACCGGCGGCGCGCAGGGTGAGCAGCAGCACGCCTGCGATCCAAACGGTGAGGACCCAGGGCAGGGCTGGTTGGAGGCGCTGGCGCCAGGGGCGGATCGTGTCCAGTTGACTTGTAGCGGACAGTGCGGCGGAGGCCGTCGGTGCTGCGGCTTCCGGGACCTGGAGCAGGATCTGCAGTTCCAGGGCCAGGCCCGGGGCTGGCGCCAGTGCGGCGAAGGTGAGGCTGGCGCTGCTCAGGCAGGCCAGGAGGCAGGCGCAGCCCGCGAGGTAGCGCAGCTGGGGACGCGCGCGGCGCAGCAGGATGAAAGCGCCCCAGGCGCAGAGGCCCAGAAGGGCGCCCTGCCAGAGGAAGTGGAGGAGGGTCCAGGTGAGGCGCTGCGCCAGCGGCGATTCGAGGAGGGTCATCACGGCCGTCGCTCCTTGGCCTGGGCAAGGAGGTGGGCCACCTGGTCCCGCTCCTTGGCGTTCAGCTTCCGGCTCGACAGGGTGGTGGCCAGCAGGTCCAGAGCGCTGCCCCCGAAGGCCCGCTCCAGCAGGTCGTCCACCAGGTGCTTCAGCGTAAGGTCCCGGGCCTGGGCGGGGCTGTAGACGTGGGAGCGGCCCGAGTCATCCCGTTGAAGCAGGCCCTTGTCCGCCATGGTCTGCATCATCTTGAGCACGGCGGTGTAGGCCAGGTCGCGGTCCGCGGTGAGAGCGTCATGGACCTGGCGCACAGTGGCGGGGCCGAGCTCCCACAGGACCCGGAGGATGGAGAGTTCCACGTCGGTGGGGCGGTTCAAGGCGTGTCGCATGGGGGTTCCCGTGTCTACACTTTCAAACATACGAAAGAAAATGTATGTGTCAAGAGCTCTCCCGTCGAGAGGCCTCCGCGGGAACTCCCGATTGCCCCACAATGGCGCCATGTCCGCCCCCTTCCGCTTCCGCATCCCCGAGCACGGCGTCCTGGCGAAGGAATCCTTCGAGCCTGCGGAGCCCGGGCCCGGCTGGGTGCGCCTCGAACTGAAGGCCATGGCCCTCAACCATCTCGACCTCTGGACGACCCAGGGCATCGAGGGGGTGCGGCTGCCCTTGCCCCTCACGCCTGGCTGTGACGGGGCCGGCGTCATCGTCGCCTTGGGCCCCGGGACGGTCCTGCCTCCGGGCCTGGAGCTCGGCGGCAGCGCCATGATCGCGCCGGGGCTCTCCTGCGGCGTCTGCGCGGACTGCCTCCGGGGCGACGACATGCGCTGCGCCCGCTACGGGGTGCTGGGCCATGTCCTCGATGGCACCGCGGCCACCCACGTGCTGGTGCCGGCGGCCAACCTGCTGCCCATCCCGCCGAACTGGGACTTCCGCCAGGCCGCGGCCTTCCCCCTGGTCTTCCTCACGGCCTGGGAGATGCTCGTGCACAAGGCGCGGCTGCGGCCCGGCGAGACCGTGCTGGTGTGGGGCGGCGGCAGCGGCGTGGGCACCGCGGCCATCCAGCTCGCCAAGTTCCTCGGCGCAAGGCCCATCGCCGTGGTGTCCTCCACCGCCAAGGCCATGAAGTGCTGGGAGCTGGGCACGGAGCACGTCATCGACCGCAGCCGCGAGGACGTCGCGAGGAAGGTCCGTGAACTCACCGGCAAGCGGGGCGTGGACGTGGTCTTCGAACACACCGGCGCCGCCACCTGGGACGCCAGCATCGCCAGCCTGGCCAAGGGCGGCCGGCTGGTCACCTGCGGCACCACGACGGGCTTCGACGCCAGGCTGAACCTCCGCGCCCTCTTCGCCAAGCAGCTGACCCTGATGGGTTCCTACATGGGCCGCCGGGAACACCTGTGGACCCTGCTGGGGCATCTGGGAACGAACCCGACGAATCCGCCCTTCCGGCCCCTGGTCGATCGGGTCTTTCCCCTGGCGGACTACCCCGCCGCCCAGGCCCACCTGCAGGCGGGGCAGGCCTTCGGCAAGGTGGTCTGCGAGGCCTGAGGGCTTCGCCGTTCCGCCACGGCCGTGGATACTGGGCTGGCCATGCAACGAATCCTTCCCCTCCCGCCCGGTACGCCCTTCGCGTGGGTGGACCTCGTGGATCCCAGCGAAGCGGAGGCCAAGGCCTCCGCCAAGGACTACGGGCTGCCCCCGGAAGTCGTGCGGGACTTCCTGAACCAGCCCCACCTGCCCAAGTTCGAAAAGCTGCCCGCGGGAATCCTCGTGGTGCTGCGGGCCTACGATGAGCAGGCCAAGGGCGGCGACACCTACCAGGCCCTGACCCGACGCCTCGTGGTCTTCCTCACCCACGGGCACTTCTTCACCGTCCGCCGCCGGGAGCAGCCCTTCGCCGCGGCGGTGGTGAACCGGTTCTGCGCCGCGGACGGGGAGATCCCCCGGCAGGAGGCCCTGCTGTCCCGCCTCGCCACCGGCGCCCTGCGGAGCTTCGAGGAGCCGCTGAAGGAGGCCGAAGAGCAGCTCGACCGCCTGGAGACGCTGTTGCTGGGCCGCGGCCAGGTGCGGGACGACCTGCGGCAGATCTACGCACTGAAGCGCCGCTGCGCCGTCTTCAAGCGGATGCTCTGGCGCACCTACGGCGTGGTGAAGGAACTGCGCACCCAGTTCCCGGACGAGGGCGGCTGGTGGTCGGACCTGCAGGAGGAATCGGACCGGCTGCAGGCCTGGGCCGAAGAGCTCCTCGAAGCCGCGACGCATCTGCTCAACATGCAGCTCGCGATGCAGAGCCACCGCACCAACGAAGTGATGCGGGTGCTCACGGTCTTCAGTGCCTTTTTCCTGCCCCTCACCTTCCTGGTGGGCGTCTACGGCATGAACTTCGAGCACATGCCGGAGCTGAAGTGGCGCCATGGCTATGCCCTGGCGTGGGGGATCATGGTCTTCACGGTCCTCGGGATCCTGGCCTGGTTCCGGCGCAAGGGCTGGCTGAAGTAGGCCGCGGCCGCGGAAATCCCCGTACCATTGAGGCTGCGGGCTGGTGGTTTCCGGGCCCCGTGGAGCCGTCTTGAGTCCAGAGCCGCAACGCCCTTCCCGCATTCCCGCCCGCTTCCGCATCCTGCTGGCGGCGCTGGCCTTCTACCTGGGCGGCTGCACCCTCTTCCGCCTCTTTCTGGTGCTGCGCTTCGGGTCCGCCGAGCCCCTGGGCCTCCTGCCCGTCCTCAAGATCTTCGGGTATGGCCTGCGGGTGGACCTGGCGGCGGCGGCCTGGCTCCTGCTGCCGCTGGCCCTGTGGCTGACCCTGCTGCCGGAGCGCTTCCACCGTTCCCGCTTCCACCTGGTCCTCTTCTGGACCGTCTTCACCGCGTGGCTGGTGGGGCAGGTCTTCGGCTTCGTGGTGGAGTACTTCTTCTTCGAGGAGTTCAACGCGCGCTTCAATTCGGTGGCCGTGGACTACCTGCTCTTCCCCTACGAAGTCTTCGTGAACATCTGGGAAAGCTACCCCGTCGCCCTGTACCTGGGCTCGGCGGTGATCCTCGGCCTGATCATGCTCAAGCTGGCCCACCCCAGCCTCAAGGCCGCCTTCGCGACAACGGACACCTTCTCGCACCGCCTGAAGGCCTTCGGGATCTACCTCCTCGTGGGGGCCGCCGCGGTGCTTTCCATCACCTACCGCCGCACCCACTTCTCCCCGAGCCGGGTGGTGAACGAGTTCGCCGGCAACGGCTACTACGCCCTCATCTTCGCCGCGTCCACCAACCACCTGGACTACCCGGCCTTCTACGCCACCATCCCGAAGGCCGAAGCCTTCGAGCGGACCCGCCGGCTGGTGACGCAGCCCGGGGAGGTCTTCGAGGCCGGCGGCAACGGCCTGGTCCGCACCGTGGCGCCTCCCATCGCGGCAGAAGGCCGGCCCCGGAACCTGGTGATCATCCTGGTGGAAAGCTTCGGCTCCGAGTTCTGGGGCAGCCTGGGCCGCAAGGACAGCCTGACGCCGGAGATGGACGCCCTGGCCCAGGAAGGCATGCTCTTCACGAACCTCTATGCCAGCGGCAACCGCACGGTGCGGGGGATGGAAGGCGTGCTCGCCTCCTTCCCGCCCCTCCCCGGGGACGCGATCCTGAAGCGCGACCGGTCGGACCACGTGGCCACCGTGGCCCGCGAACTTGCATCCGAGGGCTACCAGCGGACCTTCCTGTACGGTGGCCGTGGCGTCTTCGACGGGCTGCGCTCCTTCATGACCCGCAACGGCTTCGAAAAGTTCATCGAGCAGAAGGACTTCCCCGATGACAGTTTCAGCACGGTCTGGGGCGTGGCCGACGAGGTGCTCATGGACCGCGCGGTGGCCGAATGCCGGACCATGCACGCCAGCGGCCGCCCCTTTCTGACGGCGCTGCTCACGGTGACCAACCACAAGCCCTACACCTATCCCAAGGGCCGCATCCCCGAGGATCCCCTCGCCAAGCGCCGGGAGCACGCCGTCAAGTACACGGACTGGGCCATCGGGGAGTTCTTCCGCAAGGCGAAAAAAGAGGCCTTCTACCAGGACACCCTGTTCGCAGTGGTGGCGGACCACGGCTCCCGGGTCTACGGGCGCCAGAGCATTCCCATCCATTCCTACGAGATCCCGCTGCTCATCGTGGATCCCCGCCATCCCGGACCCCAGCGGGTGGACACCCTGGGCGGTTCCCTGGATGTCACGCCCACCCTGATGGCCATGCTGGGCCACAAATACCGCAGCACCTTCTTCGGCCGGGACCTGCTGGCCCCGGTGCCCGCCCAGGAGCGCTGGGCCGTCATGCACCACAACCGGGATGTGGGCCTCTATCGGGACGGACGGATGGTGGTGCTGGGCCTCAAGAAGAGCAGGGAGTTCTACGCCATGGACCCGGCCACCCGGCTGCTGGTGCCCTCGGCGAAGACCGGGCCCGGGGACGAAGAGCTGGAACGGGACGCCATCGCCATCTTCCAGGTGGCCGACGAACTCTACACCTCCGAGGCCTACCGGACCGATTGATCCGGGAATCCCCCTGAAGGCCTTGATAGACTGGTGGTTTGCCATCCTGGAGCGCCCATGAAAGTCCTGATTCTCGGTGTCAACGGTTTCATCGGCTCCCATTTGGTGGGCCGGATCCTGAAGGACACCACCTGGGAGGTCTACGGGATGGACCTGGGCACCCACAAGGTCACCGACCATGTGGGCCATTCCCGCTTCCACTTCGTGGAGGGCGACATCACGATCTCGAAGGAATGGATCGAGTACCACGTGAAGAAGTGCGACGTGGTGCTGCCCCTCGTCGCCATCGCCACGCCCAAGATCTACGTCACCGATCCGCTGCGGGTCTTCGAGCTGGATTTCGAGGAGAACCTGCGCATCGTCCGCCAGTGCGTGAAGTACAAGAAGCGCGTGGTGTTCCCCAGTACCTCCGAGGTCTACGGCATGTGCCCGGACGCGGAGTTCGACGAGCTGACTTCGCCCCTGGTCACCGGTCCCATCGCCATGCAGCGCTGGATCTACAGCACCAGCAAGCAGCTCCTGGACCGGGTCATCTCGGCCTATGGCCAGCGGGACGGCCTCAAATACACGCTTTTCCGGCCCTTCAACTGGATGGGGCCGAAGCTGGACAGCCTGAACACCGCCAAGGAGGGCAGCTCCCGCCTGGTCACCCAGTTCGTCTGGAACCTGATCCAGGGCGAGCCCCTCAAGCTCGTGGACGGCGGGGCCCAGCGGCGCTGCTTCATCGACGTGGAGGACGCCATGGACGGCCTCATGAAGATCCTCGAGAACGAGGGCGGGAAGGCCGACGGCGGCATCTTCAACATCGGCAATCCCGGAAACGACCACAGCGTCCGGGAGGTCGCGGAGATGCTGCGCGACCTCTGGAAGGACCACCCGAAGCGCGCGGCCCTCGGCGTGCCCCTCAGCGAGCTGGTGGAGACCAGCAGCGGCGAGTTCTACGGGAAGGGCTACCAGGACGTGCTCAACCGCACCCCGAGCATCGTGCGCATGCGGGACACCTTCGGCTTCGATCCGAAGGTCGGCATGAAGGCCTCCCTCGCCAAGAGCCTGGACTTCTTCCTGCAGGAATACGACGCCATGGAGCAGGTGGCGGACGAGGCCTGAGCCCCGATCCCGGCCCGAACCATGACCAAGCGCGAACGCCTGCAGTTCCTCGCCGTCTGGCTCCTGCTGGGGCTGCTGCCCCTGTTCATCCGGCCCCTCTGGGAACCGGACGAGACGCGCTACGCGGAAATCCCCCGGGAGATGCTGGCTAGCGGCGACTGGCTGGCGCCGCGCCTGCAGGGCCTTCTCTACTTCGAGAAGCCGCCCCTCCAGTACTGGCTATCGGCGGTGGCCATGAAGCTCTTCGGCGTCAACGCCGTGGCCGCCCGGCTGCCCCTGGCCCTGGCTTCGGCCCTGGCGATGTGGGCCGCCTGGCGGCTGGCCTGGCGCATGGGGGCGCGCCGCCCGATCTGGGCCGCCGTCATGGCCGCGGCCTCCCTCCTGGGTTTCGTGACCGCCCAGCTCCTGACCCTGGACGCGCTTTTCTCGGCCTTCCTGGTGGTGAGCCTCGCGGCGGCGGTCGAGGCCGTGACGGCCCGCGCCGAGGAACGCCCGGCGGCTGGCTGGACCCTGCTGGCCTTCGGGGCCCTCGCTGCGGCCATGCTCACCAAGGGGCTCGCGGGTCCCGTCCTGATCGGCGGCGTGCTCCTCTTCTCGATCCCCGCGGCCTGGAAGGATGCGAGGCTGCGCCGGGCGGTGCTCTGGACGGGCTTCGATCCCTTCGGCTGGGCCCTCTTCGCCGGGCTCGCCGGTCCCTGGTTCTGGCTGGTGGACCGGGCCTACCCGGGCCATGCGGCCTACTTCTTCATCCATGAGCACTTCGCGCGCTTCAGCACGAACGTCCACCACCGGCAGGGTTCGGAAAACCCGGTCCTCGACAAGTTCTACTTCATCGGGATCCTCATGGTCGGGCTGCTCCCTTGGCTCTCCATGGGGTTCCTGGGCCTGAAGCGGGGCTTCGCCTTCTTCCGGCGCGCCCGCGGCCCGGTGCTGGAGGGTTCGGCGCTGCGGCGCTGGACGGTGGCGGCGGTGTGGTGGGCGGCCCTCTGGCCTCTGATCTTCTTCAGCCTTTCGGGCTCCAAGCTGCCTCCCTACGTGCTGCCCTGCATCGTGCCGATCATGGCCCTGGCCTGCGTCTTCGAGCAGGAAGGGGAGGAGGCCCGGTCCCTCCGGCGGGTGGCTGCGGAGCTGCTGCTCCTCGCCGCGATCCTGCTGGCGGGGGCCTGGGTCTACCGCACCGAGCTGGCCGGGATCTCCTGGATCGTCGCCACGGGCCTGGCCTTCGCCGCCCTGGGGGCCTGGGCCCTGCGGCCCGTGGGCCTGGACGCCAACCGCTGGATCGCGGCCCTCGCGGGCTGCTTCCTGCTGCTGGTGCTCGCGGGGGACAAGGCCGTCTCCCTCGACAAGGATCCGGGCCCCATGGTCCGGCTGGCGCCGGCCCGGGCCCAGTGGATCAGCTACGGCATGCATTTCCACGGCCTGCCCTTCCACGCGCGGCAGCGCGTGGCGGTGGTGGCGGGCACGGGGGAGCTGGCGGACGGCCGGCGCCGCGCGCCGGAAGCGGAGCGGGAGCGCTGGATTCCCGAACACGCGGAGGACCTGCTGCCCCTGGCTCTGCGGATGCGGGCCGAGGATCCCACGCGTCCGGTCCTCCTGCTCGCCAAGGAGCGGGACTGGGATCAGGCGCCGGCCGAGGCCCGGGCGGCCTTCCGTGAGCTCCAGCGCCGCCACGGCATGGTGATCGCGAAGCTGGGAAGCTGATCCCCCGGTGCGGGAGGGCCGGCCCTGGCCCCATCATGGACCCATGACCTCCCGCATCCTCGGCAAGATCCTGGCGAAGGACCACCGCCTGTCCAGCTACCGCTACTTCGAGCTGCTGGTCCACGCCTACGTGGTGGTGCTCCTCGTCTCCAACCTCGTGGGGCAGAAGCTCACCGACCTCGGCCCCTTCCGCCTCAGCGGCGCCCAGCTGCTCTTTCCCATCACCTACATCTTCAGCGACATCTTCACGGAGGTGTACGGCTACGCCGCGTCCCGGCGGGCCATCTGGGTGGCGCTCTTCGCCAACCTGCTGATGGGCGCCATGGGCCTCTTCATGGTGTGGCTCCCTTCCGCGCCGGAATGGCCCGTGGCCAGGCAGCAGGCCTTCGAGGTGGTCTTTGGCGCCGTGCCCCGGATGATCATCGCCAGCCTCGTCGCCTTCTGGGCGGGAGAATTCCTGAACTCCTTCGTCATGGCGAAGATGAAGGTGTGGACCGGCGGCCGCATGCTCTGGACCCGCACCATCGGCTCCACCCTCGCCGGCCAGGCCATCGATTCCCTGCTCGTCACCTCGGTCTTCTACTGGGGCTCCGTCCCCCTGCGGACGGTCCTGGTGGTCGCCGGTACGGGCTACCTCTTCAAGGTGCTCTACGAAGCCGCGGCGACGCCGCTCACCTACCTCGTGGTGAACGGGTTGAAGAAGGCTGAAGGCGTGGACGTCTACGACGAGGGGACGGACTTCAATCCCTTCGGCCGGGAAGCGCCCCGCCCATGACCGGCGAACCCCTGCGCCTCGGCCTCGACCTCGGGGGCACCAAGATCGAGATCGTCGCCCTGGCGGCGGCCGGGACCGAACTCCTGCGCCGGCGCATCCCCACGCCCCAGGGCGACTACGAGGCGACCCTGGAGGCCCTCGCCGGGCTGGTGCAGGAGGCCGAAAAAGAGCTGGGACGCCGGGGCACCGTGGGGCTTGGCACCCCGGGCGCCCAGTCCCGGGCCACCGGGCGCATGAAGAACGCGAACTCGACCTGCCTGAACGGCCACGCCCTCAAGGAAGACCTGGAGGCCCTCCTGGACCGGGAGATCCGCCTCGCCAACGACGCGAACTGCTTCGCCCTCTCTGAGGCGGTGGACGGGGCGGGTGCCGGGGCTGAGGTCGTGTTCGGCGTGATCCTGGGCACCGGCGTGGGGGGCGGGATCGTCGTGCGGGGCGAAGTCCTGACGGGGGCCAACGCCATCGCGGGGGAGTGGGGCCACACGCCGTTGCCCCTGCCAGGAGATGCGGATCTGCCCCTTCCGGCGTGCCATTGCGGCCGCGCGGGCTGCCTCGAGGCCTACCTCTCCGGTCCGGGCCTCGCCCGCGATCACGCGCAGGCCACCGGAAGGCTGCTCACCGCGAAGGAGATCGTCCAGGGCGCTGACGCCGGCGAACCCGGCTGCGCCGAGGCGCTGTCCCGCCATGAGGCCCGCCTCGCCCGGGGCCTCGCGGGCGTCATCAACCTCCTCGATCCGGACGTGATCGTCCTCGGGGGAGGACTCTCGAATCTGCCGCGGCTCTACGCGGAAGTCCCCCGGCTCTGGAGCGCCCAGGTCTTCTCGGACGTGGTGGCCACGCGGCTGCTCCCGAACCGCCACGGCGATGCCAGCGGGGTGCGCGGGGCGGCCTGGCTCTGGGGGCGCTGAAGGAGAGATTAGGCGGCGCGCAAAAGGCGCGGGCCGCGGCGGAGCCTCAAGGCTTCCGGTCCATGGCCTGGATTGTCGCCGTGCTCGCAGGCCTCTCCTTGCGCAGGCGCCGGGAGACGGCCTCGGCCTGGCCGAAGGCCCGCATCAGGTTCTCCCCGGCCAGCTTGCGCAGGTCGGCGTCGCTCCAGCCCCGGCGGATGAGTTCGGCGAAGAGGTCGGGGTACTTCGACACGTCCTCCAGGCCCGCGGGCATCTCGCCGCCCCAGAAGTCCGACGAGATGCCCACGTGGTCGTGGCCGGCGACCTTCGCCACGTGGTCGATGTGGTCGGCGACGTCCTTCAGGGATGCCTTGGGCGAGGGCCCGTGGGCCTTGATGTACTCGGCCTCCAGCTTCTTGTAGTCCGCGTCGAAGCCCACGCCCTTCGCGGCCTTCTCGAGGCCGTCGTTCCAGGCCTGCGCGTCCCGGTTCACAAAGGCCGGGATGAAGGTCACCATCACCACACCGCCGTTCCCGGCCATGCGCCCGAGGATGGCGTCCGGCACATTGCGGGGATGGTCCACCAGGGCGAAGGCGCAGCTGTGGGAAAAGATCACCGGGGCCGCGCTCGCGTCCAGGGCGTCCCGCATGACGTCCGGGCTCACGTGGCTGAGGTCCACCAGCATGCCCAGGCGGTTCATCTCCCGGACCACCTCCCTGCCGAAGGGCGTGAGGCCGCCGTGCTTCGGCGCGTCCAGGGCCGCGTCCACCCAGTCGAGGGTCACATTGTGGGTAAGGGTCAGATAGCGCGCGCCCAGGTCGTAGTAGGCCCGCAGGGCGCCGAGGCTGTTCTCGAGGACGTGACCGCCCTCCATGCCCAGGAGGGACGCCACCTTGCCCCGCGCGCGGGCGCGGCGGATGTCCGCGGTGGACAGGGCCAGCTCCAGGGCTTCGGGATACTTCGCGATCATGCGCCGGGCGATGTCGAGCTGCTCCAGCTGCACTTTCGCGAAGCCTTCCTTGGTCTCGCCGGGCACGTAGACGGACCAGAACTGGGCGCCCAGGAGGCCCGCCTTCAGCCGGGCCAGGTCCGTGTCGCCGGGGGTCCGCTTCCGCAGATCGTAGGCCTCCACGTCGAAGGGGTGCTTGGGATCCTCGCGGATCACCCAGGGCAGGTCGTTGTGGCCGTCGATGAGGAGCGTCGACTTGAGGAGTCTGCGCGCATGGAGCAGCGCGGGATCGGTCTGGGCCGCGAGAAAGCAGGGCAGGGCGAGGGCGAAGAGGGCGCGGCGCATGGAGGCTCCAGTCGAGGTCGGATCAGTTCTTCTTGAAGGCTTCTTTCACGCCCTTGCCCAGTTCCTTGGCGCCCTTGGCGATGCCCTTGCCGGCGGTGGTCGCGCCCTTGCCCACGGCCTTGCCGCCTTCCTTGGCCACCTTGCCGACCTTCTTGCCGCCGGTCTTCGCGGCGTGGCCCACCTTCTTCCCGGCTTCGCCGACTTTCTGGCCAGCTTCCTTCAAGTCCTGCTTCACGGTCTCCGTCTTGGCGCCGGCCTTCTGCAGGGGGGTGGACAGAACCAAGGCGGGCAGCAGCAGGATTGAAAGCATGGGCACTCCAGGAGGGGCTCCAGTGTATCCCTTGGTCGGAAAAGCCTCCCCGGGGACACTGGAGCCATGGACGGATCCGACTTCGAGGAAGAACGCAGCCTGCCGGGGGAACGGCTGGGCGCCTGGGTGCGGGCCCACCGCTGGCCCCTGCTTTTCGCCCTGCTGCTATTGGCCGTACTGCCCATGCGGGATCTCTGGGCCCCGGACGAGCCCGATTTCGCGCAGTGCGTGCGCGAGATGCGGGAGCGCGGCACCTGGCTGATGCCCTGGCTCAACGGCGTGCCCTACGACGAGAAGCCGATCCTCTTCTACTGGCTCATGAAGGGCTGCGCCATCGCCGGCGACTGGCTCACCGGCGGCCGCGGCTTCACCCACGGCATCGCCGCCTGGGCCCTGCGCCTGCCCTCCGTGCTGGCCTCCATCCTCTTCGTCTTTGGCCTGCGGCGCTGGACCGTGCGTTTCCTCCAGGGGGACGTGGCCGACCTCGCGGTGATGATCCTCGGGGCCACGCCCATCTGGTTCTGGCAGTCCCACTTCATCCAGATCGATCTGCTCTTCGCGGCCCTGCTGGCCTGGAGCTGGCTGTGCTGGCTGGGGGGCTACCTGCTGCTGCGGGGGCTCAAGGATGAACGGAGACCGGGCGAAGCGCGCCGCTGGTTCCTGCAGAGCTACCTCTTCCTCGGCCTGGCCTTCCTGGCCAAGGGACCCCTGGGCGTGGTGCTTTCCCTCCTGCTGCTCGGCGCCTTCCTCGCCTGGCAGCGGGACCTCAGGGCCCTGCGCGAATCGAGGATCGGCCTCGGCATTCTGATCGTCGGCGCCGTGGTGTTGCCCTGGTACCTCGCGGCGGGTCTCCACGGCGGCCCCGCCTACGCCTATGCCCTGATCATCCACCAGAACTTCGAGCGGGCCACGAAGGCCTGGGACCACGTGCAGCCCTTCTGGGCCTACGTGCAGTACCTGGGCGCAGACTTCTTCCCCTGGGTGCTGCTGCTGCCGGCCTTCCTCTTCTACTTCAAGGGCGGCGACGCCCACCGCTCCCCGGCGGCCCGCTTCATGCTGCTGGCCTTCGTGGTGCCCTTCCTGTTCCTCTCCCTCGTCCAGAGCAAGCAGGGCAAGTACCTGCTGATGTCCTATCCCTTCCTCGCCCTCCTGCTGGCGGGGCTGCTGCAG
Source organism: Holophagaceae bacterium (assembly GCA_016710635.1). GTDB lineage: Bacteria > Acidobacteriota > Holophagae > Holophagales > Holophagaceae > JADJVL01. The sequence goes on along the minus strand of JADJVL010000006.1, from coordinate 93,246 downwards.
CCCATCGCCGTGGAAGGGGTGAGCGCGCCGCGCATCCGCCGCCTCGGCGGCACCCTGGCCGCCGGGCTCTGGCTGCTGGCCCTGTTGACCGGCGCCCTGGGCTTCCTGCCCTTGGGCGGCGCGGCGCTGCGGGCCCAGGCGGCCCCGCTGCTGCCGGTGGTCCGGGTCCTCGCGGGGGTGTTCCTGCTGGGCGCGGTCTCGGTGACCACCCGCAGCCTGCTGGGGGAAGGCCGCTTCCTGGTGCGGGAGACGGCGCTCACCCTCGGACTCGCCTTCCTCGTGGGCGGCACCTGGGGTTTCCGGAAGCTGGATCCCCAGAAGAACTTCTTCGCCTGGACGGCGGCGGTGAAGCCCCTCATCGCCGGGCGGAAGGTGCACTACTGGCAGACCATCCGCAGCGGCGCCATGGTCTACACGGACCATCTGATGCCGGAAGTGCGTGATTTCGACGAGCTCGAGCGGCGCATGGGCCCCGAGGATCGCCTCGTGACCATGGCCCGGGAATGGAACGAGGATCGGCACGGACTGAATCCCGGCCGCCGGGCGCGCTTCGAAGTGCTCCTGCGGATGCCGAGCGGTGGCGGCGAACTGCTGCTGCTGAAGCGGAAGGCCCCGAAATCCTGAAGCTCGTTGGGGGTGTTCGTTTCCCGGGCTACAATCCAGCCCATGTCCCTGTCCCCCGGCACCCGCGTGGGCGCCTACGAGATCCGCGGCGTCCTCGGCGAGGGCGGGATGGGCGAGGTCTACGTGGCCTACGACTCCCGGCTCGGCCGCGAGGTCGCGGTGAAGGTGGTCCGCCCTGGAGGAGTCGACAAGGCCGAACTGGTAGGGCGCTTCCAGCGGGAGGCCCGCGCTGTGGGGCGCCTGCGGCATTCTGGGATCGTGGCGGTGCATGACGTTGGGGAGCACGAAGGCCTGCCCTACCTGGTGATGGAGCTCCTGGAGGGGGAGACCCTCCGGGCGCGCCTGTCCCGCGGACCCCTGGCGGTGGAGGAGGCCCTGGGCTGGTTCCGGCAGGCCTGCGGCGCCTTCGAGGCCGCCCACGCCGCCGGGCTCGCCCATCGGGACGTCAAGCCGGAGAACCTCTTCCTCACCACCGATGGACAGCTCAAGGTCCTGGACTTCGGCCTCGCCAAGGAGACCCGGCCCTCAGAGGACGGCCGGACCATGCCCCTCGAGACCCGCACGGGCACCATCCTCGGGACCCTCGGGTACCTCAGTCCCGAGCAGGCACGGGGAGAGACCGTGGACGCCCGCACGGACGTCTTCGCCCTCGGGGCGGTCCTCCTGGAGATGCTCACGGGGCGGCCCGCCTTCGCCCGTGCCACACCGGTGGCCACGCTCTCCGCGATCCTGACGGAGGACCCCTTCCATCAGCTTGGGTGTGAAGAACCCCGATGCGGGGATCCTCGGCCTGGCTAAGGGCCTGGACAGCCGCCCATCCAAGAACATGGGTGGCGGCCCGGCCTCGTGGCGCGGCCGCCGTGGTCCTGCTCGGGGGGTCGGGGCTGGCCTGGGCCCGGCGTGATCGCCCTGTAGCACCAGCGTCGGCCATCGCGAGCCCTGGATGGGAGTTGCTTCAAACTGCCCGCTATCTCGACCAGCGAACCCCGGTCAAGGACCTGCTGCGGAGATCCCTGGTCCAGGCCTACCCCCTCGCAAGGACCTACCCGGCCGATTGGGGCTTGCCGGGCACCTCTGGCCTCTGGAACCCAGCCGGGAAGCGGCATGGACCTCGCTCCCGGCCTTCGTCTCCCTCAGCAGGGTTGGTGCTCCGTTCGATCTCTCCTTCACCCCGTGCTGTGCGGTGAAAGGCCCTCACAACAAGCCTCGTCCTTCATGGTTGCGGAGGAGGGACGCCCGGCCCTGGAGGCGGATCAGGTCACCTCGCCCGATCGCCCATGACCCCGCTGGCGGCCTATGAGGCCTCCCTCCCAGAATGCGCCTGGTGCTGTGGAGCTTCGCACGAGGCCACCCTGGGGTCCGGCCGCGCCTTCGCCCCCAGTTACCCGGTCCCGAACGATTTCATGGTCTTTGGCGTCTGTCGAGCACGCCCGCCGGGTGAGCGAAAGGCTGGGCAGGGACGTTTCGCCCTACCACCACGCTGCCTACGTCCTTGCCTGCGCCAGCGCCGCCCTCCATCGGCCCGCGGCGGCCCGCATCAAGGACCCGCTCCTGGATCCCATCCTCGACCCGGCCTTCCAGGCCTTCCCCCACACCAAGCGCCAAGCATCGCCGCGGTACTGCATTGACACGCCACGCGGGCCGCCGGCCCCCTTGCCCCTGATCCGAGACGACCATGGCCCCCACGATCAAAGCGATCCCCCTCATCGTCATCGGCGTGCTCCTCAACGCCGGGGCCCAGATCCTCCTGAAGAAGGGCCTGCAGGCGGCCGGCGGCCTGGACCTCCACATCGCCGGGTTGTTCAAGGTGCTTCTCCAGCCCTGGGTCCTCGGGGGCCTGGCCTTCTACGCCGTCAGCGTGGTGGTGTGGCTCGGCGCCCTTTCCCTGGTGGACGTGAACTACGCCTATCCCTTCCTCGCCCTCGGCTTCCTCGCCAACGCCATCCTCGCCAGGATGTTCCTCGCCGAGACCATCCCGCCCCTGCGCTGGGCGGCCCTGGCGGTCATCGTCATCGGCGTGGGCATGCAGGCCTGGAGCGGCAAGGGACATTGAAGCCGACGGGAGGCCCCATGCCCGACATCCTCCACGACCTGCTCATCGGCGCGCCGCGGCCGGATGTCTTCCGCGCCATCACCACCCCCGCCGGCCTGGATGCCTGGTGGTCCCTGGACTCGGAGGGGCAGGCCCAGCCGGGATCCGAATGGCGCCTGGGCTTCGGCCCCGGCTTCGAGTGGCGCGCCCGGGTCACCCGCTGCGTGCCGGATTCGGAGTTCGAGTGGGAGATCACCCGGGCCGACGCCGACTGGACGGGGACGCAGGTCCGTTTCCACCTCCGGGACGACGGCGCCGGCACGGCCCTGCGCTTCGAACACACGGGCTGGCCCACCGTGAATGACCACTTCCGGACCTCGTCCTGCTGCTGGGCGATGTACCTGCGCCTGCTGCGGAAACTGCTGGAGGATGGGACGGTGGTCCCATACGGACGCCGGCTCGACGCGTAGGGGAAGGACTGGACCCTCAACAAGCGGGTCCGAACCCTGTAGGCTGTTGCCCAATCCCCGGTGAACCATGCTCCTCCGCAGCGCCCAGCCCGCGCCCGATCTCCCGCGCCGTCCGCTCCAGGACCTGGTGCTGCGCCGCGCCCTCGACCTGCCCGACAAGGTGGCCGTGGTGGACCTGGGCAGCGGCCGGCGCCTCACCTTCCGCGAACTGGACGCAGCCATCCGCGCGGTGGCGGGCAGCCTCGCGGCCCGGGGCTTCCGCCCGGGCGACGTCTTCGCCATCGCCACGCCGAACTGTGTCGAGTTCATCCTCGCCTTCCACGCGGTGGGCCTGCTGGGCGGGGTGGTCACCACCCTCAACCCGGTCTACACCGTGGACGAGATGGCGAACCAGCTGAAGGACGCCGGCGCGACCCGGATGCTGGCCCACGCCGCCATCCTGCCCAAGGCGCTGGAGGCGGCCTGGCGGGCGGGCGTGCGGGAGGTCTATGCCACCTCGGAAGGCGGCGCCGCCGAGGCCTTCGGGGTCCTCGAGGCCGGCGGCCATCCGGTGCCGGAGGTGGCCCTGGATCCCCACACCCAGGTCATGGCGCTTCCCTATTCCAGCGGCACCACGGGCCTGCCCAAGGGCGTCATGCTCACCCACGCGAACCTGGCCGCAAATGTCCTGCAGAGCGTGGCCTGCGGCCTGCGAGAGGACGACGTGCTCCTGGGGGTGCTGCCCCTGTTCCACATCTTCGGCCTGAATGTCCTGATGAACACCGGGCTCGCCATCGGCGCGACGCTGGTGCTGATGCCCCGCTTCGATTTGGAGGAGTTTCTCGGGGCGATCCAGCGCCACCGGGCCACCTACGCCTTCGTGGTGCCGCCCATCCTGCTGGCTCTGGCGAAGCATCCCCTGGTGGCGAAGTACGACCTGGGCTCCCTGGACCGCCTCCTCAGCGGCGCTGCGCCCCTGGGCGCGGCCCTCGCCCTGGAGGTGGAGGCGCGGATCGGGTGCCGGGTCATGCAGGGCTACGGCCTGACGGAGACGAGTCCGGTGGTCCTGGTCTCGAGCCTGGATGGCAGCATGCCCAAGGACGCCGCGGGCAAGCCCGTCGCGGGCACGGAGTGCCGCATCGTCCACCTCGACCACGGCGGCGCCGTGGGGACCGGCGAGCGGGGCGAACTGTGGATCCGCGGGCCGCAGGTGATGCTCGGCTACCTGAACCGGCCCGAAGAGACCGCCGCGGTCCTGGACGCCGAGGGCTGGTTCCGCACCGGCGACATCGCCTGCGCCGACGCCTCGGGCCACATCTTCGTGGTGGACCGCCTGAAGGAGCTCATCAAGGTGAAGGGCATGCAGGTGGCGCCGGCGGAGTTGGAGGCCCTGCTCCTCGCCCATCCCGCCGTCGTCGACGCGGCGGTGATCCCCGTGGCCGACGAGAAGGCCGGCGAGCGCCCCAAGGCCTTCATCGTCCTCCGGCCGGACCTGAAGGAACCTGCGGGAGAGGGCCTCGCCGAGGACATCATGGCCTTCGTCGCCGGACGGGTGGCGCCCCACAAGCGCATCACCGAAGTGGAGTTCCTCCCCGTGATTCCGAAATCCCCGTCCGGCAAGATCCTGCGGCGGCTGCTGGTGGAGCGGGATCGGCTGGAGCGGGGCGCGATCCCCTAGCGCCGGGTTCCGGGCCTTCCGCCGCTTCGTCCCTGGCCAGCCGGGATCCGCCCCAGCGGGCCGAAGGACCGCACAGGAATCCGGCTACCTTCAGGGTCCTGGTTCCTCGTTCCCTGCCCGGGAGGCCGCCATGAATCGCTTCGTCGCCATCCTGCTCGCGTTCGCCTGCTGGACGGCCGCCCTGGCCGCCGGCGAACCCATCACCATCGGGGAGGTGTTCCGGATCCCGTCGAAGGTGCTCGGGGAGGACCGGATCCTCTCGTGTCCACACCCCTGACCTACGCCGGCGGCACGGAGCGCTATCCGGTGCTCTACATGACGGATGGGGTTTCGCATCTGCTCCATGTCCGGGGCACCGTGGACCACCTCGTGCGCAACGGCCTCATGCCGGAGGTGGTGATCGTGGGCATCGCCAACACGGACCGCACCCGGGACCTGACCCCCACCCCGGCGGGCCGCTACAACCCGGACGGCAGCCGGCGCGAACAGCCCGTCGGCGGGGGCGCGCCGAAGTTCCTCGAGTTCATGGAAAAGGAGGTCTTCCCCGCCATCGAGGCGAAGTACCGCACCCTCCCCTACCGGATCTTCGCCGGCCACTCCCTGGGCGGCCTGCTGGCCCTGCACACCCTCGCCGTCAGGCCGGAACTCTTTCAGGCCCTCATCGCCGCCTCCCCGACCCTCGACTGGGACGGGGACTACGCGATGCGCACCCTCGGCGTCTACCTCAAGGATCGCAACGCGGCCCCCCGCACCCTCTTCGTGACCATGGGGAACGAGGAGGCCGGAGACGAACGGCCCACCCGCTTCGAACGCCTGCGGGGCCTGCTGGGCCGGGCGAAGGCGGAGGGTTTCGTCTGGGGCTGGAAGGCCCTGCCGGAGGAGGGCCACGGCACCGTGCCGCTGCCCTCCTACTACTGGGGGCTGCGGAAGATCTTCGAGGATTGGGCCCCGCCTCAGGATTCCCGCAAGGACCCCTTCGCAGGCTCCCTGGAGGACCTCCAGGCGCACTACCGGAAGCTGGCCCGGAGGATGGGCCTGGAGCTGCCGCCGCCGGAAGGTCCGTTGAACCTCATGGGCTACCGCGCCCTGGCGAAGAAGGACTATCCGGAGGCCATCGCCATCTTCCGCTTCAATGTCCAAAGCCATCCCACCAGCGCCAATGTCCACGACAGCCTCGGTGAGGCCCTCGAAAAGCGCGGCGACCTCGCGGAGGCCCTGGCCAGCTATGAGCGCGCGGTGGCCCTGGGAGCCCCGGCGGGGCATCCGGCCCTCAAGGTCTTCACCGCCAACCGGGACCGGGTCGCGGCGATGCAGAAGCGGCCCTGAACGGGAGCGCCCGCTGGGTGTGGCAGCAGCTGGTCAGGCCGGGCGGGAGGTGTTTGGATCCTTCAACCCAGAAGTTGGCGAAGCTGCGCCTTCAGTCTCGCCACTTCAGCCTGGGCCCTGGCGGCTTCGTCCCTGGCGTGGACGAGGCGGAAATCCATGAATCCATCCCAGACGCAGGGAGGAAACTGGAAGTGCTGCTTGAGTTCCAGGTGTTCTTTCGCCAAGTAGAAGCGGTTGACGGCATCGAAGTAGGCGAACTCGTATCCGGTCTCCAGGAGCAGGGGCTCCCATCCCTCATAGTTCGGCTGGGGGCGGTCTGGGACCGTGCTTTCCAGGATGATCAGCCACGGGCGGAACCGGGACCGGTCCAAGCCCGCCAGGACCGCCGCTTCGGCGCCCTCGACATCGATACTCAGGCAATGGATCTCCCCTGTTGGGCGGTGTTCGGAAAGGACCTGATCCAGGGTGACCAGTGGAATCGTGTTCGCGTGGACGATCTTCCCTTCACTGCGGTGCAGCTCCGCGATGGCCGGTGAAATCGTGGCGCTCTGTTCGCTGCTCTCGAGCTCGTAGAAGGCCGCCTCGCCCACGCGGTCCCCCACCGCCGAGCCGATGAAGATGTCCAGGGGGCGTTGCAGGCCCCAGAGCTCACGGAACTTGGCCTGGGGCTCCAGGGCGATGCCCCGCCAACCCCGTCGGTAGAAGGCATAGGTGTTGCTGTCGACCACGGGATGGAAGGCGCCCACGTCGAGGTAGAAGCCCCGCTCTACGCCTGACAGGGCACGGTTGAGCATCACGTCTTCGAAATTGCGCGTATAGGAAATGATGCCCACGGTCTCTTCCTGGATTGGATGGTTGGAGATGCCCGGGCCCGTGGACCGCGATCCGCAACGCGTTCCGCAGGCAGGCAACTAGACATCCAAACGGCCAGCTCGGGCTTGAAAAAATCGTTGCAGATTAGCACGCAGGACCAGGATGGTCGAAGACCCGGCCGCCGCGCCGGGCTGCCTCGAGATGCCGGATGGCCCTGGTGGACCCGGATCGCTCTGGACTCTACCGCGTCAGGTCCCGCCAAGCCTTGGCCAGCCCTTCCCGATCCTCCGGGTGGGCGATGTTGATGAGGGCGCGGGCCCGCTCGTGGAGGGTCTTGCCGGCGAGGTCGACGGCCCCGTGCTCGGTGACCACGAAGTGCACGTGGGCCCGGGTGGTGACGACGCCGGCGCCGGCCTGCAGCTGGGGCACGAGGCGGGGCTTGCCGTGCTTGGTGCGGCTGGGCAGGGCGATGATGGGCTTGCCGCCCACGGAGATCGACGCGCCGCGGATGAAGTCCATCTGGCCGCCCACGCCGCTGATGATGCGGCTGCCGATGGAATCGGCGCAGACTTGGCCCGTGAGGTCCACTTCCACCGCCGAGTTGATGGCGGTGACCTTCGGATTGCGGGCGATGATGCCGGGGTTGTTCACGTAGGCGATGTCCAGGAGGATCGCCGACGGGTTGTCGTGGATGTAGTCGTAGAGGGGCCGCGAGCCGGTCACGAAGCCCCCGATGGTCTTCCCGGGGTGCACCTTTTTCTGGCTGTTGTCCACGGCGCCGGACTTGATCAGGTCGAGGCAGCCGTCGCTCCACATCTCCGTGTGGATGCCGAGGTGGCGATGGCCGTGGAGGGCGGCGAGCACCGCGTCGGGAATGGCGCCGATGCCCATCTGCAGGGTCGCGCCGTCCTCGATGAGGGAGGCCGCGTGGCGGCCGATGGCCTCCTCCACCGGGCCGATGGGGGCGGCGGGGGCTTCCGGAATTTCGGCTTCCACGTCGATCCAGTGGTGGATCTGGTCCATGTGGATGAAGCCGTCCCCGTGGACCCTGGGCATGCGGGGGTTCACCTGGGCGATGACCACGGCGGCGGTGTCCACGGCGGCCCGGGCCACGTCCACGGAGGTTCCAAGGGTGCAGTAGCCGTGGGCGTCCGGCGGACTCACGTGGAGCAGAGCCACGTCCGGCGCGCGCCGGCCCGAGCGGAAGAGGTTGGGGATCTCGGAAAGGAAGCAGGGCAGGTAGTCCACCCGCTCGCTGCCGACGCGGTCCCGCAGGTTGTGGCCCACGAAGAGGTTGGTGGTGCGGAAGGACTCCGCGTAGGCGCCGTCGGCATAGGCCGCGGGGCCCCAGGTGTGAAGGTGCATCAGTTCCACATTCCGGAGCTCGGGGGCCCGGGCGAGGAGGGCGTCCAGCAGGATCAGGGGCGTGGCGGAGCCGCCGTGGACGAAGATGCGCTGGCCGGAGCGGATGCGCGCGATGGCGTCGTGGGGATCGAGGTGTCGGGGCATGGGCGATCCTTTCCAGGCAAGCCTAGGACGCGCAGGCTGTAATGGCGCTCACATCCCCCGCGGATGGCGGGCTCAAAGGCCCAGGGCGTGGCGGTGGGCCTTGGAAGAACCCGGGACGTGCAGCTCCGCCGTGTCCAGGAGCTGTTGGCCTCCTGGCGACGGCCGAGGAGGACCAGAGCCTGGGCGCCCTGGATGCACTGCATCTGGACCTTGGCGAGGTTGCCCGCGGCGAGTTGGCTGCCGATCATGCCCTGGATCGCACTGATGCGGGCGGGCTCCTGGGCGAGAATCTGCTGGAACAGGTTGCCGGCCCCCTGGTGGTTGCCGAGCTTCGCGAGGGCGTAGGCATCCCTCTCCATCTGGTCGATGTGGAAGCGCTGGGGGGCGTCCATGTGGATGTTGAGGGCGGGCACGGTCATGGTGGCCCCGCTGGCCTGCGCTACGACGATCTGCTCCGTGCTCTTCGTGGTGCCCTCGAGGGCCTCGATGCGGCCGTGGACGATGTTGCGGAGGATGGGACTCTTCCGGGCCTGCAGCATGGTGTAGGCCTGCCGCAGGGCGAAAAGGGCTTCGTCCTTCATGTCGCCTTCCAGGGCCACTTCCGATTCCAGGATCCAGCGGATGGGATGGGGCTTCCCCTTGAAGGCGGCCTTCAGCGTGGCCATCACGGCGCTGGCGTTGCCTTTGCTCGCGAGGGCCAGGGCCACGGGCCGGAACAAGCGCAGGGCCAGCCGGCCGCGTCCCCCCTGCGCGAGGTCGTTCATGGCCTGCTCGCAGAAGGTGAGGCAGCGGGGATTGGGCTGGCGGACCTCCAGGAGGGCGGCGAGGCAGCGGTCCGGATGGCCCGCCTGCAGCTGCACGTCCGCCATGGCCTCCAGGAGGACCGGGTTGCCGGGATAGTGGGCCAGCGCGGCGTCGAGCACCGTCGCCGCCTTTTCGGGATGACCATTCAGCACCGCCACCCGGGCCTTCGCCAGGATGAGGCGCGGGCCTTCCGTGAGGTGCGAGGCCCGATCCAGGAGGGCTTCAGCCTCCGCCGGGCGCTTGGCCAGGGCCATGGCCTCCGCGGTCTCCATGAACTGGCCCGCCGCCTTGTCCCGGTGGCCACCTTCCGCGTAGCGCTGGGCGAGCTGGGCCCTCAGGTCGAGGCTGCTGGGGTCGGCCTCCACCCCCGCGGCGAACTGGGCCAGGGCGCGGGCGGGGTCGCCGTACTTGTCCAGGTGCCGGGCGAGCTGGAAATGGACCTGCGCGGCCTCCTTGGGCAGGCCGGTGGCGTGGAGCAGCTCCACGAGCTGGTGGGCGGCCTCCAGGTCCCCGGGCGCGAAGCGAAGGACCTTCCGGAGGAGGGCGATGGCCTTCTTCTCCTCGCGGTCCTTCTGCAGGTTCAGGGCTAGGACCTTGAAGGTGGCGGCCGCCTCGTCCAGCCGGTTGGCCTGGACGAAGAGATCTCCCAGGCGGTTCATCAGGGTCATGTCCCCGGGGTGGTCCCGCAGCAGCAGGCGGTATTCCTGGATGGCCTTGAGGATCTGGCCCGAAGCCACCAGCTTGTCGGCCGCTTCCATGAGCTTCTGGCGGTCGGGCTTGGCGCGTTCAAAGGCCATGGCGTGGGGTTCCAGTGAGGATGCCCAGCATAACGAAAAAGGGGCCCCAGCGGGGCCCCGGTCAAGTGTGATGGAAGCTTCAAGCCGGCTTGACTTCCTGCTGCATCCGGCGCTTCAGATCGTCCCGCATGGCCTGGATGAGGGGATCCCGCTCCGAGGCCACGCCGGTGGTCTCCGCCAGCTTCGTGGTCATGAGGAGGCCCAGGAGGTTCTCGATGAGGCTGCCGCCGCCGGAAGTCTGGCCACCGCCGGCCATCTGGATGCGGGGGACGATCTCCAGCTGGCCCTTCTCGATGGCTTCGGCGAAGCGGTTCATCACCTGCTGGGTGAGCTGGAACTGGGGCCCGCCGTAGGCACGCACCTTCTCCTCGATGGCCATGGCTTCGGCGATGCCCACCCGGGCGGCCCGCTCGGCCTCGCCTTCGGCGACGGCCTTGATGCGCTTGGCTTCGCCTTCGCCGGTGATGCGGTTGCGCTCGGCTTCCGCGGTGGCGAGGGTCTGGATGCGGTTGGCCTCCTGCTGGGCCCGGGCGTACTCGGCCTTGCCCTGGTTGCTCTGGATGGTGATGGCGATGTCGGATTCCGTCAGCACCGTCTGCTGCTTGGCCTTGGCCTCCGCCTCGCGCAGCTCGCGCTCCTTCAGGCTGGCCTTCTCCTGGCGGCCGTAGGTCTCGATCTGCTCGTCGGCGATCTGCCGGCTGCGGAGCTGGGTGAGGATCTGCTCGATCTGGCCGCCGCTGGTGCCGCTGTTGGGCGTGCCGATGAGCACCTCCTGCAGCTCCAGGTTGTACATCTCGAACTTGGCCTTCATCTGGTCGCCGCTCTGCTGCTGGATGTTGGAGCGGTCCTGGATGAGCTGGATGAGGGTACGGGTCTGGCCGACGTTCTTGAAGTAGGCGCTGACCATCGGGTCGAGGGTCTGCTCCACGAGCTTCTTGATGTCGCCGAAGCGCTGGATGACCAGGGGCGCCTTGCGGTAGTCGATGTGCACCACCACGGACAGCGGCAGGTTGGGCTCGAAGGCGTCCTTGGTGATGAGGCTGACCTCGGTGAGGTTCTCGTCGAACTTGTGGCTGCCCACCTCGCCCTTGGTCCACTTCAGGATGAAGTTGGTGGTGGGGACCATGAGCACCTTGCCGGCGTAGGTGTTGAAGGCGTACTTGCCGGGCATGAGGGGCTCATTCCACACGCCCCGCTCGCCGGTGTGCACCAGCTCGCCGTGGCGGTATTCGTCGCCGGACAGGTCGGCGCCCACGTCGCCGGTGTAGCTCACCACGACGCCCACGGTGCCCACGTCCACCACGGTCTTGGCGATGGGCTCCACGGTGGCGAAGAGGCGGTTCACGTAGTAGGTGCCTTCCACCAGCACCTGGAGCTGGCGGCCGCGCTGGCCCCCGGCCTTGAGGAACTTGTCCGGGTCCTGGAAGTTGTTGTGGTAGGTCTCCGTCGCGTGGGGATCCTCGCCCACGGTGGACGCGATGATCTCGCCGCTGGGCAGGCTGGGGCCGTCGTGGACGGTGACGATGCCCACCACGTCGTCGGTGCCTTTGATGATGATGGGCCGGTAGCCGCCGCGCTCGGCGATGATGGCGCTCATCTTCTGGAAGGTCTCCAGCTCCGAGCGGTCCATGGGCAGGTAGTAGAGCTGATCCTCGGTGAGCACAATGAACTGGGCCAGGTTGATGGCCGAAGTACCTTCGCGCAGGATCTGGCGCTGGGGGCCCTTGGTGCCGCCGGCGGCGAGAAAGGCGCGCACATCCTTGAAGTCCCTGGCGCGCTCGTTGGAGGCCAGGGCCTGGGTGGGTGGCAGCTCCATGCCGTCCCGGGCGAAGACGTAGCCGATCTTGCCCTGGGGGATGGTGACCATGGGGACTTTGTGGATGCGGTACTGGAAGGGCATCAGGAAGTGCCAGCCGCCGCGCAGCAGCTCGGGCTGGAAGCCCGCCTCGCCGTTCAAGGCGATGAGGCCGGTCTTCACCGAGCCCTTGCCGCTGATGAGCTTTTCCACGATGCCCACCCGGGTGTTGGGGATGTAGCGGATCCACTTCGACAGCAGGACCAGCAGGAAGAGGCCCAGTAGGAAGAGCAGGAAGGTTGAGCCGGGGTGGGCCGAAGCCCAGGTGATGAGGTCCATGAGGACTCCTAGGGGTGCATGGAAAGGGAAAGTTCAGCCAGGGCGCCCAAGCGCTTCCGAGGCTGGCCCCAACTCCCGCCGTCCTGGGCCGGAAGGGGGCCGTCGGATCGCCATGCGCGCGGGTTGGGGGAGGGAAACATCGAGCCGCCAGCCTAGGAGGGACTCGGAGAAGGTTCCGTGATCCGGGTCACACCATCGCCCCCGAGCCTGCACGACCTGGATTCCACCTCGAAAATCCCGAAGGTCCGCCTCCGCCGGTTCGGTGCACCCGTGGTGCGGGTGGAACCGCGCCGGCGCTTGTCCAGGGCCGCTAGGCTGGTGGCATGGACCGGGAAACGTGGGCGGAGGCTGTGGACTGGGCGCGGGAACGCGCGATGCTGCTGGCCCTGGGCGTCCTCGCCCTGGCTTTTGGCTGCCACGCCTGGCTGGGCAGGCCCGTGGCCCATGGACCGGGGGTGCTGGCGCCGGAAGATCCCGTCCAGGAGGCCCTCCGGCCCGAGCCGAGGTGGCAGGCCTACGGGCATGTCTTCACGGGCCTCGCGGCCTTCGAGATCCACGCCCGGGTGCTGTCCACGGAGCGCTACCGCTTCGACCCCCCCGCCCGGCTTTCGCCGGTGGACTTCGCCCTGGGCTGGGGGCCCATGAGCGACAGCAAGGTGCTCGACCGGCTCACCATCTCCCAGGGCGGCCGGTGGTTCCACTGGGCGGCCCGGGACATGCCGCTGCCCGAGTCGGTCCTCATCTCCCACGCCGCCAACATGCACATGATCCCCGCGGACGCCGCGGTGCGGCGGCGCCTGCTGGCGGTGCGGGAAGGGCAGGTGGTCCGCCTCCGCGGCAAGCTGGTGCGGGCCCAGGGCGGCGACGGCTTCACCTGGGCCAGCTCCCTCAGCCGCGTGGACACCGGCGACGGCTCCTGCGAGGTGGTGTGGGTGGAGGCGGTCACGGCGTCCGACGACTGAGGATCAGCGCGTCCGACAACATAGGTTCAGCGCGTTCGATGGCTGATGGCGGCCAGGGCGCCGTTGCGCCAGGTGACCTTCCAGACGCCGCCGGGATGTTCCAGGCGGATCTCCCGGCTGTCGCCCAGGGGCGACTGGTTCCTTGAGAACTGAGCCCGGGTGGCCTCGTCCTTCTCGGCGTCGGCGAGGCTTTCCGGAATGGCCGCCAGGAAGGGCCGCCAGCTCCGGGTCTCCTGCAGGAAGGCCTCCTCGGACAGCCAGCCCTGTCGCAGGCCCGGCTCGGCGCGGAACAAGGCCGTGGCGGCCTCGTCGGAGGCGAGCCTGGCGGTGAGGCCGCGGAACTCCGCCCATTGCCGGGAGCGGACCTGGCGCCGGGCCAACCGGGAGGAATCCTGGAGGGACCGGAAACTGTCCGCGAAGACGAGTTGGGTCAAGCCTTCGCCCACGTCCTGGCCCGCGGCGGCGGGGCCCGTGACGAAGCGGACCCGGAGCCAGCCGCCTCCCTCGCCGCTGGCGGCCACGGTGAGCTCGAAGGGGTCTGCGCTCACGTGGTAGCCCTTCCGGTCCTCCGTCGGTTCCACCGCCGGAAGGGCGCCGACCTTGGGGCGCCAGGCGCGGACCGCTTCGAGGAAGGCCTCCTCGGAAGCGTAGCCTTCCGCGCAGGCCGGGTTCATGCGGAAGAGCTCCCGGGCGCCTTCGTCCGTGGCGATCCGCTTGTGCACCGTCTGCAGGAGGGGCCAGGCCTGGCGCCGCAGTCCCGAAGCCCGGCCCGCCACGGCGAACACCAGGATGGCGATGCCGACGAGCAGGGCCAGGGGCACGGTGATCCAGGCGGGAACCCCCCGCCGGCGGGGGCTGGCGGGGGAGCTGGAGTTCCAACGGGAATCGGCCATGGGTGTCCTGGGGTGTCCGGGGTTTACGATACATGCGCCCATCCGTTCAGTACCTCCCCAGGGGTCCCATGACCGTCTCCCCATCCTTCCGCGCCTTCGTTCTCGAACAGCTCGAGCCCTTCGCCGCCATCCAGGCGAAGCCCATGTTCGGCGGCGTGGGCGTCTATGGCGACGGCCTCTTCTTCGCCCTGCTGGACGACGACCGCATCTACTTCAAGGTGGACGCGTCCAGCCGCGGGGACTTCGAAGCCCTGGGCATGGGGCCCTTCCTGCCCTTCGGGGATCCGGAGAGGCCCATGGGGGGCTACTACGAACTGCCTGGCGACTTCCTGGAAGATCCGGAGCGCCTGGAGCCCTTCGTCCGGAAGGCGCTGGCGGTGGCCGAGCAGGCGAAGGCGAAGCCGGGAAGAAAGAAACGGTAAGCTGGCCGGATGCCGCCGACCATCCCGCCCCCCGCCGCCGACGAATACGCCGCCTTCTACGCCGGTTATGTGGATCAGGCGGTGGGCCACGACCTTCCCGCCGCCTACGAGGTCCAGCTCGCGGGCCTGCAGGCGCGCCTCGGCGCCCTCGCGCCCGCCCGCTGGAAGCACCGCTACGCCGAAGGGAAGTGGAGCGTCCAGGAACTCGTGGGCCATCTCTGCGACGCGGAGCGCGTCTTCGCCTACCGGCTCCTGCGCATCGGCCGCGGGGACGCGACGCCCCTGCCGGGCTTCGAGGAGAACGCCTTCGTGGCCGCCGCCCATTCCGATGAACGCACCCTGCCGGACCTGCTGGAGGAGTTCGCGGCCCTGCGCCGGGCGACGATCCTGCTGGCGGCCCACCTGCCTCCGGAGGCCTGGGCGAACCGGGGCACCGCCAGCGGCATGGGCATCAGCGCGCGGGCCCTGGCCGCCATCCTCTACGGGCATGTGGCCCACCACCTTTCCGTCCTGCGGGACCGCTACGGAGTCTGACCATGCTTTTCCTTCCCCCGCCCGCCCTCCAGGCACCTGCGCCGGATCCCGAGCTGGCGGTGGCCCGGGCCATCGTCGGGGCCTGCTACAAGGACCACCTCCGGCGCCGGGTCGGCTTCGATCGGGCGGCGGTGAAGGCCAAGCGGCGGTGGTTCACGCCCGGCCTGATGGCGGCGCTGGTCGAGGAGCTGAAGCGTCCCCAGGACCCCGACGAGGCGCCCTACATCAACGGCGATCCCTTCACCAACAGCCAGGAGCCGGTGACCTCGAAGCGGGTGGGCGCCGCCAAGCGTGTCGAGGGCGGTGTCGAGGTGGCCCTCCACATGGAGGGGGAAGGCTTCAAGCGGGACTTCCAGGTGATCCTGAAGCTGGAGAAGGCGGGCTGGCGCATCGACGACCTGCGCTACGACGATGGGACGACCCTGCGAGGCTTCCTCGCCGCGGCCCGCTGAAGGTCCGGATGAACCTGGTCCTGCTGTTCGAGGAGGATCTGGTGGCACCGGACCGCGCAAGGCTGAGCGGCCGGCGCTTCCGGCATGTCCGGGAGGTCCACCGGGCCGTCGCCGGTCAGGAGCTGAAGGTCGGCCTGCTGGGCGGGCGCCATGGACGGGGCCGCGTGATCGCGATGGACGGGGATGCTCTAGACCTGGAGCTCGCCTTCGACGGGGAGCCGCCCCCCAAGCTGCCCCTGACCCTGATCGCCGCACTGCCCCGGCCGAAGGTGCTGAACCGCGTCCTGGCCTCCGCCACCAGCCTCGGCGCTGCGCGGATCGTGCTGCTCAACGCGTGGAAGGTCGAGAAGAGCTACTGGAAGAGCCCGCGGCTCGCCGAGGAGAACCTCCGCCACCAGTGCATCCTGGGCCTGGAGCAGGCCGGGGACACGGTGCTGCCGGAGCTTCAGGTGGCGCGTCTCTTCCGGCCCTTCGTCGAGGACGCGCTGCCCGCCCTGGCGGCGGGTTCCAGGAAGCTGCTGGCCCATCCCGGCGTGCCCGTACCCTGTCCCCGGGACCTTCGGGAGCCGGTCACCCTGGCCCTCGGGCCGGAAGGCGGCTGGGTGGAGGCGGAGGTGGCGAGCTTCCTGAAAGCGGGCTTCGAGGCCGTGTCCCTGGGGCCCCGGATCCTCCGCACGGAGACTGCGCTGGCGGCCCTGGCCGGGCGGCTGCTGTGAGGACCTTCCACGTCCGCCGGGGCGGCCCTCCGGACGCCGATCCCATCCGGCGCCTGGCCATGGGCACCTTCGCCGAAGCTTTCCGGGACGGCCTGCCGCCCCAGGCCCTGCAGGCGGTCCTGGACCAGCGCTTCTCCGACGCCCGGTTCCGTGGGGAGCTGGCGGACGAGGCCTTCGTCTACTTCGTCGCGGAAGACCGGGAAGGGTTCCAGGGCTACGGGGTGATCCACCGCGGGGAGGCGCCGGTGGCCGCCGCGGCGCCGGCCTTCGAGCTGAGCCGGCTCTATGTGCGCGCGGACCACCACGGCGCCGGGCTCGGCCCGGCCCTCATGGAGGCCTGCATCATGGAAGCCATCGCCCGGGAGGGCCGGAGCCTGTGGCTGCAGGTCTGGGTGGAAAACCCCCGCGCAAGGGCCTTCTACCGCCGCTGGGGCTTCGAGGCGCGGGCCCGCGAGGCGATGGCGGTCGCCGGCGTCGTACTGGAACATGAGGTGATGGTGAAGGACCTGGAAGGAGCGGAGCTTGGCTGAGGAGGGCGGGAAACGGAAGGCGCGGAAGCCCTGGTGGAAGCGCCTGCTTGTCTGGGGAGCCCGCGGCTGCCTCGCGTTCCTGGGGGGTTCCGTCCTCCTGGTCCTCATCTTGCGCTTCCTGGATCCGCCCTTCTCCGCCATCCGGGTGCAGCGGCGGGTCGCGTCCTGGTTCGATCCCAAGCCCTACGCCCCGCACCAGACCTGGAAGGACCTGGAAGACATCGCGCCCTCCATGGGCCTGGCCGTCATCGCCGGGGAGGACCAGAACTTCCCCGAGCACTCGGGCTTCGACTGGGCGGCCATCGAGAAGGCCGTGGCGCACAACGAGAAGAGCCGCCGCAAGCGGGGCGCCTCCACCGTGTCCCAGCAGACCGCCAAGAACCTCTTCTGCTGGGAATCCCGGTCCTGGCTCCGCAAGGGCGCGGAGGCCTACTTCACCCTGCTCATCGAACTGGGCTGGTCCAAGCGCCGCATCCTGGAGGTCTACCTCAACGTGGTGGAGTTCGGCGATGGCATCTACGGCGTGGAGGCCGCCAGCCAGGCCTTCTTCCGCAAGCCCGCCAAGCGCCTGAGCCCCGCGGAATGCGCCCTCCTCGCCGCGGTCCTGCCCAACCCCCACAAGTTCAAGGCCAACGCGCCCAGCCCCTACATCCTGGGCCGCCAGGCCTGGATCCTCCGGCAGATGCAGCAGCTGGGCGGCGAGGGTCTGGTGAAGGAGCTGGGGAAGTGAGGCGCGGCCTCCGCTAGGCTGGAGCCATTCCTCCGAGGTGCCAATGTCCTCCCCCATCGGCCGTCGCTCCTTCCTCAAGACCGGCCTCGCCGCCGGCGCCGTCGCGGCCCTCCCCGCGGGGACCGAAAGGGCGGTCCAGGCCGCCGCCCAGGCTCCGGCGATCCGCAAGGGCGGCCCGCGCCCCGTCGTCATCGCCAGCGCCAACGGCCATCGCTTCAAGAATGGCGGCACGCTCACCTGTGTCGCCCAGGCCTTCGACCTGATGGTGAAGGACACGGACGTGCTGCACGCCCTCATCACCGGGGTGAACATCGTGGAGCTGGATCCGGAGGACGACAGCGTGGGCTACGGCGGCCTGCCCAACGCCGAGGGCGTCGTGCAGCTGGACTCCTGCTGCATGCACGGTCCCCGCAAGCGCGCCGGCGGCGTGGCCTGCCTGGAAGGCGTCCGCACGCCTTCCAAGGTGGCCCGGGCGGTGATGCAGCACACGGACCACCACCTGCTGGTGGGGCAGGGGGCCCAGGACTTCGCCCGGCGCATGGGCTTTACGGTGGAGGTGGACCTCAACACGGAGCACAGCCGCAAGCTCTGGCTGGAGTGGAAGCGGCGGGTGGATCCCGAACACTGGCTGGACCCGGACAAGCGCGCCGACGCGGGGTTCCGGGCCGGGATGGAGATGGTGCGGGAAGGCCTCATCGACTCCGAGCACTACTACGGCACCATCAACTGCAACGGCGTGAACGCCAAGGGCGAGGTCTGCGGCGTCACCACCACCAGCGGCCTAGCCTGGAAGATCCCCGGCCGGGTGGGGGATTCGCCCATCCTCGGCGCCGGTCTTTATGTGGACAACGCCGTGGGCGCCGCCGGCAGCACGGGACGCGGCGAGGCGAACCTCTACGGGCTCTCCTCCTTCCTCATCGTCGAGCTGATGCGCCGGGGGATGAAGCCCAAGGACGCCGGCATGGAGGCCCTCCGGCGCATCCAGGCCGCCACCGTGGAGAAGCGCCTGCTGAACGCCCGGGGCCTGCCGAACTTCGGCGTCAGCTTCTACGTCCTGGGAGCCGACGGGGAGCACGCCGGCGTCTCCATGTACGCCTCGACCTACGCCGTCTGCGACGAGCAGGGACCGCGCATCCTGCCGACGGAAGCCTTGTTTCCCGGAAAAGCCGGGGAATGAGGGGTCGCCCCGGGGGAATTCGTGATTCTGGGCCGCCGGGGGCTCCGATAGGATGGACAGGTTTGTCTGGAGGAACCCATGAAGACCCCCGTCCGCGTCGCCGTCACCGGAGCTGCTGGCCAGATCGGCTACAGCATCCTTTTCCGCATCGCCTCCGGCGAGATGCTCGGGAAGGACCAGCCGGTCATCCTGCATCTGCTTGAAATCACGCCGGCCCTCAAGGCCCTCGCCGGCGTGGTCATGGAGCTCAACGACTGCGCCTTCCCGACCCTGGCGGGGGTGGTGACCTCCGACGATCCCATGGTGGCCTTCAAGGATGTGGACTACGCGCTGCTGGTGGGCGCCATGCCCCGCAAGCAGGGCATGGAGCGCAGCGACCTGCTGTCGGCGAACGGCGGCATCTTCAAGCCCCAGGGCGAGGCCCTTTCCGAAGTCGCCTCCCGGAACGTGAAGGTGCTGGTGGTGGGCAACCCCGCCAACACCAACGCGCTGATCGCCCTGTCCAACGCGCCCAAGCTCAAGCCCACCCAGTTCCACGCCATGGTGCGCCTGGACCACAACCGGGCGGTGGCCCAGCTCGCGGAGAAGACCGGCCAGCCCGTCACGGCCATCAAGAACATGACCATCTGGGGCAACCACAGCACCACCCAGTTCCCGGACCTCTTCCACGCCGAGGTGGATGGGAAGAACGCCCACGCCACCGTGAACGACCAGGCCTGGTACGAGGGCACCTTCATCCCCACCGTCGCCAAGCGCGGCGCCGCCATCATCGAAGCCCGGGGCCTCAGCTCCGCTGCGTCCGCGGCCAATGCCGCCATCGACCACATGCGCACCTGGGTCATGGGCACGCCGGAAGGCCAGTGGACCTCCATGGCGCTCCCCAGCGACGGCAGCTACGGCATTCCCGAAGGCCTCGTGTACGGCTATCCCTGCACCGTGAAGGACGGCGTGGCCAGCATCGTCCAGGGCCTCGAGATCAACGACTTCTGCCGCGGGAAGATGGACGCCACCGCCAAGGAGCTGGATGAGGAGCGCAAGGCCGTGCGGGAGCTGGGGCTGGTGAAGTAGCACCCCGACTGTTCACCGGCGAAGAGGCCCCGGGCGACCGGGGCCTCCGCTTTTCGCCCCACCGTTCGCCCCAGGACGCCAGGAAGCTCCGGAACCCGGCTAGGATCTCCGGAACCCCACCGGAGACCCCATGAACAAGAAATTCTTCCTGTCCTGGCTTGTCATCTTCGTCCTGGCCATGGGCACGGACTTCGTCATCCACGGCCTGCTCCTCCACGGCGACTATGTGGGCCTCCCGGCCCTCTACCGGTCGGAAGCCGACGGCGCCAAGTACTTCGGCTGGATGCTGCTGGCCCACGTGATGATGACCGGGGCCTTCGTCTGGGTGTACGACCAGGGCCGCACCAGCCAGCCCTGGCTCATGCAAGGGCTGCGCTTCGGCCTTGCCATGGCCCTGCTCTTCGCGATCCCCACCTTCCTTATCTACTACGCGGTGCAGCCGGTGCCGGAGCTGCTGGTGGTCAAGCAGTGCGGGCTCGATTTCGTGCGTCTGCTGCTGCTGGGCGTGGTCGTGGCGGCGCTGAACAAGTAGACTCAGCGCTCCGGAGGGCGCCATGGGTCTTCGATCCGCTTCCCTGTTCCTGCTGGCGGGGCTGTCGCCCCTGCTCGCCCAGGCCGATCCCCACGCCGGCCACGCCCAGGAGGCCAGGGAAGCGGCGAAAGCCGCCCCCGCGACCCGCAACCCGGCCCTGCCGCCGGATGCCGACGGCGCCAAGGCGGCCCTGGCCGAGTCGCCCCGCCACGGTGAATGGGTGGACATTCCGTTGGCGGAGGGCAAAAAGCTCCTCGCCTGGGTGGTCTATCCGGAAACGAAGAAGAAGGCCGGCGTGGTGATCGTCATCCACGAGATCTTCGGCCTTTCGGACTGGGTCCGCGCCGTGGCGGACCAGGCCGCCAAGGATGGGTTCATCGCCATCGCCCCGGACTTCCTGTCGGGCCTCGGGCCCAAGGGCGGCGGCACCGACGAGCTCGGCGACGCGGTGGGCAAGACGATCCGCACCCTCACCCCCGCGATGATGATCGAACGCATGGATGCCGCCCGGGCCTACGGCCTCAAGCTGCCGGCGGCCAACGGCCGCGCGGGCACCCTGGGCTTCTGCTGGGGCGGCAGCACCAGCTTCAACTACGCCGTGGTGCAGCCGAAGCTGGACGCCGCGGTGGTCTACTACGGCACCTCGCCTGCGGACCCGGCGGCCTACGCCCAGATCAAGGCGCCGGTGCTGGGCTTCTACGGCGGCGACGACGCGCGGGTGAACGCGACGATCCCGACCGCCGAGGCTGAAATGAAGAAGCTGAGGAAACGCTACACCGCGAACGTCCTCGACGGTGCCGGCCATGGCTTCCTGCGCCAGCAGAGCGGCCGGGAGGGCGCCAACGCCCGGGCTGCCACCACCGCCTGGCCCATGACCCTGGCTTTCCTGCGGGAGCGACTGGCCCCCTGATCCCGAAGGCGCCGAGCTACGGGACAGCGGAGTCTGGAAGGTTCACGGGCGTGGCCCGGTCTGGAAGTAGGCTGCGATATCTTCCATGGCTACGACCAGGGCATCGGCGAGTGCGCCTTGGAGGCGGGCAAGCCGCTCAGGCTCGGCCGCCGGGGCTTCGGCTTCCAGCATGGCCGCGGCCTGGGTCAGAACGAGCAGACCCAGGTTGGCCGCATTGGATTTCAGATCATGGGCCTGCCGCTCGATCTGAACGCGATCGAGGGACGGGATGGCCCTGTCGAGGCGCGCGAACCGGTCCCGGCAGTCCTCCAGGAGTTCGCGGACGAAGTCCTGTCCCGACGCTGGGCCACCCATCGCCTGGGCTAGGCGCGCCAGGCGGGCAGGTTCGAAGCCCGAGCGGGGCCTGGGCTGGAGGGGAGCCCCGGTGGGGGCCGTCTCAGGTGCTGAAGGTCCCATGGGCGGAGTTGGACCCGCACGCCTGATCCTTCCGGCCAAGGCTCGGCGGAAATCATCGAAATCCGCGGGCTTGATGAGGAAGTCGTCGAAGCCTTCGGCCAGGTATTTCTGCCGCAGATCGTCTGACGCGGAAGCCGTGAACACCAGGATGGGAACCTCGCGGCCGCCCGGCAGGGCCCGCATCGCCTTCATGGCCTCCAATCCGCCCATCCGGGGCATGTTGGCGTCCAGGATCACCACGTCGTAACGATCGGACTGGAAGAGCGTCAGGGCCCGCTGGCCGTCCCCTGCCAGGGTGAAGTCCACTCCCAGCTGCTGAAAGACCGCCTGGGCCAGCAAGCGGTTGGCGTGGTTATCGTCCGCCAGCAGGACCCTTGCCTGAAGGAGGGCCTCGCCCGGCTGGTGACGGGCACCTTCCGTCTCAGTGGCTGCGGGATCCTTGATTGCCATGCCGAGGAAGGCCGGCTCTCCGAAGGGATGGTTCAGGATTCTCAGGGAGGCATCCCCGCGAGGGATCTCCCCTGGGCGAACCACGAGGATACCTTCGCCAGCGAAGCCTAGGGGCAGGTCTTCAGGATGCTCCACGAAATACAGATCCGGGACCGCTTCGTCGGCGGCTTCGGCGCCCAGGCGCCGGGCGTGGGTGGCCAGGGACGCCGCCAGGACCGCGTTCTGGATGCGCATGGCGAATCGCCGTCCGGCCCAGGGCCTGGCCCGTTCATGCCGCTCGGAGCCATCCACGGGCAGGGAGAACCAGAACGTCGAACCCTCGCCGACCGTGCTGGTGACGCCGGTGTCCCCGCCCATGAGTTCGGCGAGGTGGCGGGTGATGGAAAGCCCCAGCCCCGTGCCCTGGCTCTTCTCCATGCTTTCCGCCTGGGTGAAGGCCTGAAAGAGCCGAGGCAGAATTTCGGAGGGGATGCCTTCCCCGGTGTCCTGGACTTCCACCCGGATGCGGGGGCCTTCCACCAGGGCCATGCGAACGCGCACGCATCCCTGGTGCGTGAACTTCACGGCGTTGCCCAGCAGGTTCACCAGCATCTGGCGGATCCTCAGGGGATCCCCCAGCATCCGGTCCGGCACTTCGGGGTCCACCTCGCAAAGCAGCAGCAGGTTCCGCTCCTGGGCCCGGGTTCCCATCAGGACCAGGGCCTCCTCAAGGATCTGCCGCAGGTCCACGGGGACACGCTCCACGTCCAGCTTCCCCGCCTCGATCTTGTTCAGATCCAGCAGGTCATTGACCAGTTGCAGGAGGGACTCGGCAGCACCCCAGATCGTGCGTGAGAAATCCCTCCGCTCGGCTTCCCGGACATCGCCCTGCACCAGCATCCGGGAGAACCCGATGATCGCATTCAGGGGTGTCCGCAATTCGTGGGTGGTGGTGGCGAGGAAGGTGGATTTGAAGGCATTGGCTCGTTCCGCTGCTTCCCGGGCCAGCTCCGCCGCGTCCTTGGCGAGCTCCGCCCCGTCCTTGGCAAGCTTCAGCTCCGCCGTGCGCCTGGTCACCAGGGCCTCGAGAACCCATTTCTGGCGCTGCAGCTTGCGTGTGTAGCCATAGACGATGCCCACCAGCGCCATGCTCCCCAGGGAGATCCAGGCGAGGTAGGCCCATATCGTCCGGTACCAGGGCGCCAGGATCCGGAACCCGTACTGGGCTTCCTGCCCCGGGGTTCCGTAAAGATTCTTGGCCCTCACCCTGAAGCGATAATTCCGCTCTGGAAGGTTCGTGTACTCCTTGGTCGCCACCGTGCCCCATTCGCTCCAGTCCTTGTCGAAGCCTTCAAGCAGGTACTGGAACTGGGTCGTCCCGGGCCTTTCAAAGAACGCGGCGGCAAACTCGAAGGCCAGGGCGTTCTGGCCGTAGGGAAGTTCAGGCACAGCCCCGCCCCCTTGGTCGGTGCGGAACACGGTTCGTTTGCTGCGGAACGCCGTGCCTTCCTGACTGTGGGTGCCTTCGAACACCACCCGATGGGACTTGCCGACCACCTTCCGGATCAGCACCTCGAAGCGCTGGTCATAGTCCTTGGCAGCCCAGGGGTCCACCCGATACAGGGTCTTCCCGGTAAGCCAGGCGCTGCCGTTGGGATGGACGAAGATGGGTTCATCCGGGGCTGTGAG
The DNA here is from genome assembly GCA_016710635.1 of Holophagaceae bacterium. Classification (GTDB taxonomy): domain Bacteria; phylum Acidobacteriota; class Holophagae; order Holophagales; family Holophagaceae; genus JADJVL01. The sequence goes on along the minus strand of JADJVL010000006.1, from coordinate 69,580 downwards.
CCCGCGGAAAGGCCCTGTCGTCAGCTGGAATTGCCCGTCCCTGCCCGGGCGGGCCCAGACCACGCCTCTGGAGGTGCTGAAGAAGATGCCGTCCTTCCCGTCCGGAACCATCGTCTTGAGCTCCGTGGGGGGATCACTGAATGCCTTGCCCAAGGCGAGGTCGGGCGCAAAGCGGGTCTGGTCGGGCTCGTTGGCATCCCACGGCGGGATGATGGCGTGATACAGGCCTTTGAGAGAAAGCACGTAAAGGGTCGTTCCGTGGAAGCTGGCATTCAGGCCGGTAAGCCCCGGCAGCCCATGCTCCGGGCCGAAACCATGCACACCTGCATCCGTGGGTGTGTTGCCGGAAAAATGGGCCCTGAGCAGGCCATTGACCTCGGTGCTCAACCAGAGGTCGCCATCGGCATCCTGGGTGATGCGCCGGATGTTGTCCCGAACCCCTCCCAACTTCCCCACCAGGGCCCACTGGTCCGAAACGCGCCTGAAGACCTCGACCCCACCCATCATCCCCACAAAGAGGTGCCCTGGCCATCGCCGGGAGATTCCAAGGCACAGGGCGTTGGTGGAGGAGCCCGGAACCTTGATGGCCGCTTCATCCTGGATCCGGAAGAGCCCCCGACTACTGGCCACCATGAGATCGCCATCGACTTCCATGAATTGCCAGACCTCGTTCGGACTGTCTTTGACGGCCACAAAGGTCGGCACGTCCTTCTTGAGGGTGAAGGTGTACGGAGCCTGTACGTACAGGTTCTGGAAGGTGCCCACGTACAAGCGCCCCTTGTGCATGCCCATGGAAAGGGAAATCCCGTCGATGCCGTTGCGGGCCCCGAAGATCGATTGGGGCACGCTCAGTTCGATGTGGCAGATGCCCGAGTTGGTGGTGGCCCACAGATTGTTCGAGCGATCCACGAGGAGACCCGCCACGGTGTTGTCCGGGAGGCCCGAATCCTTGTTGATGGCGCGGATGATCTTGCCGTCCCGACCGAAAATGATGATGCCTGCCTTGACCGTGCAGATGGCGAAGGCGTCCGCCCCGAGGGGCACGAGCTTGTAGATGAAGGCCTGGCTGTCCGGCAGGAAGGCGTCCAGCTCGGTGGGGAAGGGCTGAACCATGCCCTTGGGCGTTGGGCGGGTGCTGTCGTATTTCCGGGCGGTCTCATCCCAGAGCGCGGAGAGATCAATGCGGCGGAAATCCCCCGAAAGCCGCCCCACCAGAAGTTCGTGGCGTCCGAAAGGGGCCATGTTGATGCGCTTCCCGTTGTAGACCCCCGCCAACCCGGGAAGGGGTACCACCTTGTCCCCGTCCACGAGGCAGATGCCCTTTTCTATGTCCGCATAGAACAAGGTCCCATTGAGCACGCAGGCCTGGGACGAGGCGAACAGGCCTGGCAGGGCGGTGATCCTGCCGCCGTGGAAGCGGAAGATCTTGCTCCGGGTCAGGAAGTAGATCCCATCGGCACAGCTCTCGACCTGCCAGACATCGTTGAAGGACCGCTCGCTCGGGGGCAGGGCTTCCTTGAGGGAGACCGCGGAGATCTTGCCGGTGGGGGATACGGCCAGGTAGCCGATGTCGCCGATGGAGCCGTAGTAGATCGTTCCATCAGGCCCCGCGGCCAGGGAACGGGTGAGTGGGTTTCCCGGCGTCGGGATGAGTTGCCAGCGCTGGCCATCAAACTCCAGGACTCCCGCGGAATTCCCAAAGTACAAGACGCCTCGGCGATCCTGCACCGCCACCCAGGTCTGACTGGAGGCCTTGAACTGTTCCGGCTCGTAGTTGGTGAGGATCGGGGCGCCGAGGTCCGGCACCTGGCCGAAGGCGAAGCCCCCCAAAGCCCACAGGGCCATCGCCAGGATGGTGGCCTTCCCGGTCATCCTCGACCCCGTGGCGCCACCGGCAGGCCCGGCGGAAGGACGGTCGAGCGGACTGGGTGTCCGGCCAGGGGGCCCCCGGGACGCGCCTCTGCACGGGCTCTGCCCAACGACTCACTGGAACGAGACATCCCAGGCAACGTGATCACGGAGCGCCCGCTCGCCAGGGGGTGCGAACTCGTCCGCGGGTAACTGCCATGGACCAACATCACTTTTTTTCTCAGAGGTGCGACATGATGCCAGGAGCCGGAAAATGGGACAGGGGAATTTGATCTGTGAAAATCCGTTGCCCGGATTGCCGAGGGGGAGCCTGCCGGCCGCTTCCACAGAAGGACCTTCCGGGATTCCCCGGAGGGGGTGGGAGGGGCGTGGGGTCACGGTGGAATCCACGCGCCGTCTCGGGCCTCCTGGACGGGGCTTGTGCCCGCTGAAAGTCAAACCCGTGGGTGCGCCCGCAGACAGCGGAAGAGGAGCGCGGTGCCAGCCGCCCGCCCCAACCCATCGCCCTCGGATCGGCCCCGCAGGCACTGCACCATCGACGGGGATGAAAACATGGTTTGATCGGACATGGACCTCATGCGTGGAATGATGAGGCAGGGAGGGCGCGATGAAGGAGACCCTGGTTGCCGGCATGACCCACGAACTCCGCTTCCAGGTCACGCCTTCGAAGACCGTGCCGGCGCTCTATCCGGAGTCCATTGATTTCAGCGCCATGCCCGGGGTCTTCGCCACCGGCTTCCTGGTGGGCTTTCTGGAGTGGGCTTGCGTCGCCATGCTCGCCCCTCACCTCGACGAGGGCGAGCAGAGCCTGGGCACCCACATCTCCGTGAGCCACGACGCCGCCACGCCCCCGGGCTTCGAAGTCACCGCGAAGGTTAGCCTCGTCTCCATCGAAGGCCGGCGCCTGCGCTTCGACGTGGAGGCCCACGACGGCGTGGACCTCATCGCCAAGGGCACCCACATGCGGGCGCTGATCCTGCGTTCGAAGTTCGACGAGAAGCTGCGGAGGAAGATCGAAGCGGTGGCGCGGTGATCGGGGATCTGCGGACGCTGCTGCTGCGGGAACTGGCCACCCTGGCCCGGGAGGTGGACCTCTATCCCGACGATGCCAGCCTCTGGCAGCCCGTCCCGGGCCTGGCGAACGCCGGCGGGAACCTGGCCCTGCATCTCTGTGGGAATCTCCGACACTTTATTGGCGCAACCTATGGCGGCACGGGCTACGTGCGGGACCGGGAGGCGGAATTCGCCGCCAGGGACCTGCCGAAGGCGGCGGTCCTCGCGGAAATCCAGGCCACGGTCCGGGACTTGGAGGCGGGGCTCGCGGCCTTCGACCCATCCAGACTGCAGGAACCCTTTCCCATCGCCTTCGGCGGGCGGCAGCCGGGCACGCAGGTCCTCCTCCTGCACCTGCTGAGCCACCTCGCCTTCCACCTCGGCCAGGTGGACTACCACCGCCGCGCGGCCACCGGGGATCGGCGGGGCGCTGGAGCGGTGGCTCCTTCCGAACTCCTGCCCCCCATCTCGGGAACCTAGCATCCCCATGCCCGGCGGCCTCCTTCCTGCGCTGGACCCCCGCAAGCGGATCGCGGCGGTCTACCTGCTGCCGGACTGCGACATGGCCTGCACCTTCTGCGGCAGCGAGACGAACTTCGCGGTGATGTCCCGGCCCCAGGCCGAAGCCATGCTCGTGGCCCTGAAGGACCAAGGCATCCTGAATGTGGTGCTGGGGGGCGGCGAGCCCTTCCTGTGGCCCCATGGCCTGCTGGAACTGGCGCAGACCGCCAAGGGCCTGGGCTTCACCGTGCAGGTCTGCACCAACGGCATCCACCTGCCGGAAGGATTCGAAGGGCTGCCCATGCTCGACCGCTTCATCCTGCCCCTGGAAGCCCTGGACCCGGCGGTCCACGACCAGCTCCGCCGCCATACCGGCGGCCACCACGCCGTGGTGCTGGACCGCCTCCACGCCCTCGCCCGGGCCGGCCGGGAGATCACCATCTCCACGGTGGTGACCCGGGAGAACCTCGGCGAATTGCCCGCCCTGGCGGCCTTCCTGGGCGGGCTGAAGGCCGCGGGCGCACGAATCCACGCCTGGCACCTCTACCGCTTCCTCACCGTCGGCCGCGCCGGCGCCCGCAACGGGGATCGCCTGGGCACCAGTTTCGAAACTTTCTCCGCCGCCGTGGAAGGCGCCCGAAAGGTCGACCTGGGTTTTCCCGTGTACCGGCGGAGCGACATGCTGCACGCGTCGAGCGTGGCGTATGTGTGGGCGGAAGGTGGGGGGTTGAAGGTCGGTGGGTGAGGGTTCGCGGCTGAGCTTTCGATCGAGGAGATGGGTGGCAAGAGCTGCACGGTGGCTGCTTTTGCCTCCCTTCACCGAGGCTTCATTCCGACCCAGCCTTGCGCGCTATCGCTTGCTTGCGCTTGAGTCCGACGCGGCAAAGTGCCGCCGCGCCGGACTCAAGCACCTTTTGAAGGTCAACGGCAAGGTCAAGGTCAACTGACAGGTCAAGGTCAACGGCAGACCGCCCGTCGGTCCCGGCCGAAATGGACCCTCCGAACCGCCGAGGTTTTAAAAACAGGCACCGCTTCCAAGTGCGGATCGCGCCCTTTGCGATCCGTGCTTGGGAGCGGTGCTCGCAAGCGATAGCGCGCGAGGTTGGTGCCGGAATGTCCCGCTCGGGGCCGGGGAGCAAGGGCTGCGCTCCGGCTGCTTTTGCCAGGCTTCATTGAGGGTTGATTCCGACCCAGCCTTGCGCGCTATCGCTTGCTTGCGCTTGAGTCCGACGCGGCAAAGTGCCGCCGCGCCGGACTCAAGCACCTGTTCAAGGTCAACTGCAAGGTCAAAATCAACGGCAAGGTCAAGATCAACTGAAAGGTCAAGATCAACGGCCAGGTCAACCGTCAAACAACCGCCCGGCCCGCCTGGCGGAACCTCACACCCTCACACCCTCGCACACACTCACGGACCGGCTGCCCGCTGGAGGATCACCACCTCATGACCAAAGCTGCGGCGGGGGGCGCGGCGCAGTTTTTCGGCGACGGTCTCGCCGCAGAGGGCGCCGAGGATGGCGGCGGCTTCCTCGTTGGAATCGAAGCGCAGTTCGGACTCGATACGCGCGGCGACGCGGAAGCCGCCTGCTTCGATAAGGGCCTTCACGCCGGGCTCGGCGCCATAGCCGGCGCGGTCCCGCAGCTCCTGGAATTCGCCGTCCCAGTGGTTCTCCACCAGCCACATGCTGCCCCCGGGACGAAGCACCCGCGCTGCCTCCGCCAGGGCGGCGGCGCGGTCGCCGGGGCGCAGGTAGGCGAGGACCCAGGTGGCCAGCACGCGATCCACGCAGTGGTCCTTCAGGGGCAGGCGCTCGGCGCGTGTCCGTAGGAGCCACGGCGCGGCGCCGTCCCGCTTTGCCAGCTCCAGCAGCGCGGGGCTGGGGTCCGTGGCGAGGTAGCGCGCGCAGCGCTGCGCCAGTTCGGTGGTGTAGCGTCCCGTGCCGCACCCGAGCTCCAGGGCGGTTGTGCCCTCTAGATTTGCCAGCTCCGCGAGGCGCGCCACGATGCGGCCTTGGGGGTCCTCCGCCCGGGCGAAGGCGGCGAAAATTTCGGGCCGATCGCGGTAGACGGAGGGCCAGTGTTCAGGCGCGGGCATGGGGAGCTCCGGGGACGGGCCCACGGTAGCAGGGCGAAGCGGCTTTTCCCTGGCGGGGTCAGGCGCGCCGGCGCGGGGCGGACCGGCTCGTGCCCTTATCGGTATTCCCGCAGGCTGGAAGCCTATCCCGCAACCTGATGCCTGGAGGCCCCATGCCCGAAGACTCGATGAAGGATCCGCGCCATGCCCGCACCCTGCTCCGCGTGACGGTGGCCCTCCTCCTCTTCATCCACGGGGCCTACCGCCTCCTGGTCCACGGCGTACCGGACTTCGGGGGCTTCCTCGCCTCCAAGGGCTTCCCCTTCGGCGTGGCCCTCGCCGGGGCCATCACGGCCTTCGAGCTGGCGGGCGGCACGCTGCTGGCCTGGGGCCGGCTGGTGCGCCCGGTGGCCTGCGGCTTCATGGCCAACCTGTTGGCGGGCATCCTCCTCGTCCATGGCCGCGAAGGCTGGTTCGTGGTGGGGGGTGGCCGCAACGGCGTGGAGTACAGCGTGCTGCTGATCGCCTGCCTGGCCTCGCTCTGCCTGGGGGAGGCGCAGGCCGCCGCGCCCCAGGGCTGAGGGCCGGCGCCGGGGTCAGAAGCTCACGTTCTTCATCAGCATGTCCTGGTGGGAGTAAGCATTGCCCTTGGTCCCCGCGCCGATGGCGATGGCGCCGGTCTGATTGTTCTTGTTGATGTAGGCGGGATAGACCGTCGCCAGTTCCGCGGACTTCCGGATCACCACGTAGACCAGCAGCACCGAGTTGTCGTAGTGGTACCAGGAGCCGTTGTTCCAGTTCGACTCTTTGCGGCGCTCCCAATCCCCCTTCAGGAAGCGCACGCCGAGCACCTGGTCGCTGGGGTAGAGCTCCTTCCACTTCGCCAGGAGCTGGCCCTTGAGGCTGGCCTTGTCGCCGCCGCCGTAGGCTTCCGCGGGCAGGCGGAAGGCCGCCGCGGCCTTGGCGCTGTACTGCTCGGAGAGGCGCGCCACCTGGGCCTTGGCGGCTTCGAGGGAGGCCTTGGCCTGGGCGGCCTCGGCGCCGCCGCCGAACTCGGCGAGGAGCTTCTCCCCATCCTTGAGCTGCTGGTAGGTGCCGGAGCTTTCGCTGAACATGTTCGGGTTCATCTCCTTCAGGCCCTTGTCGGCGAACTCCACGGCGCGCCGCCCCTTCAGTTCGGCAAGGCCCAGCATGAGGGGCGTCAGCTTCGCGAGGCCCGCCTCGAAGTTGGGATGCTTCTTCAACTCCGCGTGGCTGGACTCGAACCAGCGCCGGCCGCCCTCCAGCTCCTTGACCTTCTCCTCCACGCTCCGGGAGCCGGCGAGGATGCCGGCGTCCTCGGCGAGGTTGGCGGACCAGGTCTCGAAGGTCGATTGGGTGTAGGGGTGCAGCTTCACCCCCGGCGCCACGGCGGTGGCCAGCGCCCCGCCGCCGCCCTTCACCTGGCCCGCCTTCTCCTGCACCTTGCCGCGCACCTGCGCCACGTAGGCCTGCAGGTCCTTGACCGCGGGCTGGTCCCCCAGCACCGCGGCGAGGGACTGCACCAGCTTGTCGGCCTTCTCCAGCTGAGCGTAGGCGCCGCCCTTGCCATCGAGGAGGCTGGTCTTCTGCTGCTTCACCGCGGCGTCGGCGAAGACGAGGCCGCTCACGGCGGTGAGCTTCGTGAGCTTGATGCGGAGCAGGAGCTGGCGCTTCAGGGACTCCTTGTACTCGGGATGGCGCTCCAGGACCTGCTTCTTCTCCTGGTACCACGCCTCCAGGGCCTCCAGCACCGGCAGGGCCTGCTCCGGATCGCCCCCGGGGCGGCTGACGGCTTCGGCGCCGTCCAGCTTCTGGCGCCACTCGGTGGTGAGCTGGGCAGTGTAGGGATGGATCTTGGCGTCCTGGGCGGCGAGGCCGGGGGCCAGGAGGAGTAGCAGCAGGGCAGGGCGGCATGCGCGGGTCATGGGCAGGTCCTTCGGATGGGATGGGCCATGGTAGGCACGGGGCCCCATCGAAGGAAGGCGAAGTTCAGCCCAGGCCCAGCTCCTCCAGCCGGTCCTCGCCGATGCCGAAGGCATGGGCGATCTCGTGCATCACGGTGACGGCGATCTCGTCCGCCAACTCGCCGGGATCCCCGAAGTCCTGCTCCAGGGGCCCGCGGAAGATGAGGATGCGGTCCGGTAGCAGGCCCGGATCCGCGCCGCGGTCCGTGAGGGGCGTGCCGATGTAGACGCCGTAGAGCGTCTCGTGGGGCCCCATGTCCATGGAGGCCAGCAGCTCGCGGTCGGGCCAGTCCTGCACCTCGATGCGCACGTGTTCGAGGCGGGCGCGGAAGTCCTCGGGGATCGCCGCCAGGGCCTGGTCCACCAGGTGCTGGAAGGAGTCGGGGGCGGCGTGTCGCATGCCCCATTGTGGCCCATCAGGTCTGGGGCACGTCCCGGGTGGCCTGGAAGGTGACGGTGTGCTGGTCCTTCTGGATGAGCCTGCCCACGTAGGTGGCCCGGCGGGACTGGGCGTCCAGGGTGATGGTGGCCTCCAGCCGCGCGACGCCGCCGACTTCCCCCACGAAGCCGGAGGCGGTCTGGCCGGGCATGACCCGGAAGGGCGGCGTGCGCAGGGTGCCGCGGCCCATCTGGTCCGTCACGGAGGCGATGCACACGAAGCCCGCGGTGGCGTCCCGCTCGATCTGCAGGTCGAAGGTGTAGCGGCCGTAGCCGGAGGAGTCCTCCGGGTCCGGCTTCTTGCAGGCGCCGAGGGAACCGAGGACCAGGATCAGGGCGGCGGGCAGCAGGAGGGCGGGGGCGGAAAGGCGGGGCATGGGGACCTCGGGGAAGGCTTCCCCTCCAGATGAACACAGTTGGAGCCGGATGGCCCCACTTGGGCGAAAGGAGCCTACCCTTGTGCTTTCCCAGACCCCCCGGAGGCTGCCATGGAACTGCCCAAGCCCGGCGAACCCCATCTCCGTCTGGAAAGGCTGGCGGGCACCTGGATCGGCGAGGAGCGCTACCAGCCTTCGCCCATGTTCCCCCAGGGCGGCACCGCCCAGGCCATGGTGGAGAACCGCATGGCCCTGGACGGCTTCGCCCTGGTCCAGGACTACTGCCATGCCCTGGACGGCGTCACCACCTTCCGGGGCCACGGCATCCTCCGCTGGGACGCCGCGGCGGCCCACTACGTCTTCCACTGGTTCGATTCCGGCGGCGGCAACCCGGTGGAGTTCCGGGGCGGCTTCGAGGGCGACGTGCTGGCCCTGGAGGCCAATTCGCCCCAGGGGCACATGAAGGCCACCTGGGACCTCGCCGAGACGGGCACCTATCGCTACGAGATGCAGGTGTCCCAGGACGGGAACCAGTGGTTCCCGTTCATGGCGTCGGTGTGCCGCAGGACCTAGCTCAGGCCCCGGGGAAGTCCGCGAGCCCTTCCGTCTTCATGCCGAACACCTTTTCGTAGGTGATCCAGTGGGCGGCGAAAGTGAGGGGCATGATCAGGAAGGCGCCGACGTAGCAGAAGAGCAGGCCGACGAAGGTGAGGACGAAGGAGAAGAGGGCGAGGCCAACCAGGCCGCCCAGGTTCGCCAGGGCCGCGCGGGCGCTGAGCTTGACGGCGTCGAGGCCGGTGGCGCCGCGGTCGGCGATGAGGGGGAAGGCGAAGGTGAAGAAGAGGCTCACCAGCATGGAGGCCAGCATCATGAAGGCGATGGCGCCGAGGTAGAGCAGGCAGGAGCCCGCCGCCAGGCCGCCCGCCGCGGGTCCCCGGGTGCTGGAGGCGGCCGCCGCCATGCCCGCCGCGCCGAAGATGGCGCCGAACAGCACGACGAAGACCAGGGGCAGCACGATCACCAGGCTCGCCGCCATCATCAGCAGGGCCGCCACGAAGGCGTCCACGAAGCGGTCGAAGCCCTTGAAGAGCAGGTCGAACTTCACCTCTTCCCCCCGCGCCAGCGCCCGGTGGCAGAGGTAGATGCCCACCATCATGGGCCCCATCATCAGCCCCATGGGCGCCAGCCCGCCCAGCAGCACGCCGACGGCGGTGACGCCGAGGAACAGCCAGTAGCGGTCCTTGATGCGGTTCCAGGCCTCCTGGTAGGTGGCGATGGGGGAGATGTCGGCGCGGACGAAGGGGATGGGCTCGGTCATGGGTGGGCTCGGGGCGGGCATTCAGGTGAACACAGGAAGGCGGTCCTGCCCAGGGTCCTGCTTGGGCTTCTAATACTGCCCGTAGCGCCCCTTCACCGAATCGAAGAGCTTGGCGGAGTCGTAGCCATAGCCGTCCTTGAAGACGAGTTCGACCTTCTCGAGGTCGTTGATGTCCGTGGCGGGGTTGCCCCGGAGGACAACGAGGTCGGCGTTCTTGCCGGGGGCCAGGGAGCCGATGCGGTCCTGCCGGCCAAGGTAGACGGCGCCGTTGTGGGTGGCGATGCGGATGGCTTCAACGGGGCTGAAGCCCGCTTCCACCAGCAGCTCCACGCCCCGCCAGTCGCTGATGCCCGGGATGGTGCCGCCGTTGCCGGTGGGGTCGGGGCCGGCGATGAGGAGGCCGCCCGCGGCCACGAAGGCGCGCTCCAGGGCCATGCCGCGCATGAAGGTGGCGAGGGGTGCCTCCGGGGCGCGGGCGGCGGCGCGGGCGCGGGCGTAGAGCCAGGCTTCCCGGGCCTGGGGGCTCAGCACGTCCATGGCGAGGCGCCGAAGGGGCGGGCGGTTGGGGACCATGTGCTCGAAGACCGGCAGGGTGGAGGTGACGGAGACCTTCTTGGCGATGAGCTTGGCGAAGAGGGCCTTGGCCACGGGGCCTTCGGGGTCCATGGCGTTGGAGGTGGTGCCGAAGGGGGCGGTGGAGGGCTTGTCGGGCTGCTTGCCGGGGTCGAGCTGGGTATTGACGAGGAAGCCGTGCTCCAGGTCGTCGATGCCCAGGTCCGCGGCTTCCTCGTAGGTGACGGTGTTGAGGTGGCCGGTGACCTTGAGGCCGCGGGCGTGGGCGGCGTCGATGGCGGCCTTCAGCTCGGCCCGGGTGATGTTCATGTAGGCCTTGAAGGAGGTGGCGCCCTGGTCGGCCCAGTAGTCCACGTGGCGCCTGGCGCCCTCGGGGCCCGCGAGGGGGTGCATCTGGATGAAGGGGCTGCCGCCGCCTTCGAGGTAGGGGGCGGTGACGTCCATGTGGGGGCCGACGAGTTTGCCTTCGTCCACGAGGCGCTTCAGGTTGAGGTCCGCGTAGGGCTCCACGCTGCCCGTGGTGCGGATGGTGGTGACGCCGGCGGCCAGGTAGAGCCGCGGCGAGGTGAAGGTCATCTGCGGCACCAGCAGCGGCTGCTCGTGGCCGCCTTCCGCGTGCAGGTTGGGCCGCGCGATGTGGAAGAGGTGGTTGTGCATCCCCACCAGCCCCGGGATCACCGTCGCGCCCTTCAGGTCCAGCACGGTCTGGTTGGGGGCCGCCGCGACATCCGCCCCCGCCGTGATGCTGGTGATCTTCCCCCCCTCGATCACCAGGTTCCGGTCCTCCACCGGCGCATTGCCCAGCCCGTCGATGACGCGGACATGGGTGAGCACGACCCGCGGGGCGTCGACCTTGATGTAGCGGGCGACGTCGGGGGAGGGTTTGGGGGATTGGGCGAAGGCGGCGAATGCGGTCAGGGCGAGGGAGAGCGAGGCCAGGGTGTGGCGCATGGGGACTCCGGGGGGATCGTCCACCATAGCTGGCCAGGCACCCATCCGGGCAGCGCTTCAGGGAAGCTGGGCGAGGCCTTCCTTTTTCAGGACGGCATCGAAGCTGAGGAAGCCGCCCGCGCCATGGAAGGCGCCGTCCTGCTGGATCAGGTAGTCGCCGAAGTCGCCTTTGCCGAATTCGAACGCATCCAGGGCCGCGGCCACCTGGGGACGGTGGCCCACGGTGATGCCGGACGTGGCAAGCAGCGCGCGCAGGGTTTCGACCACTTTGGTCTTGGGCACTTTGCAGGACCGCAGCACCCAGGCCAGTTCCAGCAGCGCGAAGGAAGAGACGAACAGCCCTTCGCCCTTCGCCACGGCGGCCATGCGGGCCTGGGCCTTCGGGGACTGGACCGGATCGTCCTGCAGGATCGCCCGGACCAGTACGTTGGTGTCCAGCCCGATCACCGGTGCTTCTCCCGCACCACATCAAGGATCGCCTCGTCCACATCCACCCGTTCGCGTCCCTCCTCGTGGAGCATCCCGAACAACGCGTCCACTGGCTCCTTCAGTGGCGAGAGGTTCAGCGACCCGTCCGATTCCGTGGTGAGGAGGACTTCCGAGCCGGAATGCAGGCCGAGAGCTTCGCGTAGCGCCTTCGGGATGACGAGCTGGCCCTTGCTGCTAAGGGTGGCGTGGGCGGTGAGGGGGCGTGACATGGGCCTAGGGTCTCTTGAGTAAGTCGGATTGCCTTACCTTTCGAGTGTATGCGTAGTTCTTAAAGGTGCAAGCCAGTTGATCCCCATACTGAAATAGCCATAAGCTTCACCAAATCAAGAGGAGCGGGGTAGCCCCGCTCCTCTATGAGGTTCAACAATGGTTGGGAACCCTCAGCTGCACCCCGTCGTCGCCCCGCAGGTCTGGCACTTCATGCACGCGCCGTTCCGCACCAGAGTGAGATGCCCGCACTCGGGGCACGGATCGCCGGTGTAGCCCTTCTCCCGCGCCGCCTGGATCGCGCTCTTGGCGGTGGCGCCGGCGACGGTGCGGTGGCCGACGGCCACCAACGCAGGCGCAGGGGTCGCGGGCGCAGACGCCGCGCTCATGTCGCCGCCCTGGAAGAGGGGCGTCATGCCGCCTTCGCTCACGGGCGCCTCGCCGGCCAGACCTGGCGCGTGGCTCACAGGCTTGGTGGTGAGGTGCATGAGCTGCTCGGGCTCGACCTGGGCCAGCTCGTAGCGGCCGAGGTAGGAGATCGCCAGCTCGCGGAAAACGAAGTCGATGATGCTGGTGCTGAACTTCACCGTATCGCTGCCCTGCACCATGCCGTTCGGCTCGAAGCGCGTGAACAGGAAGGCGTCACAGAACTCTTCCAGCGGCACGCCGTGCTGCAGGCCCATGGACACCGCGATGGCGAAGCAGTTCAGCACCGCGCGGAAGGCCGCGCCCTCCTTGTGGATGTCCAGGAAGATCTCGCCCAGCTGGCCGTCTTCGTACTCGCCGGTGCGGAGGTACATCTTCGTGCCGCCCACCGTCGCGCTCTGCGTGTAGCCGCCCCGGCGGTTCGGCAGCTTCTTGCGGTACGACCGGATGATCTGCTGGCTCAGCGCCTGCGTCTGCGCCGCCGCCATGGCCGCCACCTTCTCCTGCTTGCTGGACGCCTCGTCCTGCAGCGTCTCCGAAGCCTCCGCGCCGTCCAGCAGGTCCAGGCTCGTCGCCATGGCCTGGCTCATCTTCGAGCCGTCCCGGTACAGCGCCACCGCCTTCAGCATCAGCTTCCAGGACGCCTCGTAGACCTCGGCGATCTCCTTGACCGTGCTTTCCGCGGGCATGTTGATGGTCTTGCTGATCGCTCCGGACAGGAACGGCTGGGCCGACGCCATCATCTTCAGATGGCCCATGGGCGCGATGAAGCGCTGGCCCGTGCGGCCGCAGCGGTTCGCGCAATCGAAGATCGGCAGGTGCTCCGCCTTCAGGTGCGGCGCGCCCTCCACCGTCATGGTCCCGCTCAGGGCATCGAGGAAGGTCTTCACCTGCTCGCTGCCGAACTGCTGATTCAGCTTCTCCATGGGCAGCACGAAAGTCGGGTCGAAGGCCGTGGGCAGCTTCGCCTCGATGGCGTTCAGCTCCTCGTCGGTCCAGCCCTTGGCCAGGAACTCCGCCCGGGTGATGCCCGGCGTGTGGGCGTTGAGGTCCTGCCAGCCCACCACGTGGCGCTCGATGTCCTTGATCTGGTCCGGCGCGTAGCCCAGGCGCATGAGGGCTTCCGGGATCGCGCTGTTCACCAGCTTGAAGTAGCCGCCGCCCGCCAGCTTCTTGAACTTCACCAGGGCGAAGTCCGGCTCCACGCCCGTCGTGTCGCAGTCCATGAGCAGGCCGATGGTGCCCGTGGGCGCCAGCACCGTGGTCTGGGCGTTGCGGTAGCCGTGCTGCTCACCGAGGAGCAGGGCGCGGTCCCAGGCCTCCCGGGCCGCGTCCAGGATGGATTTCGGCACGCCGGTCCCGTGCAGGCCCTGGGGGCGCACGGAGAGGTTCTCGTACTCGCTGTCCGGCGCGTTGTAGGCCGCCCGGCGGTGGTTGCGGATGACCCGGAGCATCTGCTCGCGGTTCGGCGCGTACTTGGGGAAGGGACCGAGCTCCCCGGCCATCTCCGCCGAGGCGGCGTAGGAATCGCCGGTGAGGATGGCGGTCAGCGCGCCGCACCACTGGGTGCCTTCCACGCTGTCGTAGGGGATGCCCAGGCGCATGAGCATGGCGCCCAGATTCGCGTAGCCGAGACCGAGGGTGCGGAAGTCGTAGCTGAGCTGGGCGATGGCCTCGGACGGGAACTGGGCCATCAGCACCGAGATCTCCAGCACCATCGTCCAGAGGCGGATGCCGTGGCGGTAGCCTTCCAGGTCGAAGCCGCCGTCCGCCGTGAGGAAGGTGCACAGGTTCAGGGAGGCCAGGTTGCAGGCGGTGTCGTCCAGGAACATGTACTCGGAGCAGGGGTTCGACGCGTTGATGCGGCCGTGCTCGGGGCAGGTGTGCCAGTCGTTGATGGTGGTGTCGAACTGGAGGCCCGGATCCGCACAGGACCACGCGGCGTAGTTGACCTTCTTCCAGAGGTCCTTGGCGCGGAGCTTCCGGCTGACCTTGCCGTCCACCCGGCGCTTCAGCTCCCAGTCGCCGTCGTTTTCGAGGGCGCGCATGAAAGGGTCCGGCACGCGGATGGAGTTGTTGGAGTTCATGCCGCCCACGGTGGCGTAGCCTTCGCCGTCCCAGGAGGTGTCGTAGCCCTGGATATCCCGGTCGAAGTCGGCGTCCTGGAGCCGCGCCAGGCACTGGCTGAGGAAGGCCGCGGGAACGCCGTCCTTCTTCGCCTGGAGGAGAGCCTTCTTGAGGGCGCCGTTGGTCTTGGGATCCGCGTCGCCGTGGGTGTTGCCCTCGACGGTTTCGCAGAGCGCGTTCCAGGCCTTCTTGAGGGCCAGGCTGCCGGCGGCCAGCATCGCCACCTTCCGCTCCTCGGCGACCTTCCAGTCCACGAAGGCTTCGATGTCGGGATGGTCCAGGTCCAGGCAGACCATCTTCGCCGCGCGGCGCGTCGTCCCGCCGCTCTTGATGGCGCCGGCGGCCTTGTCGCCCACGGCGAGGAAGCTCATCAGCCCCGAGCTGCGGCCGCCGCCGGACAGGGGCTCTTCCGAACCCCGGATGCGGGAGAAGTTGGAGCCGGTGCCGGAACCGTACTTGAAAATGCGGGCCTCGCGGGTCCAGAGGTCCATGATGCCGCCCTCGTTCACCAGGTCGTCGCTGACGCTCTGGATGAAGCAGGCGTGGGGCTGGGGCCGCTCGTAGGCGGAGGTGGACTTCTGCATCGCGCCGGTCTTCGGGTCCACGAAGCTGTGGCCCTGGGCGGGGCCGGAGATGCCGTAGGCGTAGTGCAGGCCCGTGTTGAACCACTGGGGGGAATTGGGCGCGCACATCTGCTTGGCGAGCATGTAGGTCAGCTCGTCGTAGAAGGCCTGGGCGTCCTCGGCGGTGTCGAAGTAGCCGTGGCTCTCGCCCCACATGCGCCAGCAGCCCGCCAGGCGGTGGAAGACCTGCCGGGCGTCCTTCTCGCCGCTGTTCTGGGCGTCGATGCCCTTCCGGCGGAAGTACTTCTGGGCCAGGATGTCCACGGCCACCTGGGACCAGGAATCCGGCACGAGCACGTCCTTGGCCTCGAAGACCACCGTGCCGTCCAGCTTGGTGATCCGCGAGGTGCGGGGCTCGAAGGGGATGCCCTTCAGCGGATCCTGGCCGGGTTTGGTGAAGTGGCGCGCGATCTTCATGCGATGCCTCGGGCGAGGGGACCGGCGTTCAAAGGCGCAGGTCCGGCGGGATGGGTTTGCTGCAGAAAAAGATCGGATTCCGGACGACACAATGCCCACCGCCCGACGCATGGGCGGAGAAGGTGCGGCTGATCGTTATGGACCTCAAGGGGTTGTGCCGGAGTGAAAGAATCACCCCAAGATCTGGGGGTGTCAAGGGGGTCCCGTGCGGATTTTTCCACCCGATTTCCAAGCCTTCACCCTTCAGCACTTTCCGCATCGCTCCGGACCCCGCCGATGGTTGTAAACCCGCGCTGCGGCTATATTGGATCCAAGCCGGGCCCCATGCATCGGGGTGCGATGAACCGGGTCAGGTCGGAAGAAGCAGCCCTAAGTCGTTCCCCCGAGTGCCGTGGCAAGCCCGGCCCCTTTGTGCCCGGAGAGCGCCGAAGGCGCGGGGCGGACGCGCAAGCGTTCGCCAGGGCACAAAGCCGAGGACCCGAGCGAAGCGAGCGGTCCGCTGGAAGCAATCGCGTCATGCGATGTTGCAAACCGAAGGCGCGGGGCGGACGCGCGAGCGTTCGCCGGGGCACAAAGCCAAGGACCCGAGCAAAGCGAGCGGTCCGCTGGAAGCAATCGCGTCATGCGATGTTGCAAACCGCAGGCGCGGGGCGGACGCGAGAGTGTTCGCCAGGGCACAAAGCCGAGGACCCGAGCAAAGCGAGCGGGTCCGCTGGAAGCAATGGCGCGATGAGGTTCTGCGCAGATCACCAGATCGGACGGATACATCAAGCGTTCGCCGGGCAGAAACCCGACCGCCGCGAGCGCAGCGATGCGGCCAACAATCCCAACGCGCCCACCCCAACACTCACACCCTCCCCGCCCGACAAATCCCCACCAGCGGACACGGCCGGCACCCCGGCAGGCTCCGCACCCCCGGACAGTCCCCCATGATCCCCAGATGCGAGAGCGCGAAGTCATACCCCAGTGGATCCACCCGGTTCCGCCTCCTTAGCGCCGCCGTGATCTCCGCGGCCATGGCGCCGTCCGGCGTGGCGCGGGCGCTGAGGCCGATGTAGCGCGCCACCCTGGCCACGTGGGTGTCGAGGGGGATGACGAGCTGGTCCGCGGGATAGCGGGTCCACTGGCCCAGATCCGGCCAGCCGGTGCGCACCATCCACCGCAGGAACATGCGCCAGCGCTTGCAGGCCGAGCCCGCCTCGGGATCCGGCAGGTTGAAGCGCAGGCCGTAGGTGTCGGGCAATTCCCCGCGGAGCCGCCGGTTCAGCCGCGACAGGGCGCCATCGGCGGTCTCTCCGCCCGCCGGGAGCAGGTGGGCCTCCAGGCCCGCGCCGCTTTCGGCGTCCAGCCGCACCCACGCCGCAAGCCAGTGGGCCAGGTCCTCGCCTGTATGGAAGCGCCACTTCCAGCCGGCGAGGGCGGCCTCCAGCCCCCGGAGCGCGCCGGCGGGCCCGCGGTCCCGCAGCCACGCGGCGGGATGTTCACCCAGGGGCGCGAGGACGCCCTCGATGGCCCGCAGCATGGGGGCCACGCGGCCGTAGGCGAGGTGGGCCGCCACGAAGGCCGCCACCTCCCGGTCCATGGGGTCCGGGAAGCGCAGCGGGATGGCCAGGGGATCCATGGCCAGGGCAGCCGGCGTCTCGTAGCGTTCCCGCAGGGCGAGGAGCCGGGCCTTCACGGTGCCTTAGCCCCGGGGGGCGGCATTCCGTCGAGGGCGGCCTGGCCGGCGGTGACCGGCGCGAAGCTGCCGTCGAAGCGCCAGGCCTGGGTGTAGTGGCAGGCCTCGCAGGCGCCGGAGGCCGCGCCTTTGTAGCGGCCCGTGACCCGGCCCCGGGCGTCGGCGGTGATCCAGATCCACTCGCCGGCCACCTTCTGCATGCCGGTCATGGCCACCTTCTCGCCCTTGCGGGTGAAGGACTCCTTCACCAGGTGGCTGCCGTCCGGCCAGGGCAAGGTGGCGCCTCGGTCCAGGGCCGCGGCGGCGACGGCGTTCGCCTGGGTCCGCTGCAGGAGGCCCCGGTGCGGTCCCGCCTGGCTCAGGCGGGGCTCCGCCAACACCCGCCAGCCCGCGAGGGAAGGCATGTGGCTGGTGTCCGCCATGGGCTCAGGGACCGCCGGGATCGGGGCTGCGGCGCTGGGGGTTGCCGGGCCGGGGCGCCGGTCGCAACCCAAGGCCAGCAAGGCGCAGGGCAGGATGATCGTGGCGGGGCGCATGGGGCATTGTGATGCATCCGAAGCGGAATCCGTGCCTTGACCTTCGGTAGCGCTCAAGGAATCGCCTTGGCTCGCAAGGCTTTCGCCGCTATTCTGGTGCGCTGGCCCGCGACCTTTCGTCGGCGCCACCCGGAGATCCACCCCCCTATGAACAAGCGCAACCTCGGCAGCCTGGCGGATCTGGCGAAGATCATCGAGGAATCCGTCAATCCCGAATCCACCGTCCGCGAGGACCGCAAGATCGTGAAGGCCAAGAAGGCCGACGGCCGCAAGTCGGTCCAGATGAAGGCCCGCGTGGTGGATCCCAAGCGCAAGGCCTGGCACGACCGCCGCCTCAAGGAGAACGCCACCACCGAAGCTGCTCCGAAGGCGTCCGCCCCGGCTCCGGAGAACCCCGTGAAGCCCGCCCTCACCAAGGCCGTCGCGACCAATGTCACCGGCAGCCTCCTCAGCAGCCTCGCCGCCGTGAAGGGCGCCAAGCCCAAGCAGGAGGGCTCCGGCAAGAAGGCCGAAGCCTGGCGCCGCAAGCCCGGCGACCCGATCTTCTAGCCCGGATCGAACCTTTCGGAAGGGCCGCGACAGCGGCCCTTCCGCGTTTCAGGAGCCAGCGCGCCGCTGGCCGATCCGCGTGCCCCTCAGCCCTGCGGACTCAGCACGGCGGCGTACTTCCGGGCGATCCAGGTCTGGGCCATGGGGCGCTCCATACGCCCCTGGCGAAGTTCGCCAAGATGCTGGAGGGTGAGGTCGAGAACGGGGATGTCGGCACCCAGCTCGCCGCTCTGGAGCATGGCTTCAAGGCGGGCCTTCGGGACGGCCTGGAAGTTGCCGCCGGCCCGCACGAGCACCTTCTGCGCATCGATGAGGGGAAGGGCGAGGAGGTCGGCGAGCTTGTAGATCTGCCGAAGCATCGCATCGATGGCGCAGCCGGAAGGCTGGGTCAGCATGGTGCGTTCGGCCACGGCGAGGATCTGGCCTTCCAACAGGGCGAAGGCGCTGTCGATGGGCTCGCCGTGGGATTTCCAATGGGGGCGGAAGGCTTCGAAGTGGACGCGCAGGCGGCCCTGCTCCTCCGGCAGGAGGGGCCGCTGGAAGGCCGCCAGCCATAGCCGCGCGTCATCGGGAAAGCCGTCGAAGGACTGAAGGGCTGCTTGCTGCATGGAGGCCTCGGGTGCGCTCCAGTGTAGGGCTTTCTTCCCGGAGCGGACCGCCGATTGCTTTCCATTCCCGCGTTCCTGCGACCTGCGTGGAGGACGCCCTCACGCTTGGCGCAGCGCCTCGATGAGGGTGCGCACGATGGGGCGCGCCGCCTTCGCCTCCGCGAGCCAGGCGGCGTGGGAGGCCACGAGCCGGGCCGAGGTGGTGCCGAGCACCAGGATCTCCTCCAGGCCGTGGGCCTTCAGGGTTCCGCCGGTCTGGACGAGGTCCACGATGGCGTCCGCCAGGCCGAGGATGGGCGCCAGTTCCGCGCTGCTGGCCAGGGGCACCAGTTCGGCGGTGAGTCCTTCCTTCGCCAGCCAAGCGGCGGTGGCCTTGGGGAACTTGGTGGCGAGGCGCAGGTGGGGGCGGCGGCGCAGGGCCTCGACCGTCGTCCCCGCCACCGCGCAGAGGGACAGGCGGCAGGCGCCGAAGCGCAGGTCGGCGAGCTCCAGCAGATCCTCGGCGGATTCGTCGAGGAGGTCCGACCCCACGACGCCGAAGGAGGCGATGCCCGCGGCCACGTAGCGCGGCAGGTCCGCGCCTTTCAGCAGGAGGACTTCCACGCCCGCCGTGGCGGTGGGGATCCGCAGGACGCGGGACTTCAGGGCCCCCTCGTCGAGCGCGAGGTCCGTGCCCCGCAGCCTCGGCACGAGGTCGTCCCCGAGGCGGCCCTTGGGCAACGCGATGAGCAGGCTCATGGGGCCACCTTTCCGAAGAGGTCGGGGCGCGTGTCCGCGAGGTCCAGCAGGCGGGACAGGCGCAGGCAGAAGCCCGCGGCCTTCCAGGGCCGGCCCAGCTCGGGGTAGAGGCCGTCGTAGCGGCCGCCGCTGGCGAGCTCCGCCTGGGCCCCCGGCGCCCAGAGCCGCAGGGTCGGTCCCGTGTAGAAGCCGATGCCCTGCACGTCCGCGGGATCCACCCGCAGCTCGAGGTCCGGTGGCAGCAACGGGGCGATGGCGGCCTGGGCGCGGCGCAGGTGGGCGAGCTCATCCTCCAGCAGGCCGGCGTAGGGACTCGCGGCGAGGGCCTCGAACTTCCCGGAGCCGTCGGGTTCGACGAGCAGGGCTTCCGCGTGGGCGAGCAGGCGGGCGGCGGCGGGGTGGCCATCAAGCGCTGCGGCAACCCGGTGGGCGGCGCGGCGGTGCAGGCCCCGGACCACGCGGCCGGCGCGTTCCGGGTCCAGGCCCTCGGCCTCCATGGGCCGCCGCAGCAGGGCCGCGTGGCCCAGCTGAAGGATGCCGCCCTGGAGCCCGAGGGCCGTGGGCATGGCGACCATGAGCCGGGCCAGTTCCACGTCGGCGTCGGCGCCGTCCTCGTCGGGGCCCTGGATCCGCTCACAGCCCACCTCGAAGCGCTCCACCGGCTCCCAGGGCTGGTGGGGGCGGCGGAACACGGCGCCGGCGTAGCTGATCCGGGACGGGGCCGCGTCGAAGCGGGAGGCCAGCAGGCGGGCGAGGGCCAGGGTGAAGTCCCAGCGCAGGGCCACCAGGTCCGCGCCGTCGAAGAAGCGGACGGCCTCGGCCTCCATGGGCTCGCGCATCACCAGGCTGGGGTGCAGCTCCCGGTAGCCGGCCTCCGCCAGCAGGCGCATGAGGATGCCCTCCCAGGCCCGCAGGCGGGCCGCGGGCTCGAAGAGCAGGTCGGGGAAGTGGGGCATGTGGGTGGGCATGGGATCTCGGGCTTCAGGCTTCAGGCTTCAGGCTGCGTTGCTGGTGCCGGGACTTCAGGACCTCGAGGGCGTCCTCCAGGCCGAGTCCGGCGTTCACCAGCAGCAGGTCCAGGTGGAAGAGCAGGTCCGCGGCCTCGCCGAGGAAGTCCGCTTTTTGCGCCGCACCGGCTTCGGCGTCGAAGTTCTTGGCGGCGAGGATCACTTCGCCCGCCTCCTCCACCACCTTCTTGGCGATCCGGTCCGTGCCCTGGGCGAAGAGTTTCTGGGTGTAGCTGCCGTCCAGGGAGGCCTGCGCCTTGCGCACGCGGAGGAGGGCTTCGAGCTGCGCCAGCCAGGGCCAGGAGGTCTCGAGGGTTTCATCGGCATCGAAGCAAGTGGTCGTGCCGCGGTGGCAGGTTGGGCCCGCCGGGTCCACCACCGCCAGCAGGGTATCGCCATCGCAGTCGGCGCGCAGGGCGAGGACGCGCAGGGTGTGGCCGCTGTCCTCCCCTTTGGTCCACAGCCGCTGCCGGGAGCGGCTCCAGAAGGTGAGCAGGCCGCTTTCCAGGGTCTTCTCGAAAGCCTCCCGGTTCATCCAGCCCACCATGCGCACCTCGCCGGCCCGGGCCTGGGCCACGCAGGGAAGCAGGCCGGCGGCATCGAAGACCAGGGTGTTGGGATCCGGCACATTCATGAGCCCTCCAGGCGGATGGCCTGCCCCGCATCGCGGAGGAAGGCTTTGAGTTTCGGGATGGGCAGGATGCCTTCGTGGAAGAGGGTCGCCGCCAGCACCGCGTCGGCCCCGGCCTCCAGGGCCGCGAGGAAGTGGGCCTCCTCCCCGGCGCCGCCGGAGGCGATGACGGGAATTCCGAGGCGCGACGCTTCCCGCAGCAGCTCGAGGTCAAAGCCGTCTCCGGTGCCGTCCCGGTCCATGGAGGTGAGCAGGAGCTCCCCGGCTCCCAGGCGCTCCAGCTCCCGGAGCCAGGCCAGGGCCTCGAGGTCCGTGGCCTCCTGGCCGCCCCTGATCCAGACCCGCCAGCCGAGATCGTCGTCGCGCTTCACGTCCACGGCGGCGACGATGCTCTGCCCGCCCACCCGGTCCGCGGCTTCCCGCACCAGGCCGGGCCGGCGCACCGCCGCCGTGTTGATGGCCACCTTGTCGGCGCCCAGGCGCAGCAGGCGCTCCACGTCGTCCGCGGTCCGCACGCCGCCACCGACGGTGAAGGGGATGGCGAGGGTGCGGGCGACCTGCCGGACCCAGGCCTCCTGGGTGCCGCGCTGCTCTTCCGAGGCGCTGAT
Organism: Holophagaceae bacterium; assembly: GCA_016710635.1. Classification (GTDB taxonomy): domain Bacteria; phylum Acidobacteriota; class Holophagae; order Holophagales; family Holophagaceae; genus JADJVL01. Next base: position 47,800 of record JADJVL010000006.1, on the reverse strand, counting down.
GTCGAGGAAGCAGACTTCGTCGGCGCCCTCGGCGTCGTAGCGGGCGGCCAGGGCCACTGGATCGCCCAGGTCGCGGAGGTTCTCGAAGCGCACGCCCTTCACCGTGCGGCCGCCCTTCACGTCCAGGCACGGGATGATGCGTTTGGCGGGCATCAGAAGCCTTCCCCGCCGGTGGACAGGGCCGGTGCGGGTGGCGGGATCCGCCAGATCGATGCGGCCTTCCAGCAGGGCCTTGCCGGTGATGGCGCCCACGACCCCCTCGATCTCCCCCAGGGGCGCGAGGTCGGCGAGGTGCCGCAGGCCGCCGCTGGCCTGGACGAGGAAGCCCTCCTTCGCCACCCAGCGGGTGGCTTCGAGGCCAGGACCCGCCAGGGCGCCGTCGCGGCTCACGTCGGTGACGAGGGCCCGCCGGAAGCCGAGGGTCAGGAGGGACTCGAAGACATCGGTGGACTCGCACTCGCTCTCCGCCTGCCAACCCTTGGTGACGATGCGGTCCCCCTTCAGGTCCAGGGCGCAGATCACGCGCTGGGGCGGCAGGCCCGCCAGTTCCCGCGGTTGCTCCACCGCCAGGGTGCCCACCACGGCCTCGAAGCCGTGGTCCAGCGCTTCCTCGATGGCGGCGCGGCTGCGCAGGCCGCCCCCCAGCTGGAAGACGGCTTCGGGGAAGAGCCTGGGAAAGAGCTTGAAGGTCCCCTGGCGCGCCAGGCCGAAGGCGCCGTCCAGGTCCACGAGGTGGATCCGCGTGGCGCCGGCGTCGAGGAGGCGCTGCACCCAGGCGGTGGGCTCCAGGTCGTAGTAGGTGACCTGGTCGAAGTCGCCGTGGAGGAGGCGCACGATGCGCCCGCTGAGGAGGTCGATGGAAGGGATGAGCTGGATCATGGCTGCTCCTGCGCGGCGAGCCAGTCGAGGGCGCGCCGCAGCATGGCCCGGCCGAAGGGGCCGGACTTCTCCGGGTGGGGCTGGAAGCCCAGGACGCGGCCCGCGCCCGCGGCGGCGGCGAAGGGCCGGCCGTGGACCGCGATCATGAGGGTTGCCTCGTTCACGTCGAGGGCGTAGCCGTGGACGAAGTAGAGCCAGCCTTCCGCCCCGCCGTCGAAGGCCGGATGCGGCCGCGCGCCGCGCACCCGCGACCAGCCCATGTGCGGCACCTTCACGCCAGGGCCGAGGCGCCGGACGGAACCAGGAAGCAGGCCCAGCCCCGGCTCGCCCGGAGCCTCCTCGCTGTCCTGCGCCAGCAACTGCAGGCCCACGCAGATGCCCAGGAGGGGCCGGCCCGCGGCGACGAGGGCGGGCAGGGCCGCCCACCATCCCGAGTCCATGAGCCCTTTCCGGGCGGTGGTGAAGTGGCCATCCCCCGGCAGGACCAGCACGCCCCGGGCCGGGGCCGCCGCCGGCGACGCCGCGCGGACGAAGGGCAGCCCGAAGGCGTCGAGGGCGCCTTCCAGGGAGGCGAGGTTGCCGCCGCCGTAGTCGATGATCGTGCAGGGGGCCGTGATCATGAGGTGAGCGTCCCCTTGGTGCTGGGGATGGCTTCGCCATCGATCCGCACCGCCTGCCTCAGGGCCCGGGCGAGGCCCTTGAAGAGGGCCTCCACCTGGTGGTGGGTGTTCTGGCCGTAGAGGACCGAGGCGTGCAGGTTCAGCTGGCCGCGCATCGCCACCGCGATGAAGAACTCCCGCACCATCTCCACCTGGAAGCCGTTGCCCAGCACGATGCGCGGGAGATCCGCGTCGAAGACGCAGTAGGGCCGGCCGCTGAGGTCCACCACGACCCGGGCCAGGGTCTCGTCCATGGGGATGTGGGCCTCGCCCCACCGGGCGATGCCCTTTGCGCTCGCCCAGGGCTTCCCGCAGGGCATCGCCCAGGGCGAGGCCTACATCCTCCACGAGGTGGTGGCTGTCCACATCGAGGTCGCCCTGGGCTTCCAGGGTGATGCCGAGGCCGCCGTGCTTCGCCAGTTGCAGCAGCATGTGGTCGAAGTAGGCGAGGCCCGTCATGATTCGGGTTTCGCCACCATCCAGGTCCAGGCCGAGGCGGATGTCGGTCTCGTTGGTCGTGCGGTGCAGTTCGGCGCGTCTCATGGCAGGGCTTCCTTCAGCTGGGGCAGCAGGTCGAGGAGGGTCGGCGCGTGGAGGTCGGCGTCCCGGATGAAGCGCTCCCGGTCCGGGCCCACGCCGGCGAAGCGCCAGACGAGGTCGGGCCGGAGCTCCCGGGCGGCGGCCAGGGCGGCGGCGTCATCCCGGGTGTCGCCCACGAAGACCACGGAGGTGGCGCGGAAGGCGTCCGCGAGCTGGAGCAGGCCCGCGGGGCTGGGCTTGCGGAGGTGCGGGGCCGAATCACTGACGGCGGGCAGCTCCCAGCCCAGGACGCCGAAGGCCATCACCAGCTCCTCCGGCGGACGGCCCGTGAGGATCGCGAGCTCGCAGCCGAGGGCCCGCAGCGCGTGCAGCTCGATGAGGGGCCGTTCCAGCTTCGAAGTCTCGGCGTAGTGCTTCTGGACGATGCGCTGGGCCTCCGGCTCCCGGGCCGCGATGTCGGCCTCCAGGTCGGGAAAGCCGATGCCTTCCGCTGAATCGAGGCGGCCCATCTCCCCTCGCGCCGCGAGGAGCCAGGCCGCGGCGGCGAGGCGGAAGTCGTTGTTGAAGCCCCCCACGCGCTTGAAGGCGCGGAAGTGGTCGTCGGTCCAGTCCTGTTGGGGCGCGAGCTCTGCCATCGCGAGGCGCACCGCCTCCATGAAGCTGCGGTCCGCCTCGATGAGCACGCCGTCCACATCGAGGACGAGGAGGGAGGATTCCTGCGGCACCTCCGCGGCCGGCAGGGCGCCGCCGAGGGCCGCCGCCGCGCGGACGGCGACCTCCTCCTCGCCGATGCCCACCCGGGCGGCGTCCCCGCCGGGCAGGGTGCGCACGAGAAGTCCGGCGTCCTTCAGCGCCGGTGCGGGATCCGGAGTCACGTAGAGAAAATTGGCGGCGCTGGGTGCGGCGGCGTGGCGTGGCAGCGACGCGGCGAGGCGGTCCCGCCGGGCGGCGGTGGCGCGGATGGCGGCGTCGAAGCAGGGCGCGAAATCGAGGGCCACATCGAGGGCTTCAAGGCTGGCCGCCGGCATGGAGTAGGGCAGCTGGAGGGCCGCGAGGCTTCCGATGAGCGCCGGGTCGCCCAGCAGGTAGCCCAGGCGCCAGGAGGCCGAGGCCAGGGCCTTGCTGAAGGTGCGGAGCAGAACCACGTTGGGGAAGCGGTCAACGGCGAGGCGGTGGGTGCGCGGCGCGAATTCCGCGTAGGCTTCATCGATGATCACCAGCGGCGGATCCTCGCCACCGGCCGCGGCCACCAGCAGGGGCTCCAGGTCATCGGGGGAGAGCCATGCGCCGGTGGGGTTGTTGGGCAGCGTGACCCAGAGCTGCCGGGCGCCTTTCTGCAGGGCGGTGAACCAGCCTTCCATGGGGAAGCCCGTACCCACGGGCACGGCACGCACCACGCCGCGGTGGCGTTTCACGAGGAGCGGATAGAGGGAGAAGCCGGGCTCGGGCAGGGCCACCGCATCGCCGGGATCCAGTCCCGCCAGGGCCACGAGGTCCAGCAGCGCGCCGCTGCTGGGGCCGAGGAGCAGTCCGCCTTCCGGAGCGCCGAGGCGCAGCCGCAGCCGCTCCGTCAGCTCCGCCTGCCGTTCCGGGTAGACCTGGAAAGGCAGGGCCGCGAGGCGTGCCAGGAGGGCGGCCTTCGCTTCCGGAGGCCAGTCCGAAGGCGCCTCGTTCATGTGCAGCCGGACCAGGGGCCGCGCAGCCTCCGCCGGAGTCCATGCGGCTTCGGGGCGGGTGTAGGGCTGAAGGGTTTCGAGATCCTTCCGCAGGAGACTCATGGTTTCTCCCGCGATCGGAGTCTGGCGCTGGCGCCATGGTGGGGCAGGCCTTCCGCCTGGGCGAGACGGTCCACCCAGGGCGCCATGGCCGCGGCGTCCCCGGGCGAGAGTCGGAGAAGGCTCTGGCGCTTCAGGAAGGTGGCCACGCCCAGGGGACTGGAGTAGCGGGCCGTGCGGCTGGTGGGCAGCACGTGGTTGGGGCCCGCGCCGTAGTCGCCGAAGGCCTCGGCGCTGCTGGCGCCGATGAAGAGGGCGCCGGCGGTGGTGAGTTGCGGCACCCAGGCTTCCGGATCCCGCACCATGAGCTCCAGGTGCTCAGGAGCCCAGGCCTGGGCGATGGCGATGGCGAGGTTCCGGTCCGCGCGGACGAGGCGGCCATGCCGCGACAGGCTCTGCTCGAGGATGGCCCGCCTGGGCGAGACCGTCACGCGGGCCTGGAGTTCGGATTCCACTCTGGCCAGCAGGCTGGCATCCCCGGAGACCAGCACCGCCGCCGCGTCGGGATCGTGCTCCGCCTGGGCCAGGAGATCTTCCGCCAGCCAGGTGGGGTTCGCCGAAGCGTCGGCGAGGATGAGCAGCTCCGTGGGGCCCGCCACGCTGTCGATGCCGCAACGGCCGATGAGCTGCCGCTTGGCCTCCGCCACGAAGCGGTTGCCGGGCCCCGCGATGAGGTCCACCGAGGGTTCCCCGTAGGCCAGCCAAGCCACGGCCTGGGCGCCGCCCAGGGTGACGAGCTCCTCCACCCCCAGCAACGCCGCGCAGGCGAGCACGAGCGGCTCCACGCCTTCGGCCTTCGGCGGCGTCACCGCCACGATGCGCTTCACCCCGGCCACCTGTGCGGGAATCACCGTCATGGCGAGGGTGCTGGGATAAAAGGCGCGGCCACCGGGAACGTAGACGCCGACGCGCTCCAGGGGCACCCAGCGCTCGCCGACGGTGCCGCCGGACACGAGGGGGAGTTCGAGATCCGCGAGGGCCTGGCGCTGCCCTTCGGCAAACCGCCGCACATTGGCGGCGAGGGTCTCGAGGGCGGCGACAAGGTCAGGATCCGAAGCGCGCAATCCCGCGAGGGCCGCGTCCATGGCGGCGCAGGGGACACGGATGACGTCCTCGTCCAGCCTCAGGCCGTCGAAGGCTTCCGTGTACCGAAGGGCCGCGGGAAGACCGTCCCGGCGGACGTCCGCCAGGATTCCTGCGACCTTGTCGCGGGTGTCTTTCTCAGCGTCCTCATCGCGCGCCAGGGAAGCCACCCAACCGGGCAGCTCAGCCCGGTCTTCAAGCGTGATGGACCTGATGAAGTAACACCTGTGCACCCCTGTGGCGAAAGATCGAGCCTATCGGCGGCGGACCGACACCGCAACCGACAATGTCTTGGACGGGTCGTGAACGGGCAGGGCGTGTGCCTCCGCGCGCGGGCAGATCAGGCGGACAGTGCTGCGAAGACGGGCCGCGGAGCATGGCGCCGGGGTTCGGCTTCGACCCAGGTCCAGGCGGAGGGATCGGCGAGGAGGGCCTTCACCAACGCCACGTGCAGGGCGTGGCCGGCGGCGTGGGCCTCCACGAGTCCCTTCAGGGGCGCGCCGAGGAGGGCGAGGTCGCCCACCAGGTCGAGGATCTTGTGCCGGACGGCCTCGTCCTCGAAGCGCAGGGACTCGTTCAGGGGCCCATCGAGCCCGAAGACCACGGCGTTCTCCAGGCTGCCGCCGAGGGCGAGGCCGTGGGCCCGCATGAATTCGATCTCGTGCTCCATGCAGAAGGTGCGGGCGAGGCCGACCTCCTGGGCATAGCGCGCGGGCGTGATGGCCAGCTCCCGGCTCTGCCGGCCGATGGAAGGAATGGTCGAAGTCGATGGTGTAGCGCACCCGGAAGCCAGGGAAGGGTGAGACGCGGATCCATTTGTCGCCGCTGCGCGCTTCCACTGGTCGCAGCACCTGGATGAAGCGGCGGCGGCCGGGCAGGGCCTTCAGCCCCGCGGCGAGGATGGCGTCGACCCAGGGGCCGGCGCTGCCGTCGAGGATGGGCAGCTCGAGGTCATCGCCTTCGGCGTCGACTTCGATGCGGAGGTGGTCGACGCCGAGGCCCGAAAGGGCGGAGAGGAGGTGCTCGATGGTCTGGAGGCGCAGTCCATCCTTGACCAGGGTCGTCGCGAGGCGAAGATCGCCGGTGTAGTCGGCGTGGACCGGCACGGTCCTCCCGGTCTGGAGGTGGACGAAGTGGAGGCCGGTGGGGAAGTCCACGGGAACGAGACGGACCGCACAGGGCCGGGCCCCATGCAGGCCGTGACCCGTCAAAGTCACGGCCTGCATCATGGTTCGGGGCTGGAGGTCTTCGTGCATGTCTTCTCGGTTTCCAATCAGCCGATAAGCCAACGGCATGCCAAGAAGACAATCTTAACTTTGACAAGGATTACGAATGCTCCTTGACCACAAATCCGTGGTCGAACCAGCCACAGGGTGTGGTCAGCCGCTGATCCAGTCCTCAGGCAAAGTGACCTTCCGGTTGCTGGAAGGCGAGGGAATGAGCTTCACCCGGCGTCCCATGGCCTCCAGGATCGAGACGTCGTCGGTGCCTTCGTAGTCCTTTTCCGCCGCCCAACGGAATGCCTCGAGCCAAAGGGACAGCTTCGCCACCTGTGGGGTCTGGGCCCGGAAGATGGCTTCCCGAGGCTCGGTACCCAGGACGAGGCCATCCGGGTCCACCCGCTTGAGGGTGTCGGTGGAGGGCTCGCCCAGCACGACCGCGTCCCAGGTCTCCAGGGCCGCGAGGGCTTCCTGGATGGCGGTCGCCGGGGGAAAGGGCCGGACGCCATCATGGATGAGCACGGGCCTGTCGGGGTGCGCCGGCAGGACGGAAAGGGCGGCGGCGACGCTGGCCTGCCGGGTCGGTCCGCCGCGCACCACCATGAGCGGAAGCCCGAAATCCCAGGCGCGGACTTCTTCCATCCTGTCCGCGGGAACCGCCAGGGCGATGCCGGCGAGGCGGGGCATGCCCGGCGCCAGGAAGGCCTCCACGGTGGCCTTCAGCAGTGGCCGGCCCTGCCAGTCCCGGAACTGCTTGGGAACGCCGCCGCCCATCCGGAGCCCCAGGCCTCCGGCGGGAATGGCCAGCCAGGCTTCAGTCCTGGACGCCTGGGCGCCTTCAGCGGGGGCCGTCTGGGCGCCTTCAGCGCTGGCGCGTGAGGAAGGGTTCGACACCGCGGTCCTTGGTGAAGGCCTGGCTGATCTGATCCAGGGCCTTCTGCGCATCCTGGGCCCGGGTGAAGCTGCCCACGCGGATCCGCTTCACTGCGACGCCGCCCCGGGTGAAGGCGTCCTGGAGGGTCACAGGGCCATAGGCCGCGAGCTCCGCGCTCAGGCGCTGGATGTTCTCCGGATTGGCGAGGGCCGCCACCTGGATGGTGTAGGGATCCGTCCGGTCCAGGCTCAGGTCGATGGGGGCGGGCCTTCCGGCTGAGTCCACGCTGCGGATGGTGACCCTGGCGACGCCGGCGTTGGCGAAATCGAGATCCTTGGCCGCCTGCCGGCTGAGGTCCAGGATGCGGCCCTTGGCGAAAGGCCCTCGGTCGTTCACCTTGACCACGACCCTGCGTCCGTTGGCCTGGTTTTCCACCTCGAGATAGGTGCCGAGGGGCAGGGTGCGGTGGGCGCAAGTGTAGGCGGCGGGATCAAAGATCTCGCCGCTGGCGGTGGGCTTGCCAGCGAAACCGTCCCCATTGCCGCCATACCAGCTGCTTTCGCCCACTTCGCTGTAGGCCAGGGCGTCGGGGGCCAGATGGCCGGATGTGGGACCGGCCCCAGGCGAAGTCACGGGAGGCCGGGTGCAGTGGATGGTGAAGCAGAGCGCCAGCATCGGGGCCAGCCCCATGGCCACGGGCCGCAGCCTGCGGACGAGCCCGCCCTTGCCCACGTCGACGGGGACAAAGGGGCCCAGCTGGATGGCGACTTCCGCCAGGAAGACCTGGCAGGTGCGGGTCCAGATGCGGGACTGCGGGGTGCTGAGCGCCAAGGGCATCCTTGCGGGTGGGTTCGGGGTGTCGGCGTTCGGTCCCGGAGCAGTCCGGAGCCATCCGATCAGCCTACCGCAAGCCCCTCGAAATGCAAGCGGAAAAAGTCACATGCATTCCTCGGAACGCGAGCATTTCCGGCCTCCTCGGAGCGGTCTTTCCCTTCGCTACTGGCGCGTGGGGATGTCGGAGACCTGGAAGGCCCTGGGCTTGTTGCCCCCTTCCCGGAAGGGGGGCGGCAGCTTCGCGATCTCCCCTTCGGCTTCGGCCTTGGAGGCGTAGGAACCCATGAAGAGCTGGTGGCAGGACTGACCGTTCTTCAAGGTCATCGGCAGGATGAACAGGTCCTTGTTCCGGGCTTCCATCCACGAGGCGGCGTTCTGGAGAGTCTCCTGCTGGCAGGCGATCTCCAGCCGCAGGATCCAGCGGGAAGCCCCCAGGCTCTTGGCGTGGGCCCTTCCCTGCACCAGCGCCTGGTCGAGCCGGCCGGACCGGAGGGCGCTCCACCGGGCTTCAGGGCCCGCCGCGGCGGGCTCCGCCTTGGCGGGTGGGGCGGTCGCAGACTCCGGGGCCTTCGGGGGCGGCAAGGCTTCCGGCACAGCCTTTTCAGCGGGTTCTTGGCGGGCAGGCGGCGCTGAGGTCGCAGGCGGTGTGGGAGTCGATGCAGGGGCCGGCGCGACCGGACTCGCGGCCGGGGGACGGGAAGTGGTGCCGGACCGCCACCAGACGAAGCTCCCGGCAGCCAGCACGGCGAGACCTAGGCCGAGGAACCAGATCCCCTTGCTGTTCCTGGGCTGGGCTTCGAAGTCCGGAATCTCCGGGGGCAGCGTGGTTTCAGGAGTTTCCGGGGCCGGCAACAGTGGGAAGGGCTCCGGCTCCCGGACCAGGGGCTGGAGGATGACAACTGGCTCGGGGGCCACCGGCTCCTGGACCGCAGGCCCGGGAAGCTCGGCCTGGCCCTCCTCCACGTGCCATCCGGCGGCCTCGTGCCACTCCGGCAGGGTGGGCGGGACGGGGTTCTCCGCCGTGATCTCATCGTCGTCGCGGCTGATGGTGAGCAGCGGGGACGGGGTCGTGGCGGGCTCGGGAGCGAGGAGGGGCAAGGCCGTTTCAGGCTCGGCGAGGCCATCCAGCTGGGCCGCCAGATGGTCCAGGTTGGCGGTGGGCAGCTGGGCGGCCTGGATGTGCTCGATGAGGGATGGCCGGCGGGCGGGCGTCCCGGCCTCCGAGAGGTCCGGCGCCAGGGGCTGGGCGGGCACGGGCTGGGTCACCGAGATGCCCGGCGCCACCACCACGAGGACGGGGGACTCGGCGGGCGCCGGGGTGGACTCCTCGGCGGCGATGGGCGCCGTCGTGGGCAGGCTCCGGGCCCAGTCGAGCTCCTTGAGGAAGAGGGCGAGGGCGCCCACGCGCATGGGTTCGGAACACGACTGCCGGGCGATGTCCAGCAGGCTGCGCCGGCCGTCGAAGGCGGCGGGCAAGCGCGCCAGGTCCGGCGGCAGGCAGGATTCCGGCGGCTGCACCCGGAGTTCCAGCACCTGTTCCAGCGGCCCCAGCTGTTCCAGCATCCGTTCCCGGTCCCGCAGGTTCAGCAGCCCGCCCAAAAGCAGGGCCGGCGTATCCAGGGCGAGGCGGACGACGGACCCGTCCAGCTCCCGGCCTTCGAACCCCGCGGAGAGCCCGTCCGAGCCCAGGGCGCCCCAGACCACGCGCTCGACCTGGAAACGCGCCACGTCGAGAAGGTCCCGCTGGGTGATGAAGCCCATCTGGATGAGGTTGCGGCCGATGGACAGGCCCGGCGCCAGGTTCTCGAGGGCATAGTCCATCTGGGCCTGGGTGAGCTTGCCCTTCTCCACCAGCAGGTGGGTGAGGCGGTCCAGGGGATGGGTGCTCTGGGCGAAGACGATCTGGCCCTTGTCCAGGAAGATGGACCGGTGCGGGTCCTGGCCGAGTTTCCAGACCCCCGTCGCGCCCGTGCGGACGCGGGCGAAAAGGTCCTGGAGGGCGTCCAGACTCATCGCACCACCCAGCGTTCGAGCTTCAGCTTGCCCACCTTCACCAGCAGCTTCATGGACGCCTTCAAGGCGAGCCGGAAGCTGGGGTCCAGGACCTTCTCGCCGTCCAGGCTCACGGCCCCCTGGCCGATCAGGCGCTCAGCCTCCTTGCGGGAGGGTGCCATGCCGCGCTCCACCAGCAGCTTCGCCAGCATGGCCTCCCCGTCGGTGGGCTCGACTTCCACGTCCGGCGCGTCATCGGCCTTGCGCTCGGAGAAGCGGCGGATCCAGCGCTCCTGGGCGCCTTCGCCTTCGGCCTCCCCGTGGAACTGGCGGACGATCTCCCGGGCCAGGGCCTTCTTGGCGTCCATGGGATGGCCCGCCTTCATGGCCTCGATCTCCGCGGGCAGCCTGTCGGTGAGGAGCAGCCACCAGTCCCACATGGTGGCGTCGCTGACGCTCATGGCCTTGCCGAACTGGGTGTCGGCGTCCTCGGTGAAGCCGATGTAGTTCCCGAGGGACTTGGACATCTTCTCGACGCCGTCCAGCCCCAGGAGCAGGGGCACGGTGAGCACGATCTGGGCGGGCTGGGCGCTGGCCTCCTGGAGGTCGCGGCCCCGCATCAGGTTGAAGAGCTGGTCGTTGCCGCCGAGCTCGACGTCCGCCTGGAGGGCCACCGAGTCGTAGGCCTGCACCAGGGGGTAGAGCAGCTCGTGGAAGCTGATGGGGTGGCCGGCCTCCATGCGCTTCTGGAAATCGTTGCGCTCCAGCAGCTGCGCCACGGTGAACTTGGCGGCGAGCCGGATCCAGTCCGCGCCCTTCAGCTCCCCGCACCATTCGCTGTTGAACCGCACCTCGGTCCTGTCGGGATCCAGCACCTTGAAGACCTGCTGCTTGTAGGTCTCGGCGTTGGCCAGCACCTCTTCGGGGGTGAGGGGCGGCCGCGTGGCCTTCTTCCCGGTGGGATCCCCGATGAGGCCGGTGAAATCGCCGATGAGGAAGATCACCGTATGTCCGAGCTGCTGGAACTGGGCCATCTTGCGCAGCAGGACGCCGTGGCCGAGATGCAAGTCCGGGGCCGTCGGGTCGAAGCCCGCCTTCACCCGCAGCGGTCTGCCCCCGGCTTCGGACTTGGCCAGCTTGGCGGCCAGGGCCTCTTTGGTGTGGCAGGTGACGGTGCCCTTGAGGAGCAGGTCGAGGGCTAGGGACGGCGCGCTGGACGGCATCCTGGAATCTTGGCGGAAAAGGGCTCCAGGACCAAGGGCGCAGGGGCGGCGGGGGCCTTGTGCCGCCTAGCGGACCTCCAGGTCCACGACCTTGCCCTCCTCGAACTCCGCGGTGAAGCTGGCGCCTCCGGGAGGCGCGTAGCGGATCCAGGTCCGGGGCCGGCCCTTCACCGCTTCGGTGCGGATGCGGAAGTTGGAGCCGTCCCGGCCGAGGAGGTCCCGCAAGCGGGGGCGCGGGCCGGGCAGGGTGCGGAGCCCGGGGCGCCACGAGGCCGCGGCGGCAAGAAAGGCGGCTTCGGACCCGAACTTCGCCTGCAGACCCGGGGATTCGCGGAAGAGGGCCGCGGCGCCGGCTTCGTCCCGAATCCGGTCGAAGGGTGCGTGGAGCTGGGCCCAGCCGCGGTCCGCGGCGGCTTCCGCCTGCCGGTTCGCGAGCCAGGTGAAGGAGCCGCAGGTCACCAGGAAGGCCAGCAGCAGCAGGCCGCAGCCCAGGGAGACCTTGGCGCCGAAGGACGCGCCGCGGCGGGCGCCGGGGCCCGGCAATCCGGCCTTCGGCGGTTCCATAGCGGGCATCAGTCCACCGAAATGTCCGCCAGACGGCCGTTGTGCCAGGTGGTGGCCATGCGGGCGCCCTTGCCGTTCACGTAGTTCAGCTGGACCCGGCGGTCCCCGTTGTTGATGGAGATGTTCATGTCCATCCTGCCGGAGGTGAGGCCCGGTTTCTCGACGGGCAGGGGCTCGAGGCGGGGCCGCCAGCCCTGGACCTTGGCCAGGAAGGCGTCCTCGTCGCGGAAGCTGGCGGCGAGGTCCGGGTTCGCGGCGAACACGGCCCGGGCGCCCTCATCGGTCTCCAGCTGCTGGGTGAGGGCGCGCAAGGCGACCCATTCCGACGAGGCGGCCTTGCTGATGGAGCTGGCGCAGGTGGCGATGCCGCCGACGCAGGCCACCACGCCGAGGGCGACGATGACGCCACAGCCCATCAGCAGCTTGGCCCAGAGGGGCCAGCCGGATTTGCCGGGCCGCCCCATGCCGCCGTTGTCCCAGGATGCGTCCGTCATGGCTTGACCTCCGTGGCGCCGGCGCTGGGTCCCGCGATGGTGAATTCGAGCCTCGTGAGCTTCCGGTCCGAGCCGTCCCAGCCCATCCGCAGCCGGGACCCGTCGGCCATCTTGTAGCCGAAGCGGACGCCGGAGAAGGGCTCCTTGGTCAGGTCGAACTGGTTCTTGTCCAGGGCCTCCGCCGTCAGGGGCGGCAGCTCCTCGAGATGGGGCCGCCAACCCTCCACGGCCTTCAGGAAGGCGGTCTCGTCACCGAAGCCGGCGTGGACGCCGGGATTCGCCTGCCAGAGGGCGCGGCAGCCGGCCTCGGTCTGGAGCTGCCGCACCACGGCCGCCGCGTGCTCGTAGTCGGGCCGGATCATGGAGGCCGCGAAGTCCTTGGCGCCCCGTTCGAAGGCCTCCGGATCCTTCTTGGCCTTCTGGCTCAGCCACGTCACACCGCCCACGCAGGCGCCCACGAGGAGCACCGCGACGATGCCGCAGCCCAGCAGCACCTTGGCCCAGGTGGGCATTCCGGACCTGGGCGGCGCGCCCATGCCCTGGTTGTCCCAAGATGCGTCCGTCATGGTCCCTCCCGATCGAAATCCAGATCATCCCCCTGCAGGGGCCTGTACCCGGGCGGGCCAGCCTTCGGCACTTTGCCGAAACTGCCTGGGTCCCGGGGGGAAGCCATGGCGGCCCGCGCCTAGAGCAGGTTGCTCGCCAGCTCCGCCAGCGGGGAACGCTCGCCCTTGTTGAGGGTCACGTGGCCGGCGATGGTCTGGTGCTTGAAGTGTTCGGCGAGGAAGGACAGGCCGTTGGTACTGGCGTCCACGTAGGGGTTGTCGATCTGCTGGGGATCGCCGGTGAGCACGACCTTCGTGCCATCGCCGGCGCGGGTGAGGATGGTCTTCACCTCGTGGGGCGTGAGGTTCTGGGCCTCGTCCACGATGAGGTACTGGTTGGGGATGCTGCGGCCGCGGATGTAGGTGAGGGGCTCGACGCTGAGGTAGCCGCCCTCCTCCAGCTGGCCGGCGGTCATCGTCGTGCGCCGGCGCTGCTCCATGTTGGCGGTGACGATGAAATCCAGATTGTCGTAGATGGGCTGCATGTAGGGGCGCAGCTTCTCGTCCACGTCCCCGGGCAGGTAGCCGAGGTCCCGGCCCATGGGCATCACCGGGCGGCTCACCAGGAGCTTGTGGTAGCGCTCTTCGTCCACCACCTGCTGGAGGCCCGCGGCGATGGCCAGCAGGGTCTTGCCGGTGCCCGCCTTGCCCAGGAGGGTGACGACCTGGACGCTGTCGTCCAGGAGCAGCTCGAAGACGAACTGCTGCTCCCGGTTCCGGGGCTTGATGCCCCAGGGCGGGGCTTCCAGGCGACGCAGGGGCTTCAGGAGGTTGTCCTGGCCGTGGTAGCGGGCCAGGGCCGTGTGGCTGGGGTTCGCCCGGTCCACGAGGGTCGCGAACTCGTTGGGCAGGAAGGGATTGTCCTGGGCGCTGGGGAGGCCGCCGCCGAAGAGCTTGTCCAGATCCGCGGCATCCACTTCGAGCTGGCGGTGCCCGGTGAAGAGCTCGTCCATCTCCACCATGTCCGTGGTGTAGTCCTCCGCCTGCAGGCCGGCGGCGTCGGCCTTGATGCGCAGGTTCGTGTCCTTGGTGACCAGGACCACCTTCTCCTTGCGGGCCTTCAGCAGGGCGAAGGCGCAGGCCAGGATCTGGTTGTCCGCATGGTGCTTGTCCAGGCTGGGGATGCCGATGTCCAGGGGATGGACGGCCACGTCCACCTTGAGGAGGCCGCCATTGTCCAGCTTGATCCCCGAGGCGAGGCTGCCGCCTTCCCGGAGCCGGTCCAGGTGCCGCGACACCGTGCGGGCGTTGCGGCCGATCTCGGACTGGTCCTTCTTGAAGTGGTCGATCTCCTCGATCACGACGATCGGGATCACCACGTCATGTTCCTGGAAGTGAAAGATGGCCTTGGGGTCGTGGAGAAGGACGTTGGTGTCCAGAACGAACACCTTCTTGCTGGATGCGGCCAAGTCTTGCCTCCCGGGGTGCTGAATGGAGCCTAGCAGCCCTTGGACGGCCGGTGCAGTCCCGGGCGCCCTAGGGCTGCTTGTGCCGCAACGCAGGCCTAGCAGCCCTTGGACGGCCGGTGCAGTCCCGGGCGCCCTAGGGCTGCTTGTGCCGCGACGCAGGCCTACAGCCCTTGGACGGCCGGTGCAGTCCCGGGCGCCCTAGGGCTGCTTGTGCCGCGACGCAGGCCTACAGCCCTTGGACGGCCGGTGCAGTCCCGGGCGCCCTAGGGCTGCTTGTGCCGCGACGCAGGTCTGGCCGCCGTGTGATGGCCGGCGCATCCCGTCTTGCCTCGCAACGCGATGGTTCTATGATGAAGGACCCTGGAGGTTTGATGAGGATCTTCGCGATGGCAGTGCTCGCAGCAACCACCCTGGCCTCCCAGACCCCCTTCCAGGCCCCCGCGACGCGGCGGGGCGACGTGGTGGACGACTACTTCGGCACCAAGGTTTCGGATCCCTACCGCTGGCTGGAGGATGACAACGCCGAGGAGACCAAGGCCTGGGTGGCTTCGCAGAACCAGGCGACCTACGCCTTCCTGAAGGACGCTCCGGGCCGGGAGGCCTTGCGCAAGCGCATCACCGAGCTCTTTGACTTCGAGCGCTACGGTGCGCCGTCGAAGCACGGCCAACGCTACTTCTACAGCTACAACACCGGGCTCCAGAACCAGTCCGTCCTCTTCGTCACCGAGGCCCTGAAGGACAAGGGCCGCGTCCTGCTGGATCCCAACACCCTGAGCAAGGACGGGACCGTGGCCCTTTCCGGCGTGGCCATCAGCGAGGACGGCGCCCTGATGGCCTATGCGGTCTCCAAGGCGGGCAGCGACTGGCAGGTGTGGAAGGTGCGGGACGTCGCCACCGGCAAGGATCTCGCCGACGAGGTCCAGTGGTCCAAGGCCAGCGGCGCCAGCTGGCGCAAGGACGGCTCGGGCTTCTACTACAGCCGTTTCGCGGCGCCCAAGGAAGGCGACTCCCTGAAGGGCCTCAAACCAGGGCCACATGGTCTATTTCCACAAGCTCGGCACGCCCCAGGACCAGGACGCCCTGGTCTTCCAGCGCCCGGACCAGCCCGAGTGGTACCTGGGCGCCGGCGTCAGCGACGATGGCCGCTGGCTGGTGATCTCCGCGGGGAAGGGCACGGATCCCAAGACCCGCATCTATCTCCAGGACCTGTCGAAAGTGGGCAGCCCCGTGGAGCCCTTCCTGGACGCCATGGACGCCTCCTACACGGTGATCGGCAACGACGGTGACACCTTCTTCGTGCATACGGACAAGGACGCCCCGCGGCAGAAGCTCGTGGCCATCCGCCGCGGCCACCCGGACCCGAAGGAATGGAAAGCGATCATTCCGGAAGCCAAGGGCAAGGACGTGCTGGCCGGCGTCTCCCTGGTGGGCGGCCGCTTCGTGGCGAACTGGATGCGGGACGCCCACACGGTCATCGAGTTCATCGGCCTGGACGGGAAGAAGCAGAAGGCGTTGACCCTCCCGACCCTGGGCACCGCCGGCGGCTTCGACGGAAAGCGGGGCGACCAGGAGACCTTCTACGCGTTCACCAGCTTCACCCACCCCGGCGGCATCTACCGCTACGACTTCAAGACCGGCCGGAGCAGCCTCTTCAAGGCTCCTAAAATCCGCTTCGATCCGGCGGCCTTCGAGACGAAGCAGGTGTTCTACGCCAGCAAGGACGGCACCCAGGTACCCATGTTCCTGGTGCACCGGAAGGGCCTGAAGCTGGACGGCCGGAACCCCACGCTCCTCTACGGCTACGGCGGGTTCAACATCTCCCTGACCCCCTCGTTTTCCGCCAGCCGCATGGCCTGGCTGGAGCTCGGCGGCGTCTTCGCGATGCCCAACCTCCGGGGCGGCGGCGAGTACGGCATGGACTGGTACGACGCCGGGCGCCTCCAGCACAAGCAGAATGTCTTCGACGACTTCATCGCCGCCGGGGAGTGGCTCATCGCCCACAAGTACACCGCCACGCCCAAGCTGGCCATCAACGGCGGCAGCAACGGCGGCCTGCTGGTGGGCGCCTGCCTCACCCAGCGGCCGGACCTCTTCGGCGCCGCGGTGCCGGAAGTCGGCGTCATGGACATGCTGCGCTTCCACAAGTTCACCCTGGGCTGGGGCTGGAAGAGCGACTACGGCAGCAGCGAGACGAAGGAGGGCTTCGACATCCTCATGAAGTACTCGCCGATCCATACCATCGTCCCTAAAACCAAATATCCGCCAACGCTGGTCACGACCGGGGACCACGACGACCGCGTCGTGCCCGCCCACAGCCACAAGTTCACCGCGACGCTGCAGGCGGCCCAGGGCGGGCCGGCACCCATCCTCACCCGCATCGAGACCGACGCGGGCCACGGCGCCGGCAAGCCCACGGACAAGGCCATCGCCGAGCGGGCGGACGTCTTCGCCTTCCTCGCCAAGGTCCTCGACATCAAGCTGCCTGCATCCTTCAAGTGACGCCCCCGGAGGCCTCCATGCGCATCTTCGTCAGACCATCCCTCGCCTTCGCGCTCGTCTGCGCCCTCGGCGCCCAGACGCCGGTTCCCGGAACGGCCTACGCCGGCCTCAAGCCTCCGCCCACGCGCAAGCTGGACGTCGTCGACACCTACTTTGGCGTCAATGTGCCGGATCCCTACCGCTGGCTGGAAGACGACCACAGCCTGGACACCCAGGCCTGGGTGAAGGCGCAGAACGCGGTCACCTTCGCCTACCTGGCGGGCATCCCCGAGCGGGACCGCATCCGCGAGCGCCTGACGAGGCTCTGGGACTACGAGAAGTTCGGCGCCCCGAGCAAGCACGGGAAATCCTACGTCTACAGCCACAACACCGGCCTCCAGAACCAGTCGGTGGTCTACCTCACCGAGAAGTTGGAAGAGAAGGGCCGGGTGCTCTTTGATCCCAACGCCCTGAGCAAGGACGGCACGGTCTCCCTGGGCGGGATGCGCTTCAGCGAGGACGGAGGGAAGGTCGCCTACGCCCTGTCGAAGGGCGGTTCCGACGTGAGCACCTGGAAGGTCCGCGACGTGGCCACCGGACAGGACCTTTCCGACACCCTGCCAGCGGGCCGCCTGCGGGTGAACGACTGGGCCAAGGACGGCAGCGGCTTCTACTACACCGACTATCCGAAGGTGGAGGCGGGCAAGGCCCTCACGGCGGTGTACAAGAACCAGAGGCTCTTCTTCCACAAGCTGGGGGATCCGGTGGCCCAGGATGCCGTTGTCTACGAGCGCCCCGACCAGCCGGACTGGGGCTTCGGCGCCAGCGTCTCAGACGACGGCCGCTGGCTGGTGATCTACCAGAGCCAGGGCACGGAGCGGAAGAACCGCATCTTCCTCAAGGACCTGAGCCAGGCCGGGAGCAAGGTGGAGCCGCTCTTCGACAAGTCCGACGGGGCCTACACCGTGCTGGGCAACGACGGCGACACCTTCTACGTGCATACGGACTTTGGCGCCCCGCGGCACCGGGTGGTGGCGGTGGACCGCAAGGATCCCCGTCCCGAAGCCTGGAAGGAACTGATCTCCCAGGGCCCGGACCGGGACGTCATGGCCGGCGTGAATCTCCTGGGCAACACCTTCGCGGTGACCTGGAAGGTGGACGCCCTCAACACGGTGAAGCTCTATGACCTGAAGGGGAAGTTCCAGAAGGAGATCAAGCCCGAGGGCCTCGGGAACCTGAGCGGCTTCGGCGGCGAGCGCAAGGACACGGAGGTCTTCTACACATTCACCTCCTACAACCAGCCGCCAACCCTCTACCGCTACGACCTGAAGAAGGGGAAGAGCTCGGTCTTCCGCCAGCCCAAGGTGGACATCCGGCCCGCCGACTACGAAGTCCGCGAAGTCTTCTACACCAGCAAGGACGGTACGAAGGTGCCCATGTTCCTGGCCCACAAGAAGGGGCTGAAGCTGGACGGCTCGAACCCGACGCTGCTCTATGGCTACGGCGGCTTCAACATCGCCATGGCGCCGGGCTACTCGCCGGTGAACCAGGTGTGGATGGAGATGGGCGGCGTCTATGCGGTGGCCTGACCTGCGGGGCGGCAGCGAGTACGGCAAGGACTGGTGGGAGGCCGGCAAGCGGGAGAAGAAGCAGAATGTCTTCGATGACTTCATCGCGGCGGCGGAATACCTCATCGCAGAGAAGATCACCTCCACGCCCAAGCTCGCGATCTTCGGCGGGTCCAACGGAGGCCTGCTGGTGGGCGCCTGCCTGACGCAGCGCCCCGACCTCTTCGGCGCGGCCCTGCCGGCGGTGGGCGTCATGGACATGCTCCGCTACCACAAGTTCACCATCGGCTGGATGTGGAAGAGCGACTACATGAGCAGCGACACCAAGGAGGGCTTTGAGAACCTCATCAAGTTCTCCCCCGTGCAGACCATCAAGCCCGGAACGAAGTACCCGGCCACCCTGGTCACCACCGGCGACCACGATGATCGCGTCGTCCCCGCCCACAGCCACAAGTTCGCCGCCACCCTCCAGGCCGCCCAGGCCGGGCCCGCGCCCATCCTCACCCGCATCGAGACCGACGCCGGGCACGGGGCCGGGAAGCCCACCGCCAAGACCATCGAGGAGCGCGCCGACAGCTTCGCCTTCCTGGTGAAGAATCTCGGCATGACCCTGCCGGAGGGCTTCGGGAAGTAGGGTTCCGGGTACAACGGCAAAGAGGACGCTTCCCGACTGGGGAAGCGTCCTCTTCGCGATCGGGAGGGACTTCTATTTTTTCTTCTTGGCGGGGGTGAGCGGTGCCTTCTTCGCCGGGGCGAGAAGGTTGGAGGCCACTTCACCGCCGCGGGACGCGAAGGAGGCCCCGTGCACCACATTCGGTTTGGATTTCTTCGGTTTCTTATCGTTGGACATGAATCCCCTTTGCCGGCCCTGGACAATCCGTACCAAGCCTTAGCCCAGCATAGGGTTTATTTCAGATATCGCTTGGGATCATTCCTAGGACGCCCTCGGTTGGGACCCGGGTCGTCGCCGGTTTGGGTAGATTTCGTCCCCGACGGCGGGAGGTCAACCCTGGTGTCGTCCCGGGACTGATTTCGTCGCTTGATCGCCACCACGGTGCAACTCGTCCAACCCTCGGATTGGCTCAGGACCCCGCCTGTTCCATTGGCAGCAGCAGTCATTCGTAGCCGAATGCCTTAACAAACGGCTCCAACTTATCCAAATATGGCTCTAGATGTTTGCTGTAGTTTTTCCACCGCCCAATGGCCCCCTTGTAGATTGGCTTGATGACATCGGCATATGTCGGTGAATAGACGCTTTTGCCTTTCGCATGTTGATTGAAATCCAGCACGCGAGGATCCCAAGGGATTTCCAGAAATTCCAGGACCCCACGAGCTGATGCGTCGGTATTGATCACCAGGTCTTCATAACGAATCTCAAGGTAGGGATTATGGATTTTCGACTTGAGAATTTGCCATGACCCCATCACTGAGACATATTCATTAACGGTTTCTTCAAGGGTTAAGAAAGCTGAGGCGATTGGACCGTTCGGCAGATATTGCATGAAGCAGCTCAAACAGACATCCCGCGGATCACGGAGGGCAATCAGGAATCTGCTTTCGGGAAAAATTCTGGCAAAGGCCGGAATGAATGGTGTAAGTGACGGATTTTTATCAATGAGCAAGGCGCTTCCAATTTCCACCCCCAAAAAACGCTTGATCAAGTCGAAATAGGTCTTTCTGGACTTCATCAATTGCGTCGTGGGTGTTGAATCCAATCCACTGAAATGATTTTCAGACGAAAACCTTGGGATAAGAGGCAGATAGGCTTCATTAAAGAAGATTGGTGATTCTTCGAGGGAAATGACCTCGGGGTGTGCATCTAGAATCTGTTCCAGGAGTGTCGTGCCTGATCTGGGATGCCCCCCCAACAAAGCGATGCGGTGGCGCGGACTGATCCCGCCACCAGCATCAGTCCATCGCTCCAATGTCTCGGTGGGGATTGCATCCGCCATCATGCTGGAGTGGGCCTGCGTTCTTCGCCGGTCGCTTAAAAACTTGGCAGAATGTGGAAGCAGCAGTGCCTTGCCAGATAGGAATGCTGATATCGCCTCCTCAAACCTGGATTCGCTGTCCAGCAGCTTCCCCAGCTCACACCATGCCTGGGCGCGGATGTCATGGTCCAGACCCGGATTGGCTGTGATCAGCCCAAGGCTTTCCTTTGCGTCCTCTGGCCGCCCATCCTTGCGCTGGAGCCTGGCCTTGATGAGCAGTGCCGGCGCGTAATTGGCATTCAGCCGCAAGGCTGTATCCACATAATCGCCGGTTTGTGTCGTGCCGCCTTGATGCTCATAAATGGTCGCTAAAAATGTCAATACTTCGACTGATATCGGATCCAATTTCAGCATGCGGTTGAGGTATTTGATGGCAATATCGTTTTGCCGGGCATTAAAAAAACATGGTGTTGCCAGCGCACAAATGGATGCTTCATCTTTCGTTACAATAATGGCTTTTTCGTAATATTGCTCAGCAGCCTCAAATTCATATCTTGAAATTAATAATTGAGCAATATTTATCAATATATTCCAATTGTTAGGGGCCAATTGGCTGGCCTCCTTAAGAAGTTCAATGCATTTCTCGTACTCCTTACGTCGCATGGCTTCTGACGCCAAGTTATTAATCTGGGCCAAACGATCGTGTGAATATCCCATCATGCTCCCTTTGCTCATTTTCCAAGGCTGGCAGCCACTGTCATATCGCCTTATACAATGGGTATTTTACTTAAAAATCCACGATCTGAAAAATTGATTGAATCCGCTCTGTCAGTTGATCGGTCTCCCTGATCGGCTGGGCGGACTTGCCGTGGGCCAGGGGTTCCTTGAGGAAGGCTCTGACGCTCCGCAAGGCGCCAATGCCCCGTGTCATACCCGCCAGGGCATGGTCCTCGGGTCCCGGTGACTTCCAGTGCTTTTCGTGGAGCCGGCGGAGGGATTTGAACCCCCGACCTGCTGATTACGAATCAGCTGCTCTACCCCTGAGCTACGCCGGCCACGAAGGGAGATTTTCCCAGGAGACGGCCATGGAGGCAAGCCTGAATGCTGGCGGTGACCTTGGCCTATGCTTCTTCGGCGGCGTCCGGGGCTTCGTCGCCGTCCGTGTCGGTGTCCACGGGGACGGGCTCGCCGGCGGCCAGGGCGGCGGCGGCGGCTTCGCGCTTGCGCTGCAGCTTCTCCTCCTTCGCCTGCTTCTTGGCGAGGTCGCGCTGGCGTTTGGCGAAGGCGTAGTTTGGTTTGGCCATGGGTGATTCTAACCAGGATCGCCGCCGCCCGCGCGGCAGCTCCCGTTCAGCGCGGGGCGGAGGCCGCGGGATGCGAGGGGAGCCGGGCGGTCGGGCCGGTTCTTCCCGGAGCTTCGAGGTCGAGGGTCGAGGCCGCCTGCGGGGGCCGGGCTTCCCGCTCCGCCAGGCGGCCCGCCAGGGAGAAGGCCAGGACGCCCGCGGCGAGGCCGGCGGCGATGTCAGGCAGCCAGTGGATGCCCAGGACGAAGGTCGACAGCAGGACCACCAGGCCCAGGAGCGCGATGGCAACGCGGTGCCGCAACCCGGCGCGGAAGGCAGCGAGGACCAGGATCGTGACGAGGCTGGTGTGGAAGCTCGGGAAGCAGTTGTCGATGCCGCTGATGGGACGGAAGGCCTCGATGAAGCGCGAGGTCCACAGGTCCGACAGCAGGATCGCCCCGGATTCCGGGTAGAACCAGCGCTCGGGAACCGGGAAGAAAAGGAAGAAGGGCAGGCTGATGGCGTAGACCAGGGCCACGGCGTAGGCCAGGCGGCGGTAGGAGGCGTCCGGGCGGCGCGCCAGAGCCCAGGCGACGCCCACAGCCAGCAGCGGGAAGAGGACGAAGTAGGCCAGGGCGAAGCCGTGCACCGCCACCGTGTTGGTCATGTCGTGGGAATCGAAGGTGAGGCCCCGCTCGAGGCCCTGGGCGGCCTCCGCCAGCCGGTCCCCCAGGCCCACACCGAGGCCGAAGGTCTCCCGCAGCCAGGTCTCCGCGGCGGTCTCCACCAGGTTCACCGCCATCACCCCCGCGAGGAGGGCGTGGAGGGGGGCCTGGCCGCGCAGTGCGGAAACCGCGGACCAGCGGCCTGAAGGCGTGGCCCGATCCGGCTCCGAGGACCTGGGCGAGGACGGAACCGGACGGTCGGAGGCGGAGATGATGCGGGCCGCCTCCAGATCGCTCCGCAGCTCCTTCAATTCGCCGAGCAGGTCCTGGACGGACGGATAGCGGTCCTCGGGACGCTTCTCCAGGCAGCGGCGCAGGATGGCTGGCAACCGGGTCGGCAGGTCGTTCCGCAGCTCCTCCAGTGGCAAGGGTTCGTCCCGAAGGATGGCGGTCATGAGCCCCACGGGCGAATCCGCCTGGAAGGGACGCTCGCCGGCGAGCATTTCGAAGAACACGATGCCCAGGGAGAAGATGTCCGACCGGTGGTCCGCGGTCCGGCCCTGCACCTGCTCCGGGGAAAGGTAGGGCACGGTGCCGACGATGAGGCCTTCCTTCGTGAGGGGCGACGTGGGCGAGTCCGCCCCGGCCGCGCTGCCTTCCGGCGGCGCCTCGAAGCGGGCGAGGCCGAAGTCCAGGACCTTGAGGCGGCCCGTCCGGGTGAACATGACGTTCTCGGGCTTCAGGTCCCGGTGGATGATGCCCTGCTCGTGGGCCGCCGCCAGGGCGTCCGCCAGGATGATGGCCACGTCGAAGAAGTCCTTGAGCTCCATCCCGTCCCCGGGGATGGCGTCCCGCAGGGTGTGTCCCTCGACGAATTCCATGATGAGGAAGTGGTAGCCCTCTTCCTCTTCCACCGCGTGGAGGGTCACGATGCCGGGATGGTTCAGGGCCGCCAGGGTGCGCGCCTCGTTCTGGAAACGCAGGAACTGCTCCCGGTCGTTCACCACCCGCACCGGCAGCAGCTTCAACGCCACGATGCGTTCCAGGCGGTTGTCCCGGGCCCGGTACACCTCGCCCATGCCGCCCCTGCCAAGGGTGCCCAGCACCGTGTAGCGGCCGAGCACCTGCCCGGGCCGCAGCGTGGGTTCTGGAACAGGCAGGCCCGTCATCGGCCGGACCCGCCGCTCCCGCCGGCCTGAGGGGTCCGCTTCCGCCCCGGGGCCAGCATCGCGGCGAGGGCGGCGGCGGCGAGCAGGGCGACCATGGCCACGGTGAGGGCGCGGAACAGCCAGCGCTC
The DNA here is from genome assembly GCA_016710635.1 of Holophagaceae bacterium. Classification (GTDB taxonomy): domain Bacteria; phylum Acidobacteriota; class Holophagae; order Holophagales; family Holophagaceae; genus JADJVL01. The sequence goes on along the minus strand of JADJVL010000006.1, from coordinate 24,427 downwards.
CCGGGGCGGATTCGCCAGCAGCACCCGGTAGGACTCGTTGCCGAGGGGGTTCAGGGCGCCGGCATTGCCACCGCCGCCCTTGATGTCCTCGCCGTTGAGCTCGTAGCGGTAGTAGTCCGAACGGTCGATGCGGGCCTTGAAGACCGGCCCGGCGCGGAACTTGTCGCGCTCCGGGTCCAGCCAGGTGATCCGCTGCACCTTCACCAGTTGGCCCTCAGGCACGGAGAAGGCCGTATCCCGGATCACGATGGGGGGCTGGGCGCTGTAGGGCCAGACGGACCGGATGCGGTGCAGGCGCGAGTGCACCAGGGAGATCACCCGCTGCGTCAGGTCGTCCGTGGAGCGGAAACTGATGCGGAAGACCTGCTCCTCCTCGTCGAAGCCCGGCACCGCGCTGCGCAGGACGAGGGCGCCGTCGTGCACCGGCTCGAGGGTCCAGGCGTAGTCCACGTGCTCGTGGAAATCCCGGTCGTAGGGCACCAGCTCGGTGGCGGAGAGGCGCACGGACTGGCGGACGGATTCCAGCAGGGCCGGAGCCGAGGGCAGCCGCTCCGAGCCTTTGCGCATGCGGACCTCGACGGTGACCGGCGCCACGAGCTCCCGGGCCTGCCAGCGCAGGTCGGCCAGGGCCTTCCGGGCCTCGGCGAGATCCTCGAAGATGCCCCAGGTGCGGAAGTCGCCGGAGGCGATCTCGTCGGGCCCCATCTTCCGGATCGCCGCGCGCAGGGCGTCCTTGACCTTCGGGTCAAGGGCCCGGGAACAGACCAGGAGGTCGTTGGGCAGGTCCATGGGCATGGGGATGAAGTGGACGGCGGCTCCGGACGGCGTTCGGGCGAGCTTGTTCCGGGTGCCGTCCCAGACCGCGGCGATGTCGGCCTCGCCGGAAGCAACCAGCTCCACCAGCCTGGAACTGCTGTTTTCGGGAATGCGGACGCAGTCCATGGCCCAGAGGGTCTCGGTGTTCTCCCGCATGTCGAAGAGCTTCTGAGCGCGGAAGTAGAGGGAGGGCAGGAAGAAGGAGGAGGTGCTGAAGGGGCTGTGATACACGAAGCGCGCGCGCCGCTTGCGCAGGTGGGCATAAAGGGTCGGCAGGTCCGGGGCCGTCGGGAACTGCTTCCGGCTCACCACGAAGTAGGAGCGGTAGGTCGTGCGGTTGGTGGCGGCGCTCACGTAGGTGCCAAGCACCTCCAGGTCCGCCCCGAGCATCTCGGAGGCCACGCAGACGTAGGGCGTGGCCCGGGCGAGAAAGAGGGGCTCACCGGGTCCGGAGCGCGTCAGGCGCTTGAGCACCGCCTCGTACTCCAGTTCTTCCGGCGCGAAGCCCACCTGCGCGTTGCGGGCCAGGTAGTCCTGCAGCTTCTTGTCCGCCTGCCGGGTCTCCAGGTCCAGGGCCACGCCGATGAAGGCCAGCCGCTCCTGGCCGAAGGCCGGAACGGTGAGGAGGAGGCACAGGCAACCCAGACCGAAGGCCCGGAGGAAGGACGGCAAGCGCGCTGCGTTCATGGCCGCCAGTATGGAGCGGGTGCCGCGGCCTTGGCCAACGGAGCCGGGCGCGAACCGGTCATTCCCAGCCGCCGCTCCGCCCCTTCTTCACTTCCCCAGCCTTCTTCTTCCCTTCGATGCGCCGCACCTGGCTGGCCCGGGTGGGCCGCGTCTTCGTGCGCTTCTTGGGGGCCACCAGCGCCTGGGCGATCACCGCCGCGGCCTTGCCCCGGGCGTCCTCCAGGTTCTTGGGCTGGTCCCGGTGGCGGTCGCTGGTGAGGATCCAGGCACCGTCCGCGGCGCGCTGGTTGCGGATGAGGTGCTCGAGGCGGGCCCGGGAGCCCTCGTCGAGGCCCTCGATGCGGGCGACATCGATGCGGAGCTCGATCTTGGAGGAGACCTTGTTGACGTTTTGCCCGCCGGGGCCTCCGGAGCGCACAGCCTTGATGGAGATCGCGACGCCGGGGACCCGAACGGAATCCGTGACTGGGAGGTCGTCAGCCACGGCCTTTTCTCATCTCCGCCTGCAAGCCCTTCACCGCCTGCGCCGGATCCGCCGCCTTGAACACGGCGTTGCCCGCCACCAGGCAGTCCGCCCCGGCCTTCACCAGCTCCGCGGCGTTGGACATTCCCACGCCGCCGTCCACCTGGATGAGGAAGGGACATTCCGTTCCGTGCGGAGCGCGTCCAGGCGGCGCACCTTGTCCAGAATGCGGGGGATGAAGGACTGGCCGCCGAAGCCCGGGTTCACGCTCATGAGCAGGACGAAATCGAAGTCGTCCACCAGGTCCGTCAGCGTTTCCACCGGCGTGCCCGGGTTCAGCACGATGCCGGCCTTCGCGCCCTTCTGGCGGATGGCGTGGAGGGTGCGGTGGACGTGGGGATCCGCCTCCTGGTGCACGCTCACCCAGTCCGCGCCGGCCTCGATGAACTCCAGGGCATAGCGGGAGGGCTCCACGATCATGAGGTGGCAGTCCAGGGGCAGCTTCGTGGCCTTGCGCAGGGCCGCCACCACCGGCATGCCCAGGGTGATGTTGGGGACGAAGCGCCCGTCCATGACGTCCACGTGCACCACCTCGGCGCCGGAGGCCTCCAGCATGGCGAGGGCTTCCCCCAGGCGCGTGAAGTCCGCGCTAAGGATGGAAGGGGCGAGCAGGGGGGCATCGGGACGAAGGGCCATCGCCCATTGTGTGCGGCGATGGCCCCTGCCGGGAAGTGCCTGGCGATCAATCGACGTAGTAGCCGTAGAAGTAGGCGCGGACGATTTTGTGGTTCGGCTGGTCCGCCATGGTCATGTCGATCTGGTACCCGGCGGGGATGAGGGTACCGGCGGTGAAGGCCTTGTTGAGGACTTCCCGGCCCGCGGCGGTGAGGCTCGACTTCACGCGGGTGAGGGCATAGAGGTTGGTCAGGCCCGGATCCTGGATCACGGGGAAGACCACCGGGGAGACCACGCCGGCGGTGCCCAGGTACTGGTAGGCGAACTCCGCGTCGGTGATCACCAGGTTGTGCTCCTTGGAGACCTGGTAGACGAAGCCGGCGCTGAACGCGTTGGTGCCCATGACGGTCTCGGTCCAGTTGGGGACCCAGTTCGTGCCATCGAAGACCAGGGTGAAGGAGAGGCGGACCATCTGCTTGGCCGGAACGTTCAGATGGGTGACGCCCTGGGCGCTGGCGGCCGGAGCGAAGCCGGTGGCCAGGGCCAGGGCGAGGGCGGCGGACCGGAGGCTGGAACGGAACATGAGGGGCTCCTTGGGGGTTGGACCCTCAGCTTGGATGGCAGGTAGGACTCGGGGAGGTACCGGTTCCCATCTTCCTGGATGGACCAGTCCAGTCCTGGCCCCGCGCCCAGTGGCACAGGGGGAAGCCGCGGAAGTGGCCCAACCTGCCCGGGGAAAGGCCTGCATCATGGGGGCAGGAGGTCTTCCATGATCCGCACCCTGTCCCTCGCGCTCGGCCTGCTGCTGGCCGGCGCACCCACCTTCGCGGCCCAGCCGGCCGCCCCCGCCACCCGGAGCGCCGCCATGAGTCCCTTCCAGGAACTGTTCGACCTCAGCCAGAAGGAGAAGAAGGGCCTGCTCTTCCACCTCTGCGGCAGCCAGACCCTTGGCGGCGTCGTGGTGAAGGTGGGCGAAGGCACCGTGGAAGTGAAGAACCGGGAGTACGGGCGCATCCTCATCCGCCTGGACCGCATCGATGCCGTGGCGATGAACTGAGCCGGGTCCCGGCAGACGAAAAAGGGGACCCGGTCGGGTCCCCTTTTCGTCGCCTGTCGGCAGAATCGCTACTTGGTGTAGTAGCCGAAGAAGATGGCCCGCTGAACGGTGTGGTTGCCGATCTGCATGGCGGGGAATTCGAACTGGAAGGCCGGAGGCAGCACGGTGCCGGCGGTGAAGCTCACGTGGATCTGCTCGCGGCCGGGGGTGGTCAGGGTGGGGCGGAAGCGGGTGGGATAGAGCCAGCCCGCGCCGGCGGCGTCGTTGATGATGGGGCTGAAGAGGGGCGCGGAAGGGGAGGCCGCGGAACAGTAGACCGTGAATTCCGCGTCGGTGATGACGAGGGTCTCCTTCTTGCTCGGGGTGTAGGTTTCGGCGGTCACCGTGGTGGCGGTGCCGAAGCGCTTCTCCGTCCAGAGCTTGGTGAGGGTGCCGGTGCCGTCGTCGACGAGGTTCACCTGGATGGTGGTCATGTCCTTGGCGGAGACGCCGAGGTGGGTCTGGGCCTGAAGGGAGGCGGCGGCGCTGCCGGCCAGAAGGCCGAGGGCCAGAAGGGAGGGGCGGATCATTGGAGGCTCCTTGAGGGATTTCAACCATCCTCCCGTAGGGAATCCGCCCCCATTGGACCAGTTCGGGGTTTTTCCCCTGGACCAGTCCGAGCGCCCGTCCGGGCCTGACGAACGGTATGTTCGAGCCCATGGCCTGGCACCTCTACCTCCTGCGCTGCGGCGACGGCACCCTGTACTGCGGCATCGCCCTCGATGTCGAGGCCCGCTTCCAGGCCCACCAGGCCGGCCGTGGGGCCAAGTACACCCGCGGCCGGGGGCCCCTGGAGCTGGTCTACCGGGAGGCCTGCGGGACGAAGGGCGAAGCCCTGCGCCGGGAGCGGGTGGTGAAGGCCCTGAGCCGGGCGCGGAAGCTCGGCCTCATCGCCGGCGGCGGAACCCCTAGTGCAGCGTGTCGTCCTCGGGGCGGAGGGACTGGAAGACGAGGCGGATGAGGCGCTCCTCCCGGTCGATGCGGAGGTGGATGGCCTTGGCCAGCTGGGCGAACTCCCGCTTGAGCTGTTCGTCCACGCCCTGTTCCCGGGCGCAGCGTTCGAAGAAGCCGCAGGCGGCGCCCTGCAGGGCGGCCACGTCCTGGAGATGGTTCCCCAGAAGCCGCGCCAGGTCTGGGCGGACCCGGGTGGCGCGGTTCAGGGCCGGGTAGACGGTGGCGTCCTCCATGGCGAGATGCTCCATCAGGGTGATGCGGAAGCGGCGCAGTTCCGGAAAGGCCTGGCCGGTGCCGGCGTCCACGAAGCCGCGGACCCGGTCCAGGTCGTCGAGGAGCTCGAGGCGCTGGCGTTGCAGCGTGCGGAGCAGGGGCGAGTGCATGGGTGGAACCTCCGGGGCGGGGCGGTTCCAGGGTCTACGGGGCGGCGGGGTCCGCCACAGGTCCGGTTTTCAAGCTTCCAGCTGGACCAGTGCGGCATTCATGCGCCGGGCGGCGTCGTCGAGCTGCGCCTCGTCGAAGTCCGCGAAGCCGATGCGGGTCATGGGCAGGTCGGTCCCGCCAAACGAAAAGTGGCGGCCCGGGTGGATGAACAGGCCCCGGACCCGGCACTCGCGGATCCAGCCCTCCAGGTCGAAGCCCTTCCCGCCGTGCACCCAGAGCGCCAGACCACCCTTCGGCACCTCGAAGCGGAGGCGGTCCCCCATTTCCTCCTTCAGGCGCTGGACGAGGAAATCCCGGCGGTCCTCGTAGAGCTTGCGCACCTTCCGGATGTGCCGGGCCAGGTCCCCGTCCCGGATCAGTTCCGCCACGGACCATTCCAGGACCCGGTCTCCCTGCCAGTCCATGCGGAGCCGAACCCGGGCGAGGCGGTCCACCAGATCCTTGGAGGCCACGAGAAAGCCCAGGCGGACGCCCGGCGCGATGAGCTTGGACATGGAGCTCATGTAGATGACCTGGCCGGTGGGATCGCCGCTGGCCAGGGGCAGCTGGGGCCGGCTGTCGTAGTGGTACTCGTAGTCGTAGTCATCCTCGAGGATGGCCATGCGGTGGCGCTGGGCCAGCTCCAGCAGCTTCATGCGCCGGGCGGGGCTGAGGGTCACGGTGGTCGGGTACTGGTGGTGGGGCGTGAGGTAGAGCAGTCCCACCTTCTCCTTCTTGAGCAGGGCTTCCAGGGCGTCCGTGTCCAGGCCTTCTCCGTCCACGGGCACGGCCCGCAAGGTGGCGCCAGCGCTCTGCTGGATCGTTTCCCAGGCGGCCCGGTTGCCCGGATCCTCCACGGCCACCACGCCGCCCTTCTGGAACAGGGCGTTGATGACGAGGTCCAGGCCCATGCGGCTGCCGCGGGTCACCAGGATCTGCTCCGGATCCACCAGCAGGCCGCGCCGTTCGGACAGCATCCCGGCGAGGGTGCGGCGGAAGGTGAGGTTGCCCTTGGGCTCGCCGTACTGGAGCAGCTCGTCGCCGTGGAGGCGGATGGCACGCTGGTAGGCCTTGGCCATCGCCTCCGTGGGCGCCTGCCGCACGTCGGGAAGTCCTTCGACCATGTTCATGACCGCCACCACCGGTGCGGTGATGGGATTCATGTCCGTGGGCAGGTCGAAACCGGCCTGATGGGCGGGGGCCGCGGACTTGCGGACCTTGCCCCAGCGGTAGGGCGTGAGGTCCGGCAGCCGGTCCGACACGTAGGTCCCGCTCCCCTGCCGGCTTTCGATCCAGCCTTCCGCCTCCAGCTCCTTGAGGGCGGCGATGACCGTGTTGCGGTGCACGCCCAGTTCCTCGGCGAGCTGGCGGGAACCGGGCAGGGCCATGCCGGGCTTGAGGCGGCCATTCCGGATGGCGGTGGCGATGGTGCGGGTGATCTGCAGGACCAGGGGTTCCTTGAGGCTCGCATCCAGGCTCAGGGCAAGGTCGCGCAATCGCATGGCGGGATCCGGGGGAGGGAACGGTTCGGATGGGCTGGGGAAGTGGTCTAACCCGGAATTCTATAACCGGCCCTTGGGATAAACCAGCGGGAAGGGATCCTGGGAGGGCGGGAATGCCCCTTCCGCGCGGAGAACCCCATGCAACGCGCCGCCCTCGTCCTTGCCCTGCTGCTGGCCACCCCGGCCGTCCGCGCCGCTTCCGCCACCGCCGAGCCGGCGACCTTTCGGAGCCTCCTCGAACAGAGCCTTCGGGAGAAGCGGTCCCTGACCATCCGGGTGCGGGGCCAGGCGGTGTCTGGAATCGCGGTGAAGGTCCTGGAGGCTTCCGTGGAAGTCCGCAAGCCCGATCACGCCCGCGTCCTCATCCGCCTCGACCGCATCGAGGCCGTCGCCCTTGACTGAATCCCGCCTTCCCCCGCAACCGGCCTTTCTAAAACCCTCGAGGCACACCATGCTCAGCACCCGCCAGCGCGAACTCGTCCAGGCGACCTGGAAGGACGTCCAACCCATCCAGGACGCCGCCGCCGCGATCTTCTACGACAAGCTCTTCAAGCTCGATCCCACCCTGCGCCAGCTCTTTCCCGAGGACCTGCGGGAGCAGCGCCGGAAGCTCATGCAGTCGCTCCACTTCACGGTGTCGGGCCTGGACAGCCCCGAGCGCCTGCTGCCCGCCCTCCAGGACCTGGGCCGCATGCACCGGCGCTACGGCGTCCGGGACGAGGACTTCGACACCGTGGGGGAGGCGCTCCTGTGGACTTTGAAGCAGGGGCTCGGGACCGCCTTCACCCCGGAGGTCCGCGAGGCCTGGGCCGCCGCCTACGCCCTGGTGAGCGACGTGATGCGGGACGCCCTGGCCCAGTCCATCGCCTGATCCCGGCGGCGGGTATCCTCGGGGACACCCTGATGACGCCCGCCGAGCTGGAAGCGAGGATCCTGAACCTCGCCTGGTCCAGGGGACTCCTGCCGGAGTCCCCGGAAGCCGTGCGGCCGGTGGCCGGGAACGGACCCTTCGCCTTCGGTCCCAGGATCCAGGCCCTCCTCGACCGCGGCGCCCTGTCCCGGGAACTCGCCGAGGCCCTGGCCTGGGAGGTCGGGCGGGAGGGCTTCCAGGAGCCCGTGCCCCCCACGGCCCTGCCGGATGCCTGGACCATGCTGGCCGATACCGGGGACCGGCAGGGCGCCGCTTCCTTCCACCCGGTGGAGACCCTGGCCTGGGAGCGCTACCAGTTTCTCGAGTTCCTCGCCGCCGGCGGCTCGGGCCGCATCTACAAGGCCTTCGATCCGAGCCTGCAGCGCTGGGTCGCCCTCAAGTTCCTCAAGGAGGGGATCCGCGCCCGGCAGGACCACATCCTCCGGGAGGCCCGGGCCCAGGCGCAGGTGGAGCATCCGCACATCTGCCGGGTCTACGAGGTGGCGGAAGTGGAAGGCATCCCCTACATCAGCATGCAGCTGGTGGGCGGCGAGACCTTCCACCACGCCCTGGGCGCCCTGGATGTCCCGGACAAGGTGGCCATCGTCCGGGACGTGGCGGAAGGCATCCACGCCGCCCACCGCCTGGGGCTGCTGCACCTCGATCTGAAGCCTGGCAACATCCTGCTGGAGCGCCGGGAGGGCGGCCGCCCCCACGCCTTCGTGGCGGATTTCGGCGCTGGCCGCCTCGAAGGCGCCGCCGACGAGGACCTGGCGATGGGCACGCCGCCCTACGCGAGCCCAGAACAGGTGGCCGGGAAGGGCGCCGCGCTGGACCGCCGCAGCGACATCTATTCCCTGGGCGTGACCCTGTATGTCGCGGTCTCCGGGAAGTGGCCCTTCCGGGGCACGAGCCAGACCGAGCTCCTCGAGCAGATCTCCGGGGAGTCCCCACGGCCTCTGCGGACGGTGGCGCCGGACCTCTCCCGGGACCTGGAGGCCGTGCTCGCGAAGGCCATGGCGCGAAGCCCCGCCCACCGCTATGCCAGCGCCCTCGCTTTCGCCGAGGACCTCCAGCGCTTCCTGGACGGCGAGCCGGTGGAGGCCCGCAAGGGCACGGTGGCCTACCGCGTCCGGAAATGGGCGCGGCGGCACCGGTCCCTCGCCCTGGCGGCAGGGCTCGGCCTGGCGGCGGTGGCGCTGACGGGAGGGCTCCTCGCCGCCCAGGCCCGGCGCCTGAAGGCGACGGCCCGCTTCGTCCAGGAGTTCAGCCTGGAGGTGGAGCGCATCGAGGCCCTGGTGCGCTACATGCGCATGCAGCCGGCCCATGACGTGCGGCCCGAGCTGGCTGTGATCCAGGGACGGCTCCTGCGGCTCCAGGAGCGCATCGGCGCCGGCGGCAGGCCGGCCCTGGGGCCCGGGCACCATGCCCTGGGCCGGGGCTACTACGCCCTCGGCCGCTGGGAAGAGGCCCGGGCCGAGCTGGACAAGGCCTACGCCCTGGGCCACCGGACCCCGGAACTGGAGCTGGACCTCGGCCGGACCCTCGCCAGCCTGTACATGCAGAAACGCTTCGGCGTGGGCTTCGTGGTGGACGAGGCCACCCGCCGCCAGCAGGAGGCCCAGCTGGCCAGGGAGCTGGGGGTCCCGGCGGCGGAGCACCTGCGGCGGGGCAGTTCGGAAAATCCTGCGGTCACCGCCTACGTGGAGGCGCTGCTGGCCTACTGCGAAGACCGGCCCGCCCGCGGCCTCGCGAAGACGAAAGAGGCCCTGGCCACGGCGCCCTGGATGGTGGAGGCGGTGCAGCTGCAGGGCTTCATCGCCGTCGCGGGCATGGGATCGCTCTCGCCGGAGGCGGGGGACCGGGTTCAGACCTCCGGGGAAAGCCCCATCCGGGAGGCGCTCCGCCTCGCGCCGAGCGACACGCGGCTCTACTACCTGGAAGCCTCCCGCTGGTGGAACATCGCCAAGGCCCAGTCGGTGCGCTCGCCCTTCGACCAGTTCCTGTCCCTGGATCGCGGCCTGCAGGCGGTGGAGGCCGGCCTTCGGATCAACCCCGATGCCGGGGAGCTGCTGCAGCAGGAGGCGCGCTTCCTCTACCTCCACGCCCAGGAGTCCGAGCGTCTGGGGCGCGGCGGGGCGGCGGAGCGCATCGAGGCGGCGCGCCGGGCGGCGGACCGCGCCTCGGCAGTGGAGCCGGCGAACATGAACGCCTGGCGGACCCGCGCCTCGGTCTACGGCACGCTGGCGGAGCAGAAGCTGCACCGCGGCGAAGCCGCCGAGCCCGACCTCCAGGAGGGACTGGCCAGCATGGACAAGGCCCTGGCCCTGGGGACGCCGCGGCCCTCCGGCCTGCGCTACGTGGCGTGGCTCCACTCCATCCGCGCCGAAGCCGTGCGGGCGCGGGGCGGCGATCCCAGGCCGGCCCTCGCCGACGCCATCCGGATCTTCGAGGAAGTGCTGCGCTCCGATCCCGCCGAGGCCTACACCCTGCAGAACCTCGCCACCCTGCAGGCGGACCGCGCCCTCTGGGAACTGGAGGAGGGCCGCCCGGATCCCGGCCTCACCGAGGCCCTCGCCCGCATCTCGCGGCGCTGCGAGCAGGATCCCGAGGACGCGGAGGCGAGGGCCGTCAAGGTGCGGGTGCTGGGCCTCGCCGCGAGGTCCGCCCGGGTGGCGGGCCTTGAGGCGCTGCCAGCACTCCATGCAGCGCGGCGGGAGGCTGAAGTCCTCACAGAGATGCCGGGCCGGACGGCTCAGAACCTCGTGGAGGCCGCCCTCGTGGAAGTGGAGGCCGCCACCCAGGCCGCGGCCCGGGGCGGCGATCCCGCGCCCGCCTTCCGCCTCGCCCGGCAGCGGCTGGCGGCGGCCCGCCGGCTCCATCCGAAGCTGGGCGCCACGGACCTGGCCCTCGCGGAGCTCTGCCTTGCGGAAGGCGTGTGGCGCCGGGCCCGGGGCGGGCGCGCCACGGCCGTGGTCCTGGAAGGCTCCGCCGCCTGTGGCCGGGTCCTCGCCGCCGCCCCAGGCCTGCTCCAGGCCCGGGCGCTGCGGGGCGCCCTGGGCGTTCTCGACGGGCAGGACGCCCGCGCCCGCGGAGAGCTGGAAGCGGCCATGGCGGCGGCGCCCCATCTGCGCGTGCGCTTCGGAGGGCTGGTGCCCGCGCGGTCGGGCTAGCGCCGTCCGGGTTCGACTTCGCGGCCGTTCACCCAGAGACGGGCCGGCCTCAGCTTGCGCAGGGCCTCCGGCGCCAGGGTCAGGATCGGCGCCTCCACCCAGAGCAGGTCCGCGGCGGCGCCGGGCCGGATGGCGCCCAGGGCGCTCCGCTGCAGGGCCTTCGCATTGCCGGCGGTATAGGCCCGGAGGGCTTCCACCCTGGCGAGCTTCTGATCCGGCAGGAAGCCGCCTTCCGGCTCGCCGGCGGGATCCTCCCGGGTCTCCGCGGCGGCAAGGGCCACATAGGGATTCGCGTCCTCCACCGGGGCGTCGCTGCCGAAGGCCAGGGTGGCGCCGCCCTGCAGGAAGCGCCGCCAGGGATAGGCTTCCCGGGTGCGGGCGGGGCCGAGGCGGGCGGGCGTCCAGGCGTGGTCCGAGGTGCAGTGCACCGGCTGGACGGAGGCCACCACCCCCAGGGGGCCGAAGCGCGCCGCGTCCTTGTCGGTGACGATCTGGGCGTGCTCGATGCGTGGCATGGGTCCGTTCCTGGGAGCCTTGCGCCGGGTCCGCTCCAGGAGGTCGAGGGCGGTGCGGTTGGCGGCGTCGCCGATGGCGTGGATGGCCGGCTGGAAGCCGCTGGCCAGCGTGACGGCCACGTCGGCCTCCACCTTGGCGGGGTCGGTGACCCACAGGCCCGCGGTCTCCGGGGCGTCGGCGTAGGGCTCCAGGAGCCGGGCGCCGCGGCTGCCCAGGGCGCCGTCGAGGTAGAACTTCACCCCCTGGATGCGGAAGAAGCTCTCCCGGGAGCCGCGCTGCGTCAGCTCCTTCAGCATGAGGGCGCGGTCGTGGCTGAGGTAGGCGAAGACCCTGATGGGCAGGGCGTTCCGCGCATCGAGGGAGCGGTAGGCCGCCAGGGCCGGGGCCTCGATGCCCATGTCCGCCACGGCGGTGAAGCCGTAGGCCTTGAGTTCCTCGAGGCCTTCGAGGAGCCTTGCCTCCACCTCGGCGCGGGACGGCGCGGGGATGAGCTTCTCCACCAGCGTGGTGGCGGTGTCGACGAGGATGCCCGTGGGCTCGCCGTCGGCGTCCCGCAGGATCCGGCCGCCGGCGGGGTCCCGGGTGTCCCGGGTGATGCCCGCCAGGCGCAGCGCCGCGGCGTTGACCCACACGGCATGGCCATCGACCCGCGTCAGGACCGCCGGCCGGTCGCCGGTCACATTGTCGAGGTCCGCCGCGGTGGGAAAGGCGCGGGAGGGCCAGCGGTTCTGGTCCCAGCCCCGGCCGATGACCCAGCCATCGGGGTTCGCCCCCATCCAGCGGCGGACCTTCCGCAGGGCGTCGGAGAGGCTGCCGGCGTTCGTGAGATCGGTCTTGTGCCGCAGGGCGCCGAGGCCCTGGACGTGGGCGTGGCCCTCGATGAGCCCGGGGAGGAGGGTGCCGCCCTTGAGGTGGACCTCCTGGGCCTTCGGATGGCTTCGCCGGAGCGGAACCTCCGGTCCCACGGCGGCGACGCGACCGCCCTGCACCAGCACCGCCCACCCGTTCTCCACGGTTCCGCGGCGGCCGTCGTCCTGCCAGACCGCGGCTCCGGTGATCAGGAGCGCGGAGGGCGCCTGGTGGAGGGCGGGCGGCTGGGACAGCGGCAGGAGCATTCGGGATCCTCGGGTTTATTCAATCCTAGCGCGAGGGCGCGGGCGATAGACTGGAGCTTTGCCGCCGGTGACCCATGTACGCACCCGACTTTCTCGAACAGGTCCGCGCCCAGCTCAGCGTGAAGGAGGATCCTTCGCGCCTGCGCCAGCCCGCCTTCGCGACCTCCTCGGGCATTCCCCTCAAGAACAGCTACACGCCCGCGGACCTGGAGGACCACGAGCCGTTGCGGGACCTGGGCGCCCCCGGCAGCTTTCCCTTCACCCGCCACGTGCAGCCCACGGGCTACCGGGGCCGGCTGTGGACCATGCGCCAGTACGCGGGCTTCGCCACCGCCGAAGCGAGCAACGCCCGCTACCGGTACCTGCTGGCGCAGGGGACGACGGGCCTGAGCGTCGCCTTCGACCTGCCCACGCAGATCGGCCTGGACCCGGACCACCCCATGGCCCTGGGGGAGGTGGGCAAAGTGGGCGTGAGCATCGCCAGCATCCAGGACATGAGAACCCTGTTCGCCGACATTCCATTGGATTCGGTGACGACGAGCATGACCATCAACGCCCCGGCGGCGGTGCTCCTGGCCCTCTACCTGGCGGTGGCGGAAGAGCAGGGCGTCTCCTGGGACAAGGTGGGCGGGACCATCCAGAATGACATCCTCAAGGAGTACATGGCCCGGGGCACCTACATCTTCCCGCCCCGGCCGAGCCTGCGCCTCATCACGGACACCTTCGCCTTCTGCGCGGACCGCGTGCCCAACTGGAACACCATCTCGATCTCGGGCTACCACATCCGCGAGGCGGGCTGTACCGCCGCCCAGGAGATCGCCTTCACCCTGGCGGATGGCATCGCCTACGTACAGGCGGCCCTGGACGCGGGGCTCAAGCTGGCAGCCTTCGCGCCCCGCCTCTCCTTCTTCTTCAACAGCCACAACCAGTTCTTCGAGGAGGCCGCCAAGTTCCGCGCGGCGCGGCGCCTCTGGGCCCGCATCATGAAGGACCGCTTCGGCGCCACGGACCCCAAGAGCCAGATGCTGCGCTTCCACACGCAGACCGCCGGCAGCACCCTCACGGCCCAGCAGCCCGACAACAACATCGTGCGCACCACCGTGCAGGCCATGGCGGCGGTGTGCGGCGGCACCCAGAGCCTCCACACCAATTCCCGGGACGAGGCCCTGGCGCTGCCCACGGAGACCTCGGCCCGCATCGCGCTCCGCACCCAGCAGATCCTCGCCCACGAATCCTGCATCGCCGACGTGGTGGACCCCCTCGCCGGCAGCTACTACGTGGAGAGCCTCACCGACGAGCTGGAGAAGCGCGCCGCGGCCCTGATCGCCAAGGTGGACGAGTTGGGAGGCATGGTCCCCGCCATCGAGAAGGGCTTCCCCCAGCGGGAAATCCAGAACGCCGCCTACGCCCACCAGATGGCGGTGCAGAAGGGCGACCAGATCGTGGTGGGGGTGAACCGCTTCACGGTGGAGAACGAGGTGAAGCCGGACCTGCTCCGGGTGGACGAGGCCCTCGGCGCCGTGCGCCGCCAGCAGATCGCCGAGGTCCGCGCCGCCCGGGACAACGGCGCCGCCCGGGCCGCGCTGGAGCGCCTTGGGACCTGCGCCCGGGGTGTGGGCAACCTCATGCCCCCCATCCTGGACGCCGTGAAGACCGGCGCGACCCTGGGCGAGATCTGCGACGCCCTGCGGGAGGTGTTCGGCGAGTACCAGGAACGGCTGGTGCTGTGAAGGCCTGAAGCCGCCAGGCCGAAGGCGGTAGGCTAGGCAAACGAAGCTCCCGAACCCTGGAACCGAACCCCGACATGGACGTCCGCCGCCCCATCGACCGCCTGCTGCTCTTCTTCGCCGTGCTGCTCATGGCGGTGGGCATGGTCTGGATCTATTCGGCCTCGGCGGTGAAGGCTTCCCAGGGGGCCAGCACCGCCACGGCCTTCCTGGTCCGCCAGCTCATCGGGGGCGGCATCGGCATCGCCCTGGTGCTGGCCCTCAGCCAGGTGGACCTGAACGTCCTCAAGGAGAATCCCCGCATCCTGCAGCTCGGCTACGTGGCCCTGGTGATCCTCCTGATGTCGGTCTTCGGCTTCGCGAAGGTGAACAACGCCCACCGGTGGATCCGGGCGGGCTTCATCAGCCTGCAGCCCTCCGAGCTCTTCAAGCCCTTCGCCGTGCTCCTCGCCGCCTGGTGGATGGTGCGCCACCAGGAGACCTGGGCCCGCTTCGAGGAATCCCTCCCCAAGCTGCTGCTGCTGCTGCTGCTGCTGGCCCTGCCCCTCGGGCTCATCCTGCTGGAGCCCGACTTCGGCACCACGGCCCTCACCGCCATCGTGATCTTTCTGGTGATCTACCTCGGTGGCCTGCACAAGTGGGTGCTCACCGGACTGGGGGCCATCCTCGCGATCGGAGGCGGCCTCGCCATCGCCGCCAGCCCCTACCGCATGGCCCGCTTCCTCAGCTTCCTGAATCCCGAGGCCGATCCCCTGGGCAAGGGCCACCAGGCCCTGCAGAGCCTGGTGGCGGTGGGGAACGGCGGCCTGACGGGGGTCGGCATGGGCGCGGGGCGGCAGAAGCTGTTCTTCCTGCCGGAAGCCCACAACGATTTCATCTTCGCGGTCATCGCCGAAGAGACCGGCCTCCTCGGAACGGTGATCATCCTGAGCCTGTTCTGCCTGGTCTTCTGGCGGGGCTACCGCATCGCCCGGCGGGTGCGGGAGCCCTTCCTGCGCCTCTGCGCCATGGGCTTCACCCTGCTGCTGGTCCTCCAGGCCCTGATGAACATGAGCGTCGTGCTGAGCATCGCGCCCAACAAGGGCATCCCGCTCCCCTTCATCAGCTACGGACCCACGAGCCTCATCGCCAGCCTCATCTGCCTGGGCCTGCTGCTGAGCATCTCGAAGGAGGCCAGCGCCTGATTGTCAGAAGGGACGGAACCCTTAGCGATCGCGGTGGATGGGCCAGGTGCCGAAGGCGAGGATGCACAGGCAGATCAGCGGCCCCAGGCCCGGCAGCAGGGCGATGAGGGACATCGCGCCGGGATAGCCCGCCTTCGAGAAGATTCGCCAGAGACAGAAGATGAAGAAGGCCGTGATGGCCACCACGATCACGATGTACACGCAGGCGAAGCCCGCCAGCATGCCGGCCGCGGCGGCGGCCTCGGCGTCCCGGGGTTGGAGCAGGGCGAGGGGAAGCAGGGTGAGCATGGGCGCTCCTGGAAGGTGCCAAGACGATGCGCCGCCAGAACCGGGAAGTCTAGTCCCGGTCCCCCAGCAACTCGTCCCCCAGTACCAGGGGCTCGTCGTCATCCTCGTCCACCAGCGTGATGTTCCCGCCGGCCCCCAGGAGCACCGCGTCCTCGAAGATGTTCTTGAGCTTGGGGGCGAAGCGGTCCTGCTGCTTCAGCCTGGGGTCCGGGGCGAGCGCCACGCCGCGCCGTTGCAGGCCTTCGATGGCGGCGGCCTCGAGGCCGAGGACGCCCGCCAGCAGCCTTGCGGGATTGAGGGCCTCGCCGTGGGCGATCCGGGTGGTGAAGGCCAGCCCGCCGGGCTCCCAGGCCATGGCCGCCACGAGGCCGCGCACCTCGATGCGCTTCACCGTCTTCTGGCCGCCCACTTTGCCGCTCTTCTCGATCTCGAAGGAGGACGCCTGGAGGAAGGCGGAGACCCGGGGTTCGAAGCTGCCCCGTAGGGAATCCGGCACGGGCCAGTACCATTCCGAAGCCGTGGAGAGCTCCAGGGCCGAGAGGGCGTAGGGCGGCAGCACGGTGCCTTCCAGCAGGGTCAGGCCCGGGGGCGCGGCGGCGTTCGCGGCGGCCAGCCACGCCTCTCCCGGCGGCCGGTTCAGCGTGGCGTCCGCCCACTCGCCGAGCCCCTCGGCGCCGAGGGGCAGGGGATGGCCGAGGGCGACCAGGGGCCGGGGGGATTTCTCCAGGCTTTGGGCGATGTCCAGGCCCGCCGCCGACAGGACTTCGAGGAGCAGGGCGTGGAAAGCGCCGGGATGCAGATCCTTGAGGGCGGCGACGCGGGCATAGCGGACCCGCAGGAGGCAGCGGTCCGAATCCAGCTGCTCCCGCTGCTGGCGGCGCGCCTTGGCGATCCCCGCGCGCACTTCCAGGCGCTTCCGCCATGGGGCCCAAGGCGCCTGCGAAAAGCGGGAGGAGCGGCGGAAGCGCGCCCAGGCCTCCTCGATCAGGCACTCCTTCTCGAGGTCGCGAATCAGGTGTTCCAACATCTGATCCGGCGGTGCGGCGAGGGCCTCGTCCCATTGCTGGAGAAGCTGGGGTCGGATGGGTTCCTCGGTCGGCACTGGATCAGGATACGCGAGGCGCAGCGAGGGTCTCAGGCAAAGGACTTGCGGCGCGAAGGCGGGCGCCACGCCTTGATCCGCAAGGCATTCGGGGAGTTTTCCGCAGGCCTTGCGGAGAGCGCGGCGGCGGCGCCGGAAAAGTTCAAGAGGCTCAGCGGCTTTGCGGAATGCTGCGTTTGGGGTGCATCACAACGCGGGGACATCCTGGCCCGCCAGCCAGGGTGCGAGGCGCTTGAATTCCGGAGTCCAGTACGCCCAGTCGTGCCCGCCGTCCCGGAAGGAGGAGAAGACCTTTCGGCCGGGCTTTTGCGCCTTCTCCACGAAGCGAAGGGTGGGTTCGGCGAGGCCGTACTTGTCCTCCTTGCCGCAGCCGAGGTAGAGTTCCGTTTCGCCTCCCACATGCAGCCACGGGTTCCATGACGCAAAGGTTTCCGCATCCCTGCCGAAGGTCCCTTTCAGGCTTCGCCGCAGCAGGAAGCCGAGGTTGTGGAAGGGCGGTTCCACGAGCGCAGGACTGAGGGCCGCGCAGCGGGAAAAGAGGCCGGTGCGGCCGGCCAGGTTCAGGGCGCCGAAACCGCCCATGCTCAGGCCTGCCACCGACCTCGCGCCGGGGGTCCCGCCGAAGCCCGGGTGGTCCCGTTCCAGGGCGGGCAGCAACTCCTCGCGGAGGAAGCGATCAAAAGGAAAGGTGCCGTCGGCGCGGTCCGCGTACCAGGACTTGAAGTGGGTGACGGCGACCCACAGGGCGGGCCGGAGGGCTCCCGCGTCCTCCCGCCGGGCCAGGTCCTCGAAGATGCCCTGGCGGAACAGGTCTTCCGGGCCGTCGTAGGCCCCGGGCAGGAACAGCACGATCTGGAAGGGGCCAGGGCCGTGCCGCTCGAGCCAGGCCCGCTGCGCCGCCGCCGATGGGAGGTGCACGGCGATGGGCACCGGCCGCTTCATCAGGGCGGAGGGGAAGTCCCGCCGCTGCCCGCCTTTGCGGTCCGCCGCGAGGCAGGCCAAGCTAAGCAGGAACGCCACCGCCATGCGCCACCACACCATCCCGGACCTCCCGCCTTCCTGGCCCTATGAGCCTCGCATGGCGCTATCGCCCCTGCACCCTCCCCACGATGTGGACATGCCCGGGTTGGGAGGCGGCTGGACCCTGCGGGCCGCGACGGACCTGCTCATTCCCGCGGCGGCGCAGCCCCTGGACGGGGCCTTCGGCCGCGGAGGGATCCTCCGGGCGGGGGAGCTCGTGCTGCGGCCCTACCGCAGGGGCGGACTGCTGCGGAAGGTCAATCCGAAGCTCTACGCGACCCCCCGCCGCTTCGAGGCGGAACTGGCGGTGCATCGCGCGCTCTGGGAACGGGGCTTCCCCACGGTGGAGCCCCTGGGTTGCGCCTACCGGCGGCGCACGGCGGGTTTCGAAGGCCTGTTCCTGACGCGGTTCGCGCCGGGGTCGCCCTGGCCGCGGACCTGGCGGTCCGAGGCCGCCACCCTCGCCGCCCTGGCCCGCGGGCTCCGGGCCCTGGCGGACTGGGGCCTGTGGGCACCGGACCTCAACGCCACCAACGTGCACCTCGGGGAGGACGGCCTGCTGCGCTGCCTCGACTGGGATCGCGCTGCCTTTGGCGCCGCCGGTCCGGGCCTGCTGGACCGCTACGCCGCGCGACTGCAGGCCAGCTTCAAGCGCCTCGGCGCGCCCGTCGAGATCTCCGCCGCCTTCCGCGAGGCGCTGGCGGGGCCGAGCGGCTAACATGCCACATCCCTCTATGAAGCCAGGCCTCGCCAAGACCACCCTCTGGATCCTGCTCCTGGCGGCGATCTATCCGTTCGCGGCGAAGCTGAGCTACACCATGGCCTTTCCGGGGAGCCGCGACACGGCCTTCTGGATCCCGAAGGGGCTGGCCCTGGCGGCCCTCATCCTCGGCGGCCGGCGGCTTTGGCCCGGCGTCTTCCTTGGAGGCCTGGTCACCTTCCTCTACTTCAATCCCCAGACACCCCACCAGATTCCCGTGGGCGCCGGCGTGGCCGCCGCCAACACCGTCGGCGCGATCCTCGGCGCCTGGCTGCTGGAGCGCCTGGACTTCCGCGCGGAGATGGCGCGTGTGCGGGATGTCCTCGTCCTCGTCGGCGCGGGGGGCATCCTCGCCACCACCGTGGGCGCCCTCATCGGGCCCTCCTGCATCCTCGCCTCGGGCCTCCTGCCCAGCGCCGCCTTCTGGCCCTTCTTCGGCCGCTGGTGGCTGGGGGAGTTCACCAGCACCCTTCTGGTCACGCCGCTCCTGCTCATCCTGACGCGCCCCTGGCCGCGGATCCGCCCCGTGAAAGTGCTGGAGGCCACCGCCCTCGCGGGGATCCTCGCGGCGCTCAGCTGGACCGTCTTCGGACACGGTCTCGGCTTCCCCGGCAGCCGGATCCCGATGCCCTTCCTGGTCTTTCCCATCGTGCTCTGGGCGGGCCTGCGCTTCGGCCAGCGGGGAGGCATCCTGTCGGTCACCCTCGTGGCCGCCTTCGCGATCCCCGCCACCATCCAGCGCCTCGGTCCCCTGGTGGTGGGCGGGGACAGCCCCTCGATGGTGCTGCTCCGCACCTTTCTGGACATGCTCGCGCTGACCTCCCTGCTGCTCTGCGCGGTCCTGGCGGAACGCAACCTCGCCCGCCGGGACGCCGGAGAGATCGAGGACCGCTTCCGGGTGGTGGCGGAGACCATGGCGGTGCCCCTGGTCATCATCGACTACACCGTGTCGGAGATCCTCTTCGCCAACGAGCAGCTCGCCGCCATGTTCGGCGTCCCTAGGGAGCAGCTCATCGGGGCGAAGTCCCTGGACTTCTACGAGCGGGACGAGGACCGCGCCCACATCATGGAGGCGCTCCTCTCGAAGGGCTTCATCGACGGCCATCTCATCAACATGCGGACCCACACCGGGCTGCGCCCCATCGCGATCTCCTCCCGGCTGATCACCTTCCAGGGGCGCCCGGCGACGCTGACGGTCATGAGCGATCTCACGGAACAGCAACGCCACGAACGGGAGCTGATGGAGGGCGAGGACCGCTTCCGGGCCCTCAGCGAAGGCACCTCCGACGCCGTCCTGGTGAACGAGAACGGCATCATCGTGGACGCCAACCGCACCCTGGCGCGCATGTGGGGCGGCCCCTGGGAGGAGCTCATCGGCATGCCGGCCCTGGCCTTCGCGGTGCCGGAGGACCATCCCAAGATCGTGGAGATGATCCGCTCCGGCACCGAGGAACCCTACGAGGTCACCGCGGTGCGCAAGGACGGCGGCCGCTATCCGGCGGAGATCCGGGGCAAGACCGTGATGTACCGCGGCAAGCCCATGCGGGTGGCCTCCATCCGGGACCTTACCCGCCAGAAGCAGGCCGAGGAGGCCCTGCGGGAAAGCGAGGCCCGGTACGCCCTGGTGGCGGAAGGCTCCAACGAAGGCATCTACGACATCAACCTGGAGACCGGCGTCGTCTACTTCAGCGACCGCCTCAAGGCCATGCTGGGCATGAGTCCGGAAGAGTTCCCGCCGGACCTGCCGGGCTGGTCCAAGTGGATCCACCCCGCGGACCTGGAGCGCGTCACGGCGGCCATCGTCACCCACGTGAAGGGCCTCGCGAGTCTCGACATCGAGTACCGCATGCGAAGCGTCCAGGGCAGCTACCGCTGGTTCCGCTCCCGGGGACAGGGCACCTGGAATGCCGCGAAGCGGGCCACGCGCATCGCCGGCAGCATCGGGGACATCACCGCGCGGAAGGAATCGGAAGCGGAGCTCCTGAAGGCCAAGGAGGCCGCGGAGGCCGCGTCCCGGGCCAAGAGCGAATTCCTCGCGGTCATGAGCCACGAGATCCGCACCCCCATGAACGCCATCATCGGCATGAACTACCTCCTCCAGCAGTCCAGGCTGGACGAGGACCAGAAGGAGCTGGCGGACACCGTGGGCACCGCCGCCCAGGGCCTCCTTTCACTTCTCAACGACATCCTCGACATTTCGAAGATCGAGGCCGGCCAGCTCGACCTGGAGGCGGTGCCCTTCAGCCCCGGCGCCGTGGCCGGCGAGGTCCTGGAGATCCTCGGTCCCCAGGCGAAGGCGAAGGGGCTCACCCTGGAGGTGAGGCTCGATCCGGCGCTGCCCCAGCGGATGACCGGGGATCCCCTGCGGTTCCGGCAGGTGCTCATGAACCTCGCCGGCAACGCCATCAAGTTCACCCCCCGGGGCGGCGTGCTGGTGGACCTGGCCCTGGATCTGCGGGGCGGCGCGCGGCGGCTCTATGCCCGGGTGGAGGACTCGGGCATCGGCATCGCCCGGGAAGTGCTCCCCAAGCTCTTCCAGAAATTCACCCAGGCGGACACCTCCACCACCCGCAAGTTCGGCGGCTCGGGTCTGGGCCTCGCCATCACGCGCCAGCTCGTGGAGCTCATGGGCGGCCACCTCCAGGTGGAGAGCGAGGAGGGCCGCGGCTCGGTCTTCTACTTCGAGCTGCCGGTGGTGGAGGCCCATCTCATGGACGAGGCGCCGGAAGTGGACCTCAAGAAGATGCGGGTCCTCGTGGCGGGGGAGGGCCGGGTGCAGACGGGCTGGCTGGATGCCCTGCGGCGCTGGAACGCCCGGGCCGAGGGCTGTCCCGACGCGGTGGAAGCCCGGGCCAACGTCCAGTTGGCGCGGGCCCTGGGCGATCCCTACGCCGCCCTAATACTGGGCAGCGCCGCGCCCCAGGGCGGCTGGGAACCGGACCTCGCCGTCATCCGGCTGGCGGAGACCGCGGGGGACCTGGACCTGCTGGACGCCCTCATCGCCGCGGCGCCACGCCGGGCCTGAAGGCCTGGAGCCGGTCCGGCGCGAAGGCCGGACCGGCTCCGGAGGCGCCTTTACTTGAAGAGCTCCTCCAGCTTCTGGGTCGCGATGTTCTTGGGATCCACATCGAGCCGGAACCTGGCGATGGCCTCGTCCTCGGCCTTGAGGTCGGGCTTGGGGGAATCGTACTTCGGCAGAGGGCTGGCTTCCGCGAAGAGATCCTTCTGGAAGGCCTCGGCGTCCTTGGTGATCACGGCGAGGTCCAGGTTCGTGGTCCGGAGGTACTTCCGGATGGCGCGGTTCACGTCCGTCGCGGTGAGGGCGCGCAGCTTGGCCTTCATGGTTCCGGCGTAGTCCGCCGGCAGGCCGTAGCCCGCCATGTCCATGTCGTGGCCCAGCTTCTTCCCGCCGGTGTCGTTGAGGTGGTCCAGGAACTTCACGAGGAAGGTGCGGGAGGCTTCGAACTCCTTTTCCGTGACGCCGTTCCTGACGAGCTTGTCGAGCTCGAAGAGGGCCGCCTTCAGGGCGAAGGCGCCGTGCTTCGGGTCCACGGGGCGGATCCAGATCTGCCAGTGGTTGAACCAGCGGGCCACGCCGGGGGCGGGCTGGAACTGGAACATGCCGCCAGGGAAGGCCTCCAGGTAGGCGTAGTTGCCGTAGTTGAGCCCGCGCAGCTCCCGGAGGCGCTGGTAGAGCACGCCGGTGCTGTCCCGGTGCTGGCCCAGGTGGCTGGTGGCCACCCAGAGGGCGGCGAAATCGGGATGGGCGCGGTTCACCCTGGCTTCGATGGGCGCGCCCTGGTCGTTCCGCTCCCGCAGCGGGATGCCGATGGAGATCGCCGTGGCCCGGGTCTCCTTGGTGACGATGAACAGATGGGAGCCGTCGGAAACATGCTCGGCTTCACTCACCATGACCTTGGGAGATTCGCCGTCCGCCAGGGGCGCCAGGCCCCGCAGGACCTTGGCCTTGAGGTCCGCGTCAAAGCCGCCGCCCAGGCCGACGAGCAGGCGCGGCCGGGTGTAGTAGGCCTTGGCGAAGGCCTTCACGTCGTCCAGGGTGATGGCTTCGAGGCCGCTTTCGGTGCCGAGCACCGGGGAGGCGTAGGCGCCGGCGTACATGCGGGCCTCCAGGGCCAGCTTGCCCAACTCCTCGTCGTTGTTGGCCTTCAGACCCACCTTCAGGGCATTGAGCTGGCGGGCCTTGAGGCGCCGGAAATCCTCTTCCTTGAAGCCGGTCTCCACCAGCTGCTCCAGGGCCAGGTCCACGGCCTCGGCGGCCTTCGCCTTCGGCGCGTTGAGGATGAAGCTGGTGCGCTCCTTGTCTACCAGGGCTCCGAGCCCGGTGCCGGTGGCGGCGTAGGCCTTGGTGAGCTCCGTCAGGCTCTTCGAGCGGGTGCCGGCGTCGGCGACCATGCTGGCGGTGAGCTGGGCCAGGCCCTTCCTTCCGACCGGATCGTGGATGGAGCCCACCCGGAAAGCCACCCGGAGGTTGACCAGGGCCGACGCCGGGTTGGGCTCTTCCAGCAGGCGGAGCTGGGGCAGCTCGGCGAGCTTGGCGGCGCGGGTCTGCACGCCGGTGACCTCGCCGTTCAAGGCCTCGGGCAGAGGTCCGTGGGCCAGGGTGGTGATGACCCGCGCGTTGTCCCGGAAGGTGGCCTTGGCCACCCGGGCGAGGTCCTCCACCTTCACCGTCTCCCGCAGGGCCGCCAGCTTGTTCACGGCTTCGGGATCCCGCTCAAAGCTCGACAGGCGCGCCACCAGGCCCGCCACCGCGTTGGTGCTGTCCAGGGCCCGCTGGAAGGTGAGCCGCCCCTCCTGCTTGGCATCCGCGAGTCTGGCGGCGGAGAAGGGCAGGGCCACGCCCTTGGCGCAGGTGTCGAGGATCAGGTCGCGGACGTAGGCCATGTCCTCAGCCTTCTTGACCTGGGCGCCGATGGTGAAGAGCTCGGGATCCTTGCTGTCGCCGCCGCCGGCGAAGAGGGCGTTGACCTTCTGCTCCTTCACCACGAGGCGCTGGTAGAGCTCGCTCTGGGAGCCGAAGAGCTGGTCCCCGGCCAGGGCCAGGGCGAGGGCCGAATTGTCGGTGACGCTGTACTTCGTCGGCGCGTGGAAGGCCACGGTCATCCAGGGCAGGGTGGGGGAATCCCAGGGCACGTGGGCGGTGACGGGTCCCTTGGGCTCGGGTTCCACGGGGATGGCCGGAGGCTTGGCGGCGCCCCGCTTCCAGGGTCCGAAGTACTTCTCCACGAGCTTGAAGGTGGCCTCGGGGTCCACGTCGCCGGTGACGATGACCGAAACGTTCTCGGGCTTGTACCAGCGCGCGAAGAACTGCTTGGAATAGGCGAACTGGTTGGGCATGTCCTCGATGTCCTTGAGGAAGCCCATGGTGGTGTGCTTGTAGGTGTGGGTGGTGAAGGCGGCGTTGCGCTGCACCTCGAAGAGCTTGGAGATGGGGTTGGCGCTGTTCTTGTTGTACTCGCCCAGCACGGCCCGGCTTTCGGTCTTGAAGCCCTCTTCCGAATAGGCGAGGTGCTGGAAACGGTCCGCTTCGAGCCTGATCCAGGTCTCCAGGTCGTCCTTGCTGAAGAGGGTGTGGTAGTTGGTCAGGTCGTCGGAGGTGTAGGCGTTCTGGGAGGCGCCGGTGCGCTGCAGGGTGGCATTCCAGAGGTCCTTGTCCACGGTGGGCGTGCCGCGGAACATCATGTGCTCGAAGAAGTGGGCGAAGCCCGACTTGCCGGGCTCGACCTCGTTCCGGGAGCCCGTGCTCACCGGGATCTGGAGGCTGACGAGATTCGGCATGCCCGTGGGGATCACGGCGACCTTCAGGCCATTGGCGAGAGTCTTCTGGTGGATGGGGAAGGGCAGCGCCTTCGGGGAGGCCGCGGGAGCGCTCTTGGCCGCCGGGGCTTTGGGCGCCGGCTTCGTGGGCGCCTGGGCGATGAGGAGGGTGGGAAGCAGGGCGGAGAGCAGGGCAGGGGCCGGTGCGCGCATGGGAGACCTCAGGGAAAGGGGCCAG